>NZ_JAIQVD010000002.1:307224-1130838 GCF_035064545.1 Bacillus sp. ILBB4 | reverse complement strand
TCCACAGTAGCTCAGTGGTAGAGCTATCGGCTGTTAACCGATCGGTCGTAGGTTCGAGTCCTACCTGTGGAGCCATACTGGCCCGTTGGTCAAGCGGTTAAGACACCGCCCTTTCACGGCGGTAACACGGGTTCGAATCCCGTACGGGTCATCTTAAAAGCAGTTTGCATATGCAAACTGCTTTTTTTGTTTGGAAACAGAGTTTATTCTTTTGTCTAAACTCTATTTTTCGTTTTTCTATGATTTCCTCGCCCTAAATTGCATTTCTTATAGCACATCTATAAACGCTTGTTCTAAATTTCGAAAAAAAACCTACAATAGTAATAACGGCATACTGTTTGTACAAAAGGAGGGGAATGCGTGAAAAAAATTGTTTGGTGGTCCATCGGAGTTTTTCTTGTGTATGGAGCGTGTATTTGGGTGTATTTATTCTATATAAGCGATACCTCTATTCCACAATCATTAAAAGGCACCAGCGTAGACCCGGCTACGTTTATGAATGCACGAGAACTTATGTTAACCGAAAAATATTCAAAAATTAGAGATGCGCTCTTTTTTATCCGAATTCCATATGAGTGGCTAGGGTTTATTTTAATTTTAGTGTTAGGTGTGTCTAAGAAAGTTAATAAGTGGTCTAAAGACGTCAGCCGTTTCAGTCTTCTCCAAACTGCTATTTATGTATTTTGGTTATCTGTTCTGCTGCTGATCTATTCTTTTCCTATGGACTGGATTAGCTATAAGCTTTCAAAGGCTTATCATATTACGACGCAACCTTTCCAGGGATGGATGAAGGATCTTTTTACAGATTTTTGGGTGAACTATGCCACCATGTTTTTAGTGATTGCTGTGTTATATGCATTCATTCGTAAGTTTTCAAAAAGATGGTGGCTGTATGCGTGGCTAGTATCTATTCCATTTACGCTATTTTTGACATTTATTCAACCAGTGGTTATCGATCCGTTATATAACGATTTTTATCCATTAAAGAATAAAGAGCTGGAAACGAAAATTTTGCATTTAGCAGACGAAGCTCATATACCTGCTAAGCATGTATATGAAGTAAACATGTCTGAAAAAACGAATTCCCTTAATGCATATGTGACGGGAATAGGTTCTAATTCAAGAATTGTGTTATGGGATACTACTCTTAATAAATTAACGGAACGTGAAATTTTGTTTATCATGGCGCATGAAATGGGTCATTATGTAAAGAAACATATTTATGTGGGGATTGCTTCAGCATTAGTTTTATCGATCGTAGGCTTATGGCTAACGAAACATTTAGCCAGCTTTGTGATTAAGAGATGGGGGAAAGCATTAAAAATTACTTCTCTTAGTGATTTAAATTCTTTACCGCTTATTCTACTTATTTTTTCTATTCTTACATTTGCTGTGAGTCCGTTAACAAATATGCAGTCGCGTCATCATGAACTTCAATCTGACACGTACGCTATGGACCTAACAGGAGATAAGCAAGCTGCTATTAAAACGTTTCAGGACTTAACGAAATCAGGACTATCTCAGGTAAATCCGCCGTATTTAGTGAAGATTTTCCGATATGGTCACCCAACAATACTGGAAAGAATTTCATTTGTTGAGAAGTATGAAAGAAATGAATAAGTGATATAAGAAAAAGTAAAGGATATATGAAGCCTTTTATACGTAGGTATTAATAGAAAAGCCTCCTTGCGAGTAGGAAAAAAATTCTAAAAGGAGGTTTCATTTTCGAAAGTACTGTTATATAATAACGTATGTAAAATAAAAACTGTTTTATAACAATAGGGAAGAATAGTTATTTGTGATTGAAAAGATAGCAGTCAAAATTCTCAGCGTATATTCACCTCAGCTAAGTCTTACTACATGTCCTTCAACTACTTACTTATTTCATCTACGTTCTTGCTAGCATTATGGCAAGCTGCTAATTTACTTCATCATGAAACAGACATATTCTAACTGCTGCGTTTTATATTTTTATGAATATAGAATTTTAAATTCATTAGGGGGTATAAAGAATGAAAGACATTCGTGTAAAAAATCTTGAAGAGAACTGGAAAAGCGATGAGCGTTGGAAAGGAATTGAACGTCCATATTCTGCAGAAAAAGTCATTGGGCTAAGAGGGTCCATTGATATTGAACATACGCTTGCTAGAAGAGGAGCTGAAAAGTTCTGGAACTTATTAAAAACAGAGCCATACGTTCATGCCTTAGGAGCTTTAACAGGAAATCAAGCAGTACAACAGGTAAAAGCAGGGCTAAAAGCAATTTACTTAAGCGGATGGCAAGTAGCTGCAGATGCAAATCTTTCAGGAAACATGTATCCTGATCAAAGTTTATACCCGGCAAACAGCGTGCCGCATGTTGTGAAACGAATCAATCAAGCGCTGCAGCGTGCCGATCAAATTCAGCATTTAGAAGGAGAAGGGGATATCGATTACTTTGCTCCAATTGTAGCAGATGCAGAAGCAGGATTTGGAGGACAGTTAAACGTATTTGAACTCATGAAAGGAATGATTGAGTCGGGAGCATCTGCCGTACACTTTGAAGATCAATTATCCTCTGAGAAAAAGTGTGGTCATCTCGGCGGCAAGGTATTGCTTCCAACTCAAACCGCTGTGAAAAACTTGATTGCTGCTCGTTTAGCTGCTGATGTAATGGGTGTTCCAACACTTCTGATTGCTCGTACCGATGCTGATGCCGCTGATTTAATTACAAGTGATGTTGATCCTGTAGATCGCCAGTTTATTACAGGTGAACGCACCGCTGAAGGTTTTTATCGCACGAGAGCCGGAATCGATCAAGCTATTGCTCGCGGCTTAGCATATGCGCCATATGCGGATCTAGTATGGTGTGAGACGTCTGAACCAAACTTGGAACAAGCACAAAAATTTGCAGATGCTATTCATGAAAAATTCCCAGGTAAAATGCTTGCTTATAACTGTTCACCATCTTTCAACTGGAAGAAAAAATTAGATAAGAAAACGATTGAAAAATTCCAAAGAGAAATCGCAAAAATGGGCTACAAATTCCAATTCGTTACGCTTGCTGGCTTCCACGCTTTAAATCACAGCATGTTTGAGCTGGCACGAGGATATAAAACAAGAGGAATGGCAGCTTATTCAGAGTTACAAGAAAGAGAGTTTGCTAGTGAAGTAAATGGATATACAGCTACCAGACATCAGCGTGAAGTAGGAACGGGCTATTTTGATGAAGTGGCACAAGTAGTTTCTGGTGGGACTTCTTCTACAACAGCTTTAAAAGGTTCCACAGAAGAAGAGCAGTTTCAGACGCATAAATAACAAAAAAACCTATGAGTGGAATGGGCGGTTACGTCCACTCATAGGAAAGATTCTACTAAAAAAGATTCTTACAGGTGTAAGAATCTTTTTTTATGTAGTAAACACGATTTAACAGACAGCTGTTCTTCCTGAGAAGAAAGGATCTGCCTGTTAAACGTACATATAAATCGTTAATATGAATTAAGCTCCTGAAATATTAAGTAGATGTTTGAAGCAGGGATTGGTACTGTGCTGATAGCTCATAAAAAGCAGTTTCATCACGTTGATCTAATGCCGCGTTAATGTTTGTTTCTAACAGTTCTTTTTGACGCTTAAAAAGCGATTCATCAATTACCATTTCGATATAAACATCCAACATACTCACAGTATCAATTACTTTTTTCTTGCGAGCGAGGGACTTCATCATTTCCGTGTACGATTTTTCATTGTTCATACCTCATCACCTCTGCACCCTTTTTATTATTATATAGATTAAAAGGAGAAAAAACAACTAATTTTCTAAATTTTTAGATTTTTATTTTTAGAAATGATAAAGTAAAAGGGAAACGCTATTTTTGTTTTTATCAATTGACTATTTGGTTTAAAAATGAGTGCTTGGGGGCGAAGAAATTGAATGATTTAAAAAAGCGTACGGTAACGATAGAGGATTTGTATGAATTGAAGTCTGTTTATAATCCTCAGATTTCTCCAGATAGAAAAAGTGTAGTTTATACGGTTCGAGAAACGAAGAAAATAGAAAACGCGTATGAAACGCAGCTGTTTATGCTAGATCTTGAAACGAAAGAAACTAAGCAATTAACGTACTACAAAGGAAATAATCATTCTCCAGTATGGTCTCCTGATGGCAAGTGGATTGCTTTTTTATCCGATCGCAGTCAAGCCGTTCAGCTCCACCTATTAGCAGCGACAGGCGGGGAAGCAGAAGCACTCACAGATCTTGAAAAAGGCGTTAGTAATCCGGTGTGGTCTCCTTATAGTGACGAAATTATGTTTTCTACAAAAGTAGGAGAAAAAGCTGTAAGAGTTGAACAAAATCATGAACATCCCCAGCCGTATGAAGTGGAACGTTTACTTTACAAATCCGATGTTAGCGGTTATTTAAAAGGTGAATATGCTCAAGTTGCCGTCGTTAAACTTAAAAACAAAGAAGTGACGTTTTTAACGGATGGACCTTATCATCACTCTGTTGGGTGCTGGTCCCCTGATGCAAACTCAATTGTATTTTGCAGCAGCCGAGGAGAGAATCCGGATTTATCATTAACTATGGACGTGTTTATTTTGCATCGCGAGACTAAAAAAGTAACATCTATTACAGGAGAAACAGGATATTTTCATCAAGTTTCGTGGTCACCGGATGGGTCATACATAGCATACATTGGAAATGAACGTACATATGGATCAGCTTCAATGAATGACATATACATTTATCAGATCTCTAACCAAAAAACAGCTTGTATCACTGCTGGCATAGACTTAGAAGTAGGAGATATGGTAGCAGGAGATTTTCACTTTGGCAGAACCGCAGCGGGAATTATGTGGGGCAGTAATGAAGAATTTTATTTTGTCGTAAGTGAAAAGGGTTCTGTAGGCATATATAAAGGAAATGTGAATGGAAAGTTAGACTCTGTACTTATGGATAATGCTCACGTATATGCAGTATCTGTTCTTCCAAATTGTGAGGAAGCTATCATGGCAATCAGTACATTTACACATCCCGGAGATCTTTATTCTCTAAATTTAAAAACAGAGGAATTAGTGAAGCTGACAAACGTTAATGACTCATTTTTAAAGCATGTGCAGCTCACACAAGCAGAATCTTTTTACGCGACTTCTACGGACAGTATACATATCCACAGTTGGGTAGTAAAAGCTGCTGCTACCAATGATGTATCTCCAACCATTTTAGAAATCCATGGAGGTCCGCATCTTATGTATGGTCATACATTTATGTTTGAATTCCAAGTACTTGCATCAAAAGGGTTCAATATCCTCTTTTCTAATCCAAGAGGCGGCAGAGGATATGGTCAAGCATTTACAGATGCGGTTCGAGGAGATTATGGAGGCATGGATTATACGGACTTGATGGCAGTAACTGACGAAGCAGTTAAGCGCTACTCTTATATTAATGAAGATAAGCTTGGCGTAACAGGAGGAAGCTACGGAGGGTTTATGACAAACTGGATTGTAGGAAGTACAAATCGGTTTAAAGCAGCGGTAACGCAACGGTCTATTTCAAATTGGACAAGTTTTTACGGCGTTAGTGATATTGGCTATTATTTTACCGAATGGGAATTAAAAGCTGATATTTATGAAAATCCGGAAAAACTTTGGAACCACTCGCCGCTTCGTTTAGCGGAGAACGTTAAAACACCGCTGTTAATCTTGCATAGCGAACAGGATTATAGATGTCCAATTGAACAAGCTGAACAGCTTTATGTGGCATTGAAAAGAAAAAATAAGGAAGTAGAATTTATTCGTTTTCCCCAGTCTAATCATGAACTCTCTAGAAGCGGTAAGCCTAATTTACGAACGGCAAGACTAAAATATTTAACAAGCTGGTTTAAACGTTATTTAAAACAGTCTCAGTAAAAAGTGCATGGCTGTTCAACCAAATATGTGTGCGTAAATAAAGGCTGTATGACAAACGTAAAAGGACAGGAAAGGTAAAACGCTGTAAAACTTTTGTTTGGTAAAGGAAAGTAGTACAATAAGTGAAAAGTAGCACAGTTGTTTAAATAAGGAGAACATTCGATGGATTTTGAAACATTAAAGCATTATTTGACATTAGACGGCGTCCTCGAGTTATTAAAACAATATCAATCATTTGGAATCATTCCAGGGCTGCTGTTGCCTATTTTAGAAGCGTTCATCCCCATCTTGCCGCTTTTTGCGTTTGTAATGGCCAATGCTGCCGCTTTTGGCTTATGGTTAGGTTTTTTAATTTCATGGGTTGGCAGCTGCGTTGGATCACTGCTTGTCTTTTTGATTTTTAGAAAATATGGACAGGCGAGGTTTTTACATTTCATCAGCCGGCATGCACAAATTCGAAAGATTATGATTTGGGTAGAAAGACACGGGTTCGGACCGCTGTTTATTATGCTTTGTTTCCCTTTTACCCCGTCTTCGGCGATTAATGTAGTAGCAGGGCTATCACGTGTTAGTATGGCTCAGTTTATGCTTGCTGTATTAGCCGGTAAAATGGTGATGATATTTATGATGAGCTTTATTGGGGCCGATTTTGTTTCATTTGTGAAACAGCCTCTAAAAGCAGTACTTGTTTTAGTCATCATTTTTGTTCTATGGCTTGTTGGAAAACAAATTGAACGAAGATTAAATGAAAAATCTAAAGTGAAACAGTATGACAAATAGTTTGTTTATATATAACAAATAGTGATGAAAGACTGCTTTTTAATAGGCAGTCTTTTGTTATACATACAGCCAAAAGGGGTATTGTAAACTATAGAAAAGCCTTTTCTTATAGGGATACAACAGCATTTTTGAAAGGATCTTAAAATTTTTCTTAAAGAAGTTATTTGTCTGTTTATTCGGTTGGCAGAACAATGCACATACAGAGTATCTGTCCAGTAATGAACAAGTTTTTTGTTTATCAATTGTGAGAAATATGCTAAAATAAAAGAAAAAACTGGGAATAAATTAGACGTCTATTCCTAGTTGCACCTAAGTAATGAACCCTTTGTTTTCTAGAGATATACGTGTTTTTTCTCAACATGTATTATCACCTCATGTATTTCAAAACGTTTTCTTAAAAATTATATGAATGATTTTTGAGCTTGACTACTAAGATGTAAGTAGAGGGATCATTACTAGAAAAGCACCGAATGATCATTAAGACGTGCTTGGCGTCGTTTTGAGGAGGGGAATGCGCTACTAAGATTCAAGCGACTTGCTGATTAATCGTTGTTAGTAAGCATCTTATAGCGCGGGTGACATGAGATTAAAAGATAAAGTGGCAATTATTACGGGTGCAGCAAATGGATTAGGGTTCGAAGCTTCTCGAATATTCGCACAAGAGGGTGCAAAGGTCGCTATGGTTGACTACGATGCAAAAACGGGAGAAGAACGAGCAGCTCAGCTAAAAGAAGAAGGCGGAGATGTAGCATTTTTTCAAGTGAACGTAGCGGATCGAGACAGTGTAGATGCAATGGTAGAAGAAGTAGTGAAACGCTACTCTAAAATAGATATTTTAATTAACAATGCAGGTATCACCAGAGATGGAATGTTAACCAAATTATCAGTTGAAAATTTTCAAGCAGTAATCAACGTAAACCTTACAGGCGTTTTTCACTGTACACAAGCAGTGGTACCGCATATGATTGCTCAAGGTAAAGGGAAAATTATTAGCACATCTTCGGTATCTGGCGTATATGGAAATGTTGGTCAAACAAACTATGCGGCGACAAAGGCAGGCGTAGTAGGAATGACAAAAACATGGGCTAAAGAGCTGGGGCGAAAAGGAATTAATGTAAACGCTGTAGCTCCCGGGTTTATTGAGACGGATATGGTGAAGGCCATGCCAGACAAAATCATTGATCAAATGAAATCCACTATTCCTTTACAAAGATTAGGTCAGCCTTCTGACATTGGTTATGCGTATCTGTATTTAGCATCTGATGAGTCCAACTATATTAATGGTACAACACTTCATGTAGATGGTGGAATCATGATGTAAAAGTAGAAAATAATTCGCTTTTCTAAAACTTTTCAGTGGTCTTTTGACTACTGAAAAGTTTTTTTGTTGCATCCAGCATTTCACATATCGGCAAAGTGGAATTTTGTCTGCAAGTTCAGTAAAATAATAAGGAGAGAGATAGAGAGATTTAGATGATTATCACTATAAAATTTTGACGACTGCGTCACGTGTTTACGTGGCGTTTATCCATTTTGTACTTAAACAAATGAAAACATAGAGAAAAAATGAAGGGGTGAAAACGTGGGGCTACAGTTTTTATTAGGACGTTCAGGAAGCGGGAAAACGGAATATCTTTTAAATAGCATGCGCCAAGAGCTGTTAAATGCTCCGCTTGGGCATCCACTTATTTATATTGTACCTGAACAGATGACATTTCAGTCGGAGTATGCGCTTGTTCAAACACCTGGGTTAGAAGGCATGATGCGTGCTCAAGTTTATAGTTTTACACGTCTTGCATGGCGTATCCTGCAAGAAGTGGGAGGTATTAGCCGCTATCATGTGGATCAAACAGGTATTCATATGATGCTTAAAAAAATTATCGAACATCAAAAAGAAGAGCTTCGACTGTTTGCGAATTCTTCAGAACAAGCAGGGTTTATTGAAGAACTAGAAAAAATGGTTAAAGAATTTAAACAGTACACAGTAGATGCCCCGTCTCTCGAAGAGATGAAGAAAAAGCTTCAAGCAGAAGATGAGAAAGTCCTTGCTGATAAATTACATGATTTACATCTCATTTACGGAGAATTAGAAAAACAGCTGATGACGAAATATGTAGATGGAGAAGATTATTTGAAGCTGCTGAGTGAAAAAGTAGCGTCTTCTGCCTACCTTGCTCAAGCAACGATTTATGTAGATGGATTTCATCACTATACTCCTCAAGAATTAACCGTATTAGTAGAGCTGATGAAAGTTTGTAGAGAAGTAAAAATAGCGGTGACTTCTGATTATTCATATCAAGATTTTATTCCAAATGACTTGCACTTGTTTCGATTAACGAGCGAAACGTACCAAGAACTAATGGGCCTGGCGGCTGAAAACGGGATAGAGATTCAAGAGCCAATCGTATTTAACGAACAAAAAAGGCATCAAAACAGTCCAGAGCTTGCCTATTTAGAACGATATTATGATGAACGGCCAACGCCGGAATTTCAGTCAGAGCCCGAGAACATTCAGCTGCTGCCGGCTGTTAGCCGAAGAGCAGAAGTTGAAGGGATTGCAAGAGAAGTGCTTTCACTTGTACGCGATCGCGGCTATCGCTACCGTGATATCGCCTTGATTGTTAGAAATGCAGAAGACTACCATGACTTGCTTCAAACCATTTTTCGAGATTATGAAATTCCGTACTTTATTGACCAAAAGCGAGCGATGTTTCACCATCCACTCGTTGAATTTGTTCGCTCAGTCTTAGAGGTGGTAAGCGGGTCATGGCGATATGAAACCATCTTTCGAGCAGTGAAAACAGATCTTTTATTTCCTTTGTCATCTGATGTGCACCAGCTTCGCGAAGAGATGGATGAATTAGAAAATTATGTACTTGCTTACGGTATTCAAGGATCTAAGTGGACGAGCAAGGAACCATTTACCTACAGAAAATATCGTTCACTTGAAGACATGAACCTTGGGAAAACGGACGAAGAGCTTGCTTTTGAGCAAAAAATAAATGAATTAAAAAATATGATTGTTCCTCCTATTTATTCGCTTCAGCAAAAATTAAAACAAGGGAAAATAGGAAAAGAAAAAGCAGAAGCGCTCTATCGTTTTTTAACGAATTTAGATATTCCACAAAAGATAGAAGCGCTGCGCAATCGATGTGAAGAAGAAGGAAAGCTTCAAGAAGCAAGAGAGCACGAGCAGGTATGGAAAGCAATTCTTCACTTATTTGATCAGTTTGTTGAAATGATGGGAGAAGAGAAAGTATCGATTTCTTTGTTCGCAGATCTATTTGAGACAGGGCTTGACGGCATGCAGTTTGCACTTGTTCCGCCTGCGCTGGATCAAGTGGTTGTGGCAAGTTTTGAGCGTTCGCGTTTATCCGATATCAAAGCAAGCTTTGTGTTAGGTGTAAATGACGGTGTGATTCCAGCTAAACCAAAAAGCGATGGCCTGTTATCTGAGAAGGAGAGAGAGCAGCTGCTTGAATCAGGTTTATTACTTGCGCCAACCGGAAGACAAAAGCTGTTTGACGAACAATTTCTCATTTATTTAGCACTTTCCAGCTCTTCGGAAAAACTTTATGTTTCGTATCCTCTTGCCAATGAGGAAGGGAAGACCCTGCTGCCTTCACTCGTTATTAATCGAGTAAAAGAGCTATTTCCGCTCCTGCAGGAAAAGCTGTTAATGACGGAACCTACAGATTTAGAAGAAGAAAAGCAAGTTGATTATATAACAAATCCTTTAACGAGCATCGCGCATTTAGCCAGCCAGCTGCAAGGATGGAAACGCCATTATCCGATGAGTTCCGCTTGGTGGGATGTGTATAATTTTTATGTGAAAAATCCAGATTGGAACTCATACAGTGAGAAAGTACTAAGCAGCTTATTTTATCAAAATGAAGCAAAACGGTTAACAAAGAAAACTAGTCAGCGTCTGTATGGAAAGCATATTCAAGCAAGCGTATCCAGAATGGAAAAATTTGAAGCCTGTCCATATGCGCATTTTGCTTCTCATGGGCTCAAGCTTAAAGAACGAAAAGTTTTCAAATTGGCGGCTCCTGACATAGGCGAGTTATTTCACGCGGCGTTGAAAATGATTTCAGACGAACTTCGCGGCGGTCAAAAAGAATGGAAGAACTTAACGAGAAAAGACTGTCAGCAGCTTTCTACGGCTGCGGTGCATGAACTTGCTCCGCGCTTGCAAAATGAGATTTTATTGAGCTCGAATCGCCACCACTATTTAACACATAAGCTGCAGCAAATTATTGAACGTGCGTCGTTTGTGTTAAGTGAGCACGCTAAGATGAGCGGCTTTGTTCCTGTTGGATTGGAGCTTGGATTTGGACCTAGCGCAGAGCTGCCTTCTATGCAGTTCACACTGCCAAATGGCCATACGATGGAACTCGTTGGCCGAATTGACAGGGTAGATAAAGCGGAAAGCTCAAAAGGACTTTTACTGCGTATTGTCGACTATAAATCAAGCGATAAAGCATTAAACTTAGTGGAAGTGTACTACGGTTTATCTCTTCAAATTTTAGCTTATTTAGACATAGTCGTGACGTATGCTGAACAGCTTCTTCATGATAATAGAGGAGCATTGCCTGCTGGCGTTCTTTATTTCCACGTTCATAACCCAATGATCAACAGTACTAAAGCATTACAGCCTGATCAAATTGAAGCTGAAATCTTCAAGAAGTTTAAAATGAAAGGACTGCTTGTAGGAGACGAGGAAGCAGTAAGGTTAATGGACGAAACGTTAGAATCAGGGCACTCACAGGTTATATCAGCTGGCATTAAAAAGACAGGGGGCTTTTATTCCAATTCTTCGGTTGCGAGCGAAGAAGATTTTACACATCTCCGTCAGTATGTGCGAGGTAAATTTGTGGAGGCAGGTACAGAGATTACAAATGGGAAAATTGATATTTCGCCTTATAAACTAAAAGATAAAACACCATGTGCGTTTTGTGAATACCGCTCAATTTGTCAGTTCGATGAATCAATGGAAAACAACGAATATCGTCAGCTTAGTACAGAGAGTCAAAGTGTTATTTTAGATAAAATTCGAGAGGAGGCCAAACGAGATGAGTGAAGATATACACGTAAAACCGGCCGACTCCCAGTGGACGGATGATCAGTGGAACGCCATTGTTTCATCCGGTCAAGATATATTAGTAGCCGCGGCGGCTGGCTCAGGAAAAACAGCGGTTTTAGTTGAACGTATTATTAAAAAGATTACGATGGGTGATGAGCCAATCGATGTTGATAGATTACTCGTTGCTACGTTCACAAATGCTTCTGCAGCCGAAATGAGAAATCGAATTGGAGAAGCATTGGAAAAAGAGTTAAAAAAGAATCCATCTTCTTTGCACTTGCGCAGACAGCTTAATTTATTAAACCGTGCGTCGATTTCTACGCTCCATTCTTTTTGTTTAGAAGTCATTCGAACGTATTATTATTTGATCGATGTAGACCCTGGTTTTCGGATTGCAGATGATACGGAAGCGGATCTTCTGCGTGAAGAAGTATTAGAAGAATTGTTTGAAGAACAGTACAGTATTGAACAGAACGAGCGATTCTTTGATTTAATTGATCGTTATACAAGTGACAGAAATGACTTAGATATTCAGCTTATGGTAAGAAAGCTGTATGACTTTGCAAGAGCTAACCCTGACCCAAACGGCTGGCTTGAAATGATCGTGAGTCAATATGATGTGACAGAAGACTCTTCTATTGATTCACTTCCGTTTCTATCTTTTCTTCTACAAGAAGTAACAACGCAGCTGATGGGCATTGAGTCGATTTTAAAACAGGGCTTAGAGTTAACAAAGCTGCCAGGAGGGCCTGCTCCTCGCGCCGTTAATGCAGAGGAAGACCTGGCTCAAATTCATCGGCTGATCAGCGCTTCTAAGCATTCTTTTGCTGATTTGCATGAGGAAATGCAGAATTTGAATTTTACTCGTTTAAAGCCATGTAAAGGAGAAGCATACGACTCGCAGCTTTTAGATGATTTCGGAGAGCTTCGCAAAAAAGCTAAAACAAGTCTTGAAAAACTTCATGCTGATTTGTTTTCTAGGCCTTTGCACGGCTACATGGCTGATTTTGAGAAAATGAAGCCCGTTATTGAAACGCTAATCTTTTTAGTTCAGCGCTTCGGTGAACGATATGAATATATGAAAAAAGAGAAAGGGTTAGTGGACTTTTCTGATTTAGAACATTATTGCCTGCAAATCTTGAGTGTAAAAGAAGATGGAGTGCTTAAGCCTTCGTCCATTGCCCAAAAATATCGCACTCAGTTTGAAGAGGTGCTTGTTGACGAATATCAAGATACAAATATGGTTCAAGAAACACTGATTAAATTAGTGACGAGAGATAGCGAAGAACAAGGGAATTTATTTATGGTTGGAGATGTAAAACAATCCATTTACCGCTTTCGTTTAGCGGAGCCATTTTTGTTTTTAACAAAGTACAAGCGCTTTACACAAGATGGTCGCCAGTTCGGAAAACGTATCGATTTGAATAAAAACTTCCGCAGTCGTTCTCAAGTGCTTGATGCTACAAACTTTATTTTTAATCAGCTGATGGATGAAGAAGTAGGAGAAATTGCATATGACGATGATGCTTCTTTAAAATTAGGAGCATCGTATCCAAAAGTGGAAGGAATGGAAACGGAGCTTCTGCTCATTGCAAAAGAAAATGCAGAAGAAGGAGGGGAAGAAGAATCGGATTCTTCTCTCGTCGCTTTTTCAGAAGCAGAGCTTGAAACGGCTCAGTTAGAGGCAAGAGCAATGGCGCGTAAAATCAAAGAACTCGTTCAAAACCGCTTTCAAATATATGATCGCAAGCTCGATATCATGAGAAATGTGACGTATCGTGACTTTGTTATTTTGCTTCGTTCCATGCCTTGGGCTGCGCAGATTATGGATGAATTTAAGCAAGAAGGCGTGCCCATTTATGCCAATTTATCAACAGGTTATTTTGATGCTACTGAAGTGATGATTATGATGTCTTTATTAAAAGTAGTAGATAACCCGCATCAAGACATTCCGTTAGCTTCTGTTCTTCGCTCACCGGTAGTAGGGCTTTCAGATGAAGAGTTAGCTACACTGAGAGCAGAGCAAAAGAAAGGAACGTATTACGATGCGTTAAAAACGTACTTAGCGGTTTCAGATGATGAAGAACTTCGCGATAAAGTAAAGTATTTCTATGAGCAGTTAAAAGCATGGAGAACACAAGCTAGACAAAGCTCTTTGTCAGAACTGGTATGGCAAATTTACCGCGATACGGGTTTCTTTGAATTTGTTGGCGGACTTCCTGGCGGGAAACAGCGTCAAGCCAATTTACGTGCTCTTTACGATCGCGCTCGCCAGTACGAGGCAACTTCATTTAGAGGTCTGTTTCGATTTTTACGCTTTATTGAACGCATGCAGGACCGAGGCAACGATTTAGGAGCTGCTCGAGCACTGGGAGAACAAGAAGATGTGGTGCGTTTGATGACGATCCACAGCAGTAAAGGTCTTGAGTTTCCTGTTGTTTTTGTAGCTGGTCTTGCTCGCCAGTTTAACTTAATGGACTTGAATAAAGCATATTTACTCGATAAAGAACTAGGTTTTGGATCTAAATATATTGATCCAAAACTGCGTATTACGTACCCTACTCTTCTTCAGCAGACCATGAAGAAAAAAATGAAAAAAGAAAGCATGGCAGAGGAAATGCGGGTATTATACGTAGCTTTGACGCGTGCGAAAGAAAAACTTATTTTAGTTGGAACAGTAAAAGATGCACCAGAAAAGCTCAGACAATGGAGCTCCGTTATGGCACATGAAGATTGGACGCTTCCAGCTCACGTGAGAAGAGATGCAAAATGTTATTTAGACTGGATTGGACCTTCTTTAATTCGTCACCAAAATGTTAGTCATATGGTTGAAGGAGAGGTCCAGCCGGCTGAGATGATTCATCAGCATGCTTCAAGCTGGAAACTTTCAACGTTATTAGCAGGTGATTTAGCCGAACAGCCTCTTGAAGAGCAGCAGCATCATGAAGAGCTTTTAAACGCTCTTCAAAAGCATGAGCCAGTTTCAGAATCGAGCGATTATAAAGACGAAGTGTATAGACGCTTAAATTGGTCTTATGATTATCGTGTAGCTTCCGTTCATCGTTCGAAGCAATCTGTTTCTGAATTAAAAAGGCAGCAGCAGCTGACGGATGCAGGTGGAAGCGACGATCTCGTTCGGGGATCTAAAGCAGCTCTTGAAAATCGTCCGCTGTTTCTTCAAGAGAAATCTCTCACAGGAGCTGAAAGAGGAACAGCTACACATGCCGTTATGCAGCAGCTTCCATTAAATAAAGCTTATACCCTTGAAATGGTTCAAGACTTTATTCAATCAATGGTTACCAAAGAATTATTGACGCAAGAACAAGCGGATGCTGTTGATGCAAATGATGTAGCAGACTTTCTAGACAGTGACATTGCACAAGGTATTCGAACGGCTCGCACGGTTTATAGAGAGATGCCTTTTAGTTTAGGTGTCTCCGCTAAAGAAATCTATGATCACTGGGAGCAGGAAGACGAAACAATTTTAGTGCAAGGTATTATTGATTGTTTGTATGAAACGGAAGAAGGCCTCGTTTTACTTGATTTTAAAACGGATAATATTTCGGATCGTTTTCAAGGGGATTTTGAACGAGCAAAACCATTTCTAATTGACAGATACCGCATTCAGTTAGAGCTTTACGCAAAGGCCATTGAGCGGATTGTAAAACAACCTGTGCAGCATCGCTATCTGTACTTTTTAGATGGTGGACATGCTGTTGAAATATAAAAAAAGAAGAAGGCCCTAGTCTTCTTCTTTTTCAACAATAAGGAGAGAGTAACATGCGTTTATTACATACAGCGGATTGGCATTTAGGGCGAACGTTAGAAGGTCGAAGCCGTCTGGCTGAGCAAGCACAGTTTTTAGATGAACTGGCAGACATTGTGGAAGAAGAAAAGATAGATGCTATTCTCATGGCGGGAGATGCCTTTGATACGGTTAACCCTCCAGCAGCGGCAGAGCAGCTTTTTTACGAAAGTATGTCTAGGTTGAGCAACAATGGAAGACGTCCGATTATTGTTATTGCAGGTAATCATGATAACCCAGATCGGCTGTCGGCGGCTTCTCCATTAGCTGTTCATCAAAATATTACGCTTCTTGGTTTGCCTACTACCGATGTAGAAAGCATTCACATTCCTACATCAGATGAAATGTTAAAGGTTGCGGCTCTTCCTTACCCATCTGAATCAAGGTTAAAGGAACTGTTAGCAGAAGAAAATGATGAGCTGGCTCTTCGAAACTCATATGATGCCAGAGTAAAAGGTATTTTCGATAAAATGAGTGAACAGTTCACAACAGATAGCGTTAATATTGCCATGAGTCATATTTACGTAGCAGGCGGAAGTTCAACGGACTCAGAACGTCCAATTGAAGTAGGAGGAGCTTATACGGTGGCGGCAACTAGTTTACCTGCTAATGCTCAATATGTAGCTCTAGGACATTTGCATCGCCCGCAAATGATCAATCGCGCCAGCACCCTTGCAAGATATTCCGGTTCACCTCTTGCTTATAGTTTTTCAGAGTCAGGATATGCAAAGTCCGTTACCATTTTAGACGCTAAGCCAGGAAAAGAGATTGAGATGACTGAAATTCCATTATCTAGTGGAAAGCCTTTGGCACGTTGGAAAGCGAAAAACGGATTGGCAGAAGTATATACGTGGCTTGATGAGCAAAAAGATACGCAGGCATGGGTTGATTTAGAAGTTCACGTAGAAGATGCACTTTCACTAGAAGAAATCCATCGCCTTCGCAAGCTTCATCCAGGCTTTATTCATATTCGTCCGGTATTCAAAGCAGAAGAACTAGCACTTGAAACACGTTCACAGCGCGAAGTGCCGATCGAAGAACTGTTTACAAAGTTCTACAGCAGGCAAACCGGCGGAGGGGTACCAGATACTGAATTAGTCAAACTGTTTTTAACCTTGATTAACGATGAAGAAGTATCGGGAAAGGAGGATGAAAAATGAAACCTATTAACTTGACCGTTTCGGGGCTTCACAGTTTTAGAGAAAAACAAACTGTCGATTTTGAAGCGCTGTGTTCAGGCGGTGTGTTTGGAATATTTGGTCCTACAGGAAGCGGGAAATCTTCCATTTTGGATGCCATTACACTAGCTTTATACGGAAAAGTAGAGCGTGCAGCCAATAATACACAAGGAATTTTAAATCACGGGGAAAATGAACTGAAAGTATCGTTTACGTTCGAGCTGGAAAACGCTAATCATAAAAAACGCTATACTGTTGAACGAAGCTTTAAACGGACGGATGAGCTTCGTGTAAAATCAGCTTCAAGTCGATTGATTGAAATCGAAGATGAAACGTACGTATTAGCAGATAAAACAAATGATGTAAACCAGCAGGTACAGGAGCTTCTTGGTTTAACAATTGATGATTTTACAAGAGCTGTTGTATTACCGCAAGGAAAATTTGCGGAGTTTTTATCGTTAAAAGGAACGGAGCGTCGTCAAATGCTGCAGCGTCTTTTTAATCTCGAGCAGTACGGAGATCAGCTCAGTAAGAAAATACGCTATCAAGTTCAGCAGCTAAAGACAGACCTAGATAAAATCACGGCAGAACAAACGGGATTAGGTGAAGCTTCAACAGAGAAAGTAACGGAAGCGGAGCAGCTTGTAAGTGATAGCATTGTACTTTTGGAAAAACGAGAAAAAGCAGCGTCTGATTTGCAGGAAAGATACGATCAGCAGGCGTCTCTTTGGAAAGCGCAGCAGGAAAAAGCACTGATAGAAGAAAAACTAGTGCGTGCTTCTAAGAAGGAAGAGGAGATTAGACAAAAGCAAGATGTGGTGACGAAAGCTCAGCAGGCAGAACGTCTTTTTCCCTATTTAGAAACATTTGAACAAGCTGAAAAGCAGCAGAAGCTTTACGAAGATAAAGTAGAAAAACTAAAAGTACAAATTGTTCAAAAGAGTGAGGAATATAAGCGATCGAATAGTTTATATGAGCAGGCTCGCTTACAAAAAAATGAACAGCAGCCCAAATTAGTTGTTCAAAAAGAACAGCTTCAACAAGCTTCTGATCTTCAAAAACAAATTAAAGAAGGACAGCAAGAAATAAAAGAAGCGGAAGTTTCTCTTCAGCAAAAGCAGCAGGCACTTCAAGCGAAAAATGATGAATTAATGGAAGCAGATAAGCGGTATAAGCAAGGCTTGACTCTTCAAAAAGAGTTAAAAGAAGCATTAACAAAAGTGGAAATTCAACCTGATTATCGGCAGGCTGTTCAGCAAGCATTTTATCGTTATCAAGTATGGAATAACGATAAAAAAAATCTAGATGAAGGTCAAAAAACGTATAAAGAAAAAGCCGAACAGCTTAAGCATTTGCACACACAAAAACAAACACACCAAGAGAGATATCAGCAAATAATAGAACAAAGTAAAGGGTTATTTTCAGATATTCAAGGCTTGTATCACACTGTATGTGAGCGGGAAAAAGAGTTTCAGCAGCTTTTTCAACAAGCAGATCGTTTAATGAGCGATCTAAAAAGACGCAAAGAAAAAGAATGGTCGCGCCGTCTGGCTCATCAATTAGCTGAGCAGCTGACCCAAGGTGAGCCTTGTCCAGTTTGTGGCTCTGAGCATCACCCTAACCCCGTATTACACCAACAAGAAGATGACATCACAACTGAATCAGCGGATCAGTTCGAAGATCAAGTTAATCAATTGCGTGAACAGCGATTTAGCTATTCGTCGCTCAAAATGCAGCTTCAACAGCTAGCTAAACCTCTTGTTGAAAAAATACCTGAGTTAGCTGAGTTTATGAACGACGCTGGCGAAGTTCCTGCTTTAGGAGAAATGGATACAGATGCCTTTGGGCATTATGCTAAGAAAATAGAAGTTGAAATCAAATCTCTTGAGCAGGATTATTTGCAGGTAAGTGAAAAACAGCAAGCAATTCTCGGGCAGGTACAAAAGGTCCAGCAAAGTCTTGAAAAGATTGAATTAGAGCTTGCTCATTATCAAAAAGAACAAGCTGAATTAGAAGGAAAAGTAAATCAGCAAAAACAGGCGCTACAAGCAGGAAAAGAAGCTTTTCAACAAGACTATCCTTCCTTTGTATTTGAAGAGATGGAAAAAATTAATGAAAGGCTGACTGAAAGAGAAAAAGAAGAGCAGACAATAAAGGCTCGAATTGAAAAAAGCAGCGTATTTTTTGAAAATCAGCAAAAGAAAATCGAACGTCTAAAAGAAGAGAAATATGCGGGCGAAAAAGAATTTACAGAATTAAAAGCAATGCTGTCTCATAAACAATCTCTTGTTCACTCGCAAATTGAACGCTTGCGTACGCTTACAGATCAAGAAGATATTGAACAGGCGCTGCAAAAAACAGTTCTTTTACTTGCGGAGTTAGAGACGAATGAACAGCAGGCATATCAACATTGGCAGACTGTTCAAAAAGCGTATCAAACGCTGCAAATGGATGAAAAAGCAGCGAGCGAATCTCTAGAAACAGCTTATATGCAGTATAAAAAAGCAGCTGAAAAATGGGAAGAAGCTATAGGGAATTCTTTATTCAGCGAAGGAAAAGAAGTTCAGCAAGCTTTGTTATCACATGATGAGATGAAATTGTTGGATGAAACTGTTCAGGCTTATTGGGACAACATAAAACAGATGAAGTCATCAATTGAACAGTTAAATATCCAGCTGAATCACCAGTCCATAGAAGAGCAGCAATTTGAAGAAACTCAGCAGCTGCTTCATGATATAAAAGCGGCTGTGAAAGAAGCCGTTCAGCTCAAGGGAGCAGCTGAGCAAACGTTAAAAAGCGTTAAAGAACGACATGAGCGATTTTTAGTGCTTGAACAAGACCGTGAAGAAAAACAAGCGTTATTTGAACAGTATCAAAAGCTTCAAACAGTATTTAAAGGAAATGCTTTCGTGGAATATATTGCTGAAGAACAGCTGATGTCCGTTAGCCGAGATGCTTCAGAGCGTCTGGGTATATTAACACGTCAGCGCTATGCGATTGAAGTTGATTCCCAAGGCGGCTTTATTATGAGAGATGATGCAAATGGAGGCGTAAAACGTCCGGTTTCAACTTTATCTGGTGGAGAGACGTTTTTAACTTCGCTGGCTTTAGCCCTTTCATTATCTGCACAAATTCAGCTAAGAGGAGAATATCCACTGCAGTTTTTCTTTTTAGATGAAGGATTTGGAACACTTGATGGAGAGCTTCTTGATACGGTTGTTACAGCGCTTGAAAAGCTTCAATCAAATAATTTATCAATTGGAGTCATCAGTCACGTTCAAGAACTTCGCGCTCGTCTGCCAAAACGTTTAATTGTTGAGCCATCCGAGCCTTCTGGCAAAGGAACTAGTGTAAGAGTAGAAACTTTATAGGGAAGGAAATCTATATGAAGAAAAAAGACAGGCGGATAGGAACATGCGAATTATGCGGAAGGCAGGATGTCTTGACGACCGTACATCATTTAACGCCAAAGGAAATGGGCGGAGCGTTTGAACCAACGGCAAACTTATGTATTCCGTGTCATAAACAAATTCATGCATTATATACAAATGATGAATTAGCCATTCGTCTTAATACGATTTCTTTATTACAAGCTGATTCTAAAATTAGCTCTTTTATTAAATGGATTCGTAAACAGCCTTCTTCTAAATTACCTAAAACCAAGAAATCAAACAGCCGAAAATCCAAGTGAATAAAAAACCCCTTATCCGCTTTAGTAGCAAAGATAAGGGGTTTTTTTAAGCATTTGCCGCTATATTTTGATCGAATAAATCTGGATCTAACGTATTTGTTCCTGAAATGCCGTTATTGGTATTAACAAAGTTACCTGTATTTAAGGAACCAGAGCCTGAGGCTGTTTTAGCAGCGCTTTTTGGAGAGACGTAGAACGTATCTCCAAACGTTACGACACCGCCTCCGACGCTCGTGATACTAACGGGTCCGATTATTGCTGGCATGAGGTTCACACCCTTTTTTTCGTGATATCAGTTTAGTATATGAGCAGCTTGTTAAAAGGTTCGCTCACTGCCGCTAGCTTGTGAAGAAGCACTACTGGATGTTCCTGTTTCAGCTTCCTTTGAAGGTTCATCGTTGATCAGTTCGCGAATATGCTTAATGCGGGCTTCTGCATAAACATTGCACGTTGATCCAATATGAATAACTGATGAGAATGAGCACCCTTTTATATCAATTCTGTTAACACGGATCAAAGGTATTTCATTCCATGTTTGAACGGGAATAGGTTCGTAATCGCCATGAGGAATAGGCTCATTAAAGATAGCGTAATCATCAAAGTTTCCTTCTCGACCGTAGAAAAACGGATACTGTCTCCGATCAGCTAAAGCTTTATTAAGTAGATGAATTTCTGTTGAATCTCCAATTTGGCAAAAGGAGCTCGCCGACAAGGAATTAATTTCTATATAATTAACAGAAGATGTGCGTGAAAGCATAGGTAAGCTCCTTTATGATAACGATAGTGGAACATAAGGGCCGATAATCAAAGATTCAGCCGGCGTATCAAATGTTGAGGATAGAGAGATGTAATTGGCATCACCAATTAAAAAAAGAGAAGAAGAAGATACGCCTGTAATACTAACGTCTCCAACAAGCAATTCGCGGTTTACAACGTTAAAGTTCATGAAGGGGGTCCACCTTTCTTTAAAGATTCAGGTAAATACGTTAAAAATGCGTCAATTCCTTTTTTCATATCTTCATAAAGTTTACCGATAATTTGAGGTTTAATTTGTTCGAAATTTCGTTCCATTTCTTCCGGCTGAACTTGCTGTATATAAAAAGTGATCCGCTGCTGCAGCTGCTTTTTAATATCTTCTAAAATAAACTCGTAGTACGATTCATCAATCATCATCGAGCGCTCATCAAGCACATGTTGAACCATAGAAAATCCATATTGATTAAGTTCAGCTAAAATCGTTTCGTGGATATCAGAGACCCACTGTTTTTCTAGCTGGCGGTCCAATGGTTTTAAGCTAGGATTTTGCGGTCCAGGACCTCCGGGTTGTCCCGGCTGCTCACCTTGAGGCGGCTGCCCTTGTGGCTGAGCTCCTTGCGAAAACGTTACTTCTGGTTTCTCATTGATAATGATATCTTCTAAATTATCAGGCGTAAGAGGGTTTAATCCAATATTTAATGTTCCATCTAATGAATCAATTTTTAACTGTTCAAATTTATATTCAATTTTATCAATTTTAATAGGTGGCTGTTCACCTAACTCTTTTATTTTTTTCTGAAGTTCTTGTACGTTTTTTTCAAGCTGAGCAATGCGTCCTTCTTGCTGCTGAATATACGAAGACATTTGCTGAACATACTGATGTACCTGCTGAATATAGTCCATGTTATCCACCTTCAATCACCTCGATTCCCTTATCTTCTGATAAAGAAAATAGTTATATATATACATATGGCGATGAAGGTTGTAACATGTCAGTCGTTGTCTCGAACTGGGGGAGTTAACGACTGTGAGAAAGGAGCTGGGGCAGTGCCCGCGCCGGTTCCGGGAGTAAAGGTAGAAGGAGAAACAGACCCAAGAATGCCTTTTTTTGTTTCAGTAGGTGCAGCCCCTGTAAACCCTCCTGTATTAAAGAGATTTGAGTTTGGTTTAATGACACCGACGCTTCCAATTTGAAGTACCGAAGAGTTACTTACAGCACTGATTTTCATACTTTGAATACAGATACTTTGATTCACATAAAAGTTCATAAGCATCCTCCTGTATGAGCTTCATTTCTATTATAGATTTCCAGCGACATTTTGATCATTTACGTCATTGTCTGACGTATTGGTTGAGCTCTGCTGATTCACAACATATAATCCGTCACCTGTATTAAACGAACCTGCGCCAGCAAATGTTTTAGCAGTGGAAATAGGGGCTATTGTATAAACATCTCCAATATGAAAGACGCTGGCTGAACCAACACTGTTAAGATTAACAACACCAACAATGGCAGGCATAGGCAAACACCCTTTTAATTTAGTCTAGTAACAGCATATGAAGCCTAGACAAAAAGGTGATTAATGCTTTTTCTTTATCTATATGCCGAGAGTAAGCAAAACATTAAAGAGAGGAATGGAAATAGTAAACATTGAAGAAAAACTTTTGCGTTCGATATAATGTGAAAGCAATAATGAAATAATGTAAGGTGTGAAAGAATGAAACGTTTCAAAATGAACGCAGCTGATAAAGAACAGCGTATTGAGGCAGCGGATGTATTAAAAGGAATCGCGCTTATTGGTATTTTGCTCATGAACATGCCGGATTTTTATTCACCTGCTTCCTATTACGACCATAATTTGTTGGACGGTTCAAGAATGAATTATGTTGCTAATGGATTAGTTGATGTAGTTGTAGGGCAGACAGGCTACGCGCTGCTCGCTATTTTGTTTGGATTTGATTTTATGAAAATGTTCCAGCGTACATACGAAAGGCAAGTAAGCTTTACTCCTTTTTATGTACGAAGAATCACGGCTTTGCTTCTCATTGGGGCTATTCATGCTTTATTTATTTGGCACGGTGATATGATTGTGATGTACAGCTTCTTTGCTTTGATCATGCTGTTTTTTCAAGAAGCAAAGAAAGAAGTGTTATTAGCGTGGGGAACCGGAATATTTAGCATTTATGCTGTGATTATGATTGTTATTTTAACAGCAGCGGCTTTGGTTAATGAAGGAGATACAGCAGCGGGAATTCACCAGCCTATTATTGACCAAGCGCTTCAAGCATATGGACACGGAAGTTTTGCGTCAATCTTTCATCAGCGCTTGCTTGATTGGTACTACGCGTATAATTTAAATACGGTTCCTTTTCTGTTTTTATCGCTATTTCCACTGTTTTTATTAGGCGGTTTTATGGCAAAAAGCGAGTGGTTCAAAGAAATAGAAGAATATATAGTGGAGACAAAGTGGCTTTGTCTTATTTCATTCATCGTGTATGCAGCATCATCTGTATTGCCGTATGTTTTAGATCACAATGTAGCGACATCTTATATTCACGATACAATCGGAGGAACGGCAGGAGCAATTTTTATTGTAACGTTGGTCACATTAGCTATGCGAAGCGTATCTATTCAAAAAGTCATGCAGCCATTTGCCTTTTTGGGGAGAATGATTTTAACTAATTATATTGTCCAGTCCATTGTATGTACATTTCTTTTTTACTCATATGGGTTAGGATACTATGGACATATTTCGATTGTAGAAGGCTTGGCTATTGCGGGGATTATCATTTTTGTTCAACTGCTGGGAAGCTGGATATGGATGAGCCTATTTTCAGATGGACCCCTTGAAAAACTCATTCGGTATGCTACTTATGGAAGCAGCCGCTAAAAATCCTTTTCCTTCCTTATATCATTGGTGAAGGAAAGGTTTTCATGATATGATATTTTCAGAAAGGACGTGAGATAAATGGCTCCACTACATATTCATGTAACGCTTTGGACATTATTAATTATCTCGTTTGTGGTTTCGTTGATTTTACATCGAGCAGGTAAAGCTAAAGGTCAAAAAATCCTACATATGGTGGCGAGACTCCTATACTTATTAGTATTAGTATCAGGTCTGCATATGTTAGCAGCTTGGTACCATTTTCAAGGCGCAGCGCTCATTAAAGGGATTGCAGGCGTGTTAGTGCTTGTGGGAATGGAAATGGTACTTGTTCGTACTGAAAAAAGAAAGCGTACAGGCGTTGCTTGGGCAGTTCTTGTAATTGCGCTTATCTTAGTATTCTATTACGGATATGTCGTACTAGGATAAGAAAAAAGCTATCTTGGATAAGATAGCTTTTTTCTTTTGCTTTAATCTAAAAAAAGATTCATTGAACGTTCTCCATCATTAACGGTATATTCAAATCGATCTAGGTGATGCGTGCCTCGTTCGAATAAATGCTGAACGGCACAAATTTTTTCCTCATTGTCATAAATGATAAAATTAGCACCTTTTGTATCACCGTCTGTCGGTAAAAAACATAATGTGTTGTGACAGTAAATACAATCATAAAGAGAGAATTTTAATGAATTTAAGTGCTGAGTGAATGATAAAAAGGTCTCTTTCGGTAGTGATTGAAGAAGCTGTTCGTATGCATAAGGTAGCTTTTTAGTCAGTCTTAGCTTATCCCCATTTCGCAATAAATACGTTCCATCGTGAAGCTTTATTTGACGGTCATCAACCATAATGGCTTTTTCCCAGCGTGTATCAATAAGAAGTTCTAATGTATCATCCATTACTTCATGGAGCATGGAAGCTTCGTCACTTTCATCTTCAAAGAAAATCCACTGTGAATCAACACATTCAACCGTACCAATCACGAAGGAACGCGGCTGATTGTTCAGAGCTTGTTGTTTAGAATAATGATTCATAATCAAACCTCCGTGTGAAATTTATCCATATTTTTTTATTGCCTAAAAAAGCTCTCTTTATAACTCGAAAGTGAAAATAAAATATAAGGACAATTCAACTGTAACTATTGCGTGCATACAATGGCATTATTTCATTCATAAACAAGAGCGTGAAAGAAAGGATGATAAACGATGTGTGGTATAACGGGTTGGGTCGACTTAAAGCGATCGCTTTTAAATGAAACAGCAACAATAACAAAAATGGCTGACACTTTATCGAAAAGAGGTCCTGATGACACCAACGTATGGACACAGCAGCATGTTGCTTTTGGGCACAAACGCTTAGTTGTAGTAGATCCTCAAGGCGGAAGACAGCCGATGACAAGAGAAAAAAATGAACAGCTCTATACGCTTTGCTATAATGGAGAGCTTTACAACACGGAAGATATTCGGAAAGAATTACTAAAAAGAGGTTATCAATTTCAGGGACATTCAGATACGGAAGTACTTCTAACATCTTATATAGAATGGAAAGAATCATGCGTAGATCATTTTAACGGTATCTTTGCTTTTTCAATCTGGGACGAAGCCAATGAAAAGTTATTTATAGCACGCGACAGAATGGGAGTGAAGCCCTTATTCTATCGATCTTATGAAGGTGGAATTCAATTTGCATCGGAATTAAAAGCGATATTAGCTCATCCTGAGGTGAAAGCCGAAGTAGGATTAGATGGATTAGCAGAAGTGTTTGGCTTAGGACCTTCTCGTTCTCCCGGCCACGGCGTATTTAAAGAAATAAATGAATTGCGCCCGGCTCACGCCCTCACGCTTACGCGTAACGGGTTGAAGATTTGGCGATACTGGAACGTAAAAAGTGAGCAGCATACAGATGATTTAGGTGAAACTACAGAAAAAGTTAAATTTTTAGTGCAAGACGCGATTGTAAGACAGCTAGTGTCCGATGTCCCGGTTTGTACATTTTTATCAGGTGGAGTAGATTCAAGCGCCATTACAGCAATTGCTGCAAATGCGTTCAAAGAAAGCGGCAAGGGCTCTCTTCATACGTATTCTATCGATTATGAAGACAATGATAAATTTTTTAAAGCAAATGAGTTTCAGCCCAATTCTGATGGAACTTATATCAAGCTCATGTCGGATACGTTTCAAACAAATCATCACCGCTGCATTATTTCAACGGAGGACCTTGTGCAGCATTTAACAGAGGCTGTAGAGGTGAGAGACCTTCCTGGAATGGCTGATGTAGATTCATCGCTGCTTTGGTTTTGCCGTGAAATCAAACAAGATTTTGTTGTGAGCTTATCGGGAGAATGTGCGGATGAAATTTTTGGAGGATATCCGTGGTTTCACCGAAAACATGATTTGTCTTCGGATACCTTCCCATGGATGCGTTCATTAGATGCTCGAATTGATTTGCTGCAAAGTTCATGGAGAAAGAAATTACAGTTAGAAGATTATGTGCGTGCAAGATATGAAGAAACATTAAAGGAAGTGCCTGAATTAGAAGGTGAATCGTTAGAAGATGCGCAGCGAAGAAAGCTGTTTTATTTAAATCAGATTTGGTTTATGACAACTTTATTAGATCGTAAAGATCGTATGAGCATGGGCGCGAGCTTAGAAGTACGCGTACCTTTTGCAGATCATCGCCTTGTGGAATATGCATGGAATATTCCGTGGGAGATGAAAATGACGGGCAATAAAGAGAAGGGGATTTTACGAAAAGCGCTTGAAGGAATTTTGCCTCATGATGTTCTTTATCGCAAGAAAAGCCCTTATCCTAAAACGCATAACCCAGCTTATACAAAAGCTGTAACTGTATGGCTTCAATCTCTTTTACAAGATAAACAGTCACCTCTTCATGAATTTTTTGATAAGCAGCAGTTAAAGCATATTATTGATACAGGCGGAGAAGGATTTAAAGCACCTTGGTTTGGTCAATTAATGACAGGACCTCAGCTGCTAGCTCATCTAGCTCAAATTCACGTCTGGTTTACTCACAATAATATTCAAATTGTTGAATGACAGGACCCTCTCAGTACAGAGGGTTTTTTTTATGAAATAAGTCATCTGTTTCTCTTTTTTATACGTTTAACTAGAGAAGAAGACCGCAGTCTATTTTTGTATAACTTTACATAGATATAAAATAAAAGCTTGAAAGCACCGAATAAAGGGAAAGTGTACTGAAACCCTGGGAAAATGGTACAAACGTCATGTTTTAATGGTTTAGTTATTGGTAATTTTATGATTCGAATAAAGACAAGCAGTTTATCGTTGTGTTTAATAATAAAGATTTGTATAATGTTTGTATAACTATTGTATAGGGTTAGGAGTGTATGTATGCAAAAAAACGTAATCGTGATTGGAGCAGGTCCAGGAGGACTAGCGGCAGCGATGCTGTTAGCAAGTCATGGCTATAAAGTAGATGTATATGAAAAGCAAGGATACGTGGGCGGGCGAAATTCAGCGATTAAAATGTCAGGTTATACGTTTGATATGGGTCCTACATTTTTGAGCATGCCACAGATTTTTGAAGAATTATTTCAAGCTGCTAATCGCAATGCGCATGATTATATGGACTTAAAACGTCTAAATCTCATGTATGAGCTTATTTTCGATGATGCGCAGATTCAGATGACGGATAACCATAAAAAGATGAAAGAAGAAATCGAACGTTTATACCCAGGAAACGGAGAAGGCTATGAGCGCTTTATGAAAGACACCGAAGCAAAGATGGCGGCTTTGCTGCCTTTATTGCAGGGCGAGATGGATCGTTTTCATCACTATTTAAAGCCTGAAGCAATTCGAGCACTGCCGCATTTATCCTTAGGTAAAACGCTCTATGATGTACTTGGCAAGTATTTCACTGATGAGAAATTGAAATTAGCTTTTACTTTTCAATCTAAGTACTTGGGAATGTCCCCTTGGGAATGTCCAGGAGCCTTTTCTATTTTATCGTTTATGGAACACGCTTACGGTATCTTCCATCCAATAGGAGGAGTAAACCAACTATCTCAAGCAATGGCAAAAGTAGTGGAAGAACATCAAGGGCACATCCACTTAAACCAAGGTGTCCAAAAACTATGGATTGAAAATAAGAGAGTAAAAGGAATTATTCTAGAAAATGGAGAGCGAATAGGGGCAGACGACGTCATTATCAATGGAGATTTTGCTCATGCCATGACGAATTTAATAGATGAAGGTACCCTTAAAAAATATGCAGTTAAAAAACTTGAAAAGAAAAAATACTCTTGTTCTACTTTCATGATTTATCTAGGCATAGACAAACTGTACAAAGATCTGCCTCATCACACGATTGTGTTCGCTGAAGATTATAAAAAAAATGTAGAAGAGATCACAAAAACGCTAGCCCTTTCAGAGGACCCTTCTATCTACATCCAAAACCCAGGTGTAACAGACCCAACTTTAGCACCAGAAGGAAAGTCTGCTCTTTATATTTTAGCGCCGGTTCCAAATAATTTCAGCGGTGTAAACTGGGATGAAAAACAAAAAGATTTTCGGGATGCAGTATTAAAAATTGTAGAAAAGAAAACGGGTTTCAAAGATTTAGAGAGTCATATTGAAGTTGAAAAAATCATTTCACCAAAGCAGTGGGAAGAAGACGTGCTGGTCTATAAAGGAGCGACATTTAACCTTGGACATCAGCTCACTCAAATGATGGTGCTGCGTCCGCATAATAAATTTGAAGAATTAGAAAACTGCTGGCTAGTTGGAGGAGGAACTCATCCAGGAAGCGGTCTACCAACTATTCTCGAATCATCTCGCATTACGACAAAGCTCATCTTAAAAAGAGACGGACAATTACTGAATGAGCCGTTTAAAACCATGAAGGAAATGGAGAGTGCATTATGAGAACAGCAATTATTGGAGGCGGCATAGGCGGTTTAATTACCGCTTTGTTATTAAGCAAACGAGGATTTTCTGTTGATATTTTCGAAAAAGAAAACAAGCTTGGCGGCCGGTTGGCGTTTGTAGAAAAAGACGGTTATAAAATTGATGAAGGTCCCACGATTGTCTTACTGCCTTTAATGCTTGAACGTATTTTAGATGAAGCAGGCATTTCTGCTTCTCAATATGAACTAATACGCTGTGATCCACTTTATGATATTCATTTTCCAGACGGTACGACCTATACAAAAAAAGCGACTGAAAAAGATCAGTTAGAGGAGATTAGCCGTTTGTTTCCAGGCGAAGAGCAAAACTACCGGCGTTTTATGACTGAATTAAAAAAGCGATTTGAATTAGGAAGTAAGGCATTTTTGGAAAAAACATTTGTAAATAAACGAGATTTTTGGACATGGCAAAACATCAAGGCATTAAAAAAAATGAATGCAAATAAATCAATGAGAAAATTTGTTTCAACGTATTTCCATGATGAACGTCTAGTAGATGCCTATTCCCTGCAATCTCTCTATATTGGAGGAAATCCTTATTCGGCGCCAGCTATTTATTCCCTTGTTCCTTACAGTGAGCATGCTCATGGCATCTATTACGTAAAAGGCGGATACGCAAGTCTTGTGCCACTTCTTGAAAAGGCGCTGATAGAGCAAGGTGTAAACATTCATTTGAATAAGGCGGTTCAAGAGCTTTCTATATCAGGAGACAAGACGGAAGGGGTTATTGTTGACGAAAAACTTTATCCGTTTGATCAAGTTGTTTTAAATGGCGACTTTCCTAATATGGCGAAAATTGCTCGAAAAAAAGAAAAGAAGTATGTGCCTTCGTCCAGCTGTCTGCTGCTTTATCTTGGTTTGAAGAGAAAATATGATCATCACAATGTGCATCAATACTTTATGGGCAATGATTTAGCTAAACATATGGAAGCAGTGTTTAAGCATAAAACGATTCCTGAAGATCCCGCTATTTATACATTTAATCCCTCTGTTATTGATCCATCGTTAGCCCCTGAAGGGAAAAGTGTGCTATATGCACTTGTACCGGTTCCATCAGGTGGCCACATTGATTGGAGCAATCAGCAAGATTTTGTTGATGGAATCATTCGAACTTTAGAAGAAAAAGGGTTTGAAGAGCTTCGTAAAGAAATAGAGTGGGTAAAAGTACGCACGCCAAATGATGCTCAAGCATTTGGACTTTACGAAGGAGGAAGCTTTGGTATTGCTCCTGAGCTGTTTCAATCGGGCGTATTCAGACCCCAGTACCAGCCGTACGAATATAAAAATGTTTTTGCGGTCGGAGCATCTATTCATCCAGGCGGAGGCGTGCCAATTGTTATGCAAGGAGCAAAAATGTTAGCTGATCATCTTATTGAACAATCATCTGTTCAAACGGTTGCAAAGCTTTCTTAAGATCTTGTAAGCCATAAGGAAATGATGGTTTATCCTTTAATAGAGAAAGGGGTCCTATATGATGAACATTTCGTTAGACAAAGCGTACAATCAGCGTGAAGAAATTATTAAAGAAAACTCAAAAACGTTTTACAAAGCTTTTTCCATGCTGCCGTCAAAACAAAGAAAGGCAGTATGGGCAGTATATGCATTTTGCCGTCAAGTCGATGATATTGTAGATGAAGGATGCAACCCTGAAATAGAGCTGCAGCAATTCGAATCAGAATTTGCCCGATTTAAAAATGGAGAACTATTAAACGAAAGCGCCATGTGGGTAGCTCTGCGCAATGTATTTGAACAATATGAGATGAATGTTCAAGCGTTTGATGATATGATTACCGGCCAGAGAATGGATTTAGTAAAAAAAGAATACGATACGCTTGATGAAGTGAAAACATACTCTTATCACGTAGCGAGTACGGTAGGGTTAATGCTTTTACCGATTTTAGCTCCAACTACTCATAAAGAATTAGAAGAAGAAGTAGTTGCATTAGGCATTGCGATGCAGCTGACCAACATTTTAAGAGACGTTGGGGAAGACTTAGAGCGAGGGCGCATTTATTTACCGAAAGACCTTATGAATTCTTACGGATATACGCGCATGCTATTAGAGAACCGGTGGGTCACTTCTGAATTCATAGAGATGTGGGAGCACCTGGCCAAAGAAGCGGAAATGTATTATATAAAAGGACTTCAGTCGATTCATAAATATCCGGTGGCTTCTCGTTTGCCTCTTACAGGAGCGGCGCATTTATACCGAGCGATTCTTGATAAAATTCGAAAAGAAAATTATGACGTATTTACAGAAAAGCACTTTGTCACAAGTCAAGTGAAAAAGAAAATTATGACATCTATTTCTACGGGGTAACGCAAAGGAATTACTTTTTCTTTGCGTTACTTTTTTTTGAAAAGATATGAAAGCGTTAACTATTATGTAAATAAGAAAAAAGTCTCAGCCAAGAAGAAATTGCTGGTTTAGATTTTGCTGAACACGGTTCATCCGCATACGAATTTCGTGAAAGTTTCGTAGCGAAATGAGATGGTAACCTTCATCCTGAATTTGGTGTTGGATTGATTGATCGATTAAATAAAGTTGGTAAAGTATCGGATAAACCTCATATATCGAACGTAAATGAGACGGTATAGCAGTATATAGATGGAAAAAAGTGATTAAAAGTAAAAACTTTTAATCACTTTTTTTGTTTTTATCAACTTATTTAACAATAATGTAAGCGTTAACGTTATAATGGAAACAAAAGTGAGTTTGAAACAGTTCGTCTATAGGAGGGGAATAGATGAAATGGAAAAGGACAAGTATGCTACTTATACTATTATTGCTTTTTGGAAGCAGTGCCTCAGCGCAAGATCATAAAGATATACGTGATGAGGTAATATACTCATTGATGATCAACCGTTTTTATAACGGAAGTGAACAGAATGATCGAAATGTTAACTATGAACGCTCAGATGCCTATTATGGAGGCGATTTACAGGGAATAGCACAAAAGTTAGACTATATTCAAGAGATGGGATTTACCGCTGTTTTATTAACTCCTTTTATGGAAAATGATGAGACAGGCTATCATGGATATGCGGTGACCAACCATTATAAAATAGACGATCATTTTGGAACGTTAAAAGACTTACAAAATCTTGTGAAGAAAGCACATGAGCGCAATATAAAAATTATGGTCGAATTTCCTTTGACAATCAGTAACAATCATACCTGGGTAGCAGATAAAGGAAAACAAACATGGATAAGTAATGAATCCGGTACAGATAACGAAGTAATTAAAGTATTGCCTCACCTTAATTTAAAAGAAAGTGCTGTGCAGAAATACCTTATTAAAAATGCTGCTTGGTGGAGCAAACAAGCAGATATTGACGGATATTACGTTAAAGATATCGATCAAGCTCCTTCTGCATTTATTTCATCCTTTTCTAAGACGCTAAAAAGCATGGATCCTTCTTTTCTATTAATAGGAGAAATAAACGGGCAACCATTAAAAAAAAATGAGCAGGCTGATTCGTTAGGAGTAGATTTGCTTGTAGATAGAACGCTAGCCGAAGCCACTGCTGCTACGTTTAGCGGTACTAATCGTCCGCAGAAAATGTTGTATGACAAGTGGGGGAAAAGAAGTAATCAGCCTTTAGCCAATTTTTTAGATGATGTTCATAGCACACGTTTTACAGCACAAGCATTAAAGAGTGAAAATCATCCTGGAGCCCGAACAAAGCAAGGGCTTTCCTACCTTTATACTTCGCCGAGTGTACCAATCGTTTTTTATGGAACGGAAATTGCGCTGAATGGGGGAAAGGGAGCAGAAAATTATGGCATGATGAATTTTTTAGCTAATCCCGATATTATAGATCATTTAAAAAAACTGGCTGAACTTAGAGCAAAGTCGCCTTCTCTTCGAAAAGGAAGCTTTACCCTTGTGTCTGAGCAAAAAGGTGTGGCTGTATACAAGAGAAGGTATAAGGACGAAACGACGTTTGTTGTGATTAATAATACAAAGGAAACGTCGGTCATTAATGTCCCGCTTGAAAAAGTTGGAAAAGAAAATGAACTAAGAGGGTTAATAACGGAAGGAATTATACGACCTGTTGACGATGTGTACAACATTTCATCGGAGCCTGAGACCACAAATGTATATAAAGTAGTGAAAAAGTCAGGGTTTAATATTGGATATATCGCAGCGGTTGCTGCTGTTTATACGGGATTTGGCATCTTTTTGTACAAAGCATCTTCAAAAAGAAGAAAAGAAAAGAAAATTTCTCAATCTCGTAAAAAGGACAGCGCGTCGTAGTTGTCAAATTATATTGGATAAGTATTAATGAAGAAAACATAATTAAGAGGTGGAATTATGGGTGTAACAATAAAAGATGTGGCAAATTTAGCAAATGTAGCCCCTTCGACGGTATCTCGCGTCATTGCAGACAGCTCAAGAATTAGTGAAAAAACAAAACAGCGCGTGCGATCGGCTATGAAAGAACTTGGTTATCACCCAAATATTATTGCGCGAAGTCTAGCAAATCAAACGACAGAGGCAGTCGGCCTAGTGATGCCGAGCTCAGCAGACAAGGTGTTTCAAAATCCATTCTTTCCCGAAGTGCTAAGAGGAATCAGCACCGGAGCTCACGAAAACAAAAGAGCGATTTATATGTCCACTGGAGAAACGGAAGAAGAGATTTTTGCAGAAGTTGTTCAAATGGTACAGGGGAGACGAGTGGATGGATTAATTTTGCTGTACTCCAAAGTTGATGATCAAGTACTTTCTTATTTGCAAGAACAGAGCGTGCCGTTTGTAGTTATTGGAAAGCCGTTTAAACATAGTGAAAGCATCACGTTTGTTGATAATGATAATTTTAAAGCTGGAAAAGAAGCGACGGAATATTTAATTGAATCTGGGCATGAGCGTATTGCTTTTATTGGCGGAAGTCTTGAATTAGTCGTTACCATTGACCGTTTAACAGGCTATGATAAAGCGATTCAAAAAGCAAACATTCCTTACCGGGACGAGTATGTGATTCATGAAGAATTTCTACAGAAGGGAGGAAAAGAAGCTGTTTGCGAACTTTTATCTCTAAAAGAACGTCCAACGGCTTTGGTAGTAGCAGACGATCTAATGGCATTAGGCGTTTTAAATACATTGGATGAAATGGGGATTTCAGTTCCTGAAGACATTTCGATTGTCAGTTTTAATAATGTTCTGATCGCCGAAATGGCTAGACCTGCTCTCACATCTATTGATATTAATATTTTTGAACTTGGTTATCAGGCTGTACGCTGCTTGATTAAGCAGATTGAAACGCCATATGCTGTTGCAGAACAAGTGCGCGTTCCTCACAAAATGATTAAAAGACAGTCCTGTAAAACTATTCAAATGACGAAGAGATAACTTTATATACAAATAGAAAAGAGGCTGGAACAAAAGTATTGTAGTTGAAGGAAGATCCGAACGAGTTTGATTCTTGATGGAGAATCAAACTTGTTCGGATTTTTTCGTTGGGAGGGTAAACGTAGGTAGCTGCTTCTTAGATGTTGATTGGGTTGATTTAGGTATGTCTCAATATATTCTTTATGCCAAATATATTGGCATTTAAAGTGCAAAACAAATATACACATGCCAATTATTTTTTCCTTTATCAAAAAGAAAGAATGATATAAGTGGTGAAAACCTTGATGACAAATAGACTGTAAAGTTTTATTAAAAGTTGGCACGCTATTTGCATAACTATAAAGTAAACAAAGATTTGCATACTAGGAGGTATATATCATGGTAGTTTCTTATTCTCATGAACCATTTACAAATTTTAAGGAAGAAAACAATAAAAAGGCATTTCAAGAAGCATTAACATATGTAAATACACAGCTTGGCAAAACGTACCCACTTGTGATCGACGGTGAAAAAGTGGAAACTGAAGAGAAAATTACGTCTGTTAACCCAGCGAATATAAAAGAAGTGATTGGATATGTCTCTACAGTAAATAAAGATCTAGCAGAGCAAGCGATGCAGTCAGCTTTAAAAGCTTTTGAAACGTGGAAAAAATGGAAAGTAGAACATCGAGCAGATATTCTTTTCCGTGCAGCGGCCATCATCCGTCGCAGAAAGCATGAATTTTCTAGCTATCTTGTAAAAGAAGCAGGAAAGCCTTGGAACGAAGCAGATGCTGATACAGCAGAAGCAATTGATTTTTTAGAGTACTATGCACGTCAAGTCCTGACGTTAAAAGATGGTTCTCCAGTACAGAGTCGAGACGGTGAGTATAATCAGTACAATTATATTCCGCTTGGCGTAGGTATTATCATTTCACCATTTAACTTCCCGTTAGCTATCATGGCTGGAACAGCAGTAGCAGCTATCGTAACAGGCAACACGATTTTATTAAAGCCAGCTGATGCCACTCCTGTAGTAGCAGCGAAATTTGTAGAAGTAATGGAAGAAGCAGGTTTACCGAAAGGCGTATTAAACTTTATTCCTGGTGCTACACCTGAAATCGGTGACTACTTAGTTGAACATCCAAAAACACGCTTTGTTTCATTTACCGGCTCGCGCGCAGTAGGTTGCCGCATTTACGAAAGAGCAGCAAAAGTACAGCCGGGCCAAAAATGGCTAAAACGCGTTATTGCTGAAATGGGGGGAAAAGATACGGTGGTTGTAGACAAAGATGCGGATCTTGATTTAGCTGCTTCTTCAATCGTATACTCTGCATTTGGTTTTGCAGGGCAAAAGTGCTCCGCTGGTTCTCGTGCTGTTGTGCATCAAGATGTGTATGATGAAGTGCTTGAAAAAGCAGTTGCGCTAACAAAAACATTAACTGTTGGAACCCCGGAAGAAGTTTCAACTTATATGGGACCTGTTATTCATGAGGCGTCGTATAACAAAGTATTATCGTATATTGAAATTGGAAAAGAAGAAGGACGGCTTGTTGCGGGAGGAGAAGCAGACAATTCAACTGGATACTTTATTCAGCCAACTATTTTTGCGGATGTAGATGAAAAAGCTCGTCTCATGCAAGAAGAAATTTTTGGTCCGGTAGTAGCATTCTCTAAAGCGCGAGATTTTGATCATATGATGGAGATTGCAAACAATACAGAATATGCATTAACAGGCGCTTTATTATCAAACAACCGCGAGCATATTGAGCGCGCTCGTGAAGAGTTCCATGTTGGAAATCTGTATTTTAACAGAGGATGTACAGGAGCGATTGTTGGTTACCAGCCTTTTGGCGGATTTAATATGTCAGGAACGGATTCAAAAGCAGGCGGACCGGATTATCTTGTTCTTCACATGCAAGCAAAAACAACATCTGAAACATTCTAATTGGAAAATAAGGAGGAGTAAATATGACAACTGAAACACAAAAAACGGTGAAAATCATTGAGCAAACAGAAAAATTTGGGGCACACAACTATCATCCGCTGCCGATTGTAATTGAAAAGGCAGAAGGCGTATGGGTACATGATCCAGAAAATAATAAATATATGGATATGCTAAGTGCTTATTCCGCTGTTAACCAAGGACATCGTCATCCAAAAATTATTGAAGCATTAAAACGTCAAGCTGATAAAGTAACGTTAACGTCACGAGCGTTTCATAATGATCAGCTTGGTCCATGGTATGAAAAGATTTGTAAATTAACAAATAAAAATATGGCTCTTCCAATGAATACGGGAGCAGAAGCGGTGGAAACAGCCATTAAAGCTGCACGCCGCTGGGCTTACGATGTGAAAGGCGTTGCTGAAAATCAAGCACAAATCATCGCATGTGTGGGCAACTTCCACGGTCGTACAATGACAGCTGTTTCCTTATCGTCTGAAGCAGAATATCAACGTGGTTTTGGACCGATGCTTCCAGGGCTTCAAACCATTCCTTATGGTGATTTAGAAGCGTTAAAAGCTGCTATTACACCAAATACAGCCGCATTTTTAATTGAGCCAATTCAAGGTGAAGCAGGTATCGTTTTACCTCCAGAAGGCTTCTTAAAAGCTGCAGCTGATTTATGTAAAGAACATAATGTGCTATTTATTGCTGATGAAATCCAAGTTGGCTTAGCGCGTACAGGCAAAATGTTTGCTTGTGATTGGGAAGGCGTAGAACCAGATATGCTGATTTTAGGTAAAGCGCTTGGAGGAGGAGTTTTCCCTATTTCTTGCGTAGTGGCTAACGAAGACATTTTAAGTGTCTTTAACCCTGGCTCTCATGGTTCAACATTTGGAGGAAACCCGCTTGCTTGTGCCGTATCATTAGCTGCTTTGGAAGTAATTGAAGATGAAGAACTTCCAGCGCGTTCATTAGAATTAGGTTCTTATTTCAAGCAGAAGCTCCAAAGCTTAAGCAATCCAGTTATTAAAGAAGTGCGCGGCCGAGGTCTATTCATCGGGGTAGAATTACACGAAGAAGCTCGTCCTTATTGTGAAAAATTAAAAGATCAAGGTTTGCTTTGTAAAGAAACGCACAGTACGGTTATTCGTTTTGCTCCGCCGCTAACGATTTCAAAAGAAGAGTTAGACTGGGCAATTGAACGAATTGAAAAAGTATTTGCTGAGTAATCGGTTTAAAATAAATAAAAATAGTCCGATATATACATATCGGACTATTTTTATTCATATGCAGCTAAATGACGTTTTTATTTGATAGGCAGGAGGAATAGAAGTGTATATCCAACTCTCACAGCTAAGCATGGAAGAGCAAGTGGAATGTTTAACAAAAACGTTAGTGAAAATCAAAAGTATCAATGGGACAAGCGGCGAAGTAAAGATTGCTGATTTCATTAAAAACACGCTTCAAAGTTTTCCTTATTTCAAAGAAAATCCCCTTCACGTTTGGGAACAGAAAATTAATGGCGATACGCTAGGTAGAAAAAATGTATTTGCTTTTATTCAAGGTAGCAAAAAAAATGCTCAAACAATGATTTATCACGCTCACTTAGATACGGTTGGCATTGAAGATTTTGGTCCATTAAAAGACATAGCATTAGACCCAGAAGAACTTCAGCGCTATTTCTCTATGCATAACATTAATGAAGATGTACAGCGAGATGCTCGCTCAGGTGAATGGATGTTTGGAAGAGGAGCCGTTGATATGCAAAGTGGAATTGCTGTACATTTAGCCAATGTGCTGCATTTTACTAAGCATCCAAATAAATTAGAAGGAAACGTCCTTTTTATGGTCAACCCAGATGAGGAAAGTCAGCATGCTGGAATTATTTCTGCTGTTTCTGAACTGAACCGTTTGAAAAAAGAAAAAAATCTTTCATATGTAGCAGCGATTAATACCGACTTTATTACACCTCTTTACGATGGAGATTCCACGCGCTATATTTATACAGGAGCCGCTGGGAAACTGCTTCCATGTTTTTATATTTACGGAAGGGAGGTACACGTAGGAGATACGCTTGCTGGTATAGATCCTAATTTGATTGCATCTGAGATTACGGGAAGCATCCATAACAATATTAATCTAGCTGAAAATATTGAAGGAGAGCTGGTACTGCCACCTTCCTGTCTATATCAACGAGATAATAAAGAGGCTTATAATGTGCAAACTGCTGTAAGCAGTCATTTGTATTTTAACTATTTCATCTATGAACGAACGGCAAAAGAAGTGATGAGTCAATTAATTGGATTATCAATCGAAGCATGTGAAAAAGTGGAGAAAAAACTTTCTGATTATTACGAACTTTTTGTTCGGAGAACGAATTTACCAAAGCGAAACTTGTCTTGGAAAGTGGATGTTGTGAGTTTGGAAGATTACCTAGAAGAATTGGATCAAAAAGGGATAAATGCTCAGGCTTGTATTGAACGAGCTTTCGAACAGTATGCGCATTTAGAACTTAGAACAAGGTGCTTTAAAGTAATTGAAGAACTTCAAAAGTTAGATCCGCATCAAAGTCCGCGCGTAATTATCTTTTTTGCACCGCCTTACTTGCCTCATAATCACTTGAAGAAAGACGAAAGCAGAGATCAGCAGCTTCTTTATCCCTTGCAAGCAGCTGTGGAGAAGGTTGGAAAACAGACGGGAGAGACGTTTCAGTTTAAAAAATTTTTTCCCTACCTAGCAGATGGCAGCTTTTTATCTCTTCATGAGACAGATGAGGAAATCGATGCTTTTACACGTAACTTTCCGGGGTGGGGGATTGCAGGGGCGATTCCTTTCCGTGAAATTCGAGAGTTAAATATTCCGTCCATCAATATAGGAGTATATGGGAAAGACGGACATAAGTGGACAGAGCGAGTGTATAAGCCTTATTCGTTCGGAGTTCTTCCTAAGTTGATTCAAGAAACAACTGTTCAGATGCTAAAAAGTAGGCATGCTTGTACAAACCACATATAAGAAAATGAAGAACGGAGGTACCGATGAATAGACATACAGAACAAAACCAATTACAGAGAACAATGAAAAGCAGACATTTATTTATGATTGCGTTAGGAGGCGTGATTGGAACAGGCCTATTTTTAGGTTCGGGTTTTACTATTAGCCAGGCAGGGCCGGGAGGAGCCATTCTTGCATATATAATAGGCGGCTTCCTCATGTACTTAGTTATGCTTTGTTTAGGAGAGCTAGCGGTAGCAATGCCGGTTTCAGGTTCCTTTCAAGAATACGCTACAAGGTTTTTAGGGCCTTCTACAGGCTTTATGATTGGATGGCTGTACTGGTTCAGCTGGGCAAATACGACAGGGCTTGAATTTACGTCAGCAGGAATTTTAATGCAGAGATGGTTTCCTGATGTACCTGTATGGTCTTGGTGCTTGATTTTTGGCGTCATTACATTTTTAATTAACGCTCTTTCTGCTCGAAGCTATGCTGAAACTGAGTTTTGGTTTTCGAGTATTAAAGTTACGGCTATTATTCTATTTATTTTAATTGGAGGAGCTGCTGTCTTTGGTTTTATCGACTTCAAGGGAGGAGAACCCGCACCGTTTCTTTCGCATTTCACGCAAGGTGCAGGTCTTTTTCCAAATGGAATACTGGCAGTTCTATTGACTTTAGTAACGGTTAACTTTTCGTTTCAAGGAACGGAGCTTGTCGGCATTGCAGCAGGAGAAAGTGAAAGTCCTGAGAAAACGTTGCCGAGATCTATTCGAAACGTCATTTGGAGAACGCTGTTTTTCTTTGTGTTAGCTATGTTTGTTTTAGTCTCTATTCTGCCATACAAAACAGCAGGCGTCATTGAAAGTCCTTTTGTTGCCGTATTAGATCAAATTGGCATTCCATACGCAGCGGATATCATGAACTTTGTCATTTTAACAGCCGTTCTATCAGTGGCGAACTCCGGCGTTTATGCTGCTTCTCGTATGCTTTGGTCACTGTCAAACAGCAATATGGGGCCAAAATCTTTGAAGAAATTATCTTCAAAAGGTGTTCCAATTAACGCATTAATTGTGACAATGATTATTTCAGGGTGCTCGTTGATTACAAGCATCGTGGCTGCTGAAACCGTATATCTTTGGTTTATTTCGATTTCAGGAATGGTGACCATTATTGTTTGGATGTCCATTTGTGCCTCTCAATTTATGTTCCGCCGTCGTTTTTTAGCGGAAGGAGGAGACATAAAGGAACTGAAATTTAAAACGCCGCTTTATCCGTTCGTTCCTATTCTAGGTTTTTGTTTGTATGGACTTGTATTAATCAGCTTAATTTTTATTCCGGATCAACGAATTGGTCTTTACTGTGGTGTCCCTTTAATCATTGTACTCTACGTGTATTATCACGTAGGAATCAAGAAAAATATTGATCAAAAACAATCGGATTCACCGGTTTATAAAGCAAAATAAAAAAGAAGTGCACTGTGCACTTCTTTTTTATTTAGAGCGGATGTTTAATCGTTTCATACGATACTGCAAGCTTTGTCTGGTCAGCCCTAGTATCTTAGCACTTTTTGAGATGTTGTGTCTGTGTTGTTCAAGCGTTTGTTTAATACATTCTGCTTCGAACGCTAACAGCTGTTCCTTTAAAGGAAGAGAAGGGTGAAAAGCGCTTGGATAAGAAGTTGCGTCACTGCTTGCTTTATTTTCAAAATGTTCATGCTGCTTTAGCTGGAACTTCGTTCTGTATTGGAAAGGAAGGTGAGAATAGTGAATAACATCTTCGTCCATTACCAAGTTCATTGCACCTTCAATAATGTGTTCTAATTCCCGTACGTTCCCTGGCCAGTCATAAGAGAGAAAAGAAGACATGACTTGGTGATCTACGGTTTTTACATTCATCTGAAACAAATCATTGTATTTTTTGATGAAAAACTTTGTCAATTCAATAATATCTTCTTTTCGTTCACGAAGAGGAGGAATAAAAAGCGTCACGACGCCAAGTCGATAATATAAGTCTTTGCGTAATCGGTTTTCTGCAATTGCATCGATTGGATCTTCATTCATGTTCGCAATCACTCGAACGTTAACCGGTTTGTCCACTGTATCCCCAATTCTTCGTACGGTTTTTTCCTGCAGCACTCGAAGAAGCTTAGCCTGAAGGTTTGGGTTTAACGAGTTGATTTCATCTAGCAGTAATGTGCCTCCTTGCGCTTGTTCGAAAAGACCAGGATTATCCATTGCACCTGTAAAAGCTCCGCGTTTCGTACCGAACAAAAGGCTTTCAATTAAATTATCCGGTAGCGCAGCACAGTTTTGTGAAATAAAAGGAGCAGAAGAGCGGCTGCTGCCATTATGTATGCTCTGAGCAAACAGTTCTTTCCCTGTGCCTGTTTCTCCAATAATTAAGACATAAGAAGGAGTTCTAGTTGCACGCTTGGCATCTTCAATCACATCGTGAACCGCTTGACTGCTTCCGATGATGCTATCAAACGTAAAGCGTGTGTTTCCTTTTTGCCTAATGTTTTGCCGGATTAGACGCTCTAGTTTCGTCACGTCCTGAGCAATTTCAACCGCTCCTTGAATGACCCCGTCTTTTAAAATAGGGAAGGTATTATTAATCGTCGTGATTTCTTGTCCTTGATTGTTGAAATAAGTTTGCTTGACGTTAACCGTTTCTTTTCCTTTTTGCAGCGCCTGTACAAGCGTGCTTTGCTGATTTTCTTTGAACATAAACACATCTAACAAGTTTTTATGTAAAACGTCTTGTTCATCCATCAGCTCCATCTTTGTCATCTTTTCATTATAAATAATAGTTTTTCCTGTTTCATCGACCGCATGGATACCGGCATCGACTTTATTTAAAATGGTTTCGTATATATGTTTAAGAGTGCTTAATGTATCGGTCATTCAAATACTCTCCTTTAGCGGTGTTCATATCTCTATTTAAACAAAAATAGCTGAATTCTGATAGTGTTTCCACATAAAAATAAATGAATGACCGAAGAGAAATGTTATCCGTTTACAATGGATCCCCCATTAATGTGCAGAACTTGCCCGGACATATAAGAAGAATCAGAGCTTGCCAAGTATACATAGGCCGGTCCGAGCTCAGAAGGCTGTCCTGCCCGTTTCATAGGTGTATTAGACCCAAATGTCGCAACTTGCTGTTCGTCGAACGTAGACGGAATAAGAGGTGTCCAAATGGGTCCCGGAGCTACGCCGTTTACGCGAATGCCTTTTGTTGCGAGCGAAGCTGATAAAGAACGTGTAAAAGCAACGATAGCACCTTTGGTTGAAGAGTAATCAATCAGCTGATCATGCCCATGGTAAGCTGTCACAGACGTTGTATTAATAATAGCACTTCCTTGTTTTAAATGAGGCAATGCAGCTTTGGTCAGATGAAAAATTGAAAAAATATTCGTTTGAAACGTACGAGTAAGCTGTTCAGTCGTAATATCCGTAATACTTTTTTGAGGATGCTGTTCAGCTGCATTATTGACTAAGATGTCTATTTTTCCGAAAGTCTGAATCGCCTTTGAGACGACTTCTTGACAAAAATGCTCATCTCCTATATCGCCAGCAAGCAATAAACAAGAAGCTTCCATTCGTTCAACTTGTTTTTTGGTTTCATTTGCATCATCATGTTCATTAAGATAGGTTATGACAACATTTGCGCCTTCTTTAGCGTAATGATAAGCGACGGAACGTCCAATGCCGCTGTCTCCTCCGGTGATAATGGCTACTTTGTTCTGTAATTTTCCGCTTGCCTTATAGTCTGGAGCGATAGAGGTAGGGATTGGATGCATATCTTTCTCAATACCTGGCTGAGTTTGCTGATGCTGAGGAGGGAAGTTTTGTTTTTGATTTTGATTCATTGGTATACACTCCTTAATTAATATGAGTATGTAAGCGTATACTAGTATTTGTTAAGAAAGTGTATCTATGCATAGGAATAAGCCTGAACGAATAAAAAAAGGCTTTAAAAGAAAAAATGAATGCCGGGGCATCCATTTTTTTAGCGGTAATTAATAAATTGTACGTCAACAGGTAAATCAGCGCTGCGAATAGCTGAAATAATTTGCTGCAGGTCATCACGATTTTTACCGCTTACGCGAAGCTGATCATCTTGGATCTGGCTTTTTACTTTTAAACCAGTATTTTTAATAATTGTATTTAGCTTTTTAGCGTTGTCTTTGTCGATACCTTGAATTAGCTTGGCGCGTTGTCTAACCGTTCCTCCAGAGGCGTTCTCAATTTTTCCATATGAGATATTGCGTGTAGGTACGCCGCGTTTAATAAGCTTAGAGATCAGTACGTCTTTTAACTGTTCAAGCTTAAATTCATCATCAGAAATAAGAACAAGCTCTTCGTTTTCAAGCGAGATTTCGCTTTTACTGCCTTTAAAATCGTAGCGGGTTTTAATTTCTTTTGTTGCCATGGTAATGCCGTTTGTTACCTCCGATAAATCGACTTGTGACACAATGTCAAATGAACTATCTTTAGCCATAATAACCTCCATATGTAAAGAGTTTGTTCTTTTATTATAAATAAAACACAAACTGTATACAACTGATATTGAATAGAGAGCCGGTAATTGATACAATACAAGTTATGCTTTTTGTTGTAAGCTATAGAAGCAGCTTTTTTAAACAATGCATGCATTTAAGTTGATCTGAAATTTAAAATGCTGTTCGATGCAAAGTGAGAAGGTATGTGGTGACGGAATAGTCACTACTAATTTATATAAAGGATGGATAGAACGATGAATGTAGAAGCTGGGATGAAAGCGTATTTAACAGTAAACCGGGAAACGCCGATTGGTTATATGTTAGCAGAAGGTGAAGAAGAAATTTTGCTACATAAAAATGAAACAACAAGAGAACTTGCTGAAGGAGAAGAAGTAGAAGTTTTTCTATACCTTGATCAGCATGACCGTTTAACGGCAACGATGCACTTACCTCTTGTTGAAGAAGGTGTTTATGAGTGGGTCGAGGTCGTAGATGTTAATCCAGGTTTGGGCGTGTTTGTAAATATCGGCATGAACAAAGATATGTTAATTGGTTCAACAGACTTACCTGCGCTAGAAGATCTGTGGCCAGAAGTCGGAAACAAGGTTTACTGTACAATGAAGATTTCAAAGCGCGGTAAGATGTACGGAAAAATTGCTACAGACGATGTGATGAAAGCAATGGCATTAGATGCTCCGCCCGAACTTTTTAATCGTGAAGTGAGCGGATACATCTATCGCGTACTGCGCGTAGGTTCATTTATTATGACAGATGAAGGATATGTTGGATTTATTCATGAAAGCGAGAGACGCAAAGAACCAAAGCTTGGTACGTATGTAACAGGCCGCGTAATTAATGTAAAAGAAGACGGAACGCTAAACGTATCGCTTCTTCCGCGCAAGCAAGAAAGCATGGATGAAGATGCACAAGTACTATACGATTACATGGAAAGCCGCGGTGGCGTTATGCCATTTTGGGATAAAAGCTATCCGGAAGATATTCGCGAGCGCTTTAATATGAGTAAAGCTGCGTTCAAACGTGCGCTTGGTAAACTGATGAAAGAAGGAAAAGTTTATCAAGAAGAAGGATGGACATATTTTAAAAAAGAAGAAAACTAAAAGGAGAAGCCGCTGAAAATTCAGCGGCTTCTTTTTATAAGTGATCAGTTTTTTTAGAAAATGAATGTTTTCCAAGCTCACGGTTATGCTTAGCTTGCAGATTCTTTTCGTGAAGCTTTGCGTTATTATCTTTTGCTTTTTTATCGTTATCGCTCGTTTTTGGCATTGTGATACACCCCTTTTTGATCGTACCTTTAGAATGCCCTGACCTCTTTAAATTATTCGATGGTTTCGTTCAAAAAGAAGACTGCAATCGTCCCTGGGCCAGAGTGAGAACCTATGGCTGCACCAATAATATTAATAATAAAATGTTTGGTTCCAAAACGTTCTTGAATCATCTCTTTCAGCTGAAGAGCTGTTTCTAAATCATCTCCATGGCTAATTCCAATGATTTGAGAAGAGAGGTTTTTTCCTCGCTCTTCCATTACATCAAGCATGCGCTTAAATACTTTTTTACGGCCGCGGATTTTTTCGATTGGAATCAATTTTCCATCTTCCACATGAAGCAGCGGCTTAATATTAAGCAGACCTCCTACAAAAGCAGAAGCTTTGCTCACGCGTCCTCCTTGAGCAAGAAAATCTAAGTCATCGACCGTAAAAATATGTTCCATACGCAGCGCGTATTGTTTTATTTTTTCTGTCATCTCTACTAGTGAGAGGTTTTGTTGTAGTAATTGTGCTGCATAATAAGTAACTACTCCCTGGCCAAGAGATGCACATTTCGTATCGATTATCTCTAATTGGAAATCGGGATACTTTTCTAGGAGTTCTTCTCGAATCATCATTGCTGTTTGATATGTACCGGATAATTCTGAAGAAAAAGCTAAATAAACGCAAGAATCACCTGATTTAGCTATGTCCTCAAAGACTTCATACATAGTAGTTGGAGCCGCTTGAGATGTTTTTGGCATCTTGCCTTTACGGATGGCTTCGTAGACAGAAGCTGGCTCAATCGTTTGTAGATCTAAAAATTCTTGATTATCCAGGCTTACGCGAAGCGGTAAAAAGCCAACGTTATTTTCTTGAAAAAAGGATAAAGGCAAATCGCTTGCACTATCGGTTAAAAGTTTAATTGACATAAATGTCACCTTCCTAATTGCATTTATAAAATATTAAATGAATTTGATGTATAAACATTGAGAAGCGTTATATACGACATAGTATTAGTGTATAAGCACTTTGAGGAAAATACAATTTTTGAATAAGTTTTTTTAATTCTGCCAAATCGTACATACTATATGTACTAACTATTTTAAAGATGCTGACTTTATTCATTTTATAAATGGGTATAGGAGAGTAAGAAGTTTTAAAAAAGCGGAGGTCGGTCATTTGAATATGTGGCTTGAAACAAAAAAAGCGATAGTCGTCTTGGTAGGAGCATTATTGAATGCGCTTGCGCTCAACTTGTTTTTGATACCTGCTAATGTATATTCGAGCGGCTTTACAGGAGTAGCGCAGCTTGTATCGAGTATCGTGACAGATTACACCCCTTTTACTATTTCCACGGGAGTGCTGCTGTTGTTGTTAAATATTCCTGTAACTATTTTAGGGTGGAAAAAAGTTGGGAAGTCATTTACTGTTTACAGCTTTATCAGCGTTGCTGCAACAACTTTGTTTCTTGGAATTATTCCTATTCAAGCACTTTCTAAAGACATCATCCTTAACGCAGTTTTTGGAGGCGTTATTTTAGCGGTAGGGGTAGGAATTACGTTAAAATTTGGAGCTTCAACTGGTGGGCTCGATATTATTGCCCTGATTTTGTCTCGAGTAAAAGACCGACCAATTGGCACTTATATGTTCATATTAAACGCAATTATTATCGTGCTAGCAGGTCTTTTATATGGGGCTGAGAAGTCACTCTATACGCTTGTGACGCTTTATACAACTACTCGCGTCATTGATGTTATTCATACGCGTCATGTCAAACTCACAGCAATGATCGTAACGAAAAAAGGAGTGGAGCTAAGAAAGGCGATTCACGCCAAACTCGTGCGGGGGATTACGGCGGTACCGGCTAAAGGCGGCTTTACAAACGAAGATAAAGAAATGCTAATGATTGTTTTGACCAGATATGAATTATTTGACTTGGAACGAGTGATTAAAGAGGTAGATCCTAAAGCATTTACCAATATCGTTCAGACAATGGGAATCTTTGGTTTGTTTCGCAAGGATTAAAAAAGGGTCCAGGTATTAATTACCTGGACCCTTTGTATTAATGTGTACCTTTTAAGTCATTAGAAAGTTCTTGAAGCTGAGCTTGTTCTTCAGGAGAAGCATTTTGCTGCGCATGGGACAGCATATCAGCTGCAATGTTTTCATCAGAAGCTGCAGACGTATGAGCCTGAGACGTTTGATGATTTTGACCAGCAGCTCCCAATGTATTCTGAAGCTGCTGAAGCTGAGCTTGTTCTTCAGGAGAAGCGCTTTGCTGTGCATGAGACAGCATATCAGCTGCTACGTTTTCACTAGACGTGTGAGCTTCACCGTGAGCATGAGGCTGACCGCCTTCTAAAGTGCTTTGAAGCTGTTCAAGCTGGCTCTTTTCTTCAGGAGAAGCATTTTGCTGTGCATGAGATAATATATCAGCTGCCACGCTTTCACTGGACGTGTGAGCTTTACCGTGAGCGTGAGACTGACCGCCTTCTAAAGTGTTTTGAAGCTGTTCAAGCTGTGCCTTCTCTTCAGGAGAAGCATTCTGAACGATATGAGACAGCGTATCAGACGTAATGTCTGCGCTTTTCTCTTGTGAATGTGATTCTCCATCTGTATCATACGCTTGATGCAATGAGTTTTGGAATTGCTTCAGCTGCTCTTGCTCCTCAGGAGAAGCGTTAGAAGCAATACTATTTAATACGCCTTCTGAAATATCAAGCTCACCATTGCCGTGCTTTTGACGGTGAAGCTGATCTTCTGAATGGCCGGATACTGCATTTCGAATCGCATCTTTTACTTGACCAAAAAGTGAATTTTTCATAAGTTACTGTCCTCCATGAGGAGTTTGGCGCTGCTGAGCTTGAAATGCTTCTGCCTCTGCCATAGTCATATGATAAGGAATTCGTTCATCATGTTTTTGAACTGCATCTGCACCTTGTTTCACAAAACGTTTTGATCGATTGCCTCTGCCCATCATAAATTCCTCCTCGTAATATAAATAAAACCGACACCTTAAGAAGTGTCGGTTATAGTGTGTGCTAAATAAAAAAAATGATAGCGATAAAAATTTACCTTGCTTTTCAAAAAAAGCTAAGTTATAAATTTAACGTTTTTTCCAAATAATAAGCAATACCATCATTTTCATTCGATTTTGTTACTTCACGCGCTAGCTGTTTTAATTCGCTAATACCATTTTCCATGGCGATACCGTGTCCTGCAAATTTAATCATTTCAAAATCATTGTCTTCATCTCCAAACGCAATAATTCGTTCGCGTGGAATTTGATAATGATTAGCTACGCGCTCAAGACCTACAGCTTTATTAAGTCCTTTTTTTACAATTTCAACGACATGCCAAGGTGCTCCCCAGCGTCTATGTTCTAGTACTTCTGCATGAACATCTGAAAGGTGAGAGCGTATATCTTGTACCTGTTCTTCATCTGCGTGAATTAAAATAGACGTTGGATCGTGCTGCAGCGTATGACGCAAATCACCCGTTTGTAATTTAGGATCCCCTAGGCTAAGTACATCCATTAATTTTCGATCTTCAAAATGAAGATACACATCATCTTGTACTTCTGCCATGATATTGTTGATGCGATAGTCTTGCATAGCTGTCACAATGTCATGGACAGTGCGGCGGTTTAAAGGTTCGTGATGCGTGCCGAAATCAGGCTGAAGGGGGTGATGGACAAGCGCTCCGTTAAAGTTTACGATAGGTGTGGATAAATCTAATTCGCTGTAATACATAGCACTGGAACGATAAGGTCTACCAGTTGCAATCATTACAATATGTCCTTCTTGTTTGGCTTTTTCTAATACCCGTTTTGTTGTAGGTGAAATGGTTTTTTCATTCGTTAACAATGTTCCATCCAGATCTAAGGCGATTAAGTGTTGATCGTTTCTCATATAGGGCTCCTTTTAAATTGAAGTAGTTATACGATTATATTGAATTCTACTAATATTCATGCTTGTATTCCCATATTTTACACAACTTTTCCTTAGGAGCAAAGCAGAACGATTGACATGTAAAAGCTGTCTTGTTACGGTGTAAGACATAGTTATTGATTGCTTACGATAAATTGTTTAAGGGTATATTTAATACGTGAAGATAATTACGGAAGTAAAAGAAAGGAGAATGAATATGGATAAACAGTTAGAAGATAAAATCATGGAATCACTAGAAGAAGTAATTGATCCAGAGCTTGGCGTTGATATCGTAAATTTAGGCTTAGTGTATGGTGTAGAAATGGAAGAAAACAACACGGTTATCGTGACGATGACGTTAACTTCTATCGGCTGCCCGCTAGCTGGTGTGATTGGCGAACAAGTGAAAAAACAATTAATTTCGCTTGAAGAAGTAGAAAATGTAGAAGTGAATATCACATTTAATCCGCCATGGGATAAAGATCGCATGACGCGCTATGCTAAAATTGCATTAGGTGTTCAATAAGAAAAAAGCCATCAACGATGGCTTTTTTTCTTATTCAATTCTGCACAATTCCACAGGGCAGTCCTCACAGTCTATTTCTTTCTTTAAAAAAGAAAGCTTATGAATGATAATTTTTCCATCTGCCATTGAAATCACTTCGTTTTTTCGCAACTCAGCGAGCATGCGGTTGACCACTTCTCTAGATGTCCCGCATAGATTGGCGATTTCTTGATTTGTCAACGTTACGTTTAGTAAAATACCATTTGGCTTCATTACTCCAAAGCTATTAGACATGCGGATCAGAGTAGAATAGAGAGCACCTTTTTTTCCATTTAGAATTAAGTCTCTAAATTTTGTCTGCATTCGCTTAATTTGTAGTCCCATCCACTTCATATACTCCATAGAAAGAGCAGGGTATTGTGCTAGTTCGTTTTCTAACACCCCTTTTTGAATATTGATTGCCGTACAAGGTTCAATAGCTTTTGCTTGAAGCATATGGGGAGTAGATCCGCAAAATAGCATGACTTCCCCGACTAAGTCTCCTGAACTCGCCAGCTGAAGCGTCAGCTCGCGTCCTTCCGGTGTCACTTTACCTACTTGCACGGCCCCTGACGTAATAAAAAATAAATGAGTTGAAGTCGAACCTTCTTGAAAGAGAAAGTCACCTTTTTTAAACGAAATTTTATGATCAAAGTTCATAAAAAATTGCTGCAGCTCATTCGAAAAAGAATCCGTTGTGATGTTCATCATGTTATCACCTTTTAATTAAAATTTTTTCGACTGCTACTTATTAATCTATTAAGTTAGAACAGTCTGTATATGCTGTACGTCCACTAGCCGTATAAAAAATATCATACGGATGATTTTTATCGATATTCTTATTATACACAAAAACAACCAGTGTTTTCCAAAACTATCTGTGAACAATTTCTAAACAAAAATAGAAAGGTAGGTATAAAAATAAAAACTTATGAATAAATAAAAATGTTTAAAAATATAGAATAAAGTGTTGGATTTTTTAAATATTCATTTGATTTTATTTTTATACGGTATTATAATGATAAATAATTCAAATAGATACGTGGAAAAAGGAGTTTTAAAATGAAAGAATACAAGGTAGGAATTGTTGGAGCAACAGGGTATGGAGGAGTAGAACTGATTCGTTTGTTAGCGAATCACCCACATTTTCATGTTTATGCAGTTTATTCATCATCTCAGGATGGGACAGAACTAGCAGAAGTTTATCCTCACCTTTCTAATACTGTATATACACTGCAAGATATAAACCCTAAGAATATGGCTGAAGAATTAGATTTAGTGTTTACAGCAACTCCGTCCGGTGTTTCTAGCAAACTTGTACCTCAATTAATAGAAGAAGGAATAAAAGTGGTAGATCTATCTGGAGATTTTAGATTAAAAACAGAAGCGCTTTATGAAAAATGGTACAAAAAGCCTGCTGCAGCCGAAGCGTTTTTACAACAGTCTGTGTATGGATTATCAGAATGGTTTGCAGATGAAGTCGAAAGCAGTACATTCGTTGCGAACCCGGGTTGTTATCCAACAGCTACACTGCTTGGGCTAGCTCCCCTCGTTAGTAAACAAATGGTGAAATCAAACTCTATTATCATTGATGCAAAGTCCGGAATCTCAGGAGCAGGACGCGGTCTTTCGCAAATGGCTCATTATGCTGAAATCAATGAAAATATAAAAATATACAAAGTTAACCAACATCAGCATATCCCAGAAATCGAATCTATTTTAGAAAGGTGGGATGAGGAAATTGGCCACGTTACGTTCAGTACGCACTTAGTTCCAATGACGCGAGGGATTATGAGTACAATATACGCTGAACTTTCTGAAGAAAGCTCAGTACAAGAACTTCATCAGCTATATGTAGATACATATCAAAACTCCCCGTTCGTTCGCGTTCGAAAAGCTGGTGAATTTCCGTCTACTAAAGAAGTAAGTGCATCAAATTATTGCGATATCGGTGTTGCATTTGACGAACGAACAAAGCGTGTCACGATTGTTTCTGTCATTGATAACTTAGTTAAAGGGGCAGCCGGTCAGGCCATTCAAAATGCCAATATCATGATGGGATTTGAACAGCAAGCGGGTATCGGGCTACTGCCTGTCTTCCCATAAAGACACAGCATCACTAATCACGATAAAAGCAGGAGGGAACGTATAGTGATTACGGTTAAACAAACGAAAGAAAAGATAAAGAAAATAGAGAACGGTACAATTGTAACGCCGCTAGGTTTTTCAGCAGATGGCGTTCACGCTGGTTTACGTTATGCTAAAAAAGATTTAGGAGTTATTGTAAGCGACGTGCCAGCTAATTGCGCAGCTGTTTACACGCTTAATGCCTTTCAAGCAGCGCCTTTAGCTGTTACAAAAGAAAGTGTAGCGGTGGAGCAGAAGCTGCAAGCGATCGTTGTGAACAGCGCATGTGCAAATGCATGTACTGGAGAACAAGGATTAAAAGATGCATACCAAATGCGAAATACATGTGCAGAAAAGCTTAATATCCTACCTCATCATGTAGCGGTAGCTTCTACAGGCGTAATTGGAGAGCTTCTAGATATGGAAAAAGTTGTTAAAGGCATTGGGTTATTAAGTCCTTCGTCGAACAAAGAAAAAGCAGAAGAATTTCAAACGGCTATTTTAACAACAGATACAGTGATGAAGTCAGCTTGCTATGAAACAAAAATTGACGGCAAAGTAGTTACCATTGGCGGCACAGCGAAAGGATCAGGCATGATTCATCCAAATATGGCTACGATGCTTAGCTTTATCACAACGGATGCTAAGGTTGAAGCTTCAGTGCTACAAGATGCGCTAGGTTCTATTACAAATAAAAGCTTTAATCAAATTACAGTGGATGGTGATACGTCAACCAACGATATGGTTATTGTTTTAGCAAATGGAAAAGCTGGTCACCAGTCGCTTACACCAGATCATCCTGAATGGAATTCGTTTTATGAAGCACTGCGCTTGACGTGTGAAGATTTAGCCAAACAAATTGCACGCGACGGTGAAGGAGCAACAAAACTAATTGAAGTAAACGTATCTGGTGCTCATACAAACGAAGAAGCAAATGTGATTGCTAAACAAATTGTGGGCTCGAACCTAGTGAAAACGGCCATGTATGGAGCCGATGCTAATTGGGGACGAATTATTTGTTCAGTTGGGTACAGCGGAGTAGCGCTTAATCCAGAAACAGTGAATGTTTCGTTAGGCAATATCCAGATGTTAGAAAACAGTCAGCCTGTTTCATTTAGTGAAGAAGAAGCAAAGGCTTATCTAGAAAATGATACGGTCGAAGTCTATGTTGACTTGCAGCAGGGAAATGGAATTGGCAAGGCGTGGGGCTGCGATTTGACTTACGATTATGTCAAAATCAACGCCAGTTATCGAACGTAAGGAGAGAGTGAAATGAGCAGTGAAAAAATCGTCGTTGTAAAATGCGGAGGCAGCATTGTCAATCAGTTAACAAGCGCTTTTTTTGAAAGTATTCAGCAGTTAAAAGCGAGTGGATATCAAATCATTGTTGTGCACGGAGGCGGGCCTGATATTCAAGATACGCTTACCAAACTTCACATTGAAACGGAATTTGTAGATGGGCTTCGAAAAACGTCCAAAGAAGCATTAGAAGTTGTGACGATGGTATTAGCAGGCAAGGTTAATAAGCAGCTTGTAAAAGAACTACAAAAAGCGAACTTAAAAGCGGTAGGACTATCAGGAATTGATGGATTATTGCTTAAAGCAGAGGCTATCGATGTTGAACGTCTAGGTTACGTTGGAGAAGTAAAAGGCGTAAATGATACATTATTAAAACAACTAACTGACAGTCAGTATATTCCAGTTATTTCTTCCATTGGAGCCGATGAAGAAGGCAATAGCTATAATATTAATGCTGACGTGGCAGCCGGAGCCGTTGCACAAGCAGTAAATGCTGAAAAGCTGATGTTTGTAACGGATGTAAAAGGTGTGTTAAAGGATGGAGCATTGCTTCCTGAGCTTACAAAGTCAGAGATTGATGCACTTATTGAAGAAAAAGTAATTTACGGCGGAATGATTCCGAAAGTAACATCAGCGGTAAATGCGTTATCTCCTTTGCTTGAAGAAGTTCATATTATTAGCGGAACTGATGGATTTTTAGATAAGGAAGGAAAGCTGATTGGTACAGCAATTAAATATAGTGGAAAAGGTGGAGAAGATAGCGATGAGTTCATTGTTTCCAACATATCAACGGTTTGATATCCATGTGGAAGAGGCGCAAGGAACAAAATTAATAGATAACAAAGGAAATGAGTATTTAGATTTTATTTCAGGTATCGCTGTTTGTAACGTAGGTCATCGTCATCCTGATGTTCAAAAAGCGGTCGAAGAGCAGTTAAATAAAGTGTGGCACGTGTCAAATTTATTTCATCAATCGATTCAAGAAGACGTAGCAGGTAAGCTTGTGGAACACTCAAACGGTGATGCAGTATTTTTTTGTAACAGCGGTGCAGAAGCCAACGAAGCGGCGATTAAATTAGCGCGCAAGTACACGCAAAAACACAAAATTATTACGTTTACAAAATCATTTCATGGACGTACATTTGCTACAATGACAGCTACAGGGCAGGCAAAAATTCATGATGGCTTCGGTCCTCTTGTTAATGAGTTTGTTTACGTGCCATACAATGATGAAGAAGCATTAAAACAGGAAATGGACGATAGCGTAGCAGCAATTATGGTTGAAGTCATTCAAGGAGAAGGCGGAGTGGTTCCAGGAACCGAAGCATTTTTATTAACCATTCAAGAGCTGTGTAAAAAGCACGAAGCACTGTTTATAGTCGATGAAGTGCAAACTGGAATCGGCAGAACAGGAAAACCGTTCGCTTATCAGCATTTTAACGTGTCACCAGACATTATTACAGCAGCCAAAGGGTTAGGAAGCGGAATGCCGGTTGGTGCGATGATTGGAAAAGGCTATCTCAAAGATGCATTTGGACCTGGTACTCACGGAACAACCTTTGGAGGAAACCCAATTGCACTAGCTTCAGCCAAAGCAACCTTAAACATTATTTTTAATGAAGCATTTTTGGCAGAGGTTACAGAAAAAAGCCTTTATTTTACCAATGCTTTGAAAAATAGCATAGCAGATTATTCATTTGTAACCGATGTTCGTGGAAAAGGTTTTATGATTGGAATTGAATGCGGAGAACATCAGTCAGCATTGCTTGCAGCTATGCGTGAAAAAGGATTGCTAGCACTGGGAGCAGGACCGCACGTAGTACGATTGCTGCCGCCTTTAACTGTAACAAAAGAAGAGTTGGACCAAGCGATTCATATCATTGAAGAAGCGTTTAGCAAAACAAAAATTACTTCATAATACAAATTTTTTTGAATATGTTTGTATAAAAATTCTGTTTTATAAATAATTATTCGAAGAGGGATGCACAATGAACGGATATTTACACTTAGCAAACGGCGATTCGTTCGCCGGACACATTGAACATACAGCAACGCACCAGGCAGAAGGAGAAATTGTTTTCTTTACTGGAATGACTGGTTATCAAGAAGTTGTGACTGATCCATCTTACAAAGATCAAATTATCGTCTTTACGTACCCTTTGATTGGGAACTATGGTATCAATGAAAAAGATTATGAAAGCAAAAAGCCTCATGTAGCAGGCGTTGTCGTATACGAATGTTCAGATGAAGGGTTCCATTACGAAGCGATGTACAGCTTTAAACAATATTTAAAGAAATGGAACATTCCGCTTATTACACATGTGGATACGAGAGCGGTCGTAAAACGAATTCGAAAAGAAGGTACGATGCAATCTGCCTTTTCGACATCTGCTGAGCCGCCAGCATTTACTGCTGAATGCGATGGATATGTAGTAAAAGAAGTATCAACAAAAGAGCCTGTTACTTACGGAAACGGTGAAAAACACGTTGTATTAATGGACTTTGGTTATAAAAAATCAATTTTACAAGAGCTGTTAAATCGAGAGTGCAAAGTAACAGTTGTTCCCTATTCTACAAGTTCTTCAAAAGTAAAAGAACTGCAGCCGGATGGCATTGTCTTATCAAACGGACCTGGAGATCCAACTCAAGTGAGCAGTCAGCTGGATGAATTAAAAGAAATTATTTCATCTTATCCAACTTTGGGAATTTGCTTTGGACATCAGTTAATTGGGCTTGCTTTTGGGGCACAAACCAAAAAGCTGGCGTTCGGTCACCGAGGAGCTAATCAGCCTGTAATTGATTTAACGAATAACAAAGTGTGTATGACGTCTCAAAACCATAGCTATGTCGTAGACGAACAGACGATTACGTCTACGCCATTAAACGTTCGATTTAAAAATGTGAATGACGGATCGGTTGAAGGTTTAATGCATAAAGACCTTCCTGTTATGTCGGTTCAATACCATCCAGAAGCACATCCTGGACCAAGTGACAGCACGTATATCTTTGATGAATTTATGACGAAAGTACAGCAAGTAGGGAGCGGAAAAGTATATGCCTAAAGACCAAACGTTAAAAAAGATTTTAGTAATCGGATCAGGACCAATCGTAATCGGGCAAGCAGCAGAATTTGATTATTCAGGAACTCAGGCATGCTTGTCATTAAAAGAAGAAGGTTATGAAGTTATCTTAATCAATAATAATCCAGCTACAATTATGACGGACACTCACGTAGCAGATCGAATCTATTTTGAACCATTAACAGTAGACTGCGTGGAGAAAATTATTGCAAAAGAAAAGCCGGATGGTTTGTTAGCCACATTAGGCGGACAGACGGGTTTAAACTTAGCCCTTGAGCTTCATGAACAAAACATTTTGCCGAAATACGATGTGAAACTTTTAGGAACACCGATTGAATCAATCAAAAAAGGTGAAAGCCGTGAAGAGTTCCGTGCATTGATGAATGAACTGAATGAACCGGTGCCGGAAAGTGAAGTTGTCACAAAAGTAGAAGAAGCGTTAGCTTTTGCCGAGAAAATTGGTTTTCCTGTTATTGTACGTCCTGCTTATACGTTAGGCGGAACGGGCGGAGGAATTGCTCATTCTATGGAAGAGCTTGAAAAGCTTTCAGCGTCAGGTTTGCGTGAAAGTGCTATTACTCAATGCTTAATTGAAAAAAGCATCGCTGGATTTAAAGAGGTTGAGTACGAGGTTATGCGTGACGTGAACAATACGTGCATCACAATTTGTAATATGGAAAACATCGATCCCGTAGGCGTCCATACTGGAGATTCGGTAGTCGTTGCTCCTTCTCAAACGTTAACAGACGTGGAATATCAAATGCTTCGCTCTGCTTCAGTTAAAATTATTTCATCGCTTGGCATTATTGGGGGCTGCAACATCCAGTTTGCGCTTGATCCAAAAAGCAAGCAGTATTATCTAATTGAAGTAAATCCGCGTGTGAGCCGTTCGTCTGCTCTTGCATCAAAAGCAACGGGCTATCCGATTGCCAAAATTGCTGCAAAGCTATCGGTAGGCTACACGCTTCATGAGTTATTAAATCCTGTCACAGGAGACACGTATGCAAGTTTTGAACCTGCTCTTGACTACGTAGTAGTGAAATTTCCAAGATGGCCGTTTGACAAGTTTTTCTACGCTGAAAGAACGCTTGGTACGCAAATGAAAGCAACTGGAGAAGTAATGGCTATTGACCGTAACTTTACACGTAGCTTCCAAAAAGCATTGTCTTCTTTAGAAATTGACTTACAAGGATTAGAAGTAGAAGAACTGCAAGAACTTTCAACGGATGAATTAAAAAGCAAGCTTAGCGAACAAAGCGATGAACGTATTTTTATTATCTTAGAGCTTTTACGCCGTGGCACAACGCCTGAGTATATCCATGAAGTAACGCAAATTGATTATTTCTATTTAACACACTTTGCACAGCTGATTAAAATGGAAGCCTCTTTAAAGGAAGTGCGTTTTGATTCGATTACAGCTGAACACTTCAAGCAAGTGAAAGAGCATGGATTTACAGATGCGTATCTAGCAAACGTATGGAATGTGCCTGAGCTTGACGTAAGAGCGAAGCGTAAAGCACTACATATTACGCCGAGTTATAAAATGGTGGATACATGTGCAGCGGAGTTTGAATCTTCAACGGCTTATTTCTATTCCAGTTATTACGGAGAGAGCGAAATTGAACCATCAACGAATAAAAAAGTTGCGATTATCGGTTCCGGACCAATTCGTATCGGGCAAGGAGTAGAGTTCGACTACAGCTCTGTACATGGTGTGCTAGCTCTTGAAAAAGAAGGATACGAAACGATTTTAATTAACAATAATCCAGAAACGGTAAGTACGGATTTTGAAGTAGCAGATCGCTTATATTTTGAACCTGTAACAGTAGAAGACGTATTAAATGTTCTTGATGCTGAAAATGTGAAGGATGTAATTGTTCAATACGGAGGTCAAACAGCTATTTCGCTTGTTAAAGGGCTAGAAGAAGCTGGCGTCAATTTACTAGGGATTACAAATGATGTCATTGATGCACTTGAAGATCGTGACTTGTTTTACAAGCTTTTAGATGAGTGTGATATCCCTCATATCCCAGGTGAAATGGCGAAAGATGAGCAAGAGCTTGTCCAAAAAGCAAAAGATATGGGATTCCCATTACTTATTCGTCCTTCTTACGTAATTGGCGGAAAAGGGATGCTGACAATTCAAAACGAAACAGAGCTTCAGGCTTGTTTACCGGCTATTAAAGCGTCTCATTTCCCAATGCTTATTGATGCTTACTTCCCTGGGAAAGAAGCAGAAGTTGATGTGGTAGCAGATGGAAAAGATGTGTTGATTCCGACAATCGTTGAACATATTGAAAAAGCCGGCGTTCATTCAGGAGACAGCTATGCGCTTTTACCAGCAAAAACAATAGAAAAAGCACATAAAGAAAAAATGGTGAGCTACGCTCAAAAAATTGTAAACAAACTCCAATATAAAGGGATTATGAATATCCAATATGTTATTTACAACGATGAAGTCTACATGCTGGAAGTTAACCCGCGTGCCAGCCGTACAGTGCCTGTAGTAAGCAAAGTGTGCAACACGCCGCTTGTTTCGCTATCAACTCAAATATTGCTTGGGAAATCATTGTCGGAAATTAGTGAAAAGCTAGGTTTATTGCCGGATCCGGCTTACACAACTATCAAGTTTCCAGTGTTTTCGACAAGTAAATTATCAGGAGTTGATCCACTTGTTGGACCGGAAATGAAGTCAACTGGTGAAGGAATTGCAATTTCTTCAACGATTGAAGAAGCAGCAAAAAAAGTATTCCATCAGTATGTGTTAAGTAAAAACGGTGCTGCGGAAGTATATATCAACGGAGAAGCGCAAGGTCTTGAAGCACTTGTGCAAAGCGCGGGCTTAACTCTTGTTAAAGATAAAGAAGTTAGTGAATGGGTGAAAACGAAAGAAGCTTTATTATACGTAAGCTTACAGCCTGAAGATAAAGAAAGCCGTATGTCAGCATTAAAACACGGTTTGATGGTCATGACGGAGGCAGAAACGGCATCGCTATTTTTCCAATCGTTCCAAGTCGATGAATATCAGGTTTCATCACTACAAGAATGGTTTCAAAAAACTAAAAAGGAAGTGACAGTATCATGAGTACAGTATCGGTAAATACCAATTTAAAAGGAAAAGATTTGCTTACGCTTAAAGATTTATCATCAGACGATATTATGTCACTTTTGGAAAGCGCCATTGAGCTGAAACAAAAGCATAAAAATGGTGAAATCGTAACATCGTTAAAAGGAAAAACGCTGGGGCTCATTTTTGAAAAATCTTCAACAAGAACAAGAGTTTCATTTGAAGCGGGAATGATGCAGCTTGGAGGAAACGCCCTCTTTTTAAGCAGCCAAGATTTACAGATTGGACGCGGAGAAACGATTGCTGATACAGCACGCGTACTATCTGAATTCATCGATGCTATAATGATTCGTACATTTGAACATAGCAAGATCGAAGAGCTTGCAGATTACGCATCTATTCCCGTTATTAATGGTTTGACAGATGATTATCATCCTTGTCAGGCTCTAGCTGATTTATTAACGATTTACGAGCACAAGAAATCATTTGAAGGGCTAAAAGTAGCTTATGTTGGAGACGGAAATAATGTAGCGCATTCGTTAATGATTGCATGTGCAAAAATGGGGATAGATATTTCAATTGGATGCCCTGATGGTTATGAGCCAAAAGACTTTGTAACAGCTTATGTTAATGAAATAGCTGCTACAACAGGTGCGAAGGTTACGATTACAAAAGATCCTGTAGAGGCTGTGAAAAATGCCGATGCTATTTATGCAGACGTATGGACAAGTATGGGACAGGAAGAAGAAGCACAGCAGCGCTTGAAAATATTTGCTCCTTATCAAGTAAATGAAGAACTAGCTGCCTATGCTAAGTCAGACTATTTATTTCTGCACTGTTTGCCTGCGCATCGTGAAGAAGAAGTAACAGCAAGCATTATTGACGGACCAAATTCTGTTGTCTTTCAGCAGGCTGGAAATCGTATGCATGTACAAAAAGCTTTGCTGCAAGCCATTTTAGCTTAAGAGAAAAACCCTTTCTGAGAATATCAGAAGGGGTTTTTTGTTTAAAGGGAATTAATTGAGGGAACACCCATTGTATACTAAACAGAACGAAAGGTGATTTATGATGAAAGTATTAGTTGTTGGAGCAAACGGAACAACGGGAAAACAAGTGGTAGAAAAAGTTGCAAACAGCAAGCAGCACGAAGCTTATGCGATGGTTCGCGACGAAAAGCAAGCAGACGCGTTAAAGAAGCTAGGTGCCAATGTTGTGCTTGCTGACTTGGAGCAAGATGTTTCAGATGCTTTAAGAGGTATGGACGCTGTCATATTTGCAGCAGGTTCTGGAGGACATACCGGAGACAAAAAGACAATCGCTGTAGATCAAAACGGTGCTAAAAATATCATTGATGAAGCAAAAAATCAAGGTGTAAAGCGCTTTGTTATGTTAAGTTCAATGGGAACAGACGCACCTGAGCAAGGACCAGAAGGCTTACAGCTTTACCTGCGTGCTAAAGCGATAGCGGATGAATACCTAAAGCAGTCTAATCTACAGTATACAATTGTACGACCAGGAACTTTATCGAATGATCAAGCTACTGGGAAAATTGATATCAATAATGATATTGAAGATAAATCTCAGACGATTCCCCGAGCAGATGTAGCAACCGTGCTTGTAGAATGCCTAAACGAAGAAGCTACGATAGGAAAAACGTTTGAAATGCTAGCTGGAGAAACTGAAATCGAAAAAGCTATTAAATTTACTCATTAATATAAAAGAGCGGATCTAAAGGTCTGCTCTTTTTCTCTTCCTAATATGAAAACATCTCCATTATGAAACAGAAATCTTAAGGGAATAGTATAGGAGAACATTTCATTTCAGGAATGAGGAGGCAGGACAATGGGACAAAATCGTCATTTTACACCGGGTCAAAAAGCTCCTAATAACGGAGTGTATATTGAAATTGGTGAAACAGGAAGCAACGTAAATAATCCTCAAAAGGTTAAATTAAAAGCAGGAGAGCGTTTTCCAGAGACGGCCAACGATGATCGCCACTGGACGTACATGCGCAAGCCTTAAATAGTAAAAAATAAAGAAGCCATTCTAAATTGAATGGCTTTACTTGTTTTCCTATTGCTGGGTATAATGAAATAAAGGTCAATAAAGGTCAAATGTATCGAAGGAGGATGTTCAATGGATATAAATAAAATGACCCAAAAATTGCAAGAAGGCGTGATGGAAGCACAGTCCGAAGCTATTAAACGAAATCAGCAGGAAGTGGATATTGCTCATTTGCTTTATACGCTCATTCATCAGCAAGATGGTATTGCTCCTCGCATATTAGATCATTTACATATAGATCATCAATCTTTTCAGCAGCAGGTAAATCAATTGCTTGCGAAAAAACCAGCCGTTACAGGAAGTGGTGCTGAAGCAGGGAAGGTTTATATTACGAATAAACTTCAGCAGCTGTTTGTTAAAGCTCAAGAAGAAGCATCTCGTTTGCAAGATGATTATGTTTCAGTTGAGCACATCTTTTTAGCATTAGCACAGGAACCGTCTTCTAGTGAATATGGCAAGTTATTTTCAAGTCACGGTATAACAAAAAAAGCTCTGCAAGATGTGCTTACCAGCCTTCGAGGAAATCAGCGAATTACAAGTCAAAATCCCGAAGTCACATATGAAGCGTTAGCTAAATATGGAAGAGACTTAGTAGCAGAGGTACGAGCAGGGAACATTGATCCAGTCATTGGACGAGACGGAGAAATTCGCCGCGTTATCCGCATTTTATCGCGAAAAACAAAAAACAATCCAGTTTTGATCGGAGAACCTGGCGTTGGTAAAACAGCGATTGTTGAAGGTTTAGCACAGCGTATTGTTCGCCGAGATGTACCTGAAGGATTAAAAGATAAAACCATCTTTTCATTAGATATGGGAGCTTTAGTAGCAGGAGCGAAATTCAGGGGAGAATTTGAAGAGCGTTTAAAAGCTGTTCTTCAAGAAGTTAAGAAAAGCAACGGTCAAATTCTTTTATTCATTGACGAGCTTCATACAATCGTTGGAGCAGGCCGTACGGATGGAGCGATGGATGCAGGGAATATTTTAAAACCAATGCTTGCTAGAGGAGAACTTCACTGTATAGGAGCTACAACTCTTGATGAGTACCGTCAGTATATTGAAAAAGATCCAGCGCTTGAAAGACGCTTTCAACAGGTGCTGGTTGAAGAACCTTCAGTAGAAGATACAATCTCTATTTTGCGTGGTTTAAAAGAACGATTTGAAATTCATCACGGCGTGAATATTCACGACCGAGCGATTGTTTCAGCAGCGGTTATGTCTGATCGTTATATCTCAGACCGCTTTTTACCTGATAAAGCAATTGATTTAATTGATGAAGCATGCGCAACCATTCGAACAGAAATAGATTCGATGCCATCAGAATTAGATGAAGTAACACGACGTGTCATGCAGCTTGAAATTGAAGAAGCGGCATTAAGTAAAGAAACAGATCAAGCAAGCATCACAAGGTTAGAGGCAATTCGAAAAGAAGTCTCTGATTTAAAAGAACGTGCAGATACAATGAAGCTGCAGTGGGAAAAAGAAAAGCAGTCGATTCAAACGGTGCAAGATGTCCGGGAGCAGCTTGAGAAAGCGAAGCGAGACCTAGAAGAAGCTGAAGGGAAATATGATTTAAATAAAGCAGCTGAACTTCGCCACGGACGCATTCCAGCTCTTGAAAAAGAACTAAAACAGCTGGAAGAAACAGCTGCTGAAAAAGCACAAGAAAACCGTTTATTAAGAGAAGAAGTAACAGAAGAAGAAATTGCTGAAATTGTAGGAAGATGGACGGGAATTCCGGTATCAAAACTAGTTGAAGGGGAAAGAGAAAAGCTGTTGAAGCTTGAGTCAATTTTACAGCAGCGTGTGATTGGACAAGACGAAGCCGTATCCTTAGTGACGGATGCTGTGATTCGCGCACGGGCAGGCATTAAAGACCCGAACCGTCCGATTGGGTCATTTATTTTCCTAGGACCTACCGGAGTAGGAAAAACGGAGCTAGCCAAAACATTGGCACATTCTTTATTTGACAGTGAAGAACAAATGGTTCGTATTGATATGTCTGAGTACATGGAAAAGCATGCGGTCTCTAGGCTTATAGGAGCGCCTCCTGGCTATGTAGGATATGAAGAAGGCGGCCAGCTAACAGAAGCGGTGAGACGCAAGCCTTATTCAGTCGTTTTGTTGGATGAAATTGAAAAAGCCCATCCCGAAGTATTTAATGTGCTCCTTCAAATACTAGATGATGGAAGAGCAACAGATTCAAAAGGAAAAGTCATTGATTTTAAAAATACAGTCATTATTATGACGTCGAATATCGGTTCTCAATTTTTATTAGACGCTTTAACAAGTGAAGGCGAGATTACTGAAAAAGCCAGAGAGCAAGTGATGGCTCAATTAAGACAGCATTTTCGCCCAGAATTCTTAAATCGAGTAGACGACACGATTTTATTCAAACCGCTAACTGTTCATGAAGTAAAAGGGATTATTGATAAGCTATTGCTTCAGCTTGAAAAGCGTTTATCCGATCGTCATATTTCGTTAACGTTAACAGAAGAAGCAAAAAATTATATTGCAGCCTCCGGGTTTGATCCGGTATACGGAGCTCGCCCTTTAAAAAGGTTTATTCAAAAATATATTGAAACAAAAATTGCCAGAGAATTAATTGCAGGGCAAATTGAAGATTATAGTCAAGTGACAGTTGATGTAAAAGATGATGAGTTTGTTGTCAGCGTATAAGTTTTCTAAAAAGGCCATTCATGATAAATTGAATGGTCTTTTTTTGCTATTAAAAGCAGCTCTCTTTTTTAAAAAAATAAAAAGAAATGAAAGAAAATACGTGAGAGCTAAGCGTAAAAACTTATACAGTTTTAGGTTGTAGAATATATCTAATTCATTTATGATAATACAAAATGGGCAAAGGAGCATGAATGAGCACATGAAGGACCGTATAGAGCTTATATATGACGAAGCATACGATTTTATAGATCAGGCATTAGCTAAAATAAGAGCGCTGGATAAAAATGATCTTCAAGCTGAAAATGAAGAAGTGCAGGAAAAGGCAGAACGGACAGAGTTTGCACTTCAAGCTGCACGAGATATTTTAGAAAATATGATTATCCCGGGTAAAAAATTGACTTTTATTTACGAAAAAGGTTCTGTGGTAGTAGAAATTCCCGATAAAAAATAAAAACGACTTCCTTTTATGAAAGTCGTTTTTATTTTGGCAATGCAAAGTGCTCATCAATGGATGCATCACTTTTTCGATACTGTCCGGGTGTCATATTGGTTGTTTTGCGAAATACTTTTGTTAAATAATTGGCATTTGCATAGCCGACGTTTTCAGCAATTTCTTCGATTGAATACTTGGTTTGATGCAATAGCTCGGCCGCTTTTTGAATGCGAAGCTTCGTTAAATATTGAATCGGCGTAATTCCAGTTGTTTGTTTGAATAACCGGCTAAAATGATAGCGAGATAAATGAGCTGCATCTGCCATTTCATCCGGACCGATTTCTTCATGATAATGATTACGGGCAAATAAAATAGAGCTAATGATACTTTCAGGCCAATCTTCTGTAAAACTGTCCATGCTTTTAATATATTGGTACAGCTCCATTACAAAGCGGTAAGATAAGCTTGAGGCATGAAATGGATCTGCTATATGTTTTTCACTTGCCCGCTTATATATTTGAGCAAGCAGCTGAACAGGTGCTGATTCAGGATGAAACCTAATTACAGGGGAGTGGGTTGACTGAATATAATCCCAGCATTTTTGTACTTCATCTCCGTATAATGTAAGAAAAATAAACTCCCAGTTTTCACTTTCCTTTGGTAAGTAATAGCGATAATTTCCAGGTATATTGACGATGAATGCTTTACCAGCATCCACTTTATATTCTTGTCCATCTATTTCAATCATCCCGTACCCAGAAACCGTGTATTGAAAAATATATTTCCCTACGTCTTTTCGCTGATTTCCGCTCCAGTTATAAAGGGGAGAGAAAACTTCATCCCACCCAACCGACCATAGCTGCGCAACTTCGTTTGTGCGGGATTCTAAAAACCTGTATGCGTACGTTGAATATTCTTGAGCTTGGAAATGTGAGAGCAAATTTTCACCTTCTTTTTGAAATAAAGTAGTACTTAATTCTTACTTTAACGTAATCGCTTTCATTTTTCTATAATTTTTTGAAAATATCGTGATTATTTTTAGAGAATGTCTCTAAATCTATTATTTTCTTATCATTTGCAAGTCAAGGCTCACATAAAGATAACACCTTTTTGGCGTAAGAGTAGTTCATCGTCAATTCAAAAGAATCATTTTTAAGGTGATAAGCAAAAAAGTACCGATTATCGATAGTAATTTTACCATTGAGGCAAGGAAAATTGGACTTTACAATGTACATATGAATCCGTTTCCAAAAAACTACTTAAAATAGGTGATAATAAATGCTGGGAAAATTAATCGAAGAGTTCAAACAAATATTTCATTCGTCAGAAGCTATTCGCTGCTTTTTTGCGCCAGGGCGTGTCAATTTAATTGGAGAACATACTGATTATAATGGAGGGCATGTTTTTCCTTGTTCATTGAGTATAGGAACGTATGCGGTAGTACAAAAACGTCATGATCGAAAAATACGTATGTACTCTAAAAACTTCTCTGAAGCAGGCGTTATTGAATCCTCTTTAGAGCAATTAACGTACAAAACCGAAGATGATTGGGCTAATTATCCAAAAGGAGTAATGGACACCTTTAAAAAGCACGGATATGATCTTCCTTTTGGTTTTGATATCTTGTTTTTCGGCAACATTCCTAACGGAGCAGGGCTTTCATCGTCGGCATCAATTGAGTTAGTCACATGCGTACTTTTAAATAAAATTCTTGAATTGAATATTGATATGATGGACCTTGTAAAAATGGCGCAGCAAGCTGAAAATGAATTTATCGGCGTAAGCTGCGGGATTATGGATCAGTTTGCAATTGGAATGGGAAAGGAAAATCAAGCCGTATTGTTAAACTGTCAAACTCTTGAATACCAGTATAGCCCGCTGCAATTAACAGATGCTGTGCTCGTTATTTCTAATACAAATAAGCGAAGAGGGCTGGCAGACTCAAAATATAATGAACGCCGCATGGAGTGTGAAAGAGCGCTGTCAGACTTGCAAACTTCACTTTCCATTAATTCGCTTGGAGATTTAACCAAAGAGCAATTTGAAAAGCACAAATCTTTGATACAAAACGAAGTAGATTGTAAGCGCGCTAAACATGCGGTATATGAAAATGAACGCACAAAAGAAGCGGTTGCTAAATTGCAAAACGGTGATTTAAAAGGGTTTGGCCAATTGATGAATGAATCGCACTGCTCACTGCGAGATGACTATGAAGTAAGTGGGAAAGAACTAGATGCTCTTGTAGAAGCAGCTTGGCTGCAAGAAGGCGTGATTGGATCACGCATGACAGGTGCAGGTTTTGGCGGCTGTACAATTAGCATCGTACAAAAAGCACAGGTTGATAGGTTTGTTGAAAAAGTAAGGAATACCTATTATGAGAAAACGAGTTTAGAAGCTGAATTTTATGTGGTGACGGTTGGAGAAGGAGCGCGTGAACTCACATTAGAAGCAGTATAAGAGAAAACAGATAGAGAAAGGAACGAGTGTATGTCAGTCAACATTCATGAAGAAATCACCCGACTTATTCAATATGGTTTACAAAAGAATCTATTAACAAAATGGGATATAGATGTGGTGAGAAATAAACTGCTGGAAGTGTTAAGGCTCGACGAATGTATTATAGTAGAAGTCAATGAAGAACGTCTGGAACATCCAGCTGCTATTTTAGACAACATGCTTGATTGGGCTGCAGAAAACAATCGAATCGCCGAGAATTCTATCACGTATAGAGATTTATTCGATACCAAAATAATGGGATGCTTTGCAAGCATGCCTTCAGAGGTTAATCGGACATTTTATGACCACTATCAGCAAAGCCCTCAAAAAGCCACAAGCTATTATTATAAGCTGTCAAAAGACATTCACTATATTCGCAGAGATCGAATTGCTAAAAACGAAAGATGGGTAACAAACACTGACTTTGGAGAACTTGAAATTACCATCAACTTATCAAAGCCGGAAAAAGATCCAAAAGCTATTGCAGCAAGCAAATCATTGAAGGAAAGCAACTATCCGCTGTGCCTTCTCTGTAAAGAAAATGCTGGTTATGCAGGTCGCATTAACCACCCAGCTCGTCAAAATCACCGGATTATTCCTGTGGAATTGCAGGAAGAGCTGTGGTACATGCAGTTTTCACCTTATGTTTATTATAATGAACATGCCATTGTTTTTGCGAGTGAACATACACCCATGTATATTTCAAAGCAAACGTTTAAGCGGCTGCTTGCCTTCGTTGAACAATTTCCACATTATTTTTTAGGATCAAATGCAGATCTACCCATCGTAGGAGGATCTATTTTAACTCATGACCACTTTCAAGGCGGCTATCATGATTTTCCTATGGCTAAAGCAAAAATAAATAAATTGTTCTCTCTTAAAGCATATCCAGACGTGAAAGCTGGAATTGTTCATTGGCCGATGTCGGTCGTTCGTCTTCAAAGTTCGCGCCTTGTACCATTAGTGGAAGCAGCGGATTTCATTTTGAAGAAATGGAAATCATATAGTGATCAAAGTGCTGATATTTTAGCTTTTACAGATCAAACTCCTCACAACACGGTCACGCCTATTGCTCGAAAAAGAGGAGATTTGTATGAATTAGATTTAGTACTGCGAAACAATCGAACAAACGCCAAACACCCAGATGGCATTTATCATCCGCATGCAGAAGTTCATCATATCAAAAAAGAGAACATAGGTTTAATTGAAGTAATGGGGCTTGCGGTTTTACCCGGTCGTTTGAAAGACGAAATGAGTCTAGTGGCCAAAGGGTTAGTTCAGAATAACCTGAGCGAATTAGCCAGCAGACATGATCAAGTGAAAAAACACGTGAAGTGGGCCGAACAAATCAAGAAAAAATATCCACATATTGAAGCAGAAAATGTCCAAAGCATTCTCCAACAAGAGCTCGGTTTGGTCTTTGCAACTATTTTAGAACATGCAGGTGTATTTAAACAAACTGCTGAAGGGCAGCTCGCATTCAGTCGTTTTATGAATTCGTTAAATGAAGCGTAAATCATTAATAAAAACAGGCAGCTCGTAATGAGCTGCCTGTTTTTATACAGTTAGGGCATGCTGTTTTAAAAGGGTATACAGAGCCTGTGTTCCTTTATTATCATCGCCTTGTTTTTCGAGCTGTTCATAAAGCGATTTTGCTAATTTTAGCCCTGGTGTATACAGCTCCATTTCTTCAGCTGATTCAATGGCAATCTTCATATCTTTAAGGAAGTGTTTAATATAAAAACCTGGTTCGAAGTCTCCTTTAATCATGCGAGGAGCTAAATTACTTAACGACCAGCTTCCCGCTGCGCCTGTTTCAATACTTTTTAGAACAGTATTCGGATCTAATCCGGCTTTTTCAGCATAAAGTATAGCTTCGCATACACCCATCATATTAGAGGCAATAGCGATTTGATTGCACATTTTTGTATGTTGACCAGCACCAGCGCTTCCTTGAAGAACGATATTTGTCCCCATTTTTTCAAGTATAGGCGTAACGGCAGAGAATGCTTCAGAATCGCCTCCTACCATAATCGCTAATGTTGCTTTCTGAGCCCCAATATCGCCTCCTGAAACAGGAGCGTCAAGCGCATGAATGTGCTTCTCTTTTGCTGCTTGATAAATCTCACGAGCAAGTATAGGGCTCGATGTCGTCATATCAATTGTATAGCAGCCTTTCTTTGCATTATGTATAATGCCGTCTTTGCCTAAATAAATCTCTTTTACATCGTGAGGGTAGCCTACCATGGTGATAATAACATCAGATTGTTCGGCCACTTCTCGAACGGTTTCTTTCCATTTGGCCCCTTTTTCAAGTAATGCTTGAGCACGAGTTTTTGTTCGTGTATAAACAAGGACTTCATATCCTGCGTCAATTAAATGCCCGGCCATGCTTTGACCCATAACGCCTGTTCCGATAAAACCAATTTTTTCTTTAGTCACAGCAGTATTCACTCCTAAAGTTAATAGTTTGATTATTCTAAAATTATATAGTTAAAGTTTGGGATAATCAATGATTCCGACTATATACAAATCAAGAAAAGTACTCTCAGTCCTGTGTCTTGAATACGAGGTAAGGAAAGAAAGTACTGAGAAGAGCCTATGCCAAAAGATAAAAAAAGCGCTGGCTTTACAGCCAACACTTTTTAGTGGTGATTATTTGCTGGTTTATTCGGTACACCCAGTTCTCCAATCAAAATTACAACTAGCGTGAAAACTACTCCAAGGATGGAAGCGGTTGCGAAACTGTAAGTACCGCCCGTCATTGCAGAGATTACGTACACTGCCATATTCATTAGTAAAAAGCCCCAAACAAAAGCCATTACGACACGCATTCTATTCACCTCGTTTACAGTACAGTTTGATTTCATTTTAGCATATAGCAGTCAAATAAGAAATTGAATTTTTTATGAATAAATAAGGGGCGTGTTCCTATATAGAAACAAAAGAGCAATAAGTCAGAAATAGGCATTATTCTAGTGCGCTTTTTGATGGTTCTATCATACACTGTATGGAACAACTAGTAAGTTACGGAGGAAGAGCTATGATACATCGACGCTTTTTTAGCTTAGATACGCAATGGAATGTCGTACATGTCCCTGAACGACCGAATGGTTTCGGTGTGTTAGTATTGGGTGATAAAGATCATTTTGTTGAAAGTTCAACTAGCTTATGGATTCAGCACGGCGGAAGGTCACAGCTGTTGCAATGTTTACAAGATGAAGGATATACAGTATTTTATTCCAATTTATATGGCCGGCATTGGGGGTCTCCTGAAGCATATCACCTTGCAAAACAACTTTATCATTTAGTAATGAAACAAGAAATTTTAAATAAACGAATTCATATTTTAGCTGAAGGAATGGGGGCTCTGTTAGCGCTGCAGCTAATGGAAAATGACGGGAATACGTTCATTCGATCAGCCGGTTTACTAAATCCATGTATTGATCTTCATACGCATGCAGAACATGAAAAAACCAATAAATTCTTTTATAAACAATTCACGAAGGACTTGACTCAAGCTTATAAAGTGGAACGCAAGCAAGTATCAAAGCTAATTAAGGAGTACCCTTCTGTTACAGAATTAAAATCAACGCTGCCCGTGAAGATATGGACCGCGCCTAATGCCTCTACTCACTATCCAATTGCACATAGTAAAAAATATGAACTACATCGTGAAGAACTTCACTCTCCGATTATGCTTTCACTTTATTTGCCGGAAAAAAACTATTTGTTTGAACGGTCCCTTCTCCAATTTTATAAACAGCATGAAAAAGTGTTATAAGCAAAGCTTCTATGATTATACATATCATAGGGGCTTTTTGTATAAGAGATAAAAGGAAAAAAAGAGTTCGTGATGCTTTTACAGATGAACTTCTTTGAAATAAGGAATGAGTACTCTCTATAACTATAGGGCTTTAAGCTTTTTGTTGAATAAATGATGAATGAAGAATTGGAGGAAGCGATATGGGAAATGTAGTAGTAATAGGGGCAAACCGCTTTATTGGTTTTCATTTATGTATGGCTTTTTTAGACGAAGGTACAGAAGTAAAAGGATATATACATTCTGCTCATAAAGAAGAAGATGATTTGCAGGAAGAGATGAAATTTTTCTTAGGGCGAAACGCTAATTATGCATCGACTGAAGTAGGAGAGTCATTAGATATGATTACCTCAGAAACGGATATTGTCTACTTCACGTATTTCGATGGAGGAGATTTTTATCATCCTGATTTTTTAAGACAAGAAATGCAAAAAGCCCAGCAAGTGCTCATTCAAGCACTTAACAAATGCCGTCAATTCAACATTCGATTTGTGTTTGTTTCTACCATGCGCGTATTTGGAGACCAGCAGCGAAAGATTGAAGAAACAACGATTCCAGAACCGGACAGTAGTGAAGGAAGGCTATACGTTCATTTTGAACGAATAATAGAAAAATATAAAGATGATGGATGGCCCATTATAATTGTCAGAACGCCGACTCTTTACGGACCTTGGCAGCCTTTGTCAATGTGCTATTCTAAAAATATTGCCGGGTACGAAGAAGCTTTTAACATTATGGAAGGCACGGATTTTATTATTTATATTGAAGATGCCGTCAGTGCACTTAGACTCTGTAAAACTGCTGCATATTCATATGAAGTGGTTCATTTAGTTGAAGAAAAGTTACAGCCTTGGAGCGCAGGAGCAAACATTACTCATATGGAGGTGAAGGAAGAAGCGGCTCAAGAAAAATATGAAATCAGCAGGAAAGCGAAAGAACTGCTGCATTTTTCTTCAAGAGTAACGGCTAAAGAAGGCATTTATCTGCAAAAAAAACATATGAGAACATTCTTTTTACCTCTTCATTAAAAGGAGAAAGTTGTACTTATAGAATAGATTCGCTAATATAAGGAGGAATAAATGTTTTTTAATAAAGGAGATTTCACTATGGAAGAGCAAAATATGCAATTCATGCAAATTGCAATGAAGTACTTGCCAGAAGCAAAGCAGATCTTAGATGAAACAGGCGTTGAGTTATCAATGGAGCACGTGCAGCCGGTATTGACATTACTAACAAAAGTAATGAGCGACGCCTATGAGCTTGGCAAGCAAGATGCATTAGCTGAAAATGAAAACAACTAAAGAAAACAGCTCGGTAGAATCCGAGCTGTTATTTTTGTTTGGAAAATAAATCGACTAAAGGGGCAAACTGCTTAAGAAGAGGAGCTAGTTCTTCGACGGCGATTACAATTTCATCGATTTGTTTAAATAATCTTTCCCACTCCTCTCGCTCTCTTTCTTCTCTTGATTTTCTGCCCCTAGCTCCAAACATAAAATCAGAAAAAGCTTCATTTCTTTGTCTTCTTGCCATGATACTCATTCCTTTCACTATTTTAATGGTGGGTAAGTTCTTACCTAATGTCCCATACTAGAGTAAGAGGGTCCCGTATGATTACTATATGTAGCATGATAGATACCTGAGTAGGACGAACACCTATATAGACAAAAAATAAAAAATGAAGTAAAATTAGTACCAACTCATAATAATTGATTATATAATCGATAAATGAAATGACGGATATAGGTTTTATAGGAATATAAGCCTTTTATTTAAAGGAGAGGTTGATATGAACGCTGGTGTTCTAGGAATTGGACGTTATGTACCAGAGAAAGTTGTAACAAATTTAGATCTTGAAAAAGTAATGGATACATCAGATGAGTGGATTCGTACGCGCACAGGTATTCAAGAGCGCCGAATTGCAGCCGATAACGAGGACACATCTGATTTAGCTTATAAAGCAGCAGTTGAAGCTTTACATAAAGCTAACGTCGAGGCAGAAGATATTGACATGATCATTGTTGCTACGGTAACGCCAGATCAACCGTTTCCTACAGTATCATGTATGCTGCAAGAAAAATTGGGAGCAAAAAAAGCAGCTTCTTACGATGTGAGTGCCGCATGTGCAGGGTTTATGTACGGCATGATTACAGCTAAGCAATTTATTGAAACCAATGCTTACAAGCATATATTAGTGGTCGGTGTAGAAAAGCTTTCTAAGATTACAGATTGGGACGACCGTAACACGGCTGTTTTATTCGGAGACGGAGCAGGTGCAGTTGTAATGGGACCTGTATCAGAAGGACGAGGTATTTTATCCTTTGAACTAGGGTCCGACGGTACGGGAGGCAAGCACTTGTATCAAAACGAGCTTGATCATATTGTCATGAACGGACGTGAAGTATTTAAGTTTGCTGTTCGACAAATGGGGGAATCTGCTGTTAATGTAATTGAAAAAGCAGGTTTAACAAAAGAGGATGTTGATTTTCTTGTACCTCATCAAGCGAATATTCGTATTATGGAAGCTGCAAGACAGCGATTAGACTTGCCTGAAGAAAAAATGTCTAAAACAATCCAATACTACGGCAATACATCAGCAGCATCGATTCCAATTTCAATTGTTCATGAGCTTGAAGCAGGGAAAATTCAAGATGATGATTTAATTGTAATGGTTGGCTTCGGAGGCGGCTTAACATGGGGAGCTATTGCTATTAGATGGGGAAAATAACACTACATTTTTAAAGCAACTGAAGGAGATGAATGTACGATGAATAAAAAACGTGTAGTTGTAACAGGACTTGGTGGGCTTACACCAATTGGAAATGATGTAGAAACAGCTTGGAAAAACGCAGTAGCAGGCGTGTCTGGCGTTGGTCCTTTAACAAGACTAGATGCAGATGAATTCCCGGCTAAAGTAGCGGCTGAAGTAAAAGATTTTAACGTGGAAGATTTTATTGACCGCAAAGAGGCTCGTAAGATGGATCGCTTTACTCAATATGCAATGGTAGCTGCATTGGCGGCTGTTAAAGATGCGGATTTGACTATTACAGAAGAAATTGCTCCAAACGTTGGCGTTTGGATTGGTTCTGGAATTGGCGGTATGGAAACGTTTGAAAACCAATATTCAACGTTATTAGAAAAAGGTGCCCGCCGTGTAAGTCCATTCTTCATTCCGATGATGATTCCTGATATGGCAACAGGACAAGTTTCTATTGCTTTAGGGGCGAAAGGCGTGAACTCTTGTACGGTAACGGCATGTGCAACAGGTACAAACTCTATTGGTGATGCGTTTAAAGTAATTCAACGCGGAGATGCAGACGTGATGGTGACGGGCGGTACGGAAGCGCCAATCACGCGTTTATCTATTGCTGGTTTCTGTGCGAATAAAGCACTTTCTACAAATCCAGATCCTGCAACAGCATCTCGTCCGTTTGATAAAGACCGCGACGGCTTCGTTATGGGAGAAGGTGCGGGTGTTATTGTGCTTGAAGAGCTTGAACATGCACTAGCGCGCGGCGCACGTATTTATGCTGAAATTGTGGGCTATGGTTCGACAGGAGATGCTCACCATATCACAGCGCCAGCTCCAGGAGGAGAAGGCGGGGTTCGTGCAATGCGTCATGCGATTGAAGATGCAGGCCTACAGCCAAGTGATATTGATTACATCAATGCTCACGGTACAAGTACAGGATACAATGATAAATTTGAAACAATGGCTATTAAAGAAGTATTTGGTGACCACGCTCAAAAAGTAGCAATTAGTTCAACAAAGTCAATGACTGGCCACTTGTTAGGAGCTGCTGGTGGAGTAGAAGCTATTTTTAGTGTGAAAGCAATCCAAGACGGTATTCTTCCTCCAACAATTAACTATCAAACACCTGATGAAGAGTGCGATTTAGACTACATTCCAAACAAAGCGCGTAAGCAGGAAGTAAAAGCGGTGCTAAGCAACTCACTTGGATTTGGCGGTCACAATGCAACAATCATCTTTAAAAAATACGAAGCATAATGAAAAATTCTAGGCTGATGCCTAGAATTTTTTTATTTTTAATAACCAAAAGAGTAGCAGTGAACATATCATGAAACAAAAGGATGAAGAAAGTGAGGGGAAAACATGCCGATTGTTTCAACTTCTACTTGGACGGAGCCGAAAGAAATAAGCCGTTATCTTGCGCGCTATTTTAAGAAATTAAAAGAAAAAGAATATATGGAATTACTTTTTAACTATGGAATGTGTCCGCCTTCTTTAATGTTTATAAAAGAACTAGAAGAAATGAAGAAAAGACAGGTTTGGAAGAAAGTTAAAGCACATTACGAGAAGCTTAAAAAAGCATGGAATGGGCCCGATGTAGCGGTGTTAGTGCTTCCAAGCAATCCTAGAAATCGAAAAATGCAGCGTGAATTTAACGGAAGAGCAGGTGTCGCTTTTACCGATAAATTATTTGTGTTTATGACAAGTCATACATCCGATGAAGAAATGTTAGCGGTACTTACCCATGAATACCATCACGTTTGCAGGCTAAAAGCCATTAATAAATCTGATGAAACGATTACTTTGTTAGACGCTATGATGATGGAAGGGTTAGCTGAAAGAGCTGTAGAGGAGTATTGTGGTGAAAAATATTTAGCTCCTTGGACAAATTATTATACCATTGAAGAAGCTAAAAAAATGTGGGAAAAGCATGTTAAACCTTATTACAATCTGCACGCTGACGAAAAGAAATATGATCAACTGTTATTCGGTCAAAATTGGTATCCAGAAATGATGGGCTACAATATTGGTTATCATCTTGTTACTTCATGTATGAAGCCTCACACTTTAACTACTACCCAGCTGCTTCCTCTTAGCACCAATACTATCTTAAAAAAATCTGCGTTCCAACTGTAAAAAAACAAGTTCTATATACCTGAAGTTAAAAATAGTAAATTTTATCCTATTTTCAACAAAAAATTAGGAGGTTTATGCGTTAAAGTGCCGAAGAGATATTCAGAAATCATTATTTTAAAAATAAAAAATATAATTAATTTTCAAAATATATTGATTTTGTAATAAAATTGTAATAATATCTTATTCAAATATAACAATTTTTAGAAAAATGAGGTGTGCACTATAAATGGATAAAAAGCCCGTCGAATCAACACCTTTACTAGAAGTGAAAAATTTACAAACTGCTTTTTCCATTAATGATTCCTGGCATAATGCTGTGGACGACGTGTCGTTTCAAGTCGGACGAAAGCGAATTGTAGGAGTTGTAGGAGAATCTGGCTGTGGAAAAAGCGTATTGTCTTTATCCGTTATTGGGCTATTACCTAAAGTGAATAGTCAAATTAGAAGCGGAAGCGTTTTATTTAAAGGAAAGAATCTTACGCACTTATCAGAAGATGAGATGAATGATGTGCGGGGGAAAGATATCTCAATGATTTTCCAAGAACCGATGACATCCCTTAATCCTGTGTTAACCATTGGGTATCAGCTGCAGGAAGTATTGTTTAACCATATGAATATATCGAAAGCGGAAGCGCGTGAAAAAAGCATTGCGCTTTTAAAAAGCGTTGGTATTTCGAGATCTGAAAAGCTCGTCGATGAATATCCGCATCAGCTGTCAGGAGGAATGAGGCAGCGTGTCATGATTGCCATGGCGGTAGCTTGTCAGCCTAAACTTTTAATTGCTGATGAGCCGACAACAGCCCTAGATGTTACGGTTCAAGCTCAAATTTTAGAATTGCTAAAAGAGATTCAAGAAAGCAATGATATGTCTATTATTATGATTACACATGATTTAGGAGTAGTTGCTGAGATGTGTGATGAAGTGATTGTCATGTATGGAGGAAAAATTGTTGAGCATACAGATGTTGATACGTTATTTTATGCCCCAAAACATCCGTACACGAAAGCGCTTCTTCACTCAATTCCACGCATGGAAGATGATGTAGAAGTATTAAATACGATCAAAGGAATTGTGCCTTCTCTTGTAAACATGCCGCGGACAGGCTGTCGTTTCGTTAACCGATGTCCTCATGCAATGGAAGACTGCAGTTCCGTTACGCCTGTTCTTCGCCAGGATTCACAGGGGCATGATGTCGCATGTCTGCTGTATAAAAATAGCTATCCGTCAAAAGGAGTGAAGACAAGCTAATGACTAAAGCGGTGAAAGATGTATTGCTAGAAGTTCAGCATTTAAAAACCTACTATCCTATTCACGGCGGATTTTTTCGAAAGAAAATTGGTGATGTAAAAGCAGTTGACGGTATTTCTTTTGCTATTCGAAAAGGAGAAACGCTCGGTCTAGTAGGAGAATCTGGCTGTGGAAAATCCACGGCAGGAAGAACGATTCTAAGACTGTTGGAACCAACTAGCGGGAAAATTATTTTCGATGGTAAAGATATCACAGAAGTAAAAGGAACTTCTCTCCGTAAAATTAGACAAGATTTTCAAATGGTTTTTCAAGATCCCTATGCTTCCCTCAATCCAATGCAAATGGTTGGAGATGTTATTTCTGAACCAATTCGGAATTTTACAGGAAAATCAACCAATCAATTAAGATCAGAAGTTATGAATCTACTTACAAAAGTAGGGTTACCGGAAGATGCATACTATAAATATCCTCACGAATTTTCCGGTGGACAGCGTCAGCGGATTGGAATTGCACGTGCACTTGCACTTCGTCCAAAACTTATTATTGCTGATGAACCGGTATCGGCACTCGACGTTTCTGTCCAATCACAAGTTTTAAACCTTCTTAAAGAACTTCAACAAGAATTCGACCTAACCTTTTTATTTATTGCCCATGATTTGAGTGTTGTTAAACATATGAGTGACCGTATCGGTGTTATGTACCTAGGCGGTTTAGTGGAAATTGCTGATAAGAAAAGTCTATACGCAGAGCCATTGCACCCTTATACGCAAGCGCTTGTATCGGCTATACCTGAACCAGATCCGCGAAAGAAAAAACAGCGTATTATTTTACAGGGAGATGTCCCAAGTCCAATTGATCCGCCAAAAGGCTGTGCGTTTCATCCTCGCTGTATACATGCCATGGCAGAGTGCAGCCAAACGAAACCTGCCTTAAAGGAGGTGAGACCTGGCCATCAAGTAGCTTGCCATTTATATAACTCGTAAAAGCTACATACGAACAGATTATTAGTTAAATAGGGGGAACGTCATGATGAAAAAGAAATCGTTTTTATCACTTGTTTCCATTTTGCTTGTGCTATCGCTTTTTCTAGCAGCATGCAGCGGTGGAAGCAGTTCTTCATCTTCTAGTAATAAAGAAGGCGGAGAAACAAAAACTGAAGGTGCAAAAACAGACAAACCAAAAGATGGGGGAACGATTACGTATGGGATTGACGGAGCGCCGGAAGGGCTTTTTGAGTACGCATTGTATGGTAGTGCATATGATAGCCAAATCTTAGAATTTATCAATGAAGGTCTCTTTACTTATGATAAGAAATTAAAGATTAAATCTGACTTAGCTACTTGGGACGTGAGTGGTGATAAATTAACTTACACGTTTAAATTAAAGAAGGGCATTAAGTGGCATAACGGAGATCCATTAACTGCAGATGATTTTAAATATACGTATGAAACGATTGCCGATAAAGACTATACAGGTCCACGCTATGTAAACGTTGAGCATATTAAAGGCGCTCAAGAATATCACGACGGCAAAGCGGATTCTATTTCTGGAGTTGAAGTAGTAGATCCGCAAACATTTAAAGTAACGTTTAAAGAAGTTCGTGTAAATAACTTAGACAATCTGTGGCCGTATCCAATGCCGAAAAAGTACTATGAAGGAATTGCTGTAAAAGATCTTGCAGAGTCCAAACAAGTTCGTAAAGAGCCTATTGGTGTTGGACCGTTTAAAGTGAAAAAAGTGGTAGCAAGTGAATATGTCCAAATGGAACGTAATGATGATTATTGGAAAGGTAAACCTCACCTTGATGGTGTTGTTGTAAAAGTACTGGATCCATCTGTTTCCGCCGGAGCATTGAAAAAAGGCGATGTCGACATTATGGATGTTCGCCCAGCTGATCTAGGGCAAGTTGAAAAAACAGAAAACTTAGACTTTTTGGAAGGGAAATCAACTAGTTATTCGTATATTGGTCTACGATTTGGACATCGTGATCAAAAAGCTGGTAAAAACGTAGATGATTACGAAAAGTTCAAAGATCTAAAACTTCGTCAAGCATTGCTTTATGCAATAGATAGAAAAGCAATGGTAAAAGCATTTATGAACGACAAAGCGGTTGTTTCTAACACAGTTATTCCGTCTGTATTCTGGATTGCTGCTGACCAAAAAGATTTAACAAAGTACAAGTATAGTCCTGAAAAAGCTAAAAAATTATTAGCTGAAGCTGGTTATAAAGACAAGAATAATGACGGTTTTGTAGAAGATCCAAACGGAAAACCATTTACGATCTCATTCGGTCACTATGCTGGTCCAGCCAACTTCGAGGGTCGTGCGAAGGCTATTATGCAAGCATGGAATGATATTGGTATTAAAACAAAATTAGCAACGGGTTCACTTGTTGAATTTAACTTGTACAATGAAATGAAAGATAACGACGATAAGGCGTTAGAAGCGTTCTTTGGTTCTTGGGACACTGGTTCAGATCCAGATCCTACAGGATTATGGAGCTCTGAAGCTGAATGGAACTATGGCCGTTGGGTAAATAAGGAATCTGATGAAATGCTTAAGGACGGTTTGAGTGAAAAATCATTTGATGATAAATACCGTAAAGATGTATATGTAAAATGGCAAAAATTCTTTAATGAGCAGCTGCCAGCACTTCCTTTATGGGAAAATATCAATATTTATGCTGTGAATAAGCGTGTGAAAAACGTAACTCTAGATCCATCAACGGTAGTTGTAGATCCGGAGAAATGGTCTGTAACGGAATAAGTATTTTACATGTAAAGGAGAGTCAACGATGCTGCAATACTCACTAAGACGTATTTTAGGGATGATTCCAATGTTGATTCTGATCTCCTTTGTTGTGTTTTCCCTGGCAAAAATGATGCCAGGGGACCCTTTTGGGGGAGAAATCAACCCTAGTAATACAGATCCAAAATACATTGAGGAAATGCGTGATAAGCTAGGATATAACGATCCTATCTACGTTCAATATTGGAACTGGGTAAAGGGAGTGGCACAAGGAGATTTAGGAAAGTCAACAACTCATAAGTTACCGACATTAGATATTATTTTAGAGCGTATGCCTAATACTATCTTTTTAGCTTTGACTTCGCTTTTGATTACGTATGTGTTTGCATTTATTTTAGGTATGTATGCAGGAAGAAAACCGTATACCTTAGCAGATAACTTTATTGCAGGATATAATTACTTTGCATTAGCGGTTCCATCGTTTATCGCAGGAATCGTAGGCATTTATTTATTTTCCTTTCAGTTAGGTTGGTTTCCATTTAGCGGTTCTGTTGAAGTAGGATTGAAAGAGGGATCATGGGAATTTATTCAAAGTAGAATTCATCACGTTATATTACCCGCGCTGATTCTTGGCTTGATGTCGACCGCGCAGTATACCCAATTTTTGCGCAATGATATTATTGAAAACAGTCGCAAAGATTTTGTACGCACAGCTAGAGCAAAAGGGACAAAAGAATCTAAAATTTATAATGTTCATATCTTACGCAACTCAATGATTCCGCTTATTACGTTTTTAGGGTTTGATCTTGTAACAATCATTAGCGGTTCTATCATTACAGAAACGATCTTTACGTATCCAGGAATCGGAAAGTTGTTTGTTGACTCTGTAGCAACTCGTGACTACTCAGTTATGATGTCGCTTACAATGTTGTTTTCAATTTTAACACTGGTTGGGAATCTGGTTGCTGATTTGTTATACGGCGTAGCAGATCCGCGTATTCGTTTGGATTAGGAGGAGAAAGTATGGAAATTGTAACGAAAAAAGATGTACAGCCAGAAGTGAATATGAAAGCTCCTAAAAACCTTTCTCCATGGGCGATTGCGCGAAAGAAGTTTGTTAAAAATAAACTAGCCATGATAAGTTTAGCTTTTATGATTGTGATTACGCTTCTTGCCATTTTTGCACCGCTTCTTACAAAAGCAGATATTACACGTATCGACTATATGGCGATGAATGCAGCGCCTTCTAGTGAGCATTGGTTTGGAACGGATACTAATGGGCGAGACGTATTTGCACGTACATTGTATGGAGGAAGAACTTCGTTACTGATTGGAGTTGCTTGTACAACACTCGTTATTTTAATCGGAACTCTTATTGGTTCGATTGCGGGTTATTACGGAGGCAAAGTGGATCAATTCTTAATGCGTTTTACAGACTTTGTATTAAACTTTCCGCTAATTGTTTTCGTTGTAGTGCTAAATACAATCCTAATTGGAAAGATCTCAGGCGTTTGGACGCTTATCCTAGTTGTTAGTTTCCTAAGCTGGGGAAGTACGGCCCGGTTGGTTCGAAGCAAAATCTTGGCTGAAAAAGAAAATGAATATGTGCTTTCAGCTGTTTCCATTGGGTGCAGCCCGTTTAAAATCATCTTTAAACATTTGCTGCCAAATGTATTTTCAACGATTGTGGTTCAAGCCAGTTTGCAAATGGCGATCCTTATTGTGTTTGAGTCAGCGATTAGCTTTATCGGTTTTGGCGTGCCGGCTGATACGCCAAGCTGGGGGAATATGCTGACAGAAGCAAGGGAATCAGATGTGCTGCAGAATAAGCCTTGGATGTGGGTTCCGCCAGGTTTAGCTATTACATTTACGATCCTAGCTATCAACTTCATTGGTGAAGGATTAAAAGATGCTTTGAATCCCAAATCTCTTCGTTAAAAATCTATCACAAAAGTGTGATAGATTTTTTTAGGTTTGTCAGACCTCCTGACAAACCTATTACTATAGAAGAAACTCGGATTTTTTTCTGCTTATAGGGGTGGATATAGCTCATGAAGCCTTTAGTAATCATTAGCACTGGCGTTATATCTGAGCTTCGAAATAAGTGCATTTGAATAATAGCCAAAAACGAAGGCATTTTACAATTGATTTTTAGAAAAATAACATCATTTGGAATAAAAATTCCTTTCTCTGCCTATACTGATGGATAACAAACAGATAGTAAGTGAGGGGTAAATTATGCTATATCTTCATGATGTATGGGTTAATTGGTTTGAAGGCGAAGAAAACGGTTATAATGTGTGTCATTTCCATGAGTGGAGAAAAGACGATTGTGTAGAACTGCTCGATCAAGCACCATTATTAAAAGTAAATCCGCTTTTATTTCATTACATTGAAAATGATCTTTCCGAGCTACCTCAACAACTACTACAAGATGTCTATCAGAAAGCATACATTCGGAAAAATCATGAACGCACGCAGGTTGAATATTGTTTTATCGTTACAGATGGAACGAATATTTTAGCAATTGATACGATGGGATATCATATTCCGATTCGAAAAAGCCGCTTAATTCCAAGACAAGAACAGTTAGTCTATGAGATGATTGCGGATCAAGAAGAGCTAGAATATAAGTTCAGTGAAGACGAGCTGAATAAAAAAGAGCATCATATTCTTTCGCCGTCTCCTGAAACGATGAGAGGACTAACACGTAAAGAACGTCAGCTAAAACAGCTGTTATTTATGGCACTTGATCAGCTACATACAACAAAAAATACAGCTCAAATCCGCTACTGGTACACAGAGTGGAATCCAACGAAGTACGAAGACATTCAAGAGATGTCGTTTCAAGACGTATGGAATCAGCTATACGATGAAACGAAGTCAGGGTGGTCACCGAAGCATAAATTATTATGCGAGCGCTTAGTAAAAGGACAACCTTTCTTTGAAAAACTTTGGGAAATTGAACAAGAGCCAAAAGTTAATTAAAAAAACGACTGCATAGCAGTCGTTTTTTTAACGTTTACGGCCAATTCCCATTGCGTTTCGCATTTTGCGAAGCATTTTATTAGCCGTTGCATTTGCTTTATCGGCACCTTGATCTAAAATATTATCTAGCTCGCTAGAATCAACTAATTCATAATATCTTTCTTGAATTGGAGCGAGTGCTTCAGCTACTACTTTAGCTGTGTCAGCTTTAAAGTCACCATAACCTTTGCCTTCGTACATTGCTTCAATGTCTTCGATCGATTTATTGGCTAGGATTGAATAAATACTTAATAAGTTTGAAATACCTGGCTTATTTTCTTTATCATAGCGAACAATACCTTCTGAATCCGTTACGGCACTTTTGATTTTCTTTTCAATTGTTTTTGCGTCATCCAAGAGCGTAATGAAAGCTTTTTGGTTTGGATCGGACTTGCTCATTTTTTTCGTAGGATCTTGAAGAGACATGACGCGTGCGCCCACTTTTGGAATACGTACTTCAGGAATAGTGAAGATATCATTGTATTTTTTGTTGAAGCGTTCAGCTAAATCACGCGTTAATTCTAAATGCTGCTTTTGATCTTCACCAACTGGAACCAAATCGGTGTTGTATAAAAGAATATCAGCTGCCATTAATGGAGGATAAGTTAGTAATCCTGCTGATACTGCTTCTTTTCCAGCGGACTTATCTTTAAACTGAGTCATACGTTCAAGTTCACCGATATACGCTACGCACTGTAGCATCCATCCCGCTTCTGTGTGGGCGGGCACTTCTGATTGAATAAATAAAGTCGATTTTGCTGGATCAATTCCTACTGCTACATACAGAGCAGCAAGGCTGCGAATGTTTTTACGAAGTGCTAAACGATCTTGAGGCGTTGTAATCGCATGCTGATCTACAATACAAAAATGACAGTTATAGTCATGTTGAAGTTCAACAAATTGCTTCATCGCTCCAATGTAGTTACCTAAAGTGATTGTACCGCTTGGTTGAATACCTGAAAAAATTGTTTTCATCAAATCTTCCTTTCATCTGCACATATATGATGCTAATTTACGGATACAACATAAAAAGGCCCATCCGCTCCTAGCATAAGCTAGGGGCGAATGGACCGCGTTGCCACCCTAATTAGCACACATAATTGTGAACTATCTTTATTCATATAACGTTGAGGTCAACGTTCAAGCTTTGCACTTGAAAGCTCCAAAGTCCATTCTGCAGGTTTCAATGTTTGTTCTCACCAGCCACAAACTCTCTAAAAATGAAAATTCTGCATACTACTCTTTTTCACAGCTTTAATTATATAGTTATTCGTTATTATAACGCGAAAAAGCAGGAATTTAAACATCTTATCGCTAAAAAGTTTTATAAGACAATTTACTGGAATTTTTCAGCGGCAAAAAAAGACAAAAACCTTTTAATTAAAGCATTTCTTAATGAAAATTTGGTGGAGGATTTGGTAAAAATCTTTTATTTAGTATTTCTAATGGCTTTGTAATACTATTGTAATACCTATACTACAAAAAAGATTTTGGACGTCTGACAAGTAGGCACAATCCTTATAAGATAAGGTTTTTTCCCTCGTGACAAAAAAATACCATTAAATAATAGTATTGCAATAAATTTTTAAAATATTTATAATAGGCGTAACAAACATATTTTTTACAAAGGTATTACAATTTCTTAAGTTTTCAGAAAACACAAAATAGACAATGTTTTGTTTCAATTAGCGAATTTTGTAATGAATGAGTCTTCTACATATTAAGCGCATACATTGGATTTACAGCATGTAAACAATTGATGACAGTTTCATAGGGTAGAAGAATAATTTTGCAGTGAGGTCTTTAATGCTCTACTACGCAAAAAAATAACTGATTATTTTGTATTGAAAGAGGATTAAGAAATTAGTACATATCAAAAAAATATGGTTGCCACACAAACAAAATTTAATAGGGGGTAACACGCAATGAAGAAAAGGTTGTCGATTCTTTTCAGTTTGCTGCTTGTAATGAGCTTGTTTTTAGCTGCATGTGGATTTAACAAAGAATCTGGTGGCAGTGAAAATGCTAGCAGTGATGGCGGCGACAAGAAGAAAGAGCAAGAGCTTCGCGTAAACATTAAAACTGAGCCTTTTTCACTGAACCCAGGCTTAGCTAATGATTCAACGTCATCAAACGTATTATTACAAACATTTGAGGGTTTAACTCGTATCGGTAAAGATGGAAAACCTGAAAATGCAATGGCGAAAGATGTGAAGGTCAGCGATGATCAAACTAAATATACGTTTACTATTCGCGACGATGCAAAATGGTCAAATGGTGACCCTGTAACAGCAAAAGATTTCGAATATGCATGGAAATGGGCGTTAGATCCTAAAAACGAATCTCAATATGCATATCAATTATACTATGTTAAAAATGCACAAGCTGCCAATGAAGGAAAAGGTTCATTAGATGATGTTGCCGTTAAAGCAACAGATGATAAAACGCTTGAGGTAACATTAGAAAACCCAACGCCATATTTCTTAGAATTAACAGCTTTCTATACGTACTTCCCAGTGAATACGAAAATTGCTGAATCAAATGAAAAATGGTACACAAATGCAGGCGAAAACTATACGTCAAACGGTCCTTTCAAGCTTAAAACTTGGAAACATAATGACAAAATCGAGTTAGTTCCTAATGAAAACTATTGGGATAAAGATGCTGTAAAACTTAAAAAAGTTGAAATGTACATGATCAATGATAACAACACTGAACTTTCAATGTTCAAAAACGGTGAATTAGACTGGGCGGGTATGCCTACTGGTCAATTACCGGCTGATGCACTTCCTGAATTAAAGAAAGACGGTTCATTAAACATTCAAGAGATTGCAGGTACTTACTGGTACAAGTTTAATACAGAACAAAAACCTTTAGACAATGTGAACATTCGTAAAGCATTAGCTTATGCAATTGATCGTAAAGGTATTACAGAACAAATTACAAAAGACGGTTCAGTTCCAGCGATGGCGGCTGTACCACCAACAATGTTTGAAGATAACAAAAAAGGCTACTTCAAAGACAATGATGTGAAAAAAGCAAAAGAATATTTAGAAAAAGGCTTGAAAGAAATGGGCCTTAAAGATGCTTCAGAACTACCAGCAATTAAGGTTTCATACAACACGGATGAAAAACATGCAAAAATTGCACAAGCTGTTCAAGATATGTGGAAGAAAAACCTTGGCATTAAAGTACAGTTAGACAACTCTGAGTGGGCTGTTTACATTGAAAAGTTACACCAAGGAGATTATCAAGTTGGACGTATGGGCTGGTTAGGAGATTTTAACGATCCAATTAACTTCTTAGAATTGTTCCGTGATAAAAAAGGCGGAAACAATGATACAAACTGGGAAAACCCAGAATATAAAAAGTTATTAATTGACTCTCAAAAAGAAACAGATCCTAAAAAACGTCTGGAAATGTTGAAAAAAGCAGAAGGTATCTTCATGGATGAAATGCCAGTGGCACCAATCTACTTCTACACAAACGCTTGGGTACAAGACAAGCAGCTGAAAGATGTTGTGATGTCTGGACTTGGAGACATTCAGATTAAGTGGGCTCATTTTGAGTAAGTAACATCAATTGTGACAAAGGGTATATGGGGCCTGGTGCTCCATATACTTTTCTTTCTTGTGCGCGAATTTTGTAAAAATATGGAGGTGTGTCAGGGTGTTCAAATATATAGGAAAACGACTTATTTATATGTTTCTATCATTATGGCTGATCGTAACAGCGACCTTTTTCTTAATGCGTGCTGTTCCAGGAGGTCCATTCACATCAGAAAAGCAGCTTCCCCCTGAAATTCAAAAAAATCTAAATCAGTATTACGGTTTAGACCAGCCTTGGTACCATCAGTACTTTGATTATTTAACATCAATTTTAAAGTGGGATTTTGGTCCATCTTTCAAATATAAAGGCCAAACGGTAAATGATTTGATTAACGGCGGATTCCCTGTTTCATTCATGCTAGGGATGGAAGCTATTTTAATAGCAATTGCTATTGGTGTAGTACTTGGTGTTATTGCTGCTTTAAAACATAATAAGTGGCAAGATTACACGGCGATGGTTATTGCAGTTCTAGGAATCTCAGTTCCGAGTTTTATCATGGCAGCGGTATTACAATACGTTCTGGCTATGAAACTACAAATTTTTCCGGTTGCACGCTGGGAATCTTGGGCACACACGGTGTTACCAGCTCTCGCGCTTGCTTCAACCCCTATGGCATTTATCGCACGATTGACTCGTTCGAGTATGCTTGAAGTATTAAGCAATGATTATATTCGTACAGCGAAAGCAAAAGGTTTAAGCAGAGGCGTTATTACAGTTAAGCACGCCATGCGAAATGCGATGCTTCCAGTCGTATCCTATATGGGACCTTTAGTAGCAGGGATTTTAACGGGTAGCTTTGTTATTGAAAAAATATTTGGTATCCCGGGATTAGGTTCACACTTTGTACTCAGTATCTCAAACCGAGATTACACAACGATTATGGGCGTAACGGTGTTCTACAGTATTTTACTACTTTTTTGTATCTTGCTTGTAGATATTGCATACGGCTTCATTGACCCTCGAATTAAACTTACAGGTGCTAAGAAAGGAGAGTAACTATGCAGCAACTTCCGAAAATTCCTAAAGAAATGTTTGAAACAGCAGGGATTGACCGCGCTCAGGCAGAAAAGATTGAAAAACCGAGTCTTTCATTCTGGCAAGATGTTTTTATTCGTTTTCGCAAAAACAAGCTTGCTATGTTTGGTGTAGTACTAATGGTTCTCCTTGTTTTTATGGCTATATTTGGTCCATTGATGGTGAAATATGATTATGCAACCAATGATTTACTGAATGCTAATCAGGCTCCATCTTCTGAGCACTGGTTCGGTACAGATGAATTAGGGCGTGATGTTTTTGCTCGTACGTGGGAAGGCGCTCGTATTTCATTATTTATCGGGTTAGCAGCAGCTTTAATTGATTTATTCATCGGCGTAGTTTGGGGAAGCATCTCTGGATACCGCGGCGGCCGTACGGATGAAACAATGATGCGTGTTGCGGATATCTTATATGGTGTTCCTTACCTTTTACTGGTTATTATTTTAATGGTTATGCTTGGCCAAGGGTTAGGCACGATGATTTTAGCGATGACCATTACCGGCTGGATTAACATGGCCCGTATTGTGCGTGGACAGGTATTGCAGTTGAAAAACCAAGAGTACGTAATGGCTTCACAAACATTAGGAGCAACAACAAAACGTATTTTATTTAAACATCTTATTCCTAACGCAACAGGTCCAATTTTAGTAACAATGACACTAACGATTCCTTCAGCAATCTTTACAGAAGCATTTTTAAGCTACTTGGGACTAGGCGTTCCGGCACCGCTTGCAAGCTGGGGAACAATGGCTTCAGAAGGCTTACCTGCTTTGGAATACTATCCTTGGCGCTTATTTTTCCCAGGTTTGTTTATCTGTTTAACAATCTTAGCGTTCAACGTAATTGGTGATGGATTACGAGATGCGTTAGATCCAAAACTACGTAAGTAAGGAAGTGAACTCATATGTCACGTTTATTAGAAGTAAAAAATTTAGCTGTATCATTTAAAACATATGGCGGAGAAGTTCAAGCTGTTCGCGGCGTTAACTTCCACTTAAATAAAGGTGAAACTTTAGCAATTGTTGGTGAATCAGGATCTGGTAAAAGTGTAACTTCACAAACGATCATGCGCCTTATTCCGATGCCTCCTGGCCGAATCAAAAGCGGCGAAATGCTGTTTGACGGCATTGATTTAGCTAAGAAAACGGATAAAGAAATGGAAGCTATTCGCGGTAAAGATATCGGTATGATCTTCCAAGATCCGATGACTTCCTTAAATCCAACGATGAAAGTTGGGGCTCAAATTGGTGAAGTCGTAATCAAGCATTCCAAAGTGTCTAAAGCAGAAGCAAAAAAACGGGCAGTCGAGTTATTAACGCTTGTAGGAATTCCTTTTCCAGAACAGCGTGTGAATCAATATCCGCATGAATTCAGCGGCGGGATGAGACAGCGTGTTGTCATTGCGATGGCTCTTGCTTCTAATCCGAAGCTATTGATCGCTGATGAACCAACAACGGCGCTTGATGTAACAATTCAAGCTCAAATTTTAGAATTGATGAAAGACATTCAGAAAAAAACGGATACATCTATTATCTTTATTACCCATGATCTTGGTGTAGTAGCAAATGTAGCAGATCGAGTAGCCGTTATGTATGCTGGTCAAATTGTTGAAATGGGCACAGTGGATGAAGTGTTTTACGATCCAAAACATCCGTATACGTGGGGACTGCTAGCTTCTATGCCAAGCTTAGATAACGAGGCAGAAGAAGAGCTGGCTGCTATTCCTGGAACGCCGCCAGATTTAACGAATCCTCCAAAAGGAGATGCATTTGCAGCGCGAAATCCATACGCAATGAAAATCGATTTTGAGCAAGAACCTCCAATGTTCAAAATATCTGATACGCACTATGCGAAAACATGGCTGTTACATCCCGATGCACCAAAAGTAGAGCCGCCTGCTTCAGTTCAGCGCCGCATGCGTAAAGTTGATAATGTATACCGGACACCTGTACTCGTAGCGAAGGATGGTGAATAACATGACAGATAAATTATTAGAGATTAAAGGCTTAAAGCAACATTTTTTCACAAGTAAAGGAACAATTAAAGCAGTTGATGGTCTGACGTTTGACATCTTCCGCGGAGAAACATTAGGGCTTGTAGGTGAATCCGGTTGCGGAAAGTCAACGACAGGCAGAACGATTATTCGTTTATATGACGCTACTAGCGGTGAGGTGCTATTTAATGGCGAAAATGTACATGGTCGCAAATCTCGCTCAGAGCTTAAAAAATTCAATCGTAAAATGCAAATGATTTTCCAAGACCCATATGCGTCGCTTAACCCTCGTATGACCGTAGCAGATATCATAGCAGAAGGCATTGATATTCACGGTTTAGCTAAGACGAGAAAGGAGCGTATGGCAAAGGTTCACGAGCTTCTTGAAACAGTGGGGCTTAACAAAGAACATGCAAATCGCTATCCACATGAGTTTAGTGGCGGCCAGCGTCAGCGTATCGGTATCGCAAGAGCACTGGCAGTAGAACCTGATTTTATCATCGCAGATGAACCAATCTCAGCTTTGGACGTGTCTATACAAGCTCAAGTTGTTAACTTAATGAAGAAGTTACAGCGTGAACGTGGACTAACATATTTATTTATCGCCCATGATTTGTCAATGGTAAAATACATCAGTGACCGCATCGGCGTTATGTACAGAGGTAAGATTGTAGAGCTTGCACCAAGTGATGAACTTTATCGAAACCCTGTTCATCCATATACAAAAGCGTTGCTTTCAGCTATTCCGCTTCCCGATCCTGACAGTGAAAAAACGCGTCAGCGCAAAATTTATGATCCAAGTATCCATGACTATAACGGTGAAGAACCGGAACTTAGAGAAGTATCTCCAGGTCACTACGTGTCTTGTTCTCAAGCAGAGTTTGCCACATATACAACCTAACAAAAACGATCTCACAACGAGGTCGTTTTTTATTTAGTTATCAAAGAACACTAAGCTTCAAGTTGCAAAAAACATGTAAGAACAAGTAACATTAGCGCTTTACAGGTATTATACAGTAAAGGATTGAAAAATACTATTGAAAATTTTCAGAATTTTATATTTAAGACAAAATATCTATGTATAAATCTTATAACTAAAGGAATATAAGTGGTTAATAATGTTTTATTTTGAATAATAATTCAAAAAATATAAAAAGAAGGTAGACACATGTCTACCTTCTTTTTATAAGTCTGCTAAGATATCGCCGTCTTTACGATTTTTGTCAATTTTCAATACTTGATCTGCCGGCTGATAGGACGCACCATATATTTCTTTGTCTTTGTACGTATGAATTAACTCGTACGTTTTTTTCATTTTATTTAAAATGCTTTCCTCTGTTTCAGAGGTAGGAGACCAGTATAGAATTTTCATCTGGTTAATTTCATTTGTAGCTAATGACCGGCGGTTATAGCCAATTGTTTGAGCATGCTTAAAGTCTGCACGTTTATAAAAATGCAGTCGTTTTGCTGAGTCTGAATCTTTATAGTCTACAGGCTCTACTTCTAAGATAATGGGTTTGTTATGCTGTTTTAACTCATCAATTAATTTACCGCCAAGCCCTTGACCTCGAGCGTCTTTTGAAACAAAGAGGTAATCAATAAAGATAAATTGGTCTGTTTCCACATACATTAATACGTGATGAGGTCCTTCATTTTTATGATAAATATCGCTGCGTTCTTGTAAAAGCGTTTCGATATGCTTCTTTGATTTCATTTCTTCAATGGGAAAATATTGACTTAGTTTTTCATACCAATTCATAGCACCCTCCTACTGATCTTTTCATGATGATGTTCATAATAGTGTTTAAACAGTTATCTTATCTTTACCCTTTTTAGGGAAAAGTAAGCATCTATAATTGAAAATATAGAAGAATAATCGATTTATTATTCTTAATATTTAGATAATTATAGTGTAATAAGAACATATAATGTAAAAAATGGTTTTTATTATATTTCGATCATAAGTTTATTTGTGAAAATCACAAAAAACTATCGCATTTTTTGTGATTTTTGATAAAATGAACAAAGTGAAGTTTTTTTAATATTGTATTTTACAGATGTGATAGCGGTAAAAGTGCAGGTGTGAAACTTGCAATATCAGATTTTTAGTACATACACTGCTAGAATTATTTGGCTGAAAAATAAGTTAATACTATACACGTAGCCGCTATCGCTATTAAATGAAATGGATATGTTAGGAGAGAGAATTATGCAAGGGAACACGCAAGAAAAAGAATTAAGCCGTGGACTTGAGGAAAGACATATTAGCTTAATGTCTTTAGGTGCAGCTATCGGAGTTGGACTGTTTTTAGGTTCTGCATCCGCTATTCGGTTAGCGGGTCCTGGTATTCTTATCATGTATGGAATCAGTGGTCTTGTTATGTTTTTTATTATGAGAGCGCTAGGTGAAATGGCAGTACAAAATCCAGTAGCCGGTTCTTTTAGTAAGTATGCTAACGATTATTTAGGGCCACTTGCTGGTTATTTAACAGGCTGGAACTACTGGTTTATGTGGATTATTACATGTATGGCTGAAATTACAGCTGTTGGAGTATATATGGAGTTTTGGTTCCCGGGTGTACCTCAGTGGATATGGGCACTTGCAGCACTCGTTATCATGACAGGGGTTAACTTTTTAGCTGTAAAAGCATATGGCGAACTAGAGTTTTGGTTTTCTCTTATTAAAGTAGTAACGATTATCCTTATGATTGTGCTGGGACTGGGCATGATTATCTTTGGAATTGGAAATGGCGGTATTGCAACAGGAATCAGTAATTTATGGAGTCACGGGGGCTTTTTCCCGAATGGTATGAAAGGTGTTCTTTTATCACTTCAAATGGTTATGTTTGCTTACCTTGGTATTGAAATGATTGGGGTAACAGCAGGAGAGGTGAAAAATCCGGAAAAAACACTAACAAAAGCAATTGATAATGTACTGTGGAGAATTTTGATTTTTTACATCGGAGCTTTGTTTGTTATTATGTCTATTTATCCTTGGCCAGAGATTGGAACACAAGGAAGTCCATTTGTTTTAACATTTGATAAAGCTGGAATACCCGCTGCAGCAGGGATTATAAACTTTGTAGTGTTAACAGCGGCTTTATCTTCTTGTAACAGTGGAATTTTTAGTACGGGCCGTATGTTATTTAATTTAGCTCAGCACGGAGAAGCTCCAAAACGCTATGCCAACTTAACAAAAGGCGGCGTGCCTGGTGCAGCAGTTATTGCTTCAGCTGTTGTACTGCTAATCGGAGTTGGCTTAAACTATGTTGTTCCTGATAAGGTGTTCACGTGGGTGACGAGTATTGCCACTATTGGAGCAATTTGGACATGGGGAATTATTTTACTTTCTCAAATTCGCTTCCGCAAGGGATTAAGCGATCAGCAAGTAAGTGATTTAAAATATAAGCTTCCGTTCTTCCCGTATACGTCATATCTCTCTCTTGCTTTCTTAGCGGGAGTAGTAGTGGTGATGGGTTTTTCTTCTGATACAAGAATAGCCCTTATTGTAGGTCCGATATGGTTTATTTTATTGGTTGTTGTCTACTATTCAAAAGGTTTTCATAAAAGATAAAAAATGAGGCTCGGACAAAAGTAGTTTCGTTGAAGAAAGATCCGAACGAGTTGAATTCTTGATTAAGAATCCAACTCGTTCGGATTTTTTTATGGTGATGGTGAACGTAGGTTTACTGTATGTAGGGCTTCTAGCTGTTGATTGGAGGGCAAGGCGAAGACTCCTGCGGGAAAAGCGAGACCCCGCAGGAGCGGAAGCAACGAGAAGGCTCACCGCCCGCCCGCGGAAAGCGAAGTCTTGCACGGAAATCAGCAGCGGTGTAACAAGCGCGATCCATACGAACTCATATATCCCATTTGTTCACCTTTAGATTGATGTAGTTGTGTCCCACCCGCATTTTTTTCCAAAAGAAAATGAAGGATTTATTATTTCACTTTTCGCTTTAGTGTGCTAATATATTATATTGTTAAACAAATGAAGAGATGAATGAAGAAACAAATAATTTTTACGTGTTAATAGATTAGCATCGAGCTTTCTATCTCAAAAGTTTAAGCTTTTAGAAAGCAAAAGGAGACAGAGCAAATGAAAGATAAAAAATGGGGACTTTGGTTTTTAACAGCCTTTGTAGTTGGTAATATGGTAGGCGGCGGAGTATTTATGCTTCCTTCTAATTTAGCAAACGTATCAAGTCCAATCGGTTCAACACTTGCTTGGATTGCAACAGGTCTTGGCGTATTCATGATTGCTCTTGTATTCGGGAATTTAGTCATGAGAAAGCCCGAATTAAAAGGAGGGCCTCAAAGTTATGCAGCGAATCTTTTTTCATCGCCTAAAGCAGGTAAAGTAGCAGGGTATAGCATGGCTTGGGGCTATTGGGCAGCTAACTGGGCTGCAACAGCATCTGTCATCATATCATTTGCGGGATATTTAACAACGTTCTTTCCAGTAATGGAGAGTAAGGATATTTTATTTTCAGTCGGAAATTTTCAATTAGAAGCTGGAAAATTCATTACGTTTTTAGTATGTTCTATTGTCCTATGGGGAATTCAAGCTATTTTGCAGCGAGATATTAATAGCGCCGGTAATATTAACTTTATCACAACGGCAGCTAAAATTATTGGATTCGGTTTATTTATTGTTGTGGCGCTATCGCTATTTAGCGCATCCAACCTGGTCAGTACAGAATTTGTTAATTCAAAGGGTATAAATGTAGGATTGGGAAGTCAGGTCAATGGGGCAGCCATTGCTACGCTGTGGGCGTTTATCGGAATTGAATCGGCTGTACTGTTATCTAACCGTGCAAAATCACAAAAAGTAGTGAAGAAAGCAACGCTGCTTGGATTATTGATCTCGATGGTTATCTATGTGGGGATTACGCTTCTAGCTATGGGGATTCTTTCAACAGCTCAGCTTCAGCAGTCTCAAAAACCTTTGGTAGATACGTTAGAAATGGTGATTGGACATAAAGGTGCTTACGTAATGGCTATTTTAGCACTTATTTCTTTATTAGGTTCTACTGTTGGATGGATTGTTGTTAGTGCAGAAGTTCCTTATCAAGCAGCAAAATCAGGGTTGTTTCCACAGTGGTTTGCTAAAACGAATCAGAACAATAGTCCAGCCCGCTCACTAACATTAACAAATGGCTTAACACAGTTGTTTTTGTTCGCGACTATTTCAGGTACAGTTTCGCAAGCCTATAATTTCGCTATCGTTGTAGCTACTCTCGCTTATTTAGTTCCTTATTTCGTGACGACAGTTTATCAATTAAAGCTTATTGTGACGGGTGAGACGTACGGCACGATTAAAGGATCGCGAGTAAAAGACGGAATCATCGCCTCGTTAGCACTTATTTATTCGCTTTGGGTGATTAAGACAGGGACAGCTGATTTAAAAACATTTTTCTTAGGTATGGGCTTATTTGTAATCGGGCTGTTACTGTATCCTATCTTAATGAGACGAGGAAAAAGCACATCAGCTATTAAATAAATAAGAGGTTATCTCAAAAGCTTTGCAGAAAAGTCAGTTCTTCTGCAAGGCTTTTTTAGTGACTGAAAAATTTGAGGAATTTGTAAAAGAAAAAAATAATAAAAAAAATGAAACTAATCTACAGGTTTATTCGTAATAGTAGTGTGGTAAATAAATAATGAAGAAAATCGGCAATGAAAATAATGACAGTGAAGGAACGAACTAATGTACTAGTTCACTTTAAAAAGTATATCATTCCGATGAAGTTTATAGTATAATGCAAATAGATATTATTTTTTAAAAGTAATTATAAAGTAGTATCGATTTTCATTATCAGTCATTAAATATTTACACTCGTTGAAGTTTGTATAAAACAACATGATTTACAGTTCATGTTTTAAATGTTATGACCGATTATGATAGAAGGAGTGAAGGAGTAAATGGTTACATTATATACATCACCAAGTTGTACATCTTGTCGTAAAGCGAAAGCTTGGTTAGAGGAAAATGATATTGGATATACAGAGCGTAATATCTTTTCAGAGCCGTTATCAATCGACGAGATTAAAGAAATTTTACGTATGACAGAAGATGGAACAGATGAAATCATTTCAACACGTTCGAAAACTTTCCAAAAACTAGACGTTCAGGTAGACGCTATGCCTTTGCAAGATTTGTATGAATTAATTCAGCAAAATCCCGGCTTATTGCGCCGTCCGATTATCATTGATGAAAAACGTCTACAAGTTGGTTACAATGAAGACGAGATCCGTCGTTTCTTACCACGTAAAGTGCGTACTTTCCAACTTCGCGAAGCTCAAAGACTTGTGAATGGTTAATTTTTATATTTGTCTGTTTAAGATTTAAATAAGAAACCAACCAAGTAACGTTTGCTTGAAGTTGGTATATAAAAAATAAGCAGCAGGGAGCCAAATGGCCTCTGCTGCTTATTTTTTGTCGAAATAGCAGGGAAAATGAAGTATATATGTAATTAGTAAAGAAAGAGAGTATCTAAACATATAAAAGTGGTGGTGAACGGATTGGAGCTTTTACAGCTAAAATATTTCCAAGTAGTTGCTAGATTAGAACATATCAGTAAAGCAGCCGAAGAGCTATACGTATCTCAGCCTGCTCTCAGCAAAACGATTTCACAGTTAGAAAAAGAGCTAGGCATTCGTTTGTTTGATCGAAACGGTAAATACATTAAATTAAATCGGTATGGTAAAGCATTCTGTGCCAAAGTAGAACTTGCTTTAAAAACATTGGAAGACGCAAAGCACGAGCTAAAGGATATGTCGAACGATCCATGTGAAGAAATTCGCCTTGTTGTATTAGCTAGTTCACATTTACTTCCAGAGCTATTAAGCAGGTTTCGTGAGCAATATCCTCAGGTGCGTTTTCGACTGATGCAGCATTTGACTAATTCTAATTCACAGCCTGATTTTGATTTATGTATTTCAGCTTTTCCATTAACAACCCGTCAGATCGAACATACTCCTTTGCTTCGTGAATCGATTTTGCTTGCAGTGCCTCTTGATCATTCTTTAGCCAAGCAATCACGTGTAAAGTTAAATGAACTTAAAAATGAGAAATTTATTGTGCTAAAGAAAGGGAAAGAGCTAAGGAAAATAACGGATGTAATTTGTAAGGAACAGAATTTTGTACCTCAAATTACGTTTGAAAGCGATGATCCAGCAACAGTGAGAGGTTTGATTAGAGCGAAGCAAGGAATAGGTTTTATTCCTGAAGTAACTTGGGGAGGTTCTACAGGCAAAGATGTAAAACTGCTGAAAATTGAAGAGGAAACATTTGAACGTACTATCTTTTTAGCTTGGAACAATGGAGGCTACGTGACGGATTTACAACAAATCTTCAGGCAGTTTGTGATTGATTATTTTAAACATTTACGCTCCGGTATGCCTCATGAATACATATAAGAATCATGACTAAATGTCATGATTTTTATTTCTTTTTCGAATAAATCTAAAGTGAACAGTAGAGAAAAACTGCATTATGTCATTTTTGATATAAGTATATAACTAAAAATGCATAGGTTATTCAACTTTTTTCCTTTACACTATTTTTAAATCATAAAGTAAACGCTCTCAATTATGGAGTGGGGAGGAAGTAATATGATAATCTTCGGTGTAGCGCTGCTGTCTATTTGCATGTTGATAGGGGTAATTGTAGGGGACGCCTTAGGAGGGCTGATGGGAGTAGAAGCCAACGTTGGAGGAGTAGGGGTATCCATGCTTCTTCTTGTACTAGCGGTGGATTATTTAAAGAAGAAAAATAAGCTCCAAGTAAAATCCGAAGAAGGCATTGCTTTTTGGGGAGGTATTTATATTCCTATCGTGGTAGCAATGTCTGCACAGCAAAATGTTGTAGCTGCTCTTGATGGAGGAGGCATGGCGCTTCTTGCAGGGGTGGTAGTGGTCGTAGTAGGCTTTTTATCCATACCATTTATCAGCAGAATAGGAGAGAAAGCGAAGGTGAAAGAACAAGAAATAGAGCTTTCTATTTTACCTAAGGAGCAGATAAAATGATGAATATGATCAAAGAAGGATTAGAAAATAACGGGCTGATTACGGCATTTGCTATTATTGGGATTGTCATGTATATTGCTTATTTTTTATCAGATAAATTAACAAAAGGAAGAGTTCACGGATCTGCTATTGCTATTATGTTTGGATTAATCCTTGCTTATATCGGTGGAGTGAACACAGGAGGAGAGAAAGGAATTTCTGATATACAGTTATTTTCAGGAATTGGTTTAATGGGCGGAGGGATGCTGCGAGATTTTGCCATTATTGCTACTGCGTTCGGCGCCAATTTTAGCGAAGTCAAAAAAACGGGAATCAGCGGGATTACGGCCTTGTTTTTTGGGGTTTTCTATTCCTTTGTAATAGGTGTAATTATTGCTCTTTGTTTTGGATATAGAGATCCCGTTGCTTTGACCACAATCGGAGGAGGAGCCGTGACCTATATTGTGGGGCCGGTTTCTGGAACTGCGATTGGAGCCTCTTCTGATATTATCGCGTTAAGTATAGCTGTAGGATTAATTAAATCCATTTCAGTTATGATTTTGACACCGATATTTGCTAAGAAAATCAAATTAAACAACCCTCGTACAGCAATGATCTATGGAGGAGTTATGGGGACGACGAGCGGTGTAGCAGCTGGTTTAGCCGCGACAGATGTAAAACTTGTACCTTACGGAGCCATGACAGCTACATTTTATACAGGTCTTGGTTGCTTACTCGTACCATCTATTCTTTTTTTACTCACAGAGATTATTTTTTAACTGTACAAAGTGTTTTATGAATAAAAGACTGCTGTGCTCATTAAACTAAAGAAAAGGCCATACTAAATAAAAATGTTTAGTATGGCCTTTTCTTTATCATTTAGTTGAACGAAAGCTATTAACAACCATGCCGCTTATCAGCACAACAGCAATTGTTATAAACGGAATAAATGTTCCTAGAGATGTATGGTCTGCAAAGAATGAATGTAAGTTCTTTTCATGTCCAACCATATTTCCAGCAGTATAAGCTAAAATAGCTGCTCCCCCATAAACGAGCAGGGGAAATCGTTCCATCAAATACAAAATGAGCTTGCTTCCCCAAACAATAATGGGGACGGATACGAGTAATCCGGTGACAACCAAGATAATATTTCCATGAGCTGCGCCTGCTACAGCTATTACATTATCTAGTCCCATTACAATATCAGCAAATACAATCGTTCTTACAGCGGCGCCTAATGTCACACCTGCACGGATTGAAGATGTATCATCACCTTCTGATACAAGAAGCTTAAAGGCAATGATCACTAATAAAAAACCGCCGATGAGCTGCAAGTAAGGAATAGTTAGTAAATAAACAGCTAAAATAGTAAGTACAATGCGAACTATCACAGCTAAGCCAGTCCCTAAAAAAATAGCTTTATTTCGCTGATATTCAGGTAAGTTGCGGCTTGCTAAGGCAATAACAATAGCGTTGTCTCCACCTAATACAATATCGATACCGATAATAAGAAGAATGGAGGTTATTAATTCTAAATCCAATAGTCTTCCCTCCCAATATGTAAGGATAAGTAGCTCATATTGCTTTATCTGTGTTCATTTTTAACAAAAAGCGTTCATAGGGTAAAGAGATTATGTATATAACAAAGTAAGGTGTAAGGTGGCTATGAGTTGTCAGAGTATTTTTTATTTCCTTTCTTTCGCATTTTGTCATAAAATAGATATACAAGGTTCACTCAAATAGTGTATGCTTGTATATCCCAAGTTAGAATGCTTTACAAAGTGAGAAAGTACATGTAATATTGCTTTAACACGGGGGTAAAATAGTCCCTTCATCGTTTAAGGGTAATGTTCGAAATGGCCGGATTACCTTCACTGATTTTTCCGAAGGGAGAGATGATAATGGAAATCGAACGCATTAATGAAAACACAGTAAAATTCTTTGTCACTTACGTAGATATTGAAGAACGTGGATTTGATCGCAATGAAATTTGGTTTAGCCGAGAGCGCAGTGAAGAGCTATTCTGGGAGATGATGGACGAAATTCATCAAGAAGAAGAGTTTATAGCAGAAGGTCCTCTTTGGATTCAAGTACATGCGCTTGAGAAGGGGCTAGAGGTTATTGTAACAAGAGCACAAGTTTCAAAAGACGGTCAAAAGTTCGAAGTACCTGTTGGTGAAAATGATAAAATCGATATCCCTGTAGATGGAAAAATTGAAGCGTTGCTTGATCATCAAGCGAATCAAAATAAAAAAGCTGATTTTGAAGAAGAAATTATAGAAGACGAAGGGCTACAGTTCGTCGCACGCTTTCAAGACTTAGAACATTTAATTTCCTTAAGTCACCATTTAGAGTTAGATGATATTATCAACAGCATGTACGTGTTTGAAGGAAAATATTATTTATACGTTGAGTTTACAGATGATGAAGACTTTGTAGCTGAAATTGATAACATTTTAAGTATCATTTTAGAATATGCAAATGAATCAAATGTAACCGTTCATCGTTTAATGGAATATGGAAAAGAATTAATCAGTGAAAATGCACTTGAACAAGTAAAACAGTATTTTCCTTTACGATAATAGCAGCCGATTTCATGTATATGAAATCGGTCTTTGTTTTGCCCTCTTTTTTGGAAATGCTCTCCGCTCATATCGAACAATATAGGTGGAAAAAGCAGGCGGCTGCTTCCTACACGGGAAAGTGTAGTGTTAAAATAACAAGTTTGAGGATAATAACGGCATAGAGACCTGTTATTAATGATGAAAGATTGGTTTTAGGATAGGTGAAAACAAGTTGAAAAATAGATTACAGCTTTTAATTTTTGTTATTGGTATTATTGCTTTGCTTTATTTTACAAAAGGGTATTGGGACGGTAAATTTATTGGCGTGCTAAGTATCTTAATTACGATTAGTGTTGTTTTCATCGGTCTTGTTATTTCATTAGAAAACCGTCATCCAACTCAAACGCTAACGTGGCTCGTAGTATTAGGCGGTTTCCCGGTAATAGGGTTCTTTTTTTATTTGTTATTTGGACGCAATACGCGAAAACGGCGTTTATTTGCTAAAAAAGCAAAGCTGGATGAACAGGTGCTTTTAAAGATGGAAAGAGATTCCGGTATATTAGAAAATCCCTTTGAGCAGTTGGGCACCAGTAGAAAGCAAATGCTGAAGCTAGCCGTCAGGCTTAGCAAGAGTCCAATTTCTTTTTCATCAGATACGCGCGCATTGACGAATGGAAAAGAGACGTTTCACGAAATTATGGAATCATTAAAGCATGCAAGGCATCATATCCACTTAGAGTATTACATCGTACGACATGATCACTTAGGAGAACAAATTAAAGATATTTTAATTCAGAAGGTACAAGAAGGAGTTTATGTACGTTTCTTGTATGATGCCGTGGGCAGTTTTCAGCTTTCACCGCATTATATTCACGAGTTAAGAAACGCGGGCGTAGAAATGATTCCGTTCTTGCCGGTCAGACTTCCATTTCTCAATAATAAAATCAACTTCCGTAATCATCGTAAAATTGTAGTCATTGATGGAACAATTGGATTTGTAGGAGGTTTGAACATTGGTGATGAATATCTCGGGAAAAGTCGGCATTTTGGCTTTTGGAGAGATACCCATTTGATGGTGAAGGGTGAGGCAGTCCGTTCATTGCAGCTTATTTTCTTGCAAGACTGGTATTATATGACAGGTCAGACGATGCTTACTCAAACGTATCTATCGCCGGATTTAATTGACATTGATATGGAAAAGTGCGGCGGTGTTCAAATGATTGCTGGCGGACCAGACCGTGAGTGGGAAATTATCAAACACTTATTTTTTTCGATGATTACGTCTGCGAAAGAGTCCATTTGGATTGCTTCTCCTTACTTCATACCTGATGAAGATATTTTTACTTCCCTCAAAGTAGCTGCTCTAAGCGGTATAGATGTAAGGCTTCTTGTACCTCAGAAGCCCGATAAAAAAATTGTTTTTCATGCATCACGCTCTTATTTTCCGGAGCTGCTAGAAGCAGGTGTGAAAATTTACGAGTATAAAAAAGGATTTATGCACAGCAAGATTGTGATTGTTGATAGAGAAATTGCCTCTATTGGAACAGCTAACATGGACATGAGAAGCTTTCATTTGAATTTTGAAGTAAATGCTTTTTTATATCGCACAGCTAGTACTCAAAAGCTTGTATATGAATATATGCAAGATTTAGAAGAAACTAATGAGCTTCACTTTAAAGACTTTGAAAAGCGGCCATTTATACAGCGGCTATTTGAATCAACAGCCCGTTTGCTTTCACCGCTATTATAATCGCTGTAAACCACATTGCGTATGCTGTAATGTGGTTTTTTTCTGAAAGAAAAGGGTTTAGTAGAAAAGTGTCGAATACAAGGATATAGCTCGCTACTATAGGAAGGAGAAATGTACGATTGTTAGTTGCACAAACAGAAGAAGGCCTCATTTCACTAGCTCAGCGCTTTTCGCTTGAACAGCTTAAGCTGTGGAAAAAAGAAAAGCAGTTCTACTGTCCCTCTTGTCAATCCCCTGTACAGTTAAAGGCAGGTACAAAAAAAATCCCTCATTTTGCTCACCTGAAAAAAACATGCGTCGCTCAGCATGAAGGTGAAACAGATTATCATCTCGACGGAAAACGAAAGCTGTTTCACTGGTTTAGTTCTCATCTTGAAGTCGGGTTAGAAAGTTATCTTCCTGACATTATGCAGCGTCCAGATCTTCTTGTAGATACGCCCTCGCAAAAATATGCAATCGAATTTCAATGTGCTTCCTTATCTTCCTCAGCGCTAACCAAACGTTCTATTCATTATGAGAAAGGAAATTATATGCCCCTTTGGATTATGGGGGCAAAAAGAATGAAGCGCTTATCCACTTATATGTATCAACTTTCTTTTCAAGAGTGGCAGTTTCTTACTCTTTCCGATTATACGCCCACACTTCTTTATTTTTCACCTTCTACTAATCAACTGTTGAAACTTGAACATCTTATTCCTTTTTCATCTCAGATTTGTTATGCACAGCTTGTCGTGCTCTCTCCTCACGAGCATACCTTTCATGATCTTTTTTCTACACATACACAACCTCAATTTTTCTCTTCATGGATAAAGAAAAAGAAGGCATGGAGAACGCATTATATCCTCTATCCTAATCAGAAGCTTCAGCCTTTTTTACACGCTCTTTATGAAAATAATATTCCTCCCTCCCATATTCCAGCAGAAGCAGGCATGCCGCTGCCTTCTTTATACATGGTTGAAACGTCTGCTACTATATGGCAAACGTGGCTGCTTCTCGATTTAATGCAGCAGAAGCAAGTAGGGGATTTAGTTACAGAAAAAGAGTTAGGCCGGCTATGGCTCTACAGAATTCGTAAGAGGCATATTGTATTTCGGTCTTTGCCGATGGCCCCTGTTGCTGTGGAACAGCCCCTGTTTGAGTATATAGAGGTATTATGCCGGCTAGGGATGCTAACGTATATAACTTCTGGGGTATACAAAATCAGAAGGCCCTACACGATTCCAAAGCAAACGTCTGATGCTTTTTTAGAAGATGGACAAATGATGAAAAGGTGGTTAAATCAAGCAAAAGAAGTGACATAATCACTGAAAATCAGTACGCTTAAGAAAGAATCCTTTTTTCAAAAGCGTACTGACTTTTGATTAATTCTTTTAAAACAACATACAATAACGAAAGAAATAAAAAGGATTCGCCTTAGAAAAAGCGAACAGTTATAGACAGGTAGAAAAAGATGGAGGGATGACCATGAGTGAACAATCAAAAGTAAAAAAGTTACCAAATAGAAGCGAGATAAAAGTAGAAGATACGTGGAAACTAGAGGATATTTTTGCTTCAGATGACGCATGGGAAAAAGAATTTGAAGAAGTAAAAGCTCTTATTCCGCAAATGGAAAAATTCAAAGGGAAACTTGGAGAGTCCGCTCAAACTTTATACGACGCTCTTCAAGAGCAAGACGAGCTCACAATGCGCGTTAGTAAACTTTATACATATGCTCATATGCGCTACGATCAAGATACCACTAACTCTTTTTATCAAGGGTTAAATGATCGTATCAAAACACTTTATACCCAAATTGCAAGTGCACTATCGTATGTAACACCAGAAATTTTGTCTATTGAAGAATCAAAAATTAAACAATACATGGCGGAACATAAAGAGCTAAAGTTATATGCTCATGCATTAGATGAAATTACTCGCGAGCGTCCGCACATTTTATCAGAAAGCGAAGAAGCGCTTCTTGCTCAGGCTTCTGAAGTGCTAGGATCTTCAAGCAACACGTTTGGAATGTTAAACAACGCAGATTTAGAATTTCCTTCCATTAAAGATGAAAATGGAGAAGAAGTAGAAATTACGCACGGGCGCTATATTCGTTTCCTAGAAAGCAGCGATCGCCGCGTACGAAAAGAAGCGTTTAAAGCGGTGTACGAAACGTACGGTAAATTTAAAAATACGTTTGCAAGTACGTTAAGCGGCACGGTGAAGAAAGATAATTTTAGCGCCCGCGTTCGTCACTATAATTCAGCTCGTCACTCAGCTCTTAGCACAAATAACATTCCAGAAGAAGTATACGATAACTTAGTTAAAACAGTGAACGATAATTTGCATTTATTGCATCGATATATTGATTTACGTAAGAAAGTATTGGGAATTGAAGAGCTTCATATGTATGATCTCTATACGCCTTTAGTAAAAGACGTAAAAATGGAAGTAACCTATGAAGAAGCAAAAGATTATATTTTAAAAGGCCTGAAACCACTGGGTGAAGACTATCTTAACGTGTTAAAAGAAGGATTTGAAAACCGTTGGGTAGACGTTCATGAGAACAAAGGCAAGCGAAGCGGTGCTTATTCTTCAGGAACGTACGGCACCAATCCTTATATCTTAATGAACTGGCAGGATAATGTAAATAACTTGTTTACACTAGCCCATGAATTTGGCCATTCTGTACACAGTTATTACACAAGAAAAACGCAGCCATATCCTTACGGAGATTATTCAATCTTTGTGGCAGAAGTAGCTTCAACGTGTAATGAAGCGCTTCTAAACGATTATTTACTAAAAACGATTGATGATGAAAAGCAGCGCTTGTACTTGCTTAACCATTATCTAGAAGGATTCCGCGGTACGGTATTCCGTCAAACGATGTTTGCTGAATTTGAGCACGATGTGCACGTGCGTGCTCAAAACGGAGAGCCGCTTACACCTGAATTATTAACAAAATTATATTATGACTTAAATAAAAAGTATTTTGGAGACAACTTAGTAATTGACGAAGAGATTGGATTAGAATGGGCTCGTATTCCGCATTTCTACTACAATTACTACGTTTATCAATATGCTACAGGGTTCAGTGCAGCAGCGGCATTAAGCAAGCAAATCCTTGAAGAAGGAGATGCGGCTGTTGAGCGCTATGTAGGTTTCTTAAAGTCAGGAAGCTCTGATTATCCAATTGAAGTGTTGAAAAAAGCAGGAGTAGACATGACAACGTCTCAGCCTATTGAAGAAGCGCTAGCTGTATTTGAAGAGAAATTAACGGAAATGGAACGTTTATTAAATCAATAAAATTAAAATGAAGCAGGAGCTGTATCCTGCTTCATTTTTTAAATCCTCGAAATTTGTTGTGATTGTTAAGCAATGTAAAAATAATAAGAATAGCTAAAAATAAGAGAGGGCCTGCGATAATGAGAGGAACAAGCTGCATAAGAGATAAAATATAGAATAAAAAAGAAACCAAAAGAATAACAACCCCTAGAGTAATTCCAGCAATTTTCATAGTTAACACCTCTATTAAAAGCATAATTGGTTGTACTATATGAGTGAATCTGGCTGTTTATGAAGTTTTTTTATAAAAAAGTGAATAAAATTGAAAAAAGGGGTTGCCAAAAGTCGACATAATTTGCTATAGTATTAATCGTGAAGTTTATCACAAAACAAACATATACCCCTTTGTTTGACCGTGAAAAATTTCTCCCATCCCCTTGTTGTCTTAAGACAAACGAAAAGACTTGGCGAAAGCCAAGTCTTTTTTGTTTAGTTGATGCTTAGGATAAGCATCAACATTTAATGATTAACAGCTCTTTTCAGTACTTCTCCAAAAGGTGCCGTATTTGACAGGAACTCTCTCAACCACTTGCTGAAGCTGAAGTTTTTTCAATTCTTTTTCAGCCTCTTCTAATGATAAACCATACACAACCGCAACTTCTTTTGAAGCAACAAATTGAAAATAGCTTAAAAATGAACGAAGAGGCGGAAGACAAGCTGGATCTGGGTCAATTTCTAACATCTCTTTAATGATGTGTACATATGTTTCGTACGAATAGTATCCTGATATCTTAATGCCTTCTTCTTCAACTTTTTCGTTGAAGAACACAAGAGTTGGAATTTCATCGACATCCATTTCCGACGTGATTTTTAAATCACATTGAAAGGCCTTCGCAGCGTAATCTGAATGCAAATCTTTTACAAATTCATTAACATCTAGCCCCACATGTTTTGCACATTGTATTAAGACAGATTCTTCTGTAACATTTTGTTTTTCTAAAAATACTACTTCTTGAAGTCTTCTCAAAAAGCGAATGCCCTGTTTCTTTCCTTGCAGACCGGCCGCTTTAATCGCAATTGATGCAGCGTAAGGAGTATCGATTGGGTTTTCAAGCCACAGATTGCCGTCACATGACATACCGGAGCGGCTTCCAGTTTTCTCCCACGATTTTGCAATATGTTCAAATTTTTGCTGTGCTCCAATATTTAATTGCTGTAAGTTTCCGCCAAGCACATGCTTGAGGGATAACAGCTGACCATATTCTATTTGTAACTTCTTTAGAATAGGCTCGAGTGCCCAGCATTCCGGGCAAAGAGGGTCAACAAATACATAGATTTCAAGCGGTTTTTTATTTGAACCTTGACAAAGCTGATGCAAGGATGGGTATTGGCTATTTAGATTACTCAATGTGAAAATCCTTTCTCATCTGTCTGTTCCGGTGAATTAATCATGTGTTGGGCAGTTAAAATAAGACGATGATAAAGTTCATCTCTCTCAGGGCCTTCTAAATTAATTTCGTCCATTGCTTCATGCATACATGTCAGCCAGGCTTTGGCTCTTGACGGTGTAATTTCAAAAGGAAGATGCCTAGCTCTCAGCATAGGGTGACCATGCTCTTCAGTGTATAATGAAGGCCCTCCTAAATATTGTGTCAGAAATTGCTTTTGCTTTCGTGCTGTTTCTGTTAAATCATCAGGAAAAATTGGCGCGAGCTCAGGATGTTGTCCAACGCGTGTATAAAAAGCATCAACAAGTTTTGAAATCGTATGTTCACCGCCTAATAATTCGTAAGGGGAGTGGATTTTTTCTCTCATGTTGATAACTCCTTTGTTATAAGAAATATACGTCTTAACTCTTTGGTGTTTTTTACTTTCCTTAATTTTAGCAGTGTCATTTCGTTAACTCAAACTATCCGCTTACTTCTTCTACTGGAAAAGAGATAAAGTCGAATTTTACATAAGAAAAGTCTATGATGCTGTGGCGAATCACTAATTATGAGAAACAAAGGAATACTTTCACAAACGTTTCCTTCTATTTATATAGTGTAACCTCGACAAACTACAGCCATTCCATGTTCGAGTGGCGAATGCTTTGGCTCATTTACACAAGATAAGAAGACATAATTTTATTTACATATTTTTGCGTTTCCTGAAAAGGGGGTACTCCGCCGTATTTATCAACGTTACCTGGTCCAGCATTATAGGCCGCCAATGCTAATTTCACGTTTCCGTTGTATTTATCTAACATTTGTCGAAGATATTTGGCTCCTCCAAACACATTTTGCTTGGAGTCATACGGATCTTCTACACCAAGAGCTTTAGCGGTTTCTGGCATTAGCTGCATAAGCCCAGCCGCTCCTACAGAACTTTTGGCAGATGGATTAAAGTTTGATTCTTGTTTAATAACAGAACGAATAAGTTTAGGATCCAGCTGGTAGCGTGCAGCTGCTTCTGTAATTATCGTTTGTACATCCTGGGAACTGGCCTTTGCCGTTTCATTTTTTTGTGCAGGTAAGGCAGCATTTGAAGCCGCTGCCTTACTTGAGGAAGAAATAGATGGCTCGGACTGCATTTGAACCGCCGTAGATGGAAACATCTGCGCTGCCTTCAAGTAAAGATTGGTACTCATTTGAGGCTCTTGATTGACGTAGTCTTGAAAAAGCTGAGCAAATACAGAGAGTAAAGTTGTACCAAGCATCACGTTAGCTGTTGGCATCTGGTTGTTAACTGAAAATGGCTGAGTTCCAGGAAATTGAACGGAAGACATGTAATTGTTAATATTCATGCTCATGAATTTATTCTCCATCCATTAACGTATACTTTCGCTTGTAAAACCGTCGAATTTTGTTTTCCGTTGGTTTCTTTTTAATATCAAGCTCCGTAAGCAATTGCTCAAAATATTTTGCTCCTTCATTGGCATCGGTTACTTCGTATTCAAGTTCATAATCCTCAGCACCTAGATAAAAGCTATGATCGAGTACAAGTAACCCGTTTTTATATGGAATTTCTGCTCGACTTGTACGCAAAGTGCCAAAATAAGTTAGCGCATGGCTATCGACTTGTAAATCAGTAATAAGCTGTTGAATTGTTGACGGAATCTTGGCGCTGCCATCTCGCAATTCTTTAGCTTGTTCATTTGTTAATGCTTCATGTGTTTCTAAAAGACCCTCTTGATGAGGCTGTTTGAGCGTGAGAACGGACTTATCTTTTTTGCTTCTAATTCGCAGGGCAGCCCCGCAGTCTTTTAATGAGAAAGCAGGTGTATCAAAATAGTGGTTTTCTTGAGAAACAAACTGATCTTCAGTTAGTTGAAAGTGTGAGCGGAGACGATCAAACTCTTCTTTCGTTACTATATTTTTAAATTCAATTTCAATTTCTTGTTTCAATGAAATCATCCTTTTAATTTAGGTCTTTTGGTAAGGCACTTTCCATCTTAATTTATCACACTTTTTGAGACAGTAAAACTACATTTCCTAACAGGAATATCCATATGGGGAACTTGGAAAATGAAGAAATACGGATTGTTTAGGTTTTACCTTTATTAAACGTTCCTGGAATGTGTTAAAATAGTAACGAATTGTATAGTTGGAAGGAGTTTATTTATGCACAATCGAATTGACATCACTACCTGTGTGATGAAATCAAATGAATTACATTTAAAAGCAGACCCTATTGAGACGGAAATTGAACAATTGGAAGATACAAAACAAATGCTTGTTGACTCAGATAACATGTCATTTGTATATGTTGTAGATATTAATGATCAATTTATGTATGTTGGCCTTAGTGATAATATTTGGGCAAATTTAAAGCACGTCTTACATAAAGATATGAAAGTATTTTTAGAAATTAATAAGAAAGTAATTGAGCTATCAGCCGTTAAAGAAGAGCTATCTTATCTCATCAGTAACATCGAAGGAAATGTGAATTATGGAGACGAGATGGTAGCAAGAGTAGAGGAAGTTTTTTTAGATAAAGAAAATAAGTAATAGAGAGAAAAAAGGGGGGTGTTATTAATGATCAGGCATTGGGATTTATTTTTAGCACCGTATAAACAAGCCGTTGAAGAACTTAAGGTGAAATTAAAGGGAATTCGTTCACAGTATGATATGAAGTCTACACATTCACCTATTGAATTCGTGACGGGACGAGTAAAGCCTATCGCCAGTATTTTGGATAAAGCGACTCGAAAAGGAATTTCTCTCGATCGCTTAGAGGAAGAGATGCAGGACATTGCGGGACTCCGTATGATGTGTCAATTTACGGACGATATTAAAGCGGTCGTAGAGCTCCTTCGTCAGCGAACAGACTTTGAATTGATTGAAGAAAGAGATTATATTCTTCATAAAAAAGAAAGCGGCTATCGTTCATATCATGTGGTCGTATGTTATCCTGTTCAAACAATTAAAGGTGAAAAGAAAATTTTAGTGGAAATTCAAATTCGTACACTGGCTATGAATTTTTGGGCTACAATTGAGCATTCTTTAAATTATAAGTACAGCGGGAAATTTCCTGAGAATATCAAAAAACGACTTCAGCGTGCTTCTGAAGCGGCTACTCAGCTCGATGAAGAAATGTCTCAAATACGAGGTGAGATTCAAGAAGCTCAGGCTATTTTCTCACGAAAAAAAGAATCGGCGGAAGAATCTTAGGTATGACTCAGCAACAGCTTTGTACATTGGATGGATAGGGGGAGAGAATTAGGTGGAGAAAATAAAATTTGCTATTACATCAAAAGGCAACCAAATATCAAATACGCTTATGCAAAAAATGAAAACGTATTTATTAGATTTTCATTTAGAATATGATGAAAACCAGCCTGATATTGTAGTGTCAGTAGGAGGGGATGGAACGCTTCTCTACGCGTTTCACCGCTATCGAAACCGACTTGACAAGACGGCTTTTATTGGGGTTCATACCGGCCATTTAGGCTTTTACGCAGATTGGACACCTGATGAGATTGAGAAGCTGGTGATTGCTATTGCAAAGACACCCTATCAGACTGTAGAGTATCCACTGCTCGAAGTGATTATTCGCTACACAAACGGTGGACGTGAAGCTCGATACTTAGCTCTGAATGAATGTACGGTAAAAAGTGTAGAAGGTTCTTTAGTAATGGATGTGGAAATTAAAGGGCAGCGATTTGAGACATTCCGAGGAGACGGCCTTTGCGTATCCACTCCCTCGGGAAGTACAGCTTACAACAAATCCCTTGGAGGCGCGATTTTACATCCTTCGCTTCAAGCTATTCAAATTGCTGAAATGGCTTCTATTAACAATCGAGTGTTCCGTACGATAGGTTCTCCATTGGTTCTTCCTGGACATCATACAGCGCTGTTAAAGCCTGTCAACGACGCAGACTTTCAAATTACCATTGATCATTTAACTCTTTTACATAAAGATGTAAAGTCGATTCAATTTCGGGTAGCAAGCGAAAAAATTCGATTTGCTCGCTTTCGTGCGTTTCCTTTCTGGCAGCGTGTCAGAGATTCTTTTGTATGTGATGATTAAAGGCAGGGAAGAGAATGAAACAAGTTTTTACGTTGAGTTGGACCGTAGATAATTCTTTCGAGGGTGTAGCGGTTCGTGAATTTTTAAAAGAACATGATATTTCCAAAGCTTCTCTGACGGACATTAAGTTCAGAGGAGGAGCAATTGAAGTAAATGGAAAGCATGCAACGGTTCGATATATTCTGCAAAAAGGTGACGAAATCAAGGTGGCGTTTCCACCAGAAAAAGCAAGTGAAAGTCTTCTTCCTAGAGCTATACCTTTGGATATTGTATACGAAGATGAGTATATATTAGTTTTGAATAAGCAGCCAAACATGCCAAGTATACCTTCTCGAGAACATCTAACGTGGTCACTAAGTAATGCTGTGCTCTATTATTATGAGGAAAATAACATTAACTCGACTGTTCATCTTGTGAATAGGTTGGACAGAGACACATCTGGGCTGCTTATTGTCGCTAAGCATAGGCACGTTCATTACTTATTCTCTAAAGCACAAAAAGAACATGAAATTAAACGCGTGTACCGAGCTTTTGTTCATGGTAAGCTTGTTGGCAAAGAAACGATAGAGGCACCGATTGGCCGAAAAGAGTCAAGTATCATTGAACGGGAAGTAAGAGAAGATGGGCAGTTTGCTATTACACACTATACGGCGCTTCGTCAGTATTCTTCTTTTACAGAAGTTACTCTTTCGCTTGAGACCGGGAGAACTCACCAAATTCGTGTTCATATGGCTTATAAAGGATATCCACTGCTTGGAGATACCTTATATGGCGGAACGAATCATCTTATTTCTCGTCAAGCTCTTCACAGCTATGAGCTCACTTTTTTTCATCCTTTTTTACAAAAAACTTTGTCTTTTACAGCACCTTTGCCGCCAGATATGCAGAAACTTCAAATCGTAAAAGAAAGTCGCTTTTTTTAATGAAAAGCGACTTTCTTTTTACACGAAGTGATTAAATTTTTCCTCTACGTAAGGCATAGATGAAGGCACCGATATAATATTCCTTTCAGGATACTGAAACGCCGTTAAAGCCCCTCCAAAAACTGCGCCTGTATCAATATTAATGGTATTATGAATTTTTCTGGCTTTTACTACGGGTGTATGCCCATACACGATAAAAGGTTTTCCATTATAATGTTGGGCCCAATCCCGTCGGACAGGCATGCCGTTTAGATGTTTTTCACCCGTAATGTCTCCGTATAGCACAAAGGTTTTTACTTTTTTATCCGTTCTGCCGATGTATTCAGCTTTAAGACCGGCGTGAGCAATAATTAATTGGTTTTGATCAAGCTGCACATATAGAGGTGATTGCTCATAAAGCTCAATGAACTTTTTCTTAATGAATTTCTGTTCTCTTGAAGGTAAAGCTTCGTACTCAGCAACGGTCGTTTCTAACCCATGAGTAATTTGCACTTTGTTACCGCAAAAGAAGCGATATAGCTTATTGCAGTGATTGCCTGGACAGTAGTAAGCTTGCTGATGCTTTATTACAAGTGACCATACGAGCTCAATCACTTTTAGTGAATGAGGTCCTCGGTCTGTTAAATCACCTACAAATCCAAGGCGCCGTCCGTCAGAGTGGACAGGAATCCCGTCTTGCCACTCATACCCAAGTTTTTCTGTTAACGCTTTTAATTCATCATAGCATCCATGGATATCGCCTATTATATCTACTTTCATCTTTTATCCACATCCTTAAAAGGTTTTTCCTTTGACGATATAAAATTACCCTTATATGGAGCAAACTATGTGTAAAACTTATATATTATTGGGAAAAGAGTAAAGAGCTGTGAGTTGAAAAAAAACAAAATTCATCATAAAGTTAAATGAGTTTTGTGCGACAGGGAGGTTGAAGACATGACAGATTCAATTGAAAAAGAAGAAAAGGCATGGTTCGCCGAACATTTATTATCACTTTTAGAAAAAAATGAAATCGATGCATTTCGTGAAGAATTTTTACATATGCATACGTATGACCAAGCTCAATTTTTTGAAGAATTAGATGAGCGTTCTAGATTTGCGCTGTACGAGATGTTATCTCCGGAAGAAATGGCGGATATCTTTGAAAATGTAGAGATACGAGAAGAAGATTATCAAGAAATTCTCTCAGAGATGCATCCCAATTTTGCAGCAGACATGCTGTCGGAAATGTCGGCGGATGATGCCGTTGACGTATTAAATGAATTGGATAAAGAACAAGTGGCGAGCTATTTAACGATTATGGATGAAGAAGCAGCCGATGAAATTAAAGAGTTGCTTCATTACGAGGAATATACCGCTGGAAGTATTATGACGACTGAGTTTGTGTCCATTCGTGAAAATCAAACCGTACATTCAGCCATGCACATTCTACGCAGGGAAGCTCCAGAAGCGGAAACGATTTACTATGTATTTGTTATTGATGAACAAAAGCATCTAGCAGGTGTTATTTCTCTTCGTGATTTAATTATAGCAGATGAAGATACGATGATAAGCGAAGTTATGAATGAACGAGTCGTATCTGTGTCAGTAGCAGAAGACCAAGAAGAAGTTGCGCGTATTATGCGCGATTACAACTTTCTTGCGCTTCCAGTTGTTGATTTTCAGCAGCATCTTCTCGGGATCATTACGGTTGATGATGTGATGGACGTTCTTGATGAAGAGGCATCGGATGACTATTCTAAATTAGCGGGTATTAGTGATGTAGATGATACGATTGACCACAATCCTTTAGTAGCGGCCAAAAAGAGGCTGCCTTGGCTTATCATTTTGCTGTTTTTAGGAATGATGACAGCGAGTTTAATTGGACGTTTTGAAGATACGTTGAATCAAGTAGCTATTTTAGCTGTATTTATACCTTTGATTGGCGGTATGGCTGGTAATACAGGAACACAGGCACTAGCCGTTGCGGTTCGCGGACTGGCGACGGGAGAAATCGAAGAAGAAAGCAAATTTAAGCTGTTAATCCGAGAAGCAGCTACCGGAATGATTACGGGCGCATCATGCGGACTTTTAGTTGTATTAATTGTTTATATTTGGCAAGGAGATCTTATTTTAGGCGCTTTGGTAGGCGTCTCTGTATTTTCAACATTGATTGTGGCTACACTAGCAGGAGCGTTTATCCCGCTTCTCATGCACAGGTTCAAAATTGACCCTGCAGTCGCATCAGGACCATTTATTACAACGATCAATGATCTTATCAGTATTTTAATTTACTTCGGTCTAGCGACAACATTTATGAGTTATTTAAAATAATGAAAGGACTTTAGAATTCGACATGAGTAATCATGTCGGATTTTCATTATCAGTTCATATAGTTGACAGAGAACCTTCAAGCTTTTATGATTAACCTTTAATTTTGAATACTAACGTCTTCGTTTTATAAATAGCGAAGGTAAAAGGAGGGGAATCTAATGGAACAGCACGCGTCCTTTACATCACTTGTTATCGTCATTAGTTTGGCCTTTTTAACGCCTATACTGTTGCATCGGTTTAAACTCAACATTATACCTGTAGTCGTAGCTGAAATTATTATGGGATTAATTATAGGGAAAAGTGGTTTTGACCTTGTGGAGCAGGATATGTGGCTTGAAACACTTTCCACTCTAGGCTTTATCTTTTTGATGTTTTTAAGTGGTTTAGAAATTGATTTTTCTGCTTTTGCTGGAGGAAATTCAAAAGACAAAAAGGTATCAGGAGCGAAGGTGCCAAATGCTTTTTCCATTTCTATACTAGTGTTTGCAGCTATCTTTGCGGTTTCACTATTTTTGTCCTATGTTTTTGTATGGACAGGTTTTATTGATAACGCCTTTTTGATGACGCTTATTATTTCTACCATTTCACTAGGAGTAGTAGTGCCGACATTAAAAGATGCACAGATTATGAAAAAGCCGATTGGACAAACCATTTTATTGATTGCGGTTATTGCGGACTTAGTCACGATGATTTTACTAGCCGTATTTGCTTCCGTCTATGATAAATCAGGAAATAGCAATACATGGTTGATTTTAATCTTATTTGGAGTAGGAGTGATTTTATACTTCATAGGGAAGCAGTTTAAAAACCGATCGTTTCTTGAGACAATGTCTAAAGGTACAATTCAAATCGACACGCGCGCGGTATTTGCACTCATTATTATTCTGGTGGGTCTTTCGGAGTCAATTGGTGTTGAAAACATTTTAGGCGCTTTTTTAGCGGGATCACTCGTTTCTCTTCTTGCGCCTAACAAAAACTTAGTTCATAAATTAGATTCGTTTGGCTACGGATTTTTAATTCCTATCTTTTTCGTGATGGTAGGAGTGAAGCTTGACGTTTGGTCATTGTTCAGTGATAAAAAAGTGCTGATATTAATGCCTTTATTATTCATTGCACTGTTGATATCAAAGCTAGTCCCAGCGTTAATCTTAAGAAAATGGTATGATATGAAAACCGTTTTGGCATCGGGTTTTCTTTTAACATCGACTTTATCACTCGTTATTGCGGCAGCAACGGTTGGTGAAAATATTGGTGTTATTGATTCACAAATGTCCGGTGCGCTGATTTTGGTGGCGATTATTACATGTATTATTACACCTATTATCTTTAGAAAGCTGTTTCCAAAGCCAGAAATCAGTGACAGAAAGCTGAAGGTTAATATGCTCGGTGCAAATCAATTTACACTCCCGGTTATTCGAGAAATGGATCCTGATTTATATGATGTTACGATTTATCATCCTACTCAGGACAAAATTGAAAACCGTACGTCGGATTCCATTTTTAATATCGTCGACATCGATGGATATAGTAAGGAAACTTTAATACGTATGGGGATTTTAGATGCGGATGTATTAGTTGTAACAACAGGGGAAGAAGAAAGAAATAGCGACATTGCTCTATTTGCAAAAGAATATGGTACAGAACGGGTTATTGCCCGCGTAGAAAGTCCTGTATTAGATGAAAAGATGAAAGAAAATAACATTGAAGTTTTTTCTGTGCTGTTATCTACGACTGCATTGCTAAAAGCTTTAATCGAATCGCCAAATATTTTAAATATCTTAACGAATCAAGAAACAGCACTTTATCAAATTAATATGCGTAACCCTAAATACGAGGGGGTAGAGCTTCGTAAGTTCCCATTTACAGGAGATGTGATTTTTGTTCGAATCTTTAGAGGCAAAGATTCCATTGTACCTCATGGCGATACAGAGCTTGAATTTGATGATCGTTTGATTGTAACGGGGTCTCGTTCGTATGTGAATGAATTGCGTATGCTTCTTGAGTATAAAATTAGATAAAGGTATCTAGATAGATGTAGGTTTCTACCTTATTGAGTGAGGGGAAGAGGCTGGGACAAAAGTATTTTAGCTCAAGTAAAAAACGAACCACTGATCAAAATTTTTGATTAGTGGTTCGTTTTTTTGTTGCGGTGTGACAAGCCGTTCAGCTCATGTGTCCCATTTGTGCGTCTTTAGATTGAATTAATTTCGTTATGTCTCAACCTCTTTTATTGTGTTTTCTCAAATGCTGGAAATAAAAGTACAGCGCTGCTTTTGGTGTTAAAAAGGCTACCGCAAAAAAATAAACAAGTTTTTCCGTGTTCAAGCATACATTTTTAAAAGAACGATAACAAGCAATTGGAGGTATGCTTCATGACTAACTCAAAATCTAAGTCAGAAGAAAACGAGCCGCTAATGTACATTGTCCAGCCAAACGCTACGCAAAATCAGCGTTCTATGCAATATTATTTTAGTTCAAAAGAGCAAGACAATAAAGGAATAGAGAAAGAGCATGTATTAAAAGAAGAGCCCAGCTTTTCTTCTATTCAAGAAGTTAACGAGCCTGAGGTAGAAAAAGTGGAAGAAATTAAGCAGGAAGAAGATATAGAAATTAAGAAAGAAATTAAGCAGGAAAAAGATATAGGAATTAAGAAGGAAATTAAGCAGGAAAAAGATATAGAAATTAAGAAGGAAATTAAGCAGGAAAAAGATATAGGAATTAAAAAGGAAATTAAGCAGGAAAAAGGTGTAGAACATTCAATTGTTCCTGTGAATATACCGCAATCAGAGACTAAAAAGCCAAATAAGATGTTTCAGTCTATGACGATCAAAGAGAAAATTGAGTTTCTATGCAGTTTTCCAGCTCATATGTCTCAACCTATTTGTGAAATTGTGTGTCAAAATCAAAAATATATAGGAACAATTTTAGAACTCAAAGAAGGAAGTTTGTACGTAAGCATCCCTCCTAATAGAGAGAAGAAAGTGTTGACATTTAATGATATCCAGACCATATCTATCATTAAAATTTAAGTAAGCCTAAAAGCTAACAGTGAAAAAGCACGTTAGCTTTTATTTTCATAAGCTTGGGAATGCACGGAGGAATGAAGATGACATGGATTTATCTAACGTTATTTGTCTTTGCGACGTTTCGGCTCACTCGCCTAATCGTTTTTGATAAAATTACGGCTTTTATTCGTAAACCGTTTCACAAAATTGTAGAAGATCAAGATGAAGAAGGAAATAGGATAACATATTTAGAGATAAAAGGTAAAGGATTGCAGAGATGGATTGGAGAGCTGCTCAGCTGTTTTTGGTGTACGGGCATATGGTGTGCAGTAGGAATTTATTTTAGTTATGTAGCTGTTCCGCACATTGCTATTCCTGTCATTACGATCTTAGCTATTGCGGGATGTGCGGGAATTATAGAAACTTTTATGAAATAAATGGACGAGTTAAAAGACATATTGAACATCAATATGTCTTTTAATAATTAAGGGAAATTTAGCACGACTTTATTTAAAAAAGGAATGCCTTCTTGCCACTCTTCACTATAGAAAAAGCCTTCGAGAATAAATGAGGTCGTATCAGAGGATAGAGGAATAACTACTTGGAAAGAGTCAAATAGTAATTTGTCCTTTGGCTTTAATAATGTTTGCTTAATAGGTTTGATCCAATGCTCACCGTCATTTTGAATTTTTTCGTTCCATTTTGGATGAGCGTAGCGCCATTCTAAAGAAGAAGATGGAATACTAGAAGCCTCAATGCTTTTCTCATCAACAATCTTCCCGCTTAATGTGGACGAAGCGACGGGTTTCATCTTTAAGCAAAGCACGGGAGAGTGTAAAGTACTGCTCGTTTGATTTTGAATAATTACGTTGCCGAATATCATCAGCTCTCTTTCACTTTGTTCTGGCAGCAGTATAGAATGTTGAAAAAAACAGAGAATATCACTCTTTTCAAACCTTTCTACGGGCTTTTCTACAACTTTTTCGATTATTTTTTCCACGATCTTTTCTTCAATAACCGGCTGTTTTCTTGATGCCTTCTCTCGAAATGCTTCGGCAATAATTTTTTGTTCGGAAAGCTCGTTTCTCAGTAAATCCAGCTCTCTTTCTAACCCTTCAATTTCTACTTCTTTTTCAGATGTAGAAAGCGTCTCAGCGTGTTTTTTCTTCCAAAATGATGTATTTTCTTTTTCTCGCTCTAAAGCTCGTTCATAGCTTTTTAATTGGTTTTGTACGTGCCGAATTTCCGATTTATAGTGAATGAGCTTTTGTTTTAATTGAGTTAAATCATCTTTAGGAGAAGGGGAGTTACGACTCATCTACTAGTCTCCTTTCCTGCTGAGCTATGAACCAGCTTTGTAAAACAGAGCCGCTCACAGCAGTTTTATTTATATGTATGCACAAAGCTTGTAAACGATGAAAAAAGAGGAGAAATATTCTCCTCTGAGGTTATCCAGTTAATCAAAGTCACTTTCAAAATCACTTTCGAAGTCACTTTCATCAGAATCACGATAAGGTCTTCCAGGGAAGATAGCTTCACACTGAGGTGGATATTCAATCGGTGAGAAACCGCTTGTAGAAATAACTTCGGGGCGAGGATAACAGAAGCTTCCTTCTACTTCAATCTTAACATCTTTTTCAATTTGCACACTTAGACCTAACACAAGATCGAAGCTTAGCTGCTGTAAGTGAATGTCTGATAATCTAATAGAACCATCAGTTCCTTCAAAAGAATCAAGGTGTACAACAGGTTCTGTTCCTTCAGGTGCGCAAAGATAGAATGTTTGATGTATTTTCCAAGGAATAACGCTAGATTCGACATCGCTGTATTTATGATGTCCACCTAAATTAATTAACCTAATTTTATAAAAACCGCTAATTGATAATTTTACTTCATGAAGAATAACAATTTCTCCGTCTGGTAAAATGACCTTCTTAGGTTTGCGACCACCTTGTGGTACAAGCTCAATTACATGATCGAGCGCCTCTTCATCAGAAACGTCTACCGAGTGTCCTTTACTATCAGTTAAAATAACTTCTACTTCTACATCATGGCCTAAATCTTCAAGCGCCTCTTCATCAAATAGTGAAGCGTCATTAGTAAAGATTTGTGGCAAAACCACTTGACGTCTGACCCAATCGTACACTTTAGGTACGCGGATACACAATGCTTCAAAATGTTCTCCCATTTTTAAACCTCCTAATTGTAATTGTCCTTCCTTTACGCTGTTCGTTACTAGGTATCGGACTACTATAGTGTATGAATGACTTACTTTTATGTTCCTTAGTAAAAGCGGAATTTATAGCAATAATTTCTGGATGAAGCGAGCATAAAAAATGAAGGAAATAATAAACTCAATTACAGCATATTCATGTTAGTAAAAAGTGTTATTCATCTTTAATTGATTTTCAGAGGTTTGTGCATTGTTTATAATGAAGGAGTGAGCAGTATGAGTGAGGAAAAAGTGAAACAAAAGATCTCTTCATTAAAGTCAGAGCTGGCTTTTTATAAGGAAGAATATCAAAAGTTCAAGCACCAAGAATTTGAATATGAAGATATGAAAGAAGAGTTAGCTGAATTAAAGGAAAAGCATGAACAAGAAAAAAGAAAGCTGCAAGAAAAAATAGATTGGCTTAAGGCATGTGTCAATGAACAAAAATTAAAAAATGAACAGTCTATTGTGCAGTATGATGATCATGCACGAGAAACGATTCAGGAGCTAGAGAGTAGGCTGGGAGAAGTGACAGAGCAAGAAAGGGTGGAAGCACCAAGAGCAAGGAAACCAAAAAGCAGCACCGATTTATTTTTGTCCATGCAGCGTAAAATGGACAAATAAGAGAGAACGTCTTTCTTTAGTCCTGAATATAATGTTATAGATAGGATGCTGTAAAAAGGAGGGAAACATGATGTATTATAATTATAATCCTAATCCTAATCAATACCCTCAGCCCCTGCCTTATCATCCACAACCAATGACAAAACAATCAGTAAAGAAAGGGCAGTCTATTCCTAAGCCAGTCCAGTACCCTTCTCCAAAACAAGGTGGTTGCGGCTGTGGTTCAAAGTTACCAAAGCGATAAGCAATAGAAGCATTGTCACTCGGACAATGCTTTTTTACATAGAGTGGAGAGAGGTGTAGAGATGCCGGATTTTTTCGATGAATTTGAACGTTTTTTTGAACAGCATATGATGGGAGAACATCGAAAGAGAATGAATGAAGTAGAAAAAGCAGAAAAGCAGATGGAACAGCAAGAGAGGAAACTGCAGCAAAATGTAAAAAGAATTGATGAGCAAGATGCTGAAGATCCGTTAGGACAATGAAATTTAATGTACACAGTTGAAAAGCCCATACAAAATCATATGAGTGAACATACAGTATAGAGAGTAAAACAGAGGGGGTGTAATATTATGGGCTGCGGATTTGGCTACGGTGGTTGTGGTTACGGTGGTGGCTACGGCGGTGGTTTTGCGTTAATCGTTGTATTATTCATTCTATTAATTATTGTTGGTTGTGTTTGTTTTTACAATTAATCCCTTCTATGAATAAGGCACCGAAAAATGCGGGTGAAGCTTTACTCGCACTTTATTTTTTTATTAAATGTAAAGGGCACCATCTAGGCACATGGTGCATACGATGAAGTATAAATAAAGGAGGTCATGCAAAATGGATAATAATATGTTTAAAAATATAGAAAAGAAAACAGGCGTTAATATGAAGGATATTTTTGAACTTGCGAATTCTGTACAAAATGCTAATTTTAAAGATGAGCAAACGGTGCGTAATATTGTGAAGCGAGTAGCACAAATTGCGAATAAGCCAATTTCAAAACAAAAGGAAGAACAAATTGTTAAGGCGATTGCAAACAATAATCAATCCATTGATTTTGCGACCATCGCTAAAATGCTAAATGAGAAAAAATAATTTAATGTTTTTATATAAAGCCCTGACACGTCAGGGCTTTTTTCCATTTATGCAATTTCATTTGTTTGAAACGCGTTAGAATCAAGATCAAACAGTTCCGGATGCTGTGCTAAGTAATTAATTTCTTTAATACGATGAGCGATAGGGGGGTGAGTTGAAGTAGCTTGATTCAACCACATAAAAAAACCTTTTTCTTATGAGTGCGTATGAACAAATTCCTCCTGATTTACTTTTTTATTTAGACAATGACCAACCGCAAGTATAGTGAGTGCTTGAGTGGCAGCTTTTGCATCACCAATCGCAACGGTAGCTATGCGATCACACGTATATTCACAGGCCCTAGAGTAAGCTTTTCCTAAAAAAGGAACCCAAAGAGCAGGTAGAATAAGTGAGTGGTAGAGTGTATGCTTACGTTTGATATGAACTAATTCGTGGGCAATAATAAAAGAAAGTTCTTTTTCTTGATTATCTTCAATCATTTCAACAATGTCCGAGTATAAAACGACAAAGTGTCGTTCAAAAAAACGTGTAGCAAACGCGTTTAACAAGCCGCCTGATTGAACAATATAAATATCAGGCAGCTCCAAATCCAGCTCTGAAGATAACTGTTTTGCCTGATGATAAGTGTGCGGGAACTGCTTTTCTGTCAATCTAACCCCATTATTGCGAATTTGAGCAATAGAGAAGCCGTGGAGTATAAATGTAATTAAAAAACCAATTACAAGGTAGATAATACCAATGAGTGAAATGATTAAAAAGAAATAGGTTAATAAGCTGATAACCATACACAGAATGAAAAAAATCTTTTCATTTTCATGAATAAGCTTTGTGTTCAATAATGGAGCCCCCTAAAATATAGTAGTACAGTACATAACGTAGTGTAACGCATCTATTTATGAATATCTACCTCTTGGTGGAATATTTGGTTAATAATAGAAGTTTAGACGTAACGAAATCAATCCAATTTAAAGACGAGCCAATTGGATACATGAGCTTGTATGGATCATTTGTTACACCGCTGTTGATTTCCGTGCAAGGCTTTGCTTTCCGCTGGAGTCTTCGCCTCACCCTCCAATCAACAGCTAGAAGCAACTAAACATATTAAATCTACATTTATATGACAATAAAAAATACGAACCGTTAATCAATAATTCTGATTAACAGTTCGTACTTCAATTTAACTAAAATACTTTTGTCCCAGCCTCTTTTTCCTTTATACTTTTTTTATAAAAGACTTTAGGAACCTTGAAGGATAAGCGGTTTTACCTCTTCTAGTTTGCGGAACAGATAAATAAAGTGAATTCTGTGCACGCGTCATTGCTACATATAAAAGACGGCGTTCTTCTTGAAGCGGCACATCATCTCCGCCTCGATAAGCTTCGAGTGCATAATCATGAGGCAATCCTCCGTCTACGCTGCTCAGTACGTATACATGCTTATATTCAAGACCCTTTGCTCGGTGAATAGTGGTTAGCTGAATACTTTCATTGAATTGCTTGCTTAAAGCTTTCATCTCTGTGTTCATGGCAATCATATGATCCACATGCTCTAACAGTTCAGGTACGGTTTTGAATTTACGTGCTACAACTTTTAAATCCCGCACGTCATCCGAACCTTTTTCCATCATATTTCCTTCATTTCCGCGTTTTTTGACAAAATCATCGAATCCCATATCTTTAGAAATCGTCTCAAGTGCCAAAGAAGGAGACAGTGATTTTAGCGACTTGAATAAAGGAATTACTTTCTTGAGCTTTTTTTGCTGAAATGGTTTTAAATCTTGAAGATATTCAAGCGCATCAATAAATGTACCATCATGAAGAATACTTGCTGCTTTTAAGTCGTTGACTGCTGTTTTCTTTAAAAAGAGTGCGTTTACTAAATCTTGCAGCGAACTTGCGTCATTTGGATTCACGCTCAAACGTAGAAATGAAAGTAAACTTCGAACCATTCGTCTTTTATAAAACGAATCCGCATCTTGTTCGATTGAAAATGGCAGGTTTGACTGCGATAAACGTTCAAAGATGGCGCGTGAAGAAGCGTGAGTTCGGTACAAGACCGCGAAGTCAGTTGGAGAAGCTCCTTGCTTAATCTTTTCTTTCATATCCGTTACAATCATTGTTGCTTCTTCTTCCTCGTCATATGGAAAGAAGAAGGTAGGTCGCAACTCATTATCAAACTGGGCAGCCATTTCTTTTTGTCGGCGCGCTGTATTTCGTGCAATGACTTTATTAGCGGAAGAAACGATGGCGTGAGCTGAACGATAATTTTGGTTTAACGTAATAACAGTTGTATTAGCAAAATCTTTTTCGAAATTTAAAATGAACGAAGGGTCGCTTCCGCGGAAAGCGTAAATTGATTGATCATCATCTCCTACGACACATAAGTTTTTAGAGTCTTCACTTAGCATTTTCATAATTTTATATTGAACTTTATTGATATCTTGAAATTCGTCAATTAAAAAATAGCGAAACCTTTTTTGATAACGAGTTAGTAAATCGGGATTTTGTTTTAGCATTTCATAACATCCATACAGCATGTCATCAAAATCGAATAGCTGTTTTTGCTTTTTGACTTCTTCATAGCGACGATATAAAAAGTGCACATCTTGTTCCCACTTGTCTTTTGGGCGCACATCTTTCACGCCAACAAGCGTATTTTTCCAATAGCCGATTTGCTGAAGTGCCTGATCAAATGGAAAATCTTTTTCATCCACGTGGAGCTCTCTTGCTGCTTCTTTCACGATCTGTTCTTTTTGCCACTCCCATTTTAGCAGGCGGTCCATTTGCCACGCTTGAGGATTATGATGAACAATCATACGTAAGAAAATGCTGTGAAAAGTTCCAACTAGCATTTGACGAAGATGTAAGCCGGACATCTTTGGGTATGTAGCCAATCGTTCTTTCATTTCTTTAGCTGATTTAGCCGTGAAAGTCACCAGCATAATGGATTTTGGATCAATTTGTTTTTCCTGTATCATATATGCGGTGCGCGCTGTTAATACACGCGTTTTTCCGCTTCCTGCACCGGCTAGAATAAGGAGCGGTCCCTCTGAATGTGTAACAGCTTTCCATTGGTTCGAATCTAATTCAATACCGCTCTCTTTAAATTCATTTAAATAAGGAGAGTCAGAGTGTTTAGGAACAGCTGGTTTTAAGCGAAAAGCAGGAACGCTTGAAAAAGGTGCGGAAGACCTCCATGTCGCTTTCTCTTTTACAGTTGAACTTTTCTCACCAATAGCTCGTCCTTTAGGAATACGAAATCCATTAGTTTTTCTGTATTCAGCCGGATTTTCTTTTATTTGTTGTACAGCTGTTGTTTCTGATAGTGTGTCTGAACACTCTTCTCTTTCATGAGGAACTTGAGCATGATAAAAGTAAGGAGAATGCTCAATCCCCAGATATAATTTAACTGGTTCTCCGCAGTGAGCACACGTCATTTCTCCTCGGAGACTAGCTTCATATAAATATTGAAATCGGTCTCTAGCCGTTATAGCAAGATTAAGTATCTGATTTTGATAAAGTGCACGTTGCAAAAAACATGGCCTCCTTTTTAAAACATGAACAATCAATAGTAAATAAGAGGGAGTTAAAGCAAGAAGCCGCTCTCGTTCTACATCGATATAGATGTGTGTATACGCACAGTTTTTGTTTTATAGTCAAAGTCTATCATATCAAAATCACCTTTTTTTAAAAAGAGCACGGATATTTTTAGAGGGATAGGATGTAAAAAAGGGTATATATTGAATAAGACCTCGCATATGTTCAAAAAAGGCGGTATAGATACAAGGCGTCATCTGTTTTGAACAAGTCTAAAGTAGAGGGTTTAAGTGACCTGTTTCAATGTCGATACTTCTTGAGAAAAATACTGAGGTCTGGGAGTAGAATGTATCTTGAAAAAGAGGAGGGTTCATATGGGATATATACTGCCTGTCACGCCTTATCAATCTATTCAATATGCAAATCGCCTTCAAAAAAATAATGCTTCTTTTTCAAATCGTATTTGGCCTATTGAGAAAAAAAGCTTTGACGAAGAGTTTGAATCGCGTTCTCACTCACTGGAATTGACGCCAAGTTCATTACAAAAGCGGAGAAAGCTTCAAGCAGCAGAGCGTGTATACAGCAAGCTGACAAATAAGGGCCTAGTGATTAATACACGGGCATAATAGAAAAAATCGTGAACGCAGCAGAATAAATGCGCTCACGATTTTTTCACAAATTAATGAACAAGTAAAAAACACCTTAGTAAGATTCAATAAAAAGAGTACTGCCCTGCTGCCATTCAGCATAAAGCACCTGTTTATAATCGGTAAATCCCTGTTTTTTCAACTGTGTCTTTAGCCAGTCTTCATCAAAGCCTGACTGAATCAAGTTTTTCAAAAGCAAACGTCCATCACTGACGAAGGCGATAGATAAAACAGGTTCAGAAGGAGGGAGCTGCAGGTCGCTTCTTGTTGGCTTAGCATAATCAGATTTTGGCAATACGCTTAGTGATCCATCTGTTTCTAAAATCGCATATTCAACTTCACGAATGGAAAATATGTCTTTTGAACGAAGCATATGAAGAAGCTGATCGATATCTAATCGATTTTTGCTAAGTTCTTTGTACGAAATTTTCCCTTTTCGAATAATAATAGATGGCCGTCCTTCTAAAAACAAGCGCAGGCGAATATTTTTTTGAGTAACAACTTCGGTGATATAAATAAGCGCTCCCCAAAAGATAACAGCAAATAAAATTTTGCCTATTCCTACTTCTGAGTCATATAACGCATTTCCTACTAACTCTCCTAATACAAGAGCAGAGATAAAATCAAAAGTGGTAAGCTGAGTTATCGTCGCTCTGCCTAAAAATTTAGTTAAAATAAACAAGCAGATAAATCCGATAAAGAGTTCTAGTGCAATTCCGATAAGTTCATCCATATTTTCACCTAATTCACATGATTAGGTATTAGTATAAGCAAAGCGAAGGTTCTTATCCTTTAAAAAAGCAAAAACACCAGGTTCAATTCCTAGTGTTTTTTACTTAGTTTCTTTACCATCTCTACATGTGGAATTCCAGCATCCATAAACTCACCCGAAACCGTTACGTAGCCTAGCTTTTTATAAAATCCTTCCGCATGCGTTTGAGCATGCAGCTTAATCTTTTCAATCTCATGCTCTGCTGCGAGCTCTTCTAACTTATCCATCAAAAGCTTTCCTACACCGTCTTTTCGATAAGAAGAAAGAACGCAGATTCGTTCGGCTTTTCCATAGTCCTCTACCATACGGAAGCGTCCTGCACCAATTGGTGCAGTTCCTTTGTATACAACTAAATGCAGGGCTTCAGAATCGTATTCATCGATTTCTTGCTCTACATCAACCTGCTGTTCTTCTACAAATACTTTTTGACGTACGAAGTAAGCATCAGAATGATCTTGTTTGTTCGTTAGTACCTTGATGTTCACGTATCTTATCCCTTTCCAAGACGAAATGTTTCAAACACAGTCCATGTTTCATTTTCAAGCTGGTACATTAAATGAAAGCGATCCACTGTTTCTTCATGAGCGACATCCACAAGTTTCAACTGGCTATACACATCTAAGTGCTCATCATCTGAAAGGCGTTGACCAATTGTAATATGTGGAATAAATGAATATTCAGTTGGCTGTTCAAGATTGCCTTCATGAAGTTTATTGTAAAGTGACGTCAGTTCTGGCTTTTGTTCCACTTTTAAGTAAATAACGTTATTGGCTGGTGAAAATGAGCTTACTTTCGTTACATTTAATGTAAATGGATTTGTTTCTTCGGCAATTTTACGCAAGTTAGCCGCAATTTCATCAATTTGGTCTTCTGTAGCTTCAAAGACTTCTTTTAATGTAAGATGAGGCGGAATTAATGAATAGTGAGAATCATAGCGCTTTCGATAAGAATTCGCTACATCTTGCAATTTTTTAGATGGAAAAAGTACAACGCCAAATTTCATAAAAAATCCCTCCAAAGTAAGATCATAAAATATGTATAAAGCGAGCTTATTATAACAAATTTTCAAAAAATATGATATCTTTCTACTTCAACATATATTGAAGCGACCGCTTTACGTCTTTTTGCCAGTATTTCCACGTATGATTTCCATTAAATTCTTCGTAGAAAACAGAATATCCACGCTGCTTCATTTGTTCGTGCAACAGGCGGTTAGGCTCAATAAAATCCAATATACCATCTTGTGTTGTTTTGACAGCCGTTTCTTCAGTTCCAATAACATGATACAAATCCAGAAGTGAAGGAGAAGCAAATGAGTTGACCGTTTGTAATACAGCATCGTTCACGAAAGGAGAATGCATAATTACTTTCCCGAACGTGTGAGGATACGCAATGGCCGTCAGCAGTGAAACTGTAGCAGCAAGCGAATCACCAATTAGAACACGTGATTTTCCCATTTGATATGTAGGATATGTTTTATCCAAAAATGGCACAAGTTCATGTGCTAAAAAGCGAATGTAAGCATCTACTTGATTTCCTTCTGGATGATACTTATCACGTCTGTCTTCCACGCTTTTATATGGAATTCCAACAAAAATAGTACGATCGATTTCCGACTCGTTCATTAAATCATCAATTAAACGAGGTGTCCGTCCGTACATAACATAATCTTTTCCGTCTTGGGCAATAAGTAAGGAATACTTATAGAGCGTAGAATAGTTTGACGGCAAATAGACTAGTAACGTGACATCTTCTTGCAGTGCGTCACTATAAAAAGAAATTTCTTCTAACTTCCGCTTACTTTCTGACATGAATAATCGACTCCTATGCATTTGAATGAAAGCGTTACCTTTATTGTAACACATTTTCTAATAACCGTTCTTTATTTTATTGTAACGAATTTTTTAGCGAATGACGAGAAAGAGGCATGCGTCATTAAAAAAGCGCTTCAGAATCGACTGAAGCGCTTTTGGTTAATCTAATTTTTTCATTTTTTTAAACATAGCTTTTTCCGCTTGGCTGGCTTTTTCTAGCGGCTTCTTCGTATATTCTTCTTCTTTTTCATCAATCGAAACCAATTCTGTATCATTTTTTACATAACTTCGGATATTGCGAGCACCGAAATAGCCGTTTACATCTTCTAAAATAGGCTTGTTTTCTTTTTGATCATAAAGAGTATATGAATTCTCTTCCTTAACGATAGCGTAGTGATTCCCTGCTAGAAGAGCTACGGCTTCTTTTTCGCTTTTTCCAAAAGTAGACATGAGAAACAGAACGATTAAGACGATAAAGAAAAGGGCTGTTGCGCCAATGAAAAATAATAATAAGCCTCTGCTAAATTTACTTTGTTTTTCTTCCACAGTAGACAAACCTCCTGATTAGATAATTTTATTATAGCAAGTAAATGTAATGAGCGCCTAAAGAGATATGTGACGAGTTTATGAATTCAGGTGGATGAAACAAAAAAGGTTTTTAGCGCCTCTCATCGAATTTAATATAAAGAGAGACAACAACTTGAAAAGGAGAGAGAGACATGACAGCGAAAAAAATCCCAACGAGCAAAGAAGTAGCAAAGGCAACATTTGATTTGCTAGAAGAGCGTGGCGTAACAGTTTTAGATATTGCTGAAATTGTGTATGATTTACAGCTTCCTTATCATCCAGCTCTAACCATTCAGGAATGCGCTGAAAGCGTAGAAAGAGTACTGCAAAAGAGAGAAATTCAGCATGCGCTTCTAGTTGGAATCGAACTTGATAAGTTAGCTGAGCAAAATAAATTATCAGAACCTCTTCAAAGTATTGTAGAACAAGACGAAGGGTTGTTTGGTGTTGACGAAACGATTGCTTTAGGTGCCGTTTTAACCTATGGCAGTATCGCTGTTACGACCTTTGGCTATTTAGATAAAGTAAAAGTAGGCATTATTGAAAAGCTAGACTGTAAAAAAGAAAAAGGAGTTAATACCTTTTTAGATGATTTAGTAGCGAGTGTGGCTTCTAGTGCGGCAAGTCGTTTAGCTCACCGTCAGCGTGATGAACAAGAACAGCTGCAAGAAGGCAATCCGGCTACGTAATAAATTTCTTTTAGTATGTATATAAGCTGCGTAAATTAGCACGCCGAATGATTTAGTCTTTTATTTGAATAACGGAGACAAGGCACGTATCACCTGCGTGTCTAGTCTCCGTTAATGGAACGATTTATGGCTGTAGTGAAGTAGTCATAAGATAGCTTAAGTTTTTCAGCCCAAGACTTTCATAAAAAGCACGTGCTTTCTCGTTAAATGCCCATACGGTAAGCTGGAGGTCATTTGCTCCTTTTTGTACAGCCCACTGTTTCGTAGCAGAAAAAAGACTTTTTCCTACGCCATAATTTTGAAAGCCTTTCTTAACGCCAAAATATTGGATGTACGCTGTGTAGGAAAGAGGAGCTAATGTAGTGGGAGGGTTATATTTTAATTCAACAACAGACGCCCCAATAATTTGATTTCGATATTGAGCTACAAGAATATCAATGGTTGCATAATAAAGAGTAGCTTGATATTGTTCGGGAGATAAAACAGCCATCTGATTATCAAACATAGAAGGAAGCGCATTTGCGTGGAGTTCTAGTGATTCCCCTAATATTTTATTTACTTCTGTATAATCATCGAGTTTTGCAGTGCGATAGATAATCTCCATACACACTTCACCTACTTTTTAAAAGTTGTGCTTTATCATATGTAGCAACTTAAAAAATGTTAAATGAGAATTAAAACTTGAAAATTTTAAGGGAAGAACTGCACTAAACAGAGCATATATTCTATGCTCTGTTTGATGTTATAGGTGAAGAATATATAAGGGCGAAACGTTAAATTCTAGTTTCAGCAATGGCATCGCGTACTTTTTCAAGCGAATGTTTAGAGGCATCTTTATTCGCAATCATTACATTAACGTACAAAGCATCAATGAGGCTTAGCTGTCCAATTCTTGAGGCAAGAGCTTCAGATCGATATTCTGTTTCTTCTGAACTCGTATAAAGAGAAACATCGACATTTTGGCTTAATGGAGATTTTGGAAAACCCGTAATACCGATCGTTTTGGCACCGTTCGCTTTTGCTGTATTTAAAATGTTCATCGTGTCTTTATTTGTTCCAGAATGAGAAATCACTACCGCTACATCCTGTTTTGTTAATTGAGAAGCGGACATAAGCTGGAAGTGGGAATCAATAAATGCAAACGTTTTAATTCCTGTTCGAACAAATTTATGAAAAGCATCCATAGCCACTACGGAAGAACCGCCCGTGCCATAAAACTGAACTTTATCCGCCTTCATAAGAAGTTTGACGGCTTTTTCAATAGCGTTGCTTTCTAGTATTTGTAATGTATTTTCAAGCGTTCGCACATTGGAGCGAAAGATTTTTTCAGCAATCGTTTTTTCATTATCCGTTTCAGCAATTTCCTCGTGAATCTGCTGAATAGGCGTCATAATTTCAGCAGCCAGCGCTATTTTCATCGCTTGATAGCCCTTGAAGCCAATTCGTTTACAAAAGCGAAAGACTGTTGCATCAGCTACATTTAAATCGTCTGCCACTTCGTTAATGGTACTGTGAATAATTTGTTCCGGCTGTTCTAAAATATAATTTGCTATTTTTTTCTCTTTTTCACTGAATCTAGCATAGTGAGAACGAATTTTTCCTAAGCAATTTTGCGTCATAACTGATGTTCCTTTCCACGAATTTAGTAGTAAAAAGAGTATAGCACAAAAATATGAGTGAAAAAAATTTTCTTGTAAACGATTGCAAAATGAAAAATAATTCGTATAATGGAGGTAATGTGAAATTTTTTTTCAAAGGGAGTTTGTAAAATGAAAATTGGATTAATCGGTTTAGGAAAAATGGGATATAATTTATCATTAAATTTAATGGACAACCATCATGAAGTAGTAGCTTATGATGTAAATAAAGAAGCGGTAGAAAAACTTGCAAATGAAGGAGCAACTGGGGCCTTTACTGTTGAAGAGTTAGTTAATGAACTTCCTCTTTCACCTAAAGTTGTATGGATTATGGTTCCGGCTGGAGAAGTAACGGAAAATGTTATTACAGAACTAAAAGAACTTCTGTCAGAAGGAGATATTATAATAGATGGAGGAAACTCTAATTATAAAGAATCTGTTCGACGTGCTCAGGATCTTCAGGAAAAAGGTATTTACTTCTTTGATGTAGGGACAAGCGGCGGAATGGAAGGCGCAAGAAACGGAGCGTGTACAATGATCGGTGGAGATGCGGAAGTATTCCGTACAATTGAACCGGTTTTTAATGATATTTGCGTAGAAAATGGATTTATGTACGCAGGTAAAAGCGGAAGCGGTCACTTTTTAAAAATGGTTCACAATGGTGTAGAATATGGAATGATGCAATCCATTGCTGAAGGATTTGAAGTTCTGGAAAAAAGTCAGTTTGATTTCGACTATGAAGCCGTAGCACGCGTTTGGAATAACGGATCTGTTGTTCGTTCTTGGTTGATGGAACTAACGGAAAATGCGTTTTCAAAAGATCCTAAACTAGACAGTATTAAAGGAGTCATGCAGTCTTCCGGAGAAGGGAAATGGACCGTAGAGACTGCTCTTGATCTTCAAACGGCCACTCCTGTTATTGCTTTATCGCTAATGATGCGCTATCGTTCATTAGAGGAAGATACATTTACAGGAAAAGTTGTAGCAGCACTTCGAAACGAATTCGGCGGCCACGGTGTTGTAAATAAGTAAAGTAGTAAAGTAGGGGGACAGCAGCATGAGCAAAAAATATGCAATAGGTGTAGATATCGGAACAACGAGTACAAAGTCTGTATTGTTTTCAGTAGACGGTACAGTCATTGCAAATCATGGGATTGAGTATCCATTATACTCGCCGACGCCCGCGATGGCTGAGCAAGATCCTGAAGAAATTTTTCAAGCAGTTGTACGTACAATTCAAACGGTTGTAAAAACGAGCGATGTAAAACCTGATGATATTTTATGCGTTTCGTTCAGCTCAGCTATGCACAGTGTTATTGCCGTTGATCAGCAGGGAAAACCGCTGACAAAATGTATCACGTGGGCGGATAATAGAAGTGCAGAATGGACGGAAAAAATTAAAAATGAATACAATGGTCATGAAATTTATTTGCGTACGGGTACGCCTATTCATCCGATGTCGCCGCTTTCCAAGCTAACATGGCTTTCTAATGAACAGCCTGAATTAGTGAAGGGAACGCATAAGTTTATTTCGATTAAAGAATATGTATTCTTTAAGTTGTTTAACGAATATGTTATCGACTATTCGATTGCATCAGCAACGGGTTTGTTTAATCTGAAAAATCTTGCGTGGGATGAAGAAGCACTTAAAGTAGCAGGTGTTACAACCGATCAGTTATCTACTCCTGTTTCAACAATGCATCAGTTAAAAGGGTTAAACCCAGAGCTTGCAGTTGACATGCATTTACTTCCAAATACGCCCTTTATTGTAGGTGCAAGTGACGGTGTATTATCAAATTTAGGCGTAAATGCAATTGAACCAGGCGTTGTGGCTGTGACAATCGGGACAAGCGGAGCTATTCGAGCAGTGACTGACAAGCCAGTAGTCGATCCCAAAGGTCGTATTTTCTGTTATGCGTTGACAGAAGACCACTGGGTAATTGGCGGCCCTGTAAATAACGGCGGTATGATTTTCAGATGGGCTCGCGATCAGTTTGGAGCGTCGGAAGTAGAAACAGCTAAACGCCTTGGAAAAGATCCGTATGAAGTATTAACGGATATTGCAGCTTTAGTGAAACCGGGAGCGGACGGCTTATTGTTTCACCCATACCTTTCAGGAGAGCGTGCGCCGCTTTGGGATGCAAATGCTAAAGGTTCATTCTTTGGCCTAGGTTTGCATCATAAAAAAGAACATATGATTCGTGCTGTATTAGAAGGCGTTATTTTTAACTTGTATACGGTATTATTGGCACTTGAAGAGTTAATTGGAGAGCCTACAAAAATTCAGGCAACGGGCGGATTTGCACGTTCCGCACTTTGGCGTCAAATGATGGCAGATATTTTTAACCAAGAAGTATCCGTGCCGGAAAGTTTTGAAAGTTCATGTCTAGGAGCAGTTATCCTTGGCTTATATAGCCTTGGCGAAGTTGACTCATTAAACGTTGTTTCTGATATGGTTGGAGCGACTAATCATCATTATCCAATCAAAGAAAACAGTGAAGTATATAAAGAGTTAACGGCTATCTATATTCGTTTGGCTCGCTTATTTAAAGAAGAATACGAAAGCATTACGGCTTTTCAAAAAAAATATGTACATTAAGTTCAAAAATCATCGCTTGAAGTTTTCAAGCGATGATTTTTTGTGTGTTAGGTTATCTAACAACCAAAAGAGTTGACACTACACAATATATAAAAGTTCCCTCAAATAATGTTACAATTTGTCCAGTGTATCCCCGTTTCTCATTAAATATAATAAGGAATAACGTTAGTATTTATCACATACTAGAAGGAATCGTCACAAACGCCTTTATATTTCAGAAAATTCAAATAAAATTTGTTTTTTGAAATGAACTTATTTTATGAAAAGGGGTTTTATGGATGAAAACACAAATTGAGCAAGATGGAATTGTGACGCTCACAGATGAGACGCACAATCAGCTGAGCGGCAGTGACCTTTGGAATGAGGATTTACGTCCGACTACGATGAAAGAGCATTCTTGGAAAGGAGTTAACTTTGCCACGCTTTGGATTGGGATGTGTCTGTGTATTCCAGCTTACACAATGGCGAGTGGAATGATGACGCTTGGAATGAACTGGTGGCAAGCAATTGGTACAATCTTTTTAGGAAATGTTATTGTTCTTATTCCTATTTTGCTTAATTCTCACGCTGGAACCAAGTTTGGTATTCCTTATCCAGTATTTGCCCGCCTGTGGTTTGGAGATAAAGGAGCACATATCCCAGCACTGGCTAGGGCCATCGTGGCTGCTGGGTGGTTTGGAATTAATACATGGATTGGAACGGAAGCAATTGATACACTTCTAAGCGCTTCGTTTTCATCTTGGAACGGCTTAGCTGGTCATACAGCCATTGTATTTGCTCTTTTTTGGCTTTTAAATGTAGGAGTGGCATATAAAGGACCGCAAGCGATTAAAGTATTAGGAGCGATTGCTGCTCCGGTTATTGGTATTTCAGCTATTATTCTTTTTATATGGGCTTATACAAACTCGGGAGGGTGGGGGCCCATTTTATCTACGCCTTCTAAATTTACATCAACCAGAGAATTTCTAGCTGTATTTTTCCCTGCTTTAACCGGAGTCATTGCATTTTGGGCGACGCTCGCTTTGAACATTCCTGATTTTTGTCGATATGCTAGAAGTCAAAAATCTCAAATGGTTGCGCAAACCTTCTCTTTGCCATTGACGATGAGTATTTTTTCATTTATTGGAATTGCTGTTACCTCAGCAACAATCGTTATATTTGGAGAAACTATTTGGGATCCAGTGGCCTTGGTAGCTAAATTCCCTCCTTTTATCATTTTCTTAGGAACAATCGTTATCGTGCTTTCTTCTTTAACGATTAATGTGGGAGCAAATATCGTCGCACCAGCCCGTGCAATTGAGAATCTGAATCCAAAGAAAATCACGTTTGCGATGGGGGCGCTAGTGACCGGTATTTTTGCTATTTTACTTCAGCCATGGTACATCATGTCTAATTTCGGGAACTATATTTTCGGCTGGCTTGGAACATACGGAGCGCTGCTTGGCCCTATAGACGGCATCGCCATTGCTGACTACTGGCTTGTAAGAAGGAGACAGATGGCATTAAAGGATTTATATGAGGTAAACGGTCGCTACAGTTATTCAACAGGTTTTAATAAAAACGGTATTTATGCATTAGTAATTGGCGTGGCCATACCCGTTTTAGGCTTACTGATTCCTGGACTGCGCTTTTTATGGGATAATGCCTGGACATTTGGTCTATTCATTTCTATCATCGCTTACACGTATCTCATGAGAGGAGATAAAAGTGTATTAGCGCCGGGGGAATATGAAGAAATAACGTTAAAAACAAGCGAAAAAACGATTATCGACAGTCAAACGGCTGATCCAACCATCACCAAATAAACAAGACGAATCCAATCATTAACATGATTGGATTTTTTTATGTGTTAAAACTGTATGGAAGAAAATTGATAAAATTTTTTTGAGTTTTTTTGTTGATTTAAGAATTTTTTTTTCATATAATTTAAGTAATAAAAAAATGAAATCGTTTTCTAAAATAATTAATGTAAACGATTTCGATAATTGGAACTTATTTTTTAAAAAATTCACAGGATGTAGAGCTTTTTTGCTACATAGAGAAAGCGTTTACTTAAAGGGAAGGTGGAAAGCAAGATGGATGCATACTTATTAGCTATTACAGTTGCCGCAATTGTTATTGTTATTGTAGGTGTTTCAGTTTTTAAATGGCATGCGTTTATTAGTTTAACGGTTGCGAGTTTGTTTTTGGCAATTGCTTCTGGGTTATCAATGGATAAAATTGTTGGCGCTTACGAAACGGGAGTGGGCGGTGTTTTAGGCCATTTAGTAGGAATTTTAGCGCTGGGAACAATTTTAGGTAAGCTGATGGCCGATTCAGGTGCCGGCATGCAGGTAGCGGATTATTTCGTAAGAATATTCGGTGTGAAAAGACTGCCATGGGCGATGCTAGTAGCAGGTTTCATTATTGGTATTCCTGTTTTCTTCGAAGTAGGAATTTTAATTCTACTGCCTTTAGTTATTTCCATTCATAAAACAACAAAACAAAATATATTATTGATTGCTCTGCCGGTTATTGCGGGATTATCAATTGTTCACGGTCTCGTTCCTCCTCATCCAGGAGCGATGGCAGCTATTAGTATTTACGGAGCAAATACGGGGAAAGTGCTTTTATATGCATTAATCATTTCAATTCCAGCTGCAGTTATCGCTGGACCAGTTTTTGCAAAATGGGTTCACAAACGAGTGATTCCAGAAGGAGAACCTGATCTAATTCGTATTACGACAACATCAAAAGATCTTCCTGGTACAGGCGTTTCATTCTTTGTCATTTTACTGCCCGTTCTATTAATGATCTTAGCAGCTATAGCACCTGTTATTAACGGATTGCCAAGCGGCGTAGTGAAGTTTGTAGAATTAATAGGAAGTCCATTAATTGCACTTTTAATTGCTTGTTTTGCAGCGTTTTACCTGCTTGGAAAACGTCAAGGCATGACCAAAGATGTGATTAAAAAACTAACGGAAGAATGTTTGCTTCCTGTAGGATCCATTGTCTTAATTATTGGTGCAGGGGGTGGCTTCAAACAAGTATTAATCGATAGCGGAGTAGGTACAACGATTGGTCAAATGTCTGAACATCTATCTCTATCACCACTTGTGCTTGCATTTTTAATTGCTGGATTAATCCGTATTGCTACAGGTTCAGCAACAGTTGCATTAACAACAGCGGCTGGTATTGTCTCACCAATCATTGAGCACATGTCCGGTGTTAACTTAGAACTGCTTGTTATCGTTACGGGGGCGGGTTCACTAATGTTCTCTCACGTTAATGATGCTGGCTTCTGGATGGTGAAGGAGTATTTAGGATTAACAGTGAAAGAAACGTTCAAAACATGGACCGTTCTGGAAACGCTTCTATCCTTTATTGCTTTTGCAGGAGCACTTATTCTAAATGCATTAATTTAAAAATAAGACTCTTTTACTCTATGTAAAAGAGTCTTATTTTTTTATGAAAGAAAAGAATTTACAAGAAAAATAATCAAAATATTTTATTTATTCGTTAAATTATGGCAAAATAGAAATAGAAGAATAATAGCTTCTAAGAAGGGAATGACAGAGAGTGAGTAATCAACTAGTATTTTTCACAAACTTTTCAGAAGGAAAATTAGATTCAGACGTTTCTTGGTATTGTCCACCAGCTCAATTTCAAATTGACACAGAAACGAATCGATTAGTGATTAAAACAGACGCTAAAACGGATTTTTGGCAGCGTACTCATTATGGCTTTGAAGCGGACAATGGACACTTTCTTTACCGTGAAGTAGAAGGCGACTTTGAAATCATGACAAAGGTGCATACATATCCAGTTAATCGCTACGATCAAGCAGGTCTCATGATTCGTGTATCAAAAGATACGTGGATCAAAACGTCAGTTGAATACAATCCCGATGGTCCTAACCAATTAGGAGCAGTCGTAACCAACCAGGGTTTCTCAGATTGGTCCAGTCAAAATTTTACTCAAAACAAATCAGCGCTTTATTTTAAAATTCAGCGCAAAAACGATGATTACACCGTTTGTTATTCAAGTGATGGAGATTCTTGGACTCAGCTCCGACTCGCTCACTTATTGAACTCAGCCAAAGAACCTGTTCAAGTTGGTATTTATGCCTGTAGTCCTCAAGGAGCAGGGTATGAAGCCCAATTTGATTTTATAAAAGTAGAAAAAATGTAAATAAAAACCACGATTTAGCCACAGCTAAATCGTGGTTTTTATTTAGAAAGCGCATTATCTAAAGGCTGTGTGGCAGAAGCGGATGTCGGTTGATTGTGTAAAGCAATTTTTTGCTTGAAGTAGCTGATGACAAAACCTGTAATTGCAATGGATATAACAGAGAAAATTCCTTTTGAAAGTCCAATTGAATACATGCTCGACAGCACGACAAGGAAATCAAATGAAAAATTCACTTTTCCAGGATCCCAGCCGAATTTTCGCTGTGCGAATAACGCTAGAATATTAGCACCGCCGAGAGAAGCTCCGTTCATAAATAAAATGGATAAGCCAAGGCCGGCAATTAGTCCGCCCGTAACAGCACCCATCAGGCTGGGAAGTGTAAAAGAAGGAAGCAAGTGATCGAGTGAAGTGAGAAGCGATAGCAAAGACACTGATCCTATAGTTGTGGCGGTAAATTTCCATCCCATTTGAAAGAAGGAAAAGAGATAAAAAGGAATATTAATGAGAAAAAAGATCACCGCAAACGATAAGGGAAGGGCATATGACAAGCTAAGAGACAGACCAGCTGTTCCCCCCGTCACTACGTGAGAGTGCCGCAAGATAAGAACACCAATACTTGCAATCGTACATCCAAGAATAATCCATAAAACTTTTTTCATAAATAAACCCCTTTGTTTGTCTTTTCGGAATTTTCATTTTCAATCATCTACTTTAATGATAGGATATTAAATAAAGAAAACACATGTATAAATGAAGGAAATAATACTTGTTCTGTTATCAACTTGAATAAAGATTTTATTTATTATATTCATTTTGAAAGGAAAGGTTTGTATGGATCAAATCGATGCACAACTATTGTCTATTTTGCAAAGGGACGGACGTATGACGATTAGTGATTTATCAAAAAAGCTGGCTCTTAGCCGTCCAAGCGTATCAGAAAGACTTCAGCGTCTTCAGGAACGAGGAGTGATCCAGCGTTTTAGCGCTACGGTGTCTCCAAAAGCTTTAGGAAGAGATACACAGCTGTTTATTCAAGTAAGCGAATTAAAAAGAAAACCGGAGGAATTTGAAGACTTTATTGAGCAAAATGAAGACGTGCTTGAATGTCATCGCGTAACTGGACCGGTTTCTTACTTTATCAAAGCAGCCGTGTCTGGAATGGATGGACTTAGAATGCTAGTGGATGAACTGATTCCTTATGGAAATGTGAATACCTCAATTATTTTAAAGTCGCCTGTAGAAAACAGGATGATTACTCCTGTACAAAAACCGGCCCCATAAGAGGCCGGTTTTTCGTGTAAGGAGATATTAATAAAATCCTTTAATAATATAAAAATGATTTTGTAAAATATCAGGTATTTCTTCTTCTGAAACGTTCCTTTTCGTCTTTTTTTCTCCATCTGTTACAGTTAGCGTTTCACCAGAGAGGGTAATGCGCCCTATAGGGGTTGCGATCGTAACAAGACGTTTGTGTACAAACGGAGAATCGGCTGACGTTTGATTGAACTCACACATGGGAGTAAAGTCAGTCAGTTTCTTAGGAAGCGTAGACACACGGTACAGCGTTTTCCATACATCATCTTCCCATCGCTGCAAATCATACATATGCTCAGCAACGTTTGTCATACGATAAGAGCCGCTTACATCTCTTACTACTTCGCCATTTAGAGGCATTGGTTTGCGCACAGAATCTCCGAATCCAACGTCTACGATGTAAGATTGATTTTCAACCATCACAAGGTTTGTAGCGTGACTTCCTTCAATGGTCCACGTGCCGTCTGGTTTTTTGACGGTAGCTGAAACGTAAGAGACTTCATATCCGCTTTCTTTTAACAGCCAGCCAAATAGACCGTTTAATTCGTAGCAAAATCCTCCACGCAAATTTACAATTACTTTTTGAAAAATTCGTTCTAAATCAATTATAATAGGGGTTTGAGACAAAACATCTAAGTTCTCAAAAGGAACATGAAGCATGTGTTTGTTCTGTAAAGCAGCTAAGCTTTCATACGTTGGGCTATCCGGTTTCTTAGCTAAAAACCGACTAAAATAATAATTAATATTCATCAAATGCACCTCTTAGTAAATCATTTCTCTCTGTCTTTAGCAGAACGTTCATGGAACAGCGCTTTTTCGAGTGTCTCTTTGGAAGCGAATCCTTGAAATACACGGCTGCCAATTTTTAAAGTTGGGACTTTCGTTACATAAGTATCTTCATACGCATGAACTAAGCTATCTTTATGAACTTGTTCGAACGTCCGGTCTTTTAAGATACGTGTAAATATTTCTTGATCTAAATGCAAGGAATCAGCGATTTCTGCTAAGACTTCAATCTGGCTAATATCTTTTTCCTCTTCCCAATAAGCTTTAAAAACAGCATCTACATAGGCAATTTCTTGACCATGTTTTTTAGCAAAATGAAAGCCTTCATGTGCTAAATGAGTGCGCGGGACTGGAGGCATGTCCGGCATATTTATTTCTACGTGCAGCTGTTGTGCTAAGGGAGCTATCGATTGATTCCAAGGTCTCTCTAAAAAATCTTCTATTTGCTCCATCTGCTGGGCTGGCTCAGGACAAAGTTCAAAAGGCTTCCATTCAATCTCAGCTTTTTGTTCTTTAATGACTTCTCTTAAAGGCTTAGTGGCTAGAAAACATAGTGGACAGACAAAATCAAAATAAAATTCAATATGCGCTTTCATCCCGTCACGCTCCTTTATGGCATGTTTTTATTTTATCAAAAGTAAAGACGATCCTTCCAACTTGGGAACTGTGGAAAAATAGTTGACAAAATTGGATAACTCTTTCTATAATAAAGTCAATACATATCACGAGCGATTAGTTCAGTGGGAGAATACATCCTTGACAGGGATGGGGTCGGGGGTTCGAATCCCTCATCGCTCATACCAAAGCCGTTTTCTTATTAATAAGAGAGCGGCTTTTCTCTTTTGTTTGACAAATCAATGCTATATTAAATCTTGAGCGCGTATAGAAGAATTAAAGTATAATGAAACATAGTGCATCAGGTCATGATAAAGATAATCACTAATTTAAAATAAATGAGGGTACAAAATGAATCAAAGAAGTTTTAGTCAATATGGTCTTAGTGACAAGGTAGCTAAGGCGCTTTCTAGCCTGCAATACAATCATCCCACGGAAGTACAAAGCAAGGTGCTTCCCATCGCGCTAGAAGAAAGAGATGTGGTCGTGAAGTCTCAAACAGGAAGTGGAAAAACGGCTTCCTTTGGTATTCCACTGTGTGAATTAGTTAATTGGGAAGAAAATAAGCCCCAGGCCTTAGTGTTAACACCGACACGAGAGCTGGCTGCACAGGTAAAAGAAGATATTACTAATATCGGCCGTTTTAAGCGAATTAAAGCAGCAGCTGTCTACGGAAAATCACCATTTGCCAAGCAAAAAGTAGAGTTAAAGCAAAAAACACATATTGTTGTAGGTACGCCTGGACGAGTGCTTGATCATATAGAAAAAGAAACGCTTGCATTAGAGAAAATTCGTTATTTGGTTATTGATGAAGCAGATGAAATGCTAAATATGGGTTTTATTGACCAAGTAGAAGCAATTATTCAACATCTTCCTAGTGAGCGTGTAACGATGCTTTTCTCCGCTACGCTTCCTGAAGATATTGAAGAGCTTTCTCGCAAGTATATGAAAAAGCCGGTTGATGTTGAAATCAAAGCAAATGGATTAACGACAAGTACGATTGACCATTCTGTTATATCAGTAGAAAACGAATATAAATTTGAACTGCTAAAAGACGTAACCACAGTAGAAAACCCTGACAGCTGCATCATTTTTTGCCGCACGCAAGAGCAGGTAAATACGCTGTTAGATGATTTAGATGATTTTGGGTATCCTTGTGATAAAATTCACGGGGCAATGGTGCAAGAAGACCGTTTTGAGGTTATGAATGATTTCAAAAAAGGTAAATTCCGCTATTTAGTGGCGACAGATGTAGCTGCGAGAGGAATTGATATTGATAATATCACACACGTTATTAACTACGATCTTCCGTTAGAAAAAGAAAGCTACGTTCACCGTACAGGAAGAACGGGACGTGCCGGTAAAAAAGGGAAGGCTATCACATTTGTAACGCCTTATGAAAAGAGAATGCTATCGGAAATTGAGGAATATATCGGCTTTTCAATTCCAACATCTACTCCTCCTTCTAAAGAAGAAGTACAGCAGGCAGCATCCGCTTTTACTGAAAAAATTAATGAGCGTCCAGAAGTTAAAAAAGATAAAAGCGAGTCATTAAATAAAGACATTATGAAGCTGTATTTTAACGGAGGAAAGAAAAAGAAAATTCGAGCGGTCGATTTTGTAGGAACAATTGCGAAATTAGACGGAGTAACCGCGGACGATATTGGAATTATTACGATTCAAGAAAATGTCTCTTATGTGGAGATTCTGAATGGAAAAGGTACCAAAGTGTTACAAGCAATGAAGAACAAGACAATTAAAGGAAAGAAATTAAAAGTTCATAAAGCGATTAAATAGCAGAGGGAAGTCCATCTTTTTAAAGATGGGCTTTATTTATACAGCCAATAAAGGAGTTGAGAGTATGAAGTACATAAAAGAAGCGTGTGTAGAAGGGTATGAGCAGGCAAAAAAAGCAGAGAAGCTAGGAGCAGACCGCATTGAATTATGTGACAATCTCAGTCAAGGAGGCACTACGCCAAGTTACGGCACCATTCAATATGCAAGCGAACATCTTGATACAGATATCAACGTGATTATTCGCCCAAGAAGCGGTGATTTTATATATTCCGAAGCAGAATTTCAAATTATGAAAAAAGACGTTAAAGCATGTAAAGACCTTGGAGTAAACGGAGTAGTATTTGGCATTTTAACAGAAGAAGCTGAAATCGATTACGGACGCACTAAAGAGTTAATAGCAGAAGCTCATCCTTTAAGCGTTACGTTTCATATGGCATTTGATGAGATTAAAGATAAATACAAAGCCATTGATATACTTAGTGAATTGGGAGCAGACCGTATTTTGACCAAAGGAGGGAAAGGATCTGCTTTGCAAAATCTGCATATGATCCGAGAATTGATCACATATGCTAATGAACGTATTATTATTTTGCCCGGCGGAGGAATTCATGAAGGCAACGCAGAGCGGGTTATGAAAGAAACAAAAGCAGCTGAATTACACGGAACAAAAATTGTAGGAGATTTATCTCCTTAAATAAAAAGAGGCTGGGACAAAAGCATTTTAGTCCAAGTGAAAAACGAACCATTAATCAATATGTTTGATTCGTGGTTCGTTTTTTTTGATGGTGAATATAGTTTCATCTGTTTCGTTCCTTCTAGCAGGTGATTGGAGGGCAAGGCGAAGACTCCTGCGGGCTCAGCGGCCGCCCGCGGAAAGCGAAGCCTTGCACGGAAATCAATTGCGGTGTAATAAGCAGTCCAGCTCATCTATCTCATTTGTTCATCTTTAGGTTGGATTCATTTAGTTATGTCTCAACCTCTTTTATTTTGATGTATTTTCTTTTGTTGCTAAGCCGCTCGTCACTTTTGTACGCTGAAAGAAAAAAGAACCTACGACGAGTACAGCAATTAAAAGAGTTAAGAAGAACTGAGAACGTAATGAATCAATAAATGCCATGGCAATAAAAATACTAGTGATGGCAAGGATTGTAGCGTAAGTTAAGTAAGGAAATAACCACATTTTAATTTTTAATGCTTCAGGATTTTCTTTTTCATATTTTTTTCTCATTTTAATCTGTGAAAATGCAATAACAAGATATACAAGAAGCGCTACGCCGCCTGATGCATTCACTAAAAACAAAAAGATTTTGTCCGGTGAAATGTAGTTAAAGATAACGCTAATGTACGAGATAACTGTACATGCTAATATCGCACTAACTGGCACGCCTTTTTTATTTAATTTTGAAAAACTTTTTGGCGCATCGCCGTTTTGAGACATGGAAAACAGCATGCGAGAACTTGTATACAGACCAGAATTCAGACAGGAAAGAACGGCTGTTAAAATAATAAAGTTCATAATTTGAGCTGCGGCCGGTACATTTACTAATTCAAGAATAGATACAAATGGGCTTTTCATTAGGCTTGACGAATTCCACGGAAGAACCGTTACTAAAATAAAAATAGAGCCTAAATAGAAAAACAAAATGCGATAAATAACGGTATTGGTGGCGATGGTAATGGCTTTTTCAGGCTGAGACGATTCACCTGCTGCGGTTGCGACAATTTCTGTTCCCATAAAGGAGAACATGACAAGGGCAATTCCTAAAAATACAGAGCTAATTCCATTCGGTAAAAAGCCGCCTTTGTGCAAAAGGTTGGAAGTGCCGGGAGAATCAATTCCTGGAATGAATCCACAAATAATAGCTATACCTAAAAGTAAAAAAAGAACGATACTGACGACTTTAATGAGGGAAAACCAATATTCAAATTCTCCGAAAGATTTAACAGAGTACAGATTGGTCATCGTTAATAAAAAAGTAAGAGCCAGGCTTACTCCCCAAGACGGCAAAGACGGGAACCAGTATTGAATAATATTTGCACCTGCAATAGCTTCAACAGCAATAACGATAACCCAGAAAAACCAGTAGAGCCAGCCAATCGTGTAGCCTGCCCAAGGGCCTAATGCCTCTTTTGCATAAGTGGAAAAAGAACCGCTGGAAGGATTTGCAGTAGACATTTCTCCAAGCATCCGCATAACTAAAATAACGAGCAAGCCGGCAAATGCGTACGAAAAAATAGAGCCCGGTCCAGCGGTGTTAATAAGTGATCCGCTTCCGATAAACAATCCAGCCCCAATAATTCCTCCAAGAGAAATCATGGTGATGTGCCTGATCTTTAACTCTTTTTTTAACTGTGGCTGTGTATCGCTGTTCAATCGTAAAACCCCCTAATGTAATCTGAATTTTTAGTTGATATGGAGAATTATAGTATGTTGTCAGGCACAAGGACAGGATATTGTTAGAAGTTCTTTCATATAAAACACCGGATATGAATTGTTGCATTCATATCCGGCTTACTCTGACACAGACATTCATTATGCGTATAAAGTACCTGATTAGCGTCTTTTTTCTTTACTATGATAAGAAATCTAGATGAATGTCTTATGAATGTTAGCTGAAAATCAGCTGAATGATCGTTTTAGATATTTTAATCGAAAGAGGTATAAATCCAAGTAAAGGATACTGCAGAATAAGTTTCAAACTCTCTGCAAAGCGCTAAATGCGGGTTTCCCTTTCTGAAAACGGGTATATATAGTAGTAAGAAGTTTATTCTTTTGCTAAGTATAAAAGAAAGATGTGCTATAGAAACAGGAGGTTATAAATAATGAAACATGTTGAAGTAGTAGAAAACAGAGCGAATATTAACGAAGCAGTTAATCAATTTGCAGATAAAGGTTTTGAGAAAAATGAAGTATACGTGTTTACCTATGACAAGGAAAATTCTAAAAATTTAACAGAAGTAACGGACACAAATATTATTCGACTGTCTGAAGAAGGTCCTTTACATTCAGCAGCGAGTTTATTTTTAACAAGAGAAGATGAGCTTCGAACAAAAATGGCTTCACTAGGCTTATCAAAAGACGAAACAAAAAAATATGAAGAAGAGTTAAAGAAAGGCAGTGCGATTGTAGTGGCTGCTACAGGAGAAAGAAAAGACGTTTAATTTTGATAGATAGGTGCTGGTGCATCTATCTTTTTTGTTGTTTTTTCCAATATATGATTGATAAAACTAATAGCATTAGTTAAAATAAAAACTAATACCATTAGTTTTTATTTTGATAATAGGGGATGAGGAAATGAGAATAGTTCGTGAGAAAATGTTGTATCAACTAACGTTTTTGCCTCGCTTTTTTCCAGTGAATTGTTATTTAGTAGAAGAGAAAGACAGTCTTACATTAATTGATGCAGCTCTTCCTTACAGCGCGTCAGGTATTTTGAAAGCTGCAGATCAAATTGGAAAACCGATTACTCGAATTGTTTTTACACATACTCATGAAGATCACATCGGAGCGATTGATAATTTGAAGAAAAGTTTGCCGAATGCTTCTGTTTATATGTCGCAAAGAGATTATCGATTATTTTCAGGAGATTTCACACTCGATTCTGAAGAACCTCAAAACCCAATCCGTGGAGGAATACCAAAACTAGGAAAGATTTTAACTGAAATTGATCATTTCATCGAAGAAGAGTCTTATATAGGCTCACTTGCTCCTATTTTTACACCCGGACATACACCCGGGTCTATGTCTTTTTTGGACCAGAGAACGAACGCATTAATTGCCGGAGATTCTTTCCAAGTGCGAGGAGGAATTGCGGTATCAGGTCAGTTAAAACCGCTGTTTCCGTTTCCTGCCTTTGGAACGTGGAGCAAGGAGCTAGCCCTTAAAAGTGCAGAAAAGCTGCATGAACTAAACCCGTCACTTCTTGCTGTTGGACACGGAAGAATTCTTTCTCAGCCGCTAAAATTGATGGAAAAAGCAATACAACAAGCAAAAGTAAAAATAGAAAAAAGGAGATGAAGGGATGTCGCCACGACAAGGACTAGATTTCAAAAAGGTGATTCAAACAGGTGGAAATTTGGCCAATCGTGAAGGATTTTATGCTGTTACAATTGCTTCATTGGCCAAAGAACTAAATGTTCGTCCACCGTCTTTATATAACCATATAAAAGGATTAGAAGAGCTGCGAAAAGAACTGGCTTTAAGTGGCCTGCAGCAGCTATATCATCTTTTAAAAAGTGCTGTTGAGCACGCTTCTAGAGAGGAAGCTGTTTATCAGCTAAGTAAAGCATACGTTTCATTTGTAAGGGAATCTCCGGGACTATATGAAGCAACGGCAACGGTAGCACCAAGGATACAAGATGAAGAAGTACAAAAAGCATCTGATAACATTGTGCTTTTAGTGCTGGATGTGTTGAAACCGTATCATCTTCCAGAAGATGAAGCCCTTCATGCTGTTAGAAGTCTTCGCAGCATTTTACATGGATTTGCTTCTTTGGAGCAAAAAGGGGGATTTGGAATGCCTTTAAGCACTGATGAGACCCTGGACTTTTTAATTCGTACGTTTGTATTGGGGCTACATCGGTATGAAGAGACCACATAAATTCTATTAATGCTACTAAGCCTAACGCTTTAGTTAAAATTGAAAAAAAAGAGAAAGAATGATAGATTACAAATAAAGACATTTATTCCTATTGTTTTAGGGTTGTTACTGATGAAGCAGGCAAAACCTAAGCTGCAAGGACAGAAAAGGTAGTTTCTGTTTGTTGCTGTTTAGGTATTTTTTGTTTTTGTTTAAAATAACCGGCCCTTTTAATTTGTTTTATAAGGGGGGAAATCTTCTGAGAATGGAGAGAAGCAAACATGCTTAATTCAAGAATGATCGTCATATTAAGAGAACTAATGTCCGTACAGTCTACATTATCAACCGTTACGAGCGAATATTTGGCAACAGTAAATCAAGTATCTTCTCGAACTATTCGAACGGATATAAAACAGCTAGATGACATTTTGTCTCAGTACGGGGCTAAAATTAAATCAGCTCGAGGGACAGGATATGAACTTAGCGTTTTAGATGAAAAACAGTTTCATCAGCTATTAAAAGAACTTTCAGCTAATCAATTATTTGATACAGCGTCTATTCCAACCGTTCCTGATGACCGCGTGCATTATTTGATCAAAAGATTGCTGCTAGCAGACGGATATTTGAAGCTCGAAGATTTAGCAGACGAGTTGTATATTAGCAAGTCAACGGTTCAAAACGATTTAAGAGATGTTAAAAAACAGCTGTGTAAGTATGATATCCTTTTAGAAAAACGTCCTAACTATGGCTTGAAAGCTAAAGGGGACGAAATGAAAATGAGATTTTGTATGTCTGAGTACATATTCAACCGAAAAGATAAAGAAGTAGATATGGTACACAATGAAATATCTATCCTGCCCCAAGAATCAATCTTAACGATTAAAGCCCACATTTTAAATCAAATAAAAAGATACAATATTATGGTTTCAGACATTGGATTAAACAATTTAATCATTCATTTAGCTATAGCTTGTAAGCGAATACAAGAAGAAAATTTTATCTCTTTGTATTCAGAAGACCTGCTTGAGATTATGGAGCACAAAGAATATGAAGTAGCAGCTGAAATTGTACGAGAAATTGAAAAGGCATTCAAGGTTCGTTTTCCGAAGTCAGAAACAGCGTATATCGCCATTCATTTGTTAGGGACAAAAATGCTCAATAATGGCAATCATGAAGAAAAAGAAGTGAAGCAGTTTATTGATACAAATATTTATGAATTAACAGCGGCTATATTAGAAGCAATTGAAAAGGAGCTTCATTTAGAAATTAGTGAAGATTCAGAGCTGATCCTTGGTATGAGCTTGCATTTGAAACCGGCTATCAACCGCTATAAATATGGAATGAATCTACGAAACCCAATGCTTGAAGGGATTAAGAGCCATTACCCTCTGGCTTTTGAAGCTGGAATTATAGCTGGAAAGGTACTAAAAAATCGCCTTGAAATCGACATGCATGAAACAGAAATTGGCTATTTAGCTTTACATATTGGAGGTGCCATTGAACGTCGGAAAATTATCAATCAGCCTAAGCGCTGTTTGATTGTATGCGCATCGGGAGTAGGGAGTGCCAAGCTATTATCATATAAGCTGCAGGCTACGTTTGGATTAAATCTGACTATTTTAGGAACAACGCAGTATTATAAGCTTCACCAAATGTCACTGCATTCTTTAGATTTTATTGTTAGTACCATTCCAATTCCAGATCATCTTCCGGTTCCTGTAGTAGAAGTAAGTACCATTCTAGGAAACAGTGATTTTAAAAAAATTGAATGTTTAATGAAGAACAAACCGCAGCCTTCGTTAGAATACACGAAAAAAGAATTAGTATATTTACAGCAAGAATTTCAAACAAGAGAAGAAGTGCTTCATTTTTTAGGAGAGAAATTAACTCATCTAGGACTAGCTTCTTCTCAATTTATAGAATCCGTTTTTGAAAGAGAAGCAGCATCACCAACAAGTTTTGGAAATCTCGTTGCCATTCCTCATCCTATGGTTCCTCAAACGGATACGACGTTTTGGGCCATTTGCACGTTGAAAAAACCGATTATGTGGGAAGGAAATCTTGTACAATTTATTTGCCTTTTAAGTGTGAAAGCGAATAATCAAGGCGATTTGCAAAAAATGTACAGTTTATTAGTTCAAGTTGTAGATGATAAGCAGGTCGTGCAGCGTTTAGTAAAGTGTAAGGAATATGAGGAGTTTATAGAGGTATTTATGAAAAATATCAGATAAAAAAAGAAGTCCAAGAGAGGGACTTCTTTTTTTATCTGAATGTTCAAATATAATTTTTCCGTTAGTAGCGGAAAAAGGTTGTGTATAAATGTAAGCGCTTTTATTTTAAGATAAAACTATCAACAAAACAGATAGCAAAATAAAAAAGCGGGGGAATGACAGATGAATATTCTATTATGTTGTGCAGCTGGAATGTCTACAAGTTTACTAGTAACAAAAATGGAAAAAAGCGCTCAGGAGCAAAGCACGGAGTATAAAATTTGGGCGGTCCCTGGTGACTCTGTTCGCAACCATATTGATCAAGCGGATGTTCTTTTATTAGGACCTCAAGTGCGCTACTTGCTGCCGCAGCTTAAAAAGCTAGGTGAAGAAAAAGGAGTACCAGTTGACGTTATTAATCCTGTTCACTACGGGACGTGCAATGGAGAACAAGTGTTAAAATTTGCGGTTCAACTAGTTTCAAAATAGGAGCGTGAACTACATGAGCAAATTTAATAGTATGCTTGAAAACAAAGTAATGCCTATCGCCGGAAAAATGGCGGGTCAACGCCATTTACAAGCACTTCGAGACGGTATTGTTCTGACAATGCCGCTCATTATTATCGGTTCAGTATTTTTAATTTTATCCAATCTACCGATACCAGGTTACAACGACTTTATGGCAGGAATTTTCGGAAAAGAATGGGCAACAAAAATGGCCTATCCAGTTGGAGCTACATTCGATATTATGGCGCTGCTTGCTTGTTTCGGAATAGCTTATCGGTTAGCTGAAAAATATGGGGTGGATGCTTTGTCCGCAGGGGCAATTTCACTTGCTGCTTTTTTACTTGCTACTCCGTATAAAGTGTCCTTTCTTCCAAGTGGAGCCAAAGAAGCTATTTTAGTAGACGGCGGAATTCCAACTGCTTTAATGGGCAGTAAAGGGCTCTTTGTAGCCATGATTGTCGCGATTCTCTCTACAGAAATTTACAGATGGTTTATTCAAAAAGATATTGTCATCAAGATGCCTGATGGAGTTCCTCCTGCTGTTGGAAAATCGTTTGCTGCTCTTATTCCTGGCTTTACGGTAATAGCATTTATTTGGATTTTACGTTTGTTAGTAGAACAAACGCATTTTGGAAGTCTGCATAATATCGTTGGAGAATTGCTTGGAAAGCCTTTAGGTGTGCTAGGCGGCAGTTTAGGCGGTACGCTAGTTGCCGAACTTGTTATTATGCTCATGTGGTCTTGTGGACTTCATGGAGCGAATATTGTCGGTGGAATTATGGCCCCCATTTGGTATGGAGCTATGGATGAAAACCGAATTGCATTTGCTAATCATGAAGCATTACCCAATATTTTTACACAGCAGTTCTTTGATATTTGGATCAATATCGGAGGCAGCGGAGCAACGTTAGCTCTAGTTGTAGCTATGATTTTAAAAGCACGCAGTCAACAAATGAAGCAGCTTGGTAAGTTAGGAATAGGACCAGCTCTTTTTAATATCAATGAGCCGATCATCTTTGGACTTCCGATGGTGATGAACCCAATGATGCTTATTCCGTTTATTATTACCCCTCTTGTGACGGTAGTAGCAACCTATATTGCGATGTCGACAGGACTGGTAGCAAAACCAGCGGGTATTGCGGTTCCTTGGACCATGCCTCCGATTATTTCTGGCTATTTGGCAACAGGAGGAAAGTTATCGGGCGCAGTTATGCAAGCTATTAATATCGGAATCTCTGTTTGCATTTATTATCCTTTCTTTAGAATGTGGGATAAACAAAAATTCACTGAAGAAAATGGTATACAGCCTGCCGCTGAAGGGGTACAAAGTGATACAAAGAAAGATATTGTGTGAGGAGGGATAAAGGATGGAAAGCATTCAAGAATATATTTTTAAATTAATCTTACACGGTGGAAACGGCAGAAGTTCAGCCATGGAAGCGATAGCAGCTGCCAAAAGCGGAAATTTTTCAGAAGCACGTGAAAAGCTTACACAAGCTGCAGAAGAATTAAATGCTGCTCATCATATCCAAACGTCGTTAATTCAAGGTGAAATTAGAGGGGAAAGCACAGAAATATCTCTGCTCATGATTCATGCTCAAGATCATTTAATGAATGCGATGACGGTAAAAGAAATGGCTACTGAATTTGTAGATTTATATGAAGCAATCAAAATTTCTGGGGGGATTACACTATGACAAAAGGTATTAAGATTGTAACGATTGGCGGAGGTTCAAGCTATACGCCTGAACTAATAGAAGGATTTATTAAACGATACGATGAACTTCCAGTTCGAGAACTGTGGCTAGTAGACGTTGAAGAAGGAAAAGAAAAGCTAGAGATTGTTGGTAATTTAGCGAAACGAATGGTGAAAAAATCAGGTTTGCCAATTAATGTTCATTTAACGTTAGATCGAAGAGAAGCACTAAAAGATGCGGATTTCGTAACGACTCAATTTCGCGTTGGTTTGTTAGATGCACGAGCGAAAGATGAAAGAATACCGCTAAAATACGGGGTGCTTGGTCAAGAAACAAATGGACCGGGTGGATTATTTAAAGGACTTCGCACGATTCCCGTTATTTTAGATATCTGCCGTGACATTGAAGAGTTATGTCCAGAAGCTTGGCTGATTAACTTCACAAATCCTGCAGGCATGGTAACAGAAGCTGTGCTCCGCTATAGTAACATTAAAAAGATTGTAGGACTTTGTAATGTACCAATCGGAATGGAAATGGGGATTGCTAAGCTGCTTGATGTAGATCACTCTCGCATTCGAATTGATTTTGCTGGTTTAAATCACATGGTCTATGGATTAGATGTATATGTAGATGGTGTAAGCGTTAAAGATCAAGTTATTGATTTATTGAGTGATCCAACTAACAGCAGCTTTGTGAAAAATGTAGCGGGACTTGGATGGGAGCCAGAATTTACAAAAGCCCTAAATGCGTTAACGTGTCCATATCACATGTACTATTATAAAACGCGTGAAATGGTAGAAAAAGAGCTTGTTAATTATGAAAAAGGTGAAACGAGAGCAGAAGTCGTAAAACAGTTGGAAAAAGAGCTGTTCGAACTGTATAAAGATCCTAATCTAGACATTAAACCGCCTCAATTAGAACAGCGCGGCGGAGCCTATTATAGTGATGCAGCCGTTCGATTGATTACATCCATTTACACAGATAAAGGCGATATTCAGCCTGTAAATACTATCAATAATGGTGCCATAGCAAGCATTCCTGCTGATTCTGCCGTAGAAGTAAGCTGTATCATTACAAAAGATGGACCGAAGCCAATTTCAGTCGGCGACCTTCCTGTACCTGTGCGAGGTCTTGTTCAAACAATTAAGTCATTTGAGCGGATTGCAGCTGAAGCAGCAGTGACCGGAAATTATGATAAAGCTATTTTAGCATTAACCATTAATCCTCTTGTGGCTTCTGATAAGCTAGCTAAGCAAATTGTCGATGAGATGTTAGAAGCTCATAAAGATTACTTGCCTCAATTTTTTAAACCTGTTCAAGCTTAAAGTCAAGCTGTTCGAATACAGTACGTATTCGAACAGCTTTTTTTCTATTTGTAAAGCTAGATTTCTGCCACCATCAATGTAACAATATAAAATAGAAACGGACAGCAAAGGGTGGCTAGAAATGATTCATTTATTAATTATGATGGTAGAACGAGTCGGAGTTATTGTCATCTTAGGTTTTTTGCTGGCACATACAAAAGTTTTTCGGCAATTTCTCCGCAAACAGCAAGGGTATAAAGGAAAAGCTGTACTTATTTTTATTTTTTCTCTTTTTAGCATTATTAGTAACTACACGGGAATTGAAATTCAAGGAACAATTATTCGAAATGAAGACTTATTATTAAAAGTAGATCCATCAAGCTCGATTGCAAATACACGAATTATGGGTGTGGAAATGGGCGGTCTGCTTGGCGGTCCATTTGTTGGTTTAGGAGTAGGAATACTTGCTGGCGTTCATCGTTTTATGTTAGGAGGGAGTACGGCATTTAGCTGTGCAGTTTCATCCGTTTTGGCAGGTGTGTTAACTGGATATATCGGCTATGCCTACCGGAAAAAACATCGAACGATTACACCGCGCTTTGCTGCACTTGTAGGCATAGCGATGGAAACGCTTCAGATGCTGATTATTTTATTATTTGCTAAACCGTTTGATTCGGCATGGACGCTAGTGAGTATTATTGCTATTCCAATGATTATTGTAAATGGCACGGGAAGCTATATTTTCTTATCTATTATTCAGTCCATTTTACGGCAAGAGGAACAAATGAGAGCGCTTCAGACACACAAAGTATTATTAATCGCGGATCAAACTCTTCCACATTTTCGTCAGGGTCTTACTAGTGAATCATGTGAAAATGTTGCAAATATTATTCATCGCTTCACAGGTACGGATGCTGTTTCGCTAACTGATACGCACAAAATTTTAGCTCATGTAGGGGAAGGAATTGATCATCACGTTCCTTCGCATAGTTTAATTACCGGGCTGTCTCACGAAGTGCTGGAGACAGGAAAAATTATGAAAGCAAAATCGAGAGAACAAATTGATTGTCAGCATAAAGACTGCCCGCTTCATGCCGCTATTGTGATGCCGCTTACTTCTCACGGTACTACCATTGGAACACTAAAAATGTACTTTAAAGATGCGAGCGGGTTAAGCCGGGTGGAGGAAGAGCTGGCAGAAGGATTGGCTAAACTTTTTTCAACTCAGCTAGAGCTCGGCGAAGCAGAGCTTCGAAGTAAATTGCTAAAAGATGCGGAGATTAAAGCTTTACAGGCACAGGTGAATCCTCACTTTTTATTTAATGCCATTAATACGATATCGGCGCTGTGCAGACAGGACGTAGAAAAAGCCAGAAAGCTGCTTTTGCAGTTAAGCATTTATTTTCGTTCCAATTTGCAAGGTGCAAGGCAGCTGTTGATTCCGTTATCAAAAGAGCTTGATCATGTCCACGCGTACTTATCGCTTGAACAAGCCAGGTTCCCTAATAAATACGAAATTGACATGTATATTGAAGAAGGGCTAGATGATGTCTTGCTTCCGCCATTTATTCTTCAAGTACTTGTGGAAAATGCCATTCGGCACGCGTTTCCGCGTAAACAAAAGCACTGTCGCGTAGAAGTTTATATTGAGACAAAAGATAAATATGTATACGTAAAGGTAAAAGACAATGGACAAGGTATAGACACAAAACGATTGCAAATGCTTGGCAATCAGCCCGTTTTTTCAGAAAAAGGAACGGGGACGGCTCTTTACAATATTAAACAACGTTTGCATGGATTGTTTGGAAAAGAAACAACACTGGAGTTTGACGTAACAGAAGGAACAGCGGTTTCGTTTGTTATACCAATTGAATTAAAAAGCGAGGGTATGTAATATGCTGCGAGTACTAATAGTAGATGATGAAATGTTAGCGCGAGATGAATTAAAATATTTATTACATCGAACGAAAGAAGTAGACTTCATTGAAGAAGCTGAAAGTATCGAAGAGGCGTTGGATAAAATGATGGATGAAAAGCCGGATTTATTATTTTTAGATATACAATTGTCAGATGACAGCGGTTTTGATATTGCTAAAAGGCTTAAAAAAATGAAAAATCCGCCAGCTATTATATTTGCAACCGCGTACGATCAGTACGCTTTACAAGCCTTTGAAGTAGATGCAATTGATTACATTTTGAAGCCTTTTGATGAAGAAAGAGTGATGCAGGCTATTCATAAATATAAAAAAATGCGTGTTCCTCATCCCGGTGTGAAAGAAGAAGAATCGATAGGAGAGTCTTCTTCTCAAACTGGAAAGTTAGCGATTTCTGTAGATGATTCGATTGTGTTGGTGAATATAAAGGACATCTTGTTTGTAGGATTAATAGAAGGAGAAGTCACCATTCAGACCATAACAGAATCCTACCATACTGCTGATACGCTTGCTATGCTAGAAAAAAAGCTCCCTTCTCAGTCGTTTAGTCGTGTGCACAGGGGGTATATCGTCAACGTAAATCATATTTCCGAAGTACAGCCTTGGTTTAATTCTACGTATAATTTAGTAATGAAAAACGATGAGCGAGTTCCTGTCAGCCGTACATATGCTAAAGAATTGAAGAAACGTTTAGGAATTTAAGGAAAAAGCAGCTTGCGTATGCATTTTGGCAAGCTGTTTTTTGCATTTCAAGGCTCGATTTTTGTAAGTGAGCACAAATATTTGACTCTTTAATTTGAAAACGCTTTCTTATTGATTTTCATTTTATATAATGAAGTCAACAAACAGAGAGAGGTGAAAGAAATGAGTGCTAAAAAAGTGTATGGCTTTTTAACACAAGCATTTATTTTTTCCGTAATTATGTTGATTTCAGATTTTATTGCAGAGCATTTGCCTTTTCCAATGCCTGCTTCAGTCATTGGACTTGTGCTGTTATTTCTTGCACTCTGCTTGAAGATGATTAAACTAGAGCAAGTTGAATCACTGGGAACGGCTTTAACTTCTTTGATCGGATTTTTATTTGTACCAGCAGGTATTTCTGTTATGAATTCATTAGGTGTTATGCAGCAGTACGGCATTCAAATTTGTTTAGTTATCATCGTGGCAACGATTATTTTGTTAGGTGTTACAGGCTTATTTTCACAGCTTATACTTGGTATGACAAAAGATAATAAAGCAAAAGAAGAAATAAAAGATGCAGATATGAGTGAAAAAACGAAAAAACAAGGTATTGCTTAACATCAATTATAAAGAGACAAGGTGGTTGGAAAGATGAATCCGTATTTTGGAATCGTGGTTTCTTTAGCTGCGTACGGCATTGGAACGTATTTATTTAAAAAGTCAAAAGGTTTTTTCTTATTTACGCCTTTATTTGTGGCAATGGTACTCGGAATTGCTTTTTTGAAAATTGGTCATTTTTCTTATGAGGAATATAGCAGCGGCGGGAAGATTATCAGCTTCTTTTTAGAACCGGCAACAATTGCTTTTGCCATCCCTTTATATAAGCAAGCCGATAAATTAAAAAAGTACTGGTGGCAAATTCTTTCTTCTATTGCGGTAGGGTCAGTTTGTTCGGTAGCGATTATTTTTGCGATTGCTAAAGGTATTCATATGGATGAAGTTGTGATGAAATCAATGCTTCCACAAGCAGCTACAACAGCGATTGCGCTGCCATTGTCTCAAGATATTGGAGGGATTCCTGCTATTACTTCCTTTGCCGTTATTTTTAATGCAGTCATCGTATATGCGCTGGGCGCTTTATTTTTAAAAGTATTCAAGGTGAAAAATCCAATTTCAAAAGGATTAGCTCTTGGAACTTCTGGACATGCGTTAGGGGTAGCCGTAGGGATTGAAATGGGAGAAGTAGAGGCAGCCATGGCAAGTATTGCAGTTGTTATTGTAGGCGTCGTCACAGTTGCCGTTATTCCACTTTTTGTTCAGCTAGTCATGTAACAAAAGCCTGAAGGAGTCAGAGATTTTCTGACTCCTTCAGGCTTTTGTTTGTTAATTAATACACCACTCCAAAATGTCGTGATGCGCAGTTTTGACAGGTTGTATGGTCAAAAAGACTCTCAGGAATGATAAATTCAAAACAAAATTGACATTGTTTGAATTGACTTTGTCTATAAAACATTGTCTCTAAGAAAATAGCTGTAATATGTTCGGTTATGTGCTTATGGGAACGTCGTTCTAAAGTGGACCATGGAATAGACTGATGCTCTATGTAAATCGGACAGGAAGTATAGGGTGTATCCCATTGAATGGCTTGATATCCAAACGTAAGGCCATGATGAGCTGCTGATGTAAATATGATTAGGTTTTGATGGAATTCTGGCAGAGGTAATTCTAGTTTTTGATCTTTAAGCGATCTCGTTTTGGAATGAAGGTTATACAATTTAATTTGAAAATGAATCCACTGAGTGGCGTGAACGGTTATTGACATGTTTTAAACCTCCAATTCAGACTCTTTCTTTTATCATAATTGATTTCAAAATAAATAAATAGTAGGCAAAAAGAAGATAACAAAATTTTATATAGATTACTTATAAGGCGTAGGGAAAGGTGATATAAGCATAGCATCCTTTTTTCTACCCCTTTTTAAAGTATATTAATCTTCTATATAAAAGCTTGCTTTCAACGAATGGTATCGGCGTATTCCTACGCTTTAAACAGATTTTAATGTTAGAAGTTATAACAAGGTTCATTTCTTTTAGAGAAGTTTATGAAATAATAAAAACTGTATATTTTACGGTCTGAATCTATGTGTTGGAGGTTTTTATATGACAAAACAAAAGCTGATATTAATCGGAAATGGAATGGCAGGAATGCGCTGTATTGAAGAAATTCTTATTCATTCTCCAGATTGTTTTGATATTACTGTTTTTGGAAGTGAGCCTCACGTTAACTATAACCGAATTTTATTATCAACCGTTTTACAAGGCAGTACAAAGCTTGAAGATATCAATATTCATTCTTTGGCATGGTATAAGGAAAATAATATCACTTTATTTAAAGGAGAAAGCGTTACGCACATAGACACCAAGAGAAAAATAATAAAAACAGATAAAAACAGAGAGACGATGTACGACAAGCTTATTCTTGCTACTGGCTCGAGCCCGTATATGCTCCCCGTTAAAGGGTCTGACAAAGAAGGTGTCCTCGGTTTTCGTACCATCGAAGACTGTCAGGAAATGATTAAAATTTCTAAACAGTATAAAAAAGCAGCGGTTATTGGAGGGGGTCTGTTAGGGCTGGAAGCTGCTAGGGGACTATTAAATTTGGGAATGGATGTTCAAGTCATTCATCATTCGGGTTTCTTAATGGAGCGACAGTTAGACAGAGCAGCATCTGCTATGTTAAGAGAAGAGTTAGAAAAGCAAGGCATGAGTTTTCTATTAAACAAACATACGGATGAGATTATAGGGGAAAATCGAGCAGAAGGCGTCCGATTTACCGATAGCAGCAAAATTGCAGCTGATTTAGTTGTAATGGCTACAGGAGTGAGGCCAAATGTTAATCTAGCTAAAAAAAGCGGAATAGAAACAAATAGAGCAATCATCGTAAATGATTATTTAGAAACGAGCATCCCGGATATCTATGCAGTAGGTGAATGCGCGGAACATCGAGGGATGACATACGGCCTTGTTGCTCCTCTTTACGAACAAGGAAAAGTCTTAGCGCGACACCTTTGCCAAATAAAAAACGATGGTTATCGCGGGTCCGTTCTTTCCACTCAATTAAAAATATCAGGAATAGACGTTTACTCAGTCGGAGAGTTCAAGGGAAATCAAGGTGCAAAAGCCATTACGATTTCGAATATGTTAGATGGTATATACAAAAAAGTCGTTTTTCGCGAAGGGAAAATAGTGGGAGCTGTTCTTTTTGGAGATACCAGTGAGGCTATAAAGCTATCACAAATGATTAATGAAAAAAAGGATTTGTCGCAAGCGGAAAAAGTACAATTATTTCCTTCTCAACATGAAAAAGAAAATGCAGTAACTTCTATGTCACTTACGGGTATCATATGCAACTGTAACAGTGTAACAAAGGGAGCCATTATTGAAGCAGTACAGAAAAATGATTTAACGACAGTAGATGAAATAAGAAATTGCACGAAAGCTTCTGGTTCATGTGGAGGATGCAAACCCCTTGTAACAGATCTTTTAACATATATTCAAAGCGATGAGTTTGATGAAATCATTGAACAAAAAACCTTTTGTACATGTACACATTTATCAGAAGATGAGCTGGTAAGAGAAATGCAGCAATATCAATTTGAGACGGTTCAGCAAGTAAGAGAAATATTAAAGTTTAAAGACATGAAAGGCTGTTCGTTATGTGAAGGCGGTCTTCATTACTATTTAGATATGATGAATCCTCATTATGAAAACAATCGACATTCTTTATTTACTACGGAGAATGAACAGGCCGTTTTTCTTCACGATGGGACTTATGCAGTGGTACCGCAAATTCACGGTGGTCTGACAAATGTACAGGAATTAAGGAACATAGCAAATGTAGCTGAAAGGTACAACATCTCTAATATTCGTTTAACAAGTGATCAGCGCATTCAACTTATTGGAGTGAAAAAAGAATATCTTCCGTTGATAAGTGAGGAAATAGATAGAGGACTTCAGCAGCTATATGAACGTACAGTTAAAAATGTATCTGTTTATATAGGAAAAGGAACGTGTATTTGTCAGTATGAACCTGCTCTTGCTTTATCAAATGAATTAGATAAACAGCTTGAATATGTAAAGACCCCATGTGATATCAAAATCAGTATTGCTTCGTGCTCTCACATTGCAGAGAATGTAACAACAAGTGATATAGGATTAAGAAGAATAGACAGAGGATGGGAAATATATGCCGGCGGAAGCAGCGCAGAAGCCAGAAGCGGGGAGCTGTTTTATGTGGCCGAAACAAACGAAGAAGCAGTAGAAATCAGCTGTTCTTTGATTCAATATTACCGTGAAACGGGGAACTATTTAGAAACTGTCGGGAGCTGGATCGAGCGAGTAGGAATTGTTCATGTCAGAGAAGTTTTGTTTGAGGTAGACAATCGAGAGTATTTAATGAAGCGGCTCAGCTCAGAACGCTCTCGTGCAATCACATATTTATTATAGGAAAGAAGGGTGACCTACGATGACTGAGATGCTATTGAAATATTTTCGTGAGCAGCAAAAGCAAGTTGAAACCGAGCGTATCTATAATACTCAGTGTCCTTACTGCAGCATGCAGTGCAAAATGCAGTTAGTTGAACAAACACATGTAAAAAGGAAAACGTATAAAACAATTGGAACAGATAACCCTACTTCTCAAGGAAGGTTATGTATCAAAGGAATGAATGCGCATCAGCATCCTTTGCATAAAGATCGGATTCAATATCCTTTATTAAAAGTAAACGGAGAGTTTGTAAAGATTTCTTGGAAAGAAGCTCTTCACTATATTAAAGAAAACGTTACAGAGATTCAAGAGAAGAATGGAGCAGATGCGCTAGGTGTTTATGGAAGTGCCTCTATTACAAATGAAGAAGCTTATTTATTAGGGAAATTTGCTCGAGTTGCGTTAAAAACAAAGTATATTGATTACAATGGACGCTTATGTATGTCGGCTGCTGCTTCTGCTGCTAGTAAAACATTTGGCATGGACAGAGGATTTACGAATAGCTTGCAAGAGATTCCGTTTACTGAATGTATTATGTTAGCTGGAACAAATATTGCGGAATGTCAGCCAACGATTATGCCTTATTTTGAGAAAGCAAAAGAAAACGGAGCTTTTATTATTGCAATTGATCCAAGAGAAACAGCTACAACTAAAATAGCTGATTTACACTTGAAACTTAAGCCGGGGAGCGACGCGGCATTAGCCAATGGAATCTTGAAGGTCCTTATCGAAGAAAATTATCTAGATGAACGATTTCTACAAGAACGTGTCAATGGATTTGAAGAAGTAATTCAATATGTGGCTTCTCTGGAATTTAATATCATTGAAGAAATAACGGGAGTGCCACTTGAAGAGGTGTACCAAGCTGCCCGTATGTTTGGCCAAAGAAAAACGGGAATGATTTTTACTGCTAGAGGGGTAGAGCAGCAAACAGACGGAAGTGCTGCGGTGCAAAATTTTTTGAATATTCTACTTTCTGTTGGGAAAATTGGTAAACCTGGCTGCGGATATGGGGCCATTACTGGTCAAGGAAATGGGCAAGGAGCCCGAGAGCATGGTCAAAAAGCGGATCAGCTTCCAGGCTACCGTTCAATCGAAAACCACGAGCACCGGATGTATATAGCGGATGTGTGGAACATAGAGGAGAAAGATCTTCCTAGAAAAGGTGTTTCTGCATATGAGATGATTGAAAAAATTCATGATGGTGAAATTAAAGGGTTGTTTTTGATGTGTTCAAATCCAACAGTTTCAAATCCAAACGCTAATTTTGTTAAGAAGGCTTTTGAAAAGCTTGAATTTCTAGTAGTAGCAGATATGTTTGAATCAGAAACGGCAAAATTAGCAAACTTGATCTTACCAGCATCTTCCTACTTGGAAGATGAAGGAACCATGACAAATATAGAAGGAAGAGTTACATTACGCGAAGCTAGCTTTCCATGCCATGGCGAAATCAAACACGACTGGGAAATACTATGTGAAATTGCTAAAGTTTTAGGAAAAGAGGAACATTTTTCATTTGCATCAGCTGAAGAAATATTTAATGAACTGCGAATAGCAAGTAAAGGAGGGATCGCCGATTACTCCGGTATTACGTACGAACGATTACGAGAGGAAAAAGGAATTTTATGGCCATGCAGAAGCTTAACAGATAAAGGAACCGAGCGCCTGTTTGAGACGCGTTTTGCTCATAGTGATGGAAAAGCGATGATGGTCCCTGTCTCGAATCAAGCAATTGTTCCTAAAGCAAAAATAACCGAAAAATATCCTCTCTATTTAACAACGGGGAGAGTGATGTCGCACTATTTAACGGGTGTACAAACGCGAAAAAGCGCGTCTTTATCTGCTAGAAATTTCGAATCTTTTATGGAAATCCACCCTTCAACAGCGAAAAAATATGAAATTTCGAATCAAGAATTAGTACAAATTGAATCTTCATATGGAAGGATTGTGGTAAGAAGCAAATTTTCAGAGGGCATTCGGCCAGATACCGTATTTGTTCCTTTTCACTGGGCGGATTCTCAAAATGTTAATAACCTTGTCTCTGAGAAATTAGATCCTGCCTGTAAGATGCCAGGGTTTAAAGTAAGTGCTGTGAATATTAGCCCTTCTGTAAAAAGAAGCAGCTATTAAAAATGCTGATGCAAAAAGCCTCTTGAAAAAAGAGGCTTTTTACATGGAATCAGGCAAGGTGCTTTTGGTTAATACGTACATCTTGTTTTTTGAATCCAGAATAATTCAGTAAGAGACAGAATAGGGCAAAAAGCGCTAGTAAGGAAAAACCGACAACGTAATCTCCGCTTGTATCTTTTATAAAGCCTAGCACAATAGGGGGAAAGAAGCCGCCTACTCCTCCGAATGCGCCTACGATCCCGGTAACAGCTCCAATATTTCCTGTTGAAACAGATGGAACCATTTTAAAAACAGCTCCATTTCCGATACCAAGAGTAATGGCTGCAAGTAAACAACCTACGCTAAATAAGGAGAAGGCAGTGATGGTAAATGCAATAAATAACCCTATTAGTAGCATTCCGGTAAAGACGAAGGTGAGTACTTTTTTTGCTCCGAAGACATCCGATAAATAACCTCCAAGAGGTCGTACAAACGTTGCTAGTACGACAAATCCAGCTGTTTTTAGCCCACTGTCTACAGTTGAAGCATTAAATTGATCATGCAAAATGGTAGGGAGATAGATGCTGAACGTTACAAATCCACCAAATGTTAAAAAATAGAAAATGGATAAAAACCACGTTTCTTTAAATCTTAATACCGATAAAGATTCCTGCAGCGTTTTGGGGGAAGCAGCAGAAGGGTGGTCTGAAGTTCCTACCCATAATAAAAGAGCCATTAAGGCTACCGCAATTGCTAAACTCCAAAATACCCAAGGCAAGCCAAAAGAAGAAAAGATAAGTGGAATACTAAAGCTTGCTACCGCCGATCCTAAGTTGCCCATCCCGGCAATTCCTAAAATAAAACCTTGCTTTTGAGGTGAATACCATTTAGAGACATATGTAATGGAAATAGCAAATGTTGTTCCAGCCATGCCGATAAAAAATGCCCAAAAGAGCAGCATGGAATAAGAATGAGTAAAGCCTGCACAAATGGTAGGGAGTAAAAGAGCCAGCATAGTCAAAGAATAGACTTTTCTTCCCCCGAAGCGATCTGTTAAAATCCCCATCGGAATTCGCATGAGGGAACCTAATAAGACGGGAGTGGCAATTAAGATACTTTTTTCAGCATTGGTTAATGAATACATCACTTGAATATCTGCAGCGATAGGCGCGAAGACAGACCATACTGAAAAAGCAATAATCATAGATAAAGTCGAGATAAGAAGTACAGATAAGGGCCGTTTAGAAAACATTGCTTAAAAACCTCCTTTTTTATATGCAGCGTAAAGCTGTTGCAATATGGTAATTATGATACTACGCTTTCTTTCTTATGTATCATTCTGTGTTAGGTTTTCTTCCGTACTTTTGCTGGAGAACGGACGCAGATAAAAGTGGAGAGATAACTTAGACTTACACTCTATCTAAGTGCTGATGAAGAAACGGTTAAAAAGCTTTGAAAGAACAGTAAGTAGAAATATTGTCGAAAGAATGGAAGAAAAATTGAAATTAGAAGAGATTAATAGAGTAAGCATCTATAAATTTGTGCTATCGAATTATAGCGAAATAAAAAATAATTCATATTTTATATAGAACACAAATTTTTGAAATAGAAGGTGGAAAAAGTGACAGAAAAGCATCCTCTTTCAGGTTATAAAAAGGATGATAACGGAGTGCTCTGGATATGGAGTTACGTTGGACAGGCTAGAGTGAAAATGGGGTATAAAGTAAAAAGTCTGCTTCACTATGAGCAATCTTCCTATCAACAAATCAGTATTGTGGATACAAAATGGTATGGGAAAATGTTGGTGCTAGATGGTACTCCACAAATTTCAACAGGAGAAGGGTTTATTTATAATGAAATGATTAGCCATGTGCCGATTATAACGCATTCAAATCCCAAAAAAGTTGCGATGATTGGCGGTGGAGACTGCGGTCCTGCACGGGAGGCCATGAAGTATGACGGAATTCAACAAATTGATGTAGTCGAAATCGATCCAAAAGTTACAGAAATCTGCCGCACATGGCTAACTCCGGCTTCTTGTTATGATGGTGAAACCAGGCTCAATATAATACATCGCGATGGAATAGATTGGATTCAAGAACACAAGGGAGTTTATGATGTTCTCATAATTGATCGGCCTGACCCTGTTGGACCGGGAAAAAAACTATTTCAACCTGATTTTTATCAATATGTCTACAACAGCCTTAAGGATGATGGCGTGGTTGTTTTTCAATCAGGATCTCCTTACTACAATACTTCTACATTACAAGGCACAATTAAAAATCTAAAGGAGCTATTTCCAATTGTCCGCACATATTTAGTGACTATACCTCTTTTCCCTTGCGGCATTTGGAGTTTTACGATTGCTTCTAAAAAAATGGATCCTCTTCAGGCCGATTTGACGAAGCTAGAGCATACAGATACTCAATATATTGATCCTGAAATTTTCCGTGCATCATTTGTTTTACCTAAATATATAAAAGAAATAGTAGACGGAAAAGATTCCTAAAAACTAAGTAGCGACGAATGTTTGTTGAAAGTCATCAATAATCTCGGAAAATATATTTGTTATAGTAGTTCTGTGTTTGCTGCGCAGGGTCCGGGATAATTCAATTTGAAATGTATTAAAATTATGACTGTAACCTAGATAGCCGCTGTTGTCGCCTTGTCTGTGAAAGGCAATTGATTCGTTTCCAACAAATTTATTATCAAATATTACATGGATTTTCGGGAACGAATCTTCAGATTTTTTAGTCAGCGCCTGTTGAAACCAATCTTTAACTTCCTTTGAGCAAGATTGTCCATATAAAGTCCCCACTTCAATTGCATAAGGTCCGTAATGTGTATCCTTCATTCCATGAAAAGATAAATGCAAATAGGGCGTTAGAAGGCGATTATTACTATCTATTATTTTCAAATATTTAACAATTTCTTGGATTGTTCTTCTATATTCATGTATCCCCTCATAGTTTGTTTCATTTAGATTTCTATTTAAATCTGCTATGGTTCTGGAAACCGTACTAACGATTCCTGCACATCCTGTTTTCTTGACTAAATTTTCTACAACTTTATCCGTAAATAAATCAGCAGCAGGTGGTTCTGCATGAAGTGCATCCGCATGACAGCTTATAAAACCAGTTCCTTTGTTGTATTTTAAGTAGTTTCCATGAATGAATTTTAATGTCATTGACTATTTCTCCTTTTATATCGTTTGAAATCTATCCTTTCTATAATAAATGCAGTAAAAATAAAATCGGTGAATTATTACACGTGTTAAATACATACATAAAAAGTTTTTAGAGATGGTGGAGATAAATAGATAAATGTACAGGATTATTTTGGATAGTTACATACTATATGAGTAGCTGATTATTGTCATAGGGCATTAAAGTAGCAAAATACGATAGAAAGTTCTAATTAGGAGGCTTTAAAATGGATCCAATGAGAGAAGAGTTAGGGATATTATCTGATAAAGAAATGACGTTGCAAACTCTTAATCTGAATAATATACCGTCTGTTGAATTAGTTGACCCCAAAACCTGTTCATATCCAGTGATAGGGAGGAAGTATGGTCACCATAGCGGAAGAGATATTGTTATCGTAAATACAAAGGATCAAGCAATATATGAAGGATATGACTATTTTACGAAAATATATGCAATAGACAAAGAATATTGTCTAGAAGTAGAAGGACTGAGCGTAAAAACAGTACAAGTAGTGACCAGTGAACATGTTGTATTTAATGAAATACCCATTCGAACGCAAGCCTTCGGCTGGAAATTAGAACAGGTAAACGGCATGGATGTACCGGAAATGCTGATGAACGTAGCCATTCGAGCGCTCTACGTAACGGGAGCTAAAAGCGGCTTTGTCAAAATGGGGGTATTAGAAAATGGAGAGTGTATCGTCACAGATATTAACTCATCAGAAAGTGAATGGATAGAAAATCCATTAAAGCCTAGCGTTCCTTTTAGCATGGGTGCTGACGTTGAGTTTATGTTAAGTTGTGATGGAGAGCTTCTACCAGCTTCTACTTTTTTTTCTGTTGAAGGTCCGGTAGGCTGTGATGAAAGACAAATAGAGCAAGATAGCGGTGAGTATGCATTAGTAGAAGTTAGGCCTGAAAAAGCAAATTCATCAACAGAACTATTTGAGAATATCCAAAAGTTAATAGAAAAAGCATCTGCACAGGTACCATATGAAAATATTCATTTTCGGGCAGGCAGCATGCCGTTTTCAGGGTATCAATGTGGAGGACATATTCATTTTGGTATTCCGCTTTCTTTATCCTTATTAAGAGCTCTTGACCACTACCTTGCTATTCCAGTAGCGCTGATAGAAGAATCTAAGACCGCTAAACTCAGACGGAAAACGAACCATGGAGGTCTTGGACGCTATCGTGAGAAACCGTATGGATTTGAGTATTTAACTTTAAGCTCTTGGATTATCGACCCTAGAATTACTCTCTCCACTTTAGCTCTTGCTCAGCTAGTTGCTACCCATCATCATGAATTAAAAAGCGAATTTTTATTTCATCCACTTACGCAGCGTGCCTACTATCAAGGGAATAAAATCTTTCTTAAACGAATGTGGAAAGATATCAAAGCCAATCTTATGAAAACATCCAGCTATCCACACTATCAAAATGAACTATCTTTTCTATTTGAAATGATAGAAAAAGAAATTCCTTGTGATGAATCAAATGATATTCGCAGGAATTGGAATGTGAAGATTTCTAAAGAAATCTATGACCGAGGACATATTATCCAAATCCCCAAAAAACTCCGTTTAAAATACGGCCTCAAAGAGGGGCAGTCTACGATTGTTAGTGCAGGAAAGGCAATATCAACTGCAACTGTTCATTCTTATCCTTTTTCATTTCGCCATCCAAATATGGTTCAACTCTCTAAATCTCTCCGTGATAAACTATCTCTCCCGAAAGATTGGTGCCCCAAGCTATCAGCTTCAGAAGGCATCATAACTTTAGGTCCTATCATTGGCATTCTTGCTAACCGTCCTTTTGAAAGACAAACAACCTATTTCCATCATCTATGTCGCTTAGCAAATGAAAAGCGAATGCTTGTATATGTGTTTGAACCCGAAGATATTGATTGGGAGAAAAAATTGGTTAAAGGAACAACCATTAACGGTGAAGGGCTTTTTCCTTTTCCTGCTGTTATCTATGACCGTTATTTCATAGATAGTAGAAAAAATATTTTAATAGATGAAGTAAGGGCAAAACTTCAGGCGATTTATAAAATTCCTTTTGTTAATTCTTCAAATTTGTTTCAGCTCACGGGAGATAAGTGGGCAACATATGAACTTCTTATGAAAGAATATGAAGAATTTCTTCCAGAGTCACGTCTCGTACAAAAATCTGCTGACATTGCAGAAATGCTTGATAGCTACGGAGAAGTCTATTTAAAACCGCTTGGCGGGGCCTTAAGTAAAGGAGTCATGCGTATCGTTCGCCGACCAACAGGCATCTTTTGGTTTGATCTTAATAAAGAAGAGCTGCATCAATTCAGTAATATGGAAGAATTATTTACTTTGCTCTCTCCTTTGATGAAAAACAATCCTTATCTTGTTCAAGAAGGAATTCGCAGAAAACAGCATAAAGATAAAAATTTAGAAATACGGGTTTATATGCAAAAAAATGAAAAGCAAATTTGGCTTCGAACGGGTATGGTTGCGCGTCTCACCGGTGAAGATGTGCTAACGGAAGATTCTGAAACGAATATGCGCCTCAGTAAAATATTAAACAGTTTATATCCTGATCCAACAGACAGAAGGCTCATTATAAACCAATTAGCTAAAATATCTAAAAATATTGTTGCAACAGTAGAGGAGAAAGTGGGTCCTTTTGGGGAGCTGGCGGTAGATTTATGTATAGATCAGTACGGTTCCATAAAGTTACTTGAAATAAATGCAAAACCAGATAGTCTATTCTCACAAATTAGAGCCTATAAGCTGCGTACTTTGGCGGGGATTCGTCTGCTCAATTATGCGTCTTCACTGGCTGGCTACGAAGAAGAAAAGGAGGATTTAACATGAAGCACTTCACATTAAATAAAATCCTTAAACAAACGGGGGGAGACCTTTGTTATGGATCAGGAAATCCTGTTATTAAACATGCTATAAACTACGCTAAAAAGGATATAGAGGATCATACACTCATCTTTCATTTAGATAGAGAACCGATTAGAGGGAAGTATTGGAAAGAAAATCATTCAATTGTCGTTATAACAGATCACCCTGAGCTGTGCACGAACTTAGAGGGAAATATTATTCTTGTTAAAACAGCTCAATTAGAAGAGGCTTATTGGAAATTTATCGAATACTACCGAGGGCTTTTTGATCTTCCTGTTATTGGTGTTACAGGAACTTGTGGAAAAACGACCACGAAAGAGATGATCCGACAAATATTAATTGAAGATTATAAAGTGAAAGCTACGTGGATGAGTATGAATTCTATGTCTGTAAATCTACGTTATTTAACAGGTATTGATGATACGACAGAAGTAGCTGTTTTTGAAATGCCGGTCGCTTATCCGGGCTATTTAAAAGTTGCGTGTCGCTACTTTCAGCCACAAATACGAATTCTATTAAATATAGGCGTGCACCATCTCGCTGATTGTGAAACACCTGAAGAATATATGAAAGCAAAAGCCGAAATTGTAGAAGGCTTAGATCCAAATAGCGGCATTTTGATTTTAAACGCAGATGATGAAAATATTAAGAGAGTGCTTGATGTTAGTCATCTTCAAGGTGTTGTATATATAGGTAAAGGTGATGATTCCCAATTTCAAGCAAAAGATATTAAATATGCTAAGGGAGGAATGGCTTTCACTTTAAAGTACCAAAACAAAGAGTACGATGCCTTTATCCCTGGATATGGTGAACATAATGTGTATAATGCACTGGCTGCCATTGCTGCAGTATTTTATGTGGGCGTTGATATTTCCGTTGCCATACAAAGACTTAACTTATTTGAACAAGTAGAAGAACATTTGGAATTTAAAAGAGGACTGAATGAATGTACGGTAATTAACGACACATGGAACTCTTCACCTTTATCGATGGCTACAGCTCTTGGAGTTCTTAGTGATATGTCAAAAGAGAAACAGTCTATCGCTTTATTAGGCTACATGCCTCAACTAGGAGAAGGGCCATATGCAATTAAACAATATGAAGATATGGGAAAAAAAGCAGCGGAATCCAAAATTGACATTCTAGTTGTAGTAGGAGATGAAGCAAAAGCTATTGGAACAGGAGCTTTAAAATGTGGAATGGACCCTAATAAAGTCTATTTTTGCAAGACTGGTGATGAAGTATACAATGTGCTAGCTCCATATTTAAATGAAAATACAATAATTTTATTAAAAGTAACGCACCGTGTTATGACAAAACCTACTTTTAAAGAATTAAGAAATAAACTTATTCCAGACAACGAAGAGTAAAAGGAGGATAGACATGAAGAAGACTAAACAGCTAAGAGAGTTGATAGAAAGTAAACAGCTAGAGTTTATTATGGAGGCTCACAGTGCGCTATCTGCAAAGATTGTAGAAGAAGCAGGGTTCAAAGGGATATGGGCCAGCGGCCTGTCATTATCTGCAGCACTGGGTGTAAGAGATAATAACGAGGCTTCATGGACACAGGTGTTAGACATCTTAGAGTTTATGAGTGACGCAACGTCCGTTCCGATTCTTCTTGATGGTGATACAGGCTATGGGAACTTTAATAATGCAAGAAGATTAGTTAAGAAATTGGAGCAGCGAGACATTCCAGGCGTATGTATTGAAGATAAATTGTTTCCAAAAACAAACTCATTTATTAAAGGTGAAGCACAGCCGCTTGCAGATATTAATGAATTTTGCGGCAAAATTAAAGCAATGAAAGATAGCCAAAATGACGAAGATTTTGTAGTGGTATCGCGTGTAGAAGCTTTTATTGCAGGGTGGGGGCTGAAGGAAGCTTTAAAGCGTGCAGAAGCTTATCGCCAAGCAGGAACCGACGCCGTTTTGATTCATAGTAAAAGGTCAGATATGACAGAGATTGAAGCTTTTATGAAAGAGTGGGGAAACAGGCTTCCGGTTATTATTGTTCCAACCAAATATTATTCGGTTCCAACTGATAAATTTAGTGATTTAGGAATTAGCTTGAGCATTTGGGCCAACCATAACTTAAGATCTTCCATTACAGCTATGCAAAAAACGTCCGCTCAGATTTATTGCGATAAAAGTTTGATTAATGTAGAAAAAAATGTCTCTCCGCTTGAGGAAGTTTTCCGTCTTCAAAAAGCTGAAGAGCTCGATATGGCAGAGAAACTTTATTTAAGCTCTGCCAATCATAGCACGAACGCTATGATTCTGGTAAAAGAATCAGCAAATGAAGCTTTGATAACCGAGCAGATAAATCAGTTAAAAAAAGTCGGCGTGACAAATAGTATAAAAGCAGGTTCCAACAAAGCTATGGAAGATAAGGCGTTTCCTAATAAAGGAGAATTATATCATCTCTATGCTGCAAGAGATAAGCTAGGAACGGCTACTTTAATAAGCGATAGTAACATCGTATATAAAACACATGTTTTTGAGGAGTTAATTCATGAAAGTGGCGATATCACTATCGTAGCAGGAGCTGATTATGAGTTAAAAGGGAATCAAACATCTTATGTAACTGCTAAACTTCCCTATTCCAAGCAGCTGTATTCTAAAACAGTAGACTTGATTCAAATGTCGTGCAATCCAAATTCTAACAACATTCATGGTGAATTCATTGGTCTTTGGAAAGTTTCTGGAAAAGGCACTGAGGTTGTAAAAAAAGCTTTGGAAGAACTGGCACAAAGAAAAGATTTTGCTCAGCTCACGTTTTCTGATTTCTTTAATTATATTAATCTAATTCACCCAGTTGCTGTTAAATATACGATGGGGTCATGGATAGATACCGAAACGTATACAAAGATTCAAAAAGATGGTGGGAAAAATGATTAGTACGTCCGTATTTGGAACTCAATTAAAAAAACTAGGTTTTCAATTTTATAGCGGGGTTCCTTGTTCCTATCTTAAACATCTTATTAACTACGCTATCAACGAATGTGAATATGTTGCAGCAGCAAACGAAGGAGAAGCGGTAGCGATTGCTGCTGGGGCATCAATTGCTGGCAACAAAGCGGTTGTTTTAATGCAGAACTCCGGATTAGCAAATGCTGTTTCCCCTTTAACCTCTCTTATTCATCCGTTTAAAATTCCTGTCCTTGGATTTGTCAGTTTTCGCGGAGAACCTGGATGTCCAGATGAACCACAGCATGAATTAATGGGAGAAATTACTCCTGCCCTACTAAATACGATGAAAATAAAATGGGAATACTTATCTTTTGATTTTGCGGAAGTTAAAAAACAATTACAGCGGGCTAATCAAGCTGTTGAAAATAATGAAAGCTACTTCTTTATTGTAAAAAAAGGAACGTTTGAGCCAGTTAAGCTTTTAGAAAAATCAATAAAAAACGTTACTCCTAAAATGAAAAGTGAACAGATAACAACCGACGAGTTACCTTCAAGGTATGAGGCATTACAAGTAGTTAATTCATTAAAAGACAACGATACTATTCAATTGGCCGCTACAGGAAAAACAGGAAGAGAGCTTTACGAAATAGAAGACGCAAGAAATAATTTTTATATGGTTGGATCTATGGGGTGCGTTAGTTCCATTGGTTTAGGCTTAGCTTTGAGCAGAAATGAAAAGAACATCATTACAATTGATGGAGACGGAGCGTTGCTTATGCGCATGGGAAATCTAGCAACCAACGGATACTACTGTCCAGCAAATTTATTACACATTCTTTTAGACAATCAAACCCATGACTCTACAGGGGGACAACATACGGTCTCTCATAACATTAATTTTGTAGATATTGCTTCTTCCTGTGGGTATCAAAATTCCATTCATGTTCATAACTTATATGAGTTAGAGACGTATATCAAACAGTGGAAAAGTGATAAAAAATTAACGTTTTTATATCTTAAAATAGCGAAAGGATCTAAAAAGAACCTGGGGCGTCCTGAAATGAAGCCTTATGAAGTCAGAGAAAGACTGCAGGTGTTTTTAGATGATTAAAACAGCTGTTATTCTAGCTGCAGGGATGGGGAGCAGGATTCGTAAAAGAGCTGGAAACCGGCCTAAAGGTTTTTTGATGATTGATGAAAAATCGATTATTGAACATTCCATTTCCAAGTTAATAGAAGCAGGAGTCAAGACGATTTTTATTGGAACAGGTTATATGAAAGAAGAATATGAAAAGCTAATGGTTAGATATCCTCAAATAAAATGTGTTTATAATTCTAGATACGAAACAACGGGAAGTCTGTTTACGCTGTATCAATTTAAAAATTATATTAAAGAAGATTTTTTACTATTGGAATCGGATGTAATTTATGAAAAGAATGCGTTGGAAACATTAGTAAATCATTCGAGATCAGATGTCATACTAGCGAGTAAATTGAACGGTGCTGGCGATGAAGTTTATATTGAAGCTGATGAAGATAATAACCTTAAGAATATGTCAAAACAAAAAGAAGAGTTGAATAGTATCTATGCAGAACTAGTTGGTTTAACCAAACTCTCTTATGCTACATTTCAGAGACTTTGTGATGAAGCAAATACGCTGTTTCAGTTTAATCAAACGATCGATTATGAATATGGCCTCGTTAAAATTTCCGAAAAAGCAAATGTGTATGTTCATAAACTGGATAATTTGGCATGGTGTGAAGTGGATGATGAAGATCACTGGGCAAGAGCAACTACTATTGTTTATCCGATTATTAAAGCTCGAGAAGGTATTCCACATACAGTTAAGAGAAATATACTCCTAAACCCCGGACCGGCAACTACAACAGATACCGTCAAATATGCTCAAATAGTGGAGGACATTTGCCCGAGAGAAAAACAATTTGGAGAGACAATGGAATTTATCTCTGCTGAACTAACAAAATTTGTTGGGAATCCAGAGAAGTATACTACGGTATTATTCGGCGGATCTGGAACGGCGGCAGTGGAATCGATTTTAAGTTCAGTAATTGATAACGGTACGGTTGTTATTATCAATAATGGTCCATACGGTGAAAGAATGTGTAAAATCGCTGAAATTTATGGACTGAATTATTTAGAATATAAAAGCTCCGCCGAGCAGGCTATTGATATGAACGACTTAAAAATTTTTATAAAAAAGATTTCAACGAACGTTTCCTATCTGGCGCTTGTTCACTGTGAAACTTCCACGGGGCTTCTTAATGATATTGAACAAATTGGGGAATTTTGTGCAGTGGAAAATATCGAAATGATTGTGGATGCAATGAGTTCGTATGCAGCTGTTCCAATTGACATGCAAAAAATGAATATAAGCTATCTGGCCGCAAGTGCAAATAAGAACCTTCAAGGAATGGCAGGCGTGTCGTTTGTTATAGCAAATAAAGACCGGTTAGAAAAAACGGAGCAAATAAAGCCTCGTAACCTTTATCTTCATTTATATGATCAGTATCGATATTTCCAAATGAATAAACAAATGCGTTTTACTCCTCCTGTTCAGACTATGTACGCCTTAAAACAGGCAATTATAGAAACTCAGTGGGAAGGAATTGAGAAACGATATGAACGCTACTCAAAATCATGGACTACTTTAACGGATGGAATTACTCGGCTTGGGTTAACCTATTTGGTTCCTGAAACACATCATTCTAGAATTATTACCTCTATCATCGAGCCTTCCAATAGAAAGTATAATTTTGATATTATGCATGATTTTTTTTATAAACAAGGATTCACCATTTATCCTGGTAAAATTGATAAATTAGAAACGTTTCGAATAGCAAATATTGGTGATATCACATATAGAGATATAGAAAGATTTCTTCACCTTCTTGAACAATATCTTAAAGCTTTAAAAGGAGAGTGAGAAAAAGTTGAATCAAAAATTAGCTGTAGCAGTTATGGTGGTAAATCAAGATCATCACGTGCTTCTAGTCAAGAACCATAGACGGGGATGGGAATTTCCAGGCGGTTTTGTTGAAGCAGGTGAATCAATAAAAGATGCGGGGATACGAGAAGTTAAAGAAGAATCTGGAATTGTTATTGAAGTGACCAACTTTCTAGGAGTAGAACAAGATGTTAAACGATCTACTACTGTTATTTTATTAAAGGGAAAAGCGATTAGCGGAAAAATTTCTGTCTCCAATGAAACGCAGGATGTGGGATATTTTACGTTAGAAGAAGCAAAAAATATAATTAAATTAGATAACTTTAAGGATCGAATGGCTAGATGTCTAAAAGAGACTGAAATACCATTTTTCTATGTTTTAAAAGACACGGGCTCCTTTTACGTATAGGCGGAAGGTTTCTGTGTTGTGCTAGAAATGAAGCCTGAACGCGATTAAATAAAAAACGCTCATCGTCATGCGTGACGATGAGCGTTTTTTTATCAGTAAAAGAATGGTTGTTTATTCAGCCGTGGCAATTTCTTCTTCTACATCATGGTCTTCTAAATTAGCACTTAAAAATTCACTTGTTTCCGATAAATTGAGATCTAATTTCGTTTTTTTGCAGATTTGAATTGTAACATCCTGAACGGAGACATCTAAAACATGCCCCCCTTCTTTTTTATATTCATCAATAAAGTGCAGGTGGTAGCCGGGAACACCGATGCCTGAAGAATATTCTGGCGTGTAAAAACCTGCTAGTGTTCCATTTGCATCTGAAGATGTAAATGTAGGCTGATCAGCAGCCGCATCTACCATAGAAGGATAGGGCTTTTCTTGCTTTGCAACCGTGCGCGTTTTTACTTCTTTAAACTTGCCGTCAATGCGAACTGCATAGAATAAATTCGGGCTAGGAATAAGCTCGTTCATTAAGGTTTCTAGTTGTTCACGATTCATTTCCTTTTCTACACGATAAGAGATATCTTCATAAAAGGTTGTCATAATGGCAAAAGGTGTTTTTGCATCTTCACTAATAGGTGCGGCTTTACCATCAGCAATATGATAAAATTCTCCGTCAAAGGCAATCATTTCACCATCCAATTGATTAAACGTACCGATGCCGAAATCCCCTTTCTTAGCTAAATCCTTGTATGTGACAACACCGTCAAATACTCCGTCTAATAAAGCGATCATAGTGGAAGTTTGGTGAATCGTTAATTTTTCTTTATTGCTCATTCTTTACTCAGTCCTTTCAGTTAATTTGATCTGGCAGTAGCTGTGTATTTAATTTTTCATTATCTTTATAATCTACAGGAACATCGATGATAACGGGGCCCTGTTCACGAAAAGCGCTTGCTAGAGTGTCCGAAAATTCTTCTGGGGAGTTAACTCTAAATCCTTTGGCACCAAAACTTTCAGCAAGCGTAACAAAGTCTACACTGCCAAACTCTACTGCAGATTTTCGGCCATATTTAATCTGCTGTTGAAAGCCAACCATATCGTAGGTTTGATCGTTCCAGATAATGTGAACAATTGGTAAGTTTAACCGAACGGCTGTCTCGAGCTCCATAGCTGAAAATAAAAACCCGCCGTCTCCAGACATGGACAGAACTTTTTTATGGGGGCGAACGAGTGCAGCTGAAATAGCCCAAGGCAAAGCAACACCTAGTGTCTGCATGCCGTTGCTGAATAGTAAACGCTGAGGTTCATAGGAACGAAAATAACGAGCCATCCATATGTAATGCGAACCAACGTCACATGTGATGGTAGTATCATCTTCAACAAAGTTCTGCAGAGCTTCAATTAATTGTAGGGGATGAAGGTGAGTGTCATTAGAAAACTCGTACTGATCGTCAGGTTGTTCAAGTTTGCTTTTTAGCGTTTTTAAAAAAGAAGCACTTTCTTTTGAACGTATTAAATGTGGGAGTTTATCCGCTAATATGTCAATTGTGCTTGGAATATTCCCTACTAACTCAATTTCCGGCTGATAATGGTGGTCAGCTTGTGCTTGTAAATCATCTAAATGAATAATGCTTCTTTGACTTTCTGAGTTCCAAAGAGAAGGAGGGTATTCAACTGGGTCATATCCGATTGTTAAGACGACGTCAGCATGCTTCAATAACACGTCTCCAGGCTGATTGCGAAAAAGACCTACTCGCCCAAAAAAGTGAGTTTCAAGCTCTCGTGAAACAGCTCCCGCACCTTGGAACGTTTCCACCACAGGAAGGCCATGTTCTGCTATAAGCTGACGGATTGATTCCACTGCTTTAGATTTACTTGCTCTCATACCTAAAAGTAAAACAGGTAGTTTTGCTGTGCGAATAGTGTGTATAGCTTGGGCAACAGCGTCTAAATTAGCAGCGCCAATCGTAGGAGCTTTTAAAACGGATAGAGTGGAAGCTGATGTTTCGTTATCCATTACATCCTGCGGCAAGCTGACAAAAGATGCTCCTGAAGGAGAAGAAACAGCTTCGCGAAAGGCGTCTGTTATCACTTCTGGAACGTTTGCAGCGTCTTCTACCTCAACGCTGAATTTGGCGATAGATTTAAATAGTCCTTCATTATCCATTGATTGATGCGTCTTTTTTAATCGATCTGCTCTTGGAACGGCTCCTGCTAGGGCTACCACTGGATCACCTTCAGAAGTAGCAGTGACAAGGCCAGTGGCTAAGTTAGCGGCACCTGGACCTGATGTGACAAGGCAAACACCCGGCGTACCTGTCAGTCTTCCCATAGCAGCTGCCATAAACGCAGCATTTTGTTCATGGCGGCAAACAATTACTTCTGGTCCTCTTTCTTTCAAAACATCAAATACGCCATCAATTTTGGCTCCTGGAATGCCAAAAATATAAGGCATATTCTGACTTGCCAAACTTTCTACTAGTAAGTCGGCGCCTTTTTTTGTTTCGGTAGTATCAGCATTACTCATCATGCACTCTCTCCTTTATATTTCTTAGATAGGTTTTAAGGCCTACTGATTGGATACCCAATTTGTATGACAACTAACCTGAGGAAAGGAGAAGGTTTTAATTTTCTAAATAAAAAACTTCCCTATTAATTAGGGAAGCAGAGATATACCTATTGCGAATAAAACATATCTGTTTTATTTGTAGTTTATGGTACTTGAGGGATAGCAAGTGAAAGTCCTACGCGGCTCTTATTTGGTACGGTTAAAAAGCTTTTGGTAACTAACAATTTTTTGATCTAGCTTTTGACTTAATTTTAAAATCTCACCGTGAGAATAGCTGCTTGTTTTTTTAGCTAATTGGTAAATATCTGATTGTAAGGCTCGAATTTCTTTTTCTAACTGAGGTTGCTTCATTGAAATCCTCTCCAAGTCAGAATACTTCTATCTTCTATGTTGTATCTTTTATCTAATAGTATGAAATTCCTTCATATTTGTAAAATGTTTTTTGTTTTGAAAAATATGACATAGGTGAAGAGCTGCTGACAAGCTTTGTCGAACACTTTTTTTACCTGTTTTCAACAAGTATGATATACTGAGGCTAGGAAAAATGATAATCTGGAGCGCACGTTCAGTTATTCTTAACAAGTGAATGAATTCTTAGCTTTGACAAGTTTAGCTTGTAAGGTGAAGAAATTCATCACATAATCTTATTAGATCTGAACCTTGTTAGCCCGGATGAGGATTTGTCGAAAACGATTCACTAGAAAAAACCTTCGAGACCGCCAACTCGGAGGTTTTTTATTTTTGTGTATGGGAAGTGAAAAAAAGACATAGACTAATAAAGAAAAAGGTCCCGCACCCATAATCGGCCGTAGTTGATTACACCTTGTCCATTTCTGCAAGGAAGCTGTCTTTTTACTATAGGGAAGTGCCGCCAAACACCATTCCCTAAAGACAATCAGCACACGAGCCTTATGGATGAAGAACCTTTTAGACGATACTTATCGGTGATTACTTATTTTACTACTGGAAAAATAGCAAAATAAGAGCGACTATGGCTCCTAAAAGCTCTACGTAAGCCGTTAGGAGCTGAACATTCTCAGCATCCAGGAAAAATGACTTGAGGATTCGTCTCAGACTATCCACCACCTTTTTCTTCCTTGCGTGAATTCCCAAGGGAAAGAAAGGGGACGACAGTGCTTCTTTATTTTAACAAAAGTAGGAAATGATAAGTAGATTTATTTGAAGTGTAAATTAAAAAAGCATGTAGAATACATGCTTTTTTAATTTGGATAAATTTCTTTTATGCGTCCGACTTGTCCATCTGTTAAACGGACTTTGATGCCGTGTGGGTGAAAGCTTGAATTGGTCAGAATGTCTTTGACCGTTCCGTGTGTAAGTTTTCCAGAACGCTGATCTGCTTTTAAAACAATGTCGACTTCAATTCCAGGAGCTACGTCTTTTCTATTTTGTCCGTTCATTATACACCTGTTCTCTTTCGCTGATTATTCGTTTTTTTTGTTTGTTGACTCGTCAGCTTTTTGGTTGCTTGATTGGTGCTGCTATTTTGAGCTTTACTTGAAGATTGATTTTTCTTATTAGCAAGCTGCTGTTTGATAGCATCTTGAAGACTAATTTTCTTTTTAAGTTGTTCTGTCATATGGGTTCCTCCTGAATATATACATCATCTGAAAAAACAAAGAAAGTAAGGGAATGAAAAAGCTGACTAGATAGTCAGCTTTTTTTAATTAGAAACAGTGACTTCTTCTACAGGCTGCATAAGTACAGCTTCTTTATCAGGATACGTTTTTTCAATATGATGTTCTCCCCAAGAGCATAATGAATCAAGAATGCTTTTTAAAGACCATCCGTAATCTGTTAAAGAGTATTCTACTCGAGGCGGCATTTCATTGTACATTTTTCTAACAATGATGCCGTCTGCTTCAAGTTCGCGAAGCTGCTGCGTTAATACTTTTTGCGTAACGCGCGGCATAATTCTTTTTAATTCTCCAGGGCGCTTTGTCCCTTTAATTAAGTGGCAAAGAATAACGACTTTCCACTTGCCTCCAATGACTTCTAGTGCCGCTTCCACTGGAATATTATATTTTTTCACGTTAACAACTCTCCTTGTTCTAGAGATAACGGTCAAATGCATGTTTTCGCATTTTTTCTGATGTTTATCATATCACTATAGAGCAAAATTTTCTAGGTGTAAGCATTTTTTTAGAATACCCAATAGTTCATGACTTTAGTATTTACGCTTATTGTAACCTCCAGGTGCCTATATCACTTGAAAGTGCGTACTTTTTCTTTGGTTTTACATCGCTCATAATAACAATTGTTGATGGCGAGTTAGCGAATATATGAAAGGTACCTAAGCTAATCAGCCGTAAGAGAAGCTATTATGAAGAAGTTATCATAACGAACAGGAGGCGTTAAGAAGTGAACACACTTTCACAAACACAACAAAGTAAAAAAAGCGGTGCTTTGCCGCTATTAGCGCTAGCTATTAGCGCCTTTGGAATCGGGACTACAGAGTTTGTTCCAGTAGGTTTATTATCATCGCTTGCAGATGATTTAAATATTTCCATTACACTAGCAGGGTTATTAATTTCAGGATACGCAATGGGAGTTGCATTTGGAGCTCCCGTATTAACAGCTTTAACAAGTAAAATGAGCAGAAAATCACTGTTGATGCTATTGATGGTTATTTTTATCGTAGGAAACTCAGTAGCAGCTTTATCAACAAGCTTTGGGCTGCTGCTTATAGCACGAATTATTACTGCATTTTCACACGGAATTTTCTTTTCCATCGGTGCGACTATCGCTGCTGATTTGGTGCCGGAAGATAAGCGAGCAAGTGCCATTGCTTTAATGTTTACAGGTTTGACAGTTGCAACTGTTACAGGTGTTCCGCTTGGTACATTTATCGGACAAGCTTTCGGCTGGAGAGCAACATTTTGGGGAGTAGCGTTACTTGGGGTTATTGCCATTATTGCAAGTGCTCTTTTAGTGCCTAAAAACTTAAAGGAAGCGCCGCCAGCAAAGTTTAGTGATCAATTGGAAATTTTGAAAAACGGGCCGCTTTTACTATCGTTTGCTATTACCGCCTTAGGATATGGCGGAACGTTTGTAGCTTATACGTATTTAGCACCTATTCTTGAAAAACTAACAGGATACGCACCAAGTGCGGTTAGTATCTTGCTACTGGTATACGGTGTAGCAGTAGCCATCGGAAATACGACCGGAGGAAAAGCTGCGAATAAAAACCCGTTAAAAGCATTATTTTGGATGTTTTTAATTCAAGCAGTTATCTTATTTATTTTATCGTTTACTGCATCGTTTAAAGTAGCGGGAACAATTACGATTTTTGCCATGGGCTTATTGGCATTTATGAACGTACCTGGACTGCAAGTACTGGTTGTGAACTTAGCTGAAAAGTATGTCCCTTCAGCTGTGAACGTAGCCTCTGCGCTTAATATTGCTGCATTTAACGTTGGAATTGCTATTGGTTCTTTTGTAGGCGGCCTGATTGTTGATTCGATTGGTCTTGTTCATACTCCTTGGATTGGGGGAGTTATGGTTTTAGGAGCGGTCTTATTAACAGCATGGAGCCGCTCAATAGAAGCAAAAGCAAAATAAAACAAGAGATCATCGCCTTTTGCGATGATCTCTTAGCTATAAAAGGAGAGGAAGCAAATGACTACATTTCAACATCATAAGGCATATCGTCGTATGTACAAGAAGAATGAGTTAACGTTAGGTTTGCATATGCCACTTGAAAATTATCAATATGCCACGCCTACGATGGAGAAACAAGTAGAGCTCACGCAGCTTGCAGAACAATATGGATTTACAAGCTTATGGTTCCGCGATGTCCTTCTTCAAGATCCATCATTTGGCGATCCAGCCACGGGTCAAATTTATGATTTGCTTATTTATTTGACTTATCTGGCCAGTCAAACAAAAGAAATTGCTCTTAGTACAGCTGCTATTGTGCTGCCTTTGCGCCATCCGCTTCGCGTAGCTAAAGAAATGGCAACCATTGATCAGCTTTTTCCTGAGCGTTTGATTATGGGCGTATCTTCTGGAGACCGTCAAGCAGATTTTCGAGGGTTAGGTATTCCACATGAAGAAAGAGGAAAGCGATTTGCAGAAGCTTTTCATTATTTAGAAGAAGCGTTAAATAAAGAATTTCCATCTATCCAGTCTGCTTTGGGATCCATTCAAGGAGCAAATGTCGTTCCTAAGCCAACGAAACGTATTCCAACGATGATCACGGGATACAGTCAGCAAAATATGGAGTGGTTTGCACAGTATGGAGACGGCTGGATGTATTATCCTCGTCACCCCCATTTTCAAGCAGAAGCTATTACACAATGGAGGAAACTGGTTGACATCTATCATCCAGGCGTTTTTAAACCTTTTACACAACCTATCCATCTAGATTTGGCAGAAGATCCAAATGAAATGCCAACGCCGATTCGTTTAGGATTTCGAGCAGGGCGCAATGCATTAGTTGAGCTTCTTTCTATTTATAAAGAAATAGGAGTTAATCACCTGTTTTTTGCTCTTTTTGATAGTAAGCGTCCGGCTGAGGAAGTCATACATGAGCTTGGTGAAGAAGTGCTTCCGCATTTTCCGTCTCATATGTAGTAAAAAGAGGCTGGGACAAAAGTAGTTTAGTTAAAGGGAAATCCGAACGATGAATCGAGATTCTTAATGGAGAATCTAACTCGTTCGGATTTTTTTATTGGTAGGATGAACGTAGCATTTATGTATGTAGTTGCTTCTAGCGGCTGATTGGAAGACAAGACGAAGACTCTGGGGGGCTCGCGGGCCGCCCGCGGAAAGCGAAGTCTTGCACGGAAGTCAACCGTGATGGAACAAGCGACCCATATGAGCTCCTTTATCCAATTAGTTCGTCTTTAGATTCCATTGATTTCGTTATGTCTCAATCCCTTTTTATATAGATTTCAAGTTATAGGATATATAAGAAATATGTATTAGAGTTATTGATCCTATGTTCTTTATAATAAAATTATCCATTATCTCCTTGGATGATATAAAGTCGAAAGGAGAAACACGATGAGTGTTGCATTTCTATTTCCAGGACAAGGCGCACAATACGCTGGTATGCTTCATGATATAAAAAATAAATGGGGATTATCCCCTACGTTTGAAGAAGCAAGTGAGGTTTTAAATCAAGACGTATTATCATTAGATTCGTCAGAAAAATTAAAATGTAATAAAAATGTTCAGATATGTCTTTTTATTGCAGGAGTGGCTACGGTTAGGTCGTTTAAAAACAAAGGATACTCGCCAGACGTGGTAGGAGGGCATTCTATAGGGGCGTTTGGAGCAGCAGTTGCATCTGAAGTGTTATCTTTTAAAGAAGCTCTTCTTCTTGTGAAAAAAAGAGGGGAACTGATGGAAAATGCTTATCCTGATGGTTATGGTATGGGGGTTGTGATGGGACTGCGTGAACATCAGATTCTCTCTATTGTACATGAACTATCAACTGATGCAGCTCCTGTGTACGTAGCGAATCTAAATTCTCCTGATCAAATAACGATTTCTGGCACCCTAAAAGCAATTGAGAAAGTTCTTGAAAAAGCATCTAAAAAAGGGGCTAGAAAAACTAAAATGCTTCATGTAACGGTGCCTTCTCACTGTCCTCTTATGGAAGGAGTTTCGAGTGAATTACGAAAAACCATAACGGAAGTGAAAGGAAAGGACCCGGCCGTTCCTTTTATAGGTAATTGTAAAGCTCGGAAATTATGGAAAGCTGCTGATATTAAGGAAGATTTGGCAGCGAGTGTTGCCCTGCCCGTCCGTTGGCATGATACGACGGAAGTTATGTATGAAATGGGCACAAGATTATATATTGAAATGGCTCCAGGAAGAGTGCTAACGGATTTGGCTGCTAAGAGTTTCCCTGAAGCAAGGGCTATTTCGGCAGCCGAATCTACGATGAAAACTTTGCTGATTTTAATGGAAAAAGAAAAAATGTAAGCGTATTAATTTAGAAGTGTCAGAAAGGAGATAGAACATGAGTGGCATAAAAAAAACTTCCAAATCATGGACAACTCGCCGAGATCAAAAAGCAGTTCGCCTTGCGAAAATAGACCATCTTCTTAAAGGAAAGTTATTGGGTAATGAACAAATTATTGAAGCGTTAGAATTGCTTATATCACCCGGAGATAAAGTAGTGCTTGAAGGAGACAATCAAAAGCAAGCATCTTTTTTATCAAAGGCGCTGAATGAAGTAAGCGCTGATAAAATAAACGGCCTTCATATGATTATGTCTAGTATTTCACGTCCGGAACATCTCGACATATTTGAAAAAGGAATTGCTGAAAAAATTGATTTTTCGTACGCCGGTGCTCAAAGCCTTCGCGTGTCTCAAATGATTGAAGATGAGACGTTAAAAATGGGAGAAATTCATACATATCTAGAGCTTTACGGACGCCTTTTCATTGATTTAATTCCGAACATTGCCTTAGTGGCTGCTGACAAAGCGGATGAACAAGGTAATTTATATACAGGAGCAAATACGGAAGAAACACCAACCATTATCGAAGCAACCGCGTTTAAGGATGGAATTGTTATTGTGCAGGTAAATGAACTTGTTGAAGAACTTCCGCGAGTTGATATTCCGGCTTCTTGGATTGATTGTATCGTCGTGGCGGATCAGCCTTATCAATTGGAAGCTTTATTTACGCGAGATCCTCGTCATATTACAGAACTCCAAATTTTAATGGCTATGATGACGATTCGAGGTATCTATGAGCGCCACAGCGTACAATCATTAAATCATGGCATTGGCTTTAATACCGCTGCAATTGAGCTTTTGCTGCCTACTTATGGAGAAAAGTTAGGACTGAAAGGTAAAATATGCAAGCACTGGGCTCTGAATCCTCACCCCACGTTAATTCCGGCTATTGAAAGCGGATGGATTGAGAGCGTGCACTGCTTTGGCGGAGAAGTAGGAATGGAACAATACACAGCAGCGCGTCCAGATGTGTTTTTTACAGGACGCGACGGCAGCCTGCGCTCAAACCGTGCGATGTGTCAAGTGGCTGGTCAATATGCGGTAGATGCTTTTGTAGGATCAACTTTGCAAATAGATGGAGAAGGAAATTCTTCTACCGTCACATCTGGACGTTTGTCAGGGTTTGGCGGAGCGCCTAATATGGGGCATGACCCTAGAGGCCGCCGACATTCTACGCCTGCTTGGCTGGATATGATAAACGAGCAGCACGAACTAGCAAGAGGCAGAAAGCTAGTTGTTCAAATGGTTGAAACCTTTCAATCAGGAAATGAGCCTGTTTTTGTGGAGTCTTTGGATGCGATAAAGGTAGCGAAACAAGCAGGCTTAGCTACTGCTCCTGTCATGATTTACGGGGATGATGTGACGCATGTTGTGACGGAAGAAGGAATTGCTTATTTATATAAAGCACAAAGCTTGGACGAAAGAAAAGCAGCGCTTGAAGCAGTAGCAGGGGTAACACCTATAGGCCTGCGACATAACCAAAATAAAGTGGAAAAGATGCGCAGAGATGGCCTAGTGGCTTTTCCCGAAGATTTACAGATTCGCCGTACAGAAGCAAAGCGTTCATTATTGGCAGCAAGAAGTGTCGAAGATTTAGTAGAATGGTCGGATGGCTTGTATAATCCGCCTGCTAAATTTAGGAACTGGTAAGGAATATGCGTATTCAAAGTATTCAAAAAGAGCCAAGACCAGCTGTGTTTTACTCATGTCTAATAGCTAAAATGGCAGTTACCGCTCTGGTTGATGAAGCGGTGCTTACACCTAAGCCTGGGCTTGTGGATGCAGCAACAACTGGATCTCATCAAGATATGAATATTGAGACGCTGTTAACTTCTGCTTATGCTTTACAACCGACCTTTTTACAGATTGCATTATATAGTCAAGGAAAGCAGCCAAGTCAGATGCTAAGGGAAGAAATTGCTCGAATTGGACGCGAGGGCGAACAAATTATGTACGCGGCTACGGATGGTGTTAATACACACAAAGGAGCCATTTGGGCATTAGGCCTACTTGCGTCTGCAACAGCGGTTTTCGGCATTCAAGCATCACCTGCATCCATCACAGAAGCTGCAGGACAAATTGCTCGTTATGCAGATCGTTTTTGTCCTCTGCATTCATCTAATGGACTTCGTGTGAAAAAGCAGTATGGCGCAAAAGGGGCAACTGGAGAGGCGAAGCAAGGATTTCCTCACGTAATTCATATAGGCTTGCCTGCTTTACATAAAGCTCGCAAGCTAGGCATACATGAAACATCAGCAAGGATTGATACTTTAGTAACACTAATCGCCAACCTTGATGATACGTGTATTTTGCATCGTGCTGGTCTGGTTGTGTTAGAGGAGGTTAAAATGGCGGCATCCAATGTGTTAGAAGCTGGAGGGGTATCTACATCAATGGGAAAACAGCGGCTAGAAGCGTTAGATCATATACTTCTATCATCTAACGCTTCTCCAGGCGGAAGTGCAGATTTGCTGGCTGCTGTATTATTTTTAGATCGAATATCTCTTTTTAAAGAATCGTAAACGTCTGCAGGGAGGAGTAGCTAATGGAAACGTTAGTGTTTAAATATAAAGCCGATCGAAAGTTAACTCAGCGCGCACATGTAGGTGTTGTTGGTTCAGGGGATTTAGAAATTTTAATGGTTCCTTCTGATGAAGAACATGCTCACGTATCAGTACGAACAGGAAGTGAAGGGTTTAGCGAAACCTGGAAAGCCGTATTAGACCGGTTCTTTAGTGTTCATACCATTCAAGCGAAAATTGTAATTAATGATTTTGGTGCTACGCCTGGTGTAGTCGCCTTGCGTCTTGCACAAGCTTTGGAGGTGAGTGAAAATGGGAGTGAATAATCAAAGCTTTATTGAGTTAAATGGAAGAGAACGAGCGCAGGCAATCTTAGATCAAGGAACATTCTTTGAGCTGCTTGGGCCCTTTGACGGAATCGAATCGCCTCATTTACCTAAGCAAAATATTGTTCCTCAAAGCGATGATGGTGTCATTATAGCAGGTGGGCTGATAGCAGGAGAGCCAGCCGTTGTCATTTCAATAGAAGGAGGGTTTCAAGGGGGAGGCATTGGTGAAGTATCGGGAGCTAAAATTTCAGGAGCTTTAGAACTAGCCCTTAATAATCACAAAAAAGGTATTCCTGTTAGACCTGTTTTTCTATTCGATACAGGAGGGGTAAGGCTCCAAGAAGCGAATTATGGACTTTTGTCGATATCTGAAATTGGCTCAGCTGTGGTTGCTTTGCGTGAGCATACACCTGTTGTCGGAGTTATTTCAGGAAATGTAGGCTGCTTTGGAGGAATGTCCATCACTGCTTCACTCTTTAGTTATCTCATTATGACAAAAGAAGCAAGGTTTGGCCTTAACGGCCCTGAAGTGATCGAACAAGAAGCAGGGGTTGAAGAGTTTGATGCAAGAGACCGAAGCTTAATCTGGAAAACGATTGGCGGTATTCAACGCTATGAAACCGGGTTTGCAGATGCCTTAGCACAGGATGATGTCACTGCTATTCAACGAGCGGTTCAAGAAACGTTTCAGAAGAAAGAAAAAGTAACTAGTAAAACAGAACAAGTAGATTTTTACAGACATTTGCTTAGTAAGGTTGACCCTTCAGAAAAACTGGCTTCTGATCAGTTTCAAGAATTGTATAAAGCAACAAAAAATGAACCTATCCCTTCAACAGTCTCTTACTCGCTAAATGAAGTTCCAGGTAACATGCCCAACAGCCGCGGTCGCGTGTGGATCAACGCCTTAATAAATGATGAAGAAGCAGATTTTGAAATTCCTTCCGTTCTTTATAAAGACGCATTGCTAGGAAGAGAAAAGGTCCGATATATCTCCGTTGTACCTAATCCTTATAATCGTTTCTTACGTGCACGGAAAGGGGAAGTAGGACTAGATGAAGGCTGGGCAATTGCCAAGCACGTTCGTGAAGTAATAAAAGAAGATCGAAATCAATCTCCGCGCCCTATAATCGCCATTGTGGACGTACCGAGTCAAGCGTATGGCTATCATGAAGAACTTCTAGGTATTCACTATGCTTGCGGTGCTGCGGCTGATGCTTATGCAGCAGCGCGCTTAGCAGGTCATCCGGTTATTACGTTAATTGTCGGAAAAGCAATTTCAGGAGCATTTCTGGCTCATGGATACCAATCAAATCGAATTGTGGCTTTAAAAGACGAAGGAGTGAATGTTCACGCCATGTCCAAACAGTCAGCAGCGCGCATTACTAAAAGAAGTATAAAAGAACTTGAAGAAGCTTCAAAGAAAGTCCCGTCCATGGCTTATGATATTGAATCATTTGCCTCACTTGGCGCTTTATATGAGCTGGTTAGCGGTATTCAAGCAGAGCAGCCCACAGATCGCGACGTTCAAACGATTCAAGATATTTTGACTGGAGCGGTAGAAAATGTACGCCGTGAAGGTGTGTACGATTTAAGCAGCCGGCTATACAGTGAGCAAGCAAGGAAGGAAGGGCGTAAAGCTTCTTTAGTAGTAAGAGGTGAGTTGGAAAGACAATGGAATATATAGCTCATGATTTGCTTCAGTTAAAAGAGGAAGCAAAGCTTATCAGTTATACACCTATCCCCGAGTGGGTGGAGCATTCTTTAGCGAAGGCTCCGTTTGTAGTTGTAAGGCGGGCTGTTCACCGAGATAGCCTGATACCTGTTGGAGTAAGAGGAGAAAGAAGAAATCAGCGTTTTGGAGCATTTGTATCTGAGCAGGCCGTTAAACAAAGAATTAGGCCGGAAGATCTCGTTTCTATTTTTCAAAACGGGCACTTTAGAAACATGCCAGCCATAGGTGCTTTAAAAGAAGTCGCTATTATTTTAAAAGATTTTGCGTGGGGACCAACCGGCAGTGTGGGATTCGAATTTGCAAGTGGTGCCGAAGTTATTACAACAACTAGTGATTTGGATATACTTATTCGCCTTTCTTCTTATTTGTCGGTGGAACAAGCGCAACTGATAGTTAATCAGTTAAAAGAGTGTCCAGTTTCTGTAGATGTACAGGTAGAAACAGAAAAAGGAGCATTTTCTCTGGTGGAATATGCAAGGGGAGAAAAGACGCTGCTTCTGCGTACTGTATATGGACCTTCCTTAGTAAAACTGAATCAATTAGTATAAAAGACGGAAGAGGTATTTGCACCTTTTCCGTCTTTTCTGTCAATACCAGCTTTTTTCCTTGCTTAACAAGCGCTTTGCTTCAAAAAAGAATATTTGAATAAATTTTTTGGTGTTAATGCGAATCGGCAAAATTTTAGAATCTCCCTGTAATTCTTTCATTTTTTTACGAACAGCTGTAAAGTCAAAAAACTTAGAAGCATAATTTTCAAATTTCGGATTTGAAAAGTCTGTTAATCCAATAGAAGCAAAGTGATTTAGTGAGTGAGTAACTGCTCGTCTTATTCGCTGTTCACAGGCTTTGGTTTCGCGATTAATTTCAATGGAAGACGCGTGAGCTCCTAATTTTTTCTCAGCCACATTCACAAAAATATTTTTTAGAGAAGGGAAATGTTTTTCCACACTTTCTCTTTGGTCATAAGTGTACAGAAACTGTAAAATATCCAGTAAATCTTTTGCACCATTTTCTCCTACAATACCTAACTCGGCTAATAAGAATTTACCTACATCGTATAGATGGGCTTGTTTCGTTACCGGCTGACTTGAAGGGAGGGGGTGATGAGCTGTCGCTAAACTATTCAAGGAGGTTTTAATATCATCGATTGATTTCTCAAGGGAGATTCGTTCCATTACTTTTCGAATAACCGTTAAAATTTCAATTCGGTTAATTGGTTTTGTAATATAGTATTCAATTCCTAATGAGTAGGCCTCTCCTATCAATTCTTTGGACTCTACCTGTGAAATCATAATCATTTTTCCTTTAAATGAATCTTTTAAATGACGGATCGTTTCGATTCCGTCCCGTCCTGGCATAAGTAAATCGATAAATAAAATATCAATTTGTTTTAAATTTAACGTAGAGGCATCTAAAAAGCTTCCGTCGACGACTTCTTCTACAACTTCTCCTAAATCCTCATCTTCAATCAGCTGACTGAGCGTTGAACGAATAGCTGAATCGTCATCTGTAATACAAAATCGCATAAACTCATCCTTTCTGAATTAGATTACGAAGGGGGATTTGAATGATAAACGTCATTCCGCTGTCTTCTTGTGTAGCTTTAATCGTACCTTCAAGTTCTTGAACAATATCTTTTACATAAGAAAGACCAATGCCAGTAGAGGGGTTTCCAAATTGATCGTACTTTGAGGTGAAACCAGGCTCAAAGATAGCTTTTTCGTACTTTAAAGGTACTCCAGGACCGTTGTCTTGTACATGAAATTCTACATGTTCAGCTTGTCTATGTACCGATAAAACAATCCTTCCTTCATCTTTAATAGCTTCCACTGCGTTGGCTACCAAGTTATTAATGATCGATAAAATGGTGTAAACGTGGTAGCTGAAATGTTCCCCGTTTACAGAAGAAAAAAAGGTAATTTGTTTGTGAAGAGAATCGGCATATTTTTTGTTGATGCGTACGATCAGCTCGATTAATTCCTCTGCTTTCATATAATTTTGGAAACTTTCATTTGAAATTGTTTTAGATAAGCCCGCAAAAATACGCTGGTTGTCTTTTTTTACTTCGTGAATATCTCCGGCAATCCGAAGCGCTTTTTTACTGAGCGTTTGGTTTAGCACAGAATGATCTTTTTCCTGCTGATTTAATACACGGTATAAATCGTACGAAGCTTTTGTAATCGCTTCTGTATTATGAAGGGTCTTTTTTAAATGAACGGTTTCTTCATAAAGGCTTGTAATGAGCATTAGCATGTGCTCATTTTGTTTGCGAATTTGACGTTCTCGTGACTGTGATTCATAAATCGTCATCATATTAAAAAAGCTAAGTACAATGAAGCTGTGAGCAAAAGCAATAACCGCCATGTCAGATAATGAATCGACATGGATTGTTGTGTGCAAAACTATATACTGCGCAGTTAGTTCCACTATATCAGCAGCAATTTCAATGATGAGTCCAATCAATCCAATTACAATAGCACTATAGTTCATGCGGCTTACCTTAAAAACAAAAAATAAAAGTGCATACATAAAGTAGAAGAAAAACGTAGGGTAATGCGTATGTGCAGAAGCCGCAAATTGAAAATGATCGAGCATGATATAATCGAGCATGATGCGAAAGAGAACGACGCTTAAAGCGGTTAACAAGCCCCCGGCTAAAACTGTTTTCCGTTTTAAAAGCAACAGGAAAAAGAAAAATGTAGGAGCTCCAAATGTAATTCGAAATGTTTCATTTAACGGATAAAATTTTAACTCTCCCGCAAGGGGGACAGTAATGAGCATGAGCAATAAAATGTACGGATCTTTTCGAATGAAAGATTTAAAATTCAGATAATTACACCTCCTGAAGTGATTCGTGAATTAGTATACATTGTGACAGCGTCCAGCACAATGGAGAAGAGTGCCAAAGATAAAAATATAATTCCAAAAAGTTTTGTAGGTTTTTGTATGCTCTCGTAGGTTGCATTGTACATTAAAAACGAAAATGAAATCTCGCTTTATGAAAGCGTTTTAAAATAAAAAGTTAATTAAGTGATGAGGTGATTTTAATGAAAAGAGAAATTGAACAGGAAATGTCTTACTTACAGGTCACTGCAAAAGAGCAGTTACATGAGTGGGTAGAGCAAATAAAAGAATTTTCTTCAGAAGGAAAAACGGCTGATTACATTCCAGCTCTGAAAGATATGGACTCGTCTCAATTAGGTATTTGTTTGATTGGTGCTGACGGTACTGTTATCCAGTCTGGAGATTATGAATCGGTATTTACTCTTCAAAGTATCTCTAAAGTTATTAGCTTTATAGCAGCTTGCTTATGCTGCGGCATTCCTTATGTGCTAGAGAGAGTGGATGTAGAGCCAACTGGAGATGCATTTAATTCTATTATAAGACTGGAAATGCATAAACCAGGAAAGCCGTTCAATCCTATGATTAACGCCGGTGCTTTAACGGTTTCATCTCTTTTATCTGGGGAGACGGCAAAAGAAAAATTAAGCTATTTGTTTGATGTGATAACAATGCTTACCGGGAAAACACCACTCATTAATGAAACGGTCTTTGAATCAGAATGGCAAACGTCTCATCGAAATCGTGCGCTTGCCTACTATTTAAAAGAAACGAACTACTTACAAGGAGAAGTAGAAGAGGTTCTAGAGGTTTACTTAAAGCAGTGCTCAATTGAAGTAACGACTGAAGATATTGCACTGATTGGATTAATTCTGTCATTAGACGGATATCATCCAGTGTTTCACAAACAAGTAATTCCAAAAGAAGTAGCTAAATTAACAAAAGCGCTCATGCTTACATGCGGTATGTATAATGCTTCAGGAAAGTTTGCGGCATTTGTTGGTATGCCAGCTAAAAGCGGTGTATCGGGAGGAATCATGTCATTGGTGCCGCCTAATACGAAAAAGCAGTCTCCATTTCCAGACGGATGCGGTATCGGAATATACAGTCCAGCTATTGATGAGTACGGGAATAGCGTAAAAGGCGTTACGCTGCTAAAAAAAATCGCAAAAGAATGGGATTTGAGTATTTTTTAGTCTATTTACGTACTCTTCATTCGCTTCAATAATATAAACACCAAGAGAAAAAACTTTCATGTTTTGCATTTGTTCTACCAAATTTTTTAATGAGGTGATAGGCATGCAACAAGCAGTTGAAAGTGTGATTAGCGTCATCAATGATTTTTTTTGGTCGAATTTATTAATTATTTTACTTGTATCAATTGGTATTTATTTTACGATTCGCTCTCGTTTTTTGCAGTTTCGCATGTTGAAAGAAATGGTACTTGTTTTGAAAGAAGGACGAGCGGCTAAAGGTGGAGGAGTCTCCCCGTTTCAAGCTTTTTGCATAAGCATGGCAGCTCGAGTAGGAACGTGAAATATTACAGGGATAGCGATTGCTATTGCACTTGGTGGCCCGGGTGCTGTATTTTGGATGTGGATTATTGCCATTATCGGTTCAGTATCAAGTTTTGTAGAAAGTACACTCGCTCAAATTTATAAAGTAAAAGGATCAAACGGGTTTCGAGGAGGGCCCGCTTATTATATGGAAAAAGGGTTAAATAAAAGGTGGATGGGCGGGCTATTTGCTGTACTCATTACACTATCATTTGGCCTGGTGTTTAACGCTGTGCAGTCTAATACGATTACGCTAGCATTTGAGAACTCTTTTGGAACGAGCCGCTTGTTGATTGGGATTATTATGACAGTTATATTTGCGATAATTATTTTTGGCGGAATCAAACGCATCGCCAAGATATCGGAATACATCGTGGTCGTATTAGCCGTTTTATACATTGGAATGGCTCTGTTCCTTATCTTTAAAAATATTGATCAAATGCCTGCGGTTCTATCTCTAATTGTGAAAAATGCATTTGGGTTTGAACAGGCGCTTGGGGGATCAATTGGTGCAACGTTAATCAACGGAGTAAAGCGCGGACTGTTTTCCAATGAAGCAGGAATGGGAAGTGCTCCCAACGCCGCGGCAACTGCAGTGACGAGTCATCCAGTTAAACAAGGTCTTATCCAAGCATTTGGTGTCTTGACGGATACACTCGTGATTTGTACAAGCACAGCATTTATCGTTCTCTTATCCCCCGCCTATAAGCAGGGACTAAGCGGCATTGAATTAACGCAGGCTTCTCTTAGTACCCATATCGGCTCTTGGGCATCAGGGTTTTTAGCTATTATGGTATTTCTATTTGCTTTTAGTACGTTAATTGGGAATTATTATTATGGAGAAACGAATATTGAATTTTTAAATTCAAATAAGGTGTGGCTCTGGTCTTATCGTGTAGGTGTTTTAGCGATGGTTATTTTTGGATCGGTCGCTCAGCTTCAGCTTGTATGGAATTTGGCAGACTTATTTATGGGGATGATGGTAGTCGTGAACTTGATTGCTATTTTTCTATTATCGAAAGTGGCATTTTCTGCTTTGCATGACTATACTCAGCAGAAAAAGGAAGGGGAAAATCCAGTCTTTTATAGAGATACGCTAGAAAACAATCAAAATATTGAATGTTGGGAAAGAGAATCTACTCCATCCTCTTCTGAAAAAGAGAATATTATCTAAAAAAAGTTCAGCCAATTGGCTGAACTTTTTTTATGCGTTTTTCTTTAATTCAGATTGCACAGTGTCTTTAGAAAATAATGTTTCTTTCACACCGTTAGTTGCTGCTTTCGTTTTTACCGCAAAAATTGGATTTAAAATAACAACTACGAGTAAGTTAGATAACAATCCCCAAAACCCTTCATAAAGACCAAATGAATTTCCTGTGGCATGAACGGTAAACGTTACAACCAGCCCTACTACTAATCCAGCAATCGTACTTTCTTTCGATTGATTTCTCCAAAACAGGCTGATAACGATAGCCGGGAAGATTTGTACCATACCGGATACCCCTAGTAACTGTAGGGAAACAAGTGCTTGAGGGAATAATAAACCAAATAAAAGTGCCAGTCCAATAACAACGAAAACCATAGAACGAGTAACCATTGTTAATGTTTTACCCTGTACATTTGGATTAATTAAATCTCTAAATATATTATTTGCAAATAAGTTAGACGCTCCGATAGCCATGATAGAGCATGGAATTAATGAAGCAAGAGCAATCGTTGCATAAGCTAACCCTTGGCCAATGCCGCCATATGAATATTGAATTAAGGTTAATAATGCTAATCTAGGATCCGTCGTATCTTGAGGTAATACTTGATAAGCAATAAATCCTAAGAAGATGACTAGAATTAAAACGATATTGTAAAGCGGTAAGAAAATAGCATTTTTACGAAGCGAATCTGCACTTTTAGCAGTGAAAACACCTGTAGCAGCGTGGGCCCACATGAATAAAGCTAAAGCAGATACGAGTGATGCTGTAATAAACCATGGAATGCCTTTAGGTCCTTGTGTTGGGATCGTTAATAGCTGAGGTGCATCCTTTGCAACATTGTCGATCATGTTGCCCCAGCTTCCAAAATGCATAATTGGCAGAGAAACAACCATAAATAACATAATCGCCCATACTAAAATATCTTTAATAATTGCCGTATATGTGGGACCTTTAATTCCGCTGAAAAAGGTATAAAGAGCCACAAGAAAGAATGAAAGAATAACGACAGCTTTTACGTTAATGTAGCCAGTTCCTGCAACGCGAAGAGTATCTTGAATACCGCTAAGCTGAAGATCAATATATGGAATGAGCATCAATACACCTACTATGGCAATTAAAGAGGAGAGAAATTTACTGCTAAAACGTTCTCTGGCATAATCAGCAAGCGTAGTAAGTTTGTGCTTTTTAGCAACAGTCCAAAGCTTTGGAAGAAAAAAGTATGAAATTAAAAAGGCTAAAACAGAGTAAGGAATGGCAAAAAATGCGATGCTTCCTCCCTGATAAGCTGTACTCGTAAGACCTAGGAATGTATAAGCAGTATATAAATCTGCTCCTACTAAAAGCCAGACGAGCAGACTTCCAAAACGTCTTCCACCTACAGCCCACTCTTCAACTGAGCTTCTAGATGATTTGTCACGTCCCGCTATAAAGCCAATTGCGATAACGACAAGAACAATTGCTGATGTGATTAAAAGTGCGGTTAAATTTCCTTGCATTATTCAATGTCCCCCCAAGATTTTTGTAAACGATAAATAATAAATGTACACACAGGCGTTAAGAAGACCCATAAAAATAACCATAAATGCAAAAGAGGTAATCCAAAAATAATTGGATGAATGTTATTTACAAAAGGTAAAAAAGCGAATTGAGCAATAAATGGAATGATAAATAAAATAAAAATTATGAATTTTCTGTTCAATTTTACTCCTCCTACTAAAAATTTATCTAACAATGTTCACTATGATAGCAAGTCTGACATGGTAAAGCAATAAGTTTTTTGAAAATTTAGTTATAATCTATGAAAATTTTTTTAGGAAAACAAAAAAGAGCTTATGGTAGGAGTATATTTGAAATGATTATGCAAGAAAAAAAGGGGGATAATCTAAGCGAAGTTGCTCTTGAAGCAAAAAAGAGAACGGAAAAGAAGAAATTTAGTTTTGACCGGGAAGTTTTTGTTATTTCGCTGAGATAAAGTATATTGCTATTGCATCATAAGAAAAGAATTTGTATGTTCAAATAGAGATTCATGGAAAGAATAATACAAAGCAAATAAAAAAACTAGACAATAAGTGCTTGTCTAGTTCCACCACTCTGTCAATGGTCCTTTGTCGCCATAAACAGGATCTGTTGTAGGAATAGGTACTTGTGCAATTTCATCAAATACGTGAGGGCGATCAGTTTGTTTTCCTGTTCGTAAATTGTACTCCATGCCCTCTGGATAAGCTCCAACCACTTTAAAATCAGCAGTTGACTGCAGACGCATATGCCCTGTACCTGCAGGAAGTACGAGCACATCACCAGCATGCACCACGATATTTTCTCCCATATGTCCACCTAGTTTTAAACGTGCAGATCCGCTAATTACACCTAGTGCTTCATGAGAATTGCTGTGGTAATGGTGAAAATCATATATGCCGCCTACCCAGCTATTTTTCCAGTCGTGAGAATTAAAAATGCTTTCCACTTTCTCTTTCTTACTAATAAATACGTGTTCATACAACAAAACTGGAAGACGAGGGTGATTTGGAATGGTTCCGTCGTCATCAAAATAAAGAACTTTTACATTTGCATAATTCATAAGCATCCCTCTAACAATCTTTTTTTCGTAATTTTCCCTGTTTTTTGCTGGCGTAAACAGAGAAGTTTGCTCGAAGTACTTCATTTGTTGCGAAGTGCATGATATGTAGGTTTTAACGTTTTCCTAAAAGAAGTCTCCCACTTCAAGCGTAGCTATGTGGTGGGCAGTTCCCTTTAGTATCTTTTCTTCATATTGTATATAAGTAAAGGGTCTAGTGCAAGAATTCTATGGATATATAGCTGTTAATTCTTATTTTGCAAATGAATAATGTATATTAATATAATTTTTAGAAGGTGATCTGCTCGTGGGGTAAAAGAATCAAATAATAGAAAAAGTTAGGATTTTAGTTCTTTTTATAATTAAAAAGAGATTTTCAGAAGATTAATTCGGAATTTTACGAATAATTTATTATTTTTGGAAAAGTAATGTAAACATTTTTGTGTATTGAGTAATAGTAATGAATGTTATATACTGATAAAAAATATATTCCTATATGTGACTGGCGCAACATGGATGACCATGGGGGAGCATATAGCGTATAAGCCGCGCGCCTGGGCAAACACTTGAGAAAATTTCGCAAGTGTTTTTTTTATTTTCCTAGGGAAGAGGAGTAGATTTGGATGAGCAATATGCAAAGGAAGATGGGAACATTTGCTTTAACCATGACAGGCATAGGTTCGATTATCGGTTCAGGATGGCTGTTTGGAGCATGGAAAGCAGCTCAAATTGCGGGACCCGCGGCTATTTTTTCATGGGTTATTGGAATGGTGGTTATTTTGACCATTGCTCTATCATATGCTGAACTGGGCGCGATGTTTCCACAAGCAGGGGGGATGGTCAAATATCCTCAGTATTCACACGGATCATTTATTGGTTTTTTGGCTGCTTGGGCTAACTGGATTTCAATCGCTTCAACGATAACAGTGGAGGCTATTGCATCTGTGCAATATATGAGTACTTGGCCGTGGAAATGGGCTCGCTGGACTCATGAATTAGTAGACAATGGCATTTTAACGTCCAAGGGGTTGGCAGTTGCGTCTTTGTTATTATTCGTTTACTTTTTTGTGAACTATTGGACGGTAAATCTCTTTGCTAAAGCAAACTCATTTATTACGATTGTTAAATTAATTATTCCTGGTTTAACGGCAGGGGCTTTATTTTTTGCTGGTTTTCATAGTGGAAACTTTTCAAGTGAGCATGGGGTAGCACCTTACGGATGGGCCAGTGTTTTAACGGCAGTGGCAACATCAGGTATTGTGTTTGCATTTAATGGGTTTCAAAGTCCTATAAATATGGCAGGAGAAGCAAAATCACCTAATAAATCGATTCCGATAGCTGTAATTGGTTCAATTTTTATTGCAGGAATTGTATACATTATATTGCAAATTGTCTTTATCGGAGCAGTAAGTCCGTCATCAATTGCTGATGGATGGAATCATTTGAATTTTAACTCTCCTTTTGCTGATTTAGCGATTGCGCTTGGAATTAACTGGCTAACAATTGTGTTATACGCAGACGCATTTGTTTCTCCTTCCGGCACAGGTGCTACATATACGGCAACTACTTCTAGAATGTTATACGGGATGCAGCAAAATGGATACTTGCCAAAGATATTTGGTACTCTTCATCCACTTTACAATGTCCCGCGCCCAGCTATGTGGCTAAATTTAGCAGCTTGCTTCTTGTTTCTCTTTTTATTTAGAGGATGGGGTGTCTTAGCAGAAGTGATCTCAGTAGCGACGCTTATCTCTTATATTATGGGTCCTGTAGCGCTTATAACATTAAGAAAAACGGCTTCACACTTTTACCGTCCATTTTATTTAAAAGGGGCATCAGTTATTGCGCCATGCGGCTTCGTTTTTGCTTCCTTGACGCTTTACTGGGCAAGGTGGCCACTTACAGGTGAAGTGATCTTTATTATGGCAATTGGCCTGCCTGTTTATTTTTATTACCAAGTGAAAAATAAATGGGTGGGCTTTAAAAAAGAATTTTTAACCGGGGCTTGGATGCTTATCTATTTAGCGTGCATGATTTTTATTTCCTACATAGGAAGCGAAAAATTCGGAGGAAAAAATATTTTGCCTTTCGGATGGGATATGCTAGTGATTGCTTGCGTATCATTAGCTTTTTATTACTGGGGAATTAAAAGCGGCAAATCTAACCGATATATGAAAGAAGCTGAACAAATCAATCAAGAAAATTTTAAATCTAAATAAAAAAACACGAGCCCGTGCTCGTGTTTTTTTTATTTAGGTGAGTAGAGAATTTAGACTTATTTTTTATCAAAATATTGTAAAAAATATAGATTTTAAGATTTGAGTATTTATACAGAGGGATCCTTTATTTGGGATAAAGTTCTAAAAAAACAAAATAAAGGGGATTAGGCAGCTGTGAAAAAAATGAATGTTTTGGCTTTGGCTTTTGTACTTATGCTAGTATTAGCGGCTTGCAACAGTTCTAAGGAAACGGGAGGATCCACTTCGGCTAAAAATAAGGCGATTGAAGCATCCATTGACAGCGCATCTTATATTTTAGTAGATAGTGATGAAGGAGCTACAAGTGAAGAAAAAGGGCTGTTGAAAGTTGATTTAAAAGTGAAAAATGTATCCAAAAACAGTATATCTTTATCGGATTATGACGGTGTGTATTTATACGAAGGAGATGAACAGCTGTCTCCAAAAACGGGAGTGAACAGTCGTGAGCTTGGACTAGAAAGCAGTGCATCTGACAAGATTGGCGCTGGAAAGCAAAAAAATTTAACGTTTGTCTTTGAAGTCAAAAAAGATAAAAAGTACAAAATTGAGCTTCAGCCAAAATCATCTGATTATGATGAAGAAATTGACGAAGTGACATTAACACTGGATACGAAAAAGTACGCGAAAAGCTATAATAAGCTGCAAGACCCAGAAAAAGCTCTGCAAGCTTACACAGAAGTCCTTTACTTAAACAAAGAAAACGTAGACTATGATAAATATGTAACAGCAGATAAAACAGCTGTCATAGAAGAACAGAAAAAAGCGTTTAATGAGGAATTAAAAGGTGCGTTTTCTAACAGTTTAACCGACAAAGCAAAAAAAGATTTTTTTAACATTTATAAAGATGTTTTAAAAGAAAAAGCAAGTGTGAAAACAAATGTGATTGCGAATGCAAATAATAAAGCCGTAGTAGAAGTGGAGTACACTACTCTTGATTTATCAGACTTATATTCATACGTATCGCAGCTTAAGCGAGCATACACAGATGAAACGAAAGATTACGATACACAACACTCTGAAGAGTTTGCTGCTTCTAAATTCAAAGATATTGTAAATGAATTAGAAACGAAAGAAGGAAGTCGTCCCCTACGAATTTTTATGGTGAAAGAAGATGGGAAATGGACTGTAAAGTCAAGTGACCTATACAGTGATTCTTTAGATAAAACGTTTGGATCAAGCTATATTCGATAGACAAAAAAGAGAAGAATTTTTCTTCTCTTTTTTGTTTTCTGTAAATAAATCAACGAGTTTTTTGTAAAGCTAAATTTATCAAAATATGCTAGTATAGGTTCATTCATTCTTTTATTCTTATTATGATAGGCATCAATGGAGGTTCTTACTAATGAAAGCAAATTATTGTAAAGATACAAAGGCCGTTCGAACGAGCCGCATTTTTCCTAATGATATTAATAATCACAATACGTTATTTGGCGGAAAGTTAATGAGTGATATTGATATGATTGCGTCCATTTCAGCTTATCGTCACAGTCGTACAGAGTGTGTGACAGCTTCAGCAGACTCTATTCATTTTCTGCACCCTATTACGCCTCAGGATTCTGTATGTTTGGAGTCATACGTATCATGGACAGGTCGTTCATCCATGGAAGTGTTTGTGAAAGTGATTAAAGAAAATTTAAAAACCGGGGAGCGTCAAATTGCAGCTACATCATTTTTAACTTTTGTGGCAATGGATGATGATGGAAAGCCCCGCGCAGTACCGGAGCTTATTCCAGAAACAGAAGAAGAAAAATACCTGTTTCAAACGGGGGCAGATCGCGCTGCCACGCGTAAACAAGTGCGTAAAAAAAGCAATGAACTAGCCTCGGTATTGGATTTAGGACAACCTTGGTAGCATAAAAGAGAGGCCGAGACAAAAGTATTTTAGCTCAAATGAAAAACGAACTATTAATCAAAATGTTTGATTAGCGGTTCGTTTTTTTTGTTATGGTGAACGTAGGTTTCATCTGTTTCTTTTCTTCTAGCAGTTGATTGGAGGGCAAGATGAAGACTCCCGGGGGGAAAAGCGGAAGCGACGAGGAGGCTCAGCGACCACCTGCGGAAAGCAAAGTCTTGCACAGAAATCAACTGCGGCGTCACAAGCGGTTCGGCTTATGTATCCCATTTGTTCGTCTTTAGATTGGATTCATTTAGTTATGTCTTAACCTCTCTTTTATATTTGATGAATCTCCTCTCCTGAACGAGAGGAGGAAATAAAATTATATGAAATTTATTTTCGTTCATGGTAATATGAATTTAATATAATTTTCTAAAAAGTTTAAAAAGTACAATATTTATGAAGAAAGGTGTCGTGTCTAATGGTAACAGTAGAAGCAGCAGAAAGACAAAACAGCAGCACTGCCCTGCGCCGTGATGTAAAGTTTCTCGGTCAATTGTTAGGGAAAGTTCTGGTTCACCAAGGTGGAGAAGAACTGCTCAGCAAAGTAGAAAAAATACGCGAAGTAGCAAAATCACTTAGAGAAAACAAAGATGAAGTTATCTATAAAGAAATAAAAAATGAAATCGTTACTCTTGAACAGCCGATGCGCGAGCAGGTTATTCGGGCGTTTGCAGTTTATTTTCATTTAGTTAATATTGCAGAACAAAATCATCGAATTCGTCGCAGACGCGAATATCAGCAGCAAGAAGATTCTATTATGCAGCCGGGCTCATTGGAAAGTGCCGTTGTTTCGCTTAAAAATAATGGCGTGGCGCCAGACGTAATTGCTAACTTGCTTCAAACTCTATCTCTAGAGCTCATCATCACTGCTCATCCAACAGAAGCCACTAGACGAAGTGTCCTTGATATTCATAAACGAATGGCTGAGCTTCTGAAAAACTTAGATAATCCAACGTTAACAAAACGCGAACGTACGGAAATTGAAGAAAGACTGTTTAGCGAAGTATTAATTTTATGGCAAACAAATGAACTGCGAGATCGCAAGCCGACTGTGATGGATGAAGTATCCAATGGATTATATTATTTTGATGAAACGTTATTTGAAGTGCTTCCTCAACTTCATCAGGAGTTAGAAAATTCATTGCAGGAGAATTACCCTGAAGAAAATTGGAAGGTGCCTAATATTCTTCGATTTGGTTCATGGATTGGCGGAGACCGAGATGGAAATCCAAACGTAACTCCTAAAGTAACGTGGCAAACGCTTGTCAAACAAAGGAAGTTAGCTATTCGTAAATATAAAGAGTCGCTTACTCAATTGAGACAAAGGTTAAGTCAGTCTACAAAAAGAGTCGCAGTTTCAGATAATCTTCTTGATTCTATTAATCAAGAAATATCGCTGCTGCCTGAGAAAAAGCGATGGAGAATCAAACACGAAGTATATCGCTGCAAGCTTACGATTATGCTTCATAAATTAAATTTAGTTGGAGAATCGGAAGCAGGCTATCAAAGGTCGGAAGAACTTCTACATGATTTATTTCTAATCAAAGATAGCTTGCAAAAGCACCAGCCTCAGGATTATCAGTTAAAAAGCTTATGTAAATTAATTCGCCAAGTTGAGCTGTTTGGTTTTCATTTAGCAACGCTTGATATCCGTAATCACAGCGGGGAACATGAAGCGGCAATCAAAGAAATTTTCCATGCTGTTTCTTTAGCTGAAGATTATTCAGCGTTAACGGAAGAGAAAAAAGTTGAGCTGCTAGGGAAAGTTCTTCAAGACCCAAGACCTGTGATATCTTTTGTAGAGAATTACTCTAAAGAAACGCAGCAAGTAATTGAAGTATTTAATATGATACATCGAGCACATAAAGAATTTGGAGAAAGATCTATTGAAGTCTACTTAATCAGTATGACGCAGTCTGCAAGTGATTTATTAGAAGTCATGGTACTCGCCAAAGAAGCGGGTATTTATCGCCTTCATGCAGATGGCCGCATTGAAAGTAAGTTAAATATAGCTCCGCTGCTTGAAACGATTGATGATCTCACAGCAGGTCCTAAAATCATGGAACAGCTATTTCAATTAGATTTTTATCGAGAGCACTTAAGGAAACAGCAGGATTTGCAGGAAATTATGCTTGGCTACTCAGATGGAAGTAAAGACGGAGGAACGCTTACTGCTAATTGGAAGCTCTATAAAGCGCAGCAGGAAATTCACGATATGGCGAGGAAGTATCAAGTTCGTCTGAAGTTTTTCCATGGCCGAGGCGGCTCACTAGGCCGAGGAGGTGGGCCGTTAAACCGAAGCATTTTATCTCAGCCTGTTGAGACGCTAGGAGACGGCGTCAAAATTACAGAGCAAGGAGAAGTTCTTTCTTCTAGATACTCTTTATATGACATTGCTTACCGAAGCCTTGAACAAGCGGTTTCAGCTCTTCTTACAGCGGCAGCAAATGTTTCTCAAGAAGCTGAACAATGTGATATTCGCACACATGAATGGGAAGAAACAATGGACGAGATTTCAACTGCTTCTTTACGTAAGTATCAAGAGCTTGTTTTCAAAGATCCAGACTTTTTAACGTACTTTAAACAAGCTACACCTCTTCCTGAGCTGGGGGCTTTAAATATTGGGTCACGTCCAATGAGTCGAAAAGGAAGTGATCGCTTTGAAGACTTGCGAGCAATTCCGTGGGTATTTGCATGGACGCAAAGCAGACAGCTGCTTCCAGCCTGGTACGCTGCAGGTACAGGCTTACAGCATTTAGTAGAGAAATCCGGAGATATACAGCTTCTTCAGCAAATGTATAAAGAATGGCCATTCTTCCGCTCGACCGTCGATAATCTGCAAATGGCCTTAACAAAAGCAGATTTAATGGCAGCAAAAGAATACACGGAAATGGTACAAGATCCAGTTATTTCAGAGCGGATTTTTACCGCCATTAAAAAAGAGTATAATCTCACAAAAGAAATGATTCTTCAAATCACAGGTCAAAAAGAACTAATGGATCATCTTCCAACGATTAAAGAATCTATTAAATTACGAAATCCGTATGTGGACCCTCTAACGTTCTTACAAGTTAAAGTCATTTCCAAGCTGCGTGAAGATGAGGCTGGAACGTTAAATGAAGAACTTTTAAAAGAAGCGTTATTAACGATTAATGGCATTGCAGCAGGGTTGCGTAACACAGGCTGATGATACTAAAAGACACCTCAACAAAATAAAAGAGGTGTCTTTTGTTTATTCTTCTCACATAAAGAACTGCCTGCCAGTTCCCTCTCTTTTAAAGAGAACTTCCGCTTGCGAAATAGGCATTGAGAAAAATCAATGATAGAATAGAGAAGGAATGGAAATATTATACAAATAGGTGCGGGTGACGGGATAACTAGATTGAATATGGAGGACGAGGACAATGGTAAAAAATTCGCAAATCTTCATTGAAGCTGACTCCGAGAATTCTATATTTATTGGACTGGAATTTTGTAAGTATACACAAAAAATGAATCCTACTTGTTTGTCCAAACAGCATATAAATGTGTTTATTCATCCAGAAGAACTCACTTTGGAATTTAAGAAAACAAAAAGTGATAGAACTACCGACGATTTTCATCTGATGCATATCGTTCCGGTTCATTGCTTTAATTATTTATTATGTTCGATTTCGCAAGGTATTGTTACAGATGTTCAGCTGAAAGCGGTCGGTCATCAGGGAGAAACGTTGTTTGAAGAAAATCTTACATTGAAGTTTCATGAAAAAGCGACGGATTATGAAGAAACCCTCTCATTTTTCAAACATTTAAATCAAGAAATACAAAAGCAGACGAAAAAATATACAGCCAGTTATATGAGCTCATAATAAAGCAAGCTGCGGTTTTAAAAACCGCAGCTTTTATTCGTTTAACCGAAAAAATTATGTTAAAGATGCTTACAAAGCAAGAGATTTTTCCTTGGGAAATTGATAAAGTAAAACTAAGAGAAATCAGTGGACAGAAAAGCTTTTATCGGCTGGCCGCTCTTTATTCAATATATAAGGGTTAGATTTTAAGATTAAGAAAATAGCGATGAATACGTATTGTCATTGTAGATGAAGTGCTAAGGTCGCTCTATCTGCAATCATGTAGAATCTTCGCGCGCTTATAGTCTGTTTTACGGAACGAAAAAGCTGCGGAATTAGAAGCACTCCTTCTATTTCTGCGGTTTTTTTTATAAACAAGAAATAAATTTACTTATTGTACGGAGGCGATGCAGATGATTAAAGATTTAGTATTGGCTAAGGAATGGCTGCCTGCAGCTTATTCACATGATTTAACAGATCAGCCCTTGCAAGTAACGATTTTAGAAGAGCGAGTTGTGCTTTTTCGCACAACTAATGCCATTAAAGCATTTAAAGATTTGTGCATCCACCGCGGTGCAGCGTTATCTCTTGGAAAAGTGGTAGATGATTGCATTGTATGCCCTTATCACGGATGGAAATACGATGATGCCGGGGCTTGTGTGAAAATTCCTCAACAGCCGCCGGGAAGAGCTATTCCTTCAAAAGCAAAAGCACAGGTATATGCCTGCGTTGAAAAGTACGGGATTATATGGGTGAAGATGAACAGCGAGGCAGGTGATACTCCTCTTCCCTTTTATGATGAACATCTTAACTCCGGATTCAAAACGGTTTGCGCCAACCCTCATACTCTGCAGGCAGCAGCTCCTCGTGTCGTAGAAAACTTCCTAGATGTAAGCCATTTGGCTTTTGTTCACGAAGGAAGCCTTGGACACTCTGACTACGCTGAAATTCCTGATTATAAGGTGCATTGGAAAGATAACCGATACGTTTCTGATGAAATCGCTGTGTACGCAGATGCAGATGGTACGGGTAACTTTGCGACTATTTATTATACCTTTGAAATTCTTCGTCCTACCGTTGCAAGGTTGAAAAAAGTGAACTACGAAACGGGTGAAATCTTTTCAATGCTGTTTGCGGTTTTACCTGAAGAGGAAAGGAAGTCCACGGTGTTTGCGCTGGTTTCTAGAAACTATTCGTTTGATGCACCTGATCAATATTTCCGCGATTTTCAGCAGCTTATTATTGAGCAAGATACCAGTATTGTGGAAAGTCAAAAACCAGAAGAGCTGCCGCTTGACTTACAAGCAGAGCTTCATTTGAATCCGGACCGACTGAGTATTGCGTATAGAAGATGGCTCGGCGATTTAGGAGTAACCTTTGGAAGTGACATAGGATCAAGATTAAAAAAAGCTGCTCAATAAAAAAAGAAGAAAGGAGTTTCCTTTCTTTTTTTATGTATGCTCACGGATAAGCTGCTGATAGCTATTAAAAAGGGTAGGGTATGTTAATCGGCTTAAGATGACGCAGGAAAGCGTAGCAGACGCTAGAATAGTAAAAACGATAAGCAGCTGGAATTTGACAGCTTGTATCGGATCTGCCCCTCCAATAATCTGGCCTGTCATCATACCCGGAAGCTGAACGAGTCCAATTGTTTTTTGACTTTCTACAGTAGGAATCATGCTAGCTTTGATTGCGGCATTTAAAATACTATGAATAGCTTGTTGAGGAGTGCCGCCAAGCGCCAGAATCAATTGAATTTCGTCTCGTCTTCTATTTACTTCAGCATCTAACCGATTTAAAAATAAATTGGCCAAAATCATCGAATTTCCAATAATCATACCACTGACAGGAATGATATATCGCGGAGTAGCAGGGATAATATGTAGTCCGAGCATAACGCTTTGGGTCAGGATTTCTACAATAAAAAGAGTGACAAATACACGAAAGAAAGCCTTAAATCCTTGCTTTTTTTTCTTTACAACATTTTGGGAAGCGACCGTCAGCATAACGAATAAAATGAGAATCATAAAAGCAGGGTGATTCGCGTCAAGAATAAAAGATAAAACATATCCTATCACTAACAGCTGAACGGCTGCTCGAATACTGGCAATGATAATATCTTTTTCGAGTCCTATCCGAAAAGATTTTGATAAAAAAAGAGCAATAAAAACAAAAATGATTGTAAAAATCAGTGAAAGTGAACTCATAGAAAGGCTCCTTCAATAAATTGTTTTGTTTCAGCTTTTACAGGAGCATGAAAAAAGGTCTCCGTCTTCGCTTTTTCTACAATCACTCCGTTCATTAAAAGCCAGACTTCCTCTCCTAAACGTTTCGCTTGATCTAAATTATGGGTAACCCAAATAATCGTTTTATTCTGCTCTTTATGTAAATGAGAAATAAGCTGTTCAATTTCATGAGCAGAAGTGGCATCCAAAGCGGAAGTGATTTCGTCTAAAAGTAAAAGGTCAGATCCGTTCGACAGCGTGCGGGCTAATGATAACCTTTGTCTTTGACCACCGGATAAATCTCTTGCATCCTGCTCTAACAAGTCAGGGGAAAGACCGGTTAAGGCACAGAGTTCTTCAGGCATAATATCCTGCTTGCCATGCAGTTTTTGAACAAGCATCATATTATCACGCACTGTTCCATCAATAACAGGAGCTGATTGAAAAGCAATACCCACTTTTTTTCGTAAATCAGAAATATTCCATTTGCTAATGTCTTTTCCATATACTTCAATGCTTCCTTCATCAGGTGCGGAAAGTAAATTGCACATGGAAAGAAGGGTGCTTTTTCCGGATCCTGATGGTCCTACCATCATGACGAGCGAGCCTTGCATCACTGTACCCGATATGCCTTTTAAAACACTATGTTCTTTATCCTTAAATGTTTTATGAACGTCTGTAAATGTGATAGCAGGTATTGAATTGAACGTGTTCATAGTAACTCCTTTTTCATTCGTTTTGTTTATTGTAGCATAAGCGAAAGTATAAAAAGTTATTGGATGATATAAAAAAAGCTGTGAAAAATCACAGCTTTTAAACAGTTGTATTCACTTTTTGGCTGGCTTTTAAGGCATAATCTAAATCTTCAAGAAGGTCGTCGATTGCTTCTGTTCCAACCGATAAACGAATGAGTTCTGGCATCACACCCGAAGCTTTTTGTTCGTCTTTAGATAGCTGTTGATGAGTGGTGCTTGCCGGGTGAATAATGAGTGATTTAGAGTCGCCGATATTGGCTAAATGAGAAAATAACTGAACCGAATCAATTAACTTAGCCGCAGCGTTTTTTCCTCCCCTTACACCAAAGGTTAAAATTGCTCCTTGCCCTTTAGGCAAGTATTTTTGTGCCAAAGAATAGGAAGGGTGGGAAGGAAGCCCCGCATAATTTACCCATTCTACTAATTCATGCTGCTCTAAAAATTTCGCTACCTTTAATGCGTTTTCGCTGTGACGCTCTAATCGCAGATGGAGTGTTTCTACCCCTTGAAGGAGTAAAAAGGAATTAAAAGGTGATAAAGCAGCTCCAATATCTCGTAAAAGCTGAACGCGTGCTTTTGTAATATAAGCAGCTTCACCGGCAGCTTCTGTGTATACAAGGCCATGGTAACTTGGATCTGGAGTTGTTAAGTCTGGGAATTTCCCGCTCGCTTCCCAATCAAATTTTCCACTGTCTACGATAACACCCCCAATTGCTGTTCCATGCCCTCCAAGAAACTTAGTAGCAGAATGAACGACAATATCTGCTCCGAAATCGATGGGACGAAGAAGGTAAGGGCTTGGAACCGTATTATCAATAATAAGAGGAATTCCATGTTCATGGGCAATGTCTGCAACTGCTTCGATGTCTAGCACATTTCCCTGCGGGTTTCCAACGGATTCAGCATAAATTGCCTTTGTTTTGGAAGTGATTGCACTTCTAAAATTTTCTGGATTATCGGCGTTTACAAATTTGACGGTAATGCCCAGTTTAGGAAGCGTAGACGAAAAGAGGTTGTATGTTCCCCCATATAAACTGCTTGCTGATACAATTTCATCTCCTGCGGAAGCGATATTCAAAATGGAAAAGGTAGTAGCTGACTGACCCGAAGCTACTCCTAGAGCACCTACCCCGCCTTCTAACTCAGCAATTCGCTGTTCAAAAACGTCCGTAGTAGGGTTTACAATTCGAGTGTAGATGTAGCCTTGTTCACTTAAATTAAATAAAGATGCAGCGTGCTCCGTATCTTTAAAACCAAATGAGCTTGTTTGATAAATAGGTACCGCACGCGAAAAAGTAGCCGGGTCAAGCTGTTGGCCAGAATGGATGGCTTGTGTTTCAGGACGAAATGGTTTCTTAGCAGACATTGAAACTCCTCCTTAAATATAAAACTTACAAAAAACATAGGAATAATAAACTTTAATCATAATATACGAATTATATTGAACGATGTCAAATTATAATTAGAATATTTAGAAAATATAAATAAAATTAATACTGTAATTCAGCATTAAGACATCTCTTTAATTTCTAAAAATACCATAAAAAATATAAAATGTAAGAAAAATGTAAATTTATTTGTATAATTATGTTAGAATATTAGGTGTTTGAGAGTTTCTTAGAGAGAGCCGATTTTGCTAGAAGACTTTAAAAAATAGTAAAAGACGGGTCTTAAGAGCTAATAACGAAACGAAATAAAAGGAGTTTGATTATGAGCACAGAAGTCAATGTATCTTCGGAAGTCCAAGAGAAAGGAAAGCCTTCTATTTTTGGTTTTATTACGAGTCCGGTTGTACAGTTTGAGAAAATGAAAAGCAGCCCGGTCATCTGGGGACCTCTTTTTCTTATCCTCATCTTAACAGCTGCAACAACGATTCTAGCCGTCTATACCCCTCAGGGACAAGAAGCGCTGCAACAGCAAAAAGAAGCTGGCATTGAAGTTAATTCAACATTTAGTATGATTGGCGGAGCGATTGGAGGAGTTATTGCAGTAGTTGCTACACTGGCATTCACAAGTTTGATTCTGTTTTTAATTGCAAAGTTAGGGACTGGAAAAACAACTTACCGCCAAATGTTTAGTTTGAATTTGTTTGTTACGTTCATCACAGCAATCGGTCAGCTAATTAATACGGGAGTAGCTGCACTAGCCCATACTTCAGCTAATGTGACTTCGTTAAATGGAATGGTTGGTGCTAAAGGTGCTATGGGAGGAGTATTTACTTCCATTGAAATCTTTTCTATCTGGGGACTTATTCTGACAGCAGTAGGACTACAAAAAGTGGCAAATGTATCAAAAGCTGCTTCTATTATTACAGTGATTATTTTATTCATCTTAGGAGCCGCTATTTCAGGAGTTGGAGGAGCTGCTTCAGAAGCGCTTAAAGGAGCAGGGTTGTAAATGAAAAAAGGAATAATTATTACAGCTGTAGCAGTTGTTATTGTTGCGGTTATTGGGATTAACGTATATCGTGCACAAAGTGTAAGTGGGAAAGCAGTCAATGTTCACGTAGCAAATATAAAGGAAAAAAAGTTAAGAAATACAGTTATGGTTCCGGGTACGTTAAAGCTTGCTGATGAACAATATGTCTATTTTGATGCTGAAAAAGGCGAGGTTGAACGATTTCACGTAACAGAAGGCTCTCGTGTACAGCAGGGCACCTCTCTTGTAACATACGAGAGCGATGCGCTTGATTTAGAGCAAGAACAAAACAATCTAGAAAAAAAATCCAGTCAGCTGCAAATTGACTCAGTAAGTAAACAGCTTTCTAATTTAAATAAAAAACAAAAAGAATTGGAAAAAGAAATGAGTAAGCAAGAAGCGAGAGATCAAATCGATACAGAGCGTACGCAGCTCAATCTCGATTTAGAAACGGCTAAAATTGATTTAGAACGAAACAAACTAGAAGCCAAATCAATTGCTAAAAAAGAACGTAATTTAGACGTAGCGAGTGATATTAATGGGACGGTGCTAGAAGTAGATAAAGAAGCGGTTAATAACACAAGTGACGTTCAAAAACCGCTTATACATATTGGTAATACCGATGAATACTTAGCTACTGGCGTGCTGTCTGAGTATGATGCATTAAAAATTAAAACCGGTCAAGCTGTTAAAATTACATCAGATGTGCTGCCTGATAAAGAATGGGCAGGGAGCGTCAAACAAATTGACTATCTACCTCAGCAGCAGGCATCAGCAGAAGCGGGCAATGATGCGGCTAATCAATATCCAATTGAAGTAAAAGTAGATGACCAGGATATCACGATGATTAAGCCGGGATTTAAGCTGCTGCTTGAAATTGAAACAAGCAGTAAAAAAGCTTCATCTTTGCCGATAAAAGCAGTTGTAAATGAAGACGGAGAAAAATATGTATATGTAGTGAAAGATAAAAAGGCGGTTCGTAAGGAAGTAAAGATTGGAGAAACAACAAATAAATTTATTGAAATCAAAAGCGGCGTATCTTCTAAAGACAAAGTCATTACAAATCCTACAAAGAACTTAACTGACGGTGCGGAAGTGACTGTTCAATGATTGAGCTTGTGAATATTCATAAAAGTTATCATCTTGGCAAAGAGGAAGTGCTAATTTTAAAAGATATTAATTTGAAGATTTATGACGGTGAATTTGTTGCGATTATGGGACCTTCTGGCTCAGGTAAATCAACGCTAATGAACATTATCGGATGTTTAGACCGTGCGTCTTCAGGGTCCTATTTATTAAATGAACAAGAAATCTCTACTTATAGTGATGAGCAGCTTGCAAAAGTAAGGAATATTCATATCGGTTTTGTTTTTCAGCAATTTCAGCTGTTGCCGCGTTTAACAGCGGTAGAAAACGTAGAGCTTCCAATGGTATACGCCGGTGTAACGCGTAAGGAAAGACGAGCCAGAGCAGAAGCTGCGCTTGAAAAAGTAGGGCTGAGTGAGCGGATGAAACATTTACCGAGCGAGTTATCAGGAGGGCAAAAGCAGCGTGTTGCTATTGCTCGTTCTATTGTTAATAATCCGACGCTTATTTTAGCGGATGAACCAACAGGAGCTCTAGATACAAAAACAAGTGCTGATATTATGGAACAATTTTCTAAACTTAATGCAGATGGCACAACAGTGGTAGTCATTACCCATGAACCTGAAGTGGCAGAATACACATCGCGTACAGTTATCGTTCGTGACGGTAAAGTGCTAAGTCATAGCGATAAGGAGAACGATAGCTTATGAGTTTGATAGAAAATATTCGTATGGCTCTCTCTTCGGTTCTTGCTCATAAAATGCGCTCTATTTTGACGATGCTTGGTATTATCATTGGCGTAGCGGCTGTTATTATCGTTGTAGCCATTGGTCAAGGCGGAGAACAAATGATTAAGTCGGAAATAACAGGAGCAAGCAATACAGTTGATGTATACTATCAGCCTCCTGAAGACGAGATGCAAACTGATGACCTTTCAATGACGGGTGAGCCCATCTTTACAGAGGATGATATTAAAGCTCTTTCGACTATTCCCGGAGTGAAGAATGTGGTGGCTTCTAGCTCAATGGGGATGGGGATAAGATATAGAGACAAGGAATCTGATACGACTGTTAATGCTATTAACGAAGGATATATTGAAGTTAATCAGCTGGAAGTTTCAAAAGGAAGAATGTTAGACAGCTCTGACTTTTTATCAGGTAATCGAGTAGGTGTTATCACAAGCGATATGAAAAAAGAGCTATTTGATAAGAAAGAAGCTCTTGGGCAAGTAGTATGGGTTCAAGGACAGCCTATCAAAATTATTGGTGTCACAAAAAAGGCAACGGGCTTTTTAGCATTTGAAATACCGACCATTTATATTCCGAATAATACGTATAAATCAAGCTTCGGTAAGCTCGATTACACCAACCTTAGTGTTCAAGCAAAAAGCTCTGATCAACTAAAAAAAGTAGGCAATGACGCAACGGATTTGTTAAATAATTTGCATGATGCGGAAGATGCTTACCAAGTGCAGAACTTAGAAGAAATAGCAGATAGCATTGGAAATGTAACGCGAATTATGACAACGATTATTGGATCGATTGCAGGCATTTCACTGCTTGTTGGCGGGATTGGCGTTATGAACATTATGCTGGTTTCTGTAACGGAACGTACAAGAGAAATTGGTATTCGTAAAGCGTTGGGAGCATCTAAAAGACAAATTCTAACTCAGTTTTTGATTGAATCCATTACCCTCACGTTAATTGGTGGTTTGCTTGGAATTGGCCTCGGCGCGGGCGGGGCAGCTCTTGTTTCGTTATTTGCTGGCTGGCCGTCATTAATTTCGTGGCAAGTAGTACTTGGAGGAGTGTTGTTTTCCATGACGATTGGCATTGTATTCGGCATGCTTCCTGCAAACAAAGCGGCAAAGCTAGATCCAATCGAAGCATTAAGATATGAATAAAGACATGCGTTCGCATGTCTTTATTTCAATTTAACGAGAACCAAGAAGATTTCTCGTTTTTCTTATTTATTACTTACTAGGACTGATGCGGGCTACGTTAATAATATCATGTATTTTTTCTACCAAATCGAGCATGAGAAATCCGTTTCCTTCAGAGCTTTTTCGATATCCTAGAGGAAGCGTCCTTTTTACAAGTTGAGCATAGATTTCAGCTTCAATTAAAGACCGGCCAAATTCCTTCTCACATAAGTTAATCAATAGAGCTAAAGCTCCAGCCACGTGGGGAGTTGCCATTGAAGTTCCTGAAAGAGTAGCATATTTACCTTCTAAAAAAGTAGAGATGATGTTAACTCCGGGTGCGACTAAGTCTACTTCTTCATTGACATTGGTAAAAGGAGCTAAACTTAAGCTGCTGTCTACAGCTCCTACTTGAATGACTTCGTTATAACTTCCCGGATATGAATATTCAAAGGTTTCTTCACGGTCATCACCTTCATTTCCAGCTGCAACAACAACAGAAACGTCTTTATTCACAGCGTTTTGAACAGCTTCGTGAAGTTCTGGAACGTCCTGTGGTCCGCCGAGTGACATGGAAATAACTCGTGCTCGTTCATTGTTAGGGCCCCGCCATTCGACGGCGTAGTTAATAGCGTCAATAATCCATTCGTAATTTCCGGATCCTTCACTGGTAAGTACTTTTAAGCTGAGAATTTTTGCTTTGGGTGCCACTCCTACTACCCCTTCATTGTTGAGTGCAGCAGCAATGGTACCAGACACGTGAGTACCGTGCCCATTATTATCTTCAAATACAGAAGAATCCCCGTTATGATCCGAAGTGAAGTTTCTTCCTCCTATAATACAATCTTTTAAGTCAGGATGATTTGTGTCAACACCAGTGTCGATAACTGCAATTACAATGCCTTCTCCTTGATTGCTTTGTTCCCAAATAGCAGGTGCTTGAATTAAGCTTACTCCTTTAGGCGTTTCGTTTGTTGAGTCGATAATCGACTCAATTGTATAAGGAATTAATTTGACTTGTAACGGTTGTTGAGTCATAGTCATCCTCCTTAAAATGAATTCCATAAAAATGGAAGTTACTTAATTATAAATTCCCAACTATTGTTATAAATTAAACGCTTTTCATGCGAATCCTTTCTTTTTGAATAAAAAGACTCACAAAAGATGTGAGAAGAGGAAAAAAGACCCTAAAGACAAGCCCGATAGAGATTTTTAATGTTATCTGTGTATTCACTTTTAACGTTTATCTCACACTATAGAAGAAAGAAACTCCAAGAAAAATGACATAGGACTGGTGACTTTTGATATAATTACGAACGGTATGACATTCTCAAAATACATGATATTTATAAATATACATCAATTTGCAAATTACGAAGGGGCTGAGGATAGTGTCAACTTTAACGTCTCAATCCGTCATTAAATGCGGAAAGTATGAACTAAATTATGCAGACCGTACGCTTATTATGGGGATTTTAAACGTAAACCCGGATTCATTTTCAGATGGCGGAAAATACTACGATGTAGATAAAGCGGTTGCTCATGCTGAGGAAATGGTGAAGCAAGGAGCAGACATCATTGATATCGGGGGAGAATCAACTCGTCCTGGTTATACAAGAATTAGCGATGAAGAAGAGATTAAACGGATTGTGCCTGTTATTTCTGAAGTGGCTAAGCGCGTAGAGGTGCCCATTTCTGTAGATACATACAAGTCGGAAGTGGCCAAGCATGCGCTAAAAGCAGGAGCACATATTATTAACGATATATGGGGCGCAAAGGCTGATCCCAAAATGGCTCAAGTTGCAGCTGACTATAATGTTCCTATTATTTTAATGCATAACCGTCATGAGCCCAATTATACAAATCTGATTACAGATATGATAAGTGATTTGGAAGAAAGCATATCAATTGCAAAAGCTGCAGGAGTTCGAGATGATCAAATTATTTTAGATCCAGGCATTGGCTTTGGAAAAACGGCTGCGCATAATGTAGAAGCGATTCAGCATCTAGATCAGCTGACAAAGATGGGCTATCCTGTCCTGCTTGCTACTTCTCGTAAAGGATTTATTGGGCAAATAGTCGATGCTCCTCCTACGGAAAGAATGGAAGGAACTGCAGCTACTGTATATGCAGGGATTGCACAAGGCGTTCAAATGGTTCGAGTTCATGACGTATTAGAAATCAAGCGCTTTGTAAAGATGGCAGATGTACTGGTAGGAAAACATTTATTTCAGTTTTAATAATCATTTAAGCAGACGCGTAAGCGCTGCTTTTTTATTTTCCTTGATTTCTCCGGATAGAATACATGCCTTTAGATAAATTCAAGTAATATGAAGGTTGTAAAAATGGAGGGTGAAAATGAGAGCGGTAACGTATCAAGGGCCTAATCAGGTAAAAGTAGCAGAAGTAGAAGATGCGAAGTTAGAGAAGAAAGATGACATTGTCATTAAAATAACGTCAACGGCTATTTGTGGTTCTGATCTGCATTTATATCAAGGAAGCATGCCATTGCCTCACGGTTATATTATTGGTCATGAACCAATGGGGATTGTGGAAGAAGTAGGACCGGATGTTACAAAAGTAAAAAAAGGAGATCGCGTTATTATTCCGTTTAACGTAGCATGCGGACAGTGTGCATACTGTAAGGATGATTTAACGAGCCAATGTGATAATTCTAATCCACATTACGATTCTGGCGGCTATTTCGGTTATACTGAAAAGTTTGGAAATCATCCAGGAGGTCAAGCTGAATATTTAAAAGTGCCATTTGGAAATTTTACACCATTTGTCATTCCGGTTATGCCGAAATTGTATGATCAAATTGTAAAAGGAGAATTCGATCCAAAAGAAATTATTACTCATAAAGTCGCTTTAGAAGACGCAGCTGATGCCTACAAAATCTTTAATGATCATCAAGATAACTGCATTAAAGTCATTTTAAAACCTTAAAATGCCATTTCTATTAGGTGAAGATTCCTGAGCAGTGAAGCTCGAGAATTTTTTATGTATGTAAAGTGGTGGAGGAAAATAATGCACGATTGGATGGTTGATTTTACATAATTTAGCTTTATGATAGAAAGAGAAGATATAACGCTTTCATATTCTGATTAAATCGTGCTGCTTAAAATGAAATAAATAACATCATGGTATTCAGTCTTATTCAATCACCGAAATATGGAGGAGAGAATGAATGAAATTAGCATTGCTTCTTGTCATTATTATCGGCGTTGCTGCCCTTGCAGGTACGATCAGTGCTGCAAAGAAAGTAGATGAAGATTACGGAAAATCTAAAAAGAAAAGTATAGTGAATTTATCTATTATTTACGGAGTCGTATTCATAGGATCAATCGTAGGAGTAGCGTGGTATATTGCAGTGAGACCATAAATAAAACGAACACTTCCGTGTTCGTTTTATTTTGATTTTAACGTTAATTCTCCGCTTGAAACAGCTGCATCAATAGGATATTTTCCATTTCCATGCTTTCCTTTTAATACATCTTCTGTTACGGTTGCATTGCTTAACTTAAAGTCATTGTTTATATCACCGCTGCTTACTTTTCCATTCACTTTAAAACCAGCGCTTTTCGGAAGAACCAGCACGGCATCTCCAGATCCTACATCTACAGAAACGGCCTCTTCTAGCTTTTTAAAACCCATATAAAGATCACCAGATCCAATGCGCGCCTGAAGTTTTCCTTTATAGTTTGTTCCTTTAATTTCCCCAGAGCCTACAGCAAATTTAGCCGTTTGGCTTTCAACATCACTCAGCTGTAAATCTCCAGAATTGACATCCGTGCGAAGAGAGGTGCTAATCAAGTTTGAAATACTTGCATTTCCAGAACCTACTTTAATCGAAACATCTTTCAGCTGAAGCGCTTGCTCAGGCTGTGCAGCAACTTGAAGGCCCCCAGAACCTACCGTAAGCGCAAGGTTGTGGTGATAATCTCTAGGAATGTAGATTGTCACTTTTGTGTTTGAAAAAATAGAAAGCCATTGAAAAGGACTTTTTTGATAAGTGACGACTAGGGTGTCTCCATTTTGCTTTACATCTACTATTCCTTTCCCTTCTACTTTTGTTTTAATATCTTGACGATCTTGCGGCACGACAGTTGTACTAATGCTTGGAGAGTCAATTTGAATATGCTGAATATCACTTGATAACGCTGCTTCAGACTTGGACGTCTTGAATGAACTTAACGACCAAGAGGAAGGTGCAAACGCAGTAGAAAAGAGGACTGCCGTACCACCTATCACTAAAATAAAAGCCAATATTTTTTTCACGTTATAACCCGCTTTCTACCTAAATTAAATTTGTTTTCTTCTACCATAAAGTGTAAATTGAAAAGCGGTTAATTTCAACGAACAGCAGGATTATTTTTTTCTACGCCTCAAGTCGTAAAAACGAAACATTTTTTTGAGGAATTAAATGAAAAGCGAAGTAGATATTTAAACATACTCATCAAAGAATCAATTTCTTTGCTTCAAAAATAGGAAAATAATTGAGTTAAAAGAATGATTAAATTCACTTTTTTTGTGTGATTTTGGGATAAGTAGTTCAAAAGAAGTGATAAATAAATAGAATTTTCATACCAATTTTATTATTCCGAAAAACTTTTAAAGTGTTGATTATTAAAAAAATAAAGGGTAGAATTTGTTCATATCAATTGAATACAGCTAAGATTACGATCTTGTATATTATCAGTAATATGGTCTGATAGTCTCTACCTAGTAACCGTAAAAAACTAGACTACAAGAAAGTTTGGATATAAGCAGCAAAAAGAAGGGCGTATTATCATAGATACAGCCTTCTTTCAAAGCTCTTACTTTTCATACTTTCTGTTATTGTCAGAATTTATGAAAAGTAAGAGCTTTTTTTGGTTTTCAAATACACAACTGGGAGTGGCTTGCATGTACTTTTTATTAAATTTATTAGGCGTTTTTGTAGTAATGGGTGTCGTCTTCTTATGTTCTCCTAAAAAGAAAGAAATAAAGTGGCGTCCTATTGCTTCACTGTTGGTCGTTGAAGTGCTCATTACTTGGTTTATGTTAGGAACTTCAATCGGAACATGGATCATTAATAAAATTGCTTCGTTCTTTACTTGGCTAATTTCCTGTGCTAACGATGGAATTGCTTTTGCGTTCCCATCCGTAATGGGAAATGAAACGGTTGACTTTTTCTTCAGTGCATTACTGCCTATCATCTTTGTCGTGACATTTTTTGATATTTTATCTTACTTTGGTATTTTAACGTGGATTATCGATAAAGTAGGCTGGGTCATTTCGAAAGTTTCTCGTTTGCCTAAATTAGAAAGCTTTTTCGCTATTCAAATGATGTTTTTAGGAAACACGGAAGCATTGGCTGTTATTCGTAATCAACTTTCTGTGTTAAAAGACAACCGTTTGCTTACGTTTGGAATTATGAGTATGAGCAGTATTAGCGGATCTATTATCGGTGCTTATTTAACGATGGTTCCCGCTACGTACGTGTTTACAGCAATTCCACTGAACTGTTTAAACGCGCTTATTTTAGTGAGCTTATTGAATCCAGTTCATGTTACAAAAGAAGAAGATATGATTTACGTACCGCCAAAGTCGGAGAAAAAAGACTTTTTCTCTACCATTTCAAACAGTATGTTAGTCGGAATGAACATGGTTATTGTTATTTTAGCGATGGTTATTGGATATGTAGCTCTTACATCTGCGCTTAACGGTATTTTAGGCGTTATCGTAGACGGCTTGACTGTACAAAAGATTTTCTCTTATATCTTTAGTCCATTCGCATTCTTACTAGGGCTCACGGGGCATGATGCAATGTACGTAGCTCAGCTGATGGGTATCAAGCTAGCAACAAATGAATTCGTCGCGATGATGGATTTGAAGAAAAATCTAGATACACTTCCACCGCATACGATTGCAGTTGCTACAACATTCTTAACATCTTTTGCTAACTTCAGTACGGTGGGTATGATTTATGGAACGTATAATTCTACGTTATCAGAAGGTAAATCAACGATTATTGGAAAAAACGTATGGAAACTGCTTGTGAGCGGTATCGCTGTTTCATTATTAAGTGCTATGATTGTTGGATTGTTTGTTTGGTAAAAAGTGTGAAAAAGCTGTGCTTTCGTCTTCGAAAGCACAGCTTTTTTCTTGTTGCATCCTCTATTCATTTGAAGAAAAGCGGTTATGAATATCAACAGTAAAAGAAAATTACACTATTCAAGAAAAATTCATTTTACTTTTGCAGAAAAACATTTTAAATCTAGTGAGCATTATGTTAAGATTACAAAAGGCTGTTTCATTTAAATTGAGAACACCGTATAAATATGTAAGTAAATATGCATAGAAAACAAAGGTTTATTAATTTTTTTCTAGGTAATATCTCGTAATAAATAGGTTGAAAGGAAATGTCGTTAATATGATAGAAGGACAACAGCAAACAAATGAATTAAAAAAGACGATGAAAAGCAGACATTTGTTTATGATTTCGCTCGGCGGGGTTATCGGTACCGGTTTCTTTTTAGGAACAGGATACACGATTAGCCAAGCAGGAGCGATTGGAGCTATCCTTTCGTTTATCGTAGGTGGCTTCATTATGTACTTAACAATGCTTTGCTTGGGGGAACTTGCAGTAGCAATGCCAGTTTCCGGTTCGTTTCAGACATATACAACAAAATTTATTGGCCCTGGTGTTGGTTTCGCTTTTGGATGGTTATATTGGTTGGGCTGGGCTGTAACGGTTGCATTAGAATTTTTGTCAGCAGGTCAGCTCATGCAAAGATGGTTTCCTGATTCTCCTGTATGGATCTGGTGTGCTATATTTGCACTTTTATTATTCTCATTAAATGCACTGTCAGCTAAAGCGTTTGGTGAAGCGGAGTTTTGGTTTGCCAGCATTAAAGTGTTAGCTATTATTTTATTTATCGTGCTTGGTGGAGCTGCTATGTTTGGTTTTCTTCCATTAAGTAATGGAGACAGCGCACCGCTTTTCTCTAATTATACGGCTCACGGCGTGTTTCCTCACGGAATTAGTACCGTGTTGATTACCATGATTACAGTTAATTTTTCATTCCAAGGCACGGAGCTTATTGGTGTAGCGGCTGGGGAAAGTGAAAACCCAGACAAGACTGTACCAAGAGCAATTAAACAAACGGTATGGAGAACGCTTGTATTTTTTGTACTAGCTGTAGCTGTCTTAGCGGGTATGATTCCGCTTGAAAAAGCAGGCGTAGTTGAGAGTCCATTTGTTGTTGTATTTGACCAAATTGGTATTCCATATGCAGCAGATATTATGAACTTTGTTATCCTAACGGCACTGTTATCTGTAGCTAACTCAGGTCTTTATGCAGCAACGCGTATGCTGTATTCATTGTCAAAAGATAACATGGCAAGTTCAGCTTTCATGAAAGTAAATAAACGCGGTGTGCCGATGAATGCCCTGCTTTTAACATTAGGCATTGCGCTTTTATCTTTACTTTCAGGATTCTTTGCTCAAGAAACAGTATTTGTATGGCTCATTTCTGCAGCGGGTTTAGGTGCACAAATCGGCTGGATTACGATTGCTGCATCACTGCTTGCATTTAGAAAAAGATATATCAATCAAGGAGGGCAAATCGAGGATTTAAAATTTAAAGTCCCTCTTTACCCGGTATTACCTTTAATCGCATTAGTATTAAATACAATCGTATTGGGAAGCATGGCATTTGATGCAGAACAGCGAATGGCACTGTATGTTGGTATTCCACTAGCGCTGCTGTTTTATGCTTATTATCATGCCCGTGTAAAAAAGAAAGTTGATTTATCTATCAGCCGTCAAGAAGTGCAGCTTAAAGACAACAAAAAAGTAATTTTATAAAAATCAAAAAGACGCAAAAGCCCAGGTTTTTGCGTCTTTTTTTATTATTTATTTGTAAACTTAAAATAAAATTAAGTTGACAAATAAAAAGAAATTATTGCAAACTTAAAGCAACGAAAAGAGAAAGGAGGGTGAATATGAAACCGAAAACAATGGCGTATGTTTCCTTATTTGCAGCTTTAACGGCGATCGGTGCATTTATAAAAATTCCTATTCCCTACATACCGTTTACTCTTCAAATTGTTCCTGTTTATTTAGCCGGTGCGCTGCTAGGTCCGCGTTTAGGCTTGTATAGTCAGCTATGCTACATAGGTATTGGGTTAATCGGTGTTCCGGTTTTTGCAGAAGGAGGAGGTATAGGGTATATCTTCAAACCAACGTTTGGCTATTTAATTGGCTATGCTGCAGGTTCATTTATGAACGGCTATCTTATTCAAAAATATGACTTAAAGAAACCCTTTTCTATCTTTTCAGCTAATTTATCTACGTTAGCTATTGTGTACGCAGTCGGCTGCTTCTGGCTTTACGGAGCAATGAAATGGATAATTGAAAAGCCTCTTTCACTGAGTGATACACTTCTTTTTGGAGCTGTTTTGCCAATGCCTGGAGATCTTTTATTGTGTATTTTATGTTCAGTGCTGATTCACCGAATACAGCCTCAATTTAGTCGTTTGTCATCAAAGCGGGTTAAAGCAGGGTAACTAAGACATAGAAAAAAAGGAGAAAAAAGAAAATGGGCAAAGCGTATTTTATTACGGGAACTGGAACAGATATTGGAAAAACCCTGGTTACAAGTATTTTGTATAAAGTACTTGGTCGTCTAGGAATAAAAACGACAATTTGCAAACCATTTCAAACCGGCTACCAAGACGAAATTGGAGGTTATCCGGATATTCACTGGTTTGAAACAAGGCTCGGAGTAGCAGATACGGGTATTTATCAGTTAAAGCCGGAGACGTCTCCTCATTTGGCTATTGCACTGAGCAACAAGCAAGTAGAGCCTTCAATCGTCTTAAAACGCATTAATGAATTAAAAAAGAAATTTGATGTAGTGCTCGTGGAAGGAGCGGGGGGTCTTGCCGTACCTTTAATTGAGGAGGAAACAACATTCTATATGACAAAAGATTTGATCATAGATGCACAAATGCCGGTTATTGCTGTTGGAACAACGGGGTTAGGAGCCATTCACGACGCGCTTTCTACCTTTTCATATGCAAGTGAGCATCACCTTAAAATCAACGAACTCATTTTTAATCGTTTTAATCACAGCAGTATCATTCATAATGATAATGTTCGAACGATTGAAAAGCTGCTTCAAATATCATCTCTAATGACCGTTCCAGTATTCACACATATCGATGAAGAGTTAGATGCATATATTGAGAAAATGATGAGGCAAAAAAGTGTTATTCAACATATTCAGGAGGTGTTTGACTGTGCCGTATCAAAAAGCTGAGCTGGAGAAATGGGATAAAGAATATGTATGGCATCCGTTTACACAAATGAAAGCTTATCGTCAATCGAATCCTCTTATTATTGAAAGAGGAGAAGGAAGCTATTTATATGATGTAGAGGGAAACAAATATTTAGATGGATACGCTTCTCTATGGGTGAACGTGCATGGACATAATGATCCGGAATTAAATACAGCTTTACATATACAAGTGGAAAGATTAGCGCATTCTACGCTGCTTGGATCGGCAAACGTTCCATCCATTTTGTTAGCCAAAAAGCTAGCGGAAATTACTCCTGGCAGCTTATCGAAAGTCTTCTACTCTGATACAGGCTCCGCCGCTGTTGAAATTGCGTTGAAAATTGCCTATCAATATTGGCAAAATCTCGACTCTGTAAAGTACAAAAACAAAAGTAAATTTATCTCATTGAATGAGGCATATCACGGAGATACAATCGGGGCAGTCAGTGTAGGAGGCATGGATTTATTTCATCGCATCTTTAAGCCATTGCTGTTTGAACGAATTCCCGCACCTTCTCCTTATACTTACCGTATGGAAGGATTTGAAACGGAAGAGCAAGCTTCAGCTTACTGTATTCACCAGCTAGAGAAGCTCTTGCAGAACAAAGGGGAAGAAGTAGCCGGGTTGATTATTGAACCGCTTGTGCAAGGAGCAGCGGGTATTATTACACATCCTCCCGGTTTTTTAAAACAAGTAGAGCTGCTGTGCAAAGCGTACGGGGTATTGCTGATTTGTGACGAAGTAGCCGTTGGATTTGGACGAACAGGAACGCTGTTTGCATGTGAGCAAGAAGATGTTGTACCGGATATTATGTGTGTAGGAAAAGGGATAACAGGAGGGTATATGCCGCTTGCTGCTACGTTAACAACCGAACAGATATTTAATGCTTTTTTAGCTCATCCAGATGAAAATAAAACCTTCTTTCATGGACATACGTATACGGGAAATCAATTAGCCTGTGCAGTAGCGCTTAGAAATATTGAACTGATAGAAGAAAGAGAGTTAATCCGTAGTGTAAAAGAAAAGGCAAAAGTTTTTAAACGTTATCTATTAAAGCTTTATGAACTGCCTAACGTGGGAGACATTAGACAAAGAGGATTAATGGCAGGAATCGAAGTTGTGAAAGACCGCCAAACAAAATCTGTTTTTGAAGATAAAAAAGTGATGGGAGACATTATTTTAGCGGCTCGCCAAAAAGGTTTAATTATTAGAGAACTAGGTCCTGTGGTTACAATGATGCCTATTCTTTCAATGACGGACGAAGAATTAAAAAGAATGGTTGAAATTGTATATGAATCAATTAAAGAAGTAATCGCACGCTATAAAGTGAGCTAAATAAAAAGAGGGTAAGACAAAAGTATTTTATTTAATTGAAAGAAGATCCGAACGATTCATCGTTCGGATCTTTTTATGGTTATGATAACGTGAATTTACTCTATTTAGCTGCTTCTAGCGGTTGATTGGAAGGCAAGGCGAAGGCTCCTGCGGGAAAAGCGGAACAGGTGAGAACCCGCAGGAGCGTAAGCGGCGAGAAGGCTCAACGGCCGCCCGCGGAAAGCGAAGTCTTGCACGGAAATCAACAGCGGTGTAACAAGCAGTCCAGATCATTTGTCCAATTTGTACGTCTTTAGATGGAGTTGGTGTAGTTATGTCTAAATCTCTTCTTTTTTTATCAATAAATATTTTTAATACTTGATAGGCGAAGTGATCGTACATGCTGATTTTCATCTTTTAATAGAAGAGTTTGTTCAAGTAAGTTTAAGTTTTGAATATAACCTTTTACCGTTTGAACAAAACCATTGTTTTGATAGTTAATAGTTAATAATTTATTTGTTTTTAGCGCTTTTAAAATCATACCTATTTTCTCCCTTCTTATGTCGTAGCGGTCGAAAAACTACAAAATAACGAAGAAGCATTGGAGGCTTGTATTATTTATAAAAATTACTCTATTTTTTATAAATGCTCTCCTGCTACTAATAGTAGAGGGTGATGGTGAAAAATAGATGAAAGATAAAGGATAAGGTTTGATTTATTGTAATGAACTGACTTTTCCTTTACAAATACCTATTTCAAATTTCTTTTTAGTGATAAAATACTGTTAGTGAAATAACTACTTCTCTTCATTAAAGAGTAAGAACGGGTTATATTGATAGAGTTTTAGTTCTCTATTTCTAGTAATGAAATAAGAGATAGAGAAATAGACTAATAAAAATCAATCAAGGAGTTTTTTTATGGATCAGAGTTTTATTTTAAATCTTTTAGAAATTTTACTGATTAACATTGTACTGAGTGGCGATAACGCAGTCGTGATTGCTTTAGCTTGTCGGAATCTTCCGGACGAGCATCGAAACAAAGCGGTTGTTTTCGGTACATTAGGAGCGGTTGTATTACGTGTAGGGCTAACGTTTGTCGCTGTATATTTATTAACAATCCCATTTTTAAATTTCATCGGAGGGCTGCTTCTTCTATGGATTGCTATTAGTCTTTTAAAAGGTGAAGATGATGGAGATATTAAAGCGAATTCAACTCTAGCAGGTGCTATTAAAACAATTATTATAGCGGACCTTGTTATGAGTTTAGATAACGTAGTAGCGGTTGCGGGTGCGGCTAACGGCAATATTCTACTCATTATCCTTGGTCTTGTTATCAGCATTCCGTTAATCATTTGGGGAAGTCAGCTTTTAATGAAAATTATGGAAAAATTCCCAATTATCATCATTGCTGGAGCAGCGCTTCTTGGCTATACTGCTGGTGAAATGATCTTTAAAGACAAAGCGGTGGGACACGTATTAGAAGGGTTGAATCCGCATTTGCATACGATTATTCCTATTTTGTTAGCTATTTTAGTTGTTGTTGTTGGGAAACTTAGCGGACGTTCTAAAAAAGAAACGCATTAATCCTAAAAAAGAGGTTGGGACAAAAGTATTTAAGATGAAGTGAAAAACGAACCACTAATCAAACATTTTGATTAGTGATTCGTTTTTTTGTTGGGATGAACGTAGGCTTCATTTGTTTAGATCCATCTAGCAGTTGATTGGAGGACAAGGCGAAGACTCCTGCGGGAAAAGCGGAACAGATGAGACCCCGCAGGAGCGTACGCGACGAGGAGGCTCATCGGCCGCCCGCGGAAAGCGAAGTCTTGTACGGAAATCAACTGCGGTGTCATAAGCGGTTCAGCTCATGTATCCCATTTATTCGTCTTTAGATTGAATTCATCAGGCTATGTCTCAACCTCTTTTTTTATTACTTAGCTAATGGAGGTGCGGAATTAACGTCTTGTACTGTTTCTACAGGAGGATGAAATTCATTTTCCATTTTCGATACAACTACAGTTGCTACACCATTTCCAATTAAGTTTGTAATGGCACGAGCTTCCGACATAAAGCGGTCTACCCCAATTAACAGCGCGATTCCTTCAACTGGAATCATCGGGAATGCAGCAAGCGTAGCTGCTAGTGTAATAAATCCAGAGCCAGTAACTCCGGCAGCTCCTTTAGACGTTAGCATTAAAATACCAAGTAGCGTAATCTCTTGCATTAACGACAGGTCGACTCCATACGCTTGAGCGATAAAGATAGCAGCCATTGATAAGTAGATTGCTGTTCCATCTAGGTTAAATGAGTAACCAGTTGGAATGACAAGTCCTACTACAGATTTTGAACATCCGTACTTCTCCATTTTGTCCATCATTTTTGGCAATGCAGATTCCGAAGAAGACGTACCTAATACAAGTAGAATTTCTTCTTTAATAAAAGCAATGAATTTAAAAATATTAAATCCATAAATCTTAGCAATGGTTCCAAGTACAAATACAATAAATAAGAACATAGTAATGTAAACAGATCCCATTAAGAAACCGAGTTTTTGAAGAGAGCCTATTCCAAAGTTACCGATCGTATAAGCCATCGCTCCAAACGCCGCAATAGGTGAAAGTTTCATAATCATATTAACAATTCCAAAGAAAATATCTGTACAGCGTTCAAAGAATGTAATGACAGGAGCCGCTTTTTCGCCGAGTGTAGCTGTAGCCATTCCAAATAGTACGGCAAAGAATAAGATTGGCAATAATTCACCATTTGCCATTGCGCCAAATACGCTGTCTGGAATAATTCCCATGATAAACTCCATAAAGCCATGCTCCGCTTCAGCTGCTTGCTGCGTATATTGAGTAACATCAGCTCCGCTTGCGCCATTGATATTAAAGCCAGCCCCAGGTTTGATAAAGTTTACAACGATAATTCCAATTGCTAAGGCAAAAGTAGTGACAATCTCAAAGTATAAAAGAGCTTTACCTCCAATTCGTCCCACTTTCTTTAAATCTCCCATGCTTCCGATACCGATGACCACTGTTAAGAAAATAATTGGGGCAATCACCATCTTAATTAATTTAATGAAGATATCAGCCAATACTTTTAATTTAGCTCCAAATTCAGGAAACATGAAGCCGATTGCAATACCAAGAAGGATACCGATAACAACTTGAACAGTTAGATTTTTAAAACTTAATTTCATACGTAATGCTCCTTTCGAGAATGTTTTTGTTAACGCTTACATTATTCTTATCCTTATATTAACTGATAATTTTAACTATTTATATTTCTGGTGATAATGTTCTTTTTGGTCATTTTGGTCAAAAAAAGTGATGAACATATAGTCATCACTTTTTGCTTTCGATATTTTTTATTTGTTGAATGATATCAAGCGTTTGTTTTGTTGCATTGTTTTCAAACGATTGATAAAGAGAGTTAAACTGTTTTTTCCATTCAGCTTTTTGTAAATCATTTAAGTAATAAACGCGCATGCCAGATTTATTTTTTATTTGCTGCAGCTGTTCATCGTTCATCATTTTTGATTGAGTCCAAATCCAGTTAGTTGTTTCTACCATTGCATCACTTAATAGTTGTTTTACATCTTCAGGGAGGCTGTCCCAATACTTTTCATCCATTAAAACAGCGTAGCCCAAGTATCCATGGTTGCTGATGGTCATATATTTTTGCAGCTCGTACAAACGTTTTGAATAAATATTAGAAATGGTATTTTCCTGTCCATCAAATTCCTGTCGTTCAAGGGATTGATATACTTTATTAAACGAGACAGCCTGAGGCTTGGCGCCAAGAAGTTCGAATTGTTTTTTGATTACTTCACTTGGCATAATGCGAAACGTTTGACCTTGAAAATCTGCTGGATGGAGCAAAGGTTTCGTATTGCTAGTCATTTGTTTAAAGCCGTTGCTCCATAAAGCAAGCCCTTTAATGTTTTTCTCTTGCAGCGTACTCAACAAATCCTGTCCGATTTTACCGGTAAACACTTGTTTTGCCTCGCTGTAATCATCGAAAATGAAGGGAAGATCAAAAAGTTGCCACGTAGGGGAGAGGTCGCTTAGCTTTGAAATGGAAGGTGCAATCATTTGTACATCATTTCGGCGAAGGGCGGCAAGTTCTTCGTCGTCTGAATACAATACGCCGTTTGAATATACTTCAATTTTAACTTTACCATCCGATTTTTGATTAACGATTTCAGCAAATTTTTGAGCGGCTAAGCCTTTTGGAGTATTTTCAGCTACCACGTGGCTAAAATTAATCACAATTTGCTTATTTAATCCTTTTTGCTCATCGTCATGATACACATTATCCTGATTTATAACCGTATACTGCAAAAAAACATAGATCATCAAGAAAACGCTAACAATGATACTTGCCCCTATAAACATCTTCAAAATGTCCAACCCCACGATTCAATAATTTTTCTCTACAAATATTCTAACACGCAATTTCTCAACGTGGTAAAATTAAAATAAACTTCAATCAGCAGTAGGTGTTCCGCTATGATGCGCTTATCGATGCAAACGAAAATGACGGGGTTAATCTTTTTTATCGTGGCCTTTTCGTTGTTTTTAGCAAGTATCGTGGTGATTAATAATTTTGTACAGTCAAAAGAAAATGATTTAGAGCAAAGGGCTTTAATCACTTCGAGAACAGTTGCTGAAATGCCTGAAATTCGAGAAAAAATTGAAAAAGATAGTAAGAACATTAATCAAATTGTAGAGCCGATTCGCATTATTCACGGTGCTTATTATGTAGTGGTTATGAATATGAATCATGAACGTTTGTCTCACCCTTTGCAAAGCATGATTGGAAAAACCTCTAAAGGAGATGATGAGGGACAGGCGTTTGCAGAACATACCTATACCGATAAAGCAAAAGGAGAAGGCGGAATGGTCATTCGCTCTTTTGTGCCCGTTGTAAACGATCAGCATGAACAAGTAGGAGTGGTTGTCTCAGGCTATCTTCTTCCGAAATTTACAGAGGTCATTTTAAGTTTAAAAAAAGAAATCTTTCTTATCTCAGGTCTTGCTCTTTTCTTTGGAGGATGGGGAGCGTGGGCGCTTGCATCTCGTATCAAAAAAGAGATGTTTGAACTTGAACCTCATGAAATTGCTCGTTTATTCGTAGAACGAACGGAGACCTTTAATGCCATGAATGAAGGAGTCATTGCCATTGATAAAGAGGAGAACATCACTATTTTTAATCATAAAGCGAAAATTATGATGGATGTACCCGATGAGGTAATTGGAAAAAAGATCTATGATGTGATTCCAGATACAAGGCTTCCAGAAATTCTGCAGCTTAATCAGCCTGTTTATAATCGAGAGCTTCAAGTTCGAAATTTGAATATTTTAAGCAATCGTGTGCCGATTAAGGTTAATAATCACACAGTCGGTGCGGTCGCTGTTTTTCAAGACAGAACGGAAGTTAAAAAATTAGCTGAAGAGTTAACAGGAGTTAAATCATTTGTAAGCGCTCTTAGAGTTCAAAACCATGAATACATGAATAAACTTCATACGATTGCAGGGCTTATCCAACTTGGAAATAAAGACAAGGCTCTTCAGTATGTTTTTCAAGTGTCTGAACAGCAAGAAGAGCTCACCCAATTTCTTCATAAGCATATTAAAGATGAAAGTATATCGGGATTGCTGTTGAGCAAAGTCAGCCGTGCCAAAGAACTTGGAATTGAGTTAGCTATCGATCGCCACAGCGAGCTTCACTCATTTCCTCCTTACTTAGATCATCATGATTTTGTGATTATTATTGGTAACTTAATTGAGAACGCTTTTGATTCGTATCAACATATGGAGCGTCGTGAACGGAAGATCTATATAAGTATGGAACAAAATGACGGCATTCTTTCTATATTAGTTGAAGATAACGGGTGTGGCATGAATGAGGATCAGGTAGCGAGAATCTTTGATGAAGGTTTTTCAACCAAAGCAAAGGAAAATAGAGGAATTGGTTTGCATTTAGTAAAACAAATTGTTGAAAAAGGAAACGGTCAGATCGAAGTAGAGTCAGAATTAGATGTTGGAACGACTTTTATCATTACATTCTTTTTATAGGGGGAGTGGGGAATGAATAAAAAAGCATGGACCGTGCTTCTCATAGAAGACGATCCTATGGTACAAGAAGTGAACCGCCAATTTATTGAACAAGTTGAAGGGTTCACCGTTATCGCTGCAGCTTCGAATGGTTTAGAGGGGGTACAGCTCATTAAACAGCATCAGCCTGATTTAACGATTATTGATATGTATATGCCTAGTCAAGATGGCTTAACTACCTTACAGCAAATTCGAGCAAATGGCTATAAAACAGACGTGATAGCAGTTACGGCTGCAAGTGATATTGAAACCATACGGAAAGTTCTTCAATACGGCGCGGTAGATTATATTATGAAACCGTTCAAGTTTGAACGAATAAAGCAAGCGCTTGAGCAGTATCGTTCGTTTCAAGTTAAAATAAGTCAAAAAGAACATATTACTCAGTCTGAATTAGATTCTATGCTGTTTCAGCAATTCGAAGAAAAAGCCGATTTGCTTCCAAAAGGGCTAAATGCGGTTACGCTAAGGAGGATACAACAATATCTTTCCGAACAAAATCATCCAATTTCTGCTGAAGAAGTAGCGGACGGTGTAGGAATTGCGCGTGTGACAGCAAGAAGGTATTTAGAGTTTTTAGAACAGGAAAACGAGCTGAAATTATCAGTTGAATACGGCAGAGTGGGGAGACCTATTAATCGCTATATGTTAAAAATAAATTAAATGATACAGAACAGCTTTTATTTGGAAAAGCTGTTTTTTTACGTTAGAAAGTATATCTTTTTCTCTCCTAGAACAAATTAAGGTATACAGTTTTCGCTATCCAAAGAATATTTCGTGTGGTCATTAATTCATAAAATGTCCCTGAAAAAGGATTAATGGCGGAAAAATTGGGGAATATGCACTTTGACATTTAATTTTAGCACAGGAAGGTTTTGAAACATGGACATATTTTTAGCTGTCTTACCAGCCATATTTTGGGGAAGCATTGTGCTTTTCAATGTGAAACTAGGCGGAGGACCTTATAGTCAAACGCTTGGAACCACATTGGGAGCTTTGATTTTCTCCATCGGTATTTATATTTTTGTACATCCTACGTTTACACCTTTAATCTTTGGGGTTGGAGTTGTATCGGGGCTATTTTGGGCAGTTGGACAAAGTAATCAGCTGAAAAGTATTGATTTAATTGGAGTTTCTAAAACGATGCCTATTTCAACTGGGCTTCAGTTAGTTTCCACTTCATTGTTTGGAGTAATTGTGTTTCACGAGTGGTCTACAAAAACTTCAATCATTCTTGGTGTGCTCGCTCTTATCTTTATTATTGTAGGGATTGTTTTAGCATCACTTCAAAGCAAAGAAGAGAAAGAGGCTGAAGAAGGAAAAGGAAACTTCAAAAAAGGAATTGTTATTTTATTAATTTCAACCGTTGGTTATTTAGTTTATGTTGTAGTAGCCCGTCTATTTAATGTAGACGGATGGTCGGCTTTATTACCTCAAGCAATTGGTATGGTTATTGGAGGAGTATTGCTGACGTTTAAGCATAAGCCATTTAATAAATATGCAATTCGCAACATTATCCCAGGTCTTATTTGGGCCGCTGGTAATATGTTTTTATTCATCTCACAACCTAAAGTAGGCGTAGCGACAAGCTTTTCGCTTTCTCAAATGGGAATCGTCATTTCAACATTAGGCGGGATCATCATTTTGGGTGAGAAGAAAACGAAGCGTCAGCTAGTTGGGATTATTATCGGGATTATACTGATCATCATAGCAGGAGTCATGTTAGGGCTCGCCAAAAGCTAACTAGGAGGTTATTAACAATGTATAAAGATTTAGAAGGAAAAGTAGTTGTCATAACAGGTTCATCTACCGGTTTAGGAAAAGCAATGGCGATTCGTTTTGCGACAGAAAAAGCTAAAGTAGTTGTGAATTATCGTTCGAAAGAAGAAGAAGCTAACAGCGTTTTAGAAGAAATTAAAAAAGTCGGCGGAGAGGCAATTGCGGTTAAAGGTGACGTAACAGTTGAGTCTGACGTGATCAATTTAGTTCAATCTGCTATTAAAGAATTTGGAAAGTTAGACGTTATGATTAATAACGCAGGAATGGAAAATCCGGTTTCATCTCATGAAATGTCTTTAAGCGATTGGAATAAAGTAATTGATACGAACTTAACGGGAGCATTTTTAGGCAGCCGTGAAGCGATTAAATATTTTGTGGAAAATGATATTAAGGGAACAGTTATTAACATGTCGAGTGTTCACGAGAAAATTCCTTGGCCATTATTTGTTCATTACGCAGCAAGTAAAGGCGGAATGAAGCTCATGACCGAAACACTTGCATTAGAATACGCTCCAAAAGGTATTCGTGTAAATAACATTGGACCGGGAGCGATTAATACACCGATTAACGCTGAGAAATTTGCTGATCCTGAGCAGCGTGCAGATGTAGAAAGCATGATTCCAATGGGATACATTGGAGAGCCGGAAGAAATTGCAGCGGTTGCTGCATGGCTAGCTTCTTCAGAGGCAAGTTATGTAACAGGGATTACGCTCTTTGCTGACGGCGGTATGACACAGTACCCATCATTCCAAGCAGGACGAGGATAAGAAAAAACGCACTCTATAATAGAGTGCGTTTTTTAGTTTTCCTGAGCTTTTTTTTGGTTCTTAGGAGCTGACTGGTGTTGAATTCGTAAAAAAAGCAAAATCAAAACGATGCAGCCAGTGATGCTGTACATCCAAAGAATAAGCGGCTGCTGTGTATCTGTTCCAGAAGTAATGCCGTGATACAGTGCGAGCAAATAGCCTGGAAAAGCAAGAAAATGAATGGCTTTCCAAGTTTTTCTCCCCAGCTGTTTTATAAAATCGGATGTAATAATCAGTACGAATAAAATGTAGAGTGAAATAGTACCAAGACCTGTGCTAATTGGTTTGTAATCGGAAGTGAATGGAATTAAAATGTCAGAAAGTGGAAAGTGGATCGATTGATCAAATGATAAAACAAGTCCGTGAATCATGCCAAATAATAACCCGAACCACCCTGATGATTGATGAACCAGCAAGAACTGTTTTTTTCGTTTTGGTTTAAAAAACGAAAAGCTGTGAGAAATGCCAGCGGCAACCGATACAAACATTAGTAAATAAGAAGTTAAGCCGGCTGCCCGAATGGTATTCCAAACGGGAAAGTGGGCACTAAATTGCGCGAGGAGAGTAGCCATAGTGGTATACCTGACCTTTCACATTTTTTTCGATTAACACCTTGCCTTCTTTTGTAACCGCAATTACCTCTAAAGAAGGGTGATGCATTTTAGCTAATCTTAATCCGGCGTCCCATCCGAGAATAAGCATGCATTTTGCATAGACTTCAGAAACGGTCAAGTCTTCTGAAACAACCGTTGCTTGCAGAAGCTCTGATGAACTAGGCTTGCTGATTCTGCCGTCAATAATATGATGGTGAGTGTGTCCGTTTACTTTCCACAATCGCCTGCCCACACTGCTTGTGGCAATGCCACTGTTGCTCTTTACTTTAATGCTCATGAGATTTTTTGATAAATCAAATGGATGAGAGAGCGCGATAGACCAGTGCTTGCTAGCAGGCCCCCACGTTACAATATCACCGCCTCCATCGATTGCCCCAAGTGAAGTTCCTTTTTTCTTTAATTGATTCGCCATTTGCTGAATGCTCCAACCTTTTGCGATTCCGCCTAAATCCAGACCGACATTAGAAGCAAGCTGAATACTTCTCATTCCTTTATGAATCATAATAGGGTTAACAGCATCAAAAGCTGCTACTTCTTGAGGAAGCTGATTGTTAGGCAGTTGTTCAAAACTTTGGTCATATCCTAGAGTTTGAATAGAATGATACAGAAATGGGTTGAAAATTCCGTTTGTCTCATTGTAATAGTAGGAGGCTGTTTTTACAGCTTCATACAACATTTTTGACGGTAAAAATAATCTTCCGTTCAGCGAATTAAGCTGTGAAAGCTCGCTTGTTGGAAGAAAGCGGCTTAGCGTTTCTTCTACAAGATAACACCAGCTCTCCACTTTTTGGCTGACAGGTGTTTCAAGCTGGTATACGTTAAATGTAGTATTCATTGCTTTAAATGAGTAGCTCATTACATCACATCCTTAAGAAGGTCTTGACTGCATAGAAGAATCATCGTTATTGCCCCAATTATCCTGACTATTTCCGGAATCATCATTAGACCACTGATCTTGCTGGCTACTTGAATCATCGTCTGACCATTGACCACTTTGTTCACTAGAACTGTCATTTGACCATTGATCTTGCCCGTTAGTTCCATTGTCCGTATTGGAGTCGGATCCTGAATCTGGAAATAGCTCCGTCTCATCTTCCGTTTGAGTTTGAGATGAATTATCGGCTGATGTATCGTTATTTAGTGCTGCAGCTGTTGAATTTGTTTGATCATATTTTTGAGAAAGTCCTATAAAAGTGGTAAATGCAGCAACGCCCGATAATCCAACCATCCATTTTGTCCATTTATTAGCTGCCATTGATATGCTCCTTTTATCTTTCATATTTTGCAACTGAACACTGAAGAAAAACTGCAGTGGAAGGTAACATTGATCGTTCAATTGTTATAGTTCAATATAGACAGAAAAAATGAAAAAATAGTGAAATAGATGTAGGTTGGATTATTTTTGTAGGAAATTCAGTGAATTATTAGATTAAAAAAGGGTTGTTCTTTTTAGAACAACCCTTTTTTAATCAGCGATAAATCTTACTAATTGATACGTAATAAACCGTTAACTGCACAAGAGAAAGAAGCAAAAGAACGGCAATGGGATAGAAGCTAAAAGAATTAGGCAACAGCGGATAAAAAGCTATTAATACAGCACCTATAGGAATAGAAAATAGGAGAAAAACAAAGGCTTTTTTACAAGCTTCTGCTGTTATCATCTTTTCACGTTCATCTTCTTCTGCAAATTCAAAAGGAAATAATAAAGGCGAAACGTTCTTCGTCTTTTTACGCGCGCGGTAGTAAAAAAATGAGACAATTAAAAGGACAATTAAAGAAGCAAAAGAGCCTATAGACATAGTAATTTCCCACGGGGGTTCAGGGTCGGTCATAACTTCACTAAATTGAATATTTAGGCTTAAAAAATCATATAAAAACCACCCTACGCATAACAGAGACACTACATTCAATAAATAAGATTTAATAACATTACTCAATATTTTTCTCCTCCTTTTGAAGTCTAAAAACATCTTCCATTTTTAATTGAAAGACATCACAAATTGTTAAACCAAGTAGTAGGGAGGGAACGTAATTTCCCTTTTCAATAGCTGCAATGGTTTGGCGAGTGGCTCCAACTTTTTCAGCTAAATCTCCTTGCGTATATCCATGTTTAGCTCTAAGCTCTTTTACGTGATTAATAAGAGTCAATATGATCACCCGCTGCCTTTTTAATAAATTTGTTAAGTTGATTTAACATTATGTAAAGTTAATTTAACACCAATTGGATGATTTTTCAATAAGTAATGGATAAAAAATACAAAAAAGATCCTAGAAGAATTCTTCAGGATCTTTTTTGTTAATAAATTTCTTTAATGCCAGACAAACGAATGGAAAAAATGTTTTGTTTTTCATCTCGTAGGGAGAGGGTTTGGTCGGTTAGGTTTAAATTTTGGATTTTTCCTTTGAAGGTTTGAAGCAGGCCATTTTCGTAATAATTCACGGTTACATGTTTGTTTTTCTTTAGCGCTTTTAAAATCATTTATTCATCTCCTTTCATGTGTGCATCTGTTATGAAAAGAAAGCTGTGGCTTAAGCATAGGAATTTGGAGAATGCTCAAGGCAGAATTATTATTATACAGCAAGATGAGAATAGTTTGTAGATAAATTGTGAAAAAATGCACAAGTTTGCAGTACGGGTGTTGCAACAGAATACAGTATATGAGGGGAGAAGGGGTTTTATGATAAAAAAAGGTGATTTTAGTTTATTTATTTGTGGGTATTAGGTAAACTAGTAGATGAATTTAAAGAATCTATCTATAGTTGTGAAGGCTAGGATTTCATTTAATTTTCATTTTCTATGAGTATAATGATAAAGGTTTTCTATATGTTCTTTGTGAATCTACTCATAAACTAATCGAGAAAGGAAAATCAAAATGAAGCGAATCGTTTCTAAGCCGCTGCACTATTTCATATTAGCCGCTGTTTTAATGTGGATAAAGTCGTACGTGGCTTATAAAACTGAATTTAACTTAGGCGTAAGCGGCGTAATGCAGCAAATACTGCTGTTCATAAACCCTGTGAGTTCAGTGCTGATTTTTTTAGGAATCGGCTTATTTTTTAAAGGAAAGAAAGCAGGAGCTTGGATTCTTGCAGGCAGTTTCATTATGACGCTGCTGTTATACAGCAACATTCTCTATTATCGTTTTTTTAACGATTTTGTAACGCTTCCTACACTATTGCAGACAAGTAATGCGGGAAGTATGGGCGGAAGCATTATGGATTTATTAAAAGCACATGATGTTTTTTATTTTGTTGATTTTATTATTTATTTTTTCTTCTTTTTTAGTAAAAAAATTGACTGGCATAATGAAAAAGTATCGGTTAAGAATGCTGTAACTATTCTTTCTTTAGGATTCATGGTCTTTTCTGTCAACTTAACATTAGCAGAAATTGATCGCCCGCAGCTTCTATCTCGAACTTTTGACCGCAATTATTTAGTAAAGTATCTAGGCGCCTATAATTATACGATGTATGACGGTGTTCAAACTGCTCAAAACTCTAAACAGCGAGCTTTTGCAAGCAGCAATGATTTAACAAACGTCGTTAATTTTAAAAACAGTCATTATGCGGAACCTAATTCCGTTTATTTTGGAAAAGCTAAAGGGAAAAATATTATTAAAATTCATTTGGAATCATTTCAGTCTTTTTTAATTGATTACAAATTAAATGGCCAGGAAGTGACACCTTTCTTAAATTCGTTGGCCCATGGAAATGACTTTACGTATTTTGATAACTTCTTTCATCAAACAGGACAAGGAAAAACATCAGATGCTGAGCTGATGATGGACAACTCTCTATACGGCCTTCCTCAAGGTTCTGCCTTTGTACTGAAAGGAAGCAATACGTATCAGGCAGCACCAGCTATTTTAGATCAAAAAGCTGGCTATACGAGCGCTGTGCTGCACGGAGACTATAAGACGTTTTGGAACCGTAACGAAATTTACAAGCAGTTCGGTGTGGATAAGTTCTTTGATGCAAGTTATTACAATATGACGGGTGAAAATAAAATTAATTATGGCTTAAAAGACAAACCGTTCTTTAAAGAATCTGTTCCAATGCTGCAGTCTTTACCACAGCCGTTCTATGCGCATTTAATTACGTTAACAAATCATTTTCCATTTTTACTTGGAAACAATGAGGCAAGCATACAGCCGGCTAACACGGGCGATGCAACAGTTGACCGTTATTTCCAAACGGCTCGTTATTTAGACGAATCATTGCAATCTTTCTTCCAAGAACTGAAAGCTTCTGGGCTTTATGATAATTCTGTAATTATGATTTATGGAGATCACTACGGTATTTCTGAAAATCATAATGCGGCAATGGAAAAAGTAATGGGAAAAGAAATTACGCCTTATGAAAATGCTCAGCTGCAGCGTGTACCTCTATTCATTCACGTTCCTGAAGTGAAAGGCGGAGTTAATCATACGTACGGTGGAGAAATTGACGTTGTGCCAACTCTTCTTCATTTAGTAGGGATTGACAGCAAAGAGTTTATCCAATTTGGCACAGATTTATTTTCTAAGGATCATGATGATGTAGTGGCATTCCGCAATGGCAACTACGTATCTCCGAAATATACATTAGTGGATGGAACGTATTATGATTCTAAGACGGGCCAAGCGCTTAAAGAAAATAATCAAATGAAAGCTTATAAACAGAAGGTAGCGAAAGAACTGGAATTATCTGATCAAGTGCTTTATGGAGACTTACTTCGTTTCCACAAGCTGAAGGATTTCCAAACAGTCGACCCTTCGAAATATATGTACGGGAAAGAAGAAACAGAAACATCAGCTAAATAAAGCTAAAATCAAAAGAACATGATGACTTCTGCAAAGCAGAATGAACATCATGTTCTTTTTTACTGTAAACTATTCATCAATAAATTTCTTTAATTCCTGATAAGCGAATAGAGAAAGTATTTTGCTGTTCATCTTTTAATGAAAGCGTTTGGTCTGTTAAATCTAGGCGCTGTACTTTTCCTTTAAACGTTTGAAGCAAACCGTTTTTATAATAGTTAATTGTAACGGCCCCGTTTTTTCTTAATGCTTTTAAAATCATTTTCAAAACTCCTTCCATATTTAAAATGTGTATGATTAACGAGCTGTAACATTCATTTTCATTTGCATATTTTTATTATACACAAAAATAGAAAGCGTTTTCACTTAAAGTTTGAACACTTTGTGAAAACTTTAACAGAGAATGTGACAAATACATACAGAAACTGATTTATTTGTCGTATTCATCATAAAACACATTTATGAAAGGAGTGTTAAGAACGTGTTAAAACTTTATGGATGGAAGAATATTATAAAATATCGTTTGAAATGTCGTAGTGAATCCATTCATCGTTCGTTACATTTCCGCCCATTTTTCTGTAAAGCATTTGGGCTCTTGTATTATCATAAGCCGTTTCCCAAGACATAGCTGCATACTGATGTTCTTTTGTATACTGATGACTGGCCGAAAATAACTTTTCTCCAATTTTTTGTCCTCTTGCTTTTTCAGTAACGTACAAGTCATTTAAGATCGCTACAGGCTTTACACGCGTGGTGCTAAATGTAAAATAAAGCGTCGAAAACCCTACTGCCTCGTCATTTTGAGTCGCGATAAACTGAACGCCAGCATCCGGATGGTGAAACAAGTGATTAATTAAATTTCTCAGCTGCTTTTTGGTAGGCTGAGGGCGCTTGTAAAAATCAACAATGTATTCGTTCATTAATGAAATAAGTGCTTCCATGTCAGCGGCATTAGCTTGACGAATTGTAATAGTAGTCATTAAATCTTCTCCTTTTTAATCAGATGATCTACACTTATAGTAAAAGAAATGTATCCCCTCTAAAAGAGCCAGATTTGAAAAATAAAATAGGGACAGATGAAAGGAGCTAGCGTGAAGTTCACACCTTTATTAAACCGCAAAGATGATATGCCTTTGTATCACCAGCTATATGAATATATAAAAAAAGAAATTGTATCCAGCAGGGTTGAAGTAAATGACAAACTGCCGTCTATCCGGTCTCTTGCTGATTACTTGAATGTAAGTCGAAATACTGTAGATATGGCCTATCAGCAGCTTTTAGCTGAAGGATATGTAGAAAGCAGGCCCAAAAGTGGACTGTACGTAACGAATACACAGTTTGATTTACTGCAAACAGATAAAAAGCCGACTGTATTTTTACACCCTCACTCAGAAACAAAGTTGTGTACCTATGATTTTCGGTATGGAAAAGTTGATAGCCGTTTGTTTCCCTTGAATGAGTGGAAAAAACGATACAATGAAAGTCTTCAAACTTATAGAGAAGCGCTGTTCACGTACCAAGAAAGTCAAGGAGAAGAATCACTGCGAGAAGAAATTGCGACGTACCTTTATCAGTCAAGAGGAGTGGTTTGTTCAAAACATCAAATTATTATTGGAGCAGGTACGCAGCAATCACTCAGTTTATTAGCGCAGATGTTAAAGCAAAGCATCAGAGATATTGCCTTTGAAAATCCTTGTTATGACGGGGCTAGCTTTGTATTTAAGCAGCATGGATTTTCCTTAAAACCCGTGTCGCTTAATAACAAAGGTATAAACATCCAAGAGCTTTATGATAGCCTAGCACGAGCTGTTTATGTTACACCATCTCATCAGTTTCCATACGGAATGATCATGCCTGTTTCAAGAAGAATAGAGCTTCTTAAATGGGCGAATGACCGCAACGGGTTTATTATTGAAGATGATTATGACGGAGAATTTCGTTATAAAGGCTCCCCCATCCCTTCATTGCAAAGCTTAGACACTAAGGGGCGCGTCATTTATACGGGTACATTTTCAAAATCTTTTATGCCTTCTTTAAGAATCAGCTACCTTGTACTACCTGAAGTTCTTCTAAAAGAATATCATGAACGTTTCTCTTTATACGAGCAAGCTGTTCCAACTCTCCATCAACAGACGCTCGGGCTGATAATGAAAAATGGAGAGTGGAGTAAGCATTTAAGAAGAGTGAGAACTGCTTATCAACTGAAACACGGTACTCTTTTAGCAGCTTTACAGAAGGGGCTTAACAAAAACATCACGGTGTCAGGAGAATCTGCAGGTTTGCATATACTTGTACGCGTGCACAACGATATGAACGAACAGCAATTAATTAACGCAGCTCGAAAGCAAGATGTCTCCGTCTACGGTACCTCTCGTTATTGGCTTACGGAAGTACCTAAACAAAAGCCTCATATTTTGTTAGGCTTCGGAAGTTTAGGGAGAGAAGAAATAGAAGAAGGAATAAAACGATTAAAAAAAGCTTGGTTATAAATCCATGCTCGTTTTTTCGGTTTCTTGACAAAAGTTGCCTAGTCCTTTAGACTTTTTTGCATATATTTTAAATTATCTGAAAGGAGGATAGGGTAATCGAAGCTAACTGCTAGTGGACAACCCTAGATTAAACAATGAATCCTATCCAACAAATTTTACATACATTCCCTGTGATTGTACTAGATGGTGCAATGGCAACTGAACTTGAAAGATATGGCTGTGATTTAAACGACAGCTTATGGTCTGCAAAAGTGTTGATGGAGCAGCCGGAACTGATTAAGAGAGTCCACCAAGATTACTTTGCAGCGGGAGCTGACTGTGCAATTACAGCAAGTTATCAAAGTACATTTGAAGGTTTTGCTAAACGTGGTTTGAGTGAAGCAGAGGCTCGCGAGTTAATTCAAGCATCTGTAAAAATTGCGGCTGAAGCAAGAGATGAATTTTGGCAGCAAGAAGAGAATCGTCGTAATCGTCCAAAACCAATTGTCGCCGCTTCGGTAGGGCCTTACGGAGCATTTTTAGCAAACGGATCGGAATATACTGGACAGTATGACATAACAGAAGAAGAGTTAATGGAATTTCATCGTCCTCGTATGAAAGCATTAATTGAAGCAGGAGCGGACGTGTTAGCTTGTGAAACCATTCCTAATGTAATGGAAGCAAGAGCCATTGCGAGGCTGCTAGAAGAGTTTGAAGGAGCGTATGCATGGATTACGTTCAGCGCAAAAGATGATCTGCACATTAGCAGCGGAACATTAATCTCGGAGTGTGCACGCTACCTGGATTCCTATGAGCAAGTAGCGGCCCTTGGAGTTAACTGTACGCCGCCTCAATATATTTCTTCACTTATTAAAGAAATTAAATCTCAAACGGATAAGCCGGTCATTGTGTATCCAAATTCAGGGGAGCATTATGATGCTGAATCTAAAACATGGAACGGGACATCTGCGGGCGAAACGTATGGCTGCAGCGCTCACAGCTGGTATGAAGCAGGTGCTCAGTTAATCGGAGGGTGCTGTCGTACAACTCCAGATGATATCAAAGGCATTACAAAATGGGCTAGAAAATAACAGGTTGAAAGAAAGAGAATGTGAGAAAAGTGTTTCGCTAACGTTAAACACGAACGATCTATCAAAAATAGATAGTTCGTGTTTTTTATGGTCATGGTGAACGTAGGTTTCGTGTGCGCAGGTCCTTCTAGCTGTTGGTTGGAGGGCAAAGACTCCCGCGGAAAGCGGAGCCTTGCACGGAAATCAACAGCGGTGTCACAAGCAGTTCAGCTCATTTATTCCCATTTTCCGTCTGTAGATTGGATTCATTTTATTATGTCCCAACCTTTTTTTTCTGTAAAATAAAAGAATACAAGTTGAAAAATCTTTATTTGAACGAAAGAAGGGATGATGAAAGTGAAAGATATTAAAAATATTTATTGTGTAGGCCGGAACTACGCACTGCATGCAAAAGAATTACATAATGATATTCCAACATCACCTTTTTTATTTTCCAAACCTACTCACGCTCTCGTTGAAGCAGCTGGACAATCAATTACTCTTCCTAGCGACCAAGGAGAGGTGCACTTTGAAACTGAACTGATTCTTCATATTGGACAATCTTACAAAGAAGGCATAACAGTGGATGAACTTGTTGACGAGATGACGATTGGATTAGACTTGACGCTTCGAGACGTGCAGAGCGAATTAAAACAAAAAAAGCACCCTTGGCTGCTTGCAAAAGGATTCAAACATTCAGCGGTCGTGGGAAACTTTATTCCATTTGAAGGAGTAGAAGCATCTAAGAAGAAAGACTTTTCGCTAGTGAAAAACAATGAACGCGTGCAGCTGGGGAATATTAAAAATTTGATTTTTGACTTACAAACGATTATTGATTTTACAGGAAAACATTTTGGTCTTGATAAAGGAGATCTTATTTTTACAGGGACACCTGAGGGAGTAGGTCCGCTTTCTCATCATGATGAGCTTTCACTTAAATGGGGACAGCAAGAGCTTGGTTCCTGCATCATTTCCTTTCGTTAACAAAAAGAGGCTGGGACAAAAGTAGTTTAGTTGAAGGAAGATCCGAACGATGAATCGAGATTCTTGATAGAGAATCCAACTCGTTCGGATTTTTTATTGTGATGGTGAACGTAGATTATATATTTGCTTCTAGCTGTCGATTAGAGGGCAAAGCGAAGACTCCTGCGGGGGAAGTGGAATGGATGAGATCCTGCAGGAGCGTAAGCGACGAGGATGCTCAACGGCCGCCCTCGGAAAGCGAAGTCTTGCACGGAAATCAACAGCGGCGTACCACGCAGTCCAAATCATTTATCCCATTTGTTCGTATTTAGATTGTCTAGATTTCGTTATGCCTCAATCTCTTTTTTTGCGAAGTCTTAATTTTTTAGCCTTCAGAATGAATTTAATACCCAATGGGAAAGCTGTTTCTATCTCCTGTAGAAAACGAGGTCCTCAGCATGGTGCTCTTAATCCTTACAACGGTGATTTCTATTTTGAGCGTACTAGTTATGCCAAAACATATCAGCTGGATAGAAATGTACACAACTTCTTTGTTTGTCATGTTTTTAGGATCAGTAGCAGATGTATATCTTGATGTTAAATATAATCCTTATGGATTCTTTACAAAAGGAGTACCCAAACAGAAGTGTTTTATTATAACGAATGGAAGACGCTATACTCATTTTTTTGCTATCCTTTTCTTTATATAGCAATGGTTTTAAATTTAAAAATGATACGCAGGCTTTAGATTATCGATAAACAAAAATAGAAATAAAAAAAAGTAATGATAAATCATAAAAAAATGATATTTTATTAATGGCTACATATGTAATATAGTAAAAATAGAAAATAAACGAAGCAGCATATAAGCGGGGTTAGAAAACATCAAAACGGGAATCTTGACATTAACTTCATGTTTTTAACCATGTATTGTGAATGAATATACTTATTGCTAAATAATATGTTGTAGAAGGAATTTAGCAAAGGAGGCAAGAAGATGTTTAAGCGTAGTGAAAAAATCCAAATTCATGGCGCAACATTTCATGGAGTCATGAGTGCGAAGCAAAAAGCCGTCCTGCAGGAAATTGCTAATGTAACAGACGAAAAAGACTGGGATGGGCTAAAAGGTGTATATTGCTTAGGCAGTGTAAAGGTGCAAGGAAAAGATGTGCTAGGTGTGTACTATGGCCAATTTAATGATAACCTTCCAAAAGAGAAGCGCAAACTTCAGTTTGAAATTGACTATATTAAATATACAGTAACGGAATGTCCTATTGTCTTTATCGATACAACAAAAAATAAAAAGCCTCATCAATTTGCTTTTATCATTCTGCATGAATTAGGCCATCATGTAGATCGTATGACAAATGGAACGCTTTTAAAAGAAGGAAATAGAACGCAAGAAATGTTTGCTAATACTTATGCTTTAGAGAAATATTCAAAAATAGAAAAGTTCCAAACAAAGAAGTTGAAAAACATTCCATTTTTAGAGGAGTCTCTTACTCAATGGAATAAAACTCCTCATCCTGGAGCTTATTCTCTTAGAGTTCAAATTGAATAATTCACGAGAATAGTTCCTCTCTCTCCGTTTTTTATTTTCCTATCTTTTTTCCTCTTCCTTTCTTTTATCCTTCCAATGAACAAAAAGGATTTAATTACCCATAAAGTTTTAAAAGTTTTTATAGTACGAATTATTTACACTATACCCTCCTGTAAATTATGATTATTTTAAGAAAAAACAGAAAATTTTAAAGTTTTAAGGTACAACTTAATAGTGAACAAGCGATGTTGTAATCGTATAGACGAACTGGCATACATATGCGAGTCATACATACAAACGAATCGCTTCCACTGTTATGAAAGCGGATTCAAAAATAGGAGGGGTAATAATGTTAGCTATTCTTGGGTTTTTGATGGTTTGTACATTTATGTTTCTAATTATGACAAAACGATTAACGCCGCTTATTGCTTTAATGGTTATTCCAGTATTGTTTGCCATCATAGGGGGATTCACAAGTGATATTGGAGAAATGGCTTTAAATGGTGTAAAAGAATTAGCACCTACAGGCGTTATGTTAATGTTTGCTATTTTATATTTTGGAATTATGATTGATGCTGGTTTGTTTGATCCAGTTGTAGGAAGAATTTTAAAAATCGTAAAAGGTGATCCACTAAAAATCACAATTGGTACAGCTATTTTAGTTCTTATTATCTCATTAGATGGAGACGGAACAACAACATATATGATTACGCTTTCAGCGATGCTTCCGCTTTATAAAAAGCTAAACATGAAGCCGATGATTTTAGCCTGTATCGCTATTATGGGTAGTGGAGTTATGAACTTAACGCCTTGGGGCGGACCTACTGCTCGTGTGATGAGCGCATTGAAGTTAGATGCTTCACAGGTGTTTACACCACTTATTCCAGCCATGATTGGTGGAGCTGGTTGGTTATTATTCACGGCTTACTATTTCGGAAAAAAAGAGCGCCAGCGCTTAGGTGTTATTGATATTCAAGACGTCACAAATGCTCAAGTAGCTTTTGCGGAAGCAGCCGCTGCTGAAGGAATCGAGTACAAGCGTCCGAAGCTTTTATGGGTAAACTTTGCTTTAACAGCTCTATTATTAGTAGGACTTATCACAGCAGTTATGCCGCTTCAAATTCTATTTATGATTGGATTTGCAATCGCTATCATGATTAACTATCCAAATTTAGAAGTTCAAAAAGAGCGTATTACAGCACATGCTGGTAATGTACTTGCTGTTGTATCTCTTGTATTCGCAGCAGGCGTATTCACAGGCATTTTATCTGGTACAAAAATGGTAGATGCAATGGGTAATAGTTTAGTAGGATTAATTCCAGATGCGTTAGGGCCTTACATGTCTGTGATTACAGCCATCACAAGTATGCCATTTACGTTCTTTATGTCAAATGATGCTTACTACTATGGGATTTTACCAATTATTGCTCAAGCAGCTTCAGCATACGGTATTGATGCTGCAGAAATTGGCCGTGCTTCATTGATTGGTCAACCTGTTCACTTACTAAGTCCTTTAGTTGCTTCTACGTATCTATTGGTCGGTATGGCAAAAGTCGAGCTTGGTGAATTCCAGCGCTTTACTTTAAAGTGGACGATTGGAACAGCGATGGTAATGCTTTTAGTAGCTATTATTACAGGAGTTATTACGCTGTAAAGATCATGAACCTAAAAACTTATCAATTCCGCTTTTGGGATTGATAAGTTTTTTTGTCTAAAAAGCTTTTGGAATAAGGAGCGGATATACAAAAAATTTTGATAAAATAAAAGAGGAATAGAACTATAAGGTAAAGGCTAAAGGTGCGATGAAATGAAAAAATGGTTTCAAGTATCGCTGCAAACAAAAATCGTAGGTTTATCCGCAGCATTAATCATAACTGTTATTGTTCTTTTAGCGAGTATTTTCTCTTACATGCAGTTTGTAGAATCTAAAAGGCAAGCCGAGCAGCTTGCTCTACAAGCAGCTAAATCAATATCATTTATGCCCGAAGTCAAAGCTGCTTTTCAAAAAAAACAGCCGAGTCGCTATATTCAGCCGCTTGCCGAGCAAGTGAGGGAACAAATCGGAGCAGCAAGTATTGTGGTTCAAAACCGTGAGCAAATCATCTATTCTCATTCTAATCAAAAATGGATAGGAAAGAAAAACAAAGAGGCGGTTAACGATAGAGCACTATTATTCGGCGGATATTATACGCTTGACGGAGAGGGAACCACAGGTCCTGCTATTATGGGGAAAGCGCCTATTGTCATCAGTCACGGAAAGTATACGGAGGTCGTAGGAGTAGTGACGGTTGAGTTTTTAAAGTCTCATGTTCATGCTCAGCTTATTACGCGTATTCAGCAAATTATCATATTTTCACTAGCTGTTTTATTACTTGGTATGATCGGAGGTATTTTTTTAGCTAAAAGTATTAAAAAAGATACTCTCGGTCTTGAGCCCCATGAAATCGCTTCTTTATACCGTGAACGAAATGCGATTTTACTTTCGATAAAAGAAGGAATTATTGCTATTGATCATCAAGGCTTTATTACGATGATGAATACATCAGCTAAAAATATGCTAGGGCTACAGGCGGAATATTTACATCATCATATCATTGAAGTATTTCCTTATACGAATATGATTGAAGTGCTAGATACAGGAATAGCCCGAAGCGACCAAGAGATTTTTCTAAATGAAAAAACGTTTATCTTAAACTTAACACCTATTATTGAACATCAACGAATTGTAGGAGTGGTCGCTAGTTTTCGTGATAAGACAGAATTAAAAAGCTTAATCAATACGATTTCAGAAGTACGAAGGTATTCAGAGGATTTACGAGCTCAAACGCATGAGTTTACGAATAAGCTGTATGTTTTGTCGGGTTTGCTGCAGTTAGGGCAGTACAAAGATGCATTTGAGTTTATTCAAAAAGAATCAGCCGTACACCAAACACAAAATCGTATTCTATTTGATCAGATATTAGATTCTAAAGTCCAAGCAATATTGCTTGGGAAGATTGGAAAAGCATCTGAAAAGAAAATTCACTTTTCGGTTGATTCGGAGAGTACACTCGATACGCTCCCAGAACATATTGAAATTTCTCATCTCATTATCATTATTGGGAACTTAATTGATAATGCATTTGAAGCGGTGAGTCAGCAGTCTAAAAAAGAAGTGTCGTTTTTTATTACCGATATTGGTCATGATTTAATTATTGAAGTGATGGATAACGGACCAGGTATATCAGAAGAAGTACTAAATCAAATTTTCACAAAAGGTTTTTCAACCAAAGGTACAGATAGAGGATACGGACTGGCAAATATAAAGAAAATGGTAGATGAACTTGGAGGATCTATTGAAGTGTATAATCAGCCAGAAGGAGGAGCCATTTTTTCAGTTTACCTTCCAAAAAACTGAACCATGAGAAGTAAGGGGAGAGTCGAAATGTTACGAGTCGCAATTGCAGAAGACGATTTTCGAATTGCTCAAGTTCAAGAGCGATTTTTATTAGAAGTAGATGATGTAGAAGTTGTAGGTAAAGCGTTGAATGCAAAAGAGACGCTTGAAATGCTAAAGGAGAAGAAAGTTGATTTACTTCTTTTAGACATCTATATGCCAGATGAAATGGGAACGGATTTACTGCCAAAAATTAGAGCGCAGTTTCCACAAGTTGACGTTATCGTGGTAACGGCTGCAACAGAAAAAAACATTGTAGAAATCTGTTTGAGAAACGGCGTCGTTAATTATTTGATTAAGCCCGTTATGATGGAATCCTTCATTAATGCTATTAAACAGTATCAAGAGAAAAAGGAACTGTTTAGTACGCATGAAGAAGTTGATCAATCATTTATTGATGCGTACTTTGGACATGTCAGAACAAAGCCAAAAGCGGATAAATCTCTTCCTTCAGGTATTGATGGTATCACATTACAAAAGTCAAAAGACATTTTAAAAAGCATCAAAGGAATTACAATCGAAGAGATGGGGCAACAAATGGGAGTATCTAGAACGACAGCTAGACGATATTTAGAGTATCTAGTATCAACTGGTGAATGTCACGTTGAATATGATTATGGGATTATTGGACGGCCGGAGCGCAAGTACTATTTAGCGTAGCATTAGCCTTGAAGGATGGTATATATGATCAAAAAGCTCATGATAGTGTTTATAAGTGTATTGCTTGTTAGCTGTTCTTCTCCCTCTAAAAAAGAACGTATTGATATGAAAAAAATTGAAATTGTGGCAGCCGGTGCAAAAGGCGGAGGAGCAGATGTAACAGTAAGAGCCATTCAACAAGTGCTAACGGAAAAGAAGATTGTGAAGGTACCCGTTTCGGTTAGTAATAAAATAGGTGGGCAAGGTGAAGAAGGATGGAAATATATTAAACAGAGAAAAGAAGGGAATATTGTTTCCGGAAATTCCAGTTTGCTGATTACAAATAATTTGCTAGGGCAAAGTCAATTAACCTATAAAGACTTTACTCCGCTCGCTATTTTAACATCTGAATGGGAGGTCATCGTGGTCCCTGCTAACTCTCCTATATATAATTTAAAACAGCTCATACGCACGTTAAATCAAAGTGAATCCAGTATGAAAGTGGGAATATCACCTCGCTTAGGAAACGACGATCATTTATCGTTCATGCAGCTAAATAAAAAAGCAGGCGTAGACTCTTCCAAGCTTGAGTTCTTCGTTTACAACAGCAGTCATAAAGTGATCGATGCGCTCGTTCATCATCAGCTAGATGTAGCACCTATGTCATTATCAGAAGTAAAAAAGCAGTACGAACAAGGGCAGGTAAGAATACTCGCCGTTTCTTCTCCCAGCAGGCTAGAAGAGCTAAAAGAGATCCCCACGTGGAAAGAAGCGGGAATTGACGTAACATTTAGCCATTGGAGAGGTCTAATGGGACCGCCTAATATGACCAAAGAGCAGGTAGCATATTGGAATAAGACAGTGTATGAAATGGTTCATACAAAAGAATGGGAACAACTGCTTAAAGATAACGATTTAACCTCTTTTTATAAAAATAGCAGCGGTGCTAAGGTATTTCTTGAACAGCAAAGCAAGCTGTATTCTGACTTAATGGGTGGAACAAATGATGAATAAATACAATAGAAAGAGGTTGGGACAAAAGAATTTTAGACGAAGTGAAAAACGAACCATTGATCAAGATGTTTGATTCGTGGTTCGTTTTTTTGTTGTGGTAAGCATAGTTTCATCTGTTTCGTTCCTTCTAGCAGTTGATTGGAGGGCAAGACGAAGACTCCTGCGGAAAAAGCGGAACAGGTGAGACCACAGGAGCGTAAGCGACGAGGAGGCTCACCGGCCGCCCGCGGAAAGCGAAGTCTTGCACGGAAATCAACTGCGGTGTCAAAAGCAGTTCAGCTCATATATCCCATTTGTTCGTCTTTAGATTGAATTCATTTCGGTATGTCTCAACCTCTTTCTATCAGTGTACATCCTTTAAATCCAAGTTTTGAATGAACTCAATAAAAGCTTTTACGATGTTAATTTTTAATGAATCCTCATGATAAAACATCCATGTACTGCGTGTTAAAGGCTGCTGGTCTTTTGTTTTTAACGTGTATCTGTAAATCTCTGCTGCGTCATCAAGCAGCATACTCGGCAAAATCGCATAACCGAGTCCGTTTACAACCATCTTTTTGCATGTTTCTGCTTTATCCACTTCAATACTGACAAGGGGAGGCTGAGAGTAATTTTCAGCCCACCAGTTATCAACAGATGTTTTTAAAAAACGATCTTGGTGATAGTCAATTCGAGGTATATTGGGAAGGTTGTTTATGTCAACAGGCTGTGCAGACGCAATGCAAATCGTTTCTTTAAAAAGCAACTCTTTCTGATCCTGCCAGTTATAATCACCTTTTACAAACGCAATATGAACATCGTGCTTATAAAGTAAGTGGGCCATGTCACTGCTCCATCCGGTCGTGACTTTGAATTCAACGTCAGGAAATCGCTCTTTAAATAACCGTAATAGTCCAGGGAGCTTGTAGTCAGTGAAAAAGTTAGACACTCCTAGACGTAAAGTACCGGTTAATTGATCATCCATGTTTAACACATTTTCTTTTATTTTTTGAAGCGTGAGCAGCATTTCTTCTGCGCACTTCACTAAATATTCTCCCTGCGGTGTAAACTGAACTCCGCGGCGTCCTCTGTTCACAATCTGAACATGAAATTCCTTCTCCATCTGCTGCAGTCTATGCGTAAGCGCAGGCTGAGAGATAAACAGCTCCTTGGCCGCTTTTGTAATGTTTTTTTCTCGATACAACACTTGTAGAATAAGCCAATCTCGATCGTCCATACTACCCCTCCAGGAATAAAAAAAATGAATGGTTTATAATAAAATTTCGATATTTTAATTATCTCTAAAATTATACTATAGTTAAGAAGAGGAATGTTCGGTGTAAGAAAGAAAAGCCTTGTAGAAGGAAGGAAGTAGATATGAACGCAAGAATTATTTTTTTACAATCTATATTTTTTATTTTATTAACAAGCGTGGGAGGATTTCTTTTATCGTTAACAGGCTTATCCATTGGCTGGATGCTTGGGACCCTCATTTTAGCTGCTATTCTAGCTTTCCGAAAGCCGGGTTTTTTATCTCAAACAAGCAAAAAAGGTATTCCAAAATATTGGCTGTACGCAGGACAGTGTATTTTAGGAATTGAATTAGGTCAAAAGATTAACTTGTCTGTATTAACTACGTTTCAATCTCACTGGTCCACCATTACGATCATGCTTTTGCTGTCCGTTGTTTTTTCTCTTTTATCCGGTTATTTGCTATGGAAGTTCAGTTCCACAGACTTATTAACAAGCTTTTTCGGCACGACTCCTGGAGGAATGAGCGCAATGCCAGGCATGGCTGAAGAGGTAGGGGCCAATACGGCAGTTGTAAGCATCATTCAAACGATGCGCGTGTTTTTAGTTGTGCTTGCTGTTCCTTTATTTGTGGTCTATTGGGGAAGTAATACAGGTCGGCATGCAGTGTCAGCTACTCCAAGTATTTTTGGGTGGGAATCACTGCTATGGACAGGCGTTTTAATCGTTACAGCAGTAGTAGGCTATTATATAGGAAAAAAACTAAAATTTCCTGCTCCTTGGTTAGTAGGGGGAATGCTTACTGTTGCGATTGTTCAAACAGCTGCTTCATCGTACGCGGGCTATAATCTTCAAGCATACTGGCCTCATTCTGTGATGATTTTATCGCAAATTTTTATCGCGTCAAGCATTGGTTCTCGCTTCCATAAAGAAATGTTTATTGGCGTAAAAAAAATTATAGTTGTTGCGCTTATTAATACAATCGGCTTAATTGCTGCTATGTTTGTTTGTGCACTATTCGTCTCCAAAATAACTGGAATTGAGCTTATTACGTCTATTTTAGCTTTTGCTCCTGGAGGCATTGCAGAAATGGCGACTACATCCATTGTATTGCAAGCCGATTCGACGTTGGTAGTAGCGGTCCAAGTGCTTCGAATTTTAACCATTTGGCTGCTTCTTCCTCCGCTGTTTCGCATGTTTCATCAATGGGGAGAAAGAAAAAGAATACATTCACACGTTTCATAATAAATATGTGAATGCACTAGGCAAAGTAAGAGAGAGTTTTAAAGAGGGAAATGGGGGGAGAATAGATGAGCAATAAAGAAATGGTGGTCAGTCAGTTCGGGGGGAATGCTGGAAAGTACGTCAAAAGTAAAGGTCATGCGAAAGGCAAAGATTTAGCTGTTTTAGCGGAAATTGCTGAAGAAAATAGAGGAGGAAAGCTGCTTGATGTAGCAACAGGAGGAGGACACGTGGCAAATAAGCTAGCACCTGTCTTTCAAGAAGTAACGGCTTTTGACTTAACTCCTCAAATGTTGCAAAGTGCTGAAGGCTTCATTACAGGAAATGGTCATGAAAACGTATCTTTTGTTCAAGGAGATGCTGAAGATATGCCATTTCAAGATGACGAGTTTGATACTGTAACGTGCAGAATTGCACCGCACCATTTTCCAAACATTAAACAGTTCATCAAAGAGGTATATCGAGTGTTAAAGCCAGGCGGACAATTCTTGCTCATTGACAATGTAGCCCCGGAAGTGAATGCTTATGACGAGTTTTATAATCGAGTTGAAAAGACAAGAGATCCAAGCCATTATCGTGCTTATAAAAAAACAGAGTGGCTTTCTATGCTTGAAATGCAAGGATTCCGTATAGAAGTGCTGACAACTTTTCCAAAGCGCTTTTTATTTGATGACTGGTGTGGGATGATGAATGTTCCGGAAGAGACAAAGCGTGATCTTACTCAATATATGCTGAATATACCAAGCGGATTTAAGCAGTTTTTCGAAATCAAAACGAATCAACAAAGAATTGAATCGTTTCAAGGAGAAGCAATCTTTGTAGCTTGTTACAAGAATAAATAAAAAGAAGCCAACTCACCGGAGTTGGCTTCTTTTTTACTTATGCTCGTTGTTTTGAACGATTTCCAAAATATTGAGTAATACGGTCTAAAATAATCGCTAAAATAACGATTGAAATTCCGGCTTCAAAGCCCGTGCCAACTTCAAGTCGAGAAACTGCACGATATACTTCCGCACCAAGTCCCGGAGCACCTACAAGAGAGGCGATAACAACCATTGAGAGAGATAGCATGATGCTTTGGTTAATTCCTGCCATGATTGTTTTTGTAGCTAATGGAAGCTGTACTTTAAATAATTTTTGTTTTGTTGTTGAACCGTAGGCATTTGCTGCTTCTACTAAGTCAGCAGGTACTTCACGGATACCTAAGTTCGTTAAGCGAATCGTTGGAGGCATTGCAAAGATAACAGATGAGATAACACCTGGTACCACACCGATTCCAAAGAAGAAAAGTGCTGGAATCAAATAAACAAATGCGGGCATTGTTTGCATAAAGTCTAAGATTGGCGTAATAATTCGAGCCGTCTTTTCGCTTTGAGATGCCCAAATGCCTAGCGGGATTCCTAATATAATCGAAATCAATACGCTTGTTAAAACGAGGGCGAGTGTGTCCATTGTTTCTTGCCAGTAGCCAAGGTTAAGAATAAATAACAGGCCAATCATCGATAAAATAGTAAACGACCATTTTTTACTTGAAAACCAAGCAATGATTCCGACAATTAAGATTAAAATTAATGCTGGGGGAAAGGTTAGCACTAGTACAATAAAACTTACAATACCATCGACAATAGCTGAAATAACATCAAAGAATCCTTTGATATTGTCATTTAAAAACGTGACAAAATGGTCAATCCAATTGCCAACGGGAATTTTAGGGATACTATTCATTTACGTTCACCTCATTACTATCAGTACCGGCGAGTGCTTCAATCACTCGTTCTTTTTTTATGATGCCGCGCAGACGATGGTTTTCATCTACAACTGGTAGCGGAAAGCGACTGATAACCATTTTGTCGTACAAGTTTTCTAGTAGCGTATCTGTTGTAACAGTCGGAATATCCGTATCTAATACGTCTGCTGTCAGTTTATCTTGTTTAATGGCGCGGCTAATATCATCTGCGGTTACAACTCCTAGAAGAGTTTTTTTCTTGTCTACTACATAGATGCTTGAATAACCAGCTTCTTGCATAATTTTAAGCGCCACGCGCGGACCTCGGTCTACGGTAATGGATTCGGCACGATTCATCACGCTTTCAGCTGTGTATACTTTAGCTACATTAACGTCTTCGACAAAACGCTCGACATAATCATTAGCGGGATTTGTCATAATTTCTTCGGGTGTTCCTACTTGAACAACACTGCCGTCTTTCATTAATACGATTCGATCTCCGATTCGAAGGGCTTCATCAAGATCATGGGTAATAAAAATGATTGTTCGTTCCATTTTTTCTTGAAGCTCTAGTAAGAAATCTTGCATATCTTTACGAATAAGCGGATCTAATGCACTGAATGCTTCATCCATTAGTAAAATGTCAGGGTCATTGGCAAGCGCTCGAGCGAGTCCGACACGCTGCTGCATACCGCCGCTCAGTTCACCAGGATATTGATTTTCGTATCCTTTTAAACCTACTAGTTCAAGCGCTTCTTTTGCTTTTTTTTCACGTTCGGCCTTTGGTGTACCTTGAACTTCTAATCCGTATTCTGTGTTATCAAGAACTGTACGGTGAGGGAATAAGGCAAAGTTTTGAAAGACCATGCTCATTTTTTTTCGGCGCATGTCGCGAAGTTCCTCTTTGTTCATTTTTACTACATCGGCACCGTCTAAAATAAGGGATCCAGATGTTGGTTCAACAAGGCGATTAAACATACGAACTAAAGTGGATTTACCACTTCCAGACAGTCCCATAATAACGAAGATTTCACCGGATTTGATTTCGAAGTTTGCTTGATTAACTCCGATTGTCATTCCTGTTTCTTCTAGAATTTCTTTTTTTGTTTTTCCTTTTTGAAGTAAATCAATCGCTTTTGACGGATTCTTACCAAACACTTTGGTTATATTTTTTACTTTTAATTTTACGTGTTCCATATGTCCACCTCAATTGTTGTTTTCTTTTACGTTCATTAATCTTTTGTCCAACTGTCGACTAGCTTTTTATGCTTTTTTACCCATTCTTGCGCTGCTTCTTCAGGATTGGAAGATTTTTCGACTTGTGACAGAAGAGGACTGATTAATTTATCATTCATCTGTGCATTATTCATCCATTTTATGACTTGAGGATTTGTCTTTTTAAATTCCTTGCTTGTCATTGTGTAAATGTTGTCAGGATCTCCAAACGAATTTTTAGGATCTTTTAAGTATTTGATATCAAAGTCTGCAAAAGCCCAGTGCGGATTCCACATAGTAACAACAATTGGTTTTTTGGCATCATAAGCTTTGCGCAGTTCACTGAGCATAGCTGCTTCAGACGATTTTACAAGCGTATAGCTTTTTAGGTTATAATCTTTTAACGCTTGTTCGGCTAATCCGTTAATACTGGAGCCTGGGTCAATTCCAATGACTTTGTTATCGACATCGGAAGCAACTTTAGCAAGGTCTTCCGTTGTGTTCACGTCTTTCATGTAGGAGGGAACTGCGAATCCTAAGCGTGCGTTTTTAAGCCAAGGGTCTTCAATGTTCACTTGATCTTTATATTTTTTGTAAAAAGGCGCATCTGTTGTAGGGAGCCATGGTGCAAATGAAATATCAATGTCGTCATTAGCTGTTCCTACCCAAACACCAGCTTTCTCTAAGAAAACAGTTCTAACCTTGTAGCCTCGATCTTCTAAAATGTGTTTCCAGACGTACGTGTAGGCGATGTTTTCAGTATAGTTATTCATGCCGATGGTAATGGTTTTTTTATCTTTAAATGCTCCATTACCGTTACCGCAAGCTGAAGTAATAACTAGAAGAAAACAAGTCATGCTGATTAACAATAGTTTCTTCATGCAATGTAACTCCTTTATAAAGTTTTAAATCAAACTGATTAATATGTAAAACGGCTACTAAACACAACGAAATGTATACCCGCTTTTTCAAATGATAAACCTAGAAAATTTAAAATGTGAAATAAACATGGTGGATGATTTTAGATGATGTAAAGTTATTTTTAACTAAAAATGTACATCGTAGTTAAGAGAAATTATGGGAAATAAATGGATGGAATAAGTGACTGTTGAATCAGTTTTACATGTTACCACTCTTTTTTTTACTCCGTCAACTTCAAGTCAAGAGTAATTAGACGATCAAGCTGTATAAATAAACGCGAAAAAGTATCTTTCTAATATAGTTATTTTTTGGGAAGAATAGGTGCTTAAAGAGCGTTGTATCAGCTTTTGCCTTGAATTATAAAAGGAAGGGAAATAACAGTGAGATATATAAGAACCCTGAAGGGAAATTGATAAAATAAAAAATATTTTGGAAGCCGGCATATGACCAATTTTTTAATTAAATTTAAAGATTCAGAAAATTTTATCTTGCGTAATTCTGGTTGCTTATAGTAAAATGAATGAAAGTCATTCATTTTATAGGTGGAGGGAAAGAGTTGGTTACAAGCACAAGTGAAAAATACGATAAAATCTTACAGGCAGCGATTGAAGTTATATCTGAAAAGGGGCTTGATAAAACGTCAATTTCAGACATTGTAAAGCGTGCAGGCGTAGCTCAAGGAACTTTTTATCTTTATTTTAGATCCAAAAATGCCCTTGTTCCTGCTATTGCAGAAAACTTACTTTCTTTGTCGCTTGAAAAAATTAAAGAAAGAGCTAAAGCAGCAACAAATTTTTTAAGTACATTAGAGGTAATGATTGACGAAACGTATAAAACAACAGATGAATATAGAGATGTTCTTGTTTTATGCTATTCGGGGCTTGCTTTTGACTATTCATTAGAAACATGGGAAGCTATTTATTTACCTTATTACAACTGGTTTGAAGAGGTATTAAATGAGGCTGTAAAAAAAGAAGAAGTCATCAAGCAGCTTAACGTTAAATGGACAGCTAAAACGATGATCAATTTGATTGAAAATGCTGCTGAACTTTTTTATATCGGGCGAGAGCAAGATGTCACACTTGAGCAATCGAAGGAAGAACTTTTTCAATTCTTAAAGCGTTCTCTTGTGCCATCCGTGTAATATTAGCGCTGCTGGTATTACACCTATCAAAATGACTGACATTCATTCAAAATATATAATTAATTATCAGAATTATAAGTTTTTAAAAGTTTAAAATGACTGACAATCAGTCGTTATTTAATAAGGAGGTATCTTATGGATCGTACAGCCGTTAAAACGTTAACTTTGAATATGTACATAAACGGAGAGTGGAAAAAAGCAGAGAAGCAGCGTCCTACTGTTAATCCAGCTACAGGTGAAGTGATTGGATATGCTGCAGAAGGCAGCATAGAAGATATGAAAACAGCGATTGGAGCAGCACGAGAAGCCTTTGACAGCGGAATTTGGTCTGAGACTTCTGCATCTGAAAGAGCAGCTATCTTATTTAAAATTGCCGATAAGATTGAAGAAGCGAAAGAAGAATTAGCAGCGCTAGAAACAATGGATAACGGAAAGCCCTATCGCGAAGCTGAGGCTGATGTGGAAGATGCAGCTGCTTGTTTTAGGTATTACGCTGGATTAATTACAAAGCCAGACGGTCAAACGTACAGTGTTCCGGCACCTATGCAAGCAATGGTTATAAAAGAACCAATTGGGGTGTGCGGACTGATTGTACCTTGGAATTATCCGCTGTTGATGAGCGTGTGGAAAATTGCACCTGCTTTAGCTGCAGGAAATACGATTGTATTTAAACCTTCTGAAGTGACACCGGTTACTCCTACAAAACTTTTTGAGATTTTAGAAAGCGTAGGATTGCCAAAAGGAGTAGCAAACCTTGTTATGGGAGCCGGAGATACTGTGGGAAATACGCTTATTCAAGATAAGCGTGTTGATAAGATTTCCTTTACAGGAGGAACGGTAACTGGAAAACACATTATGCGTCAAGCAGCAGAGAATGTAACGAAAGTCTCTTTAGAACTTGGAGGAAAGTCACCGAACATTATATTTGCGGACGCTGATTTTGAAACAGCTGTAGATTATGCCTTATTTGGAATTTTTGCAGGGAGCGGCCAAATTTGCGCTGCAGGTTCTCGTATTTTAGTAGAAGAAAGCATCGCTGAGAGATTTATCGAACGTTTTGCAGAGCGTGCTCAAAAAATTAAAGTAGGAAATGGAATGGATCAAGAGATTGAAATGGGCCCTCTTGTAAGTGAAGAACATATGAAAAAAGTATTAAAGTACATCGAAATTGGAAAGCAAGAAGGCGCCCGCCTTGTATGCGGAGGCAATCGAATCACTAGCAGTGGATTGGAAAAAGGATTCTTTGTAGAACCTACGGTTTTTAGTAACGTTACGTCAAATATGAAAATTGTGCAAGATGAAATCTTTGGACCCGTTGTCGTTATTCAAACGTTTAATAACGAAAAAGAAGCTATTAAGCTTGCAAATGATACGGAATATGGTTTGGCAGGCAGTGTGTTTACAAACGACGGTGCAAAAGCTCTTCGGGTGATTAAAAAGCTGCGTGCGGGCATCACTTGGGTAAACACATATCATTTTACATTTAACGAAGCGCCTTGGGGCGGATATAAGCAGAGCGGAATTGGTCGAGGACTGGGCACGTTTGGATTGGAAGAATTTCAAGAAGTAAAACAAATTAATATTAATTTACAAGTAGAGCCAATCGGCTGGTTTAAAAATTAAAAAGTAGAGAAGGAGCGATATAAAAATGAATACAGTGACGAAAAATCAAGAGGTAAACAAAGCATATGGTGAAGTAAACGAATATATCAACAAAGTATTGGGGCTTATTGAAAAAAGCCAAGTGTCAGCTGAAGAAGCACAGTGGATTACGAAAGAAACAGTAGACGGATTTCGTGAGCATGTCAACCCAGGCTTTTTAGAATATCGCAAAACAGTAACGGTGGATACGCAGTTTGCAGCTGTTGAATGGTCAGATGAAGGCTCTTGTTTTACGGATGTAAACGGTAAAAAATACATTGATTGTTTGGGCGGATTTGGAATTTATAACGTGGGGCACCGCCATCCTAAAGTAGTCAAAGCTGTTCAAGATCAGCTTCAGCGTCAAGCGCTCCATAGCCAAGACTTATTAGATCCACTTCGTGCGATGCTTGCGAAAATTTTAGCAGATATTACACCGGGTGATTTGAAGTATTCCTTTTTCACAAACAGCGGAACAGAAAGTGTAGAAGCCGCTTTAAAATTAGCGAAAATGTATAGTGATCGAACAACGTTTATTTCCACAACACGTTCTTTTCACGGAAAAAGTCTAGGTTCTTTATCAGGTACGGCAAAAGGAATGTTCCGTAAACCATTTCTGCCGTTAATTCCAGGTTTCCGTCACGTGCCGTTTGGTGATATTGACATGATGCGTAAAACATTTGAAACGTGCGCGCTTGTAGGGGAAGATGTGGCAGCTGTTTTATTAGAACCGATTCAAGGAGAAGGTGGCATTATTCTTCCTCCTGAAAATTATTTAAAAGAAGTGCGTGCACTATGTGATGAGTACGACGCTATCTTAATTTTTGATGAAGTTCAAACAGGTATGGGACGTACCGGTGAAATGTTTGCATCAGAACTATATGATGTTGTACCCGATATTTTATGTCTTGCTAAAGCGTTTGGAGGAGGAGTTATGCCTGCTGGGGCAGTCGTAGCAAAAGAAAAAGTGTTTTCAAGCTTCTTTGATAATCCTTTTATGCACACGACAACGTTTGGAGGCAACCCGCTTGCCTGCGCAGCCGCTATTGCAACCATTAACGTGTTGATTGAAGAACAGCTGCCAAACCGTGCAAAAGAGCTGGGAGAATATTTCCTTGCTGGTTTAAAGAAAGCCGCTGAAAAACATGGAGATAAAGTACTTGAAATCAGAGGGCAAGGTTTAATGATTGGAATTGAGTTTCACCAAGATGAAATTGGCTACGCGCTTTCTAAAGGTATGTTTGATGAAGGGATTCTAGTAGCCGGGACGCTTGTAAACTCTAAAACAATTCGTATTGAGCCGCCGTTGACTATTTCAGCGGAAGAAGTAGATCAAGTCATTTCTACATTTGAAAAAGTATTAAATGAGCTGAACCACCAATAAATGTAACAAGGAGCAATGAATATGAGTCGGCAAACGTTTCTTATTCCCGTATTGCTTTCAATGATTTTAGTAGTGGAAATGCCTAGAGACTAACTGAAATCATTGAAACGGAGGAGTGAATTATGAAATATCCATTGTCCCCAGATGTCAAACCAGAATTTTGTACAACGGGCTCATTTATGAGGCTGCCAGCGGAAAGAGAAAATGCCAAAGTAGGGCTAGTAGGGATGCCGTTTGATACGGCAGCATCTTTTAGAGTAGGTGCGCGCTTTGCACCTCAGGCAATTCGGCAAGCTTCCATGACGCTGTTTCCTTATCACCCGGTACACGACGTATATCCATTCGATGATACAAATGCTATCGATATTGGTGATGTGCCCGTTATTCCGCATAATATTCACAGAAGCTATGAATTAATGGAGGAAGCAGTAGGCACTCTTATGGATAGAGGAATTGTTCCAATTGGAATTGGAGGAGATCATTCGATTACCTTAGCAAGCCTTCGTGCTGCTGCTAAAAGATATGGTCCAGTGGCTATGATTCATTTTGATTCTCATACAGACACGTGGGATACGTATTACGATGAAAAATATTGGCACGGATCTCCTTTTATACGCGCATATGAAGAAGGGCTAGTAGATCCAAAGAAGGTCTTTCAAATTGGTATCAGAGGAACATTAAATCATCCGGGAGATGTTCAAGAAAGCAAAGACCTTGGTTATCATGTAGTAACGGCAGGGGAGCTTGAACATCAAGGATTTTCAGTGATTTTAGAGCAAATGAAGACAGCGATTGGAGATACGCCGTGCTTTTTAACGTTTGATATTGATTTTGTTGATCCTTCTTGTGCACCAGGAACAGGAACGCTTGAAGTAGGCGGATTCAGCAGCAGAGAAACGCTAAAAATGATCCGTTCTCTGACGGAATTTAACTATGTTGGATTTGACCTGGTGGAAGTGCTGCCTTCTTATGATCCAACTCAGATAACCTCGTTGCTTGCAGCTACAATCATTCATGATTTTGCTAGTTTAGTTGCAGTGAAAACGAAAAGAGAGTCATTAGATACGATGATTGAATAACGGCTTGTAAGCAGAAATCCCTCTTATTCAGAGGGTATTTCTGCGTTGATATAGCAGGAGATTAGGAACATATAGCTATTTAAAATAAAGCGCTTTCATAATATGATAAAAGAAAAAGATAGTTTGTTAGCAACCCTTACCAACTTAAAGAAATAAATCATATATTTGTTATAGTAAATGTAACTACTCTTTATATAAAAATGAATGAAAGTCATTCATTTTTATATAAAGAAATTAAATACAGGCATTTATGGATTTAATTGTCAGAATGTTCTTAATAAATAGAAGGGGGAAGATAAATGAAACATGAAACAGTAACATTAAAAAGGTCGTTGAAATTATGGCAGATTGTATTAATGGGGATCGGATATATGACTCCGATGGTAGTGTTTGATACGTTTGGGATTGCGTCTGATATGACGAATGGACACGTTCCCACGTCTTATATAATAGCCCTTGTCGGGATGCTTCTCACGGCAGTAAGCTACAAAAAGATGATTCAAGTGTTTCCAAATGCAGGGTCAGCTTATACATATACGCAAAAGACAATCAATCCGCATTTAGGGTTCTTAGTTGGCTGGTCTGCACTAATGGATTATCTCTTTTTACCGATGGTTAACGCACTTATTTTTCAAATTTATTTATCATCTATTTTTCCTTCGGTACCATCGTGGATTTGGGTTGTCAGCTTCGTCATTATCGTTACGCTGCTAAATTTACGAAGCGTTAATTTCACCGCCAATTTCAATACGTTTCTTGTTATATTTCAAATGACGATTTTAGTATTGTTTGTTGCTGTTTCAATCAAATCCTTGCTAGGAGGAATGGGAGAAGGTACTCTTTTTTCTATGAAGCCTTTCTTTAATCAGAACATGACGTCATCAGGGCTAATAGCGGGAGCCACACTTATGTGTTTTTCCTATTTAGGATTTGATGCAGTGGCTATGTTATCAGAAGAAACGCCCAATCCTAAAAAAACGATTCCGCAAGCTATTTTTTTAGTTGCGTTAATCGGAGGAGTCATGTTTACCGTGACATCTTATTTTATTCAAGCGGTTTTTCCAACGTTAGAAGGATTTAAGCATCCAGACGCTGCGGCTCCTGAAATTGCTATGTATGTGAGCGGTACGCTGTTTCAAATTGTCTTTTTAGCTGGAGGAATTGCAGGAACATTATCATCAGGCATGTCATCGCATGCAAGCGTTTCGCGTTTATTATACGTAATGGGACGCGATCGAATTTTACCTCAGTCATTTTTTGGTTATGTTCATCCTAAGCTGCGCACTCCCTCTCGAAATATTGTATTAGTCGGATTTGTATCAGCAACTGCCATTTTCTTCAGTCTGGCAACGGCTACGTCATTTATTAATTTTGGAGCACTCATTGCGTTTTCTTTTGTTAATATTTCGGTTATTGCGCACTATGCTGTTCATCAAAAGCAGCACCGGTCGGCTAAGGGTTTTTGGTCATACATTATTATGCCACTATTAGGAGCAGCGGCGATTGGCGTTTTATGGCTTAACTTGGAGCGCAATTCATTTTTACTTGGTATTGGCTGGGCGATTGCTGGTTTAGTTTATTTAGCGTATGCAACGAAAGGTTTTAGAAGGCAGCTGTCTTCCATTGAGTTTAAGGAAACAGAAGAAATGTCACCTTTGATGAAAGTCGGAGAAAAGTAAGGATAGAAACTACCTGTTTAAGCCTATCTTATTAAGGAAGCCACATTTATGGATTACGTATTTTGAACGTGTTACTATGTAAGAACGATAAGATAGAAAAAGGTAGGTAAATTATGATTAAAGCAGTTGTGTTTGATTTTGATGGATTAATTATTGATACAGAATCAGTGTGGTATGAGGTATACCGCGAAATGTTAGAAGACAGGGGAGTAGATCTACCGATTGCAACGTTTGCTTCTTATGTAGGAACGGATGCTACAGCACTTTACGATTACTTGCTTCAGCAGTTTAACAATGAGTTCACAAAAGAGGAACTAGCTCAAGAATCGTTAAGACGTCATCAAGAAAAAATGAAATCATTAGTAGCCCGAGAAGGTGTAGCGGAGTACTTGGCAGAAGCAAAAGAACTTGGATTAAAAATTGGTTTAGCAAGCAGCTCATATCGAGACTGGGTAACAGCATTTTTAAAAGAGCTAGATTTGCTGCACTATTTTGAAGTCATTCAAACGCGCGATGATGTAGAAAAAGTGAAGCCAGATCCGGCTCTTTACCGAAATGCAATTGAAAAGCTAGGAGTAGAGCCCTCTGAAGCTTTAGCATTTGAAGATTCTTCTAATGGTGCGAAAGCTGCTATGGCAGCAGGCTTACGCTGTGTGATTGTACCAAATCCGTTAACTAAACATCTGTCATTCGAGAGATATCACTTACACATTGAATCGATGAAAGAGAAAACTTTAAAAGAAGTAATTCAGTATCTTTGTATTGAAGACTAACGCTAAAAGCGCCACATTTTTCAAAAGAAAATGTGGCGCTTTTTTTATTGTTTTACTGCTTCTTCAGTCAAATCAAAAGGATTATCTACAGGGTTATAGACGCCGTCGTAATGCTTTTTAATATATGCTCTCATTTCTTTTGAGCCATATAATTCAACTAGTTTTTTAATCTGTTTATTGCCTTTGTTTTTGGGAGTGACTGCCGCAAATGTTGCAAACTTATCACTGTCTTCTAGGAACAATGCGTCTTTTTTAGGATTATATCCATTTTGCAATGCATAGTTGCTAGGTATGATAGCAGCATCCAAGTTTTTTAAAGTAGGTGCTAACATTCCTGCTTCGAGTTCTTTAAACTTTAGGTTTTTAGGATTTTCTTCAATGTCTTTTATGGTTGCTTTGCTGTTTGTACCGGGTTTTAATGTAATAAGACCGGCGCTTTGATAGATAAGTAAGCCTCTCCAAAGATTAATTGGGTCATTTGGGATGCCTACTGTGGCGTTTTTTGGAATATCTTTAATATCATTGTATTTCTCAGAATAAATAGCTTGAGAGCTAGTATATGCTTTAGCGATTGCGGTGATATTTGTTTTGTGATCCTTGTTATATTGTTCTAAAAATTGACTTGTTTGATAAACATTTACGTCGATTTTACCTTGTACTAGAGCTTGATTAGGTAAAATATAATCATTAAACGTAGTGACTTTAACAGTAATACCCCTATTTTTTGCTACTTCTTTTAGTTTATTTGCAATTTTTTCAAAAGGACCAGATGTAACTCCAATATTAATGATTTGCGTTTTCTCAGAAGTCGCAACAGAATCCGGTTTGCTACATCCTGCAACTGCAAAAATGATTAAAATAACAATTAATAACCTTACTAGTTTGTTATTCACTTTGATTTTCCTCCTTATTGGTAATAATTAGCTTTATTTTCGCTGCAATTTTTTAGATAAATAATTACCGCTAGATTGAACGAGTTGAACAATTGCGATTAAGATAATAACAGTAATAAACATTATCTTTAAATCCCACTGTTGATATCCATATCTTAACGCCAAATCACCAAGTCCCCCGGCTCCAACCGCACCTGCCATAGCAGAAGCCCCAATTAAACCAATAGTTGCAATAGTAAGACATAAGATAATACCGGATCTAGATTCGCGTAACATGATTCGAAAAACAATTTGTACTTTAGAAGCTCCCATTCCTCTATAAGCTTCGATGACTCCCCAATCTACCTCTAATAAAGTAGTTTCCATCAAACGTGCAATATAGGGGGCAGTATATACAATTAGCGGTACAACAGCTCCTCTTATACCAATAGGAGTACCAACTATAAAAGTGGTAAATGGAATAATAGCTACGAGTAAAACGATAAAAGGTACCGATCTTAAAATATTTATAATCGTGTTGAGTATTGTGAAGATATATGTATTAGATAATAAGTGGTTTTGTCTAGTGATAACCAGAAGAATTCCTAAGGGTATTCCTATAAGAGTAGAAAGAATGAGTGAAATCAAAACCATAACAGTGGTATCAATGATACCTTGAGAAAATAATGAGTATAATTCTTGCATTAGATATTCTCCTTTAAATGATTATGAAGTAATAGACATTCCTTGGTTTTTTAGTTGAGGTTTTGAAATTATTTCTGTGTAAAAAACATGATTTTTTATATAGTTCTTAGCATTCGCTATATCTAGGTGTGGGCCGTTGATTCGAAGAAGTAAAATGCTTAATGGATTGCCTTTAACGGCAGTGATGGTACCAGATAAAATAAACGTAGATACATTAAACTGTTGTTTTAATTCTTCTAACAATGTAGCGGTATTATGTTCTTCTCTCATGATAATTTTTATTATTAGCGAATCTTTAAAGCTTTTATTAACAGTTGAAAAAGAAAGTTCCTCATTAAAAATGGTCTTTACAAAACTTTTCGTAATAGAGTGTTGAGGATTACTAAATACGTTAATGATGTTTCCTGATTCTACAATTTTTCCTTTATCCATAACAGCAACCTTGTCGCAAACTCTCTTTATTACTTCCATTTCATGCGTAATAAGTACTATGGTTAAGTTGAACTTTTTATTGATATCTACTAAAAGTTGTAGAATAGATTCTGTTGTTTGAGGATCTAATGCTGAAGTTGCTTCATCACACAAAAGTATCTCCGAATTAATAGCAAGCGCTCGTGCAATACCAACACGTTGTTTCTGTCCCCCAGAAAGATTTGCCGGATAGGCGTAAACCTTATCTTCTAAGCCAACAAGCTTGAGGAGTTCCATTACGCGTGAGTTGATTTCTTTTTTAGGGTAGTGATGAATTTTTAGCAGTTCTGCGATATTCCCGTAAACATTAAGTGAAGATAATAAGTTGAAGTTTTGAAAGATAATTCCTATTTTCTTTCTGGCCTTTAATAATTGCTTTTCAGTTAAGGTAGTTAAGTCAAGGTTATTAACAAAAACATGTCCATTATCCGGACGTTCTAGTAAATTTATTGTTCTTAACAAAGTACTTTTACCAGCTCCGCTTAACCCAATAATCCCGTAAATTTCTCCTTTATCCACCTTTAAATTAATCTCGTTTAAAGCTTGAACAGGTTTGTTTTTTATAAAAAAATCCTTATTTACATTTTTGAGTTCAATCATGTTATCAACTCCTTTAATTATTGTATAAACCAACTAAATTTATTGGTATAGTTAGTTAATTTACAGTTATTAGAATCATAAGTCAATAACCTTTGAAGAAATCCTAATTCAGCATTAGTAATGGCTTCATTTATTTTTCATTATAAAGAGAGAAGTTTCATTGACACTCTGGAAGAATATGTTTTAAGATTACTTCCAAACAGATTTAATTCTTAGTTAATTTATGTATTTAATTAGTTTTGGAGGTTTCTATGGGGAAACATATTTATTTAAATGCGTTTGATATGAATTGTGTTGTACATCAGACACCTGGTTTGTGGACGTACCCAAGTGATCAGGCGGCCGAATATAAAACGTTAGATTACTGGGTGAAGTTAGCTAAGCTATTGGAAAAAGGAAAGTTTGACGGTTTGTTTTTAGCCGATGTATTAGGTGTTTATGACGTTTACAGGAAAAGTAACGAAGGAGCTCTTAAGCAAGCTGCTCAGCTTCCAGTGAATGAACCAACTGCGCTTATTTCCGCTATGGCCTATGCCACAAAGCATTTAGGGTTTGGGGTAACGGTGTCTACTACTTATGAGAAGCCTTATGCGTTTGCGCGAAAATTTTCGACGTTGGACCATTTAACAAATGGACGTATTGCATGGAATATTGTGACTTCATATCTTGAAAGCGGGTCAATTAATCTAGGATTAGAAGAACATTTTACGCATGCAACCCGCTATGATATTGCCGATGAATTTTTAGAAGTTTGCTATAAATTATGGGAAGGAAGTTGGGAGGAAGGAGCTGTTGCAAAAGATAAAGAAAAAGGGATCTTTACACTTCCAGACCGGGTTCATCCGATTAATCATAAAGGGAAGTGGTTTAGTGTTCCTGGTGTACATTTATCAGAACCTTCCCCGCAGCGAACTCCAGTTTTATTTCAAGCAGGGGCTTCTGCCCCAGGAAGAGCATTTGCCGCCAAACATGCTGAGTGTATCTTTACAAGTTTTCCTACTAAAAAAGTAGCCGCAGATTATGTGAAAAAAATGCGCGCTCAAATCGCTGCAGAAGGCAGAGACCCACAGAGCGTATTAATTTTTAATTTATTTACACCAATTGTTGGACGAACTGAAAAAGAGGCTGAGGAGAAGCTTGCTCAGTTTGAGAGCTATGTCAATTTCGAAGGAGCAGCTACGCTGTTTAGCGGCTGGACGGGAATCGATGTTTCTGCCTATGAACCAGAACAGCCTATTGAATTTATTGCGACGAATTCAGTTCGTTCCGCTTTAGAGAAATTTACAATAAGTGATCCCGATAGAAAGTGGACGGTAGAAGAAGTAGTGAAATTTGTCAGTATCGGAGGAATGGGACCGGTTACTGTGGGAAGTCCGGAACAAGTAGCTGATTTTATGGAAGAGTGGATAGACGATACAGGCATGGATGGATTTAATATGGCTTATGTGACCACGCCGGGAACGTTTGCTGATTTTATTGATTTAGTGATTCCTGTTTTACAGGAAAGAGATTTATTCAAAACAGATTACAGTGAAGGAACTTATAGAGAAAAGCTATTTAAAAAATCACATTTCTTGCCTGATGAACACTATGGCGCTCAGTATCGAAAGACGAGCCAAAAGGAGAGTTTAACATGACTGCAACAACTGTAAAGGAAGAAATTTATCTTGATCAAGCAAAAAAGCTGTCCGTTTTTTTTGCAAAGGATGCAGCACAGAGAGATAAAGAAGGCGGAACACCTAAACAGCAAAAAGATGCTATTCGCCAAAGTGGGCTGTTAAATTTATTAATTCCTCAAAAATATGGCGGAGAAGGCGGGAGATGGTCAACGGCTTTAGCTATTGTTCGAGAGTTGGCGAAAGGCGATGCAGCATTGGGTCATCTATACGGCTATCACTCCTTGTTTGTCTCAGATATTCGAATCAAAGGCACAGAAGAACAGCAGGCCTATTTTTATCCTTTATCTGTTCAGCAGCAAGCTTTTTGGGGAAATGCCTCTAATCCTTTAGTAGAAAGCCTAAAAGGTGACAAGCAATTACAAGGTTATCTGTTAAATGGAACGAAAGCGTTCGGTTCTGGTTCACCTGATTCTCAGTACTTATGGCTATCATTTAATGACAGAGAAACAGGGCAATATTTAAACGGCGTCGTGCCTACTGATAGAACAGGCATTACCGTCAAAGATGATTGGAATGCGATGGGACAAAGACAGACGGGAAGCGGAAATGTAGATTTTAAAAATGTACGAATAGAAGAACATGAAGTGATTCGAGATTTTGTTGAAAATCCTACTCCTTTTTCAACTATTGGAGCCTCGCTGTCGCAAATTATTTTAACGAATGTCTTTATAGGAAGCGCTTTTGGAGCAATTGAAGAAGCACAAAACTACACGGCTTCTAAAACAAGGCCTTGGTTAACATCAGGAGTAGAAAAAGCTTCTGATGATCCAGGTATACTGCGAAAATACGGTGAATTCTGGATTCAAGCAAAAGCAGCCAGTGCACTTGCAGATGAAGCAGCTCTCATATTGGATGAAGCGTGGGAAAAAGGCAAAAAATTAACGGAAGAAGAACGTGGAAACTTAGCAGTTCACGTAGCGGCTGCCAATGTTTTTGCTGGTAATGCTGCACTGGATATCACAAGTAAGATATTTGAAGTTATGGGAGCGCGTTCGGTTCATGCTGAATACGGATACGACCGATTCTGGCGTAATGTAAGAACTCATACTCTTCATAATCCAGCTGAATACAAGCTTCGAACGGTTGGGAACTGGGTGTTGAATCAGCAGTACCCTATACCTAATCCATATGCTTGATTTAAAAATAGTAAAAAATGAAGCTATCAGACAACTGAGGCTCCTTATTGCAGTTTATTTGTAATAACGGAGTTTTTTTATGTAGCTTTAAAAAGGGGCGAATACAAGTGGAGTTATTTTGGTTTATTCCAACGTATGGAGATGGACGTTATTTAGGAAGCCATGAGGGAGCCAGGGCTGCAAGCTATTCTTATTGCAAACAAGTTGCACAAGCTGCGGATGAGCTAGGCTATAGCGGAGTTTTGCTTCCGACGGGAAAATCATGTGAAGATGCATGGATTGCTGCCTCTACTTTAGTGCCAGTTACTGAAAATCTGAAGTTTTTAGTAGCGGTACGCCCGGGTTTAATGTCGCCTACACAAGCCGCAAGAATGGCTGCAACGTTTGACCGCTTTTCTAAAGGAAGGCTCCTTATTAATGTCGTAGCAGGAGGAGATCCCGTTGAGTTAGAAGGAGACGGAGTGTTTTTAAACCATCACGATCGCTATGAGCTGACAGATGAATTTTTGACAATATGGAGAAGGGTATTAAATGAATCCGATGTTCACTTCGACGGAGACTACTTGAGTGTTAAAGGTGGCGACGTGCTTTATCCGCCGATCCAAAAACCTTATCCTCCCCTTTATTTTGGAGGTTCTTCTCCTGTAGCGATGGACGTTGCTTCAAGGCATATAGACGTCTATTTGACTTGGGGAGAGCCTCCTGCACAAGTCAAAGAAAAAATTGAACGAATGAAAGAAAAAGCAAAGCAGAAAGGAAGAGAAATTCGATTTGGCATCAGGCTTCATGTCATTGTTCGTGAAACTGAAGAAGAAGCCTGGAAAGCTGCAGATGAACTGATTCAACATGTAGATGAAGAAGCTGTTAAATCAGCCCAAAAAGTATTTTCTCGAATGGATTCAGAAGGTCAAAAACGTATGAGCGCCTTGCATCAAGGTGACCGTTCAAACTTAGAGGTAAGTCCTAACCTATGGGCTGGTGTAGGGTTAGTTCGAGGAGGAGCAGGGACTGCTTTAGTAGGAGATGCTGATACGGTGGCACAACGAATCAAAGAATATGCAGAGTTAGGTATCGAAACATTTATTTTATCTGGATATCCTCATTTAGAAGAAGCATATCGAACAGCAGAGCTTTTGTTTCCAAGGCTTCCAGTTAAGTGTAAGCACGATGAGAACGAGCGCACATTTATCAGTCCATTTGGTGAAGTGAAAGTGAATGATAAAGCACCCGCTAAAAGGTGAGAAAGGAGGGTAATCATGAACAACACCCAAACGATTGCAGCGTCTCAAGAGAAGATCCTTGAATTGGCTAACCAGTTGGCTAAAGAGTTTTCCAAAACTGCTGTAAAAAGAGATAGAGAAGGTGGAACGCCTCTACATGAGCGTAATCTGCTTAGAAAAAGCGGTCTTTTAGCCCTCCCAATTCCTAAGGAATACGGAGGTTATGGAGCCGGCTGGCCGATTGTTTTTAAAGTCGTGAATATCATTGCGAAAGCAGATAGTTCACTTGCACACTTGTTGGGGTATCATTATTTGACGGTTTGTTCAACGTTTCTGTTTGGAAGTACTAAGCAGTACAAAACTTTTTACAAAGAAACAGCCTCTCAGCAGCTATTTTGGGGCAATGCCTTTAATCCTAGAGATTCAGGACTAAAAGCAGTTCGAGAAAATGGACGATTAATGCTCAGCGGAAGCAAGAGTTTTTGTTCCGGGGCAACGGATTCAGACCGTTTGTTAGTGTCGGCTCAAGAAGAAGGAAGCGATGAGGTATTGCTATGTGTACTTCCTACTCATAGAGCCGGAATCGTTACTGAAGATAATTGGGACGGATTTGGACAGCGCCAAACGGATAGCGGAAGTGTAAAGTTTGAAGATGTTATCGTTTATGAAGAAGAAATATTGTATAAAGCAGCCGAAGAGCAAAAGGTTTTTCCTACGGTACGAACGCATTTGGCTCAGCTTATGCTCACTCACTTATTGTACGGTATTGCTCAAGGAGCTTTGGAGGAATCAAAAGCTTATGTGAAGGCTCATACAAAGCCGTGGATAAGTTCGGATGTTGAAGCAGCGGAGCAAGATCCTTACATTATTCAGCAATACGGTGAAATGAGTTTAAATCTTCATGCTTGTTCAGCACTTATAGAAAAAGCTGTTGCAGAATTTGATCATGCATGGAAAAAAGAAGATGCGCTAACGAAACAGCAGCGGGGCGAGTCCGGAGTTGCGATTGCGTTGGCCAAAACATTTACTGTCAAAACGGTCTTACATATTACCTCTACTATATTTGATGGGATGGGAGCGAGAGCCACGTCTGATCAGTATAAATTTGATCGATACTGGCGCAACGCCCGGACAATTAGCTTACACGATCCTATTGCTTATAAGCTGCGTGACATAGGTAAATGGTGTCTTAGCAGTGAACTGCCGCCTATTACACCATATTCATAGAAAGTCTGCTAAAAAGAGGCTGGGAGAAAAATAGTTTAGTTGAAGGAAGATCCGAACGATGAATCGTTCGGTTTTTTTCATGGGTAGGGTGAACATAGGTTTCATATATTGAGTTGCTTCCAGCGGTGTCTCAAGCAGTTCAGCTCATATATCCCATTTGTTCGTCTTTAGATTGGAATGATGTAGCTATGTCTCAATCTCTTTTTTTTGTAGAATAGATATAATTTTTTTAATTAAAAAATAACGAATCAGCTTGTTTAAATAGATAAAACTGATATAATGATAACGATTATCAGTTTCAAGAGTCGATTATCTACATAAAGATACAAGCAGGAGGAATGACATTTGAATAAGAAAAAAATAGGACTGCTGGCTTTTATTACAATGCTGGCAATCGGAATGCTTATCGGCTGCAGCAGCACGAATAAGGAAAATTCAGCTGATGAAAAAAGTGAAAAAACAAGAGTGGTCAAGCATGAGCTTGGAGAGACAAAGGTAAAAGAGAATCCAAAGCGAGTAGTCGTATTAGAGTTAGGCTTTATTGATGCATTGTTAGATGCTGGTATCAAACCTGTAGGAGTAGCTGATGATGATAAAGCAGAACAGCTTATTGATAAAGATGTACTAAAAGAAATCAAGGGATACAAATCAGTTGGCACGCGAGCGCAGCCAAGCTTGGAATCGATTAAACTGCTGAAGCCCGATTTGATTATCGCCGATTCAGAACGTCATAAAAATGTATACAAAGAATTATCGAAAATTGCGCCAACGATTGAGTTAAAAAACTTAAATGCTAATTACGATGATTTACTAAATACAGAGTTAAAAGTAGGAGAAGCGGTTGGCAAGAAAGCAAAAGTTGAAAAAGTGGTAGAAGAGCATAAGCAAAAAATGAAGGATTTAAAAGCAACAGCACCAAAAAATCCGGGCAATGTACTTGTTATCGCTGATGCAAATGGTAATATTAATGCTAGAACTTCAAATTTCTTTACAACGGGTGTTCTTGAGCAATTAGGCTTCAAAAATGCATTAACAGATCCTACAAAAGAGTACAGTGTAAAAATGACAATGGAACAGCTCGTAAAAGCAGATCCGGACAAACTCATTGTTATGCGAAATGAAAAAGGTCATACGCCTTTAGCAAAACAGCCATTATGGAAAGAGCTAAAAGCGGTTAAAAATAATCAAGTGTATGAAGTTGATGTATTTAAATGGTCTCTTCGCCGAAGTGTACAAGGTGCAAATGGTATTGCAGATGAAGCAGAAAAGTTATTATTTGAAGGCAAATAATAACGAAGAAAAGAACAATCCCGCGGGATTGTTCTTTTCTTTTTATTGAACTTTCAAATGAAAGGAGGCGCAGTCTACTATGAAAGCTGTTCACGGCTTATCCAAAAGAAACAAATCTCCGCTTCGTATAATAGCTATTTTTCTTGCGGTTATTATTCTTTTACTGATTTCAATGTTTTTATCTATTTCCATCGGTTCTATACATATTTCTTTTGGAACGATTAAGCAAGCTATACTAAATTTTGACGGATCAAAAGAACAGTCTATTATTCAAACTGTCCGTCTGCCTCGCTTACTGGTAACCACATTTGTTGGCGCTAATTTGGCTGTCGCTGGAGCGTTGATGCAAGCATTAACTAGAAATCCATTAGCTTCTCCTGGTATTTTTGGTATTAATGCTGGCGCATCAGCGGCAATGGTATTTTTAACGGTTTTAGTGCCTAGTGTAAGCATAATTGGCGGGGTATTCGGTGCATTTTTAGGAGGCGCATTTGCTGCTGTTATTGTTTATGTCATGAGTTCGTTGATTAAAGGAGGCGACAGTGATGTAAAGCTTGCTTTAACAGGTGTTGCTATACAAGGTATGCTTATGTCTCTCACGCAAACACTGCTGATTTTTAATGAAAGCAAAACAGAAGGCGTTATGTTCTGGCTCACCGGTTCAGTTATTGGGCGAGATTGGGGACATGTTCATGTATTGGTTCCTTTTAGCATCGCGGGCCTGCTTATTGCGTTTGGTCTGGGAAGAGCGTCTTCTTTATTGTCTTTAGGAGATGACGTAGCTAGAGGACTCGGGCAGCGAGTCTTTGCCATTAGAGCGTTCACTGCAGTTGTTGTGATTGTATTAGCAGGTGTTTCGGTGGCAATTGCGGGTCCCATTGGCTTTGTAGGGCTTGTTGTTCCTCATATGGTACGCTATTTAATAGGTGTAGATTACCGGGTCGTTTTGCCAATGAGCGCGCTGCTTGGTGCATCTTTATTGCTATTAGCAGACGTATTATCACGATTTATTACATACCCGTATGAGACTCCTGTAGGTGCAGTAACAGCATTGCTCGGAACGCCGTACTTTATTTACTTAGCGAGACGCAAAAAAACAGAAAGGAAGGCATGAGTTATATGCAGACTGTCAATAAAACAAAAAAGCAGCCATCTCGATTCAAGTCTGTCGGCCTGTTTATCATTCTTTCTGTCTTAATTATAGCGCTGAGTGTCATAAGCCTTAGCTTAGGAGACATTAACATACCTCCTCTAGACATTATTACGTCTTTTATTGGTATTGGCGATCCTGACTTGACGTCCATTTTAGTAGAATTTCGTCTACCTCGTATTTTGCTGGCTATTTTAACAGGAGTCGGCCTAGCTGTGTCCGGAGTCGTCGTACAGTCCATTATGAGAAATCCGCTCGCTAGTCCAGATACATTAGGTCTATCAAGCGGATCAGGATTAGCAGCTGTTGCAGTCACTATTTTACTGCCTTTAGCAAGCCCATCTGTTTTATCCGCCGCTGCGTTTGCAGGAGGATCGCTTGTCTTTGTCATCGTCTATTTGCTTGCTTATAAAAAAGGAGTAGAACCTATTCGATTTGCATTAATAGGTGTAGCAGTCAGCGCTTTTTGTTCATCCGGTATTCACTTGTTAATTTCAAAAGCAAATCCAAACGTAAATGCCGCACTGATTTGGCTGAGCGGCAGCTTATGGGGAAGGACATGGGATCAATTAATTGGTTTACTTCCCTGGGTCGTTATATTAGTACCGCTGATTTGGCTGTTAGCTGCCCGATTAGATTTAATTCATTTAGGTGATGAAGTGGCTCGAGGACTAGGGGCTAGAGTAGAGTTAATTCGTTTAGTATTGCTAGCAAGCGCGGTGGCAATGACGGCTGCGGTTGTATCGGTTGTTGGCACCATTGGCTTTGTAGGGCTTATTATTCCTCATGTGGCCAAACGGTTAGTGGGACCGAGACACAAAAAATTGATTCCTACAGCCGCTTTGCTTGGCGCTTTGTTTGTACTAGGAGCAGATTTAATTGGGAGAGGAATTGCTCCTCCGATTGAAATTCCGGCCGGATTAATCATTGGCATTATCGGCGCTCCGTATTTTCTTTATTTACTGTGGAGAGAATCTAAAAAATGAGGCTGTGACAAAAGTAGTGTAGTTAAAGTTAAACACGAACTATTCATCCATCAAAAATGGATGAATAGTTCGTGTTGTTTTGTAATCATGGTGAACGTAGGTTTTACAAGCAGTCCAACTCATATATCCCTATTGCTCGTTTTTAGATTGGGTTCATTTCGTTATGTCCCAATCTCATTTTTATTCCAAATGAATTTTTGGGAATGGAATATGCGGAGGCTCTTCTAGCCATCCTTGTTCAATACTTATTCTTGATACTTCTTTGGCGTATTCTAAAATTTTATTCGTGAAGTTTGTATAGTTTAAAGCGAGATCTAAACGCGGGCTCGTTGACATCGCAAGCCCGTATCCACGTACATTTTCAGTAATCATCGCGGCTAGGTGAAACATCATGAGTTTTTCTGAAAATGGAGGAACGGAAGACTTTTCTACTCCGTAATCCCACTTCATTGTGACCGGTATGTTTTCTACCATTAGCGGTTGTGACAGGGATTCAATGTGCTGCTGTACCTGCTTTCTACCTTTTAACAAAAAAGCTTGAATTTCCTGAGAAGGAGCTGTTTGAGCAAACCCTAAAATTAAATCCTTTGCAATTAAGTTCGTCTGTATGCTTGACACGATATGAGAAATTTCAATGACGGTTAACGGCCGCTTTTCATCAAAATAGCTTCCCAAGAAGAGTTCTTTATCGTTCATATCAGACGCATCTGCAATAGGAATAGGAGGAAGCTCTATAAAAATTTGTTTTTCTAACAGCAAATCTGTAATCGTTTGGTTAAGCTTTTCTGCTTTTAATAGCAAGCTGCGAAAAAAAGGTCGTACATCATTTCTTGCGGCAACATCGACACCCGTAGTTGCTGATAGCAGAAGGACATTTGAAATATGCTTCAAATAAAGCAAATAAAAAGAATCCGAAAATAATTTTGGAGCTTCAACATCAAGGTCTTCTTCGCCGAAACCGAGCGGGATTGGCATATTTTCTTTTAAAAAGATAGCAGTGAGCGCATCACTGTTTTTTGTTGTGATGTGCAGTGTACCTTGAATCGCTTTTTGAATATCTAAATCGTCTACATGACACAGAAAATGTTTAAGCATACAAGAAATTGCTTTATCGTTCATATATTGCTTCCAAATAACAGCCATCTCGGCGGCTGATAGTGGAGAAAATGATTGATTGTTCATAATAAACTCCTCATATATAGATAATTAACAAGTTTCTAAAAATTTATCAACTAGTATAAGTCAAAGGAAGTAAGATAAACACTATAGAAAGTAAAAAAAGGTATCAACATTTTACTATAAGAGTAACCGTCATGCATAATTTAAAGGTTCTTTTAGGAAAAAAAGTGTTCAACCGCTTCTTTCTTGCAAAGCAGAAATAAAACCGAAATAATAAATGAAGAAAGTCAGGCAAGAAAGGAGTTTCATTATATGCCAGAAGGTCCAGAAATTAGACGAGCAGCTGATGAAGTGGAAAAAGCGATTATCAGTCTTCCCGTTAGAGAGATATGGTTTGCTTTTCCATCTTTACAGCATTACGAAGAAGTATTAACGGGTGCTCGTATTAAAAGGGTAGATACAAAAGGGAAGGCTATGCTTATTCGTTTTGACAACGGCTATACCATTTATTCACATAATCAGCTTTATGGAAAATGGTATGTACGTTCGTCTTACAATTATCCATCTACAAACAGACAGCTGCGTCTTGCTATTCATAATGAAAAGAAATCAGCGCTGCTCTATAGCGCTTCTGATATTGAAGTATTACGTGATGAAGAAGTTTCTGCTCATCCTTTTGTATCAAGAGTAGGTCCGGATACTTTAAGTGAAGAAGTAACGGCAGATGAGCTTTTAGATCGCTTTTACTCTAAGCCATTTTACCGCAGAAAATGGGCGTCGCTGTTGCTAGACCAAAGCTTTATAGCGGGGATTGGAAATTATTTGCGCAGTGAAATCCTATTTGTAGCGGGAATTAATCCTGCTGCTCGTCCAGTAGACTGCACGGAAGAACAGCTTAAAAAGGCAGCTGAAGCAACCATTTCTCTTGTAAAACAGTCCTATGAAACAGGTGGCATTACAAATGATGTAAAGCTTGCTGAAACGTTAAAGAAGAAAGGCCAAAAGCGCTCTCAATACCGCCACTGGGTTTTTAACCGTGAAGGAGAAGCTTGCCGAATTGACGGCACGCCTATCTTAAAAGTGCAAGCTGCTTCTAGAAGGCTTTATTACTGTCCTATTTGTCAAAAATAGCAGGATATATTTATTCTGCTATTTTTTTGATGTGTAAATGAATGACTGTTCATTTTTGTGATATAGTTAAAAAGTAAAGTCATAATCTTAAGGGGAGGGATAAGATGGAATGTAAAGCAGGAGATACATTTACGTGGCAAAGAACGTTTCAAGAGGAAGAAATCATGCAGTTTGCGGAGATGACTGGAGACCGGGGCAAACATCATATAGAACGTGACGAAAAAGGGCGGCTAATGGTGCATGGACTTATGACTGCTAGTATTGGGACAAAAATAGGAGGAGACTTAAACTACATTGCAAGAGAAATGGTGAGTGAATTTCTTCGTCCAGTTTTTGCGGGAGATACAGTTACCTGTGAATGCATATTAACTGAAGTAGAAAAAGCAGATGGTTTTCAAAAAGTGAAAATCAAATCAGTGTATCGAAATCAACAAGGTAAAGAAGTACTGATAGGAACAAGTAATGGAATTATTAGAGATTAAAATGATAACGCTAACAAGAAATAAGTTATGAATGTTGTTAGAAAAGTCACGGGTTCGTGACTTTTTTATGTTGTTTTTTAAAACTAAATTTTAAAAAGAAAGAAAATTATCGAAATTATATTTTAAAGAGATTATAATAACCATAACTTTACTACAAGATTAAAAAGGAGCTAAAAAGATGAATGAATAGCTTACATTGTTAACCACAGAGTCTCAAAACGAGTAGGCAATGAAGGTAGATGCGGCTAGTAAAAAAGAAATTTTAAACGTAATGAATAAATGGTAATTCTCTTATTGGAAAAGAAGCGGACCATAGTATTGAGGTAGTAGTAGGTCCGGAAGTGCTAACAGGTTCCACAAGGTTAAAAGCAGCAAGCGCTCATAAAATGATTCTCAACATGATTTCTACAGCGGCTATGATTAAAGTAGGAAAAGCGTATGAAAACTTAATGATAGATGTTCATGTGAGTAATGAAAAGCTTAAAGAACGAGCGATAGGTATTATTTGTAAAATTACAGGTGTTTCTTATGAACAAGCAAATCAAAAGCTTGAAGAAGCAAATAATGAGGTGAAAACAGCAGTGGTTATGATCAAAACAGATGAAAATTACGACACCGCGAAGATGTTACTGAATGATGCGGGCGGTTATGTGAGAAAAGCGATTGAACATTACGTATAAGGGAGAGAAACGATGTCAACAGGCGGATTAACAATGATTAAAAACACGGTGGCAAAGCTTCCTGATTCGGAGAGGAAAATTGCTGAATATATTTTAAATAATCCGCATACTGTGGTAAACAGTACGGCTGGGGAATTAGGTAGACTAGCGAATGCGAGCAGTGCTGATGTTATTCGTTTGTGTAAATCTATCGGGGTTAGCGGGTTTCAAGAATTAAAGGTAAGAGTAGCCGGAGATTTAGCTAGAGATACGGAGCAAGGATACCGCGATATTGAAACAAATGAAACGATCCAATCTATTGTCAAAAAAACGGCAAGCAACAGCATTCAAAGTCTAAGTGATACGGCCGAGCTTGTGAATTATAAAGAAGCAGAGCGGGCTGTTTTGGCGCTGATTGAAGCCAAAAACATTCATTTTTTTGGAATCAGTGCTTCACATATTATTGCGATGGATGCGCAGCAAAAATTTCTTCGAATTAATAAAAATGCGACGGCTTTTGCAGATAGCCATCTAGCAGCTACACTCATCGCAAATGCAAGTAAAGACGATGTAGTTGTGGGCATCTCTTTTTCAGGGGAGACTCCTGAAGTAAGCCACGTCTTATCTTTAGCTAAAAATCGCGGAGTAAAGACGATTAGCTTAACCAAATACGGACAGTCTACCGTTTCGTCTTTAGCTGATATTTGTTTGTATACGTCTTATTCTCAAGAAGTGCCGTTTCGAAGCGCGGCTACATCGTCTCGTTTAGCCCAGCTTTATATGATTGATGTGTTGTTTTTAAGTATTGCAGCGCAGCAGTATGACCAGACGATTGAGTATATTGATAAAACAAGGGATGCCATTCAGTTTTTGAAAACTAAGAAATAAAAAAGAAAGCGATTACAAAAAGGGGATTTTGTGGTCTATTTCCTCAGTACCATATCCATCTAAGAGGAAAATACAAAGGGGGATTAACATGTCTTTAGATAATCATCAATTAGCAAAGGTTATTTTGGAGATGCTTGGGGGAGCATCGAATATTGAAGCGTATACGCATTGTATGACTCGGCTGCGGGTGACTGTAAAAGATGATTCAATTGTAAAAAAGGCAGATATACGAAAGCTTGAAGGCGTGCTCGGATTAGTTGAAGAAGAAACGCTGCAAATCATTATTGGTCCTGGAAAAGTAAACAAAGTAACAGAGGAATTTGGAAAGTTAATTGATGAATCCGGCGGTATTAATTTAGAAAATCGTGCGGCTCAGCGGAAATCGGAGCTGAAAGAAAAAAATGCAACTCCGTTTAAGCTCTTGCTTCGCCGAATTGCGAGTATTTTTATTCCGTTAATACCTGCTCTTGTAGCATCGGGACTTATCACTGGAGTGACAAAAGCAGCTGTTCAAGCGAAGTGGCTTCCGGCAGATTCACAGATTGCTATTCTTTTAACCGTTATCGGGAGCGGTTTATTTGCCTATCTTGGTATTTTAGTAGGTATTAATGCCGCAAAAGAATTTGGTGGTTCGCCGGCTCTAGGAGGCTTAGCAGGCATTTTAGTCATTAATCCTGCCGTAGCTGATATTAAACTTTTTGGTGAAGCTCTTTTGCCGGGGCGTGGCGGCTTAATAGGCGTGTTGCTTGCAGCAATCTTTATGGCCGTGGTAGAAAAACGAGTACGTAAATTTGTCCCTCAGTCACTGGATATTATTCTTACACCAACCGTTACGGTGTTAATTACAGGCATTATTACGTATGTAGTATTCATGCCAATCGGAGGCTTAATTTCAGATGGAATCACAAAAGGTCTTTTAGGAGTTCTAGAGGTTGGAGGAGTTGTAGCAGGCTTTGTTTTAGGAGCAACGTTTTTGCCGCTCGTTATTACAGGACTGCATCAAGGTCTTACTCCTGTTCATTTAGAGCTTATTAATTCAATTGGAGATGATCCGCTTCTTCCTATACTAGCAATGGGCGGAGCCGGTCAGGTAGGTGCAGCTTTTGCTATTTATATCAAAACAAAGAAAAAACGTTTAAAGCGAGCAATTGGAGGGGCACTTCCTTCAGGTCTGCTGGGAATCGGAGAGCCGCTTATTTTTGGAGTCACACTTCCTTTAGGGCGCCCATTTTTAACCGCTTGTCTTGGAGCCGGAATCGGAGGAGCGTTTCAGGCGCACTTCCATATTGCAACTGTAGCAGTGGGGGTATCCGGTTTGCCGCTTACGTTTTTAGTTCATGCGCATCAAATTCTTCTTTATTTACTTGGATTAGTTATTGCTTATGCAGCAGGGTTTATTTGTACCTATTTCTTTGGATTTAACGATGAAATGGCGAGGGAGTTTGAATGATCGGTATTTCGTTTTATTTAAATGATAGTGATGCCAAAAAAAGATTAATAGAAGCGAGTGAATGCGGAGTTACACGCGCATTCACTTCGCTTCACATTCCAGAAGAAAAAGGAGACTTGGCTGAACGGGCAAAAGAATTGCTTCATGTGGCTAGAGATTGTGGAATAAGCGTGTATGCAGACGTATCCAAGCATACGCCGGTTCATTTAGGTATTGAAAGCCTTATGACGCTATCTTCACTTGGCGTATCGGGTATTAGACTAGACGATGGCTTTAGTGTAAAAGAAACTCTTTCGCTTGCGAATGAATTTTATATTGCTGTTAATGCAAGTACGTTATCCAAACAAGAAATAGAATCGCTGTTATCTGCAGGCCTTCATCATCATCAGCTGCTTGCATGGCATAATTTTTATCCGCGGCCTGAAACAGGACTTGAAGAAACGTTTTTTCAACAGCAGACAGATTTATTTAATGAACTTCGTATCCCAGTCTGCGCTTATATTCCTGGAGAAGGCGAAAAAAGAGGCCCTGTTTATCAAGGTCTTCCTACTAGAGAAAAAGACCGTAATAGATGTCCTTTTACCTCTGCAGTAGATTTATACGGATGCGGAGTAACGGAGGTTTATATTGGAGATCCATACGCCGGTTCAAGTTTATTAAAGCGTTTAGTTCGATATCAAGAAAACCGCATTATTCCGCTGCGCATTCGTTCACTTCATATAGAGGGAACGTACAGCGTGCGTCCGGATGTATCAAGAGACGTTCTGCGGTTGGTTGATACTCGATCTGTAAAACCAGTGCCGCCATTTCGTACAGTAGAACGCAGAATCGGAGCAATTACAATGGACAATGATGGCTACGGACGCTACAGAGGAGAGATTCAAATAGCTAAAACGAATTTGCCTGCAAATGCTAATGTTAACGTGATTGGGTATGTGATAGAGGAAGATTATGAGCTACTTTCATTAGTGAGACCGGGGCGAAAACTTGAGCTTGTCACTGTCTAAATGGAAAAATCGTGTATTTTTAAAAAAGCCGATAGCTAACTAGTAAGCTTATAAAAGTAAAGAGCACACACTGCTTAAAAAAGGTGTGTGCTTTTTATTTTACTAAAAAGGAAACTATTTTCATTGCTGAATCATGAACCTTTCTATTGAATAAACCGCTTTACTATGATAAAACTATTAAAGGTAAACATATGATAATAGTTTAATTTCATAGAGATACAACACCACTAGGGGTGCTTTCGAAGCTGAGAGAGACGAGAAGTCTTAACCCTTATAACCTGAACTAGGTAATACTAGCGTAGGAAAGAGGTATTGTAATGGATGTTTTGTATGGGATTTCCTTACGAACTCGTTATAATAATTTTGTGTATATAAACAAAAACACTTCTTTCCTGCGAAAGAAGTGTTTTTTTATGCATAAAGGAAGGTGTCATACATGGAAGAAACAATTGATTTGCTTGTCAAACAGGTAGAGGAGCGCAAAGGGGAGCTAATCCAGTTATTAACAACGCTTGTTTCATATAAAACGCCGGCGCCTCCTGCACGAAATTCTCATGAAGCGCAGCTATACGTAGCGGATTTCCTTAAAAACTGTGGTTTTTCCATCGATATGTGGGACTTATATTCCAACGATCCCATCGTAGTAGGTACGTTAAAAGGACAAAAATCAGCTGACTATCAAAGCTTGATTATTAACGGGCATATGGATGTTGCTGAGGTACAAGAAAATGAAAAGTGGGAGACAAATCCGTTTGAAGCTGTGGTAAAAGACAATATGATAATCGGACGCGGAGTTGCTGATATGAAAGGCGGCTTGGCAGGAGCATTATTTGCAGTGCAGCTTTTAACGGAAGCAGGAATTGAACTGCCGGGAGACTTGATTTTTGAATCCGTTGTAGGAGAAGAAGTGGGAGAAGCAGGTACGCTGCAATGCTGTCAGAAAGGATATACAGCTGACTTTGCGCTTGTAGCCGATACGAGTGATTTACATATTCAAGGTCAAGGCGGAGTAATCACAGGATGGATTACGATAAAAAGCAGCAAAACCTATCATGACGGTACACGCCGAAGCATGATTCATGCTGGAGGAGGGCTGTTAGCTGCGAGCGCTATCGAAAAGATGGCAAAAGTGATCGGAGGGCTGCAAGAATTGGAGCGCCACTGGGCTGTTACAAAGAGCTATCCAGGATTTTTGTCAGGAACAAACACGATTAACCCAGCAGTAATCGAAGGCGGAAGGCATGCTGCGTTTATTGCAGATGAATGCAGGCTGTGGATCACCGTTCACTATTATCCTAATGAATCATACGACCAAGTATCAAAAGAAGTGGAAGAATACATTTTAGCTATTGCAAAAGCAGATCCATGGTTAAAAGATAATCTGCCAACCTTTGAATGGGGAGGCACATCAATGATTGAAGACAGAGGAGAAATCTTTCCGTCATTAGAAATTGATGAAGGTCATGCAGGAGTGCAGCTGCTTGCACATACTCACGAACAAATTGAAGGGGAAAAGCCTCCAATTGATGTGTCAACTAGCGTAACAGATGGCGGTTGGCTAGCTGATGCGGGTATTCCAGCAGCTATTTACGGTCCTGGGAATTTAGCAAATGCACATGCTGTGAACGAACAATTAGATATCAATCAGCTTATTCAATATACAAAAGTGATGGTGCAGTTCATTTATACGTGGCTGCATACGCATAAGGAGTGATCATCATGAAATTTAGTGAACGATTATATGAAAAGCTGCAGCCGATTTGGCGCCAAAATCATAATCATCCCTTTGTAGAGGGGATGGGAGACGGAACGCTTGAAAAGGAGAAGTTTCGCTTTTATATGATTCAAGATTATCTTTACCTAATTGATTATGCTAAATTATTTGCGATTGGAGCCATGAAAGCTACCGATGTTCAAACGATGGGGAAATTTGCTGCACTTTTAGATTCTACATTAAACGAAGAAATGAGCCTGCACCGTGAGTATGCCAAGAAATTTGAAATCAGCGAAAAAGAATTAGAAAAAGCGCAGCCATCTCCTACAACGCTTGCATACACACACTATATGCTGCACGTTGGTCAAAGCGGAACATTGGCTGAATTAGTGGCGGCTCTTTTGCCTTGTATGTGGAGCTACTGGGAAATAGGAAAAGAACTCAGTGAAAAGCCTGGAGCTAACAATGAGTTTTATCGTGAGTGGATTGAAATGTACAGCTCAGAAGAATTTGGAGAACTAGCGACGTGGTGTATCAACTTATTTGACTCACTTACTGAAGACAAATCAGAAGCGGAGTTAGAAAAGCTGGAAGAAATTTTCTTAAACACAACGCGTTTTGAGTATATGTTCTGGGATATGGCTTATAACGAAGCGATGTGGCCAATTTATGAATAAGTCTGTGTTATCTTTTCAAAACGTAAGTTTTACGTACAAAAACGGTGATCAAGCGATTTTAAAATCATTAAATTTAGACGTGAAAGAAGGCGAGTTTGTAAGTATCGTTGGAGCAAGCGGATCTGGAAAAAGTACGTTGTTTCGTCTCATTACAGGTCTTGAACAGCAGAGTGAAGGCGATATCATGATTAACGGACAGTCTTACGAAAAACGTCTTGGAAAAGTAGGCTACATGCCGCAGCAAGATTTGCTTCTTCCGTGGCGCACGATTCTAGACAATGCAGCACTGCCTCTTGAGCTTCACAATGTGTCAAAGGCAAGTGCTCATAGGCAAGTATCTCAGCTGCTCGAAGAGTTTGGGTTAAAAGGGTATGAAAACCGTTTTCCAAGTGATTTATCCGGAGGGATGAAGCAGCGTGTTTCTTTTCTGCGAACGGTATTAAGCGGTTCTAACGTGCTGCTTTTGGATGAGCCTTTCAGTGCGCTTGATGCCATTACCCGTCTATCGATGCAGGAATGGCTGCTTGAACAATGGCAAAAGCGTAAACACACCATCTTATTTATCACTCATGACGTAAACGAAGCGCTTTTTTTATCAGATCGTATTTTTATCTTTTCAGACAAGCCGGTAAGTTATCTTGAAGAGATTCAAGTGCCGCTTAGCAGACCTCGAACGCAAAAAGATTTGAATCAACAGCGTGTGCTTGACGTGAAAGATTATTTAATTGAACAGCTTAGATCGAAGGTGAACACATGAAAAAGTACGGAGCTTCAGTGATATTAGTAGTCATTTTACTGGCTGCTTGGGAAATTGGAGCACGCATTGTAAACTATCCGTTTATTTTACCAACGCCCACCGGTATTTTAACAAAGCTTTGGGATTTGCGAATGGATTTATTGTTTAAGCATTTGCCAGCTACGTTATCTATTGTCGTAATTGGGCTGCTTATATCCGTTGTGCTAGGGGTTCTGCTGGCCGTGTGGATGAATTGGAGTCCGCTTATTGAGCGTGCTTTCTATCCGCTTATTATTGCGTCGCAAATGATCCCGACCATTGCCATTGCTCCTGTATTTGTTCTCTGGTTTGGCTACTCCATTTGGAGCAAAGTGATTGTGACCGTATTAATTACTTTTTTTCCTATTACGGTTAGCACATTCGACGGGCTTCGTTCCACAAACAAAGAGTTAAAAGAACTCATGTTAACGATGGGAGCAACAAAAAAAGATATTTTCTTTAAGTTGAACATTCCTTCTGCACTGCCTCATTTTTATTCAGGGCTCAAAGTAGCGGTTACCTTTAGTATAATAGGTGCTGCCATTGGGGAATGGTTAGGTGCACAAGCAGGCTTAGGATATTTCAGTCGTCGCATGATGACACAGTTTGATGCAGCTGGTGTATTTGCACCAATTGTGATTTTATCCGCGCTTGGTATTTTATTCTTTATTATTGTAGTAGGTTTCGAAAAACGTTCATTAAAGTGGAGGAAAACAGAATGAAAAAATGGTTTGCGATTGGGTTAAGCCTGATGCTTGTTTTGATGCTCGCTGCTTGCGGCCAAGACAAGGAAAATAAAGCTGGTGACAGTAAAAAATTAAAAGACGTTACAATTATGCTTGATTGGTACCCAAATGCAGTGCACAGCTTCATTTACGCTGCACAAGAAAAAGGATATTTTAAAAAAGAAGGGCTGAATGTAAAAGTACAGTTTCCTGCTAATCCAACAGACTCGCTTAATTTAGCAGCTGCGGGGAAAGTTACGCTCGGCCTTTACTATCAGCCTGATGTAGCAATGGCACGAGCAAATGAAGATGTGCCGGTAAAGTCGGTAGGAGCGATTGTAAGGTCTCCGTTAAACCGAGTTGTGGCGCTGAAGGATAGCGGTATTACGCGTCCTAAAGATTTAGAAGGAAAAGTAGTAGGCTACAGCGGAACACCATTAAGCGAGTCTGTTCTAAAGAAAATGGTAAAAAGCGATGGAGGAGATCCTAATAAAGTAAAACTAGTAGACGTAGGATTTGAGTTGAATTCATCGCTGATTAGTAAAAAAGTAGATGCCGTAATAGGTGCGTATATTAACCACGAAGTACCATTGCTTCATAAAAAAGGATACAAAACGGTTGACATTGATCCTTCAGATTACGGTGTACCATCTTATTATGAGCTAGTGGCAGTTACTGGGGATCAAACGTGGGCAAAAGATTCTGATACGATTAAAGCGTTTTGGCGTGCTGCGACAAAAGGGTATGAGTACACAGAGAAGCATCCAAAAGACTCACTTCAAATTTTGTTAGATAACCAAGATAAGTCAAACTTTCCTCTTGAAAAAGACGTGGAAACAAAAAGTTTGAATATTTTACTTCCGAAAATGAAGTCTGAACATGGATTTGGCAGTCAAACGAAAGAATCATGGCAGTCAAATGTGGACTGGTTAAAAGAGTCGGGATTAATTAAGAAAAAGCCAAATGTAGATGAAATGTTTGAGAATATCGGAGAATCCAAGTAAATAATTTAAGACAAATTTAAAAAAACCTTCTTATACTGAACGTAACTTTCTGAACGAGAAAGTGAAAAGGTAAAGGAGGTTTTTTTATGGCTTTTACGATAGTAGATAAGGAAACATGTATTGCTTGCGGAGCATGTGGAGGAAGCGCACCAGATCTTTATGATTATGATTCAGAAGGTCTTGCTTATGCCGTGTTAGATAACAACGAAGGAACAAAAGAAGTTCCTGAACATCAGCAAGATGAGATGATGGAAGCGTACGAAGGATGCCCCACAGAATCGATTAAAGTTGCAGAGCAGCCCTTTTATGGAGATGCACAAAAATTCGAATAGGGCTTTTGAAAAAAGTAAATAATGATAAAGTACATTTAGTTTCTATGTGAGATAAGTTAACATTTCGGCATGTTCAGTATAAGGTTTCAAAACAAAAAGGTCTTGCCTAGGCAAGACCTTTTTTTATTCTAAATTTGCATGCTTTCCGTACATTGTATGGGTATCAAGTTCTTTCTTCTCCATGAAGCGAAGAATCAGCGCATCGTAAAAGAGAAGAAGCGTTTGTTCAAACAGTGACGCCATAGGCTGCACTGTTTGATAACTGCTTTGTTCTTGATCCTTCGGAGCACCGGGCAGCTTCACGATAAAGTCAGCCAGCTTGCCAAGCGTGGAGTCGGGAGAAATTGTGACTACTCCAACTTTTCCCCCAAGTTCTTTTGCTTTTTGAGCGATAGGAATCAAGCTCTTCGTCTCGCCAGAACCTGATCCGATGATTAATAAATCAGCCTGCGTGAAAGTGGACGTCACGGTTTCTCCAATGACATAAGCATCAATGCCCATATGCATCATACGCATAGCAAACGACTTGCCCATAAGGCCTGAACGGCCTGCTCCTGTGACAAACACTTTTTTAGATGAGATGATGCCATTTACAAGCTGTTCAGCTTCATCGTCAGCGATTAGAGCTGTTGTTTGTAAAAGCTCATTCATAACCGTTTTTAAATGTTCGCTCGTCTGCATACAAAGCTCCTTAATTTGTAATAAGCTCTTTCATTTGAGAAGCAACTGATTTTTTATCGTCTTGGCTCGTGATTCCTCCGCCAACGATAACAAGATCAGGCTGTGCTTTTATTACTTCAGGTAAAGATTCTAATTTAATGCCGCCAGCAACGGCTGTTTTTGCATTTTTTACAACGCTTTTGATTGTTACTAAATCTTCAAAAGAGTTTTGGCCAACTGCTTGAAGATCGTATCCTGTGTGTACACAGATATAGTCAACGCCAAATTCGTCTAGCTCTTTTGCGCGTCCTTTAATATCTTTTACACCAATCATATCGACTAGAATTTTTTTACCTTGTTTTTTGGCTTCTTCAACTGCACCTTTGATTGACATATCTTCAGCAACACCTAAGATGGTAATGATGTCTGCTCCAGCTTGAGAAGCTTGCTGTACTTCATAGCCAGCTGCATCCATAATTTTTAGGTCAGCTAATACTTTTAAATTAGGAAATGCTTCTTTAATTTCTTTAACGGCGCGAAGCCCTTCATTGATTACAACGGGCGTACCGATTTCCACGATATCAATATGTTCTTCAACTTCTTTTACTACCTCTTTTGCTTGAGAGATATTAACAAGATCTAATGCTAATTGTAATTCCATTCTACTCCACTCCTTACAGAAATCTATAAATACCTTTTGTGCTTTTTTACATAAAAAGCAGCTGGTGTAGTTATTGTACCCGCAGTTTGAGGTTCTTAAAAGTACGCACTTTTTCCACAAATAGTGTGGGAAATGATAGTATACAGAAGTATACTAATGGACATATCAGTCTTGTAACCGCTTAATTTTCATTAAAAATGCGGATGACATTGAGTAACATCATCCGCATAAAAAAATAAAAACTATGGAATATAAGGAGTAGTTTCCATCATTTAATTAACGTTTCCGCCTTTTGTTCTTGATTGATCAGCACTGTATCACGGTAATTTTTACCCCAATCATACATGGCTGTCAAAATGGGCATTAAACTTTCTCCTTCTTTTGTAAGTGAGTATTCGACTTTAGGTGGTACGACAGGATAAACTTTACGGTTAACAATTAGATCTTCTTCCAGTTCCCGCAGCTGGTTAACCAGCATGCGCGGCGTAATATCAGGAATAAGCGATTTTAGTTCCCCGAACCGTTTTGTTCCTTCACGTCCTAAGTGCCATAGTATCAGCATCTTCCATTTTCCACCGATAATAGCAAGCGTTAATTCTTTTTCACAGTTAAATTCCTTATTAAGCTGGCTCAATTGCTTCACCCCTATGACCAATAGTATAAAATTTAAAGTACTACTTATTATACCGGTGCTGACAATCCTTTTACAAAAATCCGGCTTGTATCTTCCCATTAAAAAGCTCAGCTTTTCTTACTATATAGTTATTCTTGCCTAGTGAGGTGTAAAAGGTGGCCTTTAGTCATGTTTTTTATTTTTAAGGAATTCAATTGTTTAAATATAAAAAAAGATGGGAAATCACTCAATAACAATGCTAAAGGAGGCAGTAAAAATGGAAAGAAGCCGATCTGAATTACAAAACCCTGCTTTAAGCAACAGCGCAGGCATTAATAACGACGTAGGAATCAATAACAATCCACAGACAGCTAATAGCACTACTGCTGTTAGCGCTGGAAAAAGCTGCAGCAGCAAGCTAGTAAAAGGTGTTGTTGTTGGGGCAGTTGTGGGTGGATGTATAACATTGCTTGATAATAAAACTCGCTCATCTGTTAAAAGAAGAGCCGTTACATTAAAGGACTCTTCTGCAAACATGATTAATCAAGTAAAAGAGAACCCTCAAGAAACAAAAGAAAAAATGGTGCAACAAATGAAAAACGCATCGAATCTTTTAAAAGATGCAATTAATGATGCTAAACATTTGTACGAGCGTGTAAATGAAGATTTCTTTAAGCAAGCAGAAGATGTGAAAAGCGTTACGCATGATGCAAAATCGACGGTAGAAGATGCTAAAAGTGATTTGCAGCAAATTGGTGAAAAAGTGAAAGATGCAACTTCTGAAATAAGTAAAGAAAAAATGACACCAGACGAAAAACCAGAAGCTGAGCGTGAAAGAACATACCAGTCTATTCACTAAAAAGGAGATGCTAACTGTGAGTCAAATGAATGAAGGAACTACAAAAGACATGAATAAAATTGAAGAAACGGCAGATAATTTAGGGACGGAGAAAAAAGAAGCAATTTTGCAGAACTTTGATACGTTTACTGATTATTTGATTCAAAAAGTTCATGTCGGTAAAAAGCTCGGGTTAAGCGAGGAACAATTAACGGCCGCTACAAAAAAAGTGGCTAGCTATTTAGCCAAAAATGAGGAGCCTCGAAACCGAGAAGAAAAAGTCCTTCATGAGTTATGGAAAGTCAGCAGTGAAGAGGAAAAGGAAGTCCTTTCTCATCTCATTTTAAAACTAGTTGCGTAACATTAAAAAAGCATCCCATCTATCAGGATGCTTTTTTAATGTATTAAGATGATTGATTTTGAGCCTCTTGAATCGTTTTATCCCAGTCAATACCGCAATCATCCGTTGTACAAGAAGATTGCTGTGCGCAGCTTGCACATTTTCCCTGAGTACTCTTGCGGAAGAATTTTGTCATATGATAAAGGGCATATCCAAATATCAAAACCCCAATTAAAATGTTAATAATCAATATTATTCACTCCTTTTAAGAAAAACCAAGTACTTTTCCAATAGTGTGTATAAGCAAAGCTACGAGATAAGCGACAACCAAAGGGTAGGCCACAGCAAATGCTGTCCATTTCAATGAGCCGGTTTCTCGTCGAATAACAGCGACGGTTGCTAGACACGGAACATAAAGAAGAACAAACACCATAAACGTATAGGCTGTTAGCGGTGTAAAGAATGTCTTCATTGTGTCGCCAAGCTGTCCTTCTTGTACTTTATAAATGATGCTCATAGTTGAAACAACCACTTCTTTTGCTAGGAAGCCTGTAATCAGTGATGCTACAGCTTGCCATGTCGCAAAACCTAAAGGGATAAATAGAGGAGCGATAGCACCTCCAATAATAGCCATAAAGCTATTTTCCATATCTACTCCAAAACCGCCAGGGCCAGCGTAAGATGATAGCCAGATAAATACAGAGCCAGCTAAAATAACCGTACCTGCTTTTCGGACGAAATTTCGGCCTTTTTCCCACGTGCTTCTCCAAAGAGTCTTGGCTTGAGGTACGCGGTAAGGAGGAAGTTCGACAATGAAAGTTGATTGTTCGTCTTTAAGAAGCGTTACTGATAAAATTTTCGTTACAACAAGTGCTAAAATAATGCCAAGCAAGTACATAGAAAACACCACAGCTGCTCCGTTTTGCACAAAAAACGCACCTACAAACAAAGCGTATACAGGAAGGCGTGCTGAGCAGCTCATAAATGGATTTACTAAAATGGTCATAAGGCGCTCTTTTCGCTGTTCAATTGTACGCGCGGCCATGATCCCCGGTACGTTACATCCAAAGCTAATAATCATCGGAATAAATGCTTTTCCGTTCAAACCGAAAAATTCCATGATACGATCCATTACTACAGCAATTCGAGCCATGTATCCTGAATCTTCAAGCAGTGAAATGAAAAAGAACAGGACAAAGATTTGTGGTACAAATACTAGTACGCCGCCTACGCCTGCGATGATGCCGTCCACAATTAAATCATGAATAAATGGAGCAGCACCAGCTGCATTTAGAAGAGAATCAGCGCCTTTACTAAGCGTTCCGCCAAAAAAACCGTCCAGTTTATCAGAAAGAGGAACGCCAATCCAAGTAAACGTAATATTAAAAATCAAATACATTAAGCCAAGAAAAATAGGGAGACCAAGCCACTTATGCGTCACAATTCGATCGATTCGATCTGTGAAGGTTAGAGGTGTTTCACTGCCCTTTACGATACACTCGCTGGAAATGCGCTCGATAAATGCTGTACGCACGTCGAAGAAATGCTCGCTAAGCGGCTTGGTTAATTTTTGTGCAGCTGCTTTTCGAAGCTCAAGCAGCTCTGAGTAACCCGTTTTTTCTTTTAATGTTGATTCAATTACGCTATTTTCAGCTAAAAATTGAATGGCAATCCATCTGCTGACATCCGCTTTTGTTTGAATCATATGAATTGCGTGTTCAGCGGTTTCCCCGTAATTTAGTTGAAATAACGGGGCTTTTAAATCTTGCTTCAAAGTGGAGAGAAGCTCATTAATTCCTTTTCCATTGCGGGCAATAATTGCAGAAACCGGAATATGTAATGATTTGCTAAGCTTCTCCAAATGAAAAGTCAATCCGCGTTTTTCCGCTACATCAATCATATTTAAGCCGATTACTAATGGCTTTCCATATTCCAATGCTTGAATAGTGAGATGCATGCTTCTTTCAAACTGAGAAGCGTCTACAATATTCAGCATACTGTTAAATTCTCCGGTTAACAAAAAGTTAGTTACCACTGCTTCATCTGAAGAAAGAGGAGTAAAATCATACACACCCGGCAAATCAACCAGCTGGCTGTTTTGCTTTTTAATAGACCCAACTTTCTTTTCAACGGTTACACCGCTCCAGTTTCCTACGTATTCATAGGAATCTGTTAATATATTGAATAAAGAAGTTTTTCCTGTGTTTGGATTTCCTAAAAGTGCAATTGTACTCATGCTGTCTCAACCTCAATTTTAGCCGCATCGCGTTTTCGGATGCTAATCATTTGACCTTGACATTCAATAATACAAGGTCCTCCTAAGATGGTTTTTTGCTTCATGCATAGTTCGCAGCCTTTTTTTACTCCAAAAGAAAGAAGGCGGCGTTCTAATGATCTATCTAAAAATTCAATGTTTTTAACTTTTACTTTGTCGCCAATACTCACGGTAGTTAAATTCATCATTCAGCACTCCTGTTAATGATAATCATTTTCAATTTGTATCTATCTCGATTATACATAAGGTTCTAAAATCAATCAATGCTTCTAGAGCGTTACAATTAAAAATATATATTTATAACTATATTTTTCAGGTGAAATTATGTACGATTTTAGCAGCAAATTGTCAGGAGGGATGTGAGTGGAGGTAATCATTCGCAAAATGAGAAAAGAAGATATTACGTCTGTTCAATACGTCGCAAAGATGAGCTGGTATGATACATATGAAGGAATTATTCCTAGAAGCGTTCAGAATCGGTTTCTTTCAGAAGCATACTCCGATAAAAGGCTGCTGTGGCGCCTGCGCAATTCGTTCATTTATGTAGCAACTATTGATGAGAAAATCGTAGGGTACGCTAACTTTTTTCGACTACAAAACAGAGGGGAAATAGAACTAGGATCTATCTATATACTGCCTGCTTATCAAGGAAAAGGAATCGGTTCGCAATTGTTAGAAAAAGGAATGAAGCGCTCGAAGGAATTAAAAATCGTTTACATTAACGTAGAAAGGGAAAACGGAATAGGCCGTGCTTTTTATCAATCAAAAGGTTTCCAGCTCGTGGGTGAATTTGATGATGAATTTGAAGGGCATTTGTTAAAAACGATGCGGATGAAGTTAATGATTTAAGCCTATAGCATGAACGTTATCTTAAAAAAGCTGATTTTAAACTTTCTGCTAAAATCAGCTTTTAATTACAGAATAACGATTGACCTTATTCTTGTGAATATGGTAACATTAATCAGAACTTAATGACCGAAAATGTTTTTCGGTCAAACAGTCAGACGGAAGTAAGGATTATTGGAGGCTAAAAAACATGAATATGATTAAAGGAGAATGGAAAAAAATCTTTTCCAAACCAATGACTATTGTTGTGATTTGCGGATTGTTATTTGTTCCATTACTTTATAATGTCATCTTTTTATCTGCTTACTGGGATCCATATGGAAAAACAGATCAAATTCCAGTTGCAGTGGTAAATGAAGATAAAGGTGCTACATTAGATGGAAAGAAATTGAATGTCGGTCGTGATTTTGTTGATGATTTAAAGAAAAACGATAAATTTGACTGGAAATTTACGAACAAAGAAAAAGCGTTAGAAGGTTTAAAAAATGAGGACTACTATTTAGTTTTAGAAATTCCAAAGAATTTCTCCAAAAATGCAACAACATTAATGGATAAAGATCCTAAAAAAATGAAATTTATCTATCATACAAATGCCGGAAAGAACTATTCAGGCGCTCAAATTAGCTCAAATGCAGTGGCTAAAATCAATGATCAGATTAAAGAAGCGGTCACAAAGCAGTATGCTGAAACGGTATTTGACAGCTTTAAGCAAGTAGCGGACGGTCTTCAAAAAGCAAGTGACGGTGCAGGAGAGCTCGAAAACGGCTCAAAAACGCTGCGAGATAACATGAAGAAATTAGCAGACAGCACGGTTACATTCGAAGACGGTACAGCTAAATTAGCAAACGGGTTAACGGATGCACGAAAAGGAGCAACAGATTTAAATGCTGGTGCAGCTAAGCTACTAAACGGTGCGGACACAATTAATGAAAACTTAGGCAGCCTAAACAGCGGTTTAGGAAAGTTAGAAAGTGGGAGCGGACAGCTTTATGCAGCTTCTAAAGAACTTGAAACAGGTGCAGGAAAGCTTAGCAATGGATTAGGACAACTACAAGACGGAACTGCAAAACTGCAAGGTGCGACACAACAGCTCAATGAAGGAACAAAGACACTTCAAGGGAAATTACCGCAGTTTACAAGCGGCTTAAATCAAGTGGACGCTGAAGTGAGCAGTGTTACGCAGCAAATTAATCAAGCGGAACAGGAAATTACGCAGATTAAACAGCAGGTCGATTCAAAAAAATCAGAGTTTGAACAGCAGCAGCAAGCCCTCATTGACAGCATTAACAGCAACGAGTCCATTCCTGATGAGCAAAAACAAACGCTGATTGCAGGAATTAAAAAACTCACGTCGCAGCAGTTTATGGATGAACAGCAGCAAAAAGCAGAGCAGTTAAAAGCAAAAGTAGATAAAGTGCAAGAGTTATCTGCGGCTCTTCAAAAGCTGTCTAAAGGCGGAGAAGATATTCAAAGCGCTATTAATAAAATTGCTGATGGACAAAGTCAGCTGTACAATGGCCAAACAAAATTATATAATGCCCAAACTCAATTATACAACGGTGCTGTTAAACTAGCAGACGGAGAAAAGCAGTTCAACAGCAAATTTGCAGAGCTAAACAGCGGTATTGCTGACGCTCATACAGGAGCTGGAAAGCTTGCTGACGGGCAGCAGCAAATTGTGGATGGGCTTAAGAAGTCTGAACAAGGAAGCGCAGCGCTAGCAAATGGTTTAACACAGCTAGAAAACGGGGCAACCAAGTTAGCAAATGGTTCTAAAGAGTTAACAAATGGTTCGTCCAAACTATATGATGGTTCATCTAAATTATCAGATGGAACGAGCGAGCTTCATGCATCTTTAGCAGATGGTGCAAAAGATGCAAAAGATGTTAAAGCGGATGATAAAACATATAGTATGTTTTCAAATCCAACGGATTTAAAATCAGATAAACAAAACAACGTAGATAAGTACGGTGTCGGATTAGCTCCATACATCTTATGTATTGGCTTGTTTGCGGGAACATTAATGTTTTCAGCGGTATATCCAATGAAAGAGCCATCAATTCGACCGACATCAGGCATTTCGTGGTTCTTAAGTAAGTTTAGTGTCATCACTATTGTAGGTATGCTGCAGGCAGCGATTGCTGTTACAGCTCTTCTATGGGGCTTGCATTTAAACGTAACAAGCATTTGGCACTTCTATATCTTTACCATGATTACAGGTGTGACGTTCTTTACACTTATCTTGTTCTTAACAACAGGGTTAGGAAAAGTGGGGCAGTATTTAGCCTTCATTATTCTGCTGCTTCAAATTGGCGGCAGTGCAGGTACATTCCCTAAAGCACTTGTGCCGGAATTCTTCCAGGCAATTAATCCGTACTTGCCTATGACCTATGCAATTCGCGGTTTCCGTGAAATCATTTCAATTGGTGATGATTTCGGCTATGTATGGCATCAGGCTGGCGTACTTGGAATCTTTGCAGCAATCTTCATCACTCTTTCATTGATAATGTTTTATATCAATGCCAGAAAAGAGAAGCATCACACAGAAGAAGAGGCAGCAGCATAATTTAACTAATATAAAAAGAGAGTTCCAGTTTAAAAAGGAACTCTCTTTTTCTTTATGATAGTATAGGTTTACGTATATAAAGAGGGGAACGTGAATGCATGCAGCTTACAAAATTTTCGGTATATGAAAGTGATCGTGTAAAAAAGTGGCAGGAAGGGCTGAAGGAATGGGACGGTTCAATATCGGAACGGATGATAAACGACCGAGCTGAAGATGAATTTTGGCAGCAGTATTTAGAGAAAATGTCTTTTAATTCAGTAAATGACCCTGTAGTAAAACAGCTTCAACAAGAACTTCTTGCTTTTTTGAATCCAAATGACTCTGTTATGGAAATTGGCCCTGGCTGGGGGAATTATACGTTTTCGATTGCTGATTATGTAAAAGAACTTACGTGTATGGATTGTTCGCCAAGCATTATTCGCTACTTACAAACGCAATCAGATGCCCGCTCTAATCTAAAGTTTATAGAAGGTAAATGGGAGTATGAGCGTCTAACAGATAGCTATGATGCCGTAGTAGGAATAAACTGTTTTTACCGTATGCATAATATTGTCGATGGTCTCTTAAATATGAATGATTCGGCTAATCGTTTGGCGGTTATCGGCATGTCAACGGGTCCAGAAAAGCCTCATTACGTAGAGTTACATAGAAAACTTGGGTACGAGATTAAATGGCGCCGTAAGGAATATATTGACTTACTAAATATTTTATATGAACTGGGTATTTACGCAGATTGTAAGCTGGTTCCTATAACCAAAACGGTAACCTATGAGACGTACGAAGATCTCATCAAGAAGAACTCGACAAAGGTGCTTTCTAAAGATATTGACAAGTTAGAAACTGAGAAGATTATTTTACAGCATGTAAAGAAAATAAATGGCAGATATGAATATACGTATCAATATCATATGGCTTTTATTTATTGGAAACCGATAAAAAGAACCCGTTGAGTAAAATCAACGGGTTCTTTTTAGTAGTGATAAAGCTGTAATTTAGAATAAGCAATATTAAAATCGTCGCCGCTTAGAAGAACTTTCAATTCCTGCTTCTTCACGGTATTTAGCTACTGTTCTTCTTGAAATTTGAATTCCTTCGCTGGAAAGAAGAGACATGAGCTTTTGATCTGAAAGAGGTTTTAATTTATTTTCTTCGGCAATTAATGTTTTAATTTTTTCTTTTATAAAGGCAGTAGAATTGCTTTGTTCGCCATCAGTTCGCTCTAAAGAATTGGTAAAAAAGTATTTTAACTCAAACAGCCCGCGTGGCGTTTGAATATACTTTCCGTTAGTCGCACGGCTTACCGTTGATTCGTGACAGTCTACTTTTTGAGCAATATCTTTTAAGGTAAGCGGCTTTAGCCCCGAAATACCCATTTCAAAAAAATCTTGCTGATGTTCCACAATGGCTTTGGACACGTTGTAAATCGTCGCATTACGCTGCTCAATACTATTGATTAGCCAAGTAGCTTCATGAATTTTTTCCTGTACGTATCGATCGGTTGTTACGCATGCAGAGCGATGAACCAGCTTTTGATAGGTACCGTTAATTTCGATGGGCGGAAGCAGCTCGCTATGAAGAATAACATGATAGCGGCCGTCAACTTTTTGTACCGTTACATCAGGCGAGATGTACTTCGTAAGCGGGATGTGGAAATCTCCTGCTGGACGAGGATTTAATGTCCGCAAGCAGTCAACAATTTCTTGTACTTCACGCATCGAAATAGAGTATTTTTTTGAAATGTTCCGATATTTTTTGTTAGCAATATCTTCAATATCGTGTTTTACCACGTCGTATAAAAGAGGAGGCTTTGACGTTTTGGCCTTAATTTGAATAAGCAGTGAATCGACAAAATTTTGAGCGCCCACGCCAATCGGATCAAAGCTTTGTAAAACGTGAATCATATCGTTGACTTCGTTAATTGAAACATTCAACAGTTCGGCTGCCAGTTTTGGCTCAATTGCTAAAAAGCCGTTTTTATTTAAGTTTCCAATTAGAAATTGAACGATGTGTTTTTGATGTGAGTGTAAATGATTTAGCATAGACAGCTGCTCTAATAAATGACTCTCTAATGTCACAGTTTGATCAGATATATAATTAAACGGATTATACTCGTCGTCGGTATAACCTTTTGAATATGAACGCTGTTCTCGAGTATCAAATGAATCTTTTTGCTGAGAGTCGCCAGCAGACAGTTTAATTACAGGATTTTCATTGACTTGCTGATGAAGATAATGAACTAAATCGGCCGTAGAATAATTTAAAATGTTGATAGACTGACGTAATTCAGGTGTCATGGCCAATTTTAATAGTTGTTTTTGGGATAAATCTAAACCTAATTGCATCATTGAATCACCTATCATTCTTGAGTTTTATTTCGACAATTCTGGCTGCATCGTTCGACATCATCATAGCTGAAAATGCGAAAGAATTCTATAGTGTTGTCAGATGTTCTTACACAGGGACGAATCGCAAGAAAGAGTAGGAGAATAGATAAAACAAAAACGAATAGCTCCTGGCAATAGCTATTCGCTTGTTTTAACAGAGCCGCTAGGAGAACTTAGCTGCAATTTGGGGTGTTTCCCATTCTTCTATCTCCCCATGCGCACATCATATTTAAAATTTCTCGTAAGGTTTCGCCCTCTTCACTGAGTGAGTACTCTACTTTAGGAGGAACTTCATTGTATACTTTTCTGTTAACCACACCGTCTTTTTCTAATTCTTTTAGCTGTTGGGACAGCATTTTTTTGGTAATAGCAGGCATAGCTCGCTGAAGTTCACTAAAACGTTTTTCGCCTTCTTTTAATAGGCATAAAATAACGACTTTCCATTTCCCGCCGATTACTTCAAGTGTTGCTTCAACAGGTACATTATAGTGGGGTGCTTTCACCGTTAATCCTCCATTCATAAACAGATATGAAATATGGATATAATAATTTAATATCCATAGACCTAGGTTACCGGGAAGGTACCTGGTTACATGAAAGTGCCGTCTTTTGTAAACAACATGTATTTATTATACTGAAAAAGAACTTTTAATTGAAGGAAGAAATGTAAAAGGGGAGATCTTGATGAAAGCTTTACTGCTAGAAGGCAAAGGGAAAGTAAGTGAGATGAAAGTCGGAAATATCCAAAAGCCGCATCCAGCTAAAGGTGAAATTTTAGTTAAAATTAAAGCTACTGCCCTGAACCCTGTAGATTATAAAACAGGAAACCGCGGCAATCCTAGTTGGACATATCCTCACGTATTAGGACTTGATTCAGCTGGCGTTGTCGAGGAAGTGGGAGAAGAAGTCACAACTGTCAAAGTCGGAGACCGCGTTGTATATCATAGCGATTTATCAAAAAAAGGCGGGTTTGCACAATACGGAGTGACAACAGCCCACACAGTTTCTCTTATTCCGCAAGGAGTTTCATTCGAAGACGCTGCGGCTATTCCATGTGCGGGATATACAGCATATCAAGCATTGTTTCACAAAATGAACGCTTCAAAAGGTCAAACGATTTTAATTCACGCAGGTGCTGGAGGGGTTGGAGGGTTTGCCATTCAGCTTGCCAAAAATGCAGGCCTTACAGTGCTCACAACCGCATCTTCTGCCAATCATGAGTTTGTAAAAAGTTTAGATGCTGATTATGTAATCGACTACCGTAAAGAAGACTTTGTGAAAAAAGTGCTGGAGCTTACCGATGGAATCGGTGTAGATTTAGTCTTGGATACCGTTGGACGAGACAATGCAGACGAGTCGGTAAAGGCTCTTGCTTTTAATGGTCAAATTGCATTCATCGCAGGACCGCCTAATGTAAACGATGCGATTTCGTTTGTGCACCCACTATCGTTTCATCAAGTTGCATTAGGAAGTGTACATCAGTCTAATAACGTAAAAGAACAGCGGAAGCTTGCTGAGATGGGAAATAGAATGCTTTTGCTTTTACAAGAAAATAGGCTAAATGCACTCGTGGAAAAAGTCATTTCACTAGAAGAAGTGCCAGCAGCATTAGATGAACTGGCGACTCGTCGAGTAAAAGGGAAAATTGTAGCTGTAATAGATAAATGATAGAACGAAAAAGAGATTGAGACATAACTACATCAATTCAATCTAAAGACAAACAAATGGAATAAAGGAACTCGTATCGACCATTTATTACACCGCTGTTGATTTCCGTGCAAGGCTTCGCTTTCCGCGGGCGGCCGATGAGCCTCCTCGTTGCTTGCGCTCCTGCGGGGTCTCATCTGTTCCGCTGTTCCCGCAGGAGTCTTCGCCTTGCTCTCCAATCAACAGCTAGAAGCAACTAATTGGATGAACCCTACGTTTACCAACACAATGAAAAGGTCCGAACAATTACTCGTTCGGACCTTCCTTAAACTAACATACTTTTTATTTTACCTCTTTTAAATCGTAAACTGCTGCGTATAGAGCTTGTGATAAAACCCTTGTTTTTCTAGCAGCTCGCGATGATTTCCTTCTTCAATAATTTGTCCGTCTTTTAAGACAAGGATTTGATCTGCATTTTCAATCGTTTTAAGGCGGTGGGCAATCACAAAGCTTGTTTTTCCTTTTAATAGATTACTCATTCCTCTTTGAATATCAATTTCTGTTTTTGTATCAATGTTGGAAGTAGCTTCGTCTAAAATTAAAATATCACAGTCAGAAAGCATGGCTCGAGCAATCGATAAAAGCTGCTTTTGACCTTCACTTAAATTTCCTCCGCCAGCTGAAATCACGGTATTGTATTGCTGCGGCAGATGCTTGATAAACGAATGAGCATTGGCCATCTTTGCGGCGCTTTTAACTTCTTCGTCGCTGGCGTCTAACCGGCCAAATCGAATATTATCCGCAATCGTACCGGAAAATAAATAGGTATCTTGAAGAACAATGCCGATTCGGTTTCGTAAATCATGGATGTTATAGTCACTGATGGAACGTCCGTCAATTTTAATGTCTCCGTTTGAGATGTCATAAAATCGTGTGAGCAAGTTAATGATTGTTGTTTTACCAGAACCTGTCGGACCGACCAAAGCAACCATTTCACCTTTTTTTGCTGTCAGTGTAACATCTTTTAAAATCATTTTTTCATCGTTATAGCCAAATGATACGTTCTCAAAAGCAACGTCTCCTGCAAATTTTGTAACAGAAAGAGCGTTTGGTTTGTTTGTGACGTCCGGCTGCTCATCCATAATCGCAAACACGCGCTCTGCGCCAGCAATAGCCGAAAGAATGGTGTTTACTAAGTTTGCCATTTGACTGATTGGGCGAGAGAACTGACGTGAGTAGTTAACAAATGAAGCGATCATCCCAACTGTAACGCTACCTTGAACAGCCATAAATGCTCCCGCTCCAATCACTAGTGCTAAGCCTAAGTTGTTAATAAAGTTTGTGACAGGACCTAAAAAGCCTGAAAATGTTTCCGCTTTTGTTGCTGAACTTCTCAGCTGTTCATTTCGTTCATTAAAAACAGTTAAAAAGTCTTTTTCCTTACTAAAAAGCGTAACAACTTCTCCTCCAGAGATTGCTTCTTCTACAAAGCCGTTTAGCTCACCTAAATCTTTTTGGCGTTTGACAAAATTTTCACTGCTTCGTTTTAATATTTGTCGAACGATTATAACCATCAATGGAATAACAATCAGCGTGATAATGGCAAGAATCCAGTTGAGCGAGAACATCGCAATGGTAATGCCCACTAAAGACAAAATAGAGGACAGAGCCTGAATAACGCTTTGACTCAGAGCGTTGTTTAGATTATCAATATCATTTGTGACTCTGCTCATTAACTCTCCGTGAGCTCGTTTGTCAAAAAAGCGAAGGGAGAGAGTCTGAAGCTTTGCAAATAAATCTTGGCGGAGCATTCCAATAGTCGTAAACGAAACGTTCACCATTAAATAGGTTTGCAGCCATGTTAATAAAGATGTCGTGATATAAATTCCTGCAAGAATAAGGGACATTCGTATCGTCCCGCTGATATCTTTAGGAATAATATGCTCATCAATAATAACCCCAATTAAATAAGGGCCTAATAAATTAAGCAGGGAAGTCACAATAACTAAGATTATCGCAGCCGCAAGCGGAGGTTTTCGTTTCCCCATATATGACCAGATTCTGTACAGTGTTTTTTTCGCATTCTTTGGCTTAACTACAGGGCCTTTCATCATTCCTCTAGGGCCGCGAATAGAGCTCATTTGATTTTTACCTTGATTATTCACTAGGCAACACCTCTTTTCCGCCTTGTGCAAGATAAATGTCGTAATAAAGAGAGCGATAACGAAGCAATTCTTCATGAGTCCCTTGTTCAGCAATTTTGCCTTCATCCATGACGATAATATGATCAGCGTGGAGAAGAGACGAAATTTTAGAAGCAATGATGATAACGGTCGCATCAGCAAACTCTTCTTTTAAATGTTTTAGTACCTGTGCTTCTGAGACAGCGTCTAATGCCGAAGTTGCATCATCGATGACCAGGATAGCGGGCTTTCTAACAAATGCACGCGCGATTGAAAGACGCTGCTTTTGCCCTCCTGATAAATTGGTCGCCCCTCGCGTTAAAGGATACTCATATCTTTCTGGGAGTTTTTCAATAAACTCCGTTGCGCATGCAAAATCCGCAGCATCTTCAATTTCTGAGGAAGAAGCATGATCTTTTCCCATTCGAATATTCATATCAATCGTACCGGTAAACAGCGTAGCTTTTTGAGGAATAAACCCAATGGATGAGCGAAGCTCTTTTACGTCATAGTCCGTAAGATTTTTTCCATCTACAAAAATTTCGCCGCCATCGGGATCATATAAGCGGGAAATAAGTTTTGCAAGCGTCGACTTTCCGCTTCCAGTAGAGCCAATAATGCCAATGGTTTCCCCGTGTCTAGCAGTAAACGAAATATCTTTTAATACGTTTTCGCCATTTTTACTATAGCTGTATGTAACGTTTTGAAACGATAGATCACCTTTAAGTCTGTTGATTTGAGCAGCAGAGTTTGCTGGAGGAATGTCTATTTTTGTTTTTAAAACAGAATCGATTCGTTCAGCTGAAGGGAATGCGCGTGTAATTTGCATCAGCACCATGCTGCTTGACATAAGTCCGTTTAAAATAATCGTTAAGTAATTAATAAAAGCTAAAATCACACCTGCTTCAATTTTTCCTGCTTCGACTTGAAGTCCTCCCAGCCATAGAGTAGCTACCATTCCGATATTTACTACAAATAAAATAACGGGCATTAAAAGCGAAATAAGCTGAACAGCACTCATATTAGCTCGCGTCAAGGAACTGTTTGCTTCTTTAAACTGATTGATTTCATACGATTCTCTTACATACGCTTTTACTACACGCATCCCTGATAAATTTTCTTGGACTTTTGTGTTTACACGATCAACGCTTTGCTGAACTTTTTTAAAAAGTTTTCCAGCTTTCGTGATCACAAACCAAATGCATAAAAATAAAATAGGGACGACCACGACGATAATAGGAAACAAAGAACGAGCGGTTAATAACACGATGACAATACTTCCTGCAAAAAGTAAAGGACCTCTAACTAATACTTTGAGCGTCATATTCAATGCGTTTTGAACACTCGTTACATCATTTGTGATGACGGTAATTAAGTGACCAGTCCCTAGTTTGTCTCTGTTGCTGTTTGAGAGGTTTTCAATCTTTTCAAAAAGGGATTTCCGAATATCGGTAGAAAAATTTACTGCCGCTTTTGTGCTAAGGATGGCGCAGACGATACCGGCAGCTAAACCAATGAGTGCTAACATGAGCATAAGGATACTTCGGGTGATAACATATGTTTGATTGTTGTTTGCAATGCCATAATCAATGATATGCTGCATAATAGTAGGCTGAAGAAGGTCAGCTAACACTTCAATTACCATCAATAGCGGGGCAAACAGCGCGAGCCATTTGTAAGGTTTTAAGTAAGGGTACAAAGATTTAATTGTATTCACACATTGTGGCACTCCTTTCTGTAAAAAATATGGTAACATAGAATAAGTTTAGAAGTTTGTTTCAAGCACCATTTATTATACGCCAATGCAAGCAGAAATCCACTTTTTGAGAGGGTCAGGTATGCAATGAATCAAACATTACGAGTACATCATCCGCTTTTTGGATCTTTGTTATATGACTCGGCCTGGGTTGGAGAAAAACAGGTCACTTTCTTTGGACAAAAACAACAGGTGTTGCTGACAATTGATGGAGATAAAGAGAAGCCATTTCAAAAACGACAAGAAGAGGCCTTTCAAGCATTTTGGCTTCAAGGTGAATTATTGTTAAAGAGGACGGAAAAAGCTCTTTTTGATTATTATCAACAGGTGCGAGATGAATACAGAACTCAAGTTGAAAAAGACGTGGTAGATTTATTAGTTCCGAATGTAAAAAAGCGAAAAGACATCGGGTTTTTAGTTGAGTGTATTCAAATCTTTGTTCCTGAAGCACCTCATGATACAAGAGAACTTGGTTTGTTTTTTGAATGTACGTGGGAAGAAGAGCATATGTTAGCTGTAAAGTTTAGAAATGAACAAATTTCCGCTATTGGTTTACAAGAAGATTTATTCTAGTAAAAAGCCTTGAAGCAACCTGCTTCAAGGCTTTTTGGCATTAATGTTTGACGGGCTCTTCGATTCCCATACCTGTATTTGCTTTTACTAAAATCTCATCAAATTTCTTTTCGTCTGCTTTTTTAGACGAAAGAAGTGTTCCTATAAAAGCAGCTAAGAAGCCTAGAGGAATAGAGATAATACCAGGGTTTGTTAATGTGATGAGCGGTTCACCTACAAAGATAGCAGCTCCAGGCTCAGGTGCCCACACGTTTGGACTAATGGCAACTAAAAACAGTGAGCTGAATAGTCCAACCAGCATGCCAGTGACTGCTCCTGCTGTATTAAAGCGTTTCCAAAAAATAGTAAGAAGAATAATTGGCAAGTTAGCGCTCGCTGCTACAGCAAAGGCAAGTGCAACTAAAAATGCTACGTTCATGTTTTGAGCAAATAATGCAAGAATAATAGATAGAATGGATACTCCAATAGAAGCCCATCGTGCAGCCACTACCTGTTCTTTTTCAGTTGCAGCTCCTTTACGGAGAATATGACTATAGAAGTCGTGCGCGAATGCTGAAGCTGCTGAGAGCACCAGCCCAGCTACAACAGCTAAAATCGTAGCAAAAGCTACAGCTGAGACAAACGCAAAGAGAAAGTCTCCGCCAAGAACTTGAGCGAGCAGGGGAGCTGCCATGTTTCCTGCTGCATTTGCTTTGATAATATCATCGTACCCTACAAATGCAGCAGCACCGAACCCTAAAAAGATTGTCATAATGTAAAAAACGCCAATGATCCACGTTGCATAAATAACAGACTTTCGTGCGGTGATGGCATCTTTTACTGTAAAGAAACGAATAAGGATATGAGGAAGGCCTGCTGTACCAAGAACAAGAGCTAAATTCAACGAAATCATGTCCAGCGGATTTTTGAATTTATTTCCTGGATTTAAAAAGCCGTCACCAAGAGGAGTTGCGGTTTTCATCTCAGAAAACATTTTAGCTAAGCTAAAATCAAATTTTGAAAATACAATAATGGAAATAATGAACGTACCAATCATCAGAAGCAAGGCTTTGACAATCTGCACCCAGCTGGTCGCCGTCATTCCTCCAAATACAACGTAAACCGTCATCAAGACGCCGACAATCAAGACAGAATACACGTAATCTAGACCAAGTAATAAATGAATTAATGCTCCTGCTCCAACAAGCTGTGCAATCATATAAAAAATGGAAATGGTGATCGTGTTTAACGCAGCAACTCCCCGCACTTTCTTTTCGTTAAAACGAGCTGCTATCATATCTGCCATCGTGTACTTTCCCAAGTTGCGAAGTGGTTCAGCTACAATGTATAACACGACGAGATAGGCAACTAAAAAGCCGATGCTGTAAAAAAAACCGTCAAATCCAGAAAGCGCTACCATTCCAGCTATGCCTAAAAATGACGCAGCAGACATATAATCTCCGGCAATCGCCATGCCGTTTTGCCAGCCGGTTAAACTTCCATCTGCTGTATAAAAGTCACTGGTCGTTTTTGTCCGCTTGGATGCCGCATACGTAATGATTAGCGTAAGACCTACAATGGCTAAAAAAAGTGAAAAAGCTAGTACGTTCATTCATTTAACCCCCTATTCAATTTGCAGCTTCTTTTTTTATCGTGTCAACAAGTTCATCAAATTTCGAGGCTCTTTTTGTGTATAGAATGCATAGGGTCCAGGTCATCACAAACTGTGCAAAAGCAAATACCCATGCCCAGGTCATAGAAGCAAAAGCTGGTTTGTTTAAGACGGTTGTGTAAGCCGTTAAGATAGGCAAGGTAAAATAAAAAGCAAGAAAAAACAGAGAGAGCGGTAAAATAAAATTGCGTTTTTGTTTCAAAAGCTTTTGAAATGAAGCAGACTGTACAATTTCTGTGTAATCAGGAGAGGAAGAAGCATTGTTTACCTTCTTTAAAGAATTTTCATTCATCGCCAAGCGGAATTCCCCCTTTGATAATAAATAGATGAAGCGAAAAGCTTCATATCACTTGAATTATATTATTTTCGGAATAAAAAGTAAATTCTGTCTTTTTGCGAGAATGGTAACTGTGTAAGTTTTTTAATATACTGAAGGTTCACAATAAATGCATACTGCCATAATAAAAAAAAGAACAACATTCAATACAAAGGAAAAATCATTCGCAAAAGAAATGTTGAAATTCATCCTTAGTTTCTTTTATATATAAGGCTTTTCTTTATTATTTAAACGTTATTTGGTTGTTTGATCTTTTGAAAAAGAAGAGAAGATGATGATAAAATCATAAGCACACAATAATGCTTAGAGAGGAAACAGGTTGAGAAAATAAGCTATTATTTAGAGATGGTTATAAATAGACAAGATATTATGAAAGATTTCTATATGAATGATAATTTTTCTTTATAGTAAACAAATAATGTGACTACTTATATAAAAGAGAAAAGGTGAAAGAATGGCATTTGGAATTAAACGCCCGGAATTAAACGCATGGAAAGCAGCTGTTAAGCGAGGAGAGATCGCATTTTTAACTCATTATTGGCTTGATGAGCGTTTTCCACATGCAACTACCGTAACAAAAGTAGGTTGCAGTGACTTAAATAAGCTGATTAAGTGGGGAAAAAAGTATGGTATTCCCGCTAAGTATATTGATAATCGATCCGGCTATCCTCATTTCGATTTACTAGGCGAGCGTCAGAAAGAAATTATGAAAAAGGAAAATCTGTTGGAGCAGCTGAAGCGATTTGAAGAAGTTAATGAGTGAGAAGCAAAACTCATTTAAAAAACTGTAAAAAAATTCTATTGTTAAGGCTTTTTTTTATGTTTAAATAGAAAAAACAGTGGAATAGATTAAGAAGAACAATTACGTCATGTATTCTCTCTTATAGGGAAAATAAATTAGAAAAGTTTCCCTATTTGATACAATAAAGAGCTTTGCTTTATAATAAAATTGTTGTTCGGATAAAAGGAGGAAGAAGGGCATGTCCGAGGTTGGAACTTTAAAAAAAGGATTAGATATCTTCTCTTTGCTTTTAAACCGTCCGAATATGACTATTCCAGAAATGATGGAAGCGCTCGGTTTTAATAAGAGTACGATGTATCGTCTTGTGAGCACGCTTGAACAAAATGGATTTATTGTAAGAAACCCGTCTAACCGCTATACGGTTTCACCACAACTGGTGCTGGCACTCGTGCAAAATACGATGCATACGAACTATGAAATGAATTGGCTGTCTGTTCCTGCTATGCAGAAGCTGAGTGAAGAGACCAATGAGACCATTTACGCGGGAATTCTCCATCATAAACAAATGGTTACAACTCAGGTGGTGAACGGGCAATATAGCACTCGTACGCATTCCGAAGTAGGAAATAAAAAGCCGCTTCATGCAAATGCTATTGGGAAGTGTATTCTTGCTTATCAAGAGGACAGCGTGCAAAAATCTATTCTTCACGAACTTTCGCTTGAAGCTTATACAGATCGAACGATCACCGAGCTGGACGAGCTTGAAGCTGATTTGGCTTTAAGTAAGGAAAGAGGATATGCTGTCGATGATGAAGAACGGGAGCCTGGCGTTCGCTGTATTGCAGCCCCTATTTTCAGAAAAGGAAAAATAATGGCGGCTATTGCTTTATCAGGTCCATCCGTTCGTATTTCACAAGAGAAAGACGAAAAGCATGCTGCACTTGTTAAACAGTGCGCAGAACAAATTTCACAAGCAATTACTCTTTACGAATAATTCAACAGTAAAAAAGGGGATGAACAGCAACATGGAAAACTTACAGTCAACGACGACCTTAGCAAACGGCGTTAAAATGCCTTGGTTAGGTTTAGGTGTTTATAAAGTAGAAGATGGTCAAGAAGTTGTAGATTCAGTTAAATATGCAATCAAAGCTGGATATAAAAGCATTGATACGGCTAAAATTTATGAAAATGAAGAAGGCGTGGGACAAGCGATCAAAGAATCAGGTGTTTCTCGCGAAGAACTATTTGTTACATCAAAAGTGTGGAATGCAGATCAAGGATATGACACAACTCTTCAAGCGTTTGAAACAAGCTTAAACAAGCTGGGTCTTGAATATTTAGATTTATACTTAATTCACTGGCCAGTTCAAGGTAAGTATAAAGATACGTGGAAAGCACTTGAAAAGCTTTATAAAGACGGGAAAATTCGTGCAATCGGCGTATCGAATTTCCAAGTTCATCATTTAGAAGACTTAATTGCAGATGCAGAAGTCAAGCCGATGGTAAACCAAATCGAATTTCATCCACTTTTAACACAAACAGAAGTGCGTGAATACTGCAAAAAACAAGGAATCCAAGTGGAAGCATGGTCACCGCTTGCACAAGGTGAGCTGCTTGATAACGAAGTGTTAACTCAAATTGCTGAAAAGCACGGAAAATCAACTGCTCAAGTTATCTTACGTTGGGACTTACAAAACGAAGTAGTAACTATTCCTAAGTCAACAAAAGAACATCGTATTATCCAAAATGCAGACGTATTTGATTTTGAATTAAATGCAGAAGAAGTTGAAAAAATTAACGCATTAAATCAAAATCATCGCGTAGGTCCAGATCCGGATAACTTTGACTTTTAATTTTAAAGCAAGACTAAAACGTCTTGTAAGATAAATAATAAACAAAGCGCTATTGTCATTCATGCAGTAGCGCTTTGTTTATTAAAAAGTAAATGTGACGGTTGAACGAGGAGGAAAAGTAATGAAAATGTCAGGAAACACTCTTTTAATTACGGGCGGAGCATCCGGAATTGGGTTGGCGCTTGCAGAACGTTTTTTAAATGAAGGAAATGAAGTCATTATTTGTGGAAGAAGGGAATCAAAGCTGCAAGAAGCAAAAGAAAGATTCCCTTCATTACATACAAAAGTGTGCGACGTATCAATGGAAGAAAGCAGAGTAGAGCTAGTAAAATGGGTGACTGAAAGGCTCCCAAAATTAAATGTTATTGTGAATAATGCAGGCATTCAGCAGCGCGTAAATCTTTTACATATGCACGAAGAGTGGCAGTATTACGAAAAAGAACTAATGAGTAATGTAAGTGCTCCTATTCATTTAACGGCGTTATTGATTCCTCATTTCGTTCAGCAAGAACGTGCTGCGGTTATTAACGTAACGTCCGGGCTGTCTTTAACACCTGGAGCATGGGTGCCGATCTACAGCGCAACAAAAGCAGCGTTAAGGTCGTTTACGATTAGTTTAAGACATCAATTAGAAGAAACAAATACCGAAGTGATAGAAATTCTTCCTCCAGCCGTGAACACGGATTTAGGAGGACCGGGACTTCATACATTTGGAGCACCGCTTGATGACTTTGCTGATTCGATATTTGAAGAATTGAAAAAAGGTAAAATCGAAATTGGCTATGGAGATAGCGCTAAGAGGCTTCAAGCTTCCAAAGAAGAAATTGAGAAAGCTACAGCACAGGCTTGGAATGGATTTTTGAAAAATAATCCTGAATTTTAAAGGCAGCAAATAAAAAGCTTCCTAAACTCGTCAAGAGTAGAGGGTCATAAAAAGCGTGTGTCCATAAAATAAATGAACACACGCTTTTTGGCATTAACGATCCACAGTTTGTCTAATTCGTTTTTCCATTTTTTCAAGCATGCGGAGGTACTCATCCTGTTCTTCAGGAGTTAGAGCAAAAAGCATGTCTTGCCAAAATAAATTTCGCTGCTCAATTACATAGTTCACTAATGTTTCGCCAGCCTCTGTTAAGGATATCCATACAATCCGGCGGTCTTTTTGATCACGTACGCGCTTAATGAGTGCATCATCTTCTAATTGATTTAATAAAATGGTAGTAGCCCCGGAGGTTAGCTTTAGATTTGAAGAAATTTCGGCTACCATACGTTTAGAGCTGGCTCCAATGAATTTTAGAATTAAAAATTTCGTAATGGTCAAATTATAGGGTTGCTCACTGATTTTATCTTCCAGGAGCTTTCGCTTGAGTTCAAATAATGAGGTTTTAACTTGGTCAAGTTTTTCTAGTTTATCTATTAACTGCTGATCCATTATAATCACCTTTTCTTTATTATTATAGGTGTTAAACAATTGCTGCTAGTTACCTATTGTGGTTTATGTATATAGGGAGTTTGTTCCGAAAAAAGGAGCTGTTTTTGTGTATAATCCTATGCTTATATATCTAACTTTAAAGTAAAGTAAAGTACTTGTAAAGAAACCAAAACTTTTAAGTTGTATTTCAGTTAAAGATGTAGTAAAGTATTCAGTCGGGAAAACTTTATGAAACATAAATGTTTAGTTTTGAAAATAAATTAAAATCAAAGTTATTTACAACTAAATATCTTTGTGATAAAGTTATCTAGCGTAATACTTAACTGAATGAAATATTAAGGAGGTAAAATAAATGTCAAGAGGGCGTTTAATTTTAATGAACTTTATCGGAATTATTGTAGTATTAGCTTTAATTATTGGTGGGGGATACTATTATATTCAAAAATCTAATTATGTATCCACAGACAATGCAAAAGTGTCCGGCGACCTTTATACAGTAGTAGCGCCAGCGGCAGGTAAAGTAGCAAGCTGGAACGTTGAAGAAGGTAAAGATGTTTCAAAAGATGATGAGGTAGCTAAAATCCAATCAGAAGATGGAGAAAAAACAGTTACAGTACCAGAAGACGGTAAAATCATCAAAACACAGGTAAAAGAAAATCAAATGGTTCAAGCTGGTCAACAAATTGCTAGCGAAGTAGATATGAATAACTTATTCATCATTGCAAACATTAAAGAAGACAAATTAAAAGATATTGAAGCTGGCGATGACGTTGATGTAACAGTTGACGGAGATACTAAAACAACAATCGATGGAAAAGTAGAAGAAATCGGTTATGCAACAAACTCAATTTTCTCATTAATGCCAAGTTCTAATTCAGACGGCAACTATACGAAAGTATCGCAAACAGTTCCTGTTAAAATCTCTATTTCTAACTACTCTGAAAACGTACTACCAGGTATGAACGCAGAAGTTAAAATCTCTAAAAACTAAGAACGTACATGATTAAGAAGAGAAGAAAGGAGGAAGGAACTGATGTCAGCAAACACGATACAACCAGAGGAAAGCTCAGTTAAAAAGCATATTCCGCTGCTAGTCGTACTTATGCTTGGATTGTTCTTAGCAATTTTAAACCAAACGCTGCTAAATGTTGCGATTCCGCATCTGATTACAGAGTTTGGCGTTACGGCTAATACGGCACAGTGGTTGCTTACAGGATATATGCTTGTAAATGGTGCGCTTATTCCATTATCAGCCTATTTAATTGAACGTTTTGGCGTTCGTCGCTTATTCTTATTTGCAATGGCCTGCTTTACAATAGGGGCACTTATCTGCGGAATTGCGCCGACTTTCTCGCTTATGCTAATCGGACGTCTGGTTCAAGCAGTCGGAGGCGGAGTGCTAGCACCTCTAGTTATGACCATTATCGTATTTATTTTCCCTCCTCATATGCGCGGAAAAGGAATGGGTATCTTTGGTTTAGCCATGATGTTCGCTCCGGCAATTGGACCGACGCTTTCAGGATGGGTTATTCAGAACTATGACTGGCACATTTTATTTACGGGAATGGTGCCACTAGGTGCGATCGTACTTATTATTGCAGCTTTTAAATTAAAAGATATTAAACCACCTCAAAATGTAAAAGTAGATCTAATTTCTGTGTTTACATCTCTTGCAGGTATGGCTTTACTTCTATACGGCTTCAGTGAAGCTGGAAACGATGGCTGGACGGATTCAGTTGTATTGTCAACGATGATTGGCGGTATTGTCTTATTAATCATCTTTGTCGTGCAGCAGCTTCGACTTAAGAGTCCATTACTTGATGTGAGAGTATTTAAATACAGTATTTTCTCATTATCTAATATCATTAGTATTGCCATCACAATTAGCATGTATGCTGGTATGTTCTTATTGCCAATTTACTTGCAAAATATTCGTGGCTATTCAGCGTTTGATTCAGGTTTATTAATCTTGCCTGGTGCACTTGTTATGTTAGTTATGTCACCAATTTCTGGTACACTGTTTGATAAATTAGGACCGCGTCCACTAGGGATTGTCGGGATGTTGATTACGGTTGTGACAACATTTGAATTTACAAAATTAACGCTTGAAACACCGTTTAGTCATATTGTTATTATTTATATGATCCGTGCATTCGGTATGTCATTATTGATGATGCCAATTATGACGGCTGGTTTAAATCAGCTGCCGGCAAAATTAAGCAGCCATGGTACATCAATGGCGAACACGCTTCGTCAGGTGAGTGGTTCAATCGGTATCAGTTTAATGACTACAATCTTTACAAATCGCACAACATATCATGTGAATGAAATGAGCAGTTCAATGACTACATCCGATCCATTCTTTATGAATAACTTCCAGGTATTTGTTCAAAAGATTGCTCAAACGCTTCACCTTTCTCAAACAGAGGCGCAAAAACAAGCTTTAACAACATTAGCTGGAAAAGTTCAAGCGCAAGCAACTGTACAAGGAATTAACGACGCGTTTTACTGGACAGTTATTATTGCCATTATTGGATTGATTTTAAGTTTCTTCCTACGTGATGTTCGTAAAGATGCAGTAGTAGAAGTAGAAGAGACAGAAAAAGAAACAACAGACGATATTCGTATGTTACCGGCACCAAAAGATATGAACTCATAAGCAACGGAGGGATAAAGGATGAAAATTTGTATCGTATATGATAGTGAAGGCGGACATACAGAGGCATTAGCAAAAGCGATTGCTTCTGGCGCCGAGCTGTCTGGAGAAGCAAACGTATATGTAAAGCATGTCGAAGATGCAGATGTACGTGAACTGCCTGAAATGGATGCTATTATTTGGGGCTGCCCAGGGCATTTTGGAACAATTAGTTCAGGGTTAAAAACGTGGATCGATAAATTAGGTTATCTATGGGCAGAAGGTAAATTAATTAATAAAGTAGGTGCGGTGTTCTGTACAACAGCTACAACGCATGGTGGCTTAGAAGCGACGCTTTTAAATTTAATTACACCGATGCTTCATCAAGGTATGATTATTGCTGGGTTACCAGGTAACATCCCAGAAAATGCGCTTTACGGTACTTATTACGGTGTTGGAATTACTTGTCCAATCGAAGGTGACGAATTATTAACAGAGAACGACCAAGCGCTAGGTAAAGCATTAGGAGAACGTGTTGTTCAAGTGACTAAACGAATGACACAAGGACAGTAGGTGACGGTATGTTAGGTATTTTACTGATCGTTGTAGCTGTGATTCTGGTTGTACTAATTATTACAATGAATGCCAAAGCATCATCTTCTAAGCGCCAGCGTACAGTTCCACCTAAAAAAGAAGCGGCTGCTTCAAATGCTCCTAAAGAGCCAAAAGTAGAAGAGAAAAAAGTAGAAGAAGAAAAACCTGCAGCACCAAAAGAAGAGCCAAAAGAGCCGCAGACGAAGACGGAAACAAGAACATCTAGACATAAGAAAGAAAAAGATGTCATGAACGATGATATGTATCGTCAAGTGCTGCAAAAGTTTAGAGAAGGCGAAAAAGACGACACGGTTTTTACAAAAGAGGAACGTGACGTTATGAATGATGACGCTTTTCGTAAGGCTTTAAGATCGTTTAAGAAAAACGATAGTGAATGAGTTTCTTCTATTATAATAGTACGGAATAAAATAGATAGAAAATAGATTATAAGCATTCCGCGAAACCAGCCGCTCTCCCCAGGCTAGGTTTCGCTTGGAGTGCAGCAGGGGGCTGACATGTTAACATCGACTCCCTGATTATAAGAAAGGGGACGTCAAAACATGGAACAGCTCACATTTATTGAAGAGGTCCAGAGAATTTCGATATCCCTTAACAAAAAGGTAATGACAGAGATAAAAGAAAGGTTACTTTCACAAGGGATTACACCTTTTCAATATCATATCTTATTAATTATCGGTAAGTGCAGTCACATTGGGGTAACCAAGCTGGCAGAAGAGATGCGCGTCAAGCCTAGTGCGATTACTCCTGTTATTAATCGTTTAATAGACTTAGAGTTAGTTTCACGCTATCACTCTAAAGAGGATCGCCGTAAAGTAAACATTGAGTTAACAGCTAAAGGTGAACAAGTGATTGAAGAAGCAAATGAAATTGTGCAAAAGATGATTGCTCATTTCTTTTCTTGCTATGAACCGAAAGATCAAGAGCAATTTTTGAAATTATTTAAGAAACTAGACGCTAATATCTAATGAAAGAAAAATCACTTCTTAATGAAGTGATTTTTTTTAATAAAAAGATTGTCATCTTCACTTTTCCATGTTATCATTTGTGTAAACGGTTACATATATGAAGGGAGGGAAATAAGGTGGTAACAATTCGCGATGTAGCAAAAGAAGCAGGCGTGTCCGTTGCGACCGTTTCGCGCGTTTTAAACAGTACAGGATATGTAAAAGAAGACACGCGTGTGCGAGTAATGAATACAATTCAAAAATTAAACTACAGCCCTAACGAGGTAGCCCGTTCGCTTTATACACGTGAATCGCGTTTGATTGGTCTATTGCTTCCAGACATTACAAACCCTTTTTTCCCTCAGCTTGCACGAGGAATAGAAGATGAAGTACATAGCCATGGATTTCGTTTAATTCTTGGCAATAGTGATGAGCAGTTAGAGAAAGAATTAACCTATCTCCAAACGTTTACGCAAAACCATGTAGTAGGGATGATCACGGCAACAACAAGTCTAGCTCAGAAACTATATGAAGGTCTTACATTTCCCGTTGTGTTTTTAGATAGAAGTTCTGATCAGTATCCATCCGTTTATGCTGATGGTTTTGAAGGTGGAAAACTTGCTGCAGAAGAAATAATTAAAAGAGGAAGTAAAAGAATTACACTTATCAAAGGTCCAGTAAATGTAAAGCCTGCCCAGGAACGTTTTCAAGGCTCTCTGTCTGTTTTGAGTCAGTCTGATGCAGACTTTTACGTATTAAATACAAATTCTCTAGCGTTTGACGATGCGCAGAAATGGGCAAAGGAAATCTTTCAAAAGTACCCGGAAACAGACGGGATTATTGCAAGTAATGACATTGTAGCCGCAGCCGTTTTACATGAGGCGTTTCGATTAGAAAAAAGCGTGCCTGATGATCTGCAAGTAATTGGTTTTGATGATATTCCGCAAAGCCGCTTTTCGTTTCCAGCGCTGTCTACAATTCGTCAGCCTGCTTATGAAATGGGCAAGCAAGCAGCATGTCTGTTAATGAAATGCATTAAGAAAGAACCTTTAATTCAAAAGGAAGTACAACTACCCGTTACGTTTATTGAACGAAATACGACACGAAAGGTTGAGGAACATGGCTAAAGTAACTGTGATTGGAAGTTCATCAATGGATTTAGTAGTAACATCAAATATTCGTCCTGGAGCTGGAGAAACAGTGTTAGGAGAATCATTCAAAACCGTTCCTGGAGGAAAAGGAGCGAACCAAGCTGTAGCCGCAGCCCGTCTTGGAGCTGATGTGAGTATGATTGGGTGTGTGGGCGAAGATCATTACGGAAAAGCAATTCTGGAGAATTTCAAATCAAACGGTGTATCTGTGAAAAATGTGAAACCGGTTACAGATTCAGATAGCGGAACAGCTCACATTATACTCGCTGAAGGAGATAACAGCATTGTAGTTGTCAAAGGAGCAAACGATTATATTACTCCAGACTACGTAGAAAAAGCAAAAGAAAAAATTAAAGAAGCTGATATCGTACTTATTCAGCAAGAGATTCCAGAAGAAACGGTTGAATATGTTGCTCAGCTTTGTCAGGAACTTAAAGTACCGCTTTTGTTAAATCCAGCGCCTGCAAGACCATTAAAAGCAGAAGTGATTGAACAAGTTTCTTACATCACTCCAAATGAACATGAAGCAGAGCTTTTATTTGAAGGAAAAGAAAAAGAAGAAGTATTAAAACAGTATCCAAATAAATTGTTTATTACAGAAGGAAAACAAGGTGTACGCTATTTTAACGGCGAGAAAGAAGTATTGGTTCCTTCTTATCAAGTAGAAACGATTGATACAACAGGAGCAGGAGATACATTTAACGCAGCGCTTGCTGTGGCACTTGCCGAAGGAATGGGTTTTGAAAAAGGAATTCAGTTTGCTAATCGCGCAGCTTCGCTATCCGTCACTAAATTTGGTGCGCAAGGCGGTATGCCGACTCGAAAAGAAGTGGAGGAGAGTCTGTAAATGAAACGTCACGGAATGATTAACAGTCATATTACGAAAATACTAACAGATCTAGGTCATACAGACACTATTGTCATTGCAGATGCAGGGTTACCTGTTCCGAGTGACGTGCCTAAAATTGATTTATCTTTAAAGCTAGGGGTGCCTAGCTTTGAAGATGTAGTAGTAGCTGTGTTAGAAGATATGGTTACAGAAAAAATAGTGATTGCTTCTGAAATGAAAGAAAGAAATCAAAAGGCTTACGAGCTGATGGAGAAGCAAAACATCTTAGTAGAAGAAGTATCGCATGAACAATTAAAAATGCTGACAAGCAAAGCGAAAGTTGTGATTCGTACAGGAGAAGCAACTCCTTATGCAAACTGCATTTTACAAGCGGGAGTTATTTTTTAAAAGAGGTGAACAGCATGCATATTGCAATGAGAGGGATTCATAAAGCCTTTGGAGCAAACCGTGTACTAAGGGGCGTGGATTTTGAATTACATGAAGGTGAAGTTCACGCACTAATGGGGGAAAATGGAGCGGGGAAATCTACGCTGATGAATATTTTAACTGGCCTTCATAAAAAAGATCAAGGGCAGATTCTGATTGATGGCAAAGAGACATATTTTCAAAATCCAAAAGAAGCAGAACAAAACGGAATTACCTTTATTCATCAAGAGCTGAACGTTTGGCCTGAAATGACGGTGCTTGAGAACTTATTTATCGGCAAAGAATTAAAAACGCCTTTAGGTTTTTTAAAAACAAAAGAAATGAAAGCGTTAGCAAAGAAGCAGTTTGAAAAATTAGCTGTGACCATTCCTCTTGACCAAGAAGCGGGACTTTGTTCTGTAGGACAGCAGCAAATGATTGAGATAGCCAAAGCGCTGATGACGAATGCAAAAGTCATTATTATGGATGAGCCAACCGCAGCGCTTACTGAAAGAGAAATTCAAAAGTTATTTGACGTAATTAATGCGCTGCGAAAACAAGGTGTATCGATTGTCTATATTTCACATCGTATGGAAGAGATTTTCGCTATTTGTGATTCCATTACGGTCATGCGTGACGGACAGACGGTAGACAAAAAGCCGATTCCAGAAACTAGCTTCGATGATGTTGTTCGCAAAATGGTAGGAAGAGAACTAACAGATCGATTTCCTGCTAGAACTTCTCCTAAAGGAGACGTTGTATTTGAAGCAAAAGGCTTAGAGAGAAAAGGTGTCTTTCAAGACGTTCATTTTTTAGTGCGATCAGGAGAAATTGTTGGCGTTGCGGGGCTAATGGGAGCTGGCAGGACCGAGATTATGCGCGCTATCTTTGGGCTTGATCCGTTAGAAAAAGGCGAAATTATCTTAAATGGAAAGCGTGTCAACATCACAAAGCCCGATCAAGCCATCAAATTGGGTCTCGGCTTTATTACAGAAGACCGTAAGACAGAAGGGCTCGTCCTGGATTTTTCTATTCGAGAAAATATTGCGCTTCCAAGTCTATTCAGCTTTTCGCCAAAAGGATTTATTGAACAAAAAAGCGAGCAGCAATTTGTAGATTTACTTATTAAACGTTTAACGATCAAAACCGAGTCGTCTGAGACGAGTGCGGGTAACTTATCGGGAGGAAATCAGCAAAAAGTAGTTATTGCCAAGTGGATTGGCATTGGACCAAAAGTGCTGATTTTAGATGAACCAACTCGAGGAGTTGACGTCGGGGCAAAACGTGAAATTTATCAGCTTATGAATGAACTGACAGACAGAGGCGTGGCCATTATTATGGTGTCTTCAGAGCTTCCCGAGGTACTCGGCATGAGCGATCGCATTCTTGTTGTGCATGAAGGAAAAATAACGGGTGAACTGACAAGTGAAGAAGCAACTCAAGAAAAAATTATGACATTTGCAACAGGGGGTCAGTAAAATGAAAGCAAACACAGCGATAAAAGAAAATCGCGTTGATAACGTGATGCAAAAGCTAGGTCCGTTACTAGGTCTATTTATTCTTATTGTCATTGTATCAATTTTAAATCCAAGCTTTTTAGAACCTTTAAATATTTTAAACTTGCTGCGTCAAGTAGCCATTAATGCTTTAATTGCATTCGGTATGACGTTTGTCATTTTAACGGGCGGAATTGATTTATCGGTTGGCTCTATACTTGCTCTGTCAAGTGCGTTAATGGCTGGTATGATAGTGTCAGGCGTAGATCCTATTTTAGCTATTTTAATAGGATGTGTGTTAGGAGCTGTAATGGGTATGATTAACGGCTTGCTTATTACAAAAGGAAAAATGGCGCCGTTTATTGCGACGCTAGCGACGATGACAATTTTTAGAGGGTTAACGCTTGTTTATACAGATGGAAATCCGATTACGGGCTTAGGCGAAAACTATTACTTCCAGTTATTTGGTCGCGGCTATTTTCTAGGTATTCCTGTTCCGGCGATTACGATGATACTAGCATTTGCTGTCCTATGGGTGATTTTGCATAAAACGCCGTTTGGCCGCAGAACATATGCAATCGGGGGAAATGAAAAAGCAGCATTTATTTCAGGAATTAAAGTACCAAAAGTTAAGGTTATGATCTACTCACTAGCAGGATTATTGGCAGCGTTATCAGGAGCGATTTTGACTTCTCGTTTGAACTCTGCTCAGCCAACGGCAGGTACGTCTTACGAGTTAGATGCTATCGCTGCAGTAGTACTGGGTGGAACAAGCCTTTCTGGAGGACGTGGACGCATTGTTGGAACGTTAATTGGTGCGCTGATTATCGGAACGTTAAACAACGGTTTGAACTTACTCGGCGTTTCGTCATTTTACCAAATGGTCGTAAAAGGAATTGTTATTTTAATCGCGGTATTAATTGATCGCAAAAAGTCAGCTTAGGAGGGAAAAACATGAAGAAAATTTGGCTCGTGCTATTATCATTTTCATTATTACTGTTAGGGGCTTGTTCACTTCAGCCTCCTGAGTGGGCGAAACCATCTGAAAGTAAAAATTTAAAAGATATTAAAATTGGTTTATCCGTTTCTACATTAAACAATCCGTTCTTTGTTTCGCTAAAAGAAGGGGTACAAAAAGAAGCAAAAAAACTGGGCATGGAAGTAGTTGTAGTAGATGCTCAAAATGATTCAGCTAAACAAATTAACGATGTAGAAGATTTAATGCAGCAAGGTGTTAACATTCTGCTTATTAACCCAACGGATTCAGCTGCTATTTCAACAGCTGTACAATCGGCTAATAATGTAGGCATTCCAGTTATTACGCTAGATCGTTCAGCAGAAAAAGGAAAAGTAGAGACACTGGTAGCTTCAGATAATGTAAAAGGTGGTCAAATGGCTGCTGATTACATTGTGAAAAAAGTAGGGGAAAAAGCTCAAGTAGCAGAACTTGAAGGCGTGCCGGGAGCTTCAGCAACTCGTGAACGAGGAAAAGGGTTCCACAACGTTGCAGATCAAAAGCTAGATATTACGGCTAAACAGTCGGCTGATTTTGACCGTACAAAAGGCTTAAACGTTATGGAGAATGTTCTTCAAGGAAATCCTGGTATCAAAGCCGTATTTGCTCATAATGATGAAATGGCATTAGGAGCTATTCAAGCGATTAACAGCTCAGGAAAAGATGTGCTAGTAGTAGGGTTTGATGGAAACGACGATGCAATTAAAGCGGTAAAAGAAGGGAAGCTAGGAGCAACTGTAGCCCAGCAGCCTGTTTTAATTGGTAAACTTGCTGTAAAGTCTGCTAAAAATGTTCTTCAAGGCAAAAAGGTAGATAAGCAAATTCCAGTGCCTTTAAAACTAGTAACCTCTGACAAATAATAGTTTTATACGTGTGTAGAAAAAAGACGCTCATTTGATTTATGGGCGTCTTTTTATGTATATAAAATGTAAAAAAGAAGTGAAAAAGTCACAACTTTATAAATAGTGTAGGAATTATGTAGGTGGAATTTATGTAATAAAAAGTAAAAAACACCGAAAAAAGACGGTAAAACACATAATTTTCTGTGAAAAATTTGTAATATACCTGTAATAATAAGCGTTTATTTCTATTTTCAAAGAGCAATTTTGCCCTGTTTATGACAAAAATATATCTTTTTTAATAAACAGTAAACCTCTCTATCAAGGGATTCTGGGGATGAATTCCCAGAAAGAGATTCTTGGTTATACAGATTATGGGAAACTTTTAACTGTATTGTAACATAAACAGATAGTTTTTTATGGTATAACTATGTCTATGAGGAAAGGGGACTATTACTTTATGAAAATTTTTAAGCGTATGACTCTTGCAGCAGTCACAGGAATTTTCTTCATGACCGGCATCACAGAGACTCACGCCCAATCGAATGAAGAAGCGCTCCAGAGTACTGAAAATAAAATTAAAGAAACAGAAAAGGCTGTTCAACAAAAAGAGAAAGAGAAACAGTCTATCAATTCAGATGTTCAAAACATTCAATCACAATTAAATTCATTACATACAGTAATCTCTAGCAATAAAAAAGAGTTAGCATCGACTGAAAAGCAGATTTCAGAAGCGAACAAAATGATTGAGAAAAAGAAAAAAGAAATCGTTTTGCTTCAGGAAAAAGTGTTAAGTCGTAAAGATATTATTGAAAATCGATTAGTTGCTTTACAGCAAGACGATAAAACAAGCGTTGTTATTGATACATTAATGAATGCTGATAACTTTGGAGATTTTGTTGCACGTATGGGTGCTGTCACAACTTTATTGTCAGCAGATAATGATATTTTAAAGCAGCATCAAAATGATTTAGATCAAATTGAAAAAGATAAAAAAGAAATTGATAAGCAAGAAAAAGTATTAGAAGCAGCAAAAGGTAGCTTAGCGGCTAAACAAGCTGAATTAGATAAAAACGTTGCCAAACAAACAGCAACGTTAACAACTATGCAAGAAAAATACAGCACGGTCGTAAATGAAATCGATGCAGCTTCTTCAGAAAAAGCAAACCTTCAGTCTGAATTAACAGGCATTCAAGATAAGATTGCAAAAGAAAAAGAAGCAGCTCAAAAGCAAGCTGAGCAAGTGGCAAAACAGCAGGCAGCTGAAAAGGCTGAGGCTGATGCAGAAGCAAAGCGTCAAGCTGAACTGGCAACAGCTAAAAAAGAAGTAAAAACAGAGCCAAAACAAGAAGTAAAAACAGCTGCGGCTACAGAGAAGAAAGCATCCGTTTCTTCAGAAGCAAAAGAAACGAAAAAAGAAGAAAGCACACAAAAGCATTCTGGAAAAGAAATGTATGTAGAAGCAACAGCTTATACAGCTAATTGTGCAGGCTGTAGCGGAGTAACAGCCACTGGACAAAATGTAAGTTCAGGCACTCATAAAATTATTGCGGTAGATCCATCCGTTATTCCATTAGGTTCGAAAGTATATGTAGAAGGATACGGAGTGGTAACAGCAGGTGATACGGGCGGTGCGATTAAAGGATATCGAATTGACGTATTAGTACCTTCCGAGTCAGCTGCAAAAGCATTTGGACGTCGTACAGTGAAAATTACGGTGTTAAATTAAAGAAATAGACTGGAACAAAAATATTTTAGTTGCAGGAAAATCCGAACGATGAATCGTTCGGATTTTTTCATTGTTGTAGTGAACGTAGGTTTCATCTAGTTAGTTGCTTCTAGCTGTTGATTGGAGAGGAAGGTGAAGACTCCTGAGGGAAAAGAGGAAGTGATGAGACCCCACAGGAGTGTACGCGACGAGGATGCTCATCGGTCGCCCGCGGAAAGCGAAGCCTTGCATGGAAATCAACAGTGGTGTCACAAGTGATCTATACCAGCTCATTACTTCCATTTGTTCGTCTTCGCATTAGGTGGATGGAGTTATGTCTCAATCACTTTTTTGCATGTTTGGTGAGCAAGTTGCTAGCTAATCTATACTCTTTTCGTTACCATACAATAAAGTAAATGGAAGAAAAGGAGTGGGTAAAATGAAGATAGTCGATCCAGCGGTACAAAGTGCAAAAGACAATTATCATTTGTTAACAGGTGTCGTCATTCCCCGGCCGATTGCGTTTGTTACAAGTCAAAACGATGACGGTGTAGTGAATGCCGCGCCGTTTAGTTTCTTTAATGTAGTTGCGGCAGAGCCTCCGCTGATTGCTGTTTCGGTTTCGAGAAGTGAAGGTCAAATGACGAAAGATACGGCCAAAAATATTAGTGCATCTAAAGAATTTGTAGTTCATCTTGTAGACGAAAACTTAGTGGAACAGGTGAATCAAGCGGCATCTTCTTATCCTTCTTCCGTCAGTGAAGTCGAAGAAACAGGATTAACACTAGCACCGAGCAAAAAAGTGCAGGTTCCTGGAATTCAAGAAGCCAGCATTCGGATGGAATGTAAGCTTCACCAAATTGTTCCATTAGGAACGGATGAGGCATACAGCTCAGATTTGTTTATCGGTGAAGTTGTGATGTTTCATATTAGTGAAAAAGTGATAGAAAACGATCGCGTTTCTGCAGAACGTGTGAAGCCAGTCAGCCGACTTGCGGGTTCTAACTATAGTAAATTGGGGCAATTATTTTCCTTAGAACGTCCCAAATAAGCAAGAAAGTGTTACTTATGTAGCAAAAAAATAGTATACATTGGATTTTTTTAAATAAGCGATTGTGTTCTGTTTCAACAACGACAGTACATTCGCTTTTTTTCATGAACGAAAAAGTTAATAGAAACCATAATAACAAAATCAATTTAGAAAAAGGCAAAAATGTAAGGTTTTTGCCTTTTATATTTACCATTGAGGAAAAGGGTATTCATTCATATAATTTAGATTAAGTAAATTGTATACGCTTTCAATATACAGAATTATTTTTCAATAATTCTCTCGAGAAAGAATCATGAGCGTTTACAAAAAAACTTGCCACGCTAGGAGACGAGATTATAGGAGGGGTATTCATTGAAACGTTGGTTTAGTTTAATCAGTTTTGCACTCATTTTAACCCTAGTACTTGCAGGATGCGGAGGAAAGTCCGCTAATGAAACAAGTGGTAGCGGTGGAAAAGAAGTTGTTGCATGGGCTTGGAATATTAACGTACCGGTATTAAAGAAAGCAGCAGCAGAATACCAAAAAGAGAATCCAGGGTTTAAATTAAAAGTAGTGGATATGGGACGTGAAGACGTTTATTCAAAATTAACAACAGGATTGCAAGCTGGCGGAAAAGGCCTTCCTGATATTGTATTAGTAGAAGACGATCGTTTCCAAGGATACTTGGATGCATTTCCAAAAGCATTTTTAAACCTATCTAAAAAAGGATTTGATAAGCAAGAAGATAAGTTTCCAGAGTTTAAGAAAGCTCTTTTATCAAAGGATGGGGACATGTACGGCTTCCCGTTTGATGCAGGTCCAACAGGCGTTTTCTACCGCACAGATTACTTTGAAAAAGCAGGCGTAGATCCAAACAGTATCAAAACATGGGATGATTACATTGCGGCTGGTAAGAAAATTAAAGAAAAAGTTGGCGTTGATTTACTAGGTTTAGATTTTAATAATGACGATGGCTTATTCCGAATGGCGCTGACGCAGCAAGGTACGTTCTATTTTAATAACAAAGGAAAGTTGAATTTAACTTCTAAAGAAGCGAAAAAAGCAATGGAGTTAAATAAGAAGTTAAAAGAAGCAGGCATTGTTAAAAATACAGTGGGCTGGGATGCTTCAATCAGTGCTTTAGCAGAAGGTAAAGTAGCAAGTTCACCATCTGGTGCTTGGCTATCCGGTTCTATTACGCAGCAGGCTCCGGATTTAAAAGGAAAATGGGGAGTGTTTTTATTACCTTCGTTTGAAGAAGGAGTCAACCGTGCTTCTAACTTAGGCGGAAGCAACTATGTGATTTCAGCAACTAGTCAAAAAGCAGATGAAGCGTACAAATTTATGGAGTATTTCTCAACAACGGATAAAGTTCAAGAAGAAGCGATGAAGGGCGGATTATTCCCGTCATTAAATACCGTATATTCTTCAAAATTATTCACTGCACAAGATGAGTACTTTAACAATCAAACGATTTGGAAAACATTCGCAGGTGAAATGAAAGATATTAAGCCGGTTAACTTTACGGGCAATTACTCAGTTGCAAACAGTGAAGCAGTCAAAGCTGTGTCAGAAGTAACAAATGGTAAGGGCGTTACAGACTCGCTTGAAGCAGCTCAAAAACGCTTAGAAAACCGAATTCAAAAATAATCAAGAAGCATAGAAGGTGATTTCTAGAAAATTGCCTTCTATCTCTTCTTCTTGCGGTACTAGGAGGTCATCATGAAGACAAATAAATCGTTGCCTTACTTATTTATTGCTCCAGCACTTTTGCTGTTCGCGCTGTTTACAATCTACCCTATTTTTTCATCGTTTGTTTTAAGCTTTCAGAGTATGGAAGGCGGAAAGTATGTATTTACCGGGTTATCAAACTATACACGTTTGCTCGGAGATGATATTTTCTGGAAAGCGCTTGGAAATACGGGTATTATTTTAATCGTTCAAGTACCCGTTATGATTTTATTAGCGCTTGTACTAGCTAACGCTTTAAACAGTCAGCTTTTAAGACTAAAAGGTTTTTTCCGAGTTTCTTTTTTCTTGCCGGCGGTAACGTCACTAGTTGCCTACTCTATTTTGTTTTCAATCATTCTTCAAGATGAAGGAATTATGAATACTATTTTAGGATTTTTCGGTATTGATGCCATTCAGTGGCTGGGAGATCCATTTTGGGCTAAAGTCTCAATCATCGTTGCGATGACTTGGAGATGGACAGGTTATAACATGGTTATTTTTCTAGCAGCTCTTCAAAGTTTATCTCATGAAGTTTACGAAGCAGCTGATTTAGATGGAGCAAATCGTATTCAAAAGTTTTTCCACGTAACGGTTCCACAATTAAAACCCGTTATCTTGTTCGCTACTATTTTATCGACAATTGGCACGCTTCAATTGTTTGACGAACCTTTTAATTTAACAAAAGGCGGCCCTGCTGATTCAACGATGACGCTAGGCTTATATATTTATCAAAATGGCTTTAAATACTTTGATTTTGGATATGCTTCAGCCATTGCGTACGTTGTTGTATTATTAGTTGGTATTTTAACGTTCTTCCAATTTAAATTTACGGGTGATAAATCATGAGTGTATTAGAGAGAGTAGAAGCAACCGCAGTAGCTACCGTGCCTAAGGTTAAAAAGAAAAGTAACATTATGCGCAAAATAGGATTATACAGCATGCTTGGGCTGTTCACGATTATTTCTATTTTTCCTTTTTACTGGATGATTATCGGCGCTACGAATGAATCAGGAAAAATGTTTACAAACCCTCCAACGCTGAAGCCTGGCGATCAATTTATGACAAATCTACAAAATTTAAATGCTTCAATTGATTTAGGGCGCGTCTTTTTTAACTCAGTATTTGTTTCAGTCGTGTATGTGATTGTAGCTTTAATGGTCTGCTCCACAGCTGCATATGCGCTATCTAAATTTGAATTCAAAGGCCGAAACGCAATTTTCACTACGCTTTTATTGTCTATGATGATTCCATATCAAGCAACGCTCATTCCGCTTTTTCAGCTGATGTCGAATTTTAATTTGCTTGATACGTATTTTGCACTTATTGTTCCGCAGCTGTGCTTTCCGTTTGCTATCTTTTTATTACGTCAGAACTTTTTAGCTTTTCCAACAGAACTTATTGAAGCAGCTCGTTTGGACGGAGCTGGAGAGATGAGAATCTTTTTAACTATTGTGCTTCCTTCTATGAAGCCTGCTATGGCTGCAGCAGCTATTTTCTTATTTATGACACAGTGGAATAACTTTATGTGGCCTCTAGTTGCGACTACATCTAACGAAATGGCTACATTGCCAGTTGCTCTTTCAAGCTTAATTGGCTTATCGATTATTGATTACGGTCAAGTAATGATGGGGGTAACGATTGCAACCATTCCAATCATTGTATTCTTCCTGGCACTTCAGCGTCATTTTATTTCAGGAATGCTTGGAAGTGCAGTAAAATAAAAGCAGAAGCTCCTACTATAGGAGCTTTCTCAATGAACAGGGGGAGAGAAGATGGGAGAAATACCTGTAGGAGTTCAGCTTTATACGCTGCGTGAAGAAACGAAAAAAGATTTTAAAGAAACTCTTCAAAAAGTAGCTGCATTAGGATATCGAGGAGTAGAATTTGCAGGGTATGAAGGACATACAGCGCAAGAAGTAAAAGCATGGTTAACGGATTTACAGCTGAAGCCAGCTTCTAGTCATGTGCCGCTTGAACAATTAGAATCTAATTTAGCGCAAGTGATTCACTTTGAACAGCAAGTTGGCAATTCACATATTGTTTGTCCTTATTTAATGCCTGAACGTCAAACGGAAAAAGGGTATTACGAACTTATTGATTCTTTAAATGATATTGATACGTATTGTAAAAAAGAAGGCATGTCGTTTAGCTATCATCATCATGATTTTGAGCTGAAGAAATTGTCAACTGGAAAGTCAGCTCTTCAAACAATCTTAGAAGAAACTGAGGTAAACGTAGAGCTGGACATTTATTGGCTGACTAAAGCAGGCGAAGATCCAGTGGAATGGATGAAGCATTATCAAAATCGGACGCCTTTCATCCATTTAAAAGATATGACAACAGACGGCGAGCAATTTTTTGCTCCTCTTGGTACCGGAGGAGTAGATGTGAAGGCTGTAATGCAAGAAGGATATAGAGCAGGCGTAAAATGGTGGATCGTTGAACAAGATCAATGCAAAGAAAGTCCTCTTAGCAGTATTAAAAAAAGCTTAGCATATATCAAATAAAAAACGAACAGACAGCGTCTGTTCGTTTTTTTATTGATAAGCTGGAGTCCACTCAATTTCTCCGCACTTATTCGTATAATCAATATTTACCTCAAAGTTATGTTTTTCATAAAAATGAATCAATCTTTCGAGATGATCCCAATCGCGCTCAGCGATATCGCCTTTAATGACATGAACATTTTGATCAACCGCTACTTCTTTTAAATAATTCATACATACAGAGCCATATCCCTTATTAGCGGGCCCTTTAATGTCACCAATAAAAATCGTGTGATTATCTTCATATACGCCATCGATGGCAAAATCCCAAGCCCCTCTATAGGCTTTTGTACATTCATTTAGCATAATTTTACATGCGTTTCCGTCATTTTGTGCCGATACAATAACTAACTGATTATCTTCAGGCTGATCGACACCAATAACTTCATACTTTTTAGCAATTTCTTTTAAATTATCCTGCATGCGAAATAGCTGAAACTCTAAATCATCAAGTGTTTCTTTTAGTTCTTCTGCATTCTGGTTTTTTTCTGTAAGCTGAGTAAACATTTTATACTCCTTTCCGTCTGTTTTCGGTCTAAGTGCGCCTATGACAAAGAGGACACGGTGTATAAAGCGAAACTTTATTTAGCAAAGTATCTACCTTAGTAAAAATATAAAAAGGAAAGAACCTGATTTGATTGATTATTCATCAAAACGGCTGCTTTCCTTAACATTCACTTTTAAATTTTTCACAACGTGTATAAGGGTAACAAAGACTCATTAATTTTGTCAATAAGGTTGTAAGTCTATTTATAAAGAAGATAACAGGACATTTTGCTTATTGGGAAGAAAAAATAATGAGTGAAAAAAGAATCATTTTAAAGTAAAATCATTGGAGGAAAAGTATGGTTAAAAAGGAATTGATTTTCATTTAAAAAAACATACTTAAAATAAAAGTAAGAAAATATTTCATTTACTTACAAAATATTATAGGAAAATGGATGGAGTAATATGGGGTAAGTGTTAACTATATCGAACAAAGGGTGTATAAGATGGATAAATATCAAATTGCATTATTAGCTAATGTGCGTAAGCAGCTGCAAGAGTGGACCGATCAAAATGAAGAAATACCTCATGAAGAAGTGTACCGCTTTTTGCATTCAATTTCTGGAACGTCTGCAACCATTGGACTGAATTATTTAGGAGATCGTTCCCGCGAGTTAATGGAAGCTGTTGAAAAAAATCAGAAAAAAACCTGGAATTACGCGGAGTTGAATACATTTTTATTAGATATTATTAAAATTTGTTATCAAGATGAAATTCAATCCGTAGAAGATATAAATAAACCGATAGAAATTAGTGAACAAACAGCTAATGTTTTACTTGTGGATGATGATCTTTCAATGCTGATGTATTTAAAAGAACAGTTTGAAAAACAAGGGTGGTACGTATTAGCAACTGCCTCTAAAGAAAAAGCCATTACGGCTTTTTACGAATTAAAGCCGGATTGTTTTGTTGTTGATGTACATATGAAAGACTGTACAGGCTTTGACATTCTTTCATTTTTACGTGATAAAACAAAGCAACTGTTCGTCCCTATTGTCATGATGAGCGTTGATAATCAAAGAGAGACGCGTTTGAAGGCTTTTAAATTAGGGGCCGATGATTTTTTTGTTAAACCTCTCGATATGGAAGAAAGTCTACTTCGAATTGGTCACCATATTGAACGAAAGCAGATGTTTAACTCCTATTTAATGTTTGATGAATTAACAGGAGCCTATAACCGAACGTATTTAAAAGAAATCTACAGTCAGCAGCTATCCAGCTACGACCGCTTAAAAGATCCTTTTTGTTTAGCGATTTTAGATTTAGATTTCTTTAAGAGAATAAACGATCAATATGGACATCTTATGGGAGACCGTGTGCTGCAAGCATTTGTAGAGTATATGAAGCATGAAATTCGTCCAACAGATCACATTTTTAGATATGGAGGCGAAGAATTTATTCTTTTACTGCCAAAAACCAATATAAAAGAGGCAGAAACAGTATTAAATAGACTGTTGGATTTGTTTGTGAAAAAAGTGTTCACACATCAAGGCAATTCGTTTTATTGCAGCTTTTCCGGCGGAGTTGTAGAAGTTCATAACACTGAATGGCCGTTAGAAAAAGCTCTTCATCAAGCTGATGAGGCATTATATATAGCGAAGGAATCAGGACGTCAAAAAATTGTAGCTTCTTCTCAAAGCAAGCTGGTCAAAAAGCGAACGCTTCGTATGGCTATTATTGATGATGATTCTATCATTCGAACGATGCTGAAAGAGCTTTTAAGTAAGATCGATGTAGGAGATCGCTATGAAGTGAAAATAGAAGTGTTTAAAGATGGCATCGAATTTTTTGAGTCCCAATGGATTCATTCTAGCGATCAGTACTTTGTTATTTTAGACGGAATGATGCCTAAGATGGATGGCTTAGAAGTGCTGCAAAAATTAAGACAGCATAAACGTCACGATCAGTACACGGTTATTATGCTTACATCAAGAAACAGCGAACAAGATATTCAAAGAGCATTAGAACTTGGGGCAGACGATTACATGACAAAGCCATTTAAGTTAATGGAGCTTGAAGCGCGCGTGCGTTATTTAATGAAGAAGGTGAAATAAATGGCGATGTCAATTCAAGTGGTATATGTCTTATTTGGCGGATTGCTATTACTTTTAGTCTGTTTTCTGAGTTATTTACTTATTCAAAAAGCGCGTTTAAACGCTTTTCGAGCAAAAGTAGAATCCTATAAAGATAGTATGAAAGAATCTCTTTTTATTTATTTATACAGAAAAGATGAAGAACATCGGGTAGAGCCTAAAAATAAAATAGAGCTGGCGGGCGTAGAGGAACTATTGAGCAGTTTTTCTGCAGCTGTGCAAGGCGATGAAATTCTAAATAACATCACGCTCTATGCGGAGAAGGTTTTTACACCCAAATATAAAAAAGAGCTGCATCATTCTAGATGGAGTGTCAGAATGAATGCCCTTTATGCTATCGAAGACTTTGGTCTAACTACGCTAACACACCAATTAGTAGAAATGTATGAGAAAAAAAATAGTACAGCGGCTGAACAAAATCAAATTTTAAAAATTTTAGTTAAGCTGAACCGCCCTGAGTTTGTTGTGTACATGACGAACGCTTCTAGACCGCTGTCTGAATTTATGTACCGCTCTTTGTTTGGAACTATGAACAGTGAGCAGTTTCAGCAATTTATTAATAAATTTGAACATCTACAAGAAGAAATTCAGCTGCCTCTTATCGATATGATAGGTATCAATCATAAGTTAGAGTATATAGATTTCTTAAAAATGCACATAAAAAGTTCATCAGAAGAACTGCGAATTCGTTCGTTGAAATCACTTAATGCTTTATCTTTTCCATTAAGAATAGAGGAGCTCACGAAACATCTTCAGTCAGGTATTTGGCAAGAAAGAATGATGGCTACAAAACTAATAGGCAAAACGAGAGATGAGAAGGGATTGTCACTTCTTGAGCAGTCGCTAAAAGATTCTCATTTTCTTGTGCGTTCGAATGCTGCTCAGTCAATGATGAAAATCCCAACAGGTAAAGAATATTTAGTTCATGTATACAAAACGACCGATGACAAGTTTTCGAAAGATATGGCAGCAGAATGGCTTGAAAAAGGAGGAGTTACGGTTGTGGAATAGTGTTTGGCATCTTTTATTGTCTATTTGCGGATGGGCTGTATTTGCTTATATGATTTTTGTGCTTTGTTTTTATTTTATGATGTTTATCATCTCTGCTTTTCAACTGCGAAAGCAATATCAATTAAATGATGAAGAACCTTATGAAGATTTGCTTGCGGTTAGCTATACAACACCATTATCTATATTAGTTCCCGCTTATAACGAATCTGTCGGGATTATTGGAAGCGTGCGTTCGCTGCTTGGAATTGAATATCCGGAATATGAAGTAATTGTAGTAAACGACGGATCTTCAGATGATACGTTAGAAAAGCTAATCGAGGAGTTTTCTCTTGTGAAAATGAATCGAGTTGTGAGAAAGCAAGTAGAGACGAAAGAAGTAAAAGCTGTATATCGTTCTAAATTATACGATTATTTATATGTAGTCGATAAACAAAATGGGGGAAAGTCAGATGCATTAAATGCAGGAATTAATTTATCCAACTATCCTTATTTTTGTTCGATCGATGGCGATTCAGTGTTAGAAAGAGATGCTTTTTTAAAAGTTATGAAGCCAATTATTGATTCAGACGGAGAAGTAATTGCTTCAGGGGGAAGTATTCGAATTGCAAACGGATGTAAAATCGAAAACGGTGCGGTCGTATCGATTGGACTTGATACGCAGCCGCTTGTTGTGATGCAGATTATTGAATATTTACGTGCCTTTCTTATGGGGCGCATTGGTCTCAGTCGCCATAATTTATTACTTATTGTGTCAGGAGCATTTGGCGTATTTTCTAAACGCTGGGTGATTGAGGCTGGGGGTTATTCTCATACAGTCGGCGAAGACATGGAACTTGTTGTTCGCCTGCACCGACTGATTAAACAGAAAAAAACCAACAATCAAATTGTTTATATTCCAGATCCCGTATGCTGGACAGAGGCACCCGATGAAATCAAATATTTGCGAAGACAGCGGAACCGCTGGCACCGCGGTTTATTTGATAGTCTTTGGAAGCATAAAGAGATGCTGTTTAATCCGAGATACGGAAGTATCGGAATGATTTCTATGCCTTATTTTGTGTTTATTGAACTAATCGGTCCGGTCATGGAAATGTTAGGCTATTTGTTTATTGTTATTTCTCTAGTTGTAGGCGGGATTTATGTAGAATTTGCTTATTTGCTTTTTCTCTTGATGGTTGTATATGGTTCTCTTTATTCGATGGCGGCCGTTTTGCTAGAAGAGTGGAGCCTTCGCAAATATCCAAGAGTATCCGATATTGCTAAGCTATTTGTCTTTTCCCTGACTGAATCCTTTTGGTATCGCCCTCTAACTGTTATATGGCGCTGTCATGGATTGTTGGATGTTATTCGCAATAAAAAAGGCTGGGGAGACATGCAGCGAAAAGGAGTTTCACAATGAAAAAATGGTTGTTAATTGGCGGCATTATTTTGGTTATGGCAGTAACGGCTTCTCCATTTCTTATTTGGCAGCTAAAGAAACCAACTGATTTGGATATGCTTGTCATTGATAAAACAGTACCGGATCAAACGTTTCGAGAGCATCAAGGTTTAATGTGGATGCTGAATCAAGCGAAAGTACGCAAAGACGGGAAGCCTTATAAAATCTCAAAAGATTATGCAGGGTTTTACCCAAAAGGAGATAAAACATACAGCATTAAATCTCTGCCAAAAACAAACTCTGCAGATATGATTTATATCACGGACACGTATGGCGTATACAAAGAAGATTTAGACGTAAAAGCTAAAAGAGGAGATCGCTCTCAATTGGTGTATGGTGGCATGACTTCTGAAGACGTGAGCTACGTTAAGAAAGCGCTGAATGGACGTACAAAAACGCTGATTGGAGAGTTTAATACATTTGGGAGCCCTACTTCTTTAGACGTTCGCAAAGAACTGTATGAATTGTACAATGTTACGTGGTCCGGCTGGATTGGACGCTATTTTGAGGAATTCGGCAGTGAAGAAGTTCCTGCTTGGGTGAAAAGTGCTTACAAAAAGCAGTACAACAAAGAGTGGAGCCTTACAGGAAAAGGCTTATTATTCGTTAATGAATCCAATAAGCTCGTTATTATAACGGAAAAAGAATTAAAAGAAAATCCAGTATGGTTTCAATACACAAAACAAGGAAAGAAAACATTGAATTTACAGGATGAATCTGCTTATCAATATTGGTTTGACGTAATTGCACCGCAGCAAAAAAGTGATGTGCGGGCTCAGTTTGTCTTTCACTTGGATTCTGAAGGGAAAAACAAGCTAAAGGAAAATGGTATTCCTTTGTCCATACCAGCAGTCGTTCATCATAATAAAGAGCGATATGATACCTATTACTTTGCAGGAGATTTTGCAGATCAAGGAGAAGTACCTTCCATTTATCAAACCTCTTTTTACCCGCTGTGGAAGAAATGGACAGAGAAAATCGGAAAAGAAGATGAGTCTTCTTTTTACTGGACTGTTTACCTGCCTCTTATGAATAAGATCATAGATCAACAGCAAAATGAATCGCAGCCTGCTTCTGTTACTTTTAATAAAAATATGGAAATCTATGAAGATGCTGACCTTAAAGTAGCAGGGAAAGTAGGAAAAGATTATTTGCAAATTTATCAAAACGGCAAGTGGCAAGATGTGCTGATTAAAGGAGTAAATATGGGCATTAGTAAGCCAGGCCATTTCCCTGGTGAGACTGCTATTTCGAAAGAAGAATATTTGCGCTGGTTTAAAGAAATTGGAAAGATGAATGCAAACTCAATCCGCGTATACACCATTCATCCTCCCGCCTTTTATGAAGCGCTTGCTGAGTATAACCAAAAAGCCAAAGAACCCATTTATCTTTTTCATGGGGTATGGGTGAATGAAGAAGTTTTCTATGATTCACAAGATGCTTTTGCAAAGGAAAATACAAAAGAATTTGAAGCTGAAATGAAAAGGATTGTAAACGTTATTCACGGAAATGCAACACTGCCAAAACGGACAGGACATGCAAGCGGAACGTATACAGCAGACGTGTCTCCTTATGTTTTAGGCTGGATTATAGGAGTTGAATGGGATCCCACGGTAGCCCTTTCGACAAATGAAAAACATAAAGGAATGAAAGATTTTAAAGGGCAGTACATCTATACCGAAAAAGGCAATCCCTTTGAAATATGGCTTGCTCAGCTTATGGAAAAAACAATTTCCTATGAGCAGGATAAATATGATTGGCAGCGGCCTATGAGCTTTACGAACTGGGTGACGACGGATTTGCTTACTCATCCATATGAGCCTTCTGAAGACGAAGATAAAGTGTCTGTTAATCCTAATTTAATTCACACAACTAAAAAATTTGAGCCGGGCTTATTTGCCTCTTATCATATTTATCCGTACTATCCTGATTTCTTAAACTATGAACCTCATTATCTCGCTTATCGAGATCATCGAGGAGAGAAAAATAACTACGCAGGCTATTTGCAAAATATGAAAGAAGTTCATCATATGCCCGTTCTTGTTGCTGAATTTGGCATTCCGGCTTCGCGAGGACTCACCCATAGAAACGTATACGGGTGGGATCAAGGCTTTCATACGGAACAAGAACAAGGAAAGATTCTGTCACGCTTATACGAAGACATTGTTGAAGAAAAAATGGCTGGCGGTATGGTCTTTACATGGCAAGATGAATGGTTTAAGCGAACGTGGAATACGATGGAGTACGACAATCCGAACCGCAGGCCATTTTGGACGAATTTGCAAACGGGAGAGCAGCATTTTGGATTGCTGAGTTTTGATCCAGGAACGAAGCTGAAAGTCAAAGTAGACGGTAAATCAGATGATTGGAAAAAGCTGAACAGCAAGTCGGTATATAAGCCGTCTAAGAAGTTAAAAGCATTGAACATTACAAGTGATGAAGGTTATCTATATCTACACGTGAGTGCAAAAGAACTGGAAAATCAAAAGCTTTATTTCTTGTTTAACACGATTAACAATCAGGGACAGTCAAAGATTCCTCAAATCCCTTCCATAAAAACAAAAGAAATTGATTTTGTAGCAGAATTAAACGGAAAAGAAGACAGTCATTTATGGATAGACAGCTATTACGATACGTATTATTTTTCATATGCTCATCAGCTCCAAATGATTCCCGCGGTAAAAGGAACCGATACAAAAGACAACGGCATGTTTAATCCAATCAGGCTCGCCCTTAACAAAGAGTTAGCGATTGGAGAGGGGAAAAACAAGAGAACCATTCCTTTTGACGCCTATGAAACAGGGAAGCTCCAAGAAGGAAACAGCGATCCTAACTCTTCTTCATTTGATTCGCTAGCAGATTTTAAAGTGAATGAATCAAATGGAATTGCTGAACTTCGCATTCCCTGGGCGCTTTTAAATGTAAAAGACCCGAGTCAAAAAGAAATAATGGGAGATATTTGGTCCAAAAAAGGATTAGAATCCAGCGAGAAAATAAAAGGAATTCAAGTAGGAGTCGTAGCTGTTAATAAGAAGAGCAATGACGTGGAAGATACGTTTCCGACTCAGAAAAAAGGAAAACTTTTATTAAAAGATTTTTACTTATACAAGTGGAAAAATTGGGAGTATCCAACTTTTCACGAACGAATAAAGCCGTCCTACTTCATATTGCAAAAAACGTATGGACGACTACAAGCGGAGGAATAACAATGGCAAAAATTTTATTAGCGGAAGATGAAGAAGTGCTTCGTATGTTAGTGGTAGATACGCTTGAAGATGAAGGACATGATGTGACGGAAGCAGAAAATGGCGAAGAAGCTTTGGAATTTATTAAAGAACGTGATTTTGACTTAATTATTTTGGATTATATGATGCCCGTGTTCACCGGGCTTGAAGTCATTCAGCAGCTGAAAGAAATGAAAGATAAGCGCCATACAAAAGTATTGATGCTTTCAGCTAAGAGTCAAGCTGCTGATCAAAGCCGAGTGTTAGAAGCAGGGGCTGCGTATTTTATGTCTAAGCCGTTTAGTCCCCTATTACTAGCTGAACGTGTCGAGGAAATTTTAGATGAACAATAAACTAAAACGAAAAAGTATCTCAACCCAGTTCATCCTCTTAGTAAGTATCCTTTTACTTGCTTTTGCGGCGGGTTCAACTGTACTTGTTGTACGGCAAAAAGAAATTACAGCTGATTATGCCCAGTACAGGGCACAAGTACGGGAAAAGGCACAGCTGCTATCTACAATTGATAAATCAATGAACAAGGCTTTTTTGCAGGCTCGTGGGTTTATTGCGTTTGATTCAGAGAATATGTATAACGAGGCTGCAAGTCAGCAAAAAATTATCGAAGAAAATCTTGACCGACTTTCAGGTCTAGCCGCAGATAGACGTGAGCGTACGTTTGTAAATGAAGCGACGGTGATGCTAAACACGTATTTTAATCAAACGCTTCCTTATTTTAAAGATATTTACGACAAAAAAGGTATTGAAGGAGTCCGCTCTAGTCCTGAGCGGAAGGCTGCTTCTAAATCAATAGAACAAATGCAAAAAGAACTTGATGACTACCAAAATGAATTAACTAAAGACTTAAATACACAGTACGATGATACGTCGAGTGACATGCAGAAAAGTCAAACATTCTTTATTTTATTTTTAGCGTTTACAGTGGTCATTTTATTGTTGCTTACACGGGTACTGCTAAATAAGTTTGTAAAGCCACTGAGTCAGCTAGCATATACGGCAAGCGAAATTGCTGCCGGAAAAGAAATGCCTATGACATTTGATGAACATAGAAGAGATGAAATTGGTATGCTATCGCAAGCCTTTTACAAAATGGTATCGACTTTGCAAAATAATGAACAGGAGTTAACGGCTCAAAATGAGGAGCTGATTGCACAGCAAGATGAATTGCACAGTCAGCAAGATGAACTTCAGCACGCATTAGAATTGACCAAGGAACGAGAAGGGGAGTTAGAATTGCGCAATTTATTTGTGCATGGACTAACAAATTCTCTTCACAAGCAAGAGGTTCTCACGAGTGCTGTCACAAACATGAGCCGGGTGATGAAAGCTGATCACGGGTTTATTATGCTAGCTGATGAAAAGACACATGCTTCATTTGGTCTATCTTCATCAAGTGTTCAACAGATGGTGGCAAATCTTCATAATAATTACGTTGATCATGTGCAAAAGACGAAAAAATGTATGGTAGTAAAAAGAGAGTGTATAGAACATGAGCGCCTATATCATCAGCAAACGTTTTATTTGTATGATGTTATCGTACCGGTGCTGTCTTCACAGGGAGATATGCTAGCCTATATGTTTTACAGCCGCTACGCGGATGAATACACAGAACATGAATTACAGACATTTGAAATACTGGCCAAACAAATTACGATTGCTCTTGAAAAAATTTATATTTACGAAGAGTCTGAGCATGACCGATTGTTATCTCAAGATATTTTAAATTCGATTCAAGAAGGCATGCAGCTTGTAGATACAAGCGGTACGATTCTACAAGTGAATACGAAGATTAGCGAATTGTTTCAATATGAGCATCAAAGCGGGCTTCTTCAGCTCTCTCGCGATCAATGGCTAGATGCTCTTTCTCAAAAAGTCGAAAATATACAGCAGCTGAGACAATACGTTGAAGCCATTTGTAAGGGAGAGCAAGTAGAAAAGTCTTTTGTTTATTACCTGCACACGGAAGGTAAGCGAACAGTTATAAAAGTTTATAGCGAATACGTATATCGAAACCGTCAGATGTTTGGCGTATTGTTCGTTCATCGTGATATTACAAAAGAATTTGAAGTTGATCAGATGAAGTCGGAATTTGTAAGCACTGTGAGTCACGAGCTGCGCACACCTTTAGCAAGTGTGTTAGGGTTCACTGAGCTTATGCTAAACAAGACATTAAAAGAAGAAAGACAGAAGAAGTATTTAACTACTATTTATCAGGAAGCACAGCGGTTAACGTCTTTAATCAACGATTTTCTGGACGTCCAAAGAATGGAAGCGGGAAAACAAACCTATGATAAAAAGTATCAAGACATTCTGCCGCTTATTAAGCAGGTGATTGAGGTCCAGAAAATACAAACAAGTAAGCATGAATTTGATATGATTTCCGATCAAGAGCATTTGACAGTAATGGGAGATAAAGATAAGCTTCTGCAATTGTTTAATAATGTAATTAGCAATGCAGTGAAATATTCGCCCGATGGAGGGAACGTTACAGTTAAAGTGTATCAACAGGAACACGCTGTTTATATTGATATTCAAGATGAAGGAATTGGTATACCAAGTGAAGCGCTAGGTCAATTGTTTACCAAATTCTACAGAGTAGATAACTCCGATATGCGCAAAATTGGCGGAACAGGTCTAGGGTTAGCAATTGTAAAAGAAATTGTAAAAGCTCATGGTGGAGACATTACTGTACAATCGGAATGGAAAAAAGGAACAACATTCACGGTTGTTCTCCCGCTTCTATATGAAGTTCAGTACGATGAAGAAATGATGATAAGTACGAATGATAACCGTAAAAGCGTAGTGATTGTAGAAGATGATAAAAGTTTAGCGACGCTTTTACAGGTAGAATTAAAAGAAAGCGGTTTTCACGTTCGGTATTTTAACAACGGAGAAGATGCATTAAACTCTATTCATCAGCAAAAGCCTGAAGTGGTTGTTCTAGATATTATGCTAGGAGAAAATAAGTTAGACGGCTGGGATGTTTTAAGACAGCTCAAAGAAAATACAGAGACAGAAAAAATTCCTATTTTAATCTCATCTGCTTTAGACGAAAGAAGCAAAGGGTTAGAGCTTGGAGTGTGTGAGTTTCTGATTAAACCCTATCAGCCTAGTAAATTATCCAAAACGATTCTCCAGCTGCTTTTGAAAAAACAAGAGCATGAAGGAGAAATTATGATTCCATCAGATAAAGAAGAGTAGAAATTTGGTGAGGCTTCGTTATATTTACGGAGTCTCATTAAACGAAAAGAAAATTAGTAAAGTAAGATAAAAAAATATTGAAAACGCTATCAAAATGTGGTTTTATAGAAAGTAGGCATAACATGATGACCTTAGAATTACCTTTTTCCACCTCCTTACATGCGTAAGGAGGCTTTTTTGTATAAATATAGTAAGATAAGGTAACAAAACCTGATGCAGAATCGTTTATTGAAGTTCAGCTAGTTAAGAAACTGCTCAAGAAAGTTTGATAGTGAAAGGCGTGAAGATCTGGAAATTATTTGCCGAAGGGAGGATAGTCTGTCCAAGAAGTGAAGGTAGTTCAATTTTTATAATCATAGTATAATAAAAAATACGGTTATAAAAGCTGTGTTTGTTATACATCTTTTATATAGAAGGTAAGATTGAATTTTATATTTGTTTAAAGGAGGTCTTTCCTTGGATATTGCGTATATAATTGCTGAAGAAAGAATCAGACAAGCAATAAAAGACGGTGACTTTGATAAGCTGCCTGGGGAAGGAAAACCATTAAAATTAGAAGATTTATCACATATACCTGAAGAACTGCGCCAAGCGTATAGGATATTAAAAAATGCAAACATGATAACGGATGAACAAGAGCTAAAACGAGATATGGCTACAATAGAAGAATTGATTTCTATATGCACGGATGCTAATGAAGAACAAAGGCTAACAGAGATGCTTACGGAAAAGCGTTTGCGCTTTGAGCAGCTCGTTGGCAAGAAAAAGATGACAAGTTCTGCAGCTTACAGGATGTATCAGAATAAAATTTACTCCAAATTTTTTTATTAATGAGTGTAATGAACGAGACGATCGGAGGGTGAGAACTTGCGGCTGTTAATTTTATTGATCAGTATCATACTATTTATTTCGCTTTGTTTTTATATTTTTGCCCCACAAATAAAACGAGGTGCCCAATCGAAAAATGTGCCGGTTTTATTTATTCATGGCTATTTAGGCAGTCAAAAAAGCTTAGGGAAAATGATTAAACGATTTGAACAAAACGGATGGGGAACTAAAGTAGGTTACTGCGTTGTTCAAAAAGATGGAGCTATTCAGTGGAAGCATATTATGAAAGCAAAAGAGGGAAAACTTCCGCTTATTCATATCGTTTTTAAAAAGCCAGATGCCAGTATTGCACAGCAGCAAAAATGGATTGAAGCTATTATGCAAGATGTACGTGATACATATAAAGCATCTTCTGTTGATTTAGTTGGACATAGTATGGGAGGAGTAACAGCAGCAGCTGTTAGTTTGTCTAACCCTCAGTATATTCAAAAGTTAGTTACGTTAGGATCGCCAATTCAAGGATTAGATTATCAGGAATTAATGGAGATGTATCCTCATGCACGCAATCATATTGAATCTATGGGTGCTCGTGATTTAGCTTTTCACTCTATAGCGTTAAACAAGCTGTATGAAAGTCGTCAAGATTTCTCAAAAGAAATCGACGTTTTTTCAGGAGCAGGAGATGTGGGAGATAAGACAGATGGAGTGGTAACAGTAGAAAGTGCGTACGGGCTGCAAGAGTTCACCGAACACATTCATCTCCAAACTTTTCATGAAGCACATTCAGATTTACATGAAAGCTCAGAGGTTGATAAAGCTGTCTATCAATTTTTAAAACGGGATTAAAGGGGGATTACGATGCTTTACTTAATTAGGCACGGCCAAACAGATTGGAATAAAAACAAACTTATTCAAGGGCATGCTGATATTCCGCTCAACGAAGCGGGAAAGCAACAAGCTAAACGCGTAGCGGAACGTTTTCGAGATATCCATATTGATGTAATCTATACAAGCGATTTGCTTCGTGCGCAGGAGACGGCTAGGGAAATTGCAGCAGCTGCTAAAGTAGAGAAAATCGAGGTTTGTGAGCAGCTGCGTGAGCGCTCTTTTGGAGAACTAGAATCAAAGAACGTAGAAGTTCTGCATGAGCTTGTGCCAAACTATGCGACAAATTGGGGAGAAGAACCTTTATATAATATCGAAACACTCGAAGCCGCTCAAGAACGGATGGTTCGGCGGTTAACGGAAATTATGAAGAAGTCTATCGGAAAGAAAGTAGCAGTTGTTAGTCACGGGGCGGCAATTAATACATTCATTCATCATGTAACAAGCGGAGAACAAGGAACAGGGACTACTATTTTACAAAATACATCGATTACAACTTTTGCTTATGAAAGTGGAAAATGGCGCCTTGAAACGATCAATGATGCCAAACATCTTGAATAAATATACTTAAAGAGGCTGTGACAGTAGTACTTTAGTTGAGGGAAGATCCGAACGATTAATCGTTCGGATTTTTTTATGGTGATGGTGAACCTAGGTTTCATATATGTAAGTACTTCTAGCAGTTGATTGGAGGGAAAGGCGAAGACTCCTGCGGGAAAAGAGGAAGGGATGAGACCCCGCATATTAATTTTATATATAAATATTTATACAATTGATTTTAATAAAAATGCATAGTAAAATAAGTTTTATTACTATTCTATTAAAGCGTTTAGTATAACTGAATTTCCTAATATTGTTTAATAAGTAACTATATTTCGGAATAAGATTAATTGATTTGTATAATTTCAAGGAGGATGTAGTATGTCAAAAGATTGGAGTCACTTATTTGAAAGAATGCCTGAATTGCTAGCACCGACGATGGCTAAAGACCATCCGAATTTGCCCGTTGTGAAGGAAGAAGGATGCTATTATTATGGATTGGATGGTAAAGAATATCTCGATTTTACTTCCGGAATCGCTACAACAAATGTAGGACACAGACATCCGAAAGTAGTAAAAGCAATCAAAAACGGAGCAGATCAATTATTGCACGGTCCTTCAGGTGTTATTATGTACGAATCGATATTAAAGTTAGCCGATGAGTTAGGAAAAGTAACGCCGGGCAATTTAGACTGCTTTTTCTTTGGAAATAGTGGCACCGAAGCAATTGAAGGAGCCTTGAAATTAGCGAGACATGTCACAAAGCGTCCGTATGTTATTTCTTTTTTAGGGTGTTTTCATGGCCGCTCGATGGGAGCTTTAAGTGTTACAACCTCGAAAAGCAAATATAGACAATTTCAGCAGCCTTCGGGACTGACGTATCAGATTCCATATGCCAATCCAAAAGAGTGCCCTGCGGAGCTAGACAGCGATGTGTACTTTACTGAAAAGCTTGAAAAAGATTTTGAAATACTCTTTAAGCACCAAGTCACGCCTGAAGAAGTGGCTGCCGTTATTTTGGAACCAGTATTAGGAGAAGGCGGCTATATTATTCCTCCGAAAAGTTGGATGAAGAAGTTAAGAGAGATTTGTGATCGTCACGGAATATTACTTATTTTCGATGAAGTGCAAACAGGGTTTGGCCGTACCGGCGAATGGTTTGCTGGACAAACGTTTGATGTCGTGCCAGATATTATGGCTATAGCAAAAGGAATTGCTTCTGGAATTCCGCTTAGTGCAACGGTAGCTTCTCAAGAATTAATGAAGCAGTGGCCCCTTGGCACACATAGTACAACATTTGGAGGAAATCCTATTGGATGTTCAGCAGCCCTTGCAACTCTTGAAGTGATGAAAGAAGAACAACTGCTGGATAACACGAAAAAAATGGGCGCTTATGCGTTAGAAAAGCTGCATCTTTTAAAGGAAAAACATTCAATTATTGGGGATATCCGTGGTTTAGGACTTATGATTGGAATTGAAATTGTTAATCCGGATACGGGAGAAGGCGATGGAGACGCCTTATTCGAGATTTTGGACTTAGCTTTAGAAAAAGGCGTGTTATTTTATTTTTGCGGAAATGCAAGTGAAGTTATTCGCATGGTACCTCCGCTTACTGTAACAAAAGAACAGATAGATGAAGGCATTCGCATGCTAGATGAGGCTATCACTTCTTTTGAGAAAAAGTCAGCTGTAAAAGCGTGATAAAAAAATTATATATTTGTAACCTAGTTGTCATAGTAATGGTAGCGATATCATAGTTTTAGAGGGAAAAGAATTTTCTGAAAAGTAGTTGACATCTGTTTGTGCAGCATGTAACATAATATTTATCTTATCAACAATTATCAACAAAATTCGACAAACTTCTTATCAAGAGAGGTGGAGGGATAGGCCCTTTGAAACCTCGGCAACGGACTTTATAGAACCGTGCCAACTCCCACAAGCAGTGCTTGAAAGATAAGAAGAGACCAGGCTTACTAACAATTGTGATCCCAACCTCTTCTTACAGGCACTTAGACACTGTAAGTGGAGGTTTTAATTTTATGACAAGAATATGACATTTAGATAAAAAACAGCAGGCGAAATTACCTGCTGTTTTTATATGCTGTAAAATGATAAATAACCTACCAGAATTCCTAGTAAAAGTACTCCAATCGTAATACCAACAATCCACCACATCATTTTTTTCATTATTTATTCCTCTTTATCAATTAACTGTAGCTGTTGATCCGCCTGAAGCGCCGGAAGCTGTACCGTAAGCAGTTTGTCTTTTGATTCCGGTATTTTTAGCTGCAATTTTCCACTGCCAGTCAATTCGCCCGTAGGCTCGATTATTTTGCACCCAAGATTTTGAGCTCTTTTTTGAAATAGACACAAGGGGGTTTACATTTTTCGTGACGACGCCTCGTACACTTTTGACTGAAGTCACCGATGAGTTTTTCGTGTAATAGTCTACATACACCGTTAGTTTTGTTGTTGTAAATCCAGCCGCTTTATAAGAAGCCGTATAAGCTGCTGTTTTGAATAAAGGTGAAGCCGTTCTTGCTCCGTATGCTGCTGTACTTGCAGCTTCGACTGTGCCGCTAGTCTCTTCAATATCCATTTTTAACAGAGATGGATCCTTTAGTGATTGTACAACTTTTTGTTTTTGTTGACGCGACAGTTTTGAAAATTCATACAGTGAACTTTTATCACTTTGCGCTTTCAAGAACTGCGTGTAAGAAGCAAGCGTTAAATGTGCAGGTTTTTCACTAGCCATAACAGAGTTTGGTACGACTAATAGACATAATAACGCACTTATCAGGAAAAAAGAAAAAAACGTTCTTTTTGTAGCCATATTTATATAAATCCTTTCTAGTATTCTATCTTTATAAATAGATAAGAAGTAATTTATCGTTTTGAAGAAGGACTGTGTGATGACATATTAACTGTCATCACGACACGAGCTTGCTGTACAGATTTCATAAAACATTCGTATAGAGAAGCGAATACTTTATCCACATCTCCTTCTAAAGCTGTTGCAAAAGGCACGGTTTCGGCAAATACTCCCTGTTGTTTAACTGCGCCAATTCCGCTTTTGATGATGTCTACATAATGCGGCGTATCTAATGGATACAAAGAAAATTGAGTGGATACAGGGAACGAAGCACAAAGCTGTTGGTTTGAAGACATGTTTTCTTTTGGTTTTATTTTTCTTTCTTCGAAATATTCTTCGTGCTGCCCTGTTGAAAACGTGGCATTCAGCACAATATGCTTTCCTGATTTTCCAGCACTTTTATAAACGGCTTGAACAACTTCAAATACGTCTTTGGCAGTTCCTTCAATAAACGTACTAACACGGTCTGTTTTTCGCTGAACTTTAGACATATCCACTTCGTTTAGTGCGCCTAAAATAATATCGATAAAGTTATCACTCATAACGGAAAGCGTAAAACGGCAGCCAACATTTATTTTTTCCAAGTTAATCACCCCTAAAATATAGATTTGTAGTTTTTTAATCATACAAATCATAAAATAACTTTTCTGTTTTGTATAGAAACAGAAGATAGATTCTTTATTTTTAGGAAATATTACATAGAAGAAACGAAAATAAATTGCATAACATGAAAAATAAGGGTGTTAAGAAAAGTCACATAATAAAAAAGAATAAAAAAACAATGTTAGAACTTCTGACAAAAAGCTGGTATATAGACTGAAAACACCATATTATAAATACAAGATCACATTATTCTCCTGCGATTTCGTATAACCTCTTGAAAAAGGGACTTGGGATTTTATCATAAATCCAACCTCCTAGCTGTATAATCAGCTAGGAATTTTTTTTACCCAAACTCTCTATCGCGCATGAGGTTACCTACACTTATTCAACTCAGAGCATACACCATATATATTTAAGACCAGTGTAAGAAAGATTGCTTGAAGATGTTAGTGTTCGGCTTGAGCTAGAAATAGATAGATGTTACGAAAGAGGGGAAAGAAGGTATGACGCACACATTAATTAAAAATGCAGAGATTATTACGATGAATGAGAAGAATGATATTATTTACGGTGACCTTTATATTGTTGGAAATCGTATTGCAGCGATCGGGAAAAACCTGCATCCAGAAAAGGTAGATAAAGTCATTGACGCAGCAAATAAAACAATTGTGCCGGGCTTTATACATACTCATATTCATTTATGTCAAACGCTTTTTAGAGGGCAAGCAGATGATTTAGAGCTGCTAGACTGGCTAAAGAAGAAAATATGGCCGCTTGAAGCTTCACATGATGAAGAATCTATCTATTATTCAGCACTGTTAGGGATCGGGGAACTCATTCAAAGCGGGACTACAACAATTGTAGATATGGAAACTGTTCATCATACGGACTCTGCTTTTCAAGCTATATCTCAAAGTGGAATCCGAGCTCTTGCAGGAAAAGTAATGATGGATAAAAAAGGCGATGATCTGCCAAAAGCTCTGCAGGAGACAACGGCTGACTCGATCAAAGAAAGTGTAGAGCTGCTTGAAAAATGGCATAATTCAAATAACGGTCGTATTCGATACGCATTCTCCCCAAGATTTGTGCTGTCGTGTACGGAAGATTTGCTGCGTGAAGTGAGCCATTTATCAGCTGCATATAACGTCCATGTACATACTCATGCTTCTGAGAATCAAGAAGAAATTCGCATCGTAGAAGCTGAAACGGGTATGAGAAATATCATGTATTTAGACCATTTAGGATTAGCCAATGAGCGCCTTATTTTAGCGCACTGTGTGTGGCTAAATGATCAAGAAAAGCAAATTATTAAGAATCAAGGAGTAAAAGTCAGTCATTGCCCAGGCTCAAACTTAAAACTTGCATCGGGAATCGCAGATGTGCCCGGTTTATTAGAGCAAGGTGTATTTTTAAGCCTTGGCGCTGACGGTGCTCCTTGTAATAATAATTTGGATATGTTCAACGAAATGAGGCTGGCCGCTACGATTCATAAACCCTCGCATGGACCAACGGCCATGAATGCAAAGCACGTGCTAGAAATGGCTACAATCGGCGGAGCGAAAGCAGTTGGGCTTGAAAAAGAAATTGGAAGTTTAGAGGTCGGGAAAAAAGCGGATCTTGCTATTTTAAATTTAAATCAGCTTCATACCTTTCCATCTTACGGCGTAGACCCTATTTCCAGAGTTGTGTATTCAGCAACGCGAGGAGATGTAGAACTAACGATGGTTGATGGAGAAATTGTGATGGAAAATCGCGTGTTAAAAACCATTGACCAAGGAATTGTGCTGAAAGAAGCAAATCATTCGATAGATCGTCTTTTAAAAAGAATTCCACTTGTGATTTCATAAGATGTAAAACAAAGAAGAGGCTGGAATAAAAGTATTTTAACAAAAGTAAAACTCGAATTATTAATCAATAACTCCGATTAATAATTCGAGTTTTTTGTTGTCAAGGTGAACGTAGGTTTCATCTGTTTAGTTGCTTCTAGTTTTTGATTGGAGGACAAGGCGTAGACTCCCGCGGAAAGCGAAGCCTTGTACGGAAATTAATAGCGGTGTAATAGCAGCCTAGATTGTTTATTCCATTTATTTGTCTTGAGAATGGATTGATTTAGTTATGTCTCAATTTCTTTTTTTGTATAAATGATTAAAAAGAGCACTCTTGCCACAGACTAAAGGGATAGAAGAAATAAATTTTCAAAATTCCAAACTAACGGAAGATAAAAATTTTTATAATGATAGCGTTTTCTACCTTTGCATATCTACAAATTAAGACTATAATAGGACAAAAGATTTTACTTTGTAACGTAAAATCCTCCTAAATCGTGTCCTTTTTAGGACATTTGAATAGGTAGGGTTTTTTATTTTTTTTAGAAGTAGGGAGGCGCGCGTGTTGGAGCGTAACGGAATATTAGAGCGCTTGTTTAAACTATCAGAGCGCAACACAACACCAAAACAAGAAATACTAGCAGGACTTACAACTTTTATGACGGTCAGTTATATGGTAATCGTCAACCCCATTATCATGTCTGACGCGGGTATCCCCCGTGAAGCGGCTCTTGCAGCTACCATTTACGCCATTGTATTTAGTACGTTACTGATGGCCCTGTGGGCAAACTTCCCGATTGTAACCGGTCCAGGGATGGGTTTAAATGCGTTTTTTACGTATTCAGTAGTATTAGGACAAGGATTGTCATGGCAAACGGCACTTGGAGCAGTTTTTATATCCGGGGTCTTATTTTTTGTTTTAACGGTAACAGGAATACGTGGAAAGATTATTGATGCCATTCCGAACGTATTAAAGTCTTCCATAGCAGTTGGAATTGGTCTTTTTGTTGCGTTTATCGGTTTGAAAAACGCTGGATTAGTTGTGGCAAACGAGTCTACTTTTGTAGGGCTTGGAAATGTCATGGATAAAGGCCCCTTACTGGCTATTTTTGGGCTGATATTAGCAGCTGTGCTGATGGCTAAAAATGTAAAAGGCGCTCTCATTATAAGTATTTTTGCTACGACAATATTAGCGATGATTGTAGGAGTACAAGCAGTTCCTCATTCGGTGAAAGACGTCTTTTCAGCTACGCCGCCAAGCGTCGGAGAAACATTCTTTCAAATGGATTTAAAAGGTGCAGTTGCCTACGGTATTTTTTCAGTTGTATTTTCTTTCACCATCGTAGAATTATTTGATACGCTAGCGACATTGATTGGACTATCTAAAAAAGCAAACTTAGTAGATAAAAACGGTAAAATTCCAGGATTAAACCGTGCGCTTGCAGCGGATTCAATCGGTACAATGGCGAGTGCTATTTTTGGAAGCACAGCGTTAAATACGTATATTGAAAATGCAACAGGTATTGCAGAAGGAGGACGTACCGGCTTAAAGGCATTAACGGTTGCCATCTTATTTATATTTACCTTGTTTTTTGCACCGCTCATTCAATTTATCCCAAGCGTTGCTACTGCTCCAGCACTTATTATTATTGGTTCGCTTATGCTAAGTGACATTCGAAACGTTAACTTCGACGATTTTACTGAGGTTGTTCCCGCTTTCTTAACAATTGTCATGATGCCGTTAACCTACAGCATTGCAGAAGGGTTAGCATTCGGCTTCATTTCATACACAGCGATTAAACTGTTTACAGGACGCCATCGCGAAATTCATTGGATGATGTATGTAATCACCATTGCCTTTTTTATCAATTTTTATATGAGTTCCCATTAGGAATGAAAAAAGACGTAGCATTAAGCTACGTCTTTTTTTGTTACTGAGTCCTTGTCAGGGAACATCGTGAAAGAATGAAGCTTTTCTTTTATTTTAGATAATTGTAAAATAATTATAAAAGGTGCGTTATAAAGGGTTGGTGGAATAAATTGAAACAAAGTAAACGCAAACGTGTAACCTTACAACAAGTGGCAGAACACGCGGGAGTATCTCGAGCTACCGCTTCGCTTATTGTGCGAAATAGTCCAAGTGTTTCTGAAAAAACAAGGAAAAAAGTTCTAGCTTCGATGAAAGAGTTAGGATACGTATATGACCGAATTGCAGCAAATTTAAGATCTCAAACTTCATCAACAATCGGAGTTATTATTACGGATATATCTAATACGTTTTTTACAGAATTGTTAATTGGAGTACATGAGGAGCTCGAGAAAGACGGGTATACGGTGTTTTTAGGTACGACGTTTGATTCGGATAATCGACAGGATCAGCTGCTTTCTACGATGCTAGAGCATCGGGTAGGAGGCATTATTTTATGTCCTGTTGCGGGTACATCGGAAGATACGATAAGAAAAATTCAGCATTTAGATGTTCCTTCAGTACTAGCAGTAAGGGAATTGCCTGAGGTGGAGTCAGATTATGTAGGGGTAGATTATAGCTTAGGCGTTCAAAAAGCGGTTCAACATCTACTTCAACAGGGACACAAAAGAATTGCATTTTTAGGAGGAACAACGGGTTCTACAACGTGGAAGGAACGAATGGAAGGTTACCGGTTGGCTCTGGAGAACGCAGGGATTTCTATTGATGAAGAGCTTGTTATTCCGAGCGGTCCGACAAGAAGCGGCGGTGTAGAAGCTGCTCATCAAGTATTGAACATTTCTGAACCTCCAACAGCAGTTTTTTGTTTTAGCGACTTAGTTGCATTTGGTGTTATGCAAGGTTTAAAAGAGAAAGGGATTGTTCCGGGAGAAGATATAGCGGTAGTGGGATTTGATAATGTCATGGAATCATCCGTATGTCACCCTACTCTAACAACCGTCTCTTCTTTTGCAAGACAAATAGGAAAAGATGCTGCACGGTGTCTTCATAACCAAATTGTTGATAAAAAAGAACATCATCATCGCATTATTTTAACGCCTCAGTTAGTTGTTCGAGAATCGTCATCAAAAAAAAGAAGCAGTTCATGAACTGCTTCTTTTCCGTGTGAATTATTTAGACGGTTCATAAATATCCCAAGCCATTTTCAAGGAATCAACAATATAATTTGCTACTTCTTCAATATCCAAATTGTCAGTTTCTACTTTGGAGTGGTGGTTGGAATAAATTGCTTGTCGTGTATAGAATAATTCTTCAATATCCTCTAGACTTCTTCCTTGTAAAACAGGGCGACTGTCAATAATAAGGCTGATGCGCTCTTTCCACGAATCCCATGAAAGGTCTAAAAAGAATACAATACAATTTGATAAGCATATTTTTTGAATTTCTTCTTGAAGAAATGCGCCTCCGCCAACGGATATAATTTTTAAACGCTGCTGAGATAACTGGCTAATTACTTCTTTTTCTTTATTTCGGAAAAACTCTTCACCAAACTCTTTAAAAATTTGTGATGTAGGCATTTGAAACATTTTTTCAATTTCTTGGTCTATATCGACAAAATCTCTGTATAATTTCTTAGCGACTAGTTCGCCGATTGTTGTTTTGCCTACGCCCATAAAGCCAATAAATACAATGCTTTTTTCTCTAAGAGACATCTCGCTGTAAGTCATTTTTCAAAGCCTCTTTCTGTTTTTAACAATAAAAAACTTATTATTTTGTATTTTAGTTATTAGAATTATAATACAAATTTTACTGTTTGTAAAAACAGTGAAAGGTATATTATGTCCTAAGAAGCAAGTATCAGCTCACGTTTATAAAATTTTTGTTAGTCAACAGATGGTGATACGCTGTAACGAAAACAAATAAGTAATAGTTAAGCTCGATCACAATCATAAATCTTTGTCATATTGACAGTGCTGCTATCTTACATACTCTTACAGTGTATGTAAGAAAAAAAAGGAAGTGAATGTGAGACTACGTAAGCGAGTATAGGCAAACTGAACTCAGGATCAATGAATATTTTTAGAAAATTCTTTAATTTTCTATTGCTAGATTAAAATTTCTGTTGTAGGATTATGATAACGTTTACAAAATGAGTTATTACTTTAAATCAATAGGATTTATAGAAAACTGCATTAAATTTTAGATCGATCTAAAAATAAAAATAGATCGATCTAAAAATAGCAGTCAGGTCAATTGTTAAAAGGAGAGATAACAATGAGCTTTAGACGAGCAAGGCCTTATGTAAATAAAGAATGGCTTGAAGGTAATCGATCAGCAGTAAGTATTAAAAGTCCGTATTCGCAGGAAGTAATTGGTGAGCAAATTATAGCAACGCCAGAAGATGTTGAACGAGCGCTATCAGCCGCCTATGAAGCTAAAAAAACAATTGCGAGTCTGTCTTCTTATGAAAGGGCCAAAATTTTAAAAGAAGCAGCACGGCTTTTGGAAAAGCAAAAAGAAAAGTTTGCTTCTCTCATTTCAAATGAGTTAGGAAAACCGTTGAAGAATACGTTGGATGAAGTATCTCGATCTGTAGAAACATTAGAACAATCTGCGGAAGAAGCAAAAAGGCTTATCGGTGAAACGATACCAGGAGATGCTTCCGAACGAGGGGGAAAAGCGATAGCTTCGACATTCCGTGTGCCTGTCGGGGTTGTTGCTGCTATTACTCCTTTTAACGCACCTTTGAATTTAGTATGCCACAAAATTGGACCAGCTTTTGCTGCTGGCAACAGTGTTATTTTAAAACCGGCTCCCCAAACAACTTTAGTTGCTTCAGAATTTATAGCTCTATTATTAGAAGCTGGAATGCCTGAATGCGCTATTAATATGGTTTTAGGGGGAGTAGAAACAGGACAGCAAATCGTAAAAGATGACCGTGTAAATATAATTTCTTTTACCGGTGGAACAGTGGCAAGCAGAAATATATGTGAACTGGCTGGAATGAAAAAAGTGCTTCTAGAATTAGGAGGAAATGCTTCAACAATTGTTCATGAAGATGCCGACATTAAGAAAGCTGCTGAAATGTGCGGGAGAACAGGGTTTAGCAACTCCGGTCAAAGCTGTATTTCAGTTCAGCGTATTTATGTACATGACTCAGTTGTTTCTGAATTTACAGAGCTTCTGAAGAATGAGGTAACGTCTTTAAAAGCTGGTGATCCTCTGCTGCCGCAGACGGATGTTGGATGTTTAGTAGATGAAAAAGCAGCAAACCGAGTTTTGGCTTGGATTGAAGAAGCAGTCGATCTAGGTGCAGAGCTGATATGCGGCGGCAAAAAGACAGGGGCTTCTATAGAACCTACTGTTCTATTAAATCCTCCTAAACAAAGCAAAGTAGTGTGTCAAGAAGTGTTTGGGCCTGTGGTAAGCATTATTCCTTATCAAGATATTGAAGAGGCTATTCGGGAAACAAATGATTCATCATTCGGTTTGCAAGCAGGGCTGTTTACAAATCAAATGGATTTAGCTTACCGTGTTGCTGAATCTTTAGAAGTAGGAGGAGTTGTGATTAATGGGACCTCTAATTTTCGACTCGACCATTGGCCGTACGGCGGGATAAAAGACAGCGGCGTTGGTAGAGAAGGACCTCGATTTGCGATTGAAGATATGACAGAAACAAAAATGATTGTCCTGCAGCTATCGTAGCTGAGTTTATTACCTGAAAAAATATATAGTGAATTTAAAGGAGGATATACAATGGAAAAATTAATATCACATCAATTAGTAAATTATCTTGAGGAACGAGGCATCGAGCATATTTTTGGTTTGTGTGGTCATACAAACATAGCGGTACTAACAGCCTTAGAAGAAAGCAAAATTAAATTTATCAACGTTCGACACGAACAAATTGCAGCGCATGCAGCTGATGGCTATGCACGTGTGACGAAAAAAGCAGCAGTAGTATTAAGTCACTTAGGTCCTGGCTTAACAAATGCTGCTACAGGTGTAGCCAATGCAGCGTTAGATTCAATTCCAATGGTTGTCATCGCTGGTGATGTTCCTACTCATTATTATGGAAAGCATCCGCATCAAGAGGTAAATTTACATGCTGATGCTTCGCAATATGAAATTTATCGTCCATTCGTTAAGCGTGCATGGAGAGTTGACCGTCCAGATTTATTTCCAGAAATATTAGAGAAAGCATTTTTACTAGCGGAAAGTGGAAATCCTGGCCCCGTATTAGTATCCGTACCTATGGATATCTTTTCAAAAAAGATCGATGTTTCTTTATTTGACCGATTGCATCGCCAAACGAAATCTTTGCAAAAACCTTCTATCGATGATGAAACGGCAAAGAGTATTGTACAAAAATTAATTAATGCTAAAAATCCAGTGTTATATGTAGGCGGAGGCATCCTATTAGCAGATGCAGCAAATGAATTAAAAGAGCTTGTGGACCACTTGAACATTCCGGTAGCCCACTCCTTAATGGGCAAAGGAGCACTTCCAGATGATCATGACTTGACTCTAGGGATGACTGGTTTTTGGGGCACGAAGTTTATTAATGAAAAGTGTCGGACTGCTGATTATATTTTAGCATTAGGAACACGATTTGCAGAAGCAGATTCTAGCTCCTGGGAGCCGGAATATACGTTTGATTTTTCACAAACAAAATTGCTTCATATTGATATTGATCCTAGCGAGATAGGGCGTAATTACCCTGCCGAAATCGGTGCAGTGGCTGATTTAAAACAAGCCCTTAAAGTCTTAAATCGCGTAGCTAAACAGCTTATTCCGGAAGGAGTAAAAAATGAAGCATTAATCAAAGAGATTGCTTCTTATCGTGAAGAGTTTAAAGCTAACAATGAAGAATATATTCACGACAATTCATTCCCAATGCAGCCGCAGCGAATTTTAAATGAAGTTCGCGAAGTCCTGCCGAAAGATGCCTATATTACTACTGATGTAGGCTGGAATAAGAATGGGGTAGGACAGCAGTTTCCAATCTATGAAGCTGGAAGTATATTAACTCCAGGAGGCTTTGCCACAATGGGATTTGGAGCGCCGGCAGCTTTAGGAGCAAAGGTAGCTCAGCCTGATAAAGTAGTTGTTTCTCTAGTAGGAGACGGGGGATTCGGCCAAAATCCAGCTGTGCTTGCTACGGCAGCCGAAGAGAATATTCCTGTGGTTTGGATCATTATGAACAACTTTGCGTTTGGTACGATCGCGGGACTGCAAAAAGCACATTTTGGAACCACTCTAGGCACGATATTTGAAAAAGATGGAGAGGTATATTCTCCTGACTTTGCAAGTATCGCTAAAGCTTATGGAGTAGAAGGCATAAAAATTCAATCAGCCGAAGAGTTTAAACCGGCACTTCAAAGAGCTGTTGCTTCTAATAAACCAGTTGTAATTGATGTAGCGATGTTAAACAATCCTGTACCAACGTCAGGACATTGGAACATCATGGATATTTACTCACCGGATAAGAAAGTACACCATGTATCTGTTTAACAAGTATGGAACAAATGCTGAAATGAAAACGGAAACATTTAACTTTGATAAAAAGGAGCTGTTCCTATGCTAGGACGAGGAGAAGGAACTCATTCTCCATCTATTTGTACGCCTTTAGTGGGCAAAGATCGCAAAGAGCTTTTAACAGAACTAGCGGAAATTCTATTAAAAAAACCGGATATAATTGAATGGCGCTTAGATTTTTACGAAGAAATTCAAGATATAAACAGCGTCCTTTCTGCAGCTAAAGATATATATGAAAATGGCGAGCGCACGCCTATTTTGCTTACTGTACGTTCTCAAAAAGAAGGGGGGCAGCCTATTTCCTTATCAGAAAAGGAAGTAGTAGCGATACTTGCAGAGGTATGTAAGCATCCATATGTAGCAATTATTGATTTTGAAGTATCAAATCAGCCAGAGCATATCCGCTATTTACGTGAAGTTTCCAAGGAAAACAATAAGAAACTTGTGCTTTCTTATCATAATTTTTCTTTTACTCCTCCTAAAGCAGAAATTTTTAAAAGCTTATTTCTAGCTGAATTTTACGGAGCAGATGCAGCGAAAGCAGCTGTCATGCCTCAGAACAATCAAGATGTTTTAACTTTATTAGAAGCTACAAGAGAGGCTGAAAAAGAGCTCAGCATTCCTCTCATTACCATGTCGATGGGAGGGTTAGGAGCTATTACCCGAATCGTCGGGTGGATGTATGGCTCTTCTGTTACTTTCGCTGTAGGGAAAAGCAGCTCAGCTCCTGGGCAAGTTCCAATTGATGAATTACGAAAAATAATTCAGTTAACAAAAAAAGTTACGGATCCTGAGAACTATCATTCCCATCAAATTGTTTCGATGTAAAATAAAAAGCACAAGAGCATGCTATGCTCTTGTGCTTTTTATTTATCCTTTAAATGCATGGAAAGATACACCCGAGTATCTTTTTTGCGCTCGTACTTTGGATTAGCGCTTCGCGTATATTCTCTTGACTGATGTTCTATATGGTAGTTCTGTGCAAACTGTTTGATCGCTTCATTAATTTCTTCTTGTTTTCCCATTAATCTTACTTGCAGCATTGTAACGTCTCCTTCCATATACTTTGTTTTTTGACTATATCATGAAATGAAAAAGAAGTAATTTTATTTTTGTTGACGATCTTGTATATACAGGTTAGAATAAAAACATAAAACTTGTATATACAGGTTTGCGGTGAGATTTATATGGGGGATAGGAAATACAGGAGTAAAATGAAAACGGAAACAAGGGGGAAAAGACATGAATCGAGAATCTGTTGAACGCATTGTAGAAGCCGTTGGCGGAAAAGAAAATATCTCTGCTGCAACGCATTGTGTAACGCGTCTTCGACTTGTTTTAAAAGATGAAGGTAAAGTCAATCAACGTATGCTAGATGAGCACGAATTAGTAAAAGGATCTTTTTCTACAAACGGCCAGTTTCAAGTTGTTATTGGTCAAGGCACGGTTGATAAAGTATATAAAGAAATGGTGACGCTTACAGGAATAGGTGAACTGTCAAAAGAGGAAGTGAAAAACGAAGCGGCTAAAAACTTAAATCCTCTGCAGCGCGCAATAAAAACATTAGCTGACATTTTTATTCCCATTTTACCGGCCATCGTAACCGCGGGTTTATTAATGGGAATCAATAATGTATTAACAGGAGCCGGAATTTTTTACGATGATAAATCAATCGTAGATGTTCATACACAGTGGAAAGACTTCGCGAGCATGATTAATTTAATTGCTAATACGGCTTTTGCCTTTTTGCCGGCTCTTATAGGATGGTCAGCTGTTACGCGTTTTGGAGGAAGTCCTTTATTTGGAATTGTCCTTGGGCTCATGCTGGTCCATCCTGATTTGCTAAATGCCTGGTCTTATGGAGAAGCATTAAAAAAAGGAAGCATCGATACGTGGAATTTATTCGGTCTGCACGTTGAGAAAGTTGGCTATCAGGGGCAGGTTTTACCTGTGCTAGCTGCTTCGTTTGTGTTAGCTAAAATCGAATTGTTTTTACGAAAACGAATACCGGATGGTTTTCAGCTTTTAATTGTAGCGCCTGTAGCTCTTTTAGTAACAGGGTTTCTCGCTTTTATTGTGATTGGTCCGATTACATTTGCAATAGGAAATGTGATTACAGGTGCAGTTGTATGGCTGTTTAAAACGGCTCCATTTATTGGAGGGCTTGTATACGGAGGCTTATATGCTCCCCTTGTTATTACAGGCATGCACCATACATTTTTGGCCGTAGATTTACAGCTGATTGGAAGCGTAGGAAGTACGTTCTTATGGCCGATGGTAGCATTATCTAATATTGCACAAGGCTCTGCGGCTTTCGCGATAATGGTTCTTTCAAAAGACGACGAGAAATTAAAAGGACTGTCTTTAACGTCAGGGATTTCAGCGTGGCTTGGCATTACGGAGCCTGCAATGTTTGGCGTGAATTTACGCTTTAGATTTGCTTTTATTTCTGCAGTGATTGGTTCAGCTATTGCAGGTGTCGTCATATCCGTGGCAGGAGTGAAAGCAGCATCGGTGGGAATTGGTGGTATCCCTGCTCCGTTATCAATTGTTCCACAGAGCTGGCCAGCTTTCATTATTGGAATGGTAATCGTAATTGTGGTGCCGTTTCTTTTAACGTTAACGCTTGGAAAGCTTCAGAAAAAATCAACCGTTACATCAACTGTCGCGGCTACAGAATCGTTTAAACATAATCCAAAGAATTAAATGGTGGTGTTAAAAATGCAAGAACCTTGGTGGAAAAAATCGGTTGTTTATCAAATTTATCCTAAAAGCTTTTACGATACGACTGGCAACGGCGTGGGTGATATAGCTGGTATTATTGAAAAGCTAGATTATTTGAAAAAGCTTGGTGTAGACGTTGTGTGGCTAACGCCAATTTACAAATCGCCGCAGCGGGATAATGGATATGATATAAGTGATTATTTTGTTATTCAAGAAGAATACGGAACAATGGAGGACTTCGATCGTTTAATAACAGAAGCGCATAAGCGGGATCTTAAAATCATCATGGATATTGTCGTTAATCATACGTCAACTGAACATGAATGGTTTCAAGAAGCTAAAAAATCGAAAGATAACCCGTACAGAGATTTTTATATTTGGAAAGATCAAAAAGAAGATGGAAGTGCTCCGACGAATTGGGTTTCAAAATTTGGAGGTTCGGCGTGGGAGCATGATAAGCTGACAGAACAATCCTATCTGCATTTGTTTGATGTCACGCAAGCGGATTTGAACTGGGAAAATGAGCGTGTGCGCCGCAGCGTGTACGATATGATGACGTTTTGGTTTGAAAAAGGAGTAGATGGATTTCGTCTGGACGTTATTAACTTAATTTCAAAAGATCAGCGCTTTTTAGATGATGATGGTTCTATCGCGCCAGGAGATGGACGGAAATTTTATACCGACGGTCCTCGCGTTCACGAATATATGCGAGAAATGAATCAAGAAGTTTTTTCAAAATACGATAGCATGACCGTTGGGGAAATGTCGTCGACAACTGTTGACCACTGTATTCAATATTCTCATCCGGACCGGGGCGAGCTTAGCATGACGTTTAATTTTCATCATTTGAAAGTCGATTACCCAAACGGAGAAAAGTGGGCGCTAGCAGATTTTGATTTTATTAAATTAAAAGAGATTCTATCAACTTGGCAAAGGGAGATGAATAAAGGAGGGGGATGGAATGCACTATTTTGGTGCAACCATGATCAGCCTCGCATTGTTTCCCGCTATGGAAACGATGAACTCTATCATAATAAATCTGCCAAAATGCTCGCTGCAACGATTCATCTGATGCAGGGAACACCTTATATTTATCAAGGGGAAGAAATAGGTATGACAAACCCGAAGTTTTCCTCTATTGATGAATATAGAGATGTGGAGTCATTAAATGTGTATGAGATAAAACGTGCACAAGGAATGGACGAAAATGAAATTTTGGAGATTTTAAAACATAAATCAAGAGATAATTCCCGTACACCGGTACAATGGAGCGATGAGCCAAATGCAGGTTTTACAAAAGGAAAGCCATGGATTAATCCAGCCGATAACTACCGTGAAATTAATGTAGAAAAAGCGTTAGATGATGAAGATTCAATTTTTTATTTTTATCAAAAGCTTATTGCACTGCGAAAGCAGTACGAGATTATCACCTATGGAAACTATGAATTGATTCTTGGAGAAGACGAGCAGATTTTCGCTTATATCCGAAATGGAGCAGATGAAAAGCTGCTCGTGATAAACAATTTCTACGGCAGTGAAACAATTTTTCAACTGCCAGAAAATCTAACTTTTGAAGGATATCATAGTGAAATATTGCTGTCTAACTACAAAGATTCATCAAAGGAATTCAAGCGAGGCTTCCTTCGGCCGTATGAATCAATCGTGTATCATTTAAAAAAATAGAGAAAAAAGTAAAAAGAACGATGGGTGACAATCTATCGTTCTTTTTATACAATTGGGTATATATAGAAAGTAAAATAGGTGATGGCAATTGAAAGAAAATAAATTTATCAGTATTTACGAACAGTTAGTCGATAAAATTAAACGTGGTGACTGGCGTCCTAATACGAAACTCCCTTCTGAAAATGAGCTTGTTGAACAGTATCAAACGTCTCGTGAAACGATACGGAAAGCGTTAAATTTACTTTCACAAAATGGGTACATTCAAAAAATGAAAGGAAAAGGCTCATTTGTATTGGACGTATCACGCTTTGATTTTCCAGTATCAGGACTTGTTAGCTTCAAAGAAATGGCGGAAAAGCTAGGACATACATCGACTACTATTGTAAAAGAATTTGAATTAGTTAAGGCCGATCAAGATTTGTGCACACAGCTTGGGGCGACGAAAAGAGATCTTATATGGAAAGTGGTTCGAGCGCGGGAAATCGATGGGGAGAAAATTATTTTAGATAAAGATTTTTTTCATAAAAAGTATGTTCCTCACCTCACAAAAGACATATGTAAAGGCTCTATTTATGAATACTTAGAAAAAGATCTTGGGCTGAAAATAAGCTTTGCCAAAAAAGAAATTTCCGTTGACGAGCTGACGGACGAAGATAAGTGTTACTTAGATTTAAAAGACTATGAACATATTGTGGTAGTAAGAAACTATGTGTATTTAGAAGATGCAAGCCTTTTTCAATATACGGAATCACGTCATCGTCTTGATAAGTTTCGTTTTGTAGATTTTGCCCGAAGAGGTATATAATGGTTCACTGCCCATAAGTTTTCCCTTTTTGTACATGTTTACAAAAAACTGCTTTGGTATAAAAAACAAAGCGGTTTTTTTATGGGGAAAATTGAAAAAACGTGATCCTTTTGACGATAAAATTTTAAAAAGGTTGAATTTTTCTTTGGAGTTTGTTTTAGTAGAACATAAGATTATTTTATATTTATATAATGTTATTCATACAGGATAGGGATTTATTGTTCTTTTTTTTATTAGATATATAAGAAATTGTTATTCGAAAACAACAATTCCATTAGTAATTCTAATGAATGTATCTAACTACAGCATTAAAGGGAGCTGCTCAAACAATACTAAGTAAAAAAGGAGGAGACGAAATGAGTCACGATTATCGACTTTATCCTCTTGGTGACAGCGGCATTGTCGTTTCATTTGGAGACGAAATTAATTTCGGCATACATAAACGTATTCAGCAATTTACTGAGGTGCTAGAGCAATCATTATGTAAGGGGATGATTGAATATGTGCCGGCTTTTACAACAGTTACAATCTATTATGATCCTTGGATAATGAGTGAAAAAGGAAGAAGAAATCCTTACACAGCAATATCTACATATATTGAAGAGCTGCTTTTCCGCCAGGAAGAAAAATCTGAAGCGGTCGCTAGACAAATTGAAATTCCGGTGTGTTACGGAGGAAAGTACGGACCGGACTTAGAGAGAGTAGCTGCTTTTCATTCATTAACGCCTGATGAAGTTATCTCCATTCATACAAATGGAGAATATTTGGTGTATATGTTAGGCTTTGCTCCTGGTTTTCCTTACTTGGGAGGGATGAGCGAAGAAATTGCGACTCCAAGAAAAGAATCACCGAGAAACAGCATCCCAAAAGGGTCAGTTGGCATCGCAGGAATGCAAACCGGCGTGTACCCAATTGAGACACCTGGAGGATGGCAGCTAATCGGGCGTACTCCTCTTACACTATTTAACCCAAAAAATGATTCGCCAAGCTTGCTTCAAGCAGGTGATCGTATCCGATTTGTTTCCATTTCTGAAACGGAATATGAAGCCCAAAAGGAGGTGGATGAAGATGAGTATTAAAGTGATACGTCCCGGTTTATTAACAACGATTCAAGATATCGGCAGACATGGATATCAAAAGGACGGCATGATTGTCAGCGGGGCAATGGACAAAGTTGCTTTAAGGATTGCCAACTTATTAGTAGGAAATCAAGAAAATCAGGCGGTTATTGAAATTACGTTAATGGGACCAAAAATTGAATTTCAGCAAGATGCTTTGATTGCCCTGACGGGAGGGGATTTATCGCCAACTGTTAATGATGAAGCCGTAAAGATGTGGCGGCCTTTATATGTGAAAAAAGGGAGCGTGCTACAGTTTGGTGTTCCGACTTTAGGGTGCCGTTCTTATTTATCGGTTTCCGGTGCTTTTAATGTTCCTGCAGTTATGGGAAGTACATCTACTTCACTTCGCGCTCGGATAGGCGGGCTGCACGGTAAAGCATTACAGTCAGGGGACGAAGTATTAAGCCATCCTCCTACAGAAACGGGGAAAGCAATTATAAAGAAACTGGTAAAAAAGCAAACGGACCGCTCTTTTCAGCAGGCTTTTTGGACGATTCATCCTAAACTTCTTCCTTCATACGAGACGCCTATTATCCGCACGATGAAAGGTGCGGAATTTGATTGGTTTACAAAAGAAAGTCAACAACATTTCTTTAATCAAGAATTTGACGTTACCCCTCAATCTGACCGCATGGGCTATAGGCTAAAAGGGAAGAAATTAGTCCTTGGTCAAGAAAAAGAGCTGCTCTCTAGCGCTGTGACGTTCGGTACGATTCAAGTACCAAAAGAAGGACAGCCCATTGTTTTATTAGCAGATCATCAAACGACAGGAGGATATCCTAGAATCGGACAGGTAGCAACTGCAGATTTTTCAGCGCTGGCGCAAATTTCTCCAGGGAAAAAGGTTTCTTTTCAAGTAATTTCACTTGATGAAGCACAGCATTTATATATGGAGCAGGAAAAGAAAATAAATCATATTAAAAGAGCACTTCGAATGAAAATATAAGGAGAGAATAAGATGGCTACCGTTGATTTGAACTGTGACTTAGGGGAGAGCTTTGGGAACTATAGATTAGGAAATGATAAAGAAATTTTACGCTATGTAACGTCAGCAAACATTGCTTGTGGCTTTCATGCCGGAGATCCTTCGGTTATGAGAGAAACAGTAAAGCTGGCTTTGGGTGAAAATGTGGCGATTGGCGCCCACCCCGGATTGCAAGATTTAGCTGGATTTGGACGTAGATATATGAAAATTACGCCTCGAGAAGCTTATGATTTAATGGTGTATCAAATGGGGGCTCTTTCAGCTTTTATACGTGCAGAAGGAGGGACCCTTCATCATGTGAAACCTCATGGCGCTTTATATAATATGGCTGCAGGGGATCGAGACATAGCTAAAGCTATTGCTGAAGCTGTTTATAATATTAGTGAGGAAGCTATTCTATATGGTTTGGCTGGAAGTGAATTGATTAAAGCCGGAAACGAAATGGGCTTGCGTACGTCTCAGGAAGTATTTGCAGATCGAACCTATCAACAGAACGGCATGCTGACGCCGAGAAACGTTGAAAACGCCGTGATTCAAGATGAAGGAGCGGCTATTTCTCAAGTAATTAAAATGGTCAAAGAAAAGAAAGTGTTTACTGTGCAAAATGAAGAGATTCCCATTCAAGCAGATACCGTTTGTATTCATGGAGACGGTGCACATGCTGTTGAATTTGCCAAAGCTATTTGTGACAAGCTAAAAGAAGAACAAATCATTATTCAACCACAATGAGGTGACATCATGAAAAAAGAACGCAACTGGAGCGTGCTGCTCGGAGCAGCATTTTTAATGGCTACTTCAGCAGTGGGTCCAGGTTTTTTAACTCAAACAACGGTCTTTACACAAGCACTCGCCGCAAGTTTTGGTTTTGTCATTTTACTGTCGATTTTATTAGACATTGGCGTTCAGCTAAACGTATGGCGTATTATTGCTGTTTCAGAAAAAAGAGCACAGGATATCGCTAACAATGTTTTGCCAGGTCTCGGCTTATTTATTGCTATTTTAATTGTAATCGGAGGCTTAGCATTTAATATTGGAAATGTAGGAGGAGCGGGTCTTGGCTTCAATGCGCTATTTGGTATTTCCCCTAAAGCGGGTGCAGTCATTACAGCCATCATTTCTATCGCAATTTTTTTAGTCAAAGAAGCCGGAAAATTAATGGATCGATTTGCTCAATTAATGGGCGGAATATTAATTATTTTAATGGTGTATGTGGCTATTTCGTCCGCTCCTCCAGTAGGAGAAGCAGTCTCTAAATCATTTTGGCCGGAGCACATTGACGTAATGGCGATTGTTACTCTTGTAGGAGGAACGGTAGGAGGATATATTACATTTGCAGGAGGTCACCGTTTATTAGATGCAGGAATTAAAGGAAAAGCCGCGATTCCTGAAGTAACAAGAGGAGCAGTATCTGGTATTACGATTGCTTCGATCATTCGAATTTTTCTATTTTTAGCGACATTAGGTGTGTTGAGTCAAGGGTTAAAACTGAATCCTGATAATCCACCAGCCTCTGTTTTTCAGTTAGCCGCAGGGGATATTGGCTATAAATTATTCGGTGTCGTCATGGCAGCAGCGGCTATCACTTCAGTTATTGGTTCAGCATATACATCGGTTTCCTTTATTAAATCCTTCAGCAAAAGGATTGAGAAATATGAAAATTGGATTATCATTGCATTTATTACGATTTCAACCCTAGTTTTCCTAACGATTGGCCAGCCGGTCACTCTGCTTATTTTAGCTGGAGCATTAAATGGGTTAATCTTACCTATTACACTCGGAACAATGCTTATAGCGGCGTATAAAAAGAAGATAATAGGCGATTACAAGCATCCGACTTGGCTTACCATTTTTGGCAGTTTTGTGGTCGTTATTATGGCTGTGCTAGGAGTCTATACGCTTGTGACTCAAATGGCAAAACTGTGGTAAGGAATTCTATAACCAATTAAAAAAGGGCCAGAGGGCCCTTTTTTAATTGGTTATAGGCAATACATATAAAATGATTGCTAAAAAGTGGAGTACGGTTCCGCCAAGAACAAACATATGCCAAATCATATGATGAAAACGAAATCCTCGCCATACGTAAAAAACGGCCCCGATTGTATACAACACGCCTCCAACTACGAGAAGGACAATTCCTTGATGGGCAATGTTTTGAGTTAAAGAATCCCAAGCAAACACAATCATCCATCCCATAAATACGTAAAGAATGGTGGAAATAAAAAGGAATTTCTTCACAAAAAAAGCTTTGAATACAATTCCTGCAAGAGCGATGCCCCATACAATTCCAAAAAGTGTCCAGCCGGTGGTTCCTTTTACTGCGATAAATAAAAATGGAGTGTACGTACCGGCAATAAACAAATAAATAGAAGAGTGGTCAAATATCTCAAAAAGATCTTTTACCTTACCTTCCGGAAAACTATGGACAAGCGTAGAGGAGACATAGAGAAGCAGCATGGTTACTCCGTAAATAGTAAAACTGATAACATGCCAAGGCGTTCCTTCTAACGAAGAAAGTACGATTAAAAGCGTTAACCCAACAATGCTGAGTACGGCTCCAACGCCGTGTGTAATCGCATTTGCAATTTCTTCTCCTCTTGTAAATGTGTGTGTAGTAGCCATTTACAAAATCCTTTCTTTACACAAATTTATCTTCTATTTTCTCAGAGGGTCAGGTTTGAACATACCTGCTGAGAAAAAATCCGTAACTGTCAAAAACATGAGTGAAAAAGTCATTGGTTATTTCTTTATTATAGACCATTCTTTTGATTTTATCTATTTTGACTGGAGGTCCGAAAAGAGGAAAGATGTATATGTGAATATTCACTAGATGTAAAAAGCATGTATAGAAGAAAAAATTGCTTTTTGAAAAAATGGAAGAAAAGTTGTCATGAAGGCATGATTTTGAAATACATATAAAATAAAACTTTTAACAGTCAAGGTTACGATTACTGCTTAGCTCATTTGCAATAGATAAGTAACAAGATTGTAAGAAGGCAGGGGGATGGAAGCAGTGAAAAAAGAAGTTATTTTTGATGAAACAGGCACATACAAATACTCTCTATTATGCAAATGGAGTGAAGTAAACGAACGTAAACTTACGTTTATCTTGTCATTTCCAGAAAATACGTATGAATACAGCGACGATACAGCTGTATCCAAATGCATAGAACTGGCGCAAAAGTGGGGATTTGGAGTTTTAGAAATCGTTTATTTATTCAGCTATCAAACCGATCATGTTTCGTTTTTACGTATGCTTTCAAAAGAAGAAGCTGTTGGAACAAGAGCAGGTGAGTATATTCAAAAAGCAGTGGAAGATGCTGAACTGGTTGTGGTAGCTTGGGGTGATCATGGAAGCATTTATAACCGGCAAGAAGAAGTAGAACGCTTTTTGAAACACAAGCCGGTATACTGTTTTGGAAAAACGAAGCAGCAATTTCCTCGCCATATTTTATCCGTCGTGCACCGCACAGAATTACAAAAATACGAAATGCCGGCTAATCGTGAAGAGTCGGAAGAAGTTTCTTCATTTATTGAAGACATAGATCAAAGTTTTGGTGGAGAGGATTATTCTCCAATTAAACAACTAACAGAAGAAGAACCGCTTATGTTTATTGAAGACATTGCCAGTATGTATCGGTAAAAAGAAGAAGCGAGGTTTATATTCCTCGCTTTTTCGTTAGTATAAAACATCAAGTTTTGTCATATGGTTGTATCAAGAAGCGTGTGTGAAGGGGGAACTTTATGAAGTTGAATGAAGTATTGCACCGCATCACAACTATTTATAATGAGTTAGAAGAAGAGTGCTTTCAATATATAGGGGCTGTGATCAACGAAAATGCAAAGCTGGATATTTCTCGTCTAGAAGAATTAAGTACGCTGTTAAACTTCGTATATGAATGCTCGGAGGATGTATTAGTAGGTTCTATTTTAACAAAATTGGATTATGGACAACCCATTTATCAATTTGCTATGTTAAAGCCTATTTCCCTTGAAGGAAATGAAGATAAGTTAGACATTTTATATGAAGAAAAGGTAAAAGTAGAAAGAGCTATTCTAGATGTGTATACAGCTCAGCGAAAGAAGTTATTGACTCAAGCAGCTGAAGACTTAAAAGAACTGCACTACGAGCTGCAGACCTATGTGTATGCTTGCAACATATAAATGAATCTGTTGAAATGGCAAGGCATATATACAAATAAAAGGGAACATGTTAGGATAAGTAAAAAGAACTCCTAATCAAAGAGTTCTTTTTATTGTAAAATATATGATTTTGAACTAGCAAAGCATAAAGACGGTGGTAATGGCAGTTACCCTTTTCTTTGTGCTTTTTTTATCCGATTGTGTTGATGATACTGCTTACTGCGTTAAAAAAGTTCATAAGTACTTCGTTTAGCATGTAATATGCCTCCTCTCTTACTAAATATGTACAATCAAATTATCCAATTGTGTTAATGATGCTGCTTACCGCATTAAATAAGTTCATTAAAACGTCGTTGAACATGTTTGCAACCTCCTTTATGATAGATTCATATAGTAATACGAGAAAACATAAAGTTTGGATCACATTTTTTTAATGTTTTTTTAGAAAAATAGTTAAAAAGAGAGTTTAATGGAGGTTGAAGAAGATGAATTCGTTTACAAACGACGAAAAGCAAGCGGTATACAAAGCGATTTACGGAAGAAGAGATGTACGAACATTTTTGTCTGATGAGATTCCGAATGAAACGGTTTATAACATTCTGCAGGCTGCTCACAGCGGACCTTCCGTCGGGTTTATGCAGCCTTGGAATTTTATATTAGTATCTGATACAGAAGTGAAAAATAAACTTGCCTGGGCAGCAGATAAAGAGAGAAGAGCACTGGCTATTCATTATGAAGGTGAAAAGAAAGAAAATTTTTTAGAGCTAAAGATTCAAGGATTAAAAGAAGCGGCGTTAACTATTTGCGTAACGTGTGATCCAACAAGAGGCGGCTCTCATGTTCTCGGAAGAAACTCAATTCCAGAAACCGATATGATGTCAACTGCGTGTGCAATTCAAAATATGTGGCTTGCTTCATATGCAGAAGGACTGGCAATGGGTTGGGTAAGTTTTTATAAGAAAAATGATGTACGTGACATTTTACATATTCCTCCTCATATTGATCCTGTAGCGCTCATGTCAATTGGCTATACAGATAAATACCCTGAGAAACCAATCTTAGAACAAGCTAACTGGGAAAAAAGAAGGGATTTAGACAAGCTAATTTATCATAATGTATGGGAAAATGAAAAAGAATAGCGGAGAGAAAATAAAGACATACTAAAAAGCGCCGAAATATAGTAAAATTTGAATATTAAATGATACACTATATATAGCGAAAGCGGATATGAGCGTCTAGCGTATCCGTTTTATTTATATGTATACAAATGACTTGGGAAAAAGAGAGATAGGAGAATTGAAGGTTTCATGAATATTGCAAGAAGTTGGCTTCACAACAAACTTACTGTTCGCATCATTACGCTTATTATCATTACAGTTTTACTTATCAGCATTAGAAGTATGCTTCAGCTGCTGTTATTTACGTTTATTTTTACCTTTTTAATTGGTCGTTTTCAACAAACGTTAAGAAGAAAGCTTCCGCTTAATTCAACGCTTATACTCATCGTCATCTATATCGCACTGATTGGGGCCCTCGGTATTGTAGGGTATGTATATATCCCGGTTATTATGACGCAAGTTACCGAGCTTGTACAGAAGCTGATGTATTTTTACAAGCACCCCCCTGATAATACATTCGTCACCTATATTATCGATAATCTAAAGAGATTCAAATCACCGGAGAATATTCAGCAGAATATTGATTTAGTATACAGCTATTTATCTAATATTGGAAAAGTAAGTGCACAAGTTTTCTTAGCACTCTTGTTAAGCCTATTCTTTTTACTTGAAAAGTCGCGGATTCACCGATTATTTGTCCAACTGGAACAATCTAGGCTGGGCTGGTTTTTCAAAGAAGCGGGCTATTTGGGGAGAAAATTTGTTAATTCCTTCGGCAAGGTAATAGAAGTTCAGTTTATTATCGCTTTTGTGAACAGCATTTTATCCGTTATTGCGCTGTGGGTGTTAGGGTTTCCTAATTTGCTTGCACTTGGCGTTATGGTCTTTCTACTAGGGCTAGTGCCGGTTCTTGGGGTATTTGTTTCACTCATTCCACTTTGTACAATCGCTTACAGTTTAGGAGGCGGTGTAAAAGTACTATCTGTGTTAATTATGGTGGTAGTACTTCACGCACTTGAAAGCTATGTATTAAATCCAAAGCTCATGTCATCTAAAACAAACTTGCCAACGTTCATTACGTTTATCATTTTAGTGTTTGGTGAACACTTCTTAGGCGTATGGGGGCTGATTCTTGGTATTCCTATCTTTATTTTCTTTTTAGATTTAGTAGGAGTAGATTCAGCACAGCAACTGTCAAAAAAAGAAACCTCCGCAGACTAGTCTGCAGAGGTTTCTTTTTTTAAGCAGCGTATCGTTTTTTGAATAGTAGGATGATCGCGATGCTTAAGTTTATAAGCAAGAAAGATCTGATTTTTTACTGCTAAATGTTCAAGTTCGATTTTTACTTTTTTTTCTCGAAGCGCTTCTTGAATTAAATAGCGGGGAAGCAGGCTGATTCCCATGTGATGCTGAATGGCTTTTAACACCGTTTGAAGATTTGGAATTACATGATGAGGCTGAATTTCAGGTCGTTTTTTAAAATGCTGCCGCCAAAATCTCCTGATAATAGGAAGCTCAAGACCATAGCTAATCCACCGCTGATTATATAAAAAATCTTCTACGTCTTTACTAGCTGTCATTTCAAAAGAAGGAGGGACGGTTAAGACAAACACTTCTTCTTCAATGACCGTATATTCAATTCCAGGTATTTGCAATCTTTGGGTTGTAATCGCAATATCAATTTCGTCGCTTTGTATCTTTTCAAGCAAAACAGAAGCAATACCAAACTGGCTGTAGCAGCGGATGCCTGCATCTTTTATTCTTTCTAAAGCTTGCTCGGTAAAATACTCTACGGGAGAACCAATTTTTACGACCGGCAGCGCGTCGGGAGATGAAGCGTTCATTTTTAATTCAATTGAAGCAGCTTCTAGACTTTCAATTAACGGGACAATACGCGTGTACAGTTCTTTACCTTTTTCTGTTGGAATCATCTTTCTCGGTGCACGGATAAATAAACCTTCGCCTATTTCAGCTTCTAAAGCAGCTAAGTGCTGACTCATGGCCGGCTGCGTTAAGATCCTCGCTCTGGCTGCTTCAGAAACGGATCGATATTTGTAAATGCTAATAAAGCTGCGATACCATTCAAAATCAATCATTTATGTCATCCTTTCTTATAAATTCATTTATGGATATCTATTTATTTTCTAATTTGTATTATAGACAAGCTCTCTTTAAAATAAAAATAGTAAGCAAATCATTTTTAGATAAAATAATAAAAGCAACGCTAGGCAAATGATTTAAAAAGGAGAGTTAGACTGTGAAAGCATTATTATTGCAAGATAAAAATAAATGGACAGAAATGAAAGTAGAAGAAATAGAAAAACCTCTTCCAAATAAAGGAGAAGTAGTAGTTGAAGTTCACGCAGTGGGACTTAATCCCGTAGATTATAAAACGGCTACTAACGGAAACCCTCATTGGACATATCCTCACATTTTAGGTTTAGATGTAGCTGGGACAATTGATGAAGTTGGAGAAGGAGTAGTTGACTGGAAAAAAGGAGACCGCGTTGTCTATCACGGGGACTTTATGAAAAAAGGCGGATATGCTGAATATGCGGTTACGACTGCTCATTCAATTTCGCGCATTCCTGATGCTGTTACATTTGAAGAAGCTGCTGCTTTGCCTACTGCAGGTTACACAGCTTATGAAGCACTATTTCGTAAACTTCCAATGAACCATATTCAAACCATCTTGATTCATGGAGGAGCTGGAGGCGTAGGAGGCTTTGGCGTACAGCTTGCTAAAAACGCTGGAAAAACCGTTTTCTCAACAGCTTCAGCACATAATCATGAGTATGTGAAGTCGTTAGGAGCTGATTATGTAATTGATTATCGCGAGGAAAACGTCGTGGAAAAAGTATTGGAGCTGACAAATGGCCGCGGCGTAGATGCTGTGCTTGACACGGTGAGCGCAAACAACGCAACGGATTCTTTAGATATGATTGCCTATAGAGGACATTTAGCACATATTGCTGGTGCACCTGATTATACAAAAGTAAAGCCTTTTACAAAGGTGATTTCTTATCATGAAGTAGCTTTAAATGCTGCACATCACATTGATGACATGATTGCGCAAGCGGATTTAGCAAAAATGGGTGATGAGCTTTTAGCATTAGTAGCAGAGAAGAAAGTAGCTCCGATGATTGAGCGCATCATCTCGTTAAAAGAAGTGCCAAGTGCATTAGAAGAGCTTTCAAAACGCCATGTGAAAGGGAAAATTATTGCTAAAGTTAAATAATAGCATGACAGAAAAGACTCTTTTATTACAACTAATAAAAGAGTTTTTTTCTGCTATTTTCTTTTTTTGCGTTACTTCAATTATGAACTGCATATGATAGAAGATAATCAAATATAGCAAACGGGTCCCTGTGAGCTTTTTTTACTAGTAAAATTGCTTTGAAATCGTGAAATTTTGAATAGTTTGAGTTATGATGAAAGAACGTGAAATTTGTATGATTGAAAGGAGAAAAAAGGTGCAAGGGTTTATTGATTTTGTACAAAATTTAGGCATAGTGGGCATCTTTATTGCTACAGCAATCGAAGCTGCGGCAATTCCTTTTCCGTGTACGTTATCGATTTTGCTTATTGGCTCGGTGCTGCAGCTCTCAATATGGAAAATCCTTATTGTTTCAGCTGTCAATACCGTTATTTATATCGCATTCAACTATATTCCGTTCGTTATGGGATACAGGTTTGAATCTATTACCAAGCGCTGGTTTGGTGAAAAAAATATAAAGCGTGCCCAAAAATGGTTTCATAAGTATGGAAAATGGAGTATTACGATTTCTCGTCCCATCAGTATCGCAAACTATATAACCTATTTGGCAGGTCTTAGTAAAATCAAATCTAGGGACTTTGTTTTATACAGCACCTTAGGCATCTTTCCATGGTTTGTTTTTTTGCTCTATGTAGGAGGACTTGGAGATATTGAAAAAATCCAAAAATATTTGCATGATGTTGATCGTTTAATATTTGTTATTCTTATAATCGGAGTGATAGTTGGTGCAGGCTGGTGGATGAAAAAGAGAAGAGAAAGCCACGCTCAAGAATAAAGCTATAATTATGGTTATAGCTTTATTTTAATATAAAGAAATTCTTTAAATAAAAAGATTTTTCTGAAAAGTAACAAAAAAACATTTTTCCTTTTGAAAAAATGTGATACTATGATACATAAGGTCGCTAAGAGTTGTCTTGGTTCACCGGGTTTTTACTGCATTCATTTAATAAAAGAAGCCAGGTATAGGTGAAAGCTTTGTTTCTAGTAATGTTGAGAAATGCTGCCTTGGGAAGGGAGGTAAAACGTACAGTACGTGTCAAACGTATGTTATTAAAGCTGTAAATTTGTAAGCGGTTTCTTGATTTTTACATGTGAGTAGAGCAGCTTTGGTTTTGAATGCAGGTTGTTACAGGTTGGTTGAATAGTGAGTATATCTTAAAATTAGATCGATCTAATTGCTTGTATTATATGAATATGAAATGTGTTTGATTGTAAATGAAAATAAGCTGAAAAAGTACAGGTTAGGTACCACAAGTATTTCTGAATTTTAATAAAACAGGAGGTAAAATCATGAAAAGCGTAGGGCGTATTAATGGCAAAACTCAGCTCATCGGCCTTTTAGCAACTCCAATTGGACATTCATTGTCACCATCTATGCATAATATGGCCTTTAAAAAACTGGGATTAAATTATGCTTATTTAGCTTTTGAGGTAGGAAATGACTCGTTAGAAGATGCAATTAAAGGGCTGAGAGCGTTAAATGTTAAAGGTTTTAATGTATCCATGCCCAATAAGACAAAAATTCTCCCGTTTCTTGATGAATTAGCAGACAGCGCCAAATTTTCAGGAGCTGTCAATACCGTCGTAAATGATAATGGCGTACTAGTTGGGCATAGCACAGACGGCATGGGTTACATTCGAAATTTAAAAGAGCACGGCGTGGATATCACAGGGAAAAAAATGACGTTGATCGGTTCGGGTGGAGCAGCGACGCCTATTGCTATTCAAGCAGCTTTAGAAGGTCTTGAAGAATTAACAATTTTTGCTCGTCACGATGAATTTTATTCAAAAGCTGTAGAAAACGTAAAAATTATTAATGAAGAGATGAAACATGTTTCATGTAAAGCGAAGCTGTATTCTCTTGAAGATACAGACAGGTTAAGAGAAGAAATTAAAACGAGCGATATTTTGACAAATGGAACAGGAGTGGGAATGAAACCGTTAGAAGAATTCAGCATTATTGAAGATATATCAATGCTGCGTCCGGATTTAATTGTAACCGATGTCGTGTATATGCCTATGAGATCAAAACTGTTAGAACAAGCTGAATCATTTGGATGTCACACCATTAATGGAATAGGAATGATGATCTGGCAAGGGGCCATGGCGTTTGAATTGTGGACAGGAAAAGAGATGCCTGTGAAGTATATTAAGGAACAAATGTTTGAACCAAGCTTACAGTATTAAGAACGCGTATCTTCAAACCTTACTAGAAAATTGTACGAATGAAGTGTCTGTATTTTTATTTTTTCAACGCAATAAGAGAAATATTTATAAAATTAATACAGTTATTTTTGGATTTATTATATTAAAAAAGTGTGTATTTTAATTTTCTAAAAATTAAAAAATATATATTGCGCAGGCAAATGTAATTCCGTATACTAAAGCTCAAGTTTGAATTGATTTTATATTAGGCTGTGTCAAAAGACGACGCTTCGCGAAAAAAGGCAGGTGTTACAATGAGAAATTAAAAAAGCAGATGTTGATCATCATGTTCGGATATTTGAGTAGATCATAAAATATACAGCATCATTCTGCAATATGTGAAAAGATTCCCGCTGGAATTAGATCGTTCTAATAAAAATTTATTAGATTGTTCTAATTAGAAATTTCTATTAATCTTTTTAATTTCACTAATAAAATGTTTTTATGAAAGGATAAAAGAATAAGTAAATAGCTAGAGGATTAGGTTTTCAGCATTGCCATCTTTCAACTTTAGTTCAGACAGAATTTAGGTAAGCAAGCAATTATAAATGGGATCTGAGCAAAGAAATATTTCGCAAAAATGAAAGCGCATACTTAAAATCTTATGAGTGAGGGAAAAGAATGAAAAAACATCGTTGGTCAATTGTATTCTTGATTGCGGTTGGTGTAGTTGTAAACTATTTTGATCGAATTAATATGTCCATTGCTATGCCATTGTTACAAAAAGAATTTAACTTGACAGCAGGTCAGATGGGGATTTTCCTATCAGCATTTGCATGGTCTTACGCTTTACTTCAACTTCCTATAGGGCCTTTGCTAGATAAAATAGGCGTAAAATGGGTAACGCGTGTAGCGACCGTGATATGGACAGTAGCTTGTCTTTTAACTGCAGTAGCAAATGGATGGGGGTTAATTATTTTATCTCGAGTGCTGTTAGGAGTTGGAGAAGCACCGTTCTTTCCATCTGCTGCTAAAGCAGTTAGCCATTGGGTTCCGCGTCAGGAACGCGGAAAAGCTATTGCAGCTTATGATTCTCAATCCAAACTTTCCAACGCCATCGGAGCGCCTATATTAGCACTAATTGTAACAGAGTGGGGCTGGCGAGGCGGTTTCTTAGCAACTGCTATTCTTAGTTTCATATATGCTATTGTTTATTGGATCTGGTATCGTGAACCTCATGAAGATGAGCGTTTGACGAAAGAAGAATATGACTACATTGTTCAAGGCGGTTCTCAAAGTTCAGAAGAAGTTAAAGGCAGTGCAATGGAGAACATTCGATATTTGCTAACTAAAAGAAAAGTCTGGGCAGTATTCATTGGATTTGCGGCATACGGCTATTCATGGTTTTTGTTCTTGACTTGGCTTCCTGGATATTTAGCAACAGAAATGAACATGTCTATTTTAAAATCAGGCTGGTACTCGGCCATACCGTGGATTGTAGGTACCATTACTGAAATAGTAATCGGGGGTTGGCTTGTTGATCGTCTTATTAACAAAGGGTATAACCGGACGCGTGTCAGCAAGTTTTTTCTAGTAATAGGTATGGTATTTGGTTTGTCAATTATTGGGGCAGCGTTTACTCACAGTGCGAACGTAGCTGTATTTTGGATTTCAACAGCACTTGGAGGTCTTGTTGTCACATCTGCTGTTGCCTACAGCATTCCTACATTTATTGCACCAAAAGGAACGGTAGGAACATTAACGGGACTTTTAACATTTGGGAATAACTCGATGGCTATTGTTGCACCTATTACGACTGGGTTTATTGTTCAAGCCACGGGTTCATTTATGTATGCTTTCCTTTTAGCAGCTGCTTTTTTAGTGATTGGAATTTTAAGCTATACGTTCTTATTAACAGATTTAGACCCGATTGAAAGCAAAGAGTCTATTCTATTAGAAGAAAAAGAGTTAACTTTAGAAAAATAAATAATCTTAATATTTCGACTGCTAGTATTCATTTTTAACATATCAAAGGAAATCTACTAATTAATTATCTTAATTAAGCATACAAACAGTTATTACCGGAGGGGATTCAACGTGTTAACCAAAAATTATGGACCTTTAACAGGAGTTCAAATACTAGATATTTCTACTATGATTGCTGCTCCCTTTGGAGCTACTTTACTAGCGGACTTGGGGGCGGAAGTAACCAAAATTGAGCTTCCGGGAAAAGGAGATACGCTTCGGACTGTAGGGCCTTGGAAAGGGACTGAACCTTTAAGGTGGCCCGGACTTGCTCGCAATAAAAAGTCTGTTACGCTGGACATTCGATCAGAAGAAGGAGCAGAAATTTTCAAAAAGCTAATTAGTGGAGTAGACATTTTAATTGAAAATTTTCGCCCGGGTACACTGGAAAAATGGAACTTAGGATATGAAGAGCTTAAAAAAGTTAACCCTAAGCTAGTAATGGTGCGCGTATCAGGTTATGGACAAACAGGTCCTTATCGAGAAAAAGCTGGATTTGGTACACCAGGGACAGCATTTAGCGGACATACTTATTTACAAGGATATTCAGATCGTCCGCCCGTCAGTCCTTCTTACTCTTTACTAGATTATGTAACGGGCATATATACTGCGTTCGCTTGTGTAAGCGCAATCTATCATAGAGATGTACACGAACAGCCCGATGGTCAAGTAGTAGAAATGGGATTATATGAATCTATTTTTCGAATGATGGAGTTTTTAATCGCTGAATATGATCAAAACGGAAAAGTAAGAGAGAGAAGCCCTGGACTTGCGGGTCACTCAAGCCCTGCAGGCACATATGAAACAAAAGACCGAAAGTTTGTTGTATTAGTATGCAGTACAGACTCTACCTTTGATCGTCTTGCAGAAGCAATGGAAAGAAAAGATATGTTAAAGGATCCGCGGTACTATACAAACGTAGAGCGTCTAAAGCATGATCATGAAGTTCAGGAAATTGTGTCAAATTGGATTAAGTCCTTCACTCAAGACGAGCTGCAGGCAAAGTTAGATTCATTTGGCGTGCCAGTTAGTCCTATCTACAGCATTGAAGATATATTTAATGATCCTCAGTATAGAGAACGAGAAAACATTGTAGAAGTAGAGCACCCCCGCCTAGGAAAAATTAAGGTTCCGGGAGTAGTGCCAAAGTTTTCACATACACCGGGAGCAATTCGTCATCGTGCCCCTGAATTGGGAGAACATAATGAAGAAATTCTAGGCGGAAAACTGGGGTTATCAAGTGAAGACTTAGCGGTGTTAAAAGAAAAGGGGGTTATTTAATGAATACTATTCAAAAAATAGAATTACCGGAAAAAGTCATAATCTGTGAAGTAGCCCCAAGGGATGGGTTTCAAGCTGAACATGAGTGGATTCCTACAAAAGAAAAAATATCTATTATCCGTCAGCTAGCCAAGACAGGCATTCAATCAATGGAAATTACATCTTTTGTACATCCGAGAGCGATTCCTCAGTTAAAGGATGCCGAGCAGGTCGTAGAAAGTGTTCAAGATTTAACAAATATCAAATTTCGCGCGTTAGTGCCGAATGTAAAAGGTGCACAGAGAGCCATTGACGCCGGAGTGAAAAAGTTAAAGCTTATGCTTTCAGCTACAGATTCTCACAGCTTATCTAACGCAAATTGTTCTGTAGAAGAAGCCCAAAAAGGTTTTTATCCTATTATCGAATTAGCGGAAAAGCATAACGTTAAAGTGGGAGGTTCAATTTCGGTAGCGTTTGGATGTCCTTATGAAGGAAAAGTTGCTATAGAACGCATTTCTTCTATTGTAGAACGATACAGAATGATGGGGGTGGAAGAAATTTCTTTAGCGGATACAACGGGGATGGCAAATCCTCAGCAAGTGTATCGTATGCTAGGGTTTCTTAAACAAAATTATCCCGGCATTATTTTCTCCATGCATTTGCACAATACGAGAGGAATGGCATTTTCTAATGTAGTGGCTGCTTTGCAGCAGGGTGTTATTCATTTTGATAGTTCTATTATCGGTTTAGGAGGGTGTCCTTACGCTCCAGGTGCCACTGGAAATATAGCTACAGAAGATCTGGTTCATGGATTAAGTGAAATGGGAATTCATACGGGCATTGATCTTAACAAGCTTATTGAAGCAGCAAAAGAGGTGAAGCAAGTAATTGGTCATGACGGTGGAAGCTATATGCTGCAAGCAGGTCCTTGTTCAGAACTTCATGCCAAGCCAAAGGTTCAAGAGAAATTAGTATAACTAAGCCGTGAACATGATAACCTTTTAGGAGGTAATGGGAGCGTTCAAATTAAAATAAATTAGATCGATCTATTTTCCTCTCATGTAAAAACGTTCAGGCCTTGTTTTATATAAAAGTTTGTTTAATAAAAATGAAAAGTTGGTGCTAAACATGATAGAAACTATTCAAAAGAAATCACAGCCTTATATTAACGGTGGATGGATTATTGAAGATCGAGAAGTTGCTTTAATAAAAAACCCCTATTCTGGAGAAGTCATAGGTGAGCAGCTATTAGCGAATGAAGAAGATGTTGAAAAAGCATTAGTATCAGCCTATGAAGCAAAAAAACATGTCGCCGCCCTTTCTTCTTACAAGCGTTCTAAAATTTTAAAGAAAGCGGCTCTATTACTAGAACAAGAGAAAGAAAAGTTTGCTCGACTTATTTCTTTAGAATTAGGAAAGCCTTTGAAAAATACGCTGGACGAAGTGGCCCGTTCAATCGAAACATTGGAACTGTCAGGGGAAGAAGCAAAAAGATTGATTGGTGAAACATTGCCTGGCGACGTTTCAGAACGTGGTGCACAAGCTATTGCATCTACTTTTCGAGTGCCCGTTGGTGTTGTAGCGGCTATCACACCGTTTAACGCTCCTTTAAATCTTGTATGCCATAAAATTGGGCCGGCTTTTGCTGCTGGGAATAGTGTGATTTTAAAGCCGTCTTCGCAAACAACTTTAATTGCAACAGAGCTCTTAAAGCTGCTGCTGCGGGCAGGATTTCCTAAAGATGCTGTAAATATGGTGCTTGGTCGAAGACAGGTTGCACAGCAAATTGTAAAAGATGATCGCGTGAACATTATTTCATTTACAGGTGGAACGGTAGCTAGTAAAAATATTTGTGAGCTAGCTGGAATGAAAAAAGTATTGCTAGAGCTAGGAGGAAATGCTGCAACGATCGTCCATAACGACGCAGATTTAAACCGTGCTGCGGCTATGTGTGCTAAAACCGGATTTAGCAATTCCGGTCAGAGCTGTATCTCTGTTCAGAGAATTTATGTACATCAATCTGTGGTCTCTGAGTTTACCAATCTTTTAAAAGAAGAGGTGCTAACACTTAAAATCGGAGATCCCTTATTGCCTGATACGGATGTAGGGTGTGTAGTAGATGTCCATGCAGCTGAGCGAGTGACGAGCTGGATTGATGAGGCCGTACAGTCGGGGGCACAAGTGATATGCGGAGGAAAGCGCCGCGGAGCTACGGTGGAACCTACCGTTCTACTAAACCCTTCTAAAGAAAGTAAAGTTATTTGTGAAGAAGTATTTGGCCCTATTATTAGTATTGTGCCGTACGATACGATTGAAGAAGCTATTGAAGAGACAAATGATTCTGCTTTTGGTCTTCAAGCAGGGATTTTTACGAACAAAATGGATTTGGCTTATAAAGTAGCTCATTCTCTTGAAATGGGCGGTGTAGTTATTAATGGAACATCTAACTTTAGATTAGATCATTGGCCATATGGCGGAGTGAAAAACAGCGGTATTGGCAGAGAAGGTCCACGTTACGCCGTTGAAGAAATGACTGAAACGAAGATGATTGTATTAAGACTGCCTACAGAGAATTAAAATCAAATCAATATGTAGGACGTTTATAAGCATATATCGTCATTTTGATTAGATCGATCTAATTCGTTTGGATAAAGGAGGAATTTATAAAATGCCTAATCAATTTTCCCTTGCGTATCTTACTGTTCTTGGATGTTCCCCGCCTGAAATGACGTATATGGCTGCGAAGGCAGGATATGATTTTGTTAGTTTAAGGCCTATTTACATGGGGTTGCCTGGAGAGCCTAACTATGCGTTAGCTGAAAATAAGCAGCTGATGCGAGAAACAAAATCTGCTATGTCAGAAACAGGAGTGAAGCTTCTTGATATAGAGTTAGCACGTATCTATGAGGGAGTTGATCCAAAACGTTACTTACCTGCAATGGAAGCAGCTGCTGAACTTGGAGGACGCCACGTCCTTAGCAGCATTTGGACGGACGATCGCAATTTTGGTATCGAATGCTTTGCTGAACTCTGTGATCTAGCTAAGCCTTTTGGATTAACCATTGAATTAGAATTTGTTCCTATTGCGAGCGTATACAACCTTAAAGGCGCAATGGATGTTCTTCATACGGCTAATCGTGAAAATGCAGGTCTTATGATTGATATCCACCATTTTCATCGATCAGGAGATAAGGTGGAAGATTTGGAAGACGTGCCTCGTGAGTGGTTTCGCTATCTTCATCTTTGCAATGCTTCTGCGGAAATTCCGAGTTCAAAGGAGGAGATGACTCGAGTTCTTAGAGAAGAACGATTGTATTTAAATGAAGAAGGCATTGATGTTGCAAGTATTATTAATCGTATCCCGCAGGTTCCTTATTCCATAGAGTTGCCAAATGTAAAACGTGCCAACGAACTAGGATATGAAGAGTTTGCGCGCCAATGTTTACAAACTGCTAAACAATACTTAGATAGGCATCCGCGCAAGAAGTATGTTTCTCATCAAGATCAGCTGCGTTTCCATTCTACACGATAGGTATTATGGAGAGCATTGTGCAGCTTACCTTTTAGGTGTATTTAATTGAAGTACCCCCACTTAGCAAGCTTAAAGTGGGGGTATTTTCTGTTAAAACGGTAAACGTAAGAATCAATAATAAATATAAAAGTGTGACATCATACATTCACTTCGTCATAATTAATGCTAAGTTCTTATTTTTATATACAGTGAAGGTTTGATGAAAAGGAGCTGTTGAGAATGTACTCAACAGCTTAGTAAATAATCGATTTATTAGTAAGTTGAGAGAGCCCGCCAGCTTCTATAAGACGTAATATCCTCCGCATCTTCTGTCGCATGAGCTTCACAAAGAAAACCCGCTACTTCACTGCCGTCTTCAAGAGTGATTTTGCCTAGTCCGAGAGGAGAAGGGATAGAATCGGCAAAAGAGCCGAGTAGTGATAAAGGCATTTCCCAAAGTTCAACTTCAATTTTTTCTCCTTGTTGATGTGTTCGCAACAGCCCCGGTTTTGCTGGAGAAGTAGGCAGTTTAAAAAGCTGGTAATAAGGAGCGGTTTGGTCTTTTCGTACGAATGAAGCTCCGTGTTCACGCATTTGAGATTCAAGTGGAAACCCGCGCATATGCAAACCGCAAACAGCTACTAATGTTGTATCTTTTTTTGAATCAACCGTTCCTTCCCCATTTAAAAACAACTCGCTGAGTCCGCAAATGAATTGTTCGCCGTCAAATGCAGAGAAAAATGAAATGCCAAACGGTAAATCAAGATCCGCATCTTGAGATGGAAGAGAGATGGCACACAAGTCGAGTAAGTTACAATGATTTGTAAAACGCCCCATGTCACTGTTTGTTTCAATTGGATTTTCTCTTACTTGTTCCCGCGTCCACGTTCCGCCTGCTGTCGGCATAACAAGAACAGCATTTTTAAGTTGATGATATGCTTTATGTTTAAAGGATTGAAGCTTATGTGAAGCTTGAAATAAAGCAGCAGCATCATATTCTGATTTAGCTCCTGAACGAAGCACTTGCTCGGTTACAGGAAAGGCTGTTTCTTCATGAGAAGTGATAAATTCTCCCAAGTCAGCCCAGCGCTCTGCTACGTAAGGGCCGTCATATAATAAAGCAGCTGCTTCACTTAAATACGAGCCGTCAATGTATTCGATGAGAATAGATAAATCTTCAATCTTTTTCACAGCTTGTTTCCACGCTTTTTCGTACTGCTCAGCAAACGGCCCGTAAAACGAAAGCGGTTCTTTTACCATATAAATTTTTTCAGGAAGCGCCGAAGAAGCCCGAACAACAGAGCGTGACCATGGGTCTCGATCGTCTACTCCTCTAATAATGGAATCTACGAGCAGTACGTCACTCCATTCATGAGCAAAAGCAGTGACGCAGTCTAAGCTTTTACATGCCGGAACTACACCTGCAGATGGCCAAGCTCCGAGGGAAGGTTTATAGCCGATTAGACGGTTTAAACCAGCTGGAACCCGCCCTGAACCTGCTGTATCGGTGCCTAAAGAAAAAGCAGCATGACCCCGAGCTACGGATACAGCTGACCCTGAGCTCGATCCGCCGCTAATGAGCTCTGGCTTTAACGCATTGTGCGTTTCGCCATATGGGCTTCGTGTCCCGACCAGTCCTGTAGCAAATTGGTCCAAGTTGGTCTTTCCAAGAGGAATAGCACCTGCATCGATAAGACGTTGAACAACAGTCGCATGTGCAGAAGGGATATACGTATATTCTTTACATCCGGCTGTCGTCGGTACATGTGCTACATCGATATTATCTTTAATGGCGAATGGAATTCCCCACAAAGGCAACGCTTCAGGGCTTAGCGTAGCTAAGCGATCCAGATAAGGTTTTAACTCATCGAGTGTAGGAGGGGTAATCCAAATATTCATGTCTTTGTCAGCTTCTACACGCGTAAGAATTTGATGTACTACATCTTCCGGAGTTAATTCTTTTTTGATATACATATCACGTAACCATTGAACCGAAAATGTTTTAGGCAAGCTCACTGTTTTCATTGTATCCACCGTCCTTAATGAGTAATTGGAGCAAAGGCTTTTATACCGGCAATCAGCTGTCCAGCTTGTACTTCATCGCCGGGTTTTACATGAATAGAACTGATATATCCATCCATAGGTGCTAGCTGCGGAAACTCCATTTTCATGCTTTCTTCGATAATTAACGTATCGCCTTTTTCAACTTTTTGTCCTTCTTCTACAAGAACTTTCCATACGCTTCCCGGCATTGTACAGCGCGCGGCTTCCGTACCTTCGGGCAGTTTTTGTTCCGTAATTTCAGCTGTTTCATGTTCAGAGACGTACTCAGCTAAACCAAGTGCTTTCCAATTTTCTCGTTCTGTTTGAAAAGCACCCTGCTGGGTATGACGAAAAGCAGCCGTGCTTTCTTCAATGGATGAAAGAAAATCTAAATATTCTCCAAGTTTAAACGTTGTCTCCGTAATATCTGCTTCAAATCTCCCACGAAGGAAATCTTCGCGCAGTTTTAAAAGCTCATCTGCTTCTACTGGGTAAAATTGAATTTGATCAAAGAAACGAAGAAGCCACGGTTTTCCTGCTTCAAAACTTTCCGTTTGACGAAGTCGGTTCCACATTTGAATCGTGCGTCCCACAAATTGATAGCCGCCAGGACCTTCCATTCCGTATACGCACATATACGCACCGCCAATACCAACTGCATTTTCAGGCGTCCATGTACGGGCAGGATTATATTTCGTTGTAACTAAACGGTGACGAGGGTCTAGAGGCGTAGCAACAGGTGCGCCTAAATATACATCTCCAAGCCCCATTACAAGATAATTAGCATCAAATACAACTCGTTTAACATCTTCAAGGTGGTTCAGACCGTTTACTCGGCGAATAAACTCTAGGTTGCTTGGACACCATGGTGCATCTGGACGAACGTTTTGCTGATAGCGTTCAATAGCTAATTGAGTTGCAGGATCATCCCATGAAAGTGGAAGTTTTACAATACGAGACGGAACTTCCATCTCTTCAAGAGGAGGAAGCGCACGGTCAATAGCTGAAATGTGCTGACAAAGTTCAAGAATAGACATCTTTGTTGCATCAATATGAATTTGAAGAGAACGGATACCAGGCGTTAAATCTAGAACCGGTAAATCCTCACGCTTTTGGATAGCTTCCATTAAAGCATGTACTTGGAAGCGAAGCAGCAGATCGAGCTCCATTTCTCCGTATTCCACAAGTATATTCGCATCGCCTGAGCAGCGGACGGAAAATGGGAAGCGTCTATTTTCTGTTTCGTTAATCAGCAGCGGATAATCGCTTTTGAGCGGCTGTGCTACTGGATTTGTAAGTACAGGAAGTGATGCAGATGTTCCGATATGCTGCAAAAAGTCTTCCTGAGTACATTTGATTTTTTCAGCTTGTTCAAGGTCAATTAATTTAAACGAAATTTTATCTCCGGGATGAAGCTGTCCTATTTTCCAAAACTCTGCTGAAGCGGTGGTAACAGGGCAAACAAAGCCGCCAAGACTCGGACCGTCTGGGCCAAGTAAAATAGGCATATCTCCCGTTAAGTCTAAGGTGCCGATGGCATATGCGTTATCATGAATATTTGATGGATGCAAACCGGCTTCTCCTCCATCTTCACGGGTCCAAAAAGGAGCGGGACCTATTAACCTCACGCCTGTTCTAGAACTGTTAAAATGAACTTCCCACTTTGTATCTGTTAGCTGCTGTAAATATTCTGGCTGTAAAAACTCTTCTGTACAATGAGGGCCGGGAATTACCCCGATTGACCATTCTTTAGACATGGCTGGCTGATAGGGAAGGGCAAGTTCATTTTCAACGTGAGAGTAGTCAGAGACACGCAGTACATCTCCCGTACGAAGCGCTCTACCGCCGTGTCCTCCGAAGCTTCCTAGTGTAAAAGTAGAAGAACTGCCTAATATTTTAGGCATATCAAGTCCGCCGCCAATCAGTAAATACGTACGCATTCCTTCGGTTGCTTCACTAAATGAAAGAATTTGTCCCGGCTTTGCTTTAATGGTCTTATACATAGGGATTTCTGCGCCGTCTAATGTAGCATGCATATTAGCACCCGTAATGCAAAAAGATAGATTGTCTCTAAATTTATAAGAGCCGCCTCGGAGAGTCATTTCAATCCCTGGTGCATCCGGGGAGTTTCCGAGAAGTTTATTTCCTATGCGAAAAGCAAAAGGATCCATTGGACCGCACGGAGGAACCCCTACGTTCCAGTGTCCGGTGCGTCCCGGGTAATCTTGAACAGTGGACTGAACGCCTCCGTCTAAGACTTCGAGTGCTTGTTCGCTCGGATTATATGAGTTAAGCATTTGAGTATACACGTCGCCTGTTTTGCACGCTTTTTCTTCTAGCAGTCCCTGCAAGTATTGAAGATTAGTAGTAACGCCGTATAATCTTGTTTCTTTTAAAACAGCGCTCAATTTTAGAAGGGCTTCTTCTCGTGTTTTTCCATGAACGATAATTTTAGCCAGCATAGGATCATAAAGTGATGTTACAGTAATCCCATCTCGTACCCAAGTTTCAACTCGAGCACTTTTAGAGAACATTACTTGGTCGATTTGCCCGCCGCTGGGACGAAAATCATTTAAGCAATCTTCTGCATAAATACGAGCTTGGATACTGTGACCTGAAGGCACAGGAAGCAAAGAAGGAAGGTTTACTAGCTCATCGCATGCTTCTTTAAGCATCCATTCTACTAAATCAACGTTTAACACTTCTTCTGTAACGCCGTGCTCTACTTGAAGGCGAGTATTTACTTCTAAAAAATAAAATTTCTCCGCTTCGGCGTCATAAAGAAACTCTACCGTTCCTGCGCTTCGATATCCGACTTCTTTAGCTAGTCGCGTAGCTGCTTGCAGCATATTTTCCCGTATATATGAAGGGAAGTTTGGAGCTGGACTTTCTTCAATTACTTTTTGATTTCTTCGCTGAATAGAGCAGTCGCGTTCTCCTAAAGCCACTACTTCTCCAAAAGAATTCCCGAAGATTTGAACTTCTACATGGCGAGCTTTTTGAATGTATTTCTCTAAAAAAACACCGCTGTTTTTAAAGTTTGTTTGTGCTAAATGGCAAACTGAGTCAAAAGCTGCTTGAAGCGCTTTTTCATCTTGGCAAACACGCATTCCAATTCCGCCGCCGCCAGCTGTACTTTTTAACATAACGGGATAGCCAATCTCTTCAGCAGCACATACAGCTTCTGATACATCTGTAATAAGAGGTGTACCGGGCAGCAAAGGCACATCGGCTTTTTGCGCAATTTCCCGAGCTGAATGTTTTAATCCGAATATTTCCATTTGTTGAGGTGTAGGACCAATAAATACAATTCCTTCAGCCTGACAGCGACGAGCAAATTCCGCGTTTTCGCTTAAAAAACCGTAGCCTGGATGAATAGCTTCCGCGCCTGTTTTCTTTGCAATATCTAGAATAAGGTCTTCGTTTAAATAACTTTCTTTGACCGGGCCGCTGCCAATTAAAATGGCTTCATCTGCTTCATCAACGTGCATGCTGTCTTGATCAGCTTCTGTATAAACAGCTACAGATTCCACTCCGAAATGTCGTAATGTTCGCTCAATTCTAACGGCAATTGCTCCTCGGTTCGCAATTAATACTTTTGTAAACATAGATGAACACTCCTTTTTATAATGAATCCCAAATAACTAAGCGAATAGGGGTAGGGTTATAATCGTTGCACGGGTTGTTAAGCTGAGGGCAGTTGCTGATCAATACAAGTGTAGGATTGATAGCTTCCATTTCTACATAGTATCCAGGGGCAGATACCCCGTCATTAAACGTTAATCCGCCGCTTGGCGTCACAGGTACATTCATAAAAAAGTTTACGTTTGGTGCCAAATCTCTTTTGGTGTAACGGCTATCATATTTTGATAGCTGAAGCATAAATGTATCTCGGCAGTTATGCATCGGAAGCGTGTCATGTGTATAACGTACGGTGTTGCTTTGTGCCGAACAAGCTCCGCCTAAGGTGTCGTGGCGTCCGCACGTGTCAGCAACAATTTTGACTAGTTCTTTGCCAGATTGAGAAAGCAGCACTGTGCCGGTGGATAAATAAATATTTCCTTGATTAGCAATCGTAGATACTGCACTGTAATGATCTTCTAGGTTTTCAGCATCAAAGAATAAAGTATCCGCTGCTTGATTGCCTTCTACATCTATTACTCTAAGCGTTTGGCCGGGTTTAAGCTCGTGCATCCAGCCGTCCCCAGCCAGTACCGTTTCATCATAAATTGCGTTCTCTATTTTTCTGTTGCTTTCCACTCGATTAAATATAGCCACTATAAAGCCTCCTTTATTTTTAAATTGTTGATAGTGTTTTATTTCCAAGCAATAGATCATAAGACCATGTGTTTTCAAACGCTCGTTTATTTTCAGGTCTGAAATTTAAACAGTAGTCGTCTGAGCTTACAGGAGCTGCTTCATCTACGGTTATTTCAATCGGAACAGAAGGGTACGTTCCGCTCGGGTCTAGAGGGTTAGGTGTATTAGACAGTAGAAAAAGTAAATCCATTTCTGTTCTAAGCGTAATAAAATCTCCTTTTTTGCAATGAGAAGAAACAAAATTCATATTGCCTTTTTCGTCGCAGTATACTTTTGAAAATAAGTTAAGGTTAGGGACTAGATCCCGTGTTGTTAAACCGTTGCGCAAAAGCTCCATTGAAAAATTTTCTTCGCCATTTCTTCGCCATTCGTTTCGAGATTCTTGATAAGTAGATGCGCCGTATTTTTGATGAGTTAAGCTGCGCGTAGTGTAGCCTGAAATGGTATCATGCCAGCCGGTGGTGTCAGCAGTGATGCTTGCAAATGCTCTGCCGTTGTCACTCATCAGAACGTGTCCTTTTGTTAAGTGAGCAGTGTGCTGAGCTTTTAAGGTATCGGGCATGTTGTATCGTTCTGTTAAATCATAAGCGTTGTATAATAGTAGGGACACATTTGCACCGGATTCTTGTGCGGTAAACTTCACCGATTTTCCTCTTCCAATTCGGCCTGACCATTTTCCACCAGCTGGAATTGTTTGCTTCCAGATAGAACTCATAAAATAACCTCCTTAGAATAAAAAAAGGATAAAAGCCTGAGAGAGTAGTCTCCCAGGCTTTTATCCTTCCGTGTTATACAGCGTAGCGCTATATCGCTCTCTCTCGGACCAGTCTTTAACATATGTTAAACGGAACCCTAGACAGCTTTTTTGTTCTTAACGGCTGTAAGAACCTTTATCCATTTGTGGCTTTCGATTAATCGTAGTATAGTATGAGTGAAAACGAGTTGACAAGCAGTTTGTTAGAATACCTGACACAAAAACTGATTTTTTAGTTTATTTTTCAGGGACCGTCACTTTTGAGTGATCTCTCTTTACAAAAGGAGCCGACAGTCGAGATTTTACAAATAAATAGAGAAATCCAACAGTAAGCCAGGCGACACCAATCAAAAGAGTGTCTTTGTTTAACAGTGTGAGCAGCCATCCGATAAATGCCGCTCCGATCAAAGGGAAGATTAAATAGAGTATTGTTTCAGTAAACGACCGTTTCTTTAACTTAATATAAAAATGGGCAATGACTGATACATTCACAAATGTAAAAGCGGTTAAGGCACCGAAACTGACAAAAGTGACGGCTGTGTTTAAATCAATGAACATTCCCAAAAACGAAAAAGCGGTAACAAGCAAGATATTCACCACGGGCGTTTTAAACGTTGGATGAATATATGAAAATACCTTTTGAGGCAGTACGGATTCACGGCCTAAAGCATATAAAAAGCGAGTAACGCTTGTGACTGAAGAAACTCCTTGGGTAAAGGTTGCAATAATTAATACCGTAATAAATAGACTGCTTAAAAGATTTCCGCCCACTAATCTTACAAGGGTGTAGGCTGCATTATCAGGGTTAGTAAACGTGAATCCCGGATAGGCAATCTGTGTAAAATACGAGATAGCGATGTACATAACAGCTGCGATACAAACAATAAGAAAAATGGCTTTTGGAATTGTCTTTTCCGGTTGAATCGTTTCTTCCGCCATTGTTGTAACTGCATCAAATCCTAAAAAGCAAAAGCAAATGAGCGCAGCTCCAGAAAAAATAGTCGTAAACGGTACATCTGAAGCCAAAAAAGGATGAAGTGAAAAAAGAGTAGAAGAACTAGCTTGACCTGTTGCAATATCTTTGACGATAAATAAACAAAAAAAACTTATAAAGAGAATCTGAACTACAACGGAGATGCCGCTTATACGAGCTACAGATTTAATACCAACAATATTGACTAAAGCTAAGATAATGTTCATGACGATGACCCATACGTATACAGGAATAGAAGGGAATTCCGTATGCATAAAAATACCAAATGTTAAAATAGCGATAATAGGGGAGAAAATATAGTCTAAAAGAAGTGCCCAGCCTACTAAAAAGCCAAGGCGAGGATGTATAGCTTTTTTCGTATACGTATAAGCAGATCCCGCTATCGGATATGCTTTTACCATTCGGCTGTAGCTATATGCGGTAAAAAAGATAGCTAAAAAAGCGATTAAATAAGCAAGGACCATTTGCCCTCCAGCCGCATCGTAGGCTACTCCGTAAACTGTAAAGAAAATCATCGGAGTCATCCAGGCAAGACCCAAAAACACAATTTGATACACCTTTAGCGATTTACTTAACGCTGGTTGGTTGTTCATATAAATCCCTTCTTTCCTCTATTTTATAGTAGTAAAAAAGAAAAGCCTGGGAGAATGATGTCATTCTCCCAGGCTTTTATCCCTCCGTGTATACGGAACCATTCCGTACGCTCTCTCTCGGACCAGCCTTTAACATGTGTTAAACGGAACCCTAGATCGCTTTTTTGTCTTCAACAGAGTGAAGACCTTTATAGGTAATGTAAGTAGTTCGAAGTATAAGCAGGATTATAGGAAGATGCAACTACTGTGTTAGATAGTTTAACAAACTTTTTAAAAAAGTAAACTTTTGTAAAAGGCGAACTATATATAATTTTATTAAAAAGATTATTCGTTTATAGTTGACTTACAGAAAGACCTATAGTATATTTGTAGACAAGAAAAAGCTAAATACGGTTCACTCATATATGTTTGAGAATATGGCTCAGACGTTTCTACCTTATCACCGTAAATGATAGGACTATGAGTAAAAAGTGAATCTAGGTTCCCATTTTTACGTTAGTAGAAAGTTTGGTCCAAGCGATTCACATATTCATTTTTGAAAAGAAGTGGATATGACACCGAAGGGATAAAAGCCCAGGCGGGTAGGTTTTTGCTCATTGTATTTGAGAGACCTGCCTTTGTTTGGGCTTTTTCTTATGTGTCTATTTACAGTATGAGCGAGTGATGGAAGTTTCTTGTTTGTATCTGCATTGCTTTCTGGGGAGAATAGCGATGCAAAGCATGAAATCACTCACTGAAGCTTTATCTGTAAGCCCTCATTTAACCATGGGAAATACATTCTATCTATTTTCTAGCATTTTTTCTTTGATGAGCAGCGTGGGGACGCTGCTCCTTTTTTTTGTTCTTGCTTTTTTCTCTGTAAATAAAGGTCTTTAAAGAGAAGGTGATTTGCGGAATTTGGCGAATTAATGCTTTAAACAATAAATGATAGAGAAGATAAAGCGGTCTATGAAAAATGAAGAAGTTGAAAAATTGAGGAGGGAATTATGTTGCTTCACTTAATTAATGTTCGTTTGCCAATTATGCACGACCACGCTCTTTTTGAAGTGAAAATTTCAAATGGAATGTATACTTCTATCGTTTTACAAAACGGTTATCTTGAAGGTGACGAGTTTTTTCCGCTGCACGCGGCCGTGTTAGGAAAAGAAACGTCACTTGATGCACAGGGTCGTGTGCTATTACCAGGATTTGTAGATATGCATATGCATTTAGACAAAGCTCATTCGCTTCCTCAAGTGCCCAATATATCTGGAACTCTTCAAGAAGCCATTAAAAATTACAGCAGCAGCCTGCCGGCATTTCCAGAAGAAGAAATTAAGCAGCGAATGTTAAAAACTGCTTTGCAGGCATTGGCTAACGGTACGACTACGATTCGAACGCATATTGATTTTGACTGCAGCATGGAAGAAGATAGTTTATTTCGAAGTTTACAAGCGGCTGTCGAAGTGAGAGATGAATTAAGCCCGTATATGGACGTGCAGGTTGTTCCGCTATTCTCTAACCTAGACATTGATGATATGCATAAGATGAATAAAATTGAACGAGCATTCGACCTTGAAATTGATGCGATTGGAGGCTGTCCTCATTTAGCTAGAAATCCAGAAAAAGAGATTGATGCTCTATTTTCGCTGGCTCAAGCCTATAATAAACCTCTTGACTTACATGTGGATGAAAGCGATGATCCGTCTGTTGATACAATAATTAATATTGCTCATAGAACAATTGAATTAAATATGGAAGGAAAAGTGGTAGTGGGGCATCTTTGCTCGCTTGCAGGAATGACTGATGCAAAAGTGAAAGAAATCTTAAACCTTTTAAAACAGGCGAAAATTGGAGTTGTCACATTACCTGCTTCTAATTTATATTTACAGGGAAGAGAAGATAAAGGAATTGTAAGACGAGGCGTAACGCGTATTCGCGACATACAAAAAGCAGCGATTCCTATTGCTACTGCATCTGATAACGTGAACGACCCCTTTCATCCGTTTGGAAAAGCAGACTTGCTGCAAGTAGGGTTACTAACTGCCTATGCTGCACATATGGGAAGTCCGGATGATCAGCGGCAGTTGCTCCGAATGATTACAAGTATACCAGCCCGGCTGATTGGAAAAGAAAAGTATGGAGTGGAAGAAGGAAACGAAGCAAACTTTGTTCTATTAAATGTCCAGTCTGTACAGGAAATATGGACTGAACTTCCCGAAACTCGCTTTGTTTTCAACAAGCATCGCTGGCTTAGCGTAAAGGAGACGCATCAGCGGCTCGCTGATACGAACTTAACTAACCTTTGGCAGGAAAATCAAATTTTAATTGGTTAAATAGACATAAAAAGAAGCTGTCACATTAGTGACAGCTTCTTAATCAATTACTTTTGAACGTTAGCAGCTTGTGGTCCACGAGCTCCATCTTCGATTTCAAATGTAACTTCTTGACCTTCTTCAAGTGATTTGAAACCGTCGCCTTGGATAGCTGAGAAGTGTACGAATACGTCGTCTTGTCCTTCTACTTCGATGAATCCAAAACCTTTTTCTGCATTAAACCATTTTACTTTACCTTGTACCATTGTAGTACCTCCTGTGTGGAAAATCCACGAATATATTACTATCTCTGCTCAATTTCAATAAGAATCACTTTAAAGAAAGTCTTTCTATTTGTTAACACCGAACAAGAAATAATATACCTAGTATAACACTTTTTTATAAAAAAGAAACCTTTTTTCATAAAAAAGTACTCTGAGATAAAAATAAGTTGAAAATATGGATATATTTTGAAATGGCAAATAAGCTATTGTTTTTTGGATCTTTAGCAATCACTAAAATCGTTTATCTCGTAAAAAAAATGAATAGCGAGGTTGACAAATTGAATAATATGTAACTATAATGGTTACAACGAGCTGAGAAGAATTAGCAGTGCTATAAAAAGCTCAAATTTTTTTGTGTTATATGTAACCGTTATGGTTACAACTAAAATAAAAGGAGAGAATAAAAATGAAAATTGGTGTTATTGGAGCAACAGGAAAAGCAGGTCAATTAATTATGGAAGAAGCAAAACAGAGAGGACATGAAGTAACAGCCGTTGTTCGAAATGCTTCTAAACTAAAAAATCAAACAAACGTAATGGAAAAAGATATTTTTGCCATTACTTCAAAAGATATTGAACAGTTCGATGCTGTGGTAGATGCATTTAATGCACCTCCTGGAAGCGAACAGCTCCACGTTGAGTCTATACAATCACTTATTAAGGTATTTCAAGGTGTTCAAACGCGACTCGCAGTAGTGGGCGGAGCGGGAAGTTTATTTGTAGATTCAGAAAAAACAACGCCTTTAATGAGCACAGAAGGTTTTCCAGCAGCTTATTATCCAACGGCTTCAAACATGGGGAAAGGTTTAAAAGAACTTGAAAAGTCGACTATAAATTGGACCTATTTAAGCCCAGCAGCCTTTTTTGATGCAGAAGGTGCTCGCACGGGAGCCTATCAATTAGGAAAAGATCATGTGATCACAAATAGTCAAAATGAAAGTTATATTAGCTATGCTGATTATGCGATTGCTTTAATAGATGAGTTAGAAAATAAAAACCATGTGAATGAACGTTTTGCTGTAGTGGGTGAGAAAGCATAAGCTTACGTTTGAGTCATATTGAAAAACAGCTTACATTTGTTGTGAGCTGTTTTTTATATAAAACAAAATAGATATAAAGCAATGGAAAATGGTATAGAATTTTTATTATTTCTTCGTTTTTCTTTTTAAAAACGATACAATACAACATAGATGATAAAAAGGAGATGAAAAGATGATTCGTTTTGGCATAATAGGAACAAACTGGATAACAGATCGACTGTTAGAATCAGCTCAGTATGTAGACGACTTTCAGCTTGCAGCTGTTTATTCTCGAACTATTGAAAAAGCAGAAGAATTTGCAGGTAAATATGATATTCCTCATATATTTACTGATTTAGAGGAAATGGCAGCGAGTGCTGAAATTGATGCAGTGTATATTGCTACTCCAAATGCTTATCATGCGGAACAAGCTATCTTATTTTTGAAAAATAACAAGCATGTACTGTGTGAAAAACCGCTCGCAGCCAATGCAGCAGAAGTAACCCGCATGATTCAAACAGCCAAAAATCACAAGGTGTTACTAATGGAAGCGATGAAATCAACCCTTCTTCCTAACTTCAAAGTGATTCAAGAGAACTTACATAAAATTGGGCCAATTCGGAAATACGTTGCATCTTACTGTCAGTATTCTTCTCGTTACGATAAATACAAAGAAGGTATCGTGCTTAATGCCTTTAAGCCAGAGCTTGCCAATGGTTCACTGATGGATTTAGGTGTATATTGTCTTTATCCTCTGATTACGTTGTTTGGAGGGCCTCATAAAATAAAGGCAACGGCGTTTATGCTAGAATCTGGAGTAGATGGAGAAGGGTCAGTTGCGTTAGAGTACGAAGATCGCGACGCGGTCATCATGTATTCTAAGATTACAAATTCGCATCTGCCAAGTGAAATTCAAGGAGAAAAAGGCAGTATGGTTATTGACAAAATACATACCGCTGAAAAGGTAGAAATTCGATACAATGACGGACGGGTAGAAGAGTTAACGGTCGATCAGCCTTATCCTGCTATGTACTATGAACTAAATGAATTCGTAGAGCTGTTAAAGCAAGGAAAGATGGAATCGGACACAAATTCTTATGAGAATTCATATTTAACAATGCACGTGATAGATAAAGTGCGAGAGCAAATCGGTCTTGTATATCCAAATGATGAGAAATAAATAACAGAGGCTGGACAAAAGTAGTTTAGTTGAAGAAAGATCCGAACGAGTTTGATTCTTGATGGAGAATCAAGCTCGTTCGGATTTTTTTATTGATAGGGTAAAAGTAGGTTTCATGTATGAAGTTGCTTCTAGCTGTTGCACGGAAATCAACAGCGGTGTAACCCGTCATCCATACTAGATCATTTTCTAATTTGTTCGTCTCTAAATTAGATTGAGATAGTTATGTCTCATTCTCTTTTATTGTGGTTATAAAGAGCATAATTGAGATTCGAAATCTTTCTGCAGCACATTTTAAAAGCAAATATGTTGAAACAAGGGAAGTTTTTTAGTATCTTCTATCTTTATTCATCCCTGCATACATAAGATTAATCAAAGGAAAGAATAAAAAGAGCGGAAAATATTCGATAATCAATCCTAGATTAAAATGATTATAAAAAAGTATTGACTATAATAATAGCTCGTGTATAATAAAGAATGTAATCAATAGTCATTACTAGTTTATAATGATACTAATAATCGTTATCAAATAGAGGGAGTCATTGATTGCATTAAAAATAATACATACAAGCATAAGCTTGTGAAATACATCGTATAAGGAGAGGTTTTGACATGGCAGAACGTATGGTAGGAAAACAAGCACCACGCTTCGAAATGGAAGCTGTACTTGCAAATAAGGAATTTGGAAAAGTAAGTTTAGAAGAAAATATGAAAAACGGTAAATGGACAGTATTGTTCTTCTATCCAATGGACTTTACATTCGTATGTCCAACAGAAATTACAGCTCTATCAGATCGCTACGAAGAGTTTGAAGATCTAGATGCTGAAGTTGTAGGTGTTTCTACAGATACAATTCATACTCACTTAGCTTGGATTAACACAGATCGTAAAGATAATGGACTTGGAGATTTGAATTATCCATTAGCTGCAGATCCAACTCACGCAGTAGCACGTGATTACGGCGTGTTAATTGAAGAAGAAGGCGTAGCGCTTCGCGGGTTGTTTATTATTAATCCAGAAGGTGAATTGCAATACGCAGTTGTAAACCATAACAACATCGGCCGCAGCGTAGAAGAAACATTACGTGTACTTCAAGCCCTTCAAACTGGCGGACTTTGCCCAGCTAACTGGAAACCAGGTCAAAAAACACTTTAATAAATAGCGGTGGAGTAGAGGAGAAATTCCTCTACTGCTGCCATTAAAATAGAAAAGATAGTTTTCTAACTATAAAAGACAGAATATTCAGTTTTATAAATGATGAGGAGGATTTTAAAATGAAATTACGTGAACAAATGCCTGAATTAACTGGAGCAACATCTTGGATTAACGACGAAGTAACAAAGGAAGACTTAGTAGGTGATAAAGCAACGCTTATCCACTTTTGGTCAGTAAGCTGCCATTTATGTAAAGAAGCAATGCCTGAAGTTAATGATCTTCGTGATGAGTATGATGATCAATTGAATGTTGTAGCAGTTCATATGCCTCGTTCGGAAGATGACTTAGATATGGGCGTTATTGAGGCAATGGCAATGGGACACGATATTACTCAGCCAATTTACGTAGACAGTGAGCATAAGTTAACAGATGCTTTTGAAAATAAATATGTACCAGCATATTATGTATTTGATAAAGAAGGTCAGCTTCGTCATTTCCAAGCGGGTGGAAATGGAATGCCGATGCTTCGCAAACGTATTAACCGCGTTTTAGGCGAAGAATAATCTCTACATGAAGAAGAAATAAAAAGGCCGGGATAAAAATATTTTAGCCGAAGTGAAAAACGAACCACTAATCAAAATATTTGATTAGTGGTTCGTTTTTTTTGTTGTGATGAACATAGATTTTATCTGTTTCGTTCCTTCTAGCAGTTGATTGGAGGGCAAGGCGAAGACTCCGCTTTTCCCCCAGGAGTCTTGCACGGAAATCAACGGCTGTGTCACAAGCGGATCAGCTCATGTATCTTATTTGTTCGTCTTTAAATTGGATTCATTTCGTTATGTCTCAATCTCTTTTTTATTTTTTACTGAGTCGTTTTGATTATTAATGAGCAATTCATCATATTGACATAAAAAACCTAATATAGTTAAATTTATATAAGAACAAACGTTCGTTTTGGTGTTGTTATTTTACTCTTTTCTCCCTTTTTAATAAGTATAAGAAAAAAAGGAGGAGATTTGCACAATGACTCAGCTCTATTCGCAGCAAGAAAAGCGGCACGACAAAGAATGTATCTTTCATACATTTCTTACAAACCACAGCGCAACTCTTCAGACTCATATAATGAATACATTTTTGACACCAGAACGCTATGAGCGATTACAAAAAGCGGTTGTTAAAAATGATACAAAAGAACAAAGACTTCTAAACAAAGAATTTCATCAGTTTTATAGCGAAGTTAGATTGCTTCATTATATTAACAAGCTTTGCAGACATTATTCCAGAGATGTTATGCGTGTCAAAGAAAAAGAGCGTTCTTATATTCCTCTTCGCCTGCAGCAGCCGGCTGCGCTAGATGGAAATCGAACAGTGGAAGATATGCTAGGAGTACAGGACGGGGCTGTATGGGAGCACGAATTTTTAGGAAATCAACTTGAAAATCGTATTCTTTATCATGCATTTCGCCAATTAACGGCCAAGCAGCAATGTATGTTGCACTTGATTATTGTCGAACGCTGGACTCATAAAGAAATCGCTGCTTATTTTTCTATTTCTCAGCAAGCGGTTTCTAATCATTATCAACGTGCGCTAAGCAAGTTGAAAAAAATTATGAAGGTGAGTGATAGATATGTTTGATCCTCAGTGGCTTCAACTTGTTGGAAACGTAGGATTTCCCGCTGTCCTTTCTTTTTATTTATTACTGCGTGTAGAAAACAATATAAAGCGACTTGAAGAAAAAGTGGAGAAATTAACAACTGACTTAAGAAAGAAGTGAAGAAATGGAAACTCTATATGAGCTTGTAAATAAAGTGAAAGCTGGAGATGAAGAGGCGTCAAGGCGTTTATTAAAAAAGCTGGAACCAAAACTAAATAAAGCTGTTCAAAGCTTTTCGCTGCATGAGAGAGAAGACGTAAAGCAAGATTTAAAGATTAAAATTCTTTCCGCTGTTAAGACGTTTGATTTTTCCAAAACGCCAGGACTTTGGGAATTTTTACGCCAAAAATAAAAAAGAGCGCTCGTTGTATCGACGCTCTTTTTTATTTTTGCTGAAGTTCGACTACTTACCTTACAGTGAAAAATACAAAAAATAGAAAATGGATAAATATTCAAAAAAAGGTAAAAGGTGATGTGTGCAAATAGAGTTTAGTAGTATACTAATAAGTAGAATTTCTTGTATAAAAGGAAGATGATCACTCTTTATAGAGAGAGGATTGTCGGCAACGAATAGAGGATAGAAGAGTTTTAGTTAATGAAGGAAAAAATCGTGCTGTTCGATAAATCAAACAGCACGATTTATAAAAAGCGGCAGTAAATAATATGTAAGCTAAGAAGCCTATTGTTTTTTGTTTTAGCTTTTTGGAAAGAGGTGAAGAATAAAGTGAGTCAACTTCTCTTTAATATCACGTTAATTATTTCTTTCATGTTTGCTGCGAGTATAGTTCGAGAGCAAATCATTTATAGAGTAGAAGGAATAAAACGGTACAAAGTGTATCGCTTAATTTATTACGGATGTTCTTACGGACTATTAGGCAGCATTTTAATGATATATACAATTAAAATAGATTCTACTATTATTCTTGACCTTCGCTTTTTAGCGGTGACAATTGTTTGTCTTTATGCAGGAATGGTACCCGCTATCATTGCGGCTTGTATTATAGGGGTAATGCGTCTGCTTTTGTTTGGAATTACGGCAAGCGGAATGTTAGGCGCTGCTACAATTATGGTAATGGCTTTACTGTCTGGGTGGACGGTTCGCTTACCTTATCGTCCATTTATTCGTTTTCAATTAATGAATTCTATTAGCTTGCTTTGCGTATTCTTCTCATTGTCCTTTCTTTTTAAAGATATCATGCACGCTGCTACAATTATCATCTATTTACTGCCTGCTTCTTTTATAGGTGGGTGTTTAGTGTATCTGGTAGGTAGATATATATATGCATCTCGAGTAACGACAAGTCAGCATAAAAAGCTGTCTAAAATGTTTTCGGTTATGGTTCAAAATGCAAAGACAGGTACCATGATTGAAACGCCAGAGCGCGAAGTAGCCGTTATTAATCATACTTTTTGTGACATGTTTGATATACCCGGACCTCCTAATCAATACGTTGGATTGAAAAGTAATCAGCTGTTTTTATCTCACGCTCTTATGTTGAAAGATCCTGGTAGGTTTTTAAAAACGGTAGAAAGCACCGTTTATTCAAAAGAGTCAATAGTAGATGAAGAAATTACGTTTATTAACGGTAAAATTTATGCGCGTGACTACATTCCAATCTATGAAGGCCATGTGTATATTGGCCACTATTGGGAATATCGAGATATTACGGAGAAAAAGAAGGCTGAGTGTGATCTTCGCAAAGCCAATAAAAAGCTTGAAATGCTGTCCATGAAAGATGGCTTAACAGGTCTGAAAAATCGCCGATCTCTTGATAAACAGCTGGAAATTGAGTGGGCATACGCACAGAAAAAAAAGAGCCGCTTTCTTTTCTCTTATTTGATATTGATTATTTTAAAGCGTATAACGATACCTATGACCATATTCAAGGAGACGAATGCTTAAAAGAAGTAGCGAATATTGCTAAAAGCGTTGTTTTTGACGAATCGGCTTTTGTGGCAAGATACGGAGGAGAAGAGTTTGGTATATTGCTTCCTCGAGCTAATCAATATGAAGCGATAAAAATGGCAGAAGCTATTAGACAGCAAGTGGAGCAGCGTGGAATTATCCATCAAGCTTCTGACGTGTTTAAGTGTGTCACAATCAGTGTTGGAATAATGACAGTCGTTCCATCCGAAAACATACAGCTGATTTCAATTTTCCATGGAGCAGATCAGGCTTTATATGAAGCAAAGCGTACGGGTCGAAATCGAATTTCAGTATATTCTCACCACAAAGAAGCTGACTCAAACGTTTGAGTCAGCTTTTAAAAGAGATATAAGCCTCTTATTTAGGAGGAGCTTTTTCTTTTTCATCTTCTTCCATAATTCCTTTTGTAGCGTTTTTAAACTCTTTTAATGTTTTTCCGGCAGCTTTCCCTAATTCCGGAAGTTTCTTTGGGCCAAAAAGCAATAGAGCGACAAATACAATTAAGGCAATTTCTCCAAACCCAAGGTTCATTGTCATCGTCTCCTATTTTTTGAAAGTGTTTACAAGTTTAGTATAGCATGAAAAGAAAGGAAGTAGTACATCATTATCCAGTGATTTTAAGGCCGATTACACCTGCTACAATACAAAAAATAAATAAAATTCGACGCATATCTTTTGCTTCATGAAAGAAAAACATGCCAAGAAGTACGCTTCCGGCAGCTCCTACTCCCGTCCATATGCCGTAAGCTGTTCCAATAGGTATCTCCTTTAATGCTAAGGAGAGAAGATAAAAACTTCCTGCACCGAAAAGGATAAATCCAATCGAAGGAAACAACCGCTTAAACCCATCTGAAAGCTTTAAAAAAATCACAAATCCCACTTCGCAAAAACCGGCAGCTATTAATGCAATCCAAGCCATGTTACGATTCCTCTCTTTCTGTTTCTTCAGTAGAAATCAACTTTAAACCAACGATTCCAAAGATCATTAATCCTAAAAATAAAATCTTTCCAATATTTGTTCCTTCGTCTAAAACGGTCATTCCAAGTATCGCTGTGCCAGCAGCCCCTATACCAGTGAATACTGCGTAAGCTGTTCCGACAGCAATTTTTTTTAAGGCATTTGAAAAGAAATAAAAGCTGATGACAATTGTGACGATCGTAATAATTGTTGGAGTTAATTCAGTGAATCCGTGTGAATATTTTAAGCCAATTGCCCATACAATCTCGAGTAAACCAGCGATAATAAGGTAAATCCAAGCCATTTTAATTCCTCCTTACATAATAATAAGCCCTTTTTACAGGGCCTATTTAGCACGTATGCCTTCCCAAAATATTGTCCAAGCATCGTGGATTTTTTGGTCATAATACTCTGGTTCATAATAAAAGCGCTGAATGAACAGTCCGTCGGTTAAACAATAAAAGCTATTGATATACAAATCAATCGGACGTTCAATTATTTCGCCTTCAGCCATTCCCTGTGTAAAAATAGCATGCAGAATTTGATCAGACAATCGTTCGCTTCTTAAGAAAATAGCTTTTACTTCCGACTTTAAATGTTCAGGTGGAAACAAAATAAGACGACGGTACATCTGGCCAAAAGAATCTTTTTCAATCATCGTGCAGAAATCTACAACAAAGCAGTGAAGCTATTCTTTAGCAGACTTTGTTTTATGCTGTTCGTATATAACAGATAACTTTGTTAGGAATAAATTCATTAAATCATGCACGGTTAGTAAAAATAAGTCGTCTTTGTTCTTAAAATGAGCGTACAGGGAAGGTTTTTTTATGCCTACTTTTGATGAGATATCAGCAAGCGATGTTTCTGTATAGCCTTTTTCTCCAAAGAGCTCCATTGCTGCAGCTCTAATTTTTTCTACAGTTGATAATTCACTCAAGAAAAGCTCCTCCTCAATCTAACTAACGGTCGTTAGGTAAAAGATATCAAATATAAAAAAAGAAGCAAGGGAATCGCTTCTTTTTAATGTATTTTCACTAAATGACGCTGAGTTAAAAATAAAGAGAAGATAAAAATAAGCTCAAATGTATTTGTTACAGCTGTGCTTGGTATAGGAATTGACACGGCACTTCCTACAATCATCACGGCTACTCCAATCATCATACTGCTCCATCGCGTCTTGCGAAATAAGGAAATTCCAACAAAAAGCAAAATAATCGCCACAATGAGAACCATAAGAGGGGGACCGGATGATCCTACTAATGTATAGCGAACAATGCCATATTCACGTACAACTTCCATACGCTGACTAATCGTCTCGATTATTTCATAGCTAATTAAGGCAAACGTAGTTAGTAAAAAAAGAATGCCGGCAACAGGTTTTTTAGCCCATGTAATCGTCGAATATTTCGCTACGCCATACGCAAAGAGCACCAAAGTAGGGGTAAATAAAGCGTGAAACCAAAAGCGAAGCATGCTGAGTGAACGTAAAATATCCCCTTCACCGATAAATGAACCAATCCCAATCATTATATTATCGTAAATTAGTCCAGCTATTACTAAAGGAAGAAAAAGCATGTAAAACGGCGAAGTGTTTTTTCGCACTACATATATGCTAAAGAAAAACAGAACAATATAGCAAAAAGAAAATAGAAAATAAAGGGTTGTATCAACCATTGTTTTCCTCCTTCTGATGAGACTTCTTCTTTTTATGATAACATCATATGCCAAAAAAGTGAGAAATCATGCATTTTTCTAGGCAATCTTAACGGACGAAAGACGCCTTTATCGGTAGAAAGATTCAGAAAATATTGAAATAAAAATAGGAAAAGAGGCCATAGTCAAGAGATTTAGGTTTACTGAATTGATTATTAAATAAAGGAAATCTATAAAATAACAACAAAAGAACTAGGAACACATAGAGTCTAAATGCTTATATAATTAGAAAAAAATATTTAATGTCCTTTCTATTTAAGCAAGTTAAATGTAAGCATAAAATGATAAATAAATGTATTTTTCTTACTTTTATATCTATCTATCATCCTTACAAGTACGGTTGTTAGACAAATCCAATTGGTATATCCATAAAAAGGAATTAATGGGATAAAATATTTTTTATCCCGCCTTTATATTACAAAACGTTTTCTAAAGTTAAGAAATTTTTAATTACGTAATATTTCCGTGAGTTAATTGTAAGAGTGATGTATAAAATATTCCTGTTGTTATGGTAAAAAAAGGTATCGATGGGATTTTTCTAGGTAAATAAACTTTAGACCTATTCTGTAAATTTTAAATAAAACGATGAGTTTTTAATTCTGTAAATAGACAATCGGAATTGTAAGAATATATAACATTTGAGCTATTGACCACTAATGAGCGCAGATGATAGTTTTAGAGCTGTTGAAATTGGTACTCGAGTCCATTTTTCAAAGCAGGTGTTTTAGCAGCATGCTAGCGCTGTTAATTGATTAGCTCCCATACATATATAAAGGGAGTGAAACTATGAAATCGTATATCTATCATTATGAATCAAAAGCATTCATAACGTATCCAACAGGAGAAGTTTGGAAGGAGAAGAATGAAACATGATCTTAATTATCCTATGCTGCCTATTTTTAGTAGGGTATGGCGTTTGGGAGTATCGCAGACATTTACGCAAGCTGCATTCAATTCCTGTACGAGTGAATGTTAATGGTATTCGCGGAAAATCCACCGTTACACGATTGATTACAGGTATTGTAAAAGAAGCAGGTTACAAAACAGTAGGAAAAACGACAGGAACACAAGCGCGTATGATCTACTGGCATACAAGTGAAGAAGAACCAATTATTCGTCGTAAAGAAGGTCCGAACATTGGAGAACAGCGACGAGTGGTAAATGAAGTTGCCGATATTGGAGCGGAAGCTCTTATTTGTGAATGTATGGCTGTACAGCCTGATTATCAAATCACATTCCAAAATCAGCTGATTCAAGCCAAGGTAGGCGTTATTGTAAACGTACTAGAAGATCACATGGATGTAATGGGTCCAACTCTAGATGAAGTTGCTCAAGCGTTCACTGCTACTATTCCTTACGATGGCCACCTTGTTACAATTGAAGGTCCATATTTGGAATACTATAAAAAAATAGCCGCAGAGCGCAACACAAAAGTTATTGTAGCTGACAATGATAAAGTATCTGAAGCGTATTTACGTGAATTTGATTATATGGTTTTCCCTGATAATGCTTCCATCGGTTTAGCAGTAGCAGAAGCACTTGGTATCGATGCTGAAACAGCGATGAGAGGAATGTTAAATGCTCAGCCTGACCCAGGAGCTATGAGAATTACAACGTTTGGCGATGAAAAAAATCCAGCCTTTTTAGTGAATGGATTTGCTGCCAACGACGCTTCTTCCACGCTTCGTATTTGGGAACGTGTAGATTCAATGAACTATAGTGAAAAGCTTCCTATTGTCATTATGAACTGCCGTCCGGACCGTGTAGATCGCACGGAGCAATTTGCTGAAGATGTAATGCCATACATTGAAGCGGACGTAATGATTGCAATTGGTCAGACGACCTCACCAATCGCTGCAGCATATCAAAGAGGCGAATTGCCAACAAAAGAATTCTGGAATATGGAAGGCGCTTCTACAGAAGAAATTTTAGAGCGCATGAAGCCTTATTTAAAAGATCGTATCGTATACGGTGTCGGAAATATCCACGGTTCAGCCGAGCCGCTTGTTGAAGCTATTATTGAAATGAAAAAGATGAGAAAAGCAGTTTAATCTAGGAGGCCATTTCATGTTCGGATCAGATTTATATATCGCCCTTGTGTTAGGGGTTACACTAAGCTTAATTTTTACAGAAAAAACGGGCGTATTGCCAGCGGGTCTTATCGTACCGGGGTATTTAGCTCTTGTATTTGATCAGCCAATTACCATTTTAATGATTTTCTTAATTAGTATTTTAACGTATGTTATCGTCGTATACGGAATCTCAAAAGTAGTTATTTTATATGGACGTCGCAAATTTACAGCGATGTTAATTACGGGTATTGTGATTAAAGTTGCATTTGATTATTTCTTCCCGATCTTGCCGTTTGAAGTGTTTGAATTACGCGGAATTGGTATCATTGTACCGGGCTTAATTGCAAATACAATGCAAAAGCAGGGTCTTCCTTTAACAGTTGGAACAACGGTTTTATTAAGTGGTGTAACATTTGGAATTATGCAAGTTTATTATTTATTTTAATACACAAACAAACCGCAGCTGGTAAAGGAAGGTGAAAGCGTTGAAAGAGAAAAAATTAAACTTTCAAGAAAAAGTATTGATGTTTATAAAGAAAACAAAGCCTACAACGGGCAAGCAAGCTCTTATCTTAACGCCAATTTTAATCGTAATTTTAGCTCTTTCAGGATGGATGGAGCGTTCGGATGCTCTTGAAAACCCTGAGACGGCTAATCCAGAGGCCAATAATGATTTAACGATGACTATGGTCGGAGACATTATGATGGGTCGCCATGTAAGAGAAGTAACTGAACGCTACGGAGAAGATTTTGTATTCCGCAACGTGGAGCCGTTCTTTAAAAATTCGGATTACGTAAGCGGGAACTACGAAACACCGATTTTAACAAATGACGTAGATTCATATAAAGCAATGGAAAAAGGTATTCATTTATATAGTAAGCCTGCTGATCTAGCGACTGTTAAAAATGCAGGTTTCGACGTATTAAACTTAGCGAACAACCATTCAATGGACTACAGTGCAAAAGGGTTAGAAGATACGATCTCTACTTTTGAAGCAAACAAATTAGATTTTGTTGGTGCTGGCCGTAACTCTGAAGAAGCAAAGCATATTTCGTATAAAGATGCTGACGGTATTCGCATTGCAACCGTAGGTTTTACGGATGTACATTCAGACGGAATGTCGGCTGGAAAAAACAACCCAGGTATTTTAAAAGCAGATCCGGATCTTATTTTCAGCACGATTCAGCAAGCGAAAGCAAATGCTGATTTAGTTGTAGTAAATGCCCACTGGGGTGAAGAATACGATGCACAGCCAAGTCCTCGTCAAGAAGGACTAGCAAAAGCGATGGTAGACGCTGGTGCGGACATTATCATTGGTCACCATCCGCACGTTTTACAGTCATATGACGTATATAAAGGTTCGGTTATTTTCTATAGCTTAGGAAACTTTATTTTTGACCAAGGGTGGTCAAGTACAAAAAATACAGCGATGGTTCAGTATCATTTAAACAAGCAGGGCCAAGCTAAAATTGATGTTATTCCAATGGTTATTAAAGCAGGTACACCAACTCCAACAGATAACCCTTGGCGCATGAAGCGTATTTATAACGATTTAAACAAGTTTTCTTCAAACCCTGAACTGTTAGAAAAAGAACGAAACAAGTTTGAATTAAACTTAGATCATTCTCGCATTATAAAACATGCAGAGGAGCGCAAAAAGAACGAAGCGCAAGCTAACTAATAGCCCGTCATACACAGAGGAGGTAAAAGATGATAAATAAACGTAATACGATTATTGTTTCCATTGTCATCTTTTCACTCATAGTAGGTGTATGTGTTTATCAATTTATGTTTCCAAAACAAGAATATGCAGTAAGTACTTCAGATCCTCGCGCCACAAAAGTAGGTATGGAAATTCTTAAACAAGGCGGTACAGCAGTTGATGCAGCTATTGCCATTTCCTACACGCTTGGCGTTGTGGAACCGTACGGATCAGGACTTGGGGGAGGCGGCGGAATGCTGATTGATCCAGCAGATGCCTCTCCAACATTTATTGACTACCGAGAAATTGCACCTAAGAATGATAAAGAAGATGAGATTGGCGTACCAGGGTTCGTTGCTGGTATGGATTATATTCAGCACCACTACGGATCTATGTCGATGAGCAAACTAATCGACCCAGCCATTAACTATGCTGAGAATGGGTATAAAGTGGACAAAGATTTGCACGATAGGCTGGTTTCATACAAAGGTAATGTGAATGAAGATGAAATTCCTAGCTTTTATCCAGATAAAGACGCCATTAACACAGGTGAAATTGTCAAACAGCATGAATTAGCGAACACGCTGCAAAAGATTAAGGAAGAAGGGCCAAATGCTTTTTATAGAGGAAAAATTGCAGACGATATTACAGAAGAAACAAAAGTAAGTCACAAAGACTTGCGAAAGTATGCGCCTGTTGAACGGAAACCTCTATCGACGAATTATAAAGGTCATCAAATTATTTCAGCACCTCCGCCTTTTGCTGGTGCTACGCTTATTCAAATGTTAAAAATGACGGATCAAGAAGATATTTGGAAGCTGAAGGAATCACATCCTAGTCTTTATTATCATTTTCTTGGTCAAATTTCAAAAGTAGCTTATCAAGACCGCTTGAAAAAAATTGCTGATCCGGCTTTTATAAAAGAAACGCCAAATGATTGGATCGACGATCATTACGTGCATTTACTTCGTAATAAATTAAATAATACTGAAACAGATCATACCAAAGTAAGCGACGTCGAAGAACATGAAAGTACCACTCATTTTGTTGTCATGGACGGTGAAGGAACCGTTGTATCAACAACGAATACGCTGAGTAATTTCTTCGGCAGCGGTGAATATGTAGATGGATTCTTTTTAAATAATACGCTCAATACGTTTGGGGAAGGAATTAATAAGCGTCAACCCGGTAAGCGTCCAAGAACATTTACAGCCCCTACCATTATTCGTGAAGGTGATGAATGGGTAATGTCCATTGGCACACCGGGAGGAAATCGCATTCCTCAAGTGTTAACGCAAGTAATTGGGAATTATTTTGAAGACAAAGATTCCATTAAAAACGCAGTAGAAAACAAGCGTGTCATTTTTGATTCTCATAAGTTTTATTCAGAAGCTAAGCTTAAACAGTCAACTAAAGATGGTTTAAAAACGTACGGCTATGACTTAAAAAACAATGATAACGCGATGTTTTACGGAGGCGTTCAAGCTCTTGTGAAAGACTTAAAGAAAAATAAGATTCAAGGTGACGCTGATCCGCGCCGCCACGGTTTATGGGAAAAAAGTACAGACTAACTTAATTGGAGGAATAGAAAATGATCGCAAAACGAATCGTAGGGATTGTAGGACCAATTGCTATTGTAGCAGGAGTAGTAGCAGGACTTGGAGCTTTAAAACATCCGGCTACTCTTTCAACAGATGAACAGCAAAAAATTGAAAATAACGTAAAAATGATTGAACAAACAAAATCAGCTGCTACAGATGCAGTAAATGATGCTGCGGCAGCTGCTGGAAAATAAATCTTGTGTAGTAACAAAAATGGCATCGTCCTAGACGATGTCTTTTTTGTGTGCAATGTAATGCATGGATAAAAATGAAAGCGCTTCACAAAATATACAGATGAGTAAAGATGGAGGGGAATATGTGAATAAAAAATTACTGTTGTTTAATATTATTGCTTTTTTATTATTAATTTGCGTTATAGCCGCTTTTTTTATGACTCAATCGAGTACAGATCTTAGTCCTGAAAAGCTGCTTAAAAAAAATAATGATCATTCTTACGGTGTGAGTTCTTCTAATTCTCTGGCAGCAAATGTAGGGATGGACGTATTAAAAGAAGGCGGGAATGCAGTAGATGCGGCCATTGCTATTTCGTATGCCCTTAATGTAGTCGAACCTTTTGGATCTGGAATTGGCGGAGGTGGAGGTATGCTGATTGCCAAAAAAGATCAGCCTGCTACTTTTATCGATTACCGGGAAACCGCTCCAACTTCTATGAGCGGTAAAAACGGCGTGCCGGGATTTGTCGCTGGTATGGAATATATTCAGCAGAAATATGGTACAAAATCAATGAGTGATTTGATTCAGCCGGCTGTTGAATACGCTGAAAAAGGGTTTGAAGTAGACTCTCTTTTATCGTCTCGATTGTATTACTCTAGAGGAAGGATGGATGTAGACGATCTATCCGCTTTTTATCCAAAGGGAGAAGCAATTGAAGAAGGGGAAACCCTGTCGCAGCCCGTGTTAGCTAAAACATTAATCAAAATTCAGCGAGAAGGTGCGTCTGCATTTTATAAAGGAGATGTGGCACAAGATCTTGCTGATGCAACGCCTATTTCTAAAAAAGACTTATCTTCCTATCAAGTGACAGAAATCAAGCCTGTCGTTTCAACTTACAATGGAACGGAAGTGATTTCAGCGCCTCCGCCTTTTTCCGGAATTACACTGATTCAAATGTTAAAAATGGCAGAGAAAGAAAATCTTGAAACAATGCCTGACAAAGAATATTACGAAACGATGAACAGAATTAAAAAGGCAGCTTACTCCGACCGGTTAAAACAAATGGGAGATCCAGACTTTCATAATCAAAACTCAAGTGAATTAGTCAGTGATGATTATATAACAAACTTGGTCAATCACCCGACACGTTCTTCAAGTGAAGGCGATGAAGAACACGAAAGTACAACTCATTTTGTGGTTATTGATTCAGAAGGAACCGTCGTATCTACAACTAATACGTTGAGTAACTTCTTTGGTACAGGCGAACAAGTTGACGGCTTTTTTCTTAATAACAATGCTGATACGTTTGGAAGCAAAGAACCGAATAATCGCGAGCCGGGAAAAAGAGCAAGAACTTTCACGGCTCCAACTATTATAAGAGAAAAAGGCGAGTGGGCGATGGGAATAGGTTCTCCGGGCGGAACGCGGATTCCTCAAATTTTAACTCAGGTACTTTCTAAAAACCTTGAAGGAAATGAATCTCTTCAAAAAGCTGTAAACGAACCGCGCTTTATTTTTGATGATTCGACTATTTATGTAGAGCCCGATTTAAATACCAAAAATATTCCTTCTGCGTTTCGAATAGAAACAAAGGAAAGCGACGTCTTTTATGGAGGTATTCAAGCGTTAACCATTAATTTTCAAGATAAACAAATGGAAGGAGCCGGAGACCCTAGAAGAAATGGGGTTTGGAAAACAGGAGATTAACGAAGTAAAGATCCCTTCTCATATGCTTAGGCATAGTGAGAAGGCGTTTGAAAATATCGAATGGAATGAAAATCTTTGTCGCTGGAATGAAAATGTACGTAAATGGGGGAACGATCTAAAGCAGGGTGAGCGTTGAAAAACGTGGCATCACCGTAGCGCAATGCTTTTAGCAAGTAAGGCATTTCCTGTTTGAAAATAGCGTACCGTATGGCTTGAACGGACTTTTCCGTTTGTTCATTGCCAATAAATACGTATACATACAGCGTATCAACACCGTCTTTGTGGAGCCATTCGGCAAAAAGCTCATTTCGCTGCTCATTTAATTGATCAACAGCAAACTTTTCGTCGATCCAAAGAAATAAATCGTCTGTTTGTTCAGAATGTGTGAGCGTATAGCGTCGCCCAATAAAAGGAAAGGTGGGCGTGCTTCCTTGCCGGTATGTGACGCTAAATTGCTGAGGATTAAAAGCAGACAAACGGCATCTTCCTTTCACGCTTTTAAGTAGTTTATGCATAAAAAAGAGAAATTTCACACATTCGTCAAGAATTTTAAGCTGTTTTTCTTACATGCATACTTATGAAAAAGTTGTTACACTGAAGAAAAGAAATAGTGGGTGATAAAAGATGGAGCCGCTGTATATTGTCTTATCAATTTTTTTAGCAGCGATGCTATCGTATGATATTGCTAAATTTGTTCGAGGGGACCGGCCAGATTGGAAAGAGGGTCTCGTGACGGGCCTTGTGTTCGTGGGCTTTTTAGCAGCCATGCAAATGGCTTTTCACATTGTATAGAGACGAAAGAGGCTGGGACAAACGTATTTTAGTTGAAGGAAGATCCGAACGATGAATCGTTCGGATCTTTTATGTTTATGTCTCAATCCCTTTTTTAAAGATATGCCGGATAAGTTTAGTCCGGCAATACTAAAAAGCTTGGATATCGAATAAGCTGTTGTATACTGCATTTTTGATAAAGGGGCTTTTTACTTGTATCGAAAAAAAACACTGCTTTTGAAGCGAAGTTTAGGAGTAGCTGTGTTTCTTTCTGTTATTGCGCTGGGAGTTTGGATGTTTCAATTTACATTCTTTTCTCCGAGTCATCAAGCCAAATCTGCCGTAAAAGAATTTTATACGCTAGAACAGGAAGGAAACTTTTCGGAATCATGGGACCTTTTTCATTCATCCATGAAAAAGAAATGGACAAAAGGTGCATACATACAAGATCGAGCACACGTATTTCTCAATCATTTCGGGGTAGACACCTTTACTTATTCCATTGAAGATGTTGAAAAAAGAAAGAGCTGGAAGATGGAAAATGATCGTAAAGCGTTTCCTGTTGTTTACGAAATGACTGTTATCCAAACGTATAAAGGGAAATATGGAAACTTTGATTTGGTGCAGAAAGTGTATGCTGTTCGTGAAAAAGGAGAATGGAAAGTCGTGTGGGATTATAAACAGTAGGAGAGCCTGCTGTTTTTTTATTTTCATAAGAAATGAGCATACATCAGCTGTTAATAGGCCTCTTTTTTAACAGAAAAAACGTTATGTTTTTTTGCGAGTGGGTAAAATGAAAGAAGGAGGCGAACACAGATGAAATTTAAAACGATTTTATTTGATGCATATGGAACACTGTTTGATGTACATACCGTTATTGAAACGTGTGATCAGCTGTATCCGGAGCGGGGAGAAAGCATTAGCCATTTATGGCGTTTGAAGCAAATTGAATACGCCATGCAATATCAGCTGATGGGACGATACGTTGACTTTTATACATTAACAAATCAATCCCTGAAATATGCAGCAGAAGCAAATGATATTGATTTAACGGAACACGAAGAAAAAATGCTGATGAGTGCCTACATGAAGCTGAATGTCTACGATGAGGTCAAAGAGGTGCTCGCCTATTTAAAAGAAAAAGGGTATCGCCTGGCTATTTTTACGAATGGTCCTAAGCACATGATTAATCCGCTTGTTTCTTATCATAATATGAATCATTTATTTGAGGACGTTATTTCCATAGACGAAATCAAACAGTACAAGCCTACGATGGCAAGCTATCACTATGCAAAAAACAAAATGAACGCCAAAAGAGAAGAAGTATTATTTTTGTCATCGAATACATGGGATATTGCCGGTGCTAAAAACTACGGGTTCGCAACGGCTTGGGTCAACCGAAAAGGAAATGTAGCTGAACATAAAGAATTGCAGCCAAACGTAATCATTAAAAGCTTAAATCAGCTTATTAAATAAAAAAAGACGAGCATTTAAGCTCGTCCTTTTTTATTTATTGCTAAATGTATCTTTTGTTTCGCCTACTGCTTTTTGAGCATTTCCTTTTGTTTTCTCAGCTTTTCCTTCGCGCTGAAGGTCGCGGTTATTCGTTGCATTTCCCACTTGATCTTTTACTTCACCTTTAGCTTTTGATACATTTCCTTTAACTTTATCTCCTAAACCTTTACTCATTTTAATCTTCCTTTCTATTAGTAATTAAGTAGTATTACTTGTCTGTTCCACCATTAGAAAGAAATTAAACATATTTTCTGATTTCAACTTAAATAGAAGCTAAGCGTACGATATTCATGAGTAATGTGTAGGAACTATCATTATTATTGTTCGGAGGTTTTAAGCTCCCAATCATCATAAATCTGAGATTCATAAGGCCATGATAATAAGCTTAAAGATTCCACTGCTTTTAGAACAAGAGGTGAAGCATTATTGATGTTGAGATCTTGCGGTGCAATCCACAATGCTTCCAAAGAATCCTGTCCTTCAAACTGTACGGGGTTGGAAAGAAGCTCACCGCCGGCAATGTCTACGTAATAAAATACGGCAATGTGATGCACGTGAGTAAATTCTTTCCACTTACAGGGATACTGAAAATCTGTTGTACCCGCTTGAGAAACAATGTTAATCTCAAAGCCTGTTTCTTCACTAAACTCTCTTTTCATCGCATTTGTTAAAGTTTCACCGTGTTCTAGCTGTCCGCCTGGCAAATCAAAACGATGAATATACGGACCTCTGTTTTTTCGAATAACAAGCATCTTGTTATCTCGCATACAAATTCCATATACGCCAAAGGCGCGATCATAGTTTGGTTCCATCTTTTTTTCACTACTTTCTATAACAGAATGGCTTGATAAAGCATAGTTTGATTTCTTTATCCTACCATACATTTTGCTATAGAACCTTTTTTAATGAGATGCTTTTACAGTAAGCGTGCGGGAAACGGCACTTTCGTTATGCAAACGGTCAACAGAGGTTACAACATATGTGTATGTTTGATTTTTGAGTGCATTTGGATCTACAAACAATTGTTTTTCTCCTGTTTTTCGAACGGTTGTCAGCAGGTTTTCTGCGTCGTTAATGTCGCCTTTTTTATTGCCTTGAAAGCGATAAATGGCATAATAAGCGGAATCATTCTGCTGGTGATCTCGAATTTCAAATGCTGCTTCTTTTGTATGAGGGCCCGCATTTTTTAATTTTGGTGCTTTTGGTGCCGTATTATCAAGCCAAGGCATTGCTGGAATAAGCGCAGGGTGTTTATAAATATCGTTTTGCAGCTTGTCTTTTATTCCTAGCGGGTTTCGGTTCAAATCTTTCAGGCTAAAATGCATGCTTCCCTGTACTTCTGGAAACTGGTGATTTAGAGCAATTTGCCTTGGATACTCATCGGGATCAGACCAAGCTTCCACCGCGTTGTTATTAATTTTGTAAGCAGCTTGTCCAATATAAAGGTGAACTGGCTTTCCGCGCACTTCATCTCTCCACCAGTTGAGCAGCGTATCGTAAGCAGCGGGTTCAAATCCGATATTCCAATAAATTTGCGGAGTAATGTAATCAATGTATCCATTTTGAATCCACGTACGCGTATCAGCATACAAATCATCGTAGTTTGTTTGTCCAGCAGTCGTCTCAGAGCCGGTTGGATCATTAGCAATGTTTCGCCATACGCCGAACGGACTGATGCCAAACTTCACGTATGATTTTGTTTTTTTAATAGATTTATTTAAATCTCGAACAAGCTGATTAACATTGTCACGCCGCCAGTCTTCAATATTGGAAAACGTTTGAGCACCGTAGGCTTCATATGTTTTTTGATCTGGGAACGTTTGACCTGAAATTTTATAAGGATAAAAATAGTCGTCCATATGAACAGCATCAATATCATAGTTTCTTACGACTTCGAGCACTTCTTCAATAATAAAGTTTTTTACTTCTGGAATACCTGGGTTGTAGTAGAGTTGTTTTCCGTAGGAGACGACCCAATCAGGATGTTGTTTGGCAGGATGATTATCGGCTAGTTTGTTTAAATCAGTATGATTCATTGTAATGCGGTAAGGGTTAAACCATGCGTGGAATTCTAAGTTGCGCTTGTGTGCTTCGTCTACCATAAAGGCCAGAGGATCATAGCCGGGATCTTTTCCTTGTGTACCGGTTAAATATTCTGACCACGGGCCATATTTTGACGGATAAAAGGAATCGGCGGTCGGTTTAATTTGAACAACAACAGCATTCATCCCCATCTTTTTTACTTCATCTAGCAAATAGGTAAACTCTTTTTTCTGCTGTTCAACCGGAAGACCAGGCTGAGAAGGCCAATCAATGTTGTATACGCTTGCAATCCAAGCGGCTCGAAGCTCCCGTTTTTGATACGTAGTAGGTACGTCTGCTTTAGCAGGCAATGTGCTCGAACAAAACAGCAGTAAAAACAATATGCCTCCAACCCATTTTTTAATATGCATGTTCGTTCCTCCTTCTTTTTTGGTTGAGATAAAATTTCTTTCATAATATAGCATGCGGTCGTTATATTCACAATAGATTTTAATGAAATATTCTGAAAAATAAAATAAAGTTTTAAAAATATAAGAAAAATATTGAAATTAAATTTCGGAAAAAATATAATAATGGTAATTTACAGAATATTTTAGAAATACGTTACTTAACGATGGAGGAATTCATGCGCCAATTTTCCGTACTTACTTTAATCGATGCACAAATGAATCATTACAGTCCTGCTGAAGGAAGAGTAGCTGATTACGTGCTAGAAAATCCCACGACCACGTTGAACTTAACGACCAAACAGCTAGCTAAGCAGTGTCAGTGCAGCGAAGCTACGATTATCCGCTTTTGTCAGCGTGTAGGCATTAATAGTTTTAAAGAATTAAAGATTGAATTAGCAAAAGATGCTCATAAGGTGCATACCGAACAGCTGCCGAATCTTCCAGTTAATTTTGAAGACGAGACAGATGCTGTGCTTGAAAAAGTCATAAGCAAAAGTATGAGCGCACTGATGAATACAAGCCGACTAGTGAGCACTTCTGCAATTGATGCAGCTGCGGAAGCTATTCATGGAGCGAAACGAGTGTTTTTATACGGAGCAGGAGGATCATCTGTAGTTGCGCTAGATGCTCAGTATAAACTGCTTCGAATTGATATTTCGGCTCTGTTTTCATTAGATAGTCATGTTCAAATGGTGATGGCTACGAATATGACAAAAGATGATGTGCTGTTTGTGGTATCGACTTCCGGTCAAACAAAAGAAGTGGTGGAGCTGATGCAAATAGCCAAAGACAAAGGAGCAGCCGTCATTTTGCTAACGCAGCACGGATCATCGCCAGCTTCTAGATTAGCTGATATTCTGCTGACTATTTCGGTAGAAGAACAGCATATTCGAATTGGAACGATGAGCGCTCGTATTGCTCAGCTAGCCGTTGTAGATGCGATGTTTATACGGTTATGTATTCAAAAAGGCAATCAAGTATTTGAACGCATAATCGATACACATAATGTAATTCAAAAAATAAAGAGGTAGGGGGAAATGAGAAAATGAAGGTATTGTTTGTATGTTCTGGAGGAATGTCAAGTGCGATTGTGGTAAAAGCGTTAAAAACGGAAGCACAAAAGCACGGAACGGATATGGAAGTGCTGGCAATTGGGACAAATGAAGTGGCAGAAGAAATTCAAAAGGGCTGGGATGTTGTAATGGTTGCACCGCAGATTCGCCACCGGTTTAACGCAGTGAAAGCGGAAGCGGATAAAGCTTCTGTTCCGTGCGGGCCGATTCCGCCGCAGGCTTATACGCCGCTTGGAGGCCCGACGCTTTATAAAACGGTTCAACAGCTCGTTAGCTGAGGAAAGCAGGTGTATTCCTGCTTTTTAAATAAATAAGGGGTTTATTACACAAGGGGAGAATATAGAGGGGGAAAGGGTATATGAGCAAATTTGTGTCGTTTTTAGAGAACAATTTATCAGGACCTATGGCCAGGCTATCAGAACAGCGGCATCTTCAAGCCATTCGCGATGGCGTTATTTCCGCTTTGCCGTTCATTATCATCGGAAGCTTTTTCTTAATTTTAGCATTTCCGCCTGTGCCGCAAGATAGCACAATTGCAAAATGGGCAGCTGATAACAGCGCCAATATTTTAATACCGTATCGCGTAACGATGTTTATTATGTCTTTATATATAGCCTTTGGGATAGGGTATAACTTGTCCAAAAGCTATAATCTCGATCCGCTGTCAGGAGCGCAAATTGCAGTAGCTGCACTACTTCTTACGGTCACTCCAAAGCTGATTGAAGAAGAAGGATTTATGCTTCCAATGACAAACCTTGGAGGTCACGGTTTGTTTGTAACGATGATTGTATCGATTTTATCGGTCGAAATTCTCAGGTTTTGTAAAGCAAAAAATGTCACCATAAAAATGCCGGAACAAGTGCCGCCTTCGGTATCGAGGTCTTTTGAAGCACTAATTCCGGTTGCGATTGTTGTTGTACTTATGACGATTATTACCATTGTTTTAGGTATCGATCTTCACCATTTAGTTGATAAACTAGTTGCTCCGCTTGTGGAAGCTGGAGATAGTTTAGCAGGAGTATTAATACCGGTTTTCTTAATTACGTTTTTCTGGTCATTTGGTATTCACGGCGTCTCTGTTGTTGGGACAGTGGCACGGCCTGTATGGGAAGTGTATTTAGCCAAAAATGCTGAAGCGGTAGCAGACGGAGCTTCCACACTTCCGTATATTGCACCTGAAACGTTCTTTCAGTGGTTTGTTTGGATCGGAGGATCTGGAGCGACGCTAGGTCTTGCCTTAGCGATGCTGTTTTTCTCAAAATCTAAATATTCGAAAGCGCTTTCTAGGACATCTTTTATTCCAGCGGTTTTTAATATTAACGAACCAATTATTTTCGGTTTGCCAATTGTCTTAAATCCTATTTTAATTATTCCATTTATCATTATCCCAATTATTACAACGATCATTTCATACGCAGCAACGGCGACAGGTCTTATTACGCCAACCTACGTAATGGTTCCTTGGACGCTCCCGGCGCCGATCGGAGCGTATCTATCAACCGGAGGAGACTGGCGGGCGGTTGTGCTAGTCGTTATCAATATTGCTATTTCTGTTGTCATTTATCTTCCGTTCTTTAAAATGTACGACCGAAAGATGGTCGAAATGGAAAAAAGCGATGAAGCAACGGTTGCACCATCCGATAGTTCAGTTCAAATGTAAAGAAAGAGAAGCCAACTTGTTTGGCTTCTATCTCTTTAGTAGGAGTGAGGGTCAATGTTTGTACGGTTTCGATATAAAACTGTGTTTTTATTTCTGCTAACCATGGTTCTTTGCAACGTTATTTTTACACCTCTGCTGCAGTATGCTGGTTTATCAGCGCAGCATAGTTTATTTGCCATTACAAGCCTATCAGCGGCGCTGCTTACAACATTTATTTCCATTCGGCTTTCAAACGCAGCTTTATCTAAAACCGCCGTTTGTATACGCTTTGTTTTGCTTGGAATAGGGTGCACAGCCGTTACATATTTAGCCGTTTTTTAACAAGGAGGGGCAAAAAATGAAAGTAGTGACAATTGGGGGAGGATCAAGCTACACACCGGAATTGGTCGAAGGGTTTATTAAACGATATGATGAGCTTCCAATTCGAGAGCTATGGCTTGTAGATGTTGAAGAAGGAAAAGAGAAACTTGCAATTGTAGGAGCACTTGCGAAAAGAATGGTCAAAAAAGCAGGTGTTGATATGAAAATTCATTTAACGCTTGATCGACAAAAAGCGTTGATAAATGCTGATTTTGTAACGACACAGCTTAGAGTAGGTCAGCTTGATGCGCGTATTCAAGATGAACGCATCCCTCTTAAGTACGGAATGATTGGTCAAGAGACAAACGGGGCGGGAGGATTATTTAAGGGCTTACGAACGATACCGGTTTTGTTGAAAATTGCCGAGGAAATACACGAAGTTTGTCCAAACGCCTGGCTTATTAATTTTACAAATCCTGCAGGTATGGTAACGGAGGCGCTGCTTCGCTACGGAAAGCATTCTAAAGTAGTAGGAGTTTGTAACCTGCCTGTACATATGACAAACTCCATCGCCAGCTTGCTTCAAATAGAAAAAGAAGATGTTCACATTGAATTTGCAGGGTTAAATCACTTGGTATATGGACTGCATGTGTATGCAAAAGGAAAGGAAGTAACGCAAGAAGTCATTCGGCGATTAAGTGATCCAAAGTCCCAAGTAACAATGAGAAACATAGCTCCTATTCCGTGGCAACCGGACTTTTTGGAAGCTCTTGGCGTGATTTTATGTCCTTATCACCGCTACTACTACAAAACAAACGAAATATTAGCAGAAGAGCTTCTGGCCTTTCAGTCAGGTACCACACGCGCTGAAGTGGTCAAAGCATTAGAAGCCGAGCTTTTTGAACTCTATAAAAATCCAAATCTAGAAAGTAAGCCTCCGCAGCTGGAAAAACGAGGAGGCGCTTATTACAGCGATGCCGCATGCAATTTAATTTCATCCATTCATAACGATAAAGGCGATATTCAAACATTAAATGTAAAAAACAATGGCGCTATTTCCTCACTCCCAAACGAATCTGCGGTTGAAGTAAACTGTGCAGTAACAAAGCAAGGGCCGGTACCACTCGCTGTCGGTGAACTTCCGGTAGAAGTGAATGGACTTGTGCAGCAAATTAAATCGTTTGAACGAGTAGGAGCAGAAGCTGCGGTTACAGGATCTTATGAAAAAGCACTGGTTGCGCTGAGCATTAATCCGCTTGTTCCAAGTGACGAGCTGGCTAAGTCGGTCTTAGATGAACTGCTTCAAGCTCATCGCAAGTATTTACCTGCTTTTTTTAAGGAAGTGAACGCGTAGTATGTATGCTGTTGGACTTATGTCAGGAACGTCACTCGACGGAATTGATGCAGCTCTTGTTCAAATTGAAGGAAGCGGCTATGAAAGTAAAGTTAAGCTTCTTCATTTTATTACCGTGCCGTTTTCACCTCAGTTAAAAAAGGAAATTGAGCAGGCGCTTTCTTTTGAACATTCAAATGTACAGCTGATCTGCAGCTTAAATTTTAAACTTGGCTATGCATTTGCGGATGCAGTGAAAAAAGTGTGTCAAGAAGCCCGCTTTTCTCTTGAACAAATAGATGTTGTTGGATCGCATGGTCAAACCATTTACCATCAGCCTTATGCTTCGGGAAGTACAGCGATGTCTACACTCCAAATTGGAGAGCCGGCTGTTATTGCCTATGAAACCAAAACGAAGGTAGTAGCAAACTTCAGAGTGATGGACATGGCAGCAGGCGGGCAAGGTGCTCCGTTAGTTCCTCACACGGAACGGATTTTGTACAGCCACGCTGAGCGTACAAGGCTGCTTCAAAACGTTGGAGGTATTGGAAATGTAACGTTGATTCCGCCAAAAAAATCTCCTATACCCGTAGTAGCTTTTGATACGGGGCCGGGAAATATGATGATAGACGAAGCGTGTCAGCAGCTTTTTAATGTTTCATTTGATGAAAATGGGCGTTTAGCAGCTGAAGGAAAGATTATTTCAGAGCTTTTAGAAGACTGTATGAATCATGATTACATGAAGCTTTCTCCTCCTAAATCGACGGGAAGAGAACTGTTCGGTACACAGTACACAAAGAGACTGCTAGAGAATTATAGTAAACATAAAAAGGAAGATCTGCTAGCTACGATTACTATGTTCACGGCATCATCCATTGTACATCACTATGAAACATTTATTTTTCCTGCCTATTCTATTGATGAAGTGATTATTGGAGGAGGCGGAAGTTATAATAATACGCTGATGAATATGATTAAAGCGCAGATCGGGAAACGCTGCAGCGTGTATACACAAGAAGAAATAGGAATGTCTTCAGAAGCAAAAGAAGCCGTAGCTTTTGCGGTGCTCGCAAATGAAACACTTTCAGGTTATCCAAGCAATGTACCAAGCGCAACCGGCGCCTTGTCTCCTGTAATATTAGGAAACATTACGCCTGTACCACTATAAAAAAGGGGATGGAAGAAATGACAGAAGCAGCAAATATGGAAAATGAAATTTTTGAACTTATTGCATACGGAGGAAATGCCAGGTCACTTGCATATGAAGCGTTAGAAGCAGCTGAAGACTATGATTTTAATAAAGCCGACGAACTTTTAAAGCAATCTCAAGAAGAGCTCAGTCATGCTCATAAAACGCAAACTGCGCTTATTCAACGTGAATTGAACGGAAAAACAATTGAAAAGTCCCTGCTTTTAATTCACGCACAAGATCATTTAATGACGGCTATTTCAGAGCAAAAATTAATTGAACATATGATTAAGCTTATTAAAAAATTTAAAAAAGAAGGCGAAAATCAATGAAAAAGCTAGGTATTGCGATTTACCCGGAACATTCGACTGTCGAAAAAGATAAAGCGTATATAGCACTTGCGCATCAATACGGATTTACCCGCATTTTTACATGCTTGCTTTCTGTTGAAGGCGATCAGAAAAAAGTAATGGCAAATTTTAAAGAAATCATTGAGTTTGCCAATGAGCTAGAGATGGAAGTAGTAGTGGACATCGCTCCTCGCGTATTTGGAGCGCTTGGCATTTCTTATGATGACTTATCTTTTTTTCACGAATTAGGGGCTTATGCTATTCGTCTTGATCTAGGGTATACGGGAAATGAAGAGTCCATTATGACCTTTAATCCATACGGCTTAAAAATTGAAATTAATATGAGTAATGCGACGAAGTATGTGGATAATATTTTAAGTTACAGACCGAATCGAAAGCAGCTGCTCGGGTCGCACAACTTCTATCCTCATCGATATGCGGGATTGTCGTATGATCACTTTTTGAAGTGTTCAGCATTGTTTAAAGAACATAACCTTGAAACAGCAGCCTTTATTAATTCACCAAGCGCTACTTTTGGACCGTGGCCTGTTACTGAAGGGCTTTGTACGCTTGAAATGCATCGCACGCTTCCGATCGACGTGCAGGCTAAGCATCTTTTTAAAACGGGATTAATTGATTGTGCAATCATTGCGAATGCGTATGCATCAGAAGAAGAGATGAAGGCGCTGCGTGATGTTGTTCAGCAAGAGCGCTTTACTTTTAACGTGACCCTGTATGATACGATTACCGAGCTTGAGAAAAAAATTGTGCTGGAAGAGTTTCATTTTTACCGCGGAGACGTATCTGATTATTTAATTCGCTCTACGCAAAGCCGAGTAAAATATAAAAAAGAAGAATTCAAGCCTACGCATACTCCTTCCATTCGAAGAGGCGATATTTTAATAGAAAATGAACTCTATGGACAATACAAAGGAGAGCTGCAAATTGCGCTGTTAGACATGGAGAACTCAGGTAAAACAAACGTAGTAGGACGCATTGCAGAAGAGGAAATTTTTTTACTAAATGAACTGCAGCCATGGGACAAATTTGCTTTTTGTGAGCGGTGATAAAATGGACTATATTATTGGTATCGACGGCGGGGGAACAAAAACAGAAGCCGTTGCTTACAGCTTAAATGGTCAAGAGCTCGCTGCTTCAAAAAGCGGCTATGGCAATTTGCTCATTAATTACAATACGGCTATTACTCATATTGATGAATGTATTACGGCGTGCAAAGCTGCGCTTGCTGATCATACATGTAAAGGCATTTCACTGGGGCTTGCTGGAAGTAAAGCATTATCTAAAGAAGAAATAAAAAGATATTTTTATGATCGTTATCAGGTAGAAGTAGGTTTATATGATGACGCCATGATTGCACATGAAGCACTACTACATGGAAAAGACGGGATTTTAACCATTGCAGGTACTGGAGCCGTCAGCATTGGGAAAAAAGACGGAGTGTACGAATACGGAGGAGGGTGGGGACACCTTCTTGGAGATGAAGGAAGCGGATATTGGATTGGTCTTCAAGCACTGATATTGCTGACGAAAGAGCATGATCAAAGCCGTCCTTACAGCAGCCTTAGTCAGACAATCTTGCAACATATAAAAGCAGATACCATACACGATATAAAAAAGTTTGTCTATTCATCTCCTAAATCAGAAGTTGCTTCACTCACTCCGCTTGTTGTAAATCAAGCGAGAAACCATAAACAAGAAGCAAGTGACATTCTTCAACAGGCTGGAAAGAACCTTGCAAACATGACTCTTCATTTATATAAGAAACAGCGGTTTGAAGGGAGCTGCTTGCTGTCATGCAAGGGCAGCATTTTAACGGAAGTTCCAGAAGTGTTTGATGTTTATAAAAAAGCATGTGAAAAAGAAATAAAGCATATCCAGTGGGCAACACAGCGAGTATCATCTGCTAAAGGAGCTTATCAGCTGTTCATGAACGAGTATAAATAGAGAAAAAATGATGGTGGAAAAGGCAGGGGATCACAGTGAACTTAAATCATATCTTAACTGAAAAACGCAATCCGCAAACCTTAAACATTGATGAATTATCAAGTCTGGAAATTGTAAGAAAAATTAATGAAGAAGATCATCAAGTGCCTCAGGCAATCAATAAGGTGCTGCCTGTTATTGCTCTGTTAGTAGATGAAATTGTCAGTGCTTTTAAACAAGGCGGACGTCTTATTTATATCGGAGCAGGTACAAGCGGGCGGCTAGGTGTGCTAGATGCATCTGAATGTGTACCAACATTCGGTACACCTGCCGAACAAGTAATTGGGATCATAGCCGGGGGAGACAAAGCGCTCCGTCATGCGTTAGAAGGAGCAGAAGATAATAAGAAACAAGCGATAGAAGATTTGAAAGCGATTAATTTATCAAATAAAGATATTCTTGTAGGTATAGCTGCAAGTGGAAGAACTCCTTATACACTCTCAGCGCTTGCGTATGCAAACAGCCTGGGGACAGTAACGGGCTGCGTTGTCAATTCTCCTCAATCACCTATGGAACAAGAAGCAAAATATGCAATAGTAGCAGAATCAGGGCCGGAAGTTGTAACAGGTTCAACAAGAATGAAAGCCGGAACTGCTCAAAAGCTTGTTCTTAATATGCTGACGACCGCTTCTATGATTCAAATCGGTAAAGTCTACAGCAATCTAATGGTAGACGTACAGCCGACTAACGATAAACTCGTACAGCGTGCTAAAAATATTATTGCGGAACTAACAGGCGTCTCACCAGAGGAGGCAGCGGAAAGTTTACAAACATACAAAACGCCAAAAGCCGCCATTCTTGCGCTTCTTACTTCTATAGAAGGTGACGAGGTGCATCGGCTGCTTGATAAACATGACGGACATTTAAAAAAAGCCATTGGAGAAGCAATGGAACAGCAGATTAAAGATTAACCCTTAAAAGAAGTGCATACAGCACTTCTTTTTTTGTTGAGCACATTTTTTGCACAATGTATGTGGGTGAATTCGGTCTAATCATTTTGCAAGACCCGTAGTATAGTAAAAGCATAAAACATAGTAAGTATTTCAATTTGTGCACGAATTGGACTGAAGGTGATTCATTTGTTAGACAAACGCAGTACGGCCGTATTGCAAGTTTTGCTTCAAGCCGCAACATTTATATCAGTACAAGAGTTAATGAAGCAGTTTCAAGTGTCAAGACGTACCATCTATTATGATATTGAGAAAATTAACGATTGGCTGTGTCAGCAAGAATTAGAGTTTGTTCAGTACACATATGGAAAAGGCTTTTTTCTAAACGATCAAGCAAAGGACCAAGTTGCTAAACAATTTTCTCATGTTATGCCATCTGCTTACTTATCAGTTGAGGACCGTCAAATATACGTTGCTTTGATGTGTATACTTCGAGGCGGAAAAATTGGAACTCAGCAGCTCATGGATGAAACAGAAGTTAGTCGCAACACTGTATTACAAGATATTAAAGACTTAAAAAACAAGTGGGCAAAGAAAGGCATATCTTTGACATACAGCTATAAAGATGGGTACGAAGTAAAAGGATCTGAAAGCGACATTCGAAATTTGCTTTATATACACATTACAGAATTATTAAGTCAACATCAAGAAGAGTTGTTGAAAAGGGTTATGAAAGCAGATTACGAATATTCACTGATTTATAACTGGCTTGTAGAGTGTGAAGATAAACTGGGAATGGCGTTTACAGACAAGATGCTGACGCAATTAGCCTATATGCTCACGTGCTGTATTCAGCGTATTGGAGGCAAGCGCTATGTAGACGCCTTGATTACTAGAAAAGAAGAATTAGAAAAAACCAGGCAGTACAAAGCGCTGCAAGAAATTGAAAGCGTTTTAGGATTTGATTTTCCACCTCATGAAAAACATTATCTGGCCACGGTTTTACTAAGTGCAAAAGTAAATGTAGTAAATCAAGCAGATAGTGATGATTGGATGAGAACCATTGTAAAAGAAATGGTATCACGGTTTCAAGCATATGCTTGTGTGGTATTTGAAGATCGAAATCGTCTTGAACAAAATTTATATATTCATTTGAAGACGGCTTATTACAGGCTTCTCTATAATATTCACCTCCCTAACCCTATGCTTTCGGCTATTCAAACAAAGTATCAGGATATAGTGGAACTGACAAAAAAAGCGTTGCTTCCTTTGGAAAACAGCCTTCAAACACGTATTAATGAAGACGAAATTTCTTATTTTGCTCTTCATTTCGGAGGGTGGATGAAAAAACAAGAGGGAAGGCAAAAACAAAAGCGTATTGTTATTGTTTGTGCCAATGGAATTGGAACGTCCCGTATGCTTCAGTATCAGCTTGAACAACTGTTAACAGATGCTGAATTGATAGGGCCAATGACGGTAAGAGATTATGAGCAGTTTAAAGAAACCTATGATTTAGTTATTACAACTACGCCATTAAAAAAGCGAATGAACGTGATGCTTGTGAATCCTATTTTAACGGATGATGAAAAGCAGCGGTTAATCGACTTAGTTGAACCAGCTTCTTCTCAGCTAACCACTCAAGCCATCATGGGTATTATTAAGCAGCATGCAAATATTCAGGATGAACCAGCTCTGTTAGCTAATTTAAAACTAGTGATACAGCAATCTAAAAAAATGGTAAGAGAGGATAAAAAGCCAATGTTGCATGAAGTATTGCAAGAGCCATTCTTGCAGCTTACAGATTCAGCAGATGATTGGAAATCAGCTGTTAGGCTGGCTGCCAAGCCTTTGTTGAACTATGAATATATTGAACCTTCTTATGTAGAAGCAATGATCAAAAGTGTAGAACAGTTAGGCCCTTATATTGTTATTGCGCCAAAAGTGGCGCTCCCTCACGCAAGGCCGGAACAAGGTGTAAATCGTGTGGGTATGAGCATGCTTCGTTTAAAGGAGCCGGTCTATTTTTCTACTGAAAAACAGCACGGAGCGCAGCTTATTATCGTACTTGCTGCTACTGATAATGAAACCCACTTAAAAGCACTGTCACAGCTTTCAATGATGCTATCTGAAAACGATAATATTGACAAGCTTATTGCTATGAATACAAAACAAGAAATGCTTGCATTAATTGAAGCTTACTCAAATTAAAAGGAGAGATAAAAAATGAAAAAGATTTTAGTTGTATGCGGAAACGGTTTAGGAAGCAGTTTTATTGTGGAAATGAATGTAAAGAAAATTTTAGTAGAGCTTGGTGTTGAAGCACAGGTATCTCATACGGATTTAACAACTAGTAAAACGGAGCAGGCAGATATCTATTTAGGATCTGCAGATATTGTAAATCAATTGGATGATGGCACTCGCACGGTCGTGGCACTGCAAAACATTTTAAATCAAGCGGAAATTAAAGGAGCACTGCAAAAATACTTCGTGGAGGCGTAAGCCATGTTTGATTTAATTATGAAAGATATATTAGGAACACCGGCTATTCTAGTAGGGTTGTTTGCGCTCATCGGTTTGTTGCTTCAAAAGAAAAAAAGTGCAGATATTGTATCAGGCACGTTAAAAACAATTATGGGTTTTCTTATATTAGGAGCAGGAGCTAACATATTAATTGCTTCACTTGAAGCATTTGGGAAAATGTTTAATAAAGCGTTTTCCGTTGAAGGGATCATTCCTAATAATGAAGCAATTGTAGCTGTAGCTCAACAAACGTTTGGTACAGAAACAGCGATGATTATGCTTTTAGGTATGATTGTAAATATCATTATCGCGCGCATCACGAAATTTAAGTATATCTTTTTAACTGGGCATCACACCATGTTTATGGCTTGTTTGATTGCAGCAATTTTATCTACCGGCGGGTTAACGGGAGCACCTTTGGTTTTGATCGGTGCACTATTATTAGGTATTTTAATGGTTTTATTTCCTGCACTGCTTCAGCCGTATGTGCGTGAAATTACAGGGTCAAACGATATTGCCGTTGGTCATTTTGGTTCCTTAGGCTATTTAGTAGCAGGATTTATCGGCAAGCGAGTAGGAAATCGCGAAAAAACAACAGAAGAAATTAAAGTTCCTCAATCCTTAGGATTTCTTCGGGATACATCTGTTTCTGTCTCACTGACCATGACCGTTTTATTTATTGTTGTTGCACTTTTTGCAGGTCCTGCATTTATCGAAACAAAATTAAGCGGGGGTCAAAACTTTATTGTGTACTCGCTAATTCAAGCAATCACCTTTGCAGCAGGAGTATATGTCGTGCTGGCGGGTGTTCGTATGCTTTTAGCAGAAATTGTACCAGCATTTAAAGGAATTGCTGACAAAGCGGTACCAAATGCCATTCCAGCTCTAGATTGTCCAACGGTGTTTCCGTTTGCTCCTAACGCAGTGGTCATTGGATTCTTTTCAAGCTTTATCGCAGGTCTCATTTCAATGTTCTTTTTGCCTCTATTTGGTCTAAGTATTATCGTGCCAGGCCTCGTTCCGCACTTTTTTACGGGAGCAGCTGCTGGAGTATTTGGAAATGCGACGGGGGGAAGAAGAGGAGCGGTGGTCGGGTCATTTGCCAATGGAATCTTAATTAGTTTTTTACCGGCTATTTTACTGCCTGTTCTCGCGTCGTTAGGTTTTAAAGGCACAACATTTGGAGATTCGGACTTTAGTGCGGTAGGTATTCTTCTTAGCATGCTAATTAAATTATTTACGTAAAGATAAAAAACTCATGTTACGCTAGTAGCATGAGTTTTTTATGATATTGGAAGTGGAGGAGCAATGAATGAAAATTGGGTTAGCGCAAGTGAGATTTCCAAAGTCAGCCGCAGAGGGTGTAGAAACGGTAGAAAATTGTATGAAACAAGCAGCAGAAGAAGGATGTAACCTTGTATGTTTTCCAGAATCAATTGTGCCGGGACTTAGAGGAGTTGGTTTTGAAGTTGAGACATACAATCACGAAATTCAACAAAATACGCTTTATAAAGTTAAGTTGTTTGCCAAACAGTTAAAGCTCAACGTAATTTTACCACTGGAGTGGCGCGACGAACTTGGTATGCATTTAACTGCTTTTGTAATTGATGAAAATGGAAAAGAATTAGGGTATCAAACTAAAAATCAAATTGATCCAGCAGAAGATCAATTTGGTTACAAGCCTGGAAATAGCCGCCAGTTGTTTGAAATAAACGGCGTGAAATTCGGTATTGTTATTTGCCATGAGGGATGGCGCTATCCTGAAACTGTCCGATGGGCTGCTGTAAGAGGAGCAAGCATTGTGTTTCATCCACAGTTTACTGGTGAAGTACCAGATCCGAAGTTTTATGATTATGCAATGATTGCAAGAAGTACGGAGAATGGTATTTACTTTGCAAGCGTGAATTATGCCTTAGAGAACCAAAAAAGCACGACTTCTCTTCTTTCTCCAAAGGGTGAATGTTTGATAAAAGCGAAAGCTGAAAAGCAAGAACTACTAACGTATACGATAGAGCCCGGTGAGGCTAACCGGCTGTTAGCTCAGCGTCTGTTATCAAATTTACTATTGTAAAAAAGTTTATTTTCTCTAGTTAAATTAGCATGTGCGCTCTTATAACCCTTTGGTTATTTCTCCTTATGACGATATAAACGTCAATATGGTATTATCAAAAGTTAAAGGGATATTAAAAGGTGTGTGGAAACAATGGATCGAAAAAAAGTCGCATCAGTAGCTGGAGCATTGGTTATTGCCGTAGGAATTTGGCTATTTCAAAGCGGGAAATTTAAAAGTGAAGCGCAGGCAGATAAGTTTACGAGTACATTTTTGGTCGATCATGAACAAACAGACAATGGATTTGAATTATTTACTTCGGATACCAATCAATATAGGATGTGGTTTCCGCTTCAGTATGTTATTCATAAATCTTCTTATAAAAGCAGTGAAGATGAAAGTGAAGTATGGACAGCATCAACGAAGGAAAATGATTCATACAATGCTGGGAAAATAACGGCTTTATTTTCTAAGAAAAAAAGCAAAGCAGCTCAAAATAAAATGGATGCGTTTCAGCCTGATTACATGTTAAAAGGTAAAAATGCAACGATTTATGTGAAAAAACAAACAAGAGATGGAAAGTATAGCATTTATCATGCTTATGTGAATGATGATTATTCAGATAAGTATATTTACTATACGTTTGAACTAAAAAGCAGCGAACAGACAAACAGTACAAAACAGCAGTATTGGGTAGAAAAAATTCTTCTAAATACACAGTTTCAAAAAAACTCAGCTCAATAGTCAGCTGAGTTTTTTCGTAAGGGTTCATAATACTTTTGCTTTTTTATGTAAACGGGTACAATATGAGTAAGGAGGCCTTTGTATGATTGAAAAACAAGCAGTTGGTGAAAAAGCAGCACAATTTGTGGAAGATGGAATGATTGTAGGGCTAGGGACAGGTTCAACAGCTTATTATACAATTGTAAAACTAGGTGAACGAGTAAAAAATGGATTAAACATCAAAGCGGTTCCTACTTCTCAAAAAACAGAAGAGCTGGCAAGGAAACTAGGTATTCCCATTGTTACCTTAGCGGATGTTGAATATATTGATATAGCAATTGACGGTGCGGATGAAGTGGATAGCGAACTTTCTTTAATTAAAGGAGGGGGAGGCGCGCTGCTTCGAGAAAAAATGATTGCGTACGCAGCGAAGCGGTTTATCGTGATTGCAGATTCTAAGAAAATAGTGAAGACGCTAGGAGCTTTTCCTCTTCCTGTTGAAGTTATACGTTTTGGCTGGGAAATGACTGCGAAGCACATTCGCAGTGCAGGTTGTGTACCGCAGCTTAGGCTTTTAGATGATCATACGCCGTTTATCACCGATAACGGAAATTACATTCTAGACTGCCATTTTTCAGAAATTGAAAATCCTGCTGAGTTGGAAAAGCAGCTGATAAGGATCCCAGGCGTAGTAGAAAGCGGTTTGTTTGTAGGAATGACGGAGGAAGTTATTACCGTACAAAACCAAGATGTTTATATCATAAAAAAATAGAAGCTTTGGCGTCGGGCCTAGGCTTCTATTTTTTAATTGGAAAGAACGTTCCAATTTTTCTCTAATTGATATATGTATTGAGACGCGTTCAGTACATTTGGATGAACAAAGGTATCAATTGTTTTTTGCGGACAAGCAGATCCGTATAATGAAAAAATGACAAGCTTGCTATGCTCGATTGGTGATACAACGTGAGATAAACAGCGATAAGAAGGATTTATCAAGCTTTTTACCATCTCATGGATATCTTCTTTGTCGTAAAAATCGACTTCAATTTCCGTCTTTACTAAATAACGGCTTTCAATGGCGCTGCTTCGATAATAATTGTAGCGTGCTCCTATGAAGTAGGACGGATCTGATGTTGAAACGTCCAAATTCGTATATGTTTGATCCTGCTTGCTTTTATAAAAAATAGAATCATGAGTATGCTTCATGAATTCTTGATAAGTTGTTCCATCTTCCCACAGAGCTAGAATACAAGCATCTGTTTCATCTTCCACGTTCCAACCCCCTAATTGGCCAATGAAACCATTCACGTGTGCAAGAGCAGCCCAATGCTGTTGCGTATATGAAAAAGATGCTTTTTTATCAGTCGGTATGCTGCATTTCACAATTTTTGTCAACATTCTCCCATCACCTCAATTAATTACTTCGATAAATGAAGGAAAAATCCTTCTAAAAAGAGGAAAATCATAGACATATCCCCCCTTTAAAAGCCATACATTTCAAATAGGACAATGTTAGGGAAAGAAGGGGAAATGAATGAAAGTTTTTCGTGCAAAAGCCTGTCAATCTCCTATGCGAAAAGGCTGGTCAATTATGTTTCAGCATCCGTTTAAAAAAGATGAAAGAGGAAGATCGCACCCGTTTGTTAAACGGTTTATGTATACAGAGCAACACGATGAAATTGACATTCTGGTTGAAGAGATGAATGAACTGCTGAGAGTGCAGGATTTTTGGACAAGTACTGCAAAAGGAAGAGCAAAAGCAAGATATGATGAACGAGTAGTGAATGCTTTTTATAACGATATTGAAAAAAGAACGAGCGAACAAATCGACAGCGAGTATGAGTACGTTCATGTAATCGGAGAACAAGGAAGCGGAAAAACAGCCTTAATCCGCCAGCTTCTTGGTATAAAAAAGGAATGTGGCTTTCTAGGAATAGGCAGTAAAGGCGCTTATTCTGTTACGTATAAGGTGAAGGATTCCCAACACTATGAAGCTGTCGTCTCTTTTTTTACGCGAAGTGAAGTGCAAAGGAAATTGGAGAATATCCTACTAAGAAGCGCTGAAGTGTATGCTGAAGGAGGCACGGATTATGACTTGGTCTTTGAGTTGTTACACGGAGATTCCTCTTTTAATCTGCGCGCTCTTTTGGGAGATATCCCATACAAAGCCCGTTATTTTAATGATGATGTTCCTTTAAGAATGAGCGACGAAAATAGTTCATTCAAACAATTTGTAGATGCAATTAAACGAGAAAGTGAAATAGTAAAAGACTCTGTTGATCAAGAAGGAAGAGATTTTGCAGAGGTATGGCACAAGCGGCTTGAATGTAGGAAAATCACCGAGCAAATGCTTCTTGCAATTGAATCCCGGTTGAAAGAATACAATGAAGGAACATGGGAAATAGGAGAAGACGACTGGCCAATATCCTGCCGTCACACAGCAAAAGAGCTGTCTTCCTTTAGTCCGTTAACAAATGAAGAAGAAGAAAATAACGGACGTCTTATTTATCCATTGTTTCGTAGAATTGAAGTTTGCGGCCCTTTTTCTTTTAAAAAAGGAGTAGCGATTTGCGAGCATGCGTGTTTTGAATATACGAGCACCATCCACGATTCTTTTAAAAAAGCAGCTTCTATTTTATACGTACATCATGGGCTTAAAGAATTAGATATTCAATTTCTTCAACAGCTCATCGTACATGGTCACGGTGCTAAGCTAAACGTTTGTGTTACACACGGAGATTTGCTTACCTCTCCAAGCTGCCGTACGGATTATGCTAAAAAACATGCCATGGCTAAAATGATAGATTATGCGCTTAAAAGCGTTTCACCTCTTATGAAAAAGCAGCTTCACTACTATTTAACAGTAGGGAATACGTCTATTTTAGAATGTGTACACGAGGAATTCAAAGAGAGTCACCTTCTGTATAAAGACTTAAAGGCAGCTTTAGTATCAGAAACGAGAAAAAAGCAGCAAGAGCTGCATCCTATTTATTTAAACTTGACTGTCTCTCAGGCTTTTTATGAAGCGATGGAGTCGCTGAACATTCCTTATATGGATAGAGAAACATGTTTGAACATTTCCTTAGGAGAGCATGAAGGGCCCGTGCCAGTCATTGCGTCCGCTTTTATTTCATCTGTCTACGAGCATTTTCTAAGCCAGCCGTCTGGGTGGTCAAGTACCTATCATTCGGTCACCGACCGACAGCAGGTTATTCAAGAATTGGCAGGTGAGTTCGCAACCGTCATTTATTCCTATTTCAACGAACAGTTGCTTGAAAATTTCCGTAATGACTGGCTCGCCCTTTATAAACAAAAAGAAGACGATCAAGCCTACAAATATAGCAGACTAATAGAAAATGTAATTCCTGCCAAAAATGATATCTATCAGCAGCAAATTCTTATGAGAACGGTTTATCAGCAGATTAAGTATGTCGTAGAAAAGAAAGACGGCGTACTGGTTCATTAAGGGGTCAAGGCACGATGTAAAAAAGAGGTTTATCAATAAAAAAACAGAGCCTGAAATCAGGCTCTATTAGCGTTTGGAAATAGCAGTTAAAGTATTAGGTCCGGCAATGCCGTCCACTGCTAGCTTATTGTCTTTTTGAAAATTACGTACAGCAGCTTCTGTATTGGCACCGAAGATACCGTCCGTACCTTTTGTATTATAGCCAATCGCTGTTAATTTCTTTTGAAGAGCTTGAACATTGCTGCCTTTGCTTCCTTTTTTCAGCGTTTGTTTTGTGTTAATTGTTGTATCTGCTGGTGGATTCGTTGGCTTTGGATTTGTTGGGTTTGTTGGTGTCGTCGGATTCGGTTTCGTTCCTGAACTTCCTAAAGCTTTATACGTTGATGGGCCAACAATGCCGTCAGCCGTTAAGCCGTGGTCTTTTTGGAACTTACGAACAGCTGAATCTGTATTGGCACCGAATACACCGTCCGTACCTTTTGTATTATAGCCAAGTGAAGTTAGTTTCTGCTGAAGCTCTTTAACTGCATTTCCTTTGCTGCCTTTCTTTAAAACAGTTCCTGTAGAAGGAGCTGGAGTAGAACCTGAGTTTCCAGAAACGTTGTATCCGTTTGCTGCTGCAATGTCGTTAAATGATTTAGAAGAAGTTGTAATCACAACCGGTGTACCGACGGTCACTTTACTAAATAACCATTCTACTTCTTCATCGTACATACGAACGCATCCGCTGCTTACATATTTGCCGATGGAAGCAGGATTATTATTTCCGTGAATAGCATACGTCGTGCCGTATGTACCTCTAGCATTTAGGCCTAGCCAGCGATTGCCAAGGGGATTTCTAGGATCTCCACCAGGAATGTTCCCTTTGTAATAAGGGCGATTGACGATTTTATTTACTACTTTGAAATGGCCTTCTGGTGTAAGAGACTGCGTGCGTCCTGTTGCTACTGAAAACGTTCGGACAAGTGAACCATTTTGATAATAAGCGAGTTTATTCGTCGCTTTGTTAATGATAATTAAATGAGATGGTGTTGAAGCAGCTTCTGTTTTTGGAACTCCTACAAACAAGCAGGCTAGAGCTAAAATAGCCGCTATGAGTACGATTGCTGTTCTTGATATTCTATTTGCCATGTGCTGCGCCTCCTTAGGCTGCATTAATGAAAAACGTATGATGCGGCAGTGCTATAAATTCTTCACTAATAAAATAAAAGACGAATAGCTGCATTTTCTATACCTGTATGTATGGGCTTAATAAGGAAATCATTAAGTAGAAAGACTTTACTAGCGGGAATTTATAATAATAAGAATAACTAAGTTTTTCTTGATTCTTTGTACAATTTTAGGAATATAAGTTTACTAATCTAGCGGATTCACATTTATATAAGCGTCACATCCTTTCCAATTCTTCATTTTTGTGTAAAAAATGAAAGCGTTATACAGATCGTTTTGTAATCATATTGTAACATAGTTGTATTTTTTGTACCATAAAAAGACATAAAATAGTATAAAAATACTTTATATGGGTTTTATGTACAAAAAATTCAAAAGTTCAGGAGAACAAAGCTATTATTAGATATACGAAACTGGAAAAGAAGTATGCGTAGTTTTATGGAAATAGATAAATATTCTTATTCGAATATAGGGAGGGAAAGAGTAAAAAACTACTTGCAAAGAGACAAGTAGTTTTTAAACCATTATTTTTGGGCATACATCACAACAAAATTAAAAAATTTATAGATGCAATCCACCGTGCTGAACCCGCTTGCTGTTAACCAATTTAACTGATCGTGCAAAGTTGCCATTTTATCTAACTTCGTACGTTCATGAGCAGCCTCAATTTGCTCATTAGTTAATCCGCTTGCGGCAATTCTTTCGTTCCAGTCTTTTTTATATAACTCTTCAATAATAGAAGAATGGCCTAATACTTGATCAGCATTAATAAATATTCCTCCTGTATGCAGCAAATCATAAATTTGTTCATACAGCTTGTGTTTTTGTTCGTCTTCTAAATGATGGATAGCAAGTGAAGAAATCACAATATCAAATGAGTGCTCAAATTTGTAGCTTGTTATATCTGATACGATAAATTCTATATGCTGTTCATTTTTAAAGCGCTCCTTTGCTTTTTCAAGCATTTGATCTGAGACGTCAATCAACGTGAAATGCGCATCTGGGTACTTTTCTTTAACAAAAGAAGAAAACAAGCCTGTACCTGCTCCAATATCAAGTATGCGAAGCGGCTTTTTTGAAAAGTGAAGAAGCGAAACGGGAATAGAATAAAAATCAAAAAAGCAAGGAATGAGTTTGCGGCGCTGCTCATCATACTGAGAAGCATGAGCATTAAATTTTTCTTTAACGTTATTTTTCATTTTTACAGCTCCTTTATTTGGTAATATTGAGATACATATATCGTATAGAAGTTTGATAGAAAAGAAAATAAACAAAAATAAGCAGTATTGATTCCAGTTTGTTATGAATAGAAAGAGAGGGAGAGAAGAAAATGGAGATCAAATGGTTAAAAACATTCATCATAGCGGCTTCTTATGAGAATTTCAGACAAGCGTCTGAAGATTTATTTTTAACGCAGCCTGCTGTATCAAAGCATATTCAGCGACTGCAGCAAGAATTAGGAGATGAGCTTTTTGAAAAAAAAGGTAAATACATCGCGCTGACTGAGGCAGGACGCTTTTTTTTGCCTCATGCTCAAAAAATGGTGAGGGCATATGAGGAAGGAGTAGGGAATTTTAAATTATGGAAGCAAGGATATAACCGAAAACTGACTATATCCGCTGCTCCTCAAATAGCAGCATCTGTTTTGCCTAGTTTAATCAAACAATTTGTAGAGAAATATCCCCATATTGAAGTCACGGTTAATATCACAAATTCGTTTCAAGTGGGAAAAGACATCAGCGACAGAAAATCAGATATTGGATTAACAAGAATGCTTCCGGGTCAGGCAGACGTTTCTTATGAGTTAATTCATAAAGAAAAAGCAGTCTTAGTTGCCCCGTTTTCTGCAGGAGCACGTACGGAACAGGAGCTGTTATCTTCCTACCGCCTCCTTACGAATAATCATCCTGTTTATTGGGAAGATTTACTCCTTCAAATCAAGGCTTGTTATCCTCACATTCAGCTGCTTCCTGTGACGCAAGTAGAAATTACAAAGCGCTTTATTGAAGAAGGCCTAGGCGTATCTTATTTGCCATTTTCTATGGTGAAAAAGGAAGTTGAAAATCAAACGTTAAGCGTAATTTCACAGCAAAAAATTATCCCGCCTTCTTCACACACGTATATCGTAACAAAAGGCGAAACAGAAGAAATAAAGCAGTTTAAGCACTTTGTAGCTGAGACCTTAACAGAAACGAGTTGAAATGATACCATAAAAAGGAAGGAGAGATGACGATGTATATATTGATCATGCTAGTAGCAGCAGCAGTCTTAGTAGATTTTATTTTAAGAAAAGTGCTTGATATACCTCGCAGCAAATTTTGGGGTAAATATGAGTATGAAAGTCTAGCTTTAGGACGATGGGATAAATATGTGACGATAGCTTTTGTTCTTTTTCTAGTACTCGATATGATCTTTATGTTTGTCGAGCCTTATATCGTGTCTTGCCTATTTTTAGTTGCGGCTATTTTGCTGAAAGGTATAGATGAATGGAAATATAAACAAGAAACCAAAGAGTACATAACAAGCTTTGTACAGATGGGATTCTTCCTTACGGCTTTTGTTCTATTAACCAGTGGAATTGTATAGAAAAAAGAGCTTTACCTATGGCAAAGCTCTTTTTATATTATTTAAAAATATGATCAATGTCTTTAATTTCGGAAGAAGTGAGCTGAACATCTAATGTTTTTAAGTTATCAAGTACTTGTTCAGCGCGTTTTGCCCCTGGAATTAATACATCAATTGAATCGCGCGTTAAGTACCAAGCCAGAACAAGATGAGCTACTTCTACACCTTTTGCGCTAGAGATTTGACGAAGACGCTCTACTTTTTCTAGATTTTGCTGAAATGCTTCCCCGATAAAATGAGGCATATCTTCGCGCAGGTCATTAAACTTTGTGTTTTTATCGTATTTCCCAGCAAGTAAACCAGCAGCTAGCGGGAAGTATGGAATAAATGAAATGCGGTTTGCAGCCGTATAAGGTAAAATATCGTTTTCTGCTTCTCGCTGAATTAAGTTATATTGGCCTTGTACCACGTCTACATAACCATCTTTATTTGCTTCTTTTAACTGATCTAATGAGAAGTTTGATACGCCAATAGAACGGATCTTACCTTCATCTTTTAGTTCTTTTAACGCACCAACCGCTTCGTCTTTTGGTGTGTTTTTGTCTGGGAAATGAATATAATACAAATCGATATAATCTGTTTGAAGGCGTTTTAAGCTATCTTCAACTGACTGTTTTAAAAACGCAGGAGAGTTGTCTAGCAGTACCTCATCTCCAACAATTTTATGTGCTCCTTTTGTGGCGATAACCGCTTCTTCACGATTTCCACGTTCTTTTAGCACTTCACCAATTAGTTCTTCAGAACGTTTTGGACCATAAATGAACGCTGTATCAAGGAGGTTTATGCCATTATCTAGCGCCTTATGAACAAGGTCTTTGCCGACTTCTTCGTTTAGGTTAGGATATAAGTTATGTCCTCCTACAGCGTTTGTTCCAAGTCCAATAGGATTAACATATAATTCGGATTTTCCAATCTGTACTTTTTCTGCCATGTCTAACGTCCATCTCCTTTTTTATATCTTCTTTTTTACTATAGCAAAATATACCATGAATCAAAAATAGTACGCTCATATCAAAAGCAGCCTTAAAAAAGTATTGGAACTAGAGCTTCATATAAATGACGCTTATATTCTATAGGGCTTTGTCTTCAGCGGCAAAAATAAAAAAAGAACCTCTTTTAAATAAGAGACTCTCTTTTGGTCAGGGTAATATGATAACTTTTTGACAGCTGAAATGTTTCAGCGAGCTGCCTGCGTCCTTGCGCTCCTTGTTCGCGTACATACTCTAATTCGTTTGGTGTAAGAAGCTTCATGCTAATCAGTTTAATAGATTCGTAAGGTAAAGAGAGGCTAGCTGAAACAGAAGGAGACTGAACACCTAGCAATACACCAATTTCTCCATTTTCATTTACAAAATGAGACGGTACGTCCAAATCAGTAAATTCAATTGAAAGAATATCGTGCTTCATGAATAGTTCTAGCATATTAGGATGAGCGGCAGCATTTTGACTCATTTGATAAAGAAGGTCAAATGCCCAGTGATCCTGGATATCAGATAAAGGTCCGCGCAGAGATTCATCATCGCATTCGATATAGAATTCTAATCCTTTTCCTTGCTTTCGGCTCTTTTCTTCGGGGGATTGAAACGGATCGGACAAGCCGTCGCTTGCGAGAATAACCGTCTCTGTTTTTTGAACACGAATAAATGTTTGACGTCCAGATGGCCAAGCAGGTCCGCCAAAAAACATGGGATTTAACAAATGAGTTAATACGTCTCCGTCTACATGTCCAATTGTGTTCCAGTAGTCTTTTCTTTTTGAGATTGATTCCTCAAGAACACGCTCTGCTTCTTTTTCTTGCTTCTTTTGCTTCCACTTTAAAAATAATGACAAGTATCCCACACCTCTTTACGACTTCATAGTACCCAATATATACCTCATTAAGGGAACTCGTAAACCATTATTTAGTGCATGAAAGTAAATTATTCCTTTAAATTATAAAATTCCCAAAGTTTTCTTGGGAGAGCATAGTATTTTGTCTTTAATAAATCAGGTGAAAAATCAAATAAGCCACATACACGGCCTGTGCGAAGAATAACAAACCCCAAAAGCGTGCTGAAAGATGGGTCAGCTGCTTTAAACTCGTAGCGTCACCTGCATCGTTTGGATATTTAATACTTAATACAAAGATAATAAATGCAGAAAATAGAGATTCTACAAGCAACAGCGCACCAACAAACATCATACTGTAGCGCATAAGCTGTGGATCTTGCAGATAATAGATGCCTCCGAGGATCAAACCGATAGAAAAAAGCCACACAATTCCGTATCCGTTACGTACCCAAAGCAGTAAATTAATAACAACAACACTTCCTAACCCGTAAAAAAGCCAATCGTAGTGATGGTGAACGAGCAGGTAGAAAAACAAATAAGCCATTGCTGAGCTGAACGGGTAGCCGGCTAAGGCAATAATGACGCGCGGCAGCCATCCACGGGATCCCGCGTAGGTGGCAGTCACAGCTACACCTTCATTATTGGTGTAAAGCTCAATGCGATTGACGCCTTTTCCGACAATAAGCCCCATCAACGCATGACCATCTTCATGAAACATCGTATTTAAATTTGAAAAATAACGTCCAATATGCCGAAGCAGCTGATTAATGCTAGGAGCAAATGAACCTATAAATGGAATACCTCTTGTTAGCACAAAAGCTAATAAAATAAATAAAAAAAGCGTAGTAGATTGTTCCATCGCGATAGTCCTTTTCGTAAAATGATATGTTTCTACTTTACTCGCAAACGTGCTAAAAGGGAAATAAAACGGCTAGTTTCTCTAGGGAAAGGGAAGCTGGGAGATCTACATAATATTAATGTTAACAGACCTGACACATTCATTGACCAACTTATTCCAAATTTTATATTCTAAACAGATATAAGAAATGAGGAGATGGTTGAATGAAAGATACGTGGAACGCATTTGTAGACAGTGATCTTTACGTACCTCCAACGGGAACGGGAATGTTAAATAACTTGAGTTTTGCGTTAAAAGACGTATTTGATGTACAAGGACATATATCAAGTGCAGGAAATCCGGATTGGCTCGCCACGCATCAGCCTGCAAGCGAACATGCAGACGTAGTAGCTGCTCTTTTAAAAGAAGGAGCTGTACTGAAGGGAGTTACGCACACCGACGAGCTTATGTACGGACTAAATGGTGAAAATGCACATTACGGAACACCTATAAATCCAAAAAGCGCAGATCGAATTCCGGGAGGATCTTCGAGCGGATCAGCGGTTGCTGTCGCAGCGGGAATAACTGATTTTGCGATTGGAACAGATACGGGAGGATCGGTTCGAATTCCTTCAAGCTACTGCGGTATTTTCGGGTATCGTCCTTCTCACGGACGCATTTCTACAAACGGTCTGATTCCACTGGCTCCAAGCTTTGATACAGTTGGTGTAATGGCTAGAGACGGCCACACTCTGCAAAAAGTTGGAGCGGTTTTATTGAATTCAACGTCGCGTGCTAGTGGATTTACACGGCTGTATGTACCAACAGATGTGATGGAACTTGTGGATGAACAAAGCATGCGAGCTCTTGCCCCGTCTATCAACCACGTAATGGAGTCTTTCTCTACTATAGAAGAGATAGCGATTGCTCCTCAGGGTTTTTCTACATATATGGAAACCTTCCGTCTGCTGCAAGGAAAAGAAATCTGGCAAACGCACGGAGAGTGGATTCAAAAAGAAAATCCAACGTTTGGAGAAGACATCGGAAGCCGCTTTCAATGGGCCAGCACTCTTACATTATTAAATATGAATTATATAGAAGAAAAGCGTCGTGAACTTCGCTATTTTATGTACTCACAGCTTGGGGAAGAAGGAATATTAGTACTTCCTACAGCTCCAGGACCAGCGCCTGTAAAAGATGCAAAAGGGCTGGAGTTAGAAAACAGAAGATTGCGAACACTTCAAATGACGTGTATTGCCGGCCTAAGCGGTCTTCCTCAAGTTACGATACCTGCAGGAGAACTAGACGGTTTGCCAATCGGTTTATCTTTTATTGCAGGATACAACCAAGATGAAAAATTATTAAATTGGGTAAAAGAAAACAGCGATCGTATCATTCAAGCATCGGTAAGGAGAGTATCATGAAGTTAGTAAATATAATAGAGCAAGGGAAAGAACAAGCAGCCATTTTAGACAATGACAGCATTCTGCTTATAGAAGATATCAATACTAAATATTTAACAAACTGGTCTACAACAATTTGGGATCTTATTCAATATAAAGAACTTCGCCACCTTGAAACATGGTATGCCCATAATAAATTTGGTATGAACAGCTCTTTTCCCTTACTGCACTTGCAGGGCAGAAAAACAGCTCCTATCATTAGTAATCCGTCGAAATTATTAGGCATTGGGTTTAATTATGCGGCTTCTGAAGAAAAACTAAAAGACTACGACCGTGCCATTGATCCAGTTAGTTTTTTAAAACCCGCGACCACCATTATTGGACCAGATGACAGCATTCGTATTCCAAAGCAGTCCTACAAAACAACGGCTGAAGCAGAACTAGCGGTGGTAATCGGCGAAACGTGTAAGGATATAGAGCCAGATGAAGCCATAAACGTAATTGCTGGTTATACGTCAGCAATTGACGTAACCGCAGCTGATATTCATGCGGCGAATCATCGCTACTTAATGCGAGCGAAAAGCTTTGATACATTTTGCAGTATAGGCTCAGAATTTATCACAAAAGAAAGTATATCAAACGTGAAATCACTTCAAGTGCGCACATTGCTAAACGCAAACGTACAGCATGAAAATACAGTATCTAATATGATTTACGACATCGCATACTGTGTTTCATTTTTCTCAAAAGTCATGACGCTGCATCCAGGTGATATCATCCTCACCGGAACGCCGGGACCGGCTGTTATTGAAGACGGGGACTGTATTGAATGTCAGATTGAAGGGATGCTTTCATTAAAAAATAAAGTAAAAGATATGAAGAAAGTGCCTCAGCAAATCTAAGAAGAAAACCCGTTGCTTACACGCGCGGGTTTTTAAGTAGAAACGAATATCTTCACACTCAGTTCACAATTAGTAGATATACTAATTAAAAGATAGCATTTGCGTTATCATATACTGAAAAATGAAATATTTACAAATGGAAAAGAAACGGGTACGATATCTGTAGCGACACTTAATAAAAAGGAGCTGACTGACAATATGATTTTAGTCATCGGAGGAGCAGGCTATATCGGAAGCCACCTAGTAAAAGAATTAGTGAAAACAAATGAAGTTGTGGTACTTGATAATCTATCAACGGGTCATCGCTGGGCAATCGATGAAAAAGCGGTATTCGTAGAAGGAAATCTAGGTAATGAGAAAGATTTAGAAAGCGTATTCACGAATCATAAAATTGATGCTGTCATGCATTTTGCTGCTAATAGTTTAGTAGGGGAGTCAGTAACAGATCCTCTTAAATATTATCAAAACAACGTAGCTGCGACGTTAACCCTTTTACAAACGATGATGAAGCACAATGTGAAAAAGTTTATTTTTTCATCTACTGCTGCTACATATGGGATTCCTTCTGTAGATATCATTACAGAAGATACGGCAACAAACCCAATTAATCCGTACGGACGTTCAAAGTTAATGATTGAACAGATTTTAGCTGACTTTGCAAGTGCTTACGATATGGAATATGTGGTGCTTCGTTACTTCAACGCAGCGGGTGCTTACGAAACAGCAGAAATTGGCGAGTGCCATGATCCTGAAACGCACTTAATTCCAATTATTCTTCAGCACCTGCTTGGTGAACGTGAAAACATCTCTGTATTCGGTTCAGACTACGATACTGAAGACGGAACGTGCATCCGTGACTACATTCACGTAACGGACCTAGCAAATGCTCATATCTCAGCGCTTCAAGCCCTGTTAGACGGCACGAAGAAAACAGCAACGTACAATCTTGGAAACGGCCTTGGCTACTCTGTAAAAGAAGTGATCGAAACGTGTGAAAAAGTAACGGGTAAAAAAGCGAATGTCGTTATGGCAGACCGTCGCGCTGGAGATCCGGCACGCCTAGTTGCATCTTCTGATAAAATTCACGCAGAATTAGGCTGGAAAGCGCAAATTTCATTAGAAAAAATCATCGCATCAGCTTGGAACTGGCATCAAAACAGCGCAAAAGTAACAAATTAACAAAAAGGCCTCTTTTTTCTTTGAAAGAGGTTTTTTTGTTACGATTAAACTGATTTATGTTCTAAATAATCATTTTGAAAAGCCAGCGGTTTAGCCCATGGACAAGCCTTCTCCTTTTCGGACATTTTCCCTAAACAAGCACGACTTTTGTTCTTTTCCATATGATGTAGGTAAATATACCATTCAAAACTACCCCCGTTTATAAAATAGTCCGCAAGGAGGTTATGATATGTATTACTGTGTAAGATGCTCCAAATTTCATGACGAACAGGAAAAAGAAAACATCTTTCAAAATGGTTTTTACATTGATCCCTATTTGCTTCAAAAAGTTCATCTGGGCATGTGCGTACACAAATCCCCATCAATCAAACAAATGAGAGCCGTAGAACGATTCGAAACGAAAAAGATGTAGAATTCACATTCACCAATAAGAAGCTAGATCTAATCAGGTCTAGTTTTTTCAGTGAATAACAGCTTTCTTCAGCTATCTTTCATGTAATATTAAGATAAATTTAAGACAAGCCCGCTATACTAGTTAGTAGACGTATACATAGGATATGGTACGTTAAGAAATTGAAACAGCAGTCCGTTTTATAAACTAGAAAGGATGGCGTCAAATGATTTCTGAAAAACGATCTCTTTTGTTGAAAGAACAAGCAAAGCTTCTCGCATTAAAAGAATATAAAGGCATTGTCAAATCCATATCGCTGAGTAAAATACTCACTCTTCCTATTTATATAGTAGACATCCTTACGTTAAACGGAGAAGAGCACAAAGTAAAAATTAACGCCCAAACCGGCAGTATTTTGAAAGAAAAAACGATTCCTTTAACTAAAAGCCGTGCAAAAGCATACGCCTTAAGACAGCATAAAGGCATTATCGAATCGGTTGTTCTTGTCAACAAGCAATACGAAATTGTGATTCTTGGACTTGACGGAAAAAACCACAGCGTAAAGATTGATGCTGAAATTGATGTGCTGGCACAAGAAGAGCGAAGCGTTCAGTAAACGTCCTATATTATGTAATCACCCTCACTTTGTTGAAAGTGGGGTTTTTTTTATTGAGAGAAATCATTCATAAAGGTAACAATAATAAAACAAGAAACGATTATTTATTTAAAAGAAAGGGTAAGTGAAAGTAAAAAATAACCACTTCCTAATTATGGTTCTTTGATTCGTTCTGCTTATGACTCTCCCATTATAAGTATGATAGTATCGAACATGTATAAAACATAGATTATAACATAACTAAAAGGGTGTGCGACAATGAAAAAACGTACGAAGACCATTATTGCAGTCATTGCAGGAGCTGCTATTTTAATAGGAGGAATATGGATGATAAACGAAAGCCGATACCCAAACGTCCCTGCTTTTGATGATCACTTTACGCGTGAATTCTTAAACAAAGATAAAAAAGTGGACGACGGGTTTTATGAGTTTAAGTCGAAGACCGGGCAGTATACGATGTGGTTTCCGGAGGAGTATCAGCTTATAAAGGAGAACGAGGAAGATTATGTAATAAATGATAATTCTTATGAAAGATGGATAGCGAAAGATGTTAATAACAAAGCTGGAGATACGGGGGAAGATTATATCGAAGTAACATTTTCAAATGCAAGAAAGGCTGAAAATGAATCATTTACTGTAGAAAATATGTTTAAAGAACAGCTAAATACCACTAAACCTAATAATTTTGAAACTTCTAGTACCAGGATCTACTATGATTCAGCTTATACATATTTTAAAGGAACACAAGAAGTAGTAAAGCATAACAGCAAAGAACATGCTCCAAACACATATATAGCATATATAGTTGATAAAAAATCCAATAATGCAATTGAATTATGGTTTGATAAAAGTAAAGGAAGCCAAAAGAATAATGAAGTAACAGAAAAAAAATGGTTGCTAACAATATTAAAAAATATCAGATTCCGTGAGGGCAATGAAAATGAGTAAAAAACCCGTGTTGGACAATAATTTAAGAAATAAGATTACCCAACTTGAGTATACGGGGTTAGCCGGTAAGGAAAAAGAAATTAAGGAAATATACAAGGAAACTACAGGGAAAGAACCTCCAAATTTTGAGATTTATAGTAGTAAAGAAATGGGTATTGGAGAAAATTCAGGGTTCGATGGTGCCGCTGTCCACTTTTATGACAAAAAAAATCACATTAACGAAGTATATTATATCTTTAGAGGAACGGAACCTTCTAAAGATTTTGGAGATGTCGTGTATGACGCATTAGGAATTGGAAGCGGAGAGAGAAATAATCAAGTTCAAGATGCAAAAGTTATGTATGAGGAAGTTGAGAAAAAAATTAAAAGCTCAAATTCAAAAATAAAAAGGTATGGGGATGGTCATTCTTTAGGGGGACATCTGATAGTGACCCTTGGACTTATAACTAAGAATTTTGTAAACATAAGAGGCTTAAATGATGCTCCAGTTAATGTCAAGCAGTTGCAAAGGTTAGATAGGAAATTTGCGAATTATGTAGAACAACAAACTGGTAAAAGAAATGGAGTGTCTTCAAAAAAATTAGTAGTTTTAGCCAACACCTACTATAAAAAGCAGAAAGCTACCATCAGTCATACCTGGGTAAAAGGTGAACCTATGCATGCGCAATCTTTCCCTGGCAGTTGGTATGTAGGTAATAAAGTAACCATGCTTGGAGATATGGATACAGAAGAAATGATTAATATTGGAGAATATCCTCTGAAAAGGTTAGCAAAATGGAACTTATTTTTAAAACTTGACGAAGTCAGATATAACTCTGGAGTATCCAATATAATTGGAGGATTATCTTTGGCAAACGCCCATGTAGACGACAGTGTGCTTCTCAATATTCCATCATAGGTTGATGACGTTAAGGAAAAGCCGCTTAAGCATCTTCCGGGGATTGTACTAGGAACAGAAGGCGCATTTTTCTTGACAAAACAGGCGATAAAAAGTCCTGGAGTTTTAGTGCAAGGGATTAAAGGAATATCTCAAAGAGACCAAGCAAAACTGCACGGAATTAATTACGTCGTCAAATACACAGAAGCTAATGCTATGAAGACATATTATCAGGTTTTTGATTCAGGATCTCAGGAAGAAATCTTGCTAGATTATGAACAAATGAAGAAGTTTGTTTATTACTGTGCTAATGCCATCAAAGACAAAGAAGCAAACTTAAATGCACTGAAGCAGTATTTACATAGTGAAATTGATGAAGTCTTCGAAGCTAAGAAGAAAAAGTTAAAAATGAAAATATCCAGAGAAGAAGCTTCTCCCCAGTCATTTATGGAAAAGGCAGATAAAGACGGAGCTACTCTCGCTTGGTTTGGACAAAAGCGTGTGGCTGAAAAAGTGACGTTTGACAAAACGTTTGATCCGCTAGACGATAGTGTATTTACCCCTGTTGAAGAGATTATTTCTTCTATTCAAGAGGAAGTTACATACTATCAAAAGTTTCTTGAAGCGTTCTTCCAAAATTTCGAGAAGATGATGGAAGCAGACGAATCGGTAGCTTCAGATATTAAAAGTATGAAAGAAGTAGTAGGGGGGATTTAATTGTTTGATTTCGATTTTACACACACAGGAACAACGAGCGGTAAATACACGTTTGAATTTGATGGTGATGACTTCAAAGACGAGCAGGCAAAAAGGATTAAAGAGTTAATTAAAAAGGATCAAGAAGTGAATGAAAAGCTTTGGCATGCTAAAAGCTATTTAGAAAACCAAACGGGTGAGTTTGCGGATGCGGTTAAAAGTAAATTAGAAGCAGCTGAGCGGGGATATACGCTAAGGGCTCAGCAGTATGATACTGGAGCATTTCAGCATATTATGAGTTTTATGCATTCTGTTAAAGATATGCATAAGAGAGAGTACGAAATTCGATATAAAGAATCAATGAATGAAAGTGAACTAACATAAGGAATACTGCTATTCCTCAGACAGTGGTCTGAGGGATTTTTATATGTTGAACAATTTACATTAAGTCCCATTTGTTTCAAAAGAATAATAAAGGGAGTGTATGACCATGAAAAAACGTATAAAGCCCCTCCCTGCAATCATTGTAGCAGCAGCTATTTTAATAGGAGGAATATGGCTGATAAACGAAAGCCGCTACCCCAACGTTCCAGCTTTTGATGATCACTTCACACGTAAATTCTTGAACAAAGATAAAAAAGTAGATGATGGGTTTTATGAGTTTAAATCAAAGACAGGGCAGTATACGATGTGGTTTCCAGAGGAGTATCAAGTTTTGCATAAAAAGAGAGAGGATTATGCTATCAATAATGATTCTTACGAGAGCTGGTGGGCTGTTTACAATGAAGAAGTTGAAGGTAAAACACAAGCGAATTATATAAAAACTGAGTTTTTAACCAGTAATCCTGCAGATGAGAGTATTCACGTTGAGGCTTTATTTAAGAGAAGATTTGGATTAAGTGTTCCTAATAAGATTGAAAACTCACAGACGAGGATTTACTACCAATCAGCTTATATTTATTTCAAAGGAACAGAAAAGCGTGTAATAGTAGATAAGAAGAAACATATTCCTAATACATACTTGGCATATGTAGCAGATAAGCGTTCTAATAAAATAGTATAGATTTCCTTCGATAGTAGTGATAAATATAAAAGCGGTGATGAAGAAAAAAAGCAAGAATGGTTTTTAAAAATGCTAAAAAATATTCATTTTAACGCGGGGAAATAGTAGGGGATTTATAGAGAAGAAGAGGTAACAAGTTAGATGAAGAAAGTTATAGGAGTTGCTTTAGCTGTTAGTATATTAGCTGTAGGTATAATGTTTTTTGTAATGTTTTATAGGGGCTATTATCGTTAATTTTCCAACTAGCATCTATTTATCAACATGAGCAATTTGTCTATGATTACAAACTAACGATAAGAGGTTATTGTGCTAAGTATCTGGTAAACGTAAATTTCACATATTAGATGCTTCTAGCGATTGATTGGAGGGCAGGCGAAGACTCCTGCGGGAAAAGCGGAACAGGTGAGACCCCGCAGGAGCGTAAGCGACGAGGAGGCTCAGCGGCCGCCCGCGGAAAGCGAAGCCATGCCCGGAAATCAACCGCGGTGTCACAAGCAATCTATGCTAGCTCCTTTATCCAATATATTCATCTTCAGAGGGGGGAGGTACTTATGTCTCAATCTCTTGTTTGAAACATCCTTTACAGCCTATCTATCAAAAGGATAAAAGTCTCTAAAACACTTCTTTGTTGCTATCATAAGCCTCCCGCAAGTCTCAAAATACCTAAATCGCCTAATGGAATATCTTACTTTTAATGGACAATTATCTGTTTTTAGGATATATTTTTATAAGTTTAGGTTATGGAAGAAATAGTATATTGAAAACGAAAGGTGATTAAACGAAAGAATGGATGCTCATGTTTTAAAGGAACTGACGTATGAAGACTTTCAGTTTGTATATCAGCCTATTTATGCGTTGAATTCGTGGGAGACGCTGGGTTTTGAGGCTTTGCTGCGCACAGCTTTCGCAAAAGGGCAAATTGAAGAGTTATTTTCACTGGCAAGACGCCATAATTATTTGTACAAGCTTGATACGATGGCAATTGAAGGGGCTATAAAGAACTTTCCGTTTGAGGTATTGAAATCAGAGGATGTATTTATCAATGTGTTTCCATCTACTCTTCTCCACCCGCATTTCCAACTGTTTTTAACATATCTGTTGAACACCTATAAGAATGCGAAACATCGTATTGTATGGGAGTTAAATGAAACGCTTCATGAAAAGATTTTATGGGAATCTTCAGCTCTTTTTGCCCGAGTAATGAGTTTGAAAGAGGCCGGATTCAAAATTGCGATTGATGATTTTGGAGCAGGGGCTGCAGCGATGAGACAAGTAAGCATGTACGAGCCTCACTATATGAAATTGGACCGAAGCTATGCTGAAGGGCTAGCCGACTGCAAGCAAAAGAAAGATCTGATTGATTTGCTTGTTAACTATTATCCGCATACGAATCTCATTTTAGAAGGCGTTGAACGAGATAAAGATTTAGCCGCAGCGATTTCGTTAAATCTACATGCTGCTCAGGGCTATTTGCTGGGCATGCCGCAGTCGATCTCTTCCTACTTAACTTATAATAAGTACCGCAGTTTATTCAGACAAGAAAGGCTGCTGAACTCTTAAACCATACACTTCACTAAATAGATAATTTATCGTAATATAAGAATAAGTAATTAGACCTATATGCAACGCAGATGTCTTGAATTTTTATAAAATTATGTGATTTTGTGCGATTGTTAAAATATTTATGTGATAAAGAAGACGTGTTGGTTTGGAGTAATGAGTGAATTGCATATCAAAACAAGACGTTTAGTGAAATTCCAAAGGCAGATGGAGGATATTTAGTATGTATAGTGAAGGGGTATTCCAATTTTATTTTATGAATATGCCGCAGCCTGTGATTTTAATCCAGCAAGAAAGACATCAGCTATATTATAAAGAATGTAACAAAGCAGCTCAGCAATTCTTTGACAAAATGGAAGACAAGATAATCAATAAAGAAGAAAATCTGCTTTTTTACACACTTTGTGAAAAAGCCATTGCCACGAAAGAACCAATTCAATATCAATACATACAGCTTTTCCAGCCCGACCGGCATGCATATGAAGTAACATTTACCCCTCTTTTTAATCAAGCGACAACCCCTTCACATGTCCTTGTCATGGCTCAAGAAATTCATTATAAAAAAACGCAGGAAGAGAGCACGCGTTTACTCGATGCGTTTCTAGAAAACACGGTAGATGCCATTCTAATTGCTGATTGTGATGAGAAGGTCTTAACAGTCAATGGAGCATTTGAAAAGCTATTTCAGTGGAGAAAAGAAGAAGTTATAGGAAAAAGCCGTCAAGAGATGAACATCGTGTCAAAGAAAGAGGAAAAAGAAAACCTTAAATTAATAGAAGAATTAAAAAGTGGTAAGACGCTGCCTCCTTATGAAACAGTCAGGTACACAAAAAGCGGCGAAAGCGTGTGTGTATCTGTCAGCTGTTCACCGATTTATGACTATCAAAATCAACTGGTCGCCTATTCGGTGATTTACCGAGATATCACAGCTATTAAAAAATTAGAATTGGAGCTCATAAAAAGCAAGCAGTGGTACAAATCGCTATTTACAAACCACCACCACGCGGTTTGTATGCTGAATTTGGAAGGCACGATTTTAAATGTCAACAGCGCATTCTTAGAAACGCTGCAGCTTTCTGCAAGCGATGTGCTCCATCAAAATTACCGAGATATTGCTAAAAGACTGGGAGCCTGTAATTACAAACGCTGGAATGTATATGAAGAAATCAGCTACAGCACAGAGCTAACATTTCGTAGAAGTCAACATTCCGCACAGCACGTGTATATTACAACGATTCCTGTTAAAGTAAATAATCAAACAGTTGGCGCCTATGCCATCTTACACGATATTACGCCTCAAAAAGAAGCAGAAGAACAGCTGGCTTATACGCTGAAAGAACTTGAAAATATAAAATATGCGCTCGATGAATCAGCTAGCGTTATGATTATAAATGCAAGTGGAACTATTACCTATGTAAATGATATGTATGTACAGTATTCAGGTTATGAAAAAGAAGATTTATTGGGGAAGTATTATCGAGATGCAGGGCTTCATCATAACCACGATGAGCTGCTTGAAACAATAAAAAGCGGAAAGGTATGGCGAGGGCAGCTTGAAATGGGGACGAAGCATCATCAGTCATACTGGGTATCGAAAACAATTGTGCCCCTAAAAGATATAGATGGAAATATTACTCATTATGTATCTATTCATAATGATATTACTGAACAAAAAGCGCTAGAAAATAAACTTCATTTTGAAGCCACTCACGATAGTTTAACAGGTCTTCCCAATCGGGCGATGCTGTTAAAAGAGTTAAACAAAGTAATTGAAAAAGGGCAGCGGAAAAGCGATGAGTTTTTTGCGCTTTTGTTTCTCGACTGTGATAATTTTAAACAGATTAACGATGAATATGGCCATCATATAGGCGACGAATTTCTAAAAGCATACACGAAGAGATTAAAAAGCTGTGTACGGAAAGGCGATCGCATTTATCGTTTGGGCGGAGACGAGTTTATCATTATTTTAAACGTAACAAATGGAAGGGAAATTGAACAAATTGCTAGGCGGATTCATGTATCTCTTCAGCAAAGCTGGAATGTACGGGGCTATTGTTTGCGCACAACAACTACCATCGGCGTATCTATTTATCCAGAGGACGGGGAATCGGCTGCTTTATTATTAAAAAATGCAGATGATGCGTTATATAAAGGGAAAAGAGAAGGGAAAAATAATTATATCCTCTATCAAACGTAAAAAAGCCTCACTGGAGGCTTTTTTATTTTATCCATGTTTTTGCCCACTTACTGACGGGCCCTAAGATCATACCAAGCTCTGATCCTTTTTTGGTTAAGATATATTCAATGCGAACGGGACGTTCAGGAATAACGTGCCGGATCACAATTCCTTCTTCTTCTAACTCTTTCATTCGTTCGGTTAACATTCGTTTACTTAAAGAGGGAATGCTGCTGTGAATTTCACTAAAGCGTTTAGGACCGCTCATCAGGACATAAATAATTAACCCGTTCCATCTTTTTCCTATTATATCAAACGTTTTCCACACTTTTGGACATAACTCATCAAATTCATTCATTGATGTCACCTACTTTATCGTATATAGGATATTAAAAGTAACTCTTATAATGTTATTATATACTAGCATTTGGATAATGAAAAGGCTATCTTTTTTTATTTTCAAAACTTTCAGTAGCTTGGAAACGCTGTATTGTAAAGTTTTTAAAAAAAGTCACAGAATCGACATATTATTATTGACGTATCAAGAAAAAAGGTCTAAGATTGGTTACATAAAGTTACCTAGTTAAATAAAAGGTACTTTAAATTTACAATTACATCAAGAGTTTGAGAAAGAAGGTTAGTATCAAATGGATATCCTTTTGGCTATTCTTCCTGCGATTTTCTGGGGAAGTATTGTCCTGTTCAACGTTAAATTGGGCGGAGGTCCTTACAGTCAAACGCTTGGGACTACAATTGGTGCGCTGATCTTTTCAGCCGTTATTTACTTCGTAGTTCATCCAGTGTTGACGCCGCTTATTTTTATTGTCGGAATCGTTTCAGGATTATTTTGGGCAGTTGGGCAAAGTAATCAGTTGAAAACGATTGATTATATTGGTGTTTCAAAAACCATGCCAATTTCAACTGGTATGCAGCTTGTGACGACATCATTGTTTGGTGTTATCGTATTTCACGAGTGGTCAACAACAACAACCGTTATTTTAGGCGTGTTAGCTCTTATCTTTATTGTTATTGGTATTGTGTTAACATCACTAGAAAGCGAAAAAAACCCAGAGCAATCTGGACAATTCAAAAAAGGGATTATTACCCTTGTTATTTCAACAATTGGATACTTAGTGTATGTAGTTGTCGCTCGTTTATTTAATGTAGACGGATGGTCGGCGCTATTCCCACAAGCTATTGGTATGTTAATTGGGGGACTTATACTTACTTATAAACACAAACCGTTTAATAAATACGCAATTCGCAACATTATTCCAGGGCTGATTTGGGCAGCTGGTAATATGTTCTTATTTATTTCTCAACCTAAAGTAGGGGTTGCAACAAGCTTCTCATTATCACAAATGGGAATTGTTATTTCAACGCTTGGCGGTATCTTCTTATTAGGAGAAAAGAAAACAAAGCGTCAGCTTATTTCGATTACGATTGGTATTGTGCTCATCATTTTAGGTGGCGTATTCCTCGGAATGGCTAAAAGTTAACGTTTACGTAAAAGTTAATGATAGTATGTATGAATAAATGAAAACACTAGGAGGATTTTATTATGTATACAGATTTAAAAGATAAAGTAGTTGTAATTACAGGTGGATCAACAGGTTTAGGACGCGCAATGGCTGTTCGTTTCGGTCAAGAAGAAGCAAAAGTTGTTATTAACTATTACAACAATGAAGAAGAAGCTTTAGATGCGAAAAAAGAAGTAGAAGAAGCAGGCGGACAAGCAATCATCGTTCAAGGCGACGTAACAAAAGAAGAAGACGTTGTAAATCTTGTTCAAACAGCTATTAAAGAATTTGGTACATTAGACGTTATGATTAATAATGCTGGTGTTGAAAACCCAGTTCCTTCTCATGAGCTATCTCTAGATAACTGGAACAAAGTTATTGATACAAACTTAACAGGTGCATTCTTAGGAAGCCGTGAAGCAATTAAATATTTCGTTGAAAACGACATTAAAGGAAACGTTATTAACATGTCTAGCGTTCACGAAATGATTCCTTGGCCATTATTTGTTCACTACGCAGCAAGTAAAGGCGGTATGAAACTAATGACGGAAACATTAGCTCTTGAATATGCGCCAAAAGGTATCCGCGTAAATAACATTGGACCAGGTGCGATGAACACACCAATTAACGCAGAGAAATTTGCAGATCCTGTACAACGTGCAGACGTAGAAAGCATGATTCCAATGGGTTACATCGGTAAACCAGAAGAAGTAGCAGCAGTTGCAGCATTCTTAGCATCATCTCAAGCAAGCTATGTAACAGGTATTACATTATTTGCGGATGGCGGTATGACAAAATATCCTTCTTTCCAAGCAGGAAGAGGCTAATAGTTTTTAATCGATGTAGAAAAAAGAGACATGGCAAAATTGCCATGCCTTTTTTCTATACCTAAGAGAATTTCACCCCCCCTTTCTGGGGTAGTGAAATTCTCCTAGGTTAAACCTTTTAAAAGCTTTTTGTGCTTCCCTTATAAGTTTTATTGTATTAGCCAGCCATTTTTTTGTTAGAAGAAGGCTGGTTTTTGTCTTTTAGTTTGCTAAAGATAAAGGCTAGCACTGAGCCTGAGATGTTGTGCCAGACGCTGAAGATGGCGCTTGGGACAGCGGCTAGCGGCGAAAAGTGAGTGGAAGCGATAGTGACGCCGAGCCCTGAGTTTTGCATGCCAACTTCCATTGCCACTGCTTTTTGTTTGGCTAGATCCATTCCGCATAAGCGGGCAAAGAAGAAGCCGATTGTGAAACCTAGAATGTTGTGAAGAACAACTACGGCAAAAATGATACCGCCTGTTTTAGCAAGCTGTGCTTGGCTTCCTGCCACAACGGCGGATACAATCAAGACAATCGCGACTACTGAAACAAGGGGAAGGGCTTTGGAACTTGCTTCTGCAGCTTTTCCAAAAAACTTTTTGATCGTAAATCCAAGAGCAAGCGGAATGATGACAACTTGTATAATGGAAATAATAAGAGACATGATATCAATATCGACCCACTTGCTTGCAAATAATAAAATAAGAAGCGGTGTAACAATCGGTGCTAAAATGGTTGAAACAGAAGCGATAGCAACTGCGAGCGCAACGTTTCCTCGAGCCAAAAAGACCATTACGTTTGATGATGTGCCGCTTGGACAGCAGCCTACTAAAATAACGCCCACTGCTATTTCTTTTGGTAAATCTAAGCCAATCGCCAAACCGAATGCAAGAAGCGGCATAATGATAAAATGTCCCACCACGCCTAGTGCTACTTCTTTCGGTCTTCGAAATACTTCACTGAAATCAGACGCTGACAGCGTTAATCCCATTCCAAACATGACAATTCCTAAGAGCGGAACGATGTACTTTCCAATCCATACAAAGTGCTCTGGGAATGAGTAGGCAATAACGGAAATTAAAATAACCCAAAGCGTAAACGTTTTTCCTGCAAATGTACTGATTTTCTCTATTGTTTTCATCTGTACGATACCTCCTGCGAACTATAAGAAGAAATTATACTATTTATTCAGAAAAATGAAAACAGTATTTTTGTAAAATAGTACAGAATATTTTATCTTTTGGAGATTATTTCAGTTTAAATGCAAGCATTCCTTCATTGAATACACAGAATATGTGGTAATATAAAGAAGTTAGTTTTAGAAAGTCGGAGGAGTTTAGTCATGAAATTTATCTATATTTTGTCTGTCCTTCCGTTCGTAGGCATATTAGGTTTTCTCCCTTTTGTTAATCGAGTGACTCCATTTGTTCTCGGTATGCCGTTCAATATGTTTTGGATGGTGATATGGGTAGTGCTTACGTCCATTATTTTAGGGGTTATGTACAAGCTTGATCCCAGAAATCGGGAAGGGGAAGAAGAATGAATAGTGCACTTATTATTATTTTATTATTTTTAGTGGCAGCTATTTTTCTTGGCATACGATCAACCAAAGGCAAGGATATGAACTTGGAGCAGTGGACGGTAGGAGGACGCGGTTTCGGGGCTGTTTTAGTGTTTGTGCTGATGGCCGGGGAAATCTATACAACGTTTTCGTTTCTAGGCGGAAGCGGATGGGCTTATGGAAAAGGAGCTCCTGCACTTTATGTCTTAATTTATATTAGCTTATCATATGTCTTATCATACTGGCTTCTTCCTGTTATTTGGAAGTATGCAAGAGATCATAAGCTCGTTTCGCAGCCTGATTTTTTTGTAAGCAAATATAAAAGCCCTTATCTTGGTGTGCTTGTAGCTGCTGTAGGAGTGATTGCTGTCATACCTGTTATTGTTGTGCAGTTAAAAGGATTGGGGATTATTGTATCACAGGCATCATACGGCGCCATTTCAATGCCGGCAGCCATTTGGATGGGAGCTATCAGTTTAACGCTGTATGTTATGATATCCGGTATCCATGGTTCTGCATGGACGGCCGTTATTAAAGACATTATGATGCTTGCTGTCATTGGATTTTTAGGCATTTATTTACCTTTTCATTATTACGGAGGATACGGTCCGATGTTTGAAGCGGTGAATACAGCGAAGCCAGGGTTTTTAAAGTTTCCTGAGCAAGGATTAAGCGTCTCGTGGTTTATTTCGACCGTTATTTTACTAGTACTTGGTTTTTATATGTGGCCGCAGGTGTTTAGTTCAAGCTATACAGCGAAAAATGCAAAGGTATTTCGTAAAAATGCAATCATTAGTCCTCTTTATACGCTGATGCTGCTCTTTGTATTTTTTGTTGGATTTGCAGCTATTTTAAAAGTTCCTGGTTTAAGCGGAGGAGACGTGGATCTTGCGCTATTACGGATCTCAATCCAAACCTTTGATCCTTGGTTTATTGGAATTATAGGAGGAGCGGGTTTGCTGACAGCGCTTGTGCCGGGGTCGATGCTGTTAATGAGTGCGTCAACGCTGCTGGCTAAAAACATATACAAACCGTTTGCGCCTCAAGCAAGCGAAGCTCGTATTGCTCGTTTAGCGAAAAGTTTTGTACCGGTTGTGGCTCTCATTTCCGTTTACTTTACGCTAAACGGAGGAACGACGCTGTCAACAATTATTTTAATGGGCTATAGTCTAATGACACAGCTGTTTCCATCTCTGCTTTTCAGCTTGAAGAAAAATAACTTTGTAACGAAACAAGGAGCAGCGTGGGGGATTGTTGCTGGAATTATTGTAGTAGCCTATATTACAATCAGCGGATCTACTATTGGTACGTTATTTCCATCACTGCCTCAGCAAATGAAAGATATCAACGTCGGATTTATTGCGCTGCTTATCAACTTTATCGTAATGTGGGCAGTCAGTATGCTCACAAAGCAAAACGAGGCTGGGACAAAAGTATGTTAGACGAAGTGAAAAACGAACCATTGATCAACACGTTTGATTAGTGGTTCGTTTTTTTGTTAGGGTCAACGTTAGACCCTTCTAGCAGTTGATTGGAGGGCAAGACGAAGACTCCTGCGGGAAAAGCGGAACAGGTGAGACCCCACAGGAGCGCAAGCGACGAGGAGGCTCAGCAGCCGCCCGCGGAAAGCGAAGTCTTGCATGGAAATCAACTGCGGTGTCACAAGCGGTTCAGCTCATGTCATTATGTCTCAGTCTCGTTTTTTCTAATCAAACAGTAAAGAGCCAAAGGAATAGGACCATCCTTTGGCTCTTTACGTGGCTTTTAACCGGTAATTTGTAAAATTTCCTACATCAACTGATTTACGCTAAAGCGGGAACTCGGTCGTTATAGTAAATAACTTCCGATAGGATCTTACACCCTTTAATCTCCTGAAATGTCTTTTTCGCCTCTACCTCTGATTCAAATTCAAACATAGTCGGACTTTGGTTTTTCGAGTAAACGGTAATGATCCACATTGTAAAATAAGCTCCCCCTATAAAATAATAGTTTTCCTTTTTAGTGTAGCTATCAGGTGATGTAATAATAATTGAATAGTTGTGATACAGCCTCACATTTTAAAAGGTACTTCTACTATACAACAAAAATTACAAAATAAAACAAGAAAATCTAAAAAACTACAGAGAATAATGAAAGAGAATAAATAACCGTTTATATATGGGCTATATTTATAAATGGAAGTAGGAATGTAAAAAATATAGGGAAGAGCGATTGTCTTTTAGATTGCTAAACTATATACTTATGTTCAAAAAGTGCAGGAAGTGAACGATGAAAGTTGATACGGTAGTAAAAAAAGATGTTTTACTCATTCTGGTGATGATAGTCGTTGTGCCGCTAGCAGGAGAGCTTAAATATTATCCTTTTCATGATACGTATAGAGTTAGCTTTGCTGTGCCCATTTTTTTCTTTTCACTGCTGCTTTTAAGAAGAGTTTCTCCTGTTATACCAGGTATTTTAGTTGCTGGTGCTATAGTGGGTTTTCGGATGTGGCTTGATTGGTATAGCTACGAATCATTTGATTTTATTCATTCGTTGCAGATCAGGTGTTCAGCAGGGGTCTATTATCTCGTTTATGCAATTGCTTTTTCTTGGTTTAAAATTAACGATTTTCATTCAAAGCCGTGGATTATTGGCATATGGAGCATCATCATCGAAACGGTTTCAGGCGGGATGGAATTGTTTTTTATGTATGTAATGGTTCATCATCATATTGTGCTTCCAGAGTTCATGCAGATTTTTATTGTAGGCGTCTTTCGAAGTTTCTTTGTTTTATGCCTGTTTAGCATGATCAAACTTTACGAAGGGCAGCTGAGAGAACGACAAATCTCTCAAAAAAATGATCAGCTGCTTGTTGTGCTTTCAAATTTATATGAGGAATCCATTCATTTGAAAAAAACGCTGCAGGACGCTGAGAGAATTACGAAAAAGTCGTATGATTTGTATGAAGAATTACACGAAGCGGATATCCACCAGCTTAATTCACTGCACGATTTTAGCCAAAAAGCATTACAAATTGCAGGAGAAGTACATGATATTAAAAAAGACAACCAGCGGATATCAGCAGGACTGTCCAAGGTCATTACAAAAGAAGAATTTTCTGAGTATATGGAAATCGAAAGTCTGCTTCAAATCGTGATGCGCAGCAACGAAAAATATGCGGCGATGTTAGCAAAAGATATTCATTTTTCATATTCGATTCTAGGAGAGCATCCTCGCTATCACGTGTACTTGTTTTTATCATTAATTAATAACCTAGTAACGAATGCGGTCGAAGCGATTGAAAAAGAAGGCGCGATTATTATCGATGTATGTCGAGAAGAAGACCGCATTTTATTGTATGTAAGAGACAGCGGTCCCGGAGTGAAAAAAAGGCATGAACGTCTCATTTTTAAAGCGGGATTTACATCCAAATATGCAAAGGACGGAACGCCTTCTACGGGTCTTGGGCTTGTCTACGTTAAGCAAATGACCGAGCAACTGGGAGGGAATATTCAATTTGTTAATCTGTCTCCAAGCCCCGGTGTTCAATTTGCTATAGATTTACCTATTTCTACGTTAATGGGGGATAAGGACTAATATGCGATTTTATATCATAGATGATGACGAAGTCTTTCGTTCAATGTTAGCCGAAATTATTGAAGATAATGATCTAGGGGAGGTTATAGGAGAAGGAGAAGACGGGATCGTGTTAAACGATCAAGTTTCTTTATTGCAGCAGATCGATATTTTATTTATTGATTTATTAATGCCGATTCAAGACGGAATCGAAACCGTGCGCAAAATAAAGGATAGTTTTAAAGGGAAAATTATTATGATGTCACAGGTAGAAACGAAAGATTTGATTGGAAAAGCCTACTCGCTTGGCATTGAATACTATATCACGAAGCCGCTTAATCGTATGGAAGTGCTCATGGTCATTCAAAAAGTAATTGAACGAATTCATGTTCAACAATCAATGGAGAAAATTCAAGAATCGTTAAATACCGTACTTAATGTAGGCAATCAGCAAAAAACGCCTTCTTTTGGTAAAAAAGAAAGCGATCCGGCAGAAGCGTGCAGGTTTCTTTTAAGAGAACTGGGTATTTTAGGAGAAAGCGGAAGTAAAGATTTGATTGAAATCATCAATTACTTGCATCAAACGGAAAAAAGCACGATGTATGAACAGCATTTTCCGTCTCTCAAAGAAATATTTGAGAAAATTACTGTGAGAAAGCTTGGTTCATCTTTTTCAGAAGACGTGCTGCAAAAAGAAATGAAAGCAGCCGAGCAGCGAGTAAGAAGAGCCATTTATCAGTCTTTAAATCATTTGACCTCTCTTGGTATGGTTGACTTCTTTAATCCTAAATTTGAAAATTATGCTTCTAAGTTTTTCGATTTTTCAATGGTGCATCAGCGCATGAGAGATATAGAAAAAGGGACGGGAAAAAGCAGTACTCCGAGTCGTATAAACGTAAAAAAATTTATCCAAATGCTCTATTATGAAGTCAAACAAACGCTGTAGTAAAAAAAATTACAGCGTTTTCATTTTGTAATTTTCTAAAAACTTTTTGTTAGTTTCAGTAGGTTTTTGTTAGATTTTGTGATGCCTGTGATAATGTAATCTTATGAATAAAAGAACTACTTAATAAACAGTTCTTAATGGAATTGTATCTGTTGAATACATTAAGTGCAAATAAACAGCTTCAAGCTGTTAGAAAAAAGAAGGAAGGTGCAAAGATATGTTCAAAAAGCTTGGATTAGCAGGACAAATTCTAATTGGTTTGATTGCAGGTATTATTGTAGGGGCTATTTTTTACGGAAATCCTAAAGCAGTTGAGGTGCTCCAGCCAATTGGAGACGTATTCATTCATTTAATTAAAATGATCGTGGTGCCGATTGTTATATCTAGTATCATTGTGGGCGTTGCGGGTGTTGGTGATATTAAGAAGCTTGGTAAATTAGGCGGAAAAACAATTCTTTACTTTGAAATCATTACAACGGTTGCGATTGTTGTAGGCTTATTAGCAGCTAACTTGCTTCACCCTGGTACTGGTGTGGACCGCAGCGGTCTTGAAAAATCAGATATCAGCAGCTACACATCAACGGCAGAAGCTACGGAGCAAAAAGGATTTGTAGAAACATTTGTTCACATCGTTCCAACGAATGTATTTGAGTCAATTGCTGCAGGCGATATGCTGCCAATTATTTTCTTCTCGGTCCTATTTGGACTTGGAATTGCATCAATCGGCGAAAAAGGCAAGCCGGTTTTAAGATTCTTTGAAGGCACGGCAGAAGCGATGTTTTGGGTAACGAATTTAGTTATGAAGTTTGCACCGTTTGGCGTATTTGCATTAATCGGTGTAACCGTATCAAAATTTGGACTAGCGTCTCTGATTCCGCTTAGTAAGCTTGTAATTGTTGCTTACGGCACAATGATTTTCTTTGTATTAGTTGTACTAGGACTTGTAGCTAAATGGGCAGGTGTTAACATCTTCCACTTATTAAAAGTGCTAAAAGATGAACTGCTGCTGGCATTTTCAACTGCAAGTTCAGAAACAGTATTGCCGCGTATTATTGCGAAAATGGAAAAGTTCGGATGTCCTAAAGCCATTACATCTTTTGTTATTCCGACGGGATATTCGTTTAACTTAGACGGATCTACTCTTTATCAAGCGCTTGCTGCGATTTTTATCGCGCAAATGTACGGTATTGATATGAGCATCACACAGCAAATTTCACTGATATTAATTTTAATGGTTACATCTAAAGGAATTGCAGGAGTTCCGGGCGTATCGTTTGTTGTACTGCTTGCAACGCTTGGATCTGTAGGACTTCCGGTAGAAGGGCTTGCTTTTATCGCTGGAATCGACCGTTTGTTAGATATGGGACGTACAGCGGTAAACGTAATTGGAAACTCACTTGGTGCGATTGTCATTTCTAAGTGGGAAGGTCAATTTAATGATAAAGACAAGGAAGCTTATATTAACGAAGTAACAAAAAAAGTATCGTAACAACAAAGAGTCTGGGACAAAAGCATTGTAGTTGAAGAAAGATCCGAACGATTATTCGTTCGGATTTTTTTCATGTTGATGTAGATTTTATCTGTGCAGTTGCTTCTAGTTGTTGATTGGAGAGTAAGGCAAAGACTCCTGCGGAAAGCGAAATCTTGTATGGAAATCAACGGCCGTGCAACAAGTGATCCATACCAGCTCATTTATCCAATTTATTCGGCTTTAGATGGAATTTATTTAGTTATGTCTCAATCTTTTTTCGTTTGAATTTGCTTTGAAAAATTGGGAATAGTAACTAAAGATAAAAAACAAATGATTGATACAAGGAGGTCTCAACATGGGAAGAGCAAATAATCACAAATCATCACATAATAACAAAGGGTCACTGCCTCAAACACCAAAAGAGTTAAAAATTGCTCCGGATCAAGCAAATGAAGAATTTTCACGTGAGTTAGCGCAGCATCACGATGCTAAAGCGAAACAGGACTTAATTTTGAAACAGCAAAAAGAAAAGTAAGAGAAAAAGAGGTTGGACAAAAGTGTTTTAATTGAAGGGAAATCCGAACGATGAATGGAGATTCTTGATGGAGAATCCAACTCGTTCGGATTTTTTTGTGATGATGGTAAACGTAGGCTTCGGGTATGTAGTTGCTTCTAGCGGTTGATTTCGGTATGCCTCAATTTTTTCTATATATACCAGAAGATAAAAATACCTTAGTAACCATTTTGTAACATTATTTAATCATAGCGTAATAGTTTTTGAGGCTTTTTTCATTATAATTAAATCGAACATATTGAAAAATAAGTTCATAGAAACGTAACGTTCGGTTACATAATGGAGGAAAAAAATGAAAAAAGCCATCATTGGGTCTATAACGGCAGCGGCAGTCTTATTTAGTGGAGCCAGTCCGTTTATTGCACCTGCTCAAACAGTAGAAGCAGCGTCATATTCATACAAGGACACGGCTATTGCTACTGGTAAAAAATTAATTGGTGTTCCTTATAAATGGGGAGGTACAACAACAAAAGGTTTTGACTGCTCAGGATTTATTCAATACATTTTCAAAAAGGCTGGAAAAACACTTCCGCGCACAACGGAACAAATGTATCGAGTAGGGACCAGCGTTTCAAAAGCAAAGCTTCAAAAAGGAGATTTGGTTTTCTTTCAAACGTATAAAAAAGGTCCTTCACATGTAGGCGTGTACTTAGGAAATAATCAGTTTCTTCAAGCTTCTACGTCTAAAGGCGTGATGATTACATCTCTTAGCAACAGTTACTGGAAAGCACGTTATATTGGTGCAAAACGGATTTAACCATCCGTCATTTTTTTGAAAAACAACACTACATTATGTAGTGTTGTTTTTGTTTGCATATACATAACATATTGCCGATATTATTTTTTAACGTTTTATACAAAAAAATCCATATTCTATGAGATAATAACGTTAACACATTTTGTACTTTAACATAAGGAATATCCCACTCTATTCGAAAGTTTGGTGAGCGAAGATGAAGCGCTTAGTATGGAGTTATGGAATAGGTATTGTTGCAATAGTAGCAGTACTCTTATTTTTCTTTATGATGAAAGGTCAAACAGAGAAAGCCGTCGTTAGCGGAATTGTACCAAAAGCTCATGCGGAGGGAGAAAGAGTGAAGCAGCCCATCTCACAGTTCCGAGGAGTACAGCCTCATGAAGCAGATAATGAATTGAAAAATGTAAAAAACAACATGCCTGAAAAAGCGGATCCTCCTCCTTTTTTAGTCTACATTGACCCTGGTCATCAATCCCAGGCTAATCTAGAAAAGGAGCCAATCGGACCGGGATCAGCAGAAACGAAAATAAAAGTTTCCGGAGGCACATCAGGCGTTGTGACCAAGAAGCCGGAATACAAGCTAACGTTGGAAGCTTCTATGATATTAAAACAGCTGCTCGAAGAAAAAGGCATCACCGTAAAGCTTACTCGTAGTTCTGATAATGTAGATATCAGCAACCGGGAACGAGCGGAGCTTGCGAACAATTCAAAAGCTGATCTGCACGTACGTATACATGCAGATGGTTCTGAAAATGCTTCTGTAAAAGGATTTTCTGTACTTACTCCTGCAGAAGATAATTCGTATACAAAGTCTATTTATCAAAGCAGTCTGCAGGCATCTCAGGCTATTCTGACAGAGGTGAAAAAAGATCAGTTTGTCGAAGCAGACGGCATTCGCTATCGCAGTGATCTTTCAGGATTTAACTGGTCGACTGTACCCGTAACGCTAGTTGAACTGGGGTATATGACGAATCCAGAAGAAGACCGGAACCTGTCTGATCAGTCTTACCTTACAAAGCTGATGAATCATATTGCAGATGGTATAGCGGCATATGAAGAAATGAAAAAATAAAAGGTGAAAAGACCTATAAAAGCGTGTGACTAAATCAATTGATTTATGTCACACGTTTTTTTTGTCGTTCATATGATATAAAAAAAGCATTTTTTCGACAAAAAAACGGACGAGCAGAAAAGAAAACTAGGTAAAATGCTTTAATTTTTATAGAACTGTGTCGATATAACGAGGGATATTAAAATGCGTTAGACAGTACATGAAAATGGGGGAACAAGATGAGAAAGTTAACGGCATTTGCTTTAGTACTAAGCGTACTGCTGTTTTATTTCACGCCGCTTGCTAGCGTGAAAGCTGAAACGGTAGAACCAGTTGTGTCTGTAAAATTAGTAAACTATTTAGGAGATCAGCATGCAATTACAATTAAGCCGTCTTATTTATACACTATTAAAAACTCGGATTTGGTCTTAAAGGCAAATACAGAGTATACGGTAACGGCAACAACTCAAGGTGTCACTCTAAAACAAGGAAGCACGGTCTTAGGTGATTTTACAAGCTTTGAAATTACACCGTCTCTTTATAAAAATCCCATATCTATTAATGGCAGACAGTACTTAGGAGACGTTGCGTTTACAAATGAAAAAGGAACGTACGTCAGACCTGTTAATACGCTGCCGATTGAAGACTATTTAAAAGGCGTTGTGCCAAATGAAGTCTATACATCTTGGCACCTGCAAGCCTTAAAAACTCAGGCAGTAGCAGCGAGAACATATGCAATGAGCTATGCAGGAAAAGTAATCAATGACACGGTAAGCTATCAAGTATACGGTGGCTATACGTGGTACGACAGCACAAACAAAGCAGTAGATGAGACATTTGGACAAGTAGTCACATACAACAATAAATTAATCAACGCCGTTTTCTCATCAAGCAACGGCGGGAGAACCGAATCAAACAGTAATGCTTGGGGAGGAACTCAGCTTTCTTATTTCCCGGTGAAAGAAGATCCATACGATAAGCAGACGCCGTGGACGTTGGCTATTCAAAAAACGCAAATTGATTTAACAGGAAAAGATTTAGCTAACTATAGCGCTTGGTGGAATACGGTTTCTGAAAAAGATAAAACCGTTACGGATAATTTGAAGTCATGGTTAGTAGCCAATAAGCATCCTGGTAAAACCATTAAAATTACGTCTATTCCAAAGGTGAGTTTTTATGCTCCTTCATCAGGAGGCCGTGTGACTAAAGGTGCGATTACAGTGGACTACCTCGTTAAAGGAGATGTAGACAGTTCGCAAAAACTAGTAGTTCATCATTTGGAATTAACAAATTTAACATCGACGAAGCTAAAATCGATGTTAAACAGCCGTGCGATGCTTAGTCTGCTTGTAACGGAAACAAATGAAACAAGCACATCAACAACTTTTAATGGTAAAGGAAATGGACACGGTGTTGGGATGAGTCAATACGGTGCTCAAAAAATGGCAAGCGTAGGAAAAGACTATCGTGAAATTTTAGATTTTTATTATCCAACAACAACTCTTTTAAGTTTTTATACAACTAAATATCCGCGAAAAGAGCAGGAGCAAGAAGCACCGAAAGATACGGTTGCGCCTGATGCACCTTCAGTTAATGCACTAGGAGATAACGAAACATCGCTTACGGGTGTAACAGAACCAAATGCTTCTGTTATTGCAAAAGTGGAAAATGAAGTAATTGGAACGGGTCTTGCTGATGAAGCTGGAAAATTTGCAATTACGATTGCCAAGCAGCCAGCAGATACAAAAGTATCGGTAACGTCTAAAGATGCAGCTGAAAATGAAAGCACGGCCACAGTAGTGACCGTAACGGATCAAACGCCGCCGTCTGTTCCAATTGTAAATGAAGTAAGTGACCAAGATACAACCGTAACAGGCGCAACAGAAGCAAACGCCGCCGTGACGGTAAAAGCGGGCGATGCAACGTTCTCTGCAGTAGCGGATGGTAACGGTACATTTACTGTTTCAATTCCAGTACAAATAGGTGGAACAACAATAGCGGTAAGTGCAAAAGATAAAGCAGGAAACGAAAGTCAAGCGCCTTCTTTTGCGGTTAAATCTACGTTAAAAGCACCGCTTGCACCAAAAGTAAATGCAGTAAGTGATCAAGACACAAAGCTTAAAGGAACGACTGAAGCAAATGCGACGGTCATCGTTAAAAACGGAAGTCTTCAGCTTGCAGCAGGCAATGCAGATGCTAAAGGAAATTACAGCATCTCAATTGCGAAACAAAAAGCAGGAAGCACGCTGTCTGTAACAGCTCAAAATGCAGGTGGAACAAGTTCAGCCACTGCGGTAACCGTACAGGATAAAACGGCACCAGCTGCGCCAAAAGTAAACGCAGTAAGTGATCAAGATACAAAAGTTACAGGTACAGCAGAAGCAAATGCGACGGTTACTGTAAAAGTGGGAACAACAACTGTGGGAACGGCTAAAGCAGGTGCAAACGGAGCGTTTTCTGTTGCCATTTCTCTGCAAAAAGCGAATACAAAGCTAAGCGTACAAGCAAAAGATGCAGCAGGAAATAACAGCTCTGCATCGACTGTAATCGTTACAGCAAAGCAAAAAGCTCCGGTAAAACCGACAGTTAATGAAGTGAGTGATCGAAGTACAGCTGTTACGGGTACAGCAGAAGCAAATGCGACGGTTATCATTAAAAACGGAAGTCTTCAGCTTGCAGCTGGTAAAGCGGATGCTAAAGGAACATACAGCATCTCGATTGCAAAACAAAAAGCAGGAAGCAAACTGTCTGTAACGGCTGGAAACACAGCGGGGGTAAGTCCAGCTGTAACCGTAACCGTGCAGGATAAAACAGCACCCGTTACACCAAAAGTAAACGCTGTAAGCAATCAAGATACAGTCGTAACGGGAAGCACAGAAGCCGGCGCAGAAGTGCATGTGAAAATTGACAAAAAAGTAATTGGCAAAGGAAATGCAAAATCGGATGGAACGTTCAGCATCACCATTCCAAAGCAGCCTGCTTCTACAAAATTAGCTGTTATTGCAAAAGATGCAGCTAATAACTACAGCTCCAATGCGTTTGTAACGGTCAGTGCCGTGCAGACAAAACCAGCGCTTCCAACCGTTAATACGCTTACTGAAAAAAGTACAGCCGTAACGGGAACAGGAGAAAAAAATGCGTCTATTTATATTAAAGCAGGCGGAAAGATTATTGCGAGCGGAAAAATTGATGGAAACGGCAAGTTCAGCGTAAAAATTCCTGCTCAAAAAGCAGGAACAGAAGTAACGGCCGTGCTGCAAAATAAAGTAGGATACAGCCCGTATAAAATTGTAAAAGTGCAAGATACAACCCCGCCGGCACCTCCGGCAGTGAAGGCCGTTACGTCTTTGTCCACCTTTATCTCTGGAAAAACAGAAGCAAATGCCGTGATTACGATTAAAAGCGGTACAAAGCTGATCGCATCGGGCAAAGCAGATGGCAAAGGACAGTTTAAAGTAACTATCCCAAAACAAAAATCAGGCGTAAAGCTGGCTGTGACGGCAAAAGATGCCGCTGGAAATACAAGTTCAGCAGTCAATATAAACGTTAAATAAAAACAAAAAAGAATTCTCTGCGGAGGATTCTTTTTTTTAAGTGATTTTTAAGTGAGATAGAAGGTTACTAAAAAGTTACCTTAGAACTTTGAAGTGCCTAACTTACTTTAAAGTGGGTTCTATCTTTTTCTTTTTTTCTGTTTCATAATAACAAATGTAAAGAAATTAGCAGGGGGTTTTTTATAATGAGTAATCATTTGCAAGATACAGTAACACTTCACAACGGAGTCAAAATGCCTTGGCTTGGACTAGGTGTATTTAAAGTAGAAGAAGGGCCTGAATTAGTGAACGCGGTGAAAACAGCTATCGTCAAAGGCTATCGCAGCATTGATACGGCAGCTATTTATGGAAATGAAGAAGGTGTAGGAGAAGGAATTCGCCAAGGTCTGAAAGAAGCAGGTCTTTCACGCGAAGACATTTTTGTTACATCAAAAGTTTGGAACGCAGATTTAGGCTATGAAGAGACGCTGGCTGCTTACGAAACAAGCTTACAAAAGCTTGGCTTAGAATATTTAGATCTATACTTAATTCACTGGCCGGTAGAAGGTAAGTATAAAGCAGCGTGGAAAGCATTAGAAATGCTTTATAAAGAAGAAAAAGTAAGAGCTGTGGGCGTAAGTAATTTTCAAATTCATCATTTAGAAGACTTAATGAAAGATGGAGATGTTAAGCCTGTTATTAACCAAGTGGAGTATCATCCTCGTTTGACACAAAAAGAGCTGCATGCTTTTTGTCAAAAGCATGATATTCAGCTAGAAGCATGGTCTCCGCTTATGCAAGGAGAATTGCTAGATAACGATGTGTTAAAAGGAATTGCTGAAAAGCACGGTAAATCAGTTGCTCAAATTATTCTGCGATGGGATCTGCAAAACGGAGTTGTAACGATTCCAAAATCGACAAAAGAACATCGTATTGTTGAAAATTCATCGTTATTTGATTTTGAATTGGATGCTGAAGACGTAAGTAAAATTAATGAATTAAACCAAAATCACCGAGTAGGTCCAGATCCGGACAACTTTGATTTTTAATAGAAGAACTAAGAGGCTGGGAAAAAAGTATTTTAGCCCAGGTGAAAAACGAACCATTGATCAACTAGTTTGATGAGTGGTTCGTTTTTTTTTTGTTATGGTGAATACAGCTTCATCTGTTTTGTCCCGGCCTCTTTTTATGCATTAATACATAAATTTAACATTTTCTTCACAGTAAGCTAAAGGACGGGCCGTATAATAAAGAAAGGTCGTGAAAGATAGAGAAATCATTTCATTTTTAAGTGTAAAATAGGCGGTGTAACGATGACAAAACAAGCTTACTCTCACATACAATGTAAAAAAACATCAATGATTGATTTATTGCTGGATGCAGGGGTTTATAAAAAAGGAAACAAGCAGCTATATGAGCTTACGCTTCAAGAGCTAGAAACAGAATACGAAGCTATTTCACAACAGCGCATATCCCGATGAAATTTTGATACATTGCTAGAATTTGTTATAATAGAGGAAAGGATAGGAGTTGATTTATATCGAAAAGCACCCGACAGACTCGCAGCCCATCCGTATGGATATCCTCGATTCTATATTTGCTAAAATGGTATTAAATAAGGCTATCCGAGATTTTAGAAGAGATCAAATTTTACGTGAAGTCGATCAAACATTAGAAGAAAGAAACAAAGAAAAATTTTTTCAATTAATTGAAGAATTAAAATCAATTTCGTAGAGGGCGTTCGCGCGATAGAATTTGATTTTATCATTTTAGCATATAAAAACAGGTAAGAAGCGGCATGCTTAGTTACCTGTTTTTTTGTTGTCTTATTGTAAACGAAGGTCTCACATAAGAAATGAACCTTATCACTGAACAGACAAAAAGAGCAAGTCTAATGTACTCACTCTTTTCAGAAAGGTATGGGTGTTACTGAGAAAATGAATGTCACTCTCTAAATGTTGCGTGTGGGGTTTAGAAAGTTCTATGCAACTGCATATTTTCTAATTCATTCGCTCTATGTATTGTTAAAGTAACAATATAACCATATCTTATCACATGAAGGAAATTCGATTCAATATATTTATTGATTTTCTTTTTAAATTGTTCTAAATAATTAGTGAATGTAAAAAAATGTTTTTATTGGGTGAATGTGTATCTATAAAAAACAATAGAAAAATATAGTGGGTTTTTATGAGAGACATTTGTTTGTTTCTGACGGACTGTAAGCTTCAAAAGAGTACAATCCGTCCTGTAAATCAGTATTAAGAAAAAATGAGCTGAACCCAGTAGAACAGAAGGAAAAGAGTAACGATGGTGGTAAGCGGGATAACGATAAGTGATACCTTTAAATAATCTTTCCATTTTACCTTGATATGATTTTCTTTTAAAATATGCATCCAAATAAGAGAAGCCAGTGTTCCAATCGGCAATAAAAGCGAGCCCATATCACTTCCAATAATATTAGCAAGGTAAATAGTTTTAAGAGTAATAGGATCGAGCCCCATTTCAGTCAAGGTAATGGTTCCGACCATTAAAGCAGGGTGATTGTTAAACAAGTTAGAGAGAATGGAAACAAGTCCTCCCATGATAAAGCTTGCTTCAAAAAGCCCTCGATTCACAATTGGTTCGCAAATTTTTACAAGTAGTTCCGTCAATCCTACGTTATGCAATCCGTAAATAATAACGTACATTGAAAATGCAAAAACGAAAATGTGCCACGGCGTTTTCTTTAAAATATCAATCGGGTTTGTACGTAAGTGATACCATCTCCAAATGAGTAAGATCAGTGAGCCCAGTACAGCAACCAATTCGATTGGTATGCCGAAATAAGAGGCGACAAATAGGAGACAGCGCATAACAAACACAAATAATAAAACTTTCAGCATAAATTGTGTGCGTTTACGTTTTGTTTCAACAGAAATGCTTCCTTTTAAGGGGTGAAACTGTTTCGTAAAGAAACTCTCTTCTATATCTTTTGAAGCATGCGGCAGTTTTTTTGGCAAATGGCGTTTTAAGACCGTATACATGAGCCAAGACATAAATAATAAACCAAGTGTCGCCGGTACAAACATCATCGCAGTGTGCATATAAAGCGACATATGAACAATTTTTAAGGCAATCAAATTGACAATATTACTTACACCTATAGGCGCGCTGGAAGCGGTAGCAATAAGCGCTCCACTTAAAAGGTAGGGGATCTGCTGGTGGGGTTTTAGCTGAAGGTTTTTCAAAAGTAGAATTAAAATTGGAGTGGTAATTAAAATACTGCCGTCATTATTAAATAGTAAAGTCATTAAAAAGCAAAGCAGTTGAATGTACCAATATAATCGGTACCCTGAGCCTTTGGATAAACTCACTAGCCGTGCAGCTGCCCAGTGGAAGAATCCGAAACTTTCTAATATGACGGCCATGACAATGGTGGCAATAATGGTGATAGAAGCGCCGCTTATCTTTCCGAAAATATCAACAATGTCTGATTTGGATACAATCCCTGTAAGCAGGATAATGGCTGCTCCTATGGATGCCGGCCATGCTTCGTTGATGCCGTTCGGCCTCCAAAAAATGACGAGCATTGTCATTGTAAACACGAAAATGGCAATTCCAATTTCAATATTCATCAGTATGCTCCTTTCTTCTAAAATTTGTAATGAATATACCCTTGCATGTCCCTTACACTCTATTTATATTCATTTATTACTAGAAGGATTGTGCATAAGACCATTTTTGCTAATATGTTTGTTTATCTTGCCAAGGTACGTGTCATCTCGGGAGAGGAGCCTATAAAAAAGAGGCTGGGACATAACTAAATCTATCCAATCTAAAGAAAAATCAATTGGATAAAGGAGCTAGTAGGCATTGCTTTTTATATTGTTGTTGATTTCCATGCCAGCCTTTTCTTTCTGCTTGTCCCGCAGGAGTCTTCGTCTTGCATAGATAAAAGCCACTATATACATGAAACCTACGCTCACCATATCAATAAAAAAATCCGAACCATTCATCGTTCGGATTTTCCTTCAGCTAACATACTTTTGTTCCAGTCTGTTTAAGATTAGCAAGTATAGACTTTTTCGTGTAAAGTTAGCGCTTTTATCTGATCGTGATCAGGTTCGTAGCCGATGCCTGGTGTATCAGGAACGGAAATAATACCGTTGTCGACCGTGATTTCCGGATGAACGATATCACGCGGCCAGTATTTAGATGATGCGGCCGTATCTCCGGGAAGCGTAAAATTAACAAGTGTGGTAATGGCAATATTATGTGCTCGTCCGATACCTGATTCCAGCATGCCACCGCACCATACGGGCACACCGTGAGTTTGACAAAGGTCATGAATTTTTTTGGCTTCTGTTAGTCCGCCTACTCGTCCAATTTTAATGTTAATAATTTGTGTGCTTCCAAGTTTAATAGCTTTTCGAACGTCTTCAGCTGAATGAATGCTTTCATCTAAGCAAATGGGCGTGCGCATGCGGGCCTGCAGTTCAGCGTGATCAATTAAATCATCATGAGCCAACGGCTGTTCGATCATCATTAAATCAAACTCATCAAGCTGAGCAAGGTGATCAGCATCTGCAAGCGTATAAGCAGAGTTCGCATCAACCATCAGGGGAATAGAAGGGAACTCGTTTCGAACTGCGCGCGTCAAGTTAAGATCCCAGCCCGGCTTAATTTTAATTTTGATCCGCTTATATCCTTCATTCAAGCCGGCTTCAATTTTTCGAAGCGTTTCGTCAATCGTAGGCTGAATGCCAACGCTAAGACCAACTTCAATTTGACTTTTACTGCCTCCTAGCGCCTTAGATAGAGAGAGGTTTTGCCTGCGCGCATACAAATCCCAAACAGCGCCTTCTAACGCCGCTTTTGCCATGTAATTGCCTCGAATATGAGCAAAGCGTTGAGATACTTCGTCAGGGTGCTGAATTTCTTTCTCTTGAAGCAATGGAATTAAAAAATCCTCCATAATGTGCCAGTTTGTTTTGAGCGTTTCTTCTTTATAAAAAGGATCCGCGCACGCTACGGATTCAGCCCAGCCGGATCGTCCGTCTTCGTCTTGAATTTCTACTAAAATAAAATCTCGATCCACTTCTTTTCCAAGACTTGTGGTAAACGGATGAAGTAAATCCATTTTTAAATGCCGTAAAATGACGTGTTTTATGTTCATTTTTGCACCTCTTTTTTCGTTAAAATATAAAAATGAACGGGTGCGCTGCTCTCTGGATGCTTCATGAAGTCTGTTACTTCAAATCCTTTTGCAAAACACGTTTGAAATACGCGTCTTGTTCGCATACGCCAGTCCAATGCCAGAGAAGGAGAAGCTTCTTTCATTTGCTGAAAAGCAGACGGAATAGCTACAGCTACAACGTCATCATTTAACAGTTTTTCGTCAATATCTCTAACAGAAGGAAACCTTTCATCCGTTAACGTCCATTGAATGAGCGATGCGTCCATTATTTGTTCTGGCGTATAAAGAGGCTGAGCTCGTTTTGTATCTTCTGCGGATGCCCATTCTACAACGAATCGATCAGAAGGCAAGTCAGCATTTAACGGATCATTCATATCTCCGTAGCAGTTTTCAATATACGTAGAACAAACGGCTCCAAGCTTTCCAATATTTAAATACCCATTGGCGCTTTCTAGAGGATCATACGTCCAGCTAATATATGAATAACCCTTTTTTTTACTTTCTTGCCGCTGCGCATGCTTAAGCTTGGCACCGATACCCATGCTGCGATAGGCAGGGTCAACTGCTAATATATGAGAACATAAGTAGACGCACGTTCCGTCAAACCCGGGAAAACTATATTGAAAGCCAACCAGCTTTTCATTTAGAAACGCACCGAGAACAAGACCTCCATTTTTAACAGCGGTCAAGGTTTGATGGACAGGCGTGGCTTCTTCTTCTCCCCAGACGCGGCTTTCTAATGCGCGTACCTCTTCTAGTTCAGTGGTTGTTGTAAGTGAACGAATCGTTAAGGCTTCAGTCATTTGTTTACTTCCTTTCTATTATCTATTCTAAAAAGATGCCTTGCTCGGCATAAAGTTTTTCCAAGTGTTCTTGTCGTTTTCCAGCCGTTTTTTCATCTCTTTTTTGCATGCTGCTAATTACAACTTGAGATAGGGCAAGAAGCGATAAAATATGTTCGGTTGTTCCGGCTAAAAGCGTGATATCAGCGATTTGGCCTACCGGAGACAAACGGCGGTCTGTAATGGCAATTACTTTCGCTCCTTGTTTTTTAGCCTGCTGAGCTACTTCGAGCGCTTCTTTTGTATAGCGCGGCAGTGAAAATACAACAACAGCAGATTCACTAGTAAGATTGCATAGCGTTTCAAGCAAAAATCCTGTTGGAAAGGATAAAAGAACATGATTGCGAAGCTGATTCATTTTATAATACAGCCAGTAAGCCGCCGTATGAGATTCACGGAAACCTGCAATATACACTTGATCACTTTTGATAAGCGCATCTACAGCTTGAGATAATTCTTTTTCGTCAACAGGGGAAAGCCATTCACTAAAAGGTTTCTTTTCTGCCGCTGCAGAATCAGCTGCAGGCTTGCTAGCTGATTCTTTTGATTCGGCAGAAGAAAGCCATTCTTTTCGCATTAGCTCCTGCAAATCGGAAAAACCATTTAACCCCAGTGCGTAAGCTAGACGAATAACGGTTGTTTCACTGACACCTGCTTCTTTGCCAATTTGCCCAGCCGTGTACAGTGAGCCTTTTTCCGTAAAATTAACGAGAAACTCAGCTACTTTTTTTTGACCGCGAGAAAGGTCAGGGAATTTATGTTTAATTAATTCTTGAAATGATTGCTTCATATAGCCTCCTAGAAAAGAAGTTATAACTTCATAAAAATATATTAATGCATTTTTAACTTCATTTCAATTGCTGTTTCAAAATAAAAAGAAGTCCTCGTGATATAATAAATTGATTATTCAAAAATAAATGCCGTTATTCAAAAACGAATTGTATTTTATTCAAAAATGAATAGAAAGCAGGGAGCATACATGAATTCAGAATGGAATGAAAATCAGTGGATCCTTCATTCATTAAAAGATGATTTGCTTGTGACGGATGAAAAAGGCATCATTGTCCGAATACATGAAGGAACGGGAAACATTTACGATGTAAAAGCTGAAAAACTGCTGGGAAAGTCTGTTTATGAACTTGAAAAACAAGGGCTTTTTACACCAATCGTCACGCCAATTGTGCTTGAAACAAAGAAGAAAATTACGCTTGTACAAACAACTAAACAAGGCAAGCAAGTGCTCGTTACAGGCATTCCAGTAAAAGATGAAAAAGGAGAGATTAAAAGAATCGTCAGCTATTCTCATGATGTGACGGAGCTTATGGAAATGAAAACATATCTTGATGCGATGGAAGGCGAAATGCAGCGTGTAAAGAGCGAGCTTATGCTGCTAAGAAACCAAAACCTATCAACTGAAGGAATTGTATGCAACAGCGAAAAGATGCAGCACGTTCTTCGTACGGCCGTTCACGTTTCGAACGTGGACGTAAATATTTTACTTTTAGGGCAATCAGGAGTAGGGAAAACGCATTTAGCCAAGCTGATACATAACAAAAGTACAAGAAGCAAAGGGCCGTTTATTGAAGTGAACTGCGGGGCGATTCCCGATCATTTATTTGAGGCTGAACTGTTTGGCTACGAAGCGGGTGCTTTTACCGGTGCATCTAAAAATGGAAAAGTGGGACTGGTCGAATTAGCAGATGGAGGTACGCTTTTTTTAGATGAAGTCGGAGAACTGTCACCGGCGCATCAAGTAAAAATCTTAAAGCTCATTCAAGAAAAACAGTTTTATTCCGTTGGAGGAAGAAAGCCTAAAACCGTGGACTTTCGCTTAATTGCAGCGACGAACAAAGATTTGGAAAAAGCCGTTGCTGAAAAAGAGTTTCGAGAGGATTTATACTTTCGTTTAAGCGTCGTACCGATTACCATTCCATCTTTGAACGAGCGCCCCGAAGATATTTTTCCGCTGCTCACACATTTTGCCGAGCAGTTTGAAAAGAAATACAACCGAAAAAGAACGTTTGATAACGCGGTTATTCACGCACTGCTTGCACATGAGTGGAAAGGAAACGTACGAGAGTTAATTAATGTGATTGAACACGCCGTGGTTGTGTCTTCACAAACGCTGATTACAATGGAGCATTTGCCGCATTCTCTGCATAGAAAAAAACGGATTCAGCACGTTGAAGAACATGGGGAAATGAAGCTTAATGACGCATTAAACGAGCTGGAAAAAGAGATATTAGTAAAAGCAAAAAAACAGTACAAAACGACAACAGAAATAGGGGAAGCACTTGGAATCAGTCAGCCTTCAGTTGTTAGAAAATTAAAAAAACATTCCGTTTTTTAACGTATTTGGCACGCTCTTTGCATGTAAAACAAGTACAAATACATTACTTGATAGATTGCGAGGAGGAAGTCATATGACGCAGGCATCACTTACACAGTTAATGAACAGTCTACCGGATTTACTAGCACCAAGCATGGCGAAAGATCACCCTGATTTACCCGTGGTAAAAGCAGAAGGCTGCTACTACTACGGAGCTGACGGAAAAACGTATTTAGATTTTACATCAGGTATTGCAACAGCTAATACAGGTCATCGTCACCCTAAAGTTGTACAAGCGATTAAAAATAGCGTTGATCATCTTATGCACGGTCCGTCGGGTGTGATTATGTATGAATCTATTTTACAGCTTGCTGAAGAATTAAAAACAGTATTGCCAAGAGGATTGGACTGCTTTTTCTTTGCCAACAGCGGAACTGAAGCAATTGAAGGAGCGTTAAAGCTGGCAAAGTACGTTACGCAAAGGCCTTATACGGTTTCGTTTATGGGCTGCTTTCACGGCCGTTCTCTCGGAGCGCTTAGTGTGACAACATCAAAAAGCAAATACCGAAAATTTCTTCAGCCATCAGGCTTAACGTATCAAGTGCCTTATGCAGATGTGACTCAGTGTCCAAAAGGAGAAGATCCGGAAATCTACTGCGTAGAAAAGCTGGAAAGAGATTTTGCCACTTTGTTTAAGCATCAAGTCACGCCGGAAGAAGTAGCGTGCATGATTGTAGAGCCGGTTCTTGGAGAAGGCGGCTACGTGATCCCTCCGAAAGCGTGGCTCCAAAAAATAAGAGAAGTGTGTGACAGACACGGCATTCTGCTTATTTTTGACGAAGTGCAAACAGGATTCGGACGCACCGGCGAGTGGTTTGCAGCTCAAACGTTTGACGTGACGCCTGATATTATGGCAATCGCAAAAGGCATAGCATCAGGACTTCCGTTAAGTGCTACCGTAGCTTCCAAACAGCTAATGGAAAAGTGGCCGATTGGTACACACGGAACCACTTTTGGAGGCAATCCCATTGCTTGTTCAGCAGCGCTTGCGACGTTGGACGTATTAAAAGAAGAAAAGCTGATTGAAAATTCAAAAGCAATGGGGAAATATGCAGCGGATCAGCTTCAGCATTTAAAAGCAAAGCATGAAGTTATCGGAAGCATTCGTTCAGTAGGACTAATGATTGGAATTGAAATTATTAATCCGAAAACAAAGCAAGGTGACGGAAGTCTTCTTCTTGAGATTTTAGACAAATGTTTGGAAAAAGGCGTGCTGTTTTACCTTTGCGGAAATAGCGGAGAAGTGATTCGAATGATTCCTCCTTTAACGATTACAAAAGAAGAAATTGACGCCGGGCTTCGCGTGCTAGACGAAGCACTGACAGAGATCACAAGTCTTCACGTGATCTAAAGCTTTTAGGAAGCTCTTTGTTTCACTGAAAGATAGATTGACCCATAATAAGGAGGAATCTGTTATGAACGGACTGGATATGACGGTTATGTTTGTCTATTTTGGCGTATTGGTTGTAGCTGGTATTATTGGCTCGTTAAAAGCAAAGTCATCAGAAGATTTTATTTTAGCCGGACGAAACTTAGGGATGTTCATGTATTTAGGGTGTTTGTCAGCCGTTATTTTAGGCGGAGCGTCGACGATTGGAACGGCTCAGCTTGGCTATGAGCACGGGCTGTCTGGCATTTGGTTTGTGACGATGATTGGACTTGGAATCATTACGCTTGGAACGATTTTTATTAAGCGGATTTCGTCGTTGAAAGTGACAACTATCAGCGAACTGCTAGGAAAAAGATATAACGCTCAAGCGCAAATTATCAGCGCCGTTGTTGCCGCTATTTATACACTCATGGTATCAGTCACTCAAGTGATTGGAATGGGAACGATCATTCATGCGCTGCTTGGATGGAACATGACGGCCTCGATGTTAATTGGCGGTTCGATTGTTCTGTTCTATACGATTCTAGGCGGAATGTGGAGCGTAACGGTTACTGATATTATTCAATTTGTTGTGATGACGGTGGCGATTTTTGGATTTATGCTTCCAATGAGTGTATCAGAAGCAGGCGGTCTCAAAGCACTTGCCGGAGATTTGCCATCATCTTATTTTGATTTTTCATCCATTGGATATGGTCAAATCTTTCAGTATTTCCTTCTATATACGCTTGGTATGGCAGTATCTCAAGATATTTGGCAGCGAGTATTCACGGCGCGAACAGAAAAAATCGCCCGAAACGGTTCCATTTTTGCAGGTGTGTACAGTATTGCCTACGCGATTGCCGGAAGTGTAATTGGAATGTGTGCGTATTTGCTGCTGCCAAACGCAGAAAGCAGTCAAAGCATATTTGCGACGCTTGCAGTTCAAATCCTGCCTCAAGGATTATTAGGTCTCGTACTGGCAGGCGTTTGTTCGGCGCTGATGTCAACTGCTTCAGGAACGCTGCTTGCATCTTCTACGCTGATCAGTAATGATATTATTAAAAAAGTGTGGCTTAAAAATATTTCGGAGAAAAATTATTTAATTTTAACGCGTGTTAATACACTTATTGTTGGAGTGCTTGCTATTATTTTTGCTCTTTGGATTCAAGACGTGCTTGTGGCTTTAGACGTTGCGTATGCCATTTTATCAGGAGCGATTTTTGTTCCGTTTGTTGTGTCCCTATTCTGGAAAGACATTCATCCAAAAGCAGGAGTTTCAGCGATTGTAGTCAGTACACTAGTAGTACTTGGAGGTCTATTGATTGAAGGACTTTCTTCTACTACGCCAATCCTATACGGAATTTCAAGCAGCATTATTATAATGGCTGGATTTGCGGTTATGGCTCGAAACAAAGAACTGTCTGACCAAGAGCCGGTAAGCGAAGATGTAAAATAAGAAAAGAAAGGCTTCTCCTTTACGGTGAGAAGCTTTTTATATTCCTGCTTATTATTTTAGCCAGTAATCGTACATACTAATGGATATTGACAAAGAAAAGAGTGTTGCAAATGGAACGAACACTGCTAAAAGGGCTAACTGTGTTGTGTGCAGTTCTTTTTCCTTTTGTTGTAAAAAAACCGAAATTTAAAGAAATGCTGATTGTCTTTTTTGCAAAAGGGATTTTAGCCACGCTTATTGATGCTTATGCTGTAAACACGAATCGAATCAAATATCCTGTTCGGCCGTACCCTCGCATTTTTTCAACTAATATTTTATATGATCTGCTGTTTTTTCCTTTGCTAAGTATGGTTTGGGTTAGACAATCTTATGAAGACAAGCTTCCTGCAATCTTATTAAAAAGCTTGATGTGGAGCGTTCCGATGAGTATCAGCCAGTGGTATTTAGAGAGAAATAGCAATCTGTTTAAATGGAAAAAGTGGACCATCTTTCATACATTTGCAAGTATTAGTTTTACATTGCTGACAATCAGGGGGTTAGCTGGCCTTGTCAAAAAAGCAGATAAAAAGCTATAGTGCAGCTTTTTATCTGCTTTTTTATGCACAAATCTAGACAACATCTATCAAGCAGGAGTAAACTAAATGCTCAGATTATACAGATAAGGAGATTGCCAAATGAAAAGCAGAACGTCCGTAATGGTTAGTATTGTGCTGGCAATGCTAGTGGCTTCGCTTGATTCAACGATTATGAATACGACGATGCCCGTTATTGCAAAAGAGCTTGGAAGATTTGATTTATACGCGTGGTCGTTTGCTTCGTACATGATTGCAAGTACGATTTTATCTCCGGTAGCGGGAAGATTATCGGATTTATTTGGCCGCAAAAAAGTATTTGGGTTTGGAATTATTGCTTTTTTAATTGGTTCGATGCTTTGCGGCGTGGCGAATACGATGATTCAGCTTGTTCTTTTCCGTGCGGTTCAAGGAATAGGAGCCGGGTTTATGGTGGCGTTTCCCGCTATTATTGCCGGAGATTTATTTCCCGTCGAGAAACGAGGGAAAATTCAGGCGCTGTTTACAACGATGTGGGGATTATCAGCTGTGTTAGCTCCGCTTTTAGGCGCTTTTTTTGTGGATTATTTAACGTGGAGATGGATTTTCTTTATTAATTTACCGGTATGTATCGTTTCATTTCTTACGTTAATGCCGTACCAAGAAAGCTATGAGCCGAAAAGAGCAAAAGTCGATTACATCGGTGCCATTTTGTTTGGAGCGGGCGTTACGTCGCTGCTGCTCGTTACGGTAGTGGAACAGAACCGAGTTGTGTATACAGTCGTGGGACTTATTTTATTAATGATTTTTTATCTCCATGAACGAAAACATGCTTCTCCGATTGTACCGTTGTCCATGTTCCAAAACAAAACGCTGTCATGGATTAATATCAATGCGTTTATTGGAACGGTGGCTTTATTCGGTACGTCAAGCTACATTCCGTTATTTTTACAGCGAGTAGCGCATCTGTCGCTGTTTATGAGCGGAGTTGCGCTGTTAGGGACGGCGGTCGGATGGATGTCTGTATCCGTGCCTGCAGGTAAATGGATTTTAAAACACGGCTACAGAAAGCTGTTGTTAATCGGGAATGTGCTGCTGGTTGGCTCGGGAACACTTCTGCTTATGCTAAATGAAAGTCACGGTTTCTTTTATGTGTTTTGCGTCATGATTGTGCAAGGACTATCGTTTGGTCTGCTTTCTACGGTTGGAGTCATTGGTGTACAGCAATTAGTAGGAGGACATGAAAGAGGTATTTCAACGTCGTTTTTTATGTTTTGCAGAAACATGGGAACAGCAATCGGTGTTACCATTATGGGTGCGTTGCTGACTTCAGGCGGAAGCTTTATGGCAGGCATTCATCACTTGTTTTTATTTGGCTTTGCAGGAAGCATCGTGGCTTTATTGACTTCCTTAAAAATTCAAAACGATACGGAATCAAAGCACAGCCGAGCTGCTAGCTGAGGGAATTTATGCTAAATATGTTTATTTCATAAAAAAACGGGAAGAAACCAAATAAGGTCATAGAATTGCCTGAGAAATCGTAGGCATATTCTTCTTCTTCTTTCACTTACTACATGTGGGACGCCGGGTATCGGCGTCTTTTTTTGTGCTGTAAAGGAGCTGCTTATATTATCCATAAATAATCTTGTTCAAATAATGGGACTTTTTACAAAAATAAGTCTTTAAATGGTAAGATAGATTAGGTATAATTTAGTAGTTATTTAGCATATTCTAGAAATGTTTGGCTAAGTTTGTACGAAAAAGTGAAAGGGGAAATTTTATGTCTTGGCTCACCAAATGGTCGTTTAAAAATAAAGCGGCTATCACCATTATGTCTATTTTAATTTTAGCTTTAGGAGTCATTAGTTATTTTACACTTCCGATGGAATTCCTGCCGACCGCTGATCAGCCTCAAGTGTCAGTAGTGGTTATGGGGCAAGGAACGGATGCGGACTCTATGGGAAAACAAGTTACGTCACCGATTGAAGAAGCGGTAGCCGGTGTTAAAGGAAAAAACAACGTGTATTCGACGACGGGAGACGGCTATTCCAAAATCGATATTTCATTTGAATCCAAAACGGATATGAAAGAAGCAAAAACAAACGTCCAAGAAGCGCTGTCTTCGGTGCAGCTTCCAGCCAGCGTATCAAAGCCTAATGTTATTCAATTAAATACCTCAATGATTCCCATCGCAGATATTTCACTCACATTTAAAGAAGGATTAACAAGAGACAATCTGGATCTTGCAGAGAAAAAACTGATCCCTAAATATAAAGACGTTAAAGGCATTGCGAGTGTTCAAACGTATGGAACAGCGGATTCCTACGTGTCTATTAAAGTTGATAATAAAAAATTGTCACAAAAGAACGTGACCATTGATAAAGTCATCAGCGTGTTAGAAGGAAAAAACACGTCGCTTGCAGTTGGAGAAAAAGTCATTAATAACAAGTCGAGCAACATCAACGTAACTGGTAAAATTGACAGCTTGGATAAAGTGAAAAAGCTGCCGGTTGCACCCAATGTAACGCTAGGGGACCTTGCAAAAGTAGAGATGAAAAAGCCTGAAGGCGTCGTGACGCATATTAACGGAAAAGATGCACTTTTACTTATTGTTACAAAAGACAGTCACTCAAACGCCGTTAGCATTACAAAAGAAGTAAAAAAACTGTCTCAGCAAATTAACAAAGACTATAACACTGTAAATGCTTCTGTATTTTTTGCAACAGGGGACAGCGTACAAAACTCTGTTCATTCCATGATGAAAGAAGTGTTGCTGGGCGCACTTTTTGCGACCGTTGTAATCATGCTGTTTTTACGCAGCGTTCGCTCTACGTTTATTACAATTGTATCCATTCCGCTATCGCTTTGCTTTACGCTTTTCCTATTATCCAAATCAGGCGTTACGCTCAATATTTTAACGCTTGGAGGGGTAGCGGTAGCGATTGGGAGATTGGTAGATGATAGTATCGTTGTTATTGAAAACATTTTCCGGAAAATGCAAAAAGAAGAATTTTCGCTTGGGTTAATTATTGATGCAACAAAAGAAGTAGGCTCTGCTATTACCGCTTCTACGTTAACGACAGTAGCCGTCTTTTTACCAATCGGCCTTGTAAACGGAGGGCTCCAGGACTTTATGCTTCCGTTCGCTCTAACGCTGACGTATTCGCTGCTGTCTTCATTAATTGTGGCGCTTACCGTTGTGCCGTTAATGAGTGCAGGATTATTAAAAAACGAAAAACTTCGTAAGCACAAGCAGCCGGTTCGTTTTACAAAGGTCATTACGTGGTCGCTGAATCATAAATGGGTTGTGCTGCTGCTTTCGCTGCTTTTATTTGTGGGATCTATTGGCGCGTACACGATGATGCCTAAAGGAGCGGTTGATAACTCTTCATCTGACTTTGTAGGCACAACGTTAAGCTATCCAAATAACACGCCAATTAAAACCGTAGAAGAAAAATCACTGCAGCTTGAACGCTATATTTTAGCTCAAAAAGAAGTAAAAGAGGTATACATGCAGCTTGGTAATACGGACGAAGGAGCCAAGTGGGGAGACGTTGGTTCGCCTACTGAAGCTACGTATACGATTACCGTAAAAGACAGTGGAAACACGGATTCGCTAATGAAACGAATCCAAAATCAAAAGAAACTCTATGACGGAGGGGATCTTAGCGTAAGTGCTGCTTCACTAATGGGAGCTTCCACTACTTCCATTACCGTTGATGTGATTGGAAACGACATGAACAAGTTAGAAAAAACGGCAAGCAGCATTAAGAAAGAAATCAGCGATATAAAAGGAGTAGACAAAGTTTCTACGAACCAAGACGAAAAGAAAACAATTTACTCTTTAGACGTAGATCCAACAAAAGCGAATACGCAGCAAGTAGCGCAGCAGCTTGGCGTTATGCTGAATAAAACGCCGATTGGAGCGATAGATTTAGAAGGCAAGCAAGCAAACGTACTTCTTGAATCTGTCTTAAATCCAACATCACCAAAAGAGTTAAAAGATATTTCTATTATGACAGAGACAGGACCGTCACCTGTTTCAAAAGTGGCTTCATTAACGCAAGCTGAAAAGCCGACAAATCAGTTTCATAAAAATGGAGACCCGTATATTCAAGTAACAGCGGATGTCAATCCAGAAAAGCTTTCAGAGATTAATAAAGACATTCAAACAACAATTTTTGGAGACGGTAAGAATAAAGGACTGTCCATTTCAAAAGATGTTGACGTTGTAATCGGCGGAGCAAGCACTCAGCAAGGAGAAGACTTCTCTGACTTGTTCATTACAATGCTTGTGTCGATTGGTATTGTGTTCTTAATTATGGTGATTACGTTTAAAACAATCCGCACGCCGTTTGCGATTTTATTTTCGCTTCCGCTTGCAGCGATTGGTGCTGTGTTAGGTTTATTAATCAGCCGCATTCCAGTAGACGTAACGGCTCTACTTGGAGCACTAATGCTGATTGGTATCGTTGTGACCAATGCAATTGTACTTCTAGACCGCGTGAAGCAAAATGAAAAGAAAATGATTATGCGCGATGCGATTGTCGAAGCAGCCGCTACGCGTATGCGTCCAATTGTCATGACGTCTGCCGCTACGATTTGTGCGATGCTGCCGCTGTTATTCAAACAAAGCGAAAGCGGAAGCCTTGTTTCTCAAAGTCTAGCAGTCGTTGTAATCGGAGGATTGGCCGTTGCGACTCTGCTTACACTTGTAGTCATTCCCGTTGTATATGAACTGCTTCATTTCAGAAAATCGAAAAAGCAAAGAATACAGCAAAAACAGCAGGAAGACGTAACGCCGCTATAATGTTTAAAAGAGGTTAGGACATAAGTATGTTAGGTGAAGGAAGATCCGAACGATGAATTGAGATTCTTGAGAAAGAATCCGACTCGTTCGGATTTTTTTATTGGTAGAGTGAACGTAGGTTTCAGATCTGTAGTTGCTTCTAGCTAGGGTTGAATTGGTTATGTCCCATCCTCTTTTTATGAAACCTTTTTACTAGTGAAACGTATAATTAGATAAGGAAATGGAGGGGATAATATGTTTGGAATAAAAGAGCAATGTTCCGTTTGTCAAAAGAAATTCAGCCGAATGAAGAAGTATGGATGCGAATGAAGTATCCAAGTAAAAGAGGCATGACTGAAATTAAAGCTTTTTTACATCAAGAGGCTCAATTTGTATGTATGGACTGCTTTGAAAAAACAAAAAATGAGTCAAATGCAGATGTTCTCTTTTCAAAATATTGACATAGTATATTCTATAGTTTAATATTTAGATAATTATCTAAATACTTAAATATGATGGAGATGAACTTCAATTGAATGAAACGTTTAAAGCCCTGGCGGATCCCACTCGCAGGAAGATTTTAGAGCTGTTAAAAGAACGGGATTTAACCGCAGGAGAAATTTCCGAGTATTTTAACATGACCAAACCAAGCATCTCAAATCATTTGAAAATCTTGAAGCAAGCGGACCTCGTTCAAGATGAAAAAAGAGGGCAGTTTGTGATTTATTCGCTAAATACAACCGTTTTTCAAGATTTAATCGGCTGGTTTTTCAGCTTTCAGAAAGGAGAGAGTTAAATGAAAAAGCATTTATTTCCTTTAGGTATTACCCTTTTAACACTGGTTGCATGGCTGATTGCACTGCCGCACCTTCCAGCTACGATGCCCATCCACTGGGGAGCAAATGGAGAAGCAGACGGATTTGCAACGAAGATAAATGCAATGATCTTAACAGTAGGAATCATGGTACTTATTTATTTTATCATCGCATTTGTTCCGCGAATTGACCCGCGTAAAGAAAACTATAAGTACTTTTCAAAAACGTATAACATCGTGTTAAACGCCGTACTGCTATTATTCTTTTTTGTAAATATGAGCACTATTCTACAGGGGCTGGGCTATAACGTGCGGATGTCGTACATTGCTCCAATTATGGCTGGACTCGTTTTTATCATTATCGGAAACTACTTGCAGCGCGTGCGCTCTAACTATTTTATGGGGATTCGTACACCGTGGACATTGAGCAATGAAACCGTATGGAAAAAGACGCATCGTTTATCTGGAAAGCTCTTTTTTATCGGTGGACTGCTGATTCTTATTAGCGCTTTTTTACCTGATGGATACAAGTCAGTTATCATGTGGGGGAGTATCGTTCTGTGCGTGGCGATTCCTTATCTGTATTCGTACCTGGCGTATAAAAAAGAAATGAATATGTAAGCATACCAAAAAATCCGGTGAATACACCGGATTTTTTTATGGATAACATATCAGCCGTAACGCCACCGTTCGTGTCACGCCAGCTGATGGGAATAAACAAAGCATAAAGTATGAAACGCGTTTCAGGTCAAGACTTACGATGAAAAACTTACACTTCTTTGCGGTCGCTTGCTTCAGGCGGCTTTTCAATCCACCCGTTTTTAATCATCACTTCGCTGCAGCGCCCGGCTACTTTTAAGTCTCGTAAAATACACGCTTCACAGTGCCCGACAATATCAAGCCTCATGCTGGTGGTCATCGCAGTTGCATAGTATGTAATGGCTACCTTGAACATTGCTCCTGCGTGAAACGTCATCAGCTTTTCTGAAAAAGGCGCGTGCGTAGATGTTGTGATTTCATTATCCAAAAGCGGAGGAGTATGAAGGTTTTCTTCGTGCATGATGGAAGAATAAAGTTCAATATGCTTGTGGGCTACATCAAGCCCCGTCTCCATGACTTTCCGCACGTCTTTTCGTTTACTTACTTGTTTAAACGCAATTAAAAGAGCTTTGGTTACCATGCTTTTACGTAAATTAAAATAAATATTTCCGGCTTCATTTGCGTTTAAAAGACGCTGCTTTCCGACAAAATCAAGAGCGTAAGACAAATCTGTGATCGACTCTTGTTTTTTCGGATTTAAAAAATAAGGAGCCGGCACATAAAGGTTTTTTGCTAAAAGCAAATCGAGCGACCGATTGTAGATTTCCATCCCATCTAAATTACATTGATGATAATAATCTCGAATATCTCGGCGAATCGACACGCTAAACGAAATGCCGTACCCTGACAAGCCATGAATCGTCATGTCGTGAAGATATTTCAGCCAAAACGAGTCTGTAAAAAGCGGAGGTGTGTGCAAGTCCACATCTTCATCTGTAAATCCGTTCGGCAGCGGAAAATGTTCGGCCCGAAAAATGGCAGTCAGCAGCTCAATATGCTTTTCAGATAACTTTAGCGAAAAGCCAAACAGCGACCGAATCTCGGCATCCGTCACCGTTGCAAGAACGTGTTTCGCGACACAAACCGCCAGCGTATCCTGATGGTACTGCGCGCATAGACTTGTTATTTCAGTTGAAGTCAAACGCTTGCTTTCTGCGTTCAATAGGCTTCCCTCCTATCTATAAAAATGGTACGTATCTATGAAAAAACAGATAAGTATAGTGTGGACAAGGATGTGTTGAATTATTCCATAGGTCAATTTGGAAAAAGAAAATAACGGCTAGGGTATACGTCTAGAGAAACATTGTTTTTTCGTTTTACTGTTATGAATAGGAACTACCAAAAGAATTTTTCTCAACTCTGTACTCTAACAATTTCCTCTATCTATTTTCCAAAACTACCCAATATGCTAACATAAAGATAGAACCCCTAAATGGACAAGTGATGGATAAGATGTAAAAGGAGAGTTTCGATGAAGTTTTTTAAGGATGCTTCTAAACGAGAGCATCAAAATTGGAATAAAGCTGTGTCGGCAGGTTTTTATATACTTTTATTGCTGCTGTTTGTGAACATAATAATGTATGCCTATAAAGGTGCCGAGTTAGTGTCGTCATCTTCTATGTTTTGGACAGGGATCGTTGGGACGTTTGGCTATCAGTTTATTTTAAATAGAAAAAGTGAGAAAAAATGAATAAACAGCCTTGGCACCGTTCAGAAAAATTTCTGCTGCTGCTGTGCTTTTTTGCACCGCCTATTGGTTATGTAGCGGTGGTGATGAATAAGAAAAATCTAAGCCGAGAACAGTGGCTGAGTAACTTAACGGTAGCTACTATTATAATGTCCATATGGCTGCTGAAGTTTTTACCTCATCAGTGGGGAACGATTATTTTATTAACGGGCGTGGGAATCTATTGGTATCATCGAATTTTAAAGAAGTTTAAGAAATAGGGGCAGGAATAAAGAAAGTTAAATTTTCCCCCTTTGATATTTTGAAAAAAGAAGTTAAAATATTATAGGAATACAAATTTGTTCTACCCATGTAAATAAAAGTATGTATTTAATATGTTTTATAATTAGTTAAGAATAGAGCCAACCAAAGCGGTTGGTTTTTTGTATGAGTTCATTCTTTTTTTGTGGAAATTGAAGAATAGTATCCGATGTAAAGCTAGAGCATATAGGCAGGTGTTAAAACTGTCGGATCCGTTCTTTAAACAGGAGGCAGCCAACTAGTGTCGATAAAGAAAAAGTTATCCGTATTCTTTACTTTGCTGGTATTGTGTATTCTACTAGCGAATAATACCTTGCACTACATTCGATCAAAAAATAGATTAATAGAATTTAACAAAAAAGAAATCACGCTGGTAACAGAGGAAATTGCGTACGAAGTCGAAAACTCAAAAAATAGTGCTTCCTATATGGAAAATCGAATGGCACAAGAATTAAGAACGGCTTCGATTGCGATTCAGGATTCTTTGCCTGCTGATTACCATGACGTCAGCAATGACCAGTTAAAGCGACTGGCTAAAAAACTGATGATATCTCACATTACATTATTAGCTCCTGCAGGAGATGATATTATAGGCGTAAAATCTTCTGATCCTAAGGAAATCAATATGTCTACAAAAGAGTGGGGCTATTGGTATACATCTTTTCGGCAGCTGCTTTCTCAGCAGACGATTACTACCAAAAAAGGAGTGAATCTACCTCACTTTTGGAGCGGCCCGATTGAAGTAGCCTCCAGCAACCCTAATCACATTGACAAGTGGGGCTATTATTACGACGGGTCTACTAATTATATTATTGATCCTTATTTCCGTGATCGGCACGTACTGGATTTTGAAAAAAGGTTCGGTCCTACGAACGTGATGAACCGCTTCACAGAAAATCTGGAAGGCGTTCTTGAACTAACCGTTTTTAACCCCAAAAATTTCGGGAAAAGAAATCAAAACGTATACTTAAACGGCAATAAATATATTAAAATAAAAGATCAGCCGATTTGGTACGGAACATACACGTACCGAAATACCGAACGGGATAAAAAATCCATACAAGAGGTCTTAAAAACGGGAAAATCACAAAGCTATCTTGCTGAAATTAACCATAAAAAAGTATTAAAGACATTGGTACCAATTAAAGAAAAAAACACTCCAGCTTATGTAATAGGCGTAGTGTATGACTACGGACTTATTGAAAAAGAACTGCAGCAAGAATTAATTAAACATTTATTATTGTCTCTTCCGTTTATCTTTATTGTTCTTATTATAAGCTTTATCTTCTCTACATCCATTACGCGGCCGATTAAACATATTATGGAGCACGTAAATCAAATCGCTAAAGGTAATTTTGGCAAGGTGCTGAATACAAGAAGAAAAGATGAGCTGGGAGGACTTGTAGCAAACATCAACCACCTTTCTCACTTTTTAAAAACATATGTAGATGATTTAAAGAAAAGTCAGGAAGAAAGTGAGTATCATGCGTACCACGATTTTTTGACAGGGTTGCCGAACAGAAGATATTTTAAAGAACAATTAAACAGGCGCTTAATTGAGTCGAAGGAAAAGTCCATTCGTCACGTAGCCGTGTTATTTATGGATATAGACCGGTTTAAAGATATTAATGATACGCTAGGGCATTCAAAAGGAGATCAGCTTATACAGCTGATAGCTAACCGAATTAAAGAATGTCTTCCTTCTGCTAACAGCTTTCTTACAAGGCAAGGAGGAGACGAGTTTGTCATTTTATTCAGTGATTTTACACCGGAAGAAGTTAAAGGTATCACCGAGAAGATCATGGCGTATGTTCAACAGCCCTGCTACATTGACAACGATGAAGTGTTCGTCAGTATAAGCAGCGGATTAAGCTTTTATCCCGAGCATTCTACGAATTTAGATACGCTTATTACGTATGCAGATGTTGCCATGTATGCTTCAAAAAGACAAGGCGGCAGTAAAGTAAGTATCTATCATGACTCGTTAAATAAAAAACAAGCTGAAAAAGTTCACATCGAAACGCGCTTGCGAAAAGCAATTCAAAAAGGGGACATTGACGTTTACTATCAGCCGAAAATAGAAGCAAAGTGCAATGTAATCACCGGCGTAGAAGCATTAGTTCGCTGGAATGACGCAGAGCTTGGATTTGTTTCTCCAGAAGCGTTTATCCCTATAGCAGAAGAAGCTGGTTTGATTCAATACTTATGGGAAGTTGTGATGAAGAAAGCTTGTTCTCAAGTCAGCGAATGGAATAAGGTCTCAGACGAAAAAATGACACTGGCGGTCAATTTTTCCCCGCGGCAATTTCAAGATCCGGTTGTTTTGGTTAATGAAATTAAACACTTTCTTTCGCTGCATAGATTTGATCCCGCTTGGTTTGAAATGGAAATTACAGAAAGTACACTGCTTATGAACGCGGAAGAAACGATTAAAGCTTTACATCTGTTAAAGAAATATGGTATATCAATTTCTATCGATGATTTTGGAACCGGATATTCTTCGTTGAGTTATTTAAAAAAATTACCAATCGATTGTTTGAAAATCGACCGGTCTTTTATCCAAGATATTCAAGAAGATTACAGCAACAGTGAAATTGCCCAGGCGATTATCAGCTTATCTCAAAGCTTAAAGCTGGAGGTAATCGCAGAAGGTGTAGAAGAAGAATATCAAAAAGCGTTTTTAATGAAAAATGGCTGTGATCACATGCAGGGATACTTGTTTAGCGAGCCTCTTGCTGCAGAAGATTTTGAAGAAGCGTTTTTAAATAGCTGAAGCAAAACCATCATTTAAAAATAAACTTACTAAGAAAAGGGAAGAGGACATAAAAAGATGGCACTAAGTACACAAAATTTAATTGCTCAAAAATTTTTAGAAACACTAGGCACGAATTCAACTGAAATAGATAAAAAAATAGGTCAAGCTGACACATTTATGAATGCGGTGAAAGAGCTGATTGATTTATGCGGAGACAATCCGGAAAGAGACGGCCTTGAAGAGACGCCGTACCGCGTGCTAAAGGCGTTTTTAGAATACACGGAAGGCTACCGAGAAGATCCGAAAGCTCATTTGGAAAAAACATTTGATGTGAATCACAACGAATTGGTACTAATACGAGACATTGAATTTCACTCAATGTGTGAACATCACTTTGCGCCATTCTTTGGCGTTGCCCACGTTGGGTATATACCGGATAAAAAAATCACTGGTCTGTCTAAAATCGCTCGTACGGTAGAAGGATATGCAAAAAGATTTCAAGTTCAAGAACGGTTAACAAATGAAATTGCAGATGCAATCGAAGAAGTGTTAGAGCCTAAAGGAGTGATGGTGATTATTGAAGCGAAGCATATGTGCATGTGCGGAAGAGGAATTAAAAAGTCTTCAGCTTCTACAGCCACTTCATCCGTTCGAGGAACATTTATGGAAAAACCAGAGGTTCGAGGAGAATTTTTATCTCTTTTACAGCGACAAATGTAAAGAAACAAAAAGCCATATAAGCTGAGAAGCAGAAGCGAGGTGAGCTGTATGCAACATGTTGACGTACTGATTATTGGCGGAGGACCCGCTGGTATCTCTGCTGCCGTGTGGTGTAAAAGGCTAGGCGTTGATTGCTTGCTTCTTGAAGAGCAGGCACAGTTAGGCGGACAGCTGTTTACTATTTATAATGAGATTATTGATTATCCCGGAATACAAGCGGAAAATGGAATTGAGATGCAGCGTAAAATGGTTCAGCATTTTATCGATATGGGCTGCTTATATGAAGTGAATACAAAAGTAATTTCCATTGATGAACGTTCTAAAACAGTAAAAGTAAAGCAGCAAGAAACAGAAAAGGAAATTAGCTATACGTATCTTATTTTAGCAACGGGCTCTAGTCAGCGAAAGCTCGGAGTGCCTGGTGAGCAGCAAATGATTGACCGAGGAGAAGTATATTCAGCTTCAGCAGACGGAGAACGGTTAAAAGGCAAAAGGGTTGCTCTCATTGGTGGAGGAGACCGGGCTTTTGAAGGAGCACATCTTTTAGCATCACAAGCAAAACAAGTATATTTGATTCATCGTTCTACGCATTTCAAAGCAAGAGAGCAATACGTTGAAAAAGTTCTTTCCGACCCCGGTGTTAAGGTAATGACAGATACCGAAGTGACGGCTATCCACGGAAAGCATCACGTCACATCGATCGATTTAAAAAGTAAAAACAGTGAATGTAAGAACCTATCGGTAGACGCAGTGCTGATTAGGCTAGGCATAGCACCCAATGTTGAACTTATTAAAGAAAAAGTCACCACTACACAAAGCGGGCTCATCGTCATCAATGAAGTGCATCAAAGCAGCGACCCAGCTATTTATGCAATTGGAGACGCGTGCACGACTCCTTTGTTTTCTAGTATCAGCTCTTCAGCCGGTCAAGGAGCGATTGTAGCCAAGTATGTATCGAGCCTTTTGAAAAAGTCATGAGATCAAAAGCATCTATCGAATCGATAGATGCTTTTTTTACGTAACGTAGTAGAAAAAACATAGCAGAAGTATATTCACAGGCAGACAAATCGTTTGGAAAAAAGCAATGTAGTTTTTAGGCACAGCGCTGATTCTTTTTACTAGATACATTCGGTAATGAAATTAAAAAGAATAATGATAGAAGCGACCGTTATATACGCCCAGACGTTCTGCTGAAACAAACGAGTAAAAAGAGGCGAGAAAAGAAGTAGAAAAGCAGCGGTTTGAAAGGAACCTCTAGAAAATAAGTCATATTTTTTAGGACTTTGAGTCACGCTATCCCTCCTTTATATGTTTTATTTTACCAAACTAAAAAGACTTTAAAAACGTTTTCAGCTATCTTTACCTGAGATGTTCCTCAATTGGGGAAAGTAAGGTAAAATATATGTCAAATATAGCTTATAATAATATAAAAGAAATAGATAAAAGGAGGCGCCATGAGATCTTGCCGGATAAAAACACGGAGAAGGAGCAGTCGATCATGATCATGAAACGTCTTGATCGTTTGAATACGCAGCTTTTAAAAGAATACAGTGAAGATATTTTTTTTATCAACTGTGAAGGCGATATCATGTTTAGCAACGAAGCAGCCTTCAAGCTAACGGGAAATGAACACAAAGAAAAAAGCCAGCAGCTGACAGCTCTTATACATACGTCGAAACAACAGCAGGCACAAGAACTTTTTCAACGTGCTTTAAAAGGGGAAAAAGTTCATTTTTCGACGACAATCAATCACAAAACAAAAAAAGAACTTCATTTATATATTACTCTCATTCCTATTATCGTAAATGAGCAAGTAGCGGGTGTTTACGCCATATGCAGAGATGATTCAAAAGAGAAGGAGCGCTCTAATCACATTTCTAAATTAGAAACGCATTTAAAAATGGAGCAAAAGCTTGCGAATGTAGGAAGCTGGTATTACGATGTGCGGGAAGATAAAAGCTATTGGTCGCCTCAGCTGTATAATATTTACGGATTAAATCCTAATCAGCACTTTACTCCTTCTTTAAAGAACGTTCTTCAATTCGTCAATCGCTGTGGCCAAAAAAGATTAGAAAAAGCCGTTATGGAGGCACTTTCGACGGGAGGAAGCTACACGATTGAATATACACTGCTGCGGCCGAGCGGTGAAGAACGTACGGTGTTTGAGCAAGCGGATGCACTAGTAGATGAGCAAGGAAACATCGTACAGCTGATTGGCGTTGTGCACGATATTACCGAATCAAAAGTAATTACGAATGAATTAAAGCAAAAAGAACAGCAGTTTCAAACGATTTACAACAATTTGGATGCTGGAATATGGTCCGTTGATGTGCAGAGCAATGAAATGATTGTCTGCTCCAGTGGTGTTAGCAACATTTACGGAGAAGATGCGGCTAAATTTTTAGGGAATAGAGATCTGTGGGAAAGCTGTATTCATCCAGAAGATAAAGCAGCTGTGGCAAAAGGGCAGCATCAATTACAAAAAGGAAAAATGATTCGTCATCAGTATCGGATTTACACACAAACGGGAGAAATGAAGTGGGTCAAAGATCAATGCATTCCAACACTTGATGAGAACGGCAAGCTGATGCGCATAGACGGCATTGTTGAAGATATTACCGCAGAAAAAAAGTACATGGATCATGTTGAATATCTTGCAACTCATGATCATGTGACAAACTTACCGAATCGAAGAAAGTTTGAAAAAAAATTAAAAAATTTCATTCGACAAATGAAAAAAGAAAGAGATTTATTAGCGGTTTTTTATCTAGGACTGAATCGCTTCAAACATATTAATGACACATTAGGCCATGACGTAGGCGATCGCCTGCTGCAGCGTATCGCCAATCGGTTAAAAAAGTGCGTTACGCTAGATGTGATGCTAGCTAGAGCAGGAGAAGACGAGCTTGCGATTTGTTTTTTATCTCTTGCACATATCCATGAATGTCAAAAGCTAGCTGCTGCTCTTTTACAAGAAATCGAAAAAGAAATTACCATTGACGACTTTTCTCTGTGCGTTACAGCCAGTATAGGAATCAGCATCTACCCGCATGACGGTGAAGATGCGAAGATGCTACTAACGAATGCCAACCTTGCTATGAGGCGTGCAAAAGAAGTCGGACGAAGCGACTGGCAGCTGTACTCTCCGTTAATGGACAGCGAGACGTATAAAAGCTATCACCTGGAAAAAGGATTGCGCAACGCACTTCTTCAAAATGAGTTTTTTATTGAATATCAGCCAAAGGTTCATACAAACAGCAGAGAGATTGATAGTATCGAAGCATTAATTCGCTGGAATCATCCGGAATGGGGACGCGTATCACCGGAAGACTTTATTCCATTAGCAGAAGAAACTCATTTAATTATTGAGCTCGGCGACTGGGTAATCCAGCATGTGTGCAAGCAGCTGCAGCAGTGGAAGAATCAAGGATTACAAATCGTGCCCGTTTCGATTAATGTCTCGTCTAAACATTTGCTGAAACGCGGATTTGTAGAGCACGTTCAACAAACGTTAGCTCATTACAACATCGATCCTTCATTCATTGAATTTGAAGTGACGGAAAGCTCCATTATTCAGTATGAAGAACACGTAAAAAAAGTCATGGATGAATTAAAGAAAATTGGCGTAACGTTTGCATTAGATGATTTTGGCACCGGTTTTTCTTCGTTATCACATTTAAAAGACTTCGAATTTAACACGCTCAAAATCGATAAAACATTTATTCAACACGCGACCGATAAAGGAAAGCAGCAGGCGATTACAAAAAGCATTTTATATTTAGCTCATGCTCTTAACATGAAAGTAATCGCAGAAGGCGTTGAAACAAAAGAGCAGCTCGCCTTTTTACAAAAGCATGAATGTTCCTTTATTCAAGGCTACATTGTTAGTCAGCCAGCTGCTCCTCAAAAAATCGCCGAATATTTAAAGAAACCATTTCTATAAAAAAAGTGATGTCTCGACGGAGACATCACTTTTTTTACGCTTGAATAGGTTTTCGAAGCGTCCAAATTTGGTAAAACATATAAAGAGACTGATAGATTGTCAAATACGTCAGCAAGATCCAGCCGTTCATTAAGTACGGATAAATGGCTTGCTATACGGAGTAGATTACTGATAAGGCATGTAAACTGGGAGGGGTCAAGAGAGGGAGGTTCAGAAATGATTGTTAAGCTAGCTGAAGAAGAAAATGAAGTAAGTTATAGCAGAATCTTATGGAAGTACTATAGGTAAATCGCTTTAAATATGTTAAAAATTCTGACAAAATCAAAGACAAAGAAAACGTTATCGATTATAATAGAAGAATAATGAATGATAGTCATTCATTATTCTTCTTGCTGTTTATAAATTTCCATCACATTAATCATAAATGAATGATAGTCATTCATTTATGCGCATCAAAATAGAAGGGGGTGTGTATGAGAATTATATTAGTTGAATGGAGGAAACAAGATGGAAGGTAAGCCAAGTGCTACATTTGTTCGTACGCTAACGCTTCGATCACTCGTCATTTTAGGTCTTGCATATATGGCTCCAATGACGGTTTTTACTACATATGGAGTTGTAGCTCAAACTACGCATGGCATGGTTTCTATGGCATATGTCCTTGCCCTTGCAGCGATGCTATTTACCGCATACAGCTACGGGCATATGGCTAAAGAATATCCTTTATCAGGCTCGGCCTATACGTATACGCAAAAATCTATAAGTCCTCACATAGGATTTCTTGTCGGCTGGTCTGTGCTTTTAGATTATCTTTTTTTACCAATGATTAATTTTTTGTTAGCGGGAACTTTTTTATCAGCTGCGTTTCCGTCTATTCCATCGTCTCTTTGGATTTTACTTTTTATTGTTATTATTACTTGTATAAACGTGTTTGGTATTCAAATGACAGCAAAAGTGAATGGAATACTTGTTCTTTTTCAATTTTTTGTAACAGCTCTATTTGTTATCTTATCGATTAAGAAAATGATAGAAGGAGAAAGTGATCTTTTGTTCTTTTCTTCTTTACAGCTCTTTGACTCAAAGGATTCTTTTTCTTTTGTTCTTTCAGGAGCTTCAATTCTTTGCTTATCTTTCCTTGGTTTTGATGCTGTGACTACGCTTTCTGAAGAAACAGTTGATCCAAAGAAAAATGTACCAAAGGCTATTTTTCTTGTAGCATTTATAGGAGGAATACTCTTTATACTCGTTTCGTACATTACCCAGCTTGTTTATCCAAACTATCATTCATTTAAAGTTGTAGATTCAGCTTCGTTTGAAATAGCAGCCTATATTGGAGGAACGCTCTTTTCATCCTTCTTTCTTGCCGGAATTATTACTTCAACGATTGCATCAGGAATTTCTTCACACGCCAGTGCTTCACGGCTGCTTTATGCAATGGGCAGAGAATCAATGCTGCCTAAAAGATTATTTGCCTATATACATCCCAAATATAAAACACCATCACGAAACGTTATTTTTATTGGGGTACTCTCATTAAGTGCACTCGGAATGGACGTCGTTACAGCCGCTTCCTTTATCAATTTTGGCGCGTTGATTGCATTCACATTTGTAAATATCTCTGTTATCTTTCACTATTATATCCGTGGAAAACAAAGAGATTTTAAAGGCACATGCCGTTATTTAATCAGCCCCATTATTGGAGCGGTCTTTACAGTTTGGCTATGGACAAGCTTAGATATAAAATCTATTTCGTTAGGGAGCATTTGGGTTGTTATAGGCTTTATTTATCTAGTATACAAGACGTCGTTTTTTACAAAAGCACCGCCGCAATTTGCCTTTGATGAAAAAACAGAGCCTAACCAGCTCAAAACCGAACATATATCTTGATAAAGTACATTATTAATTATCTGAAATTTCTAACATAAAAGGAGAGATTAAAATGAAAGAAACAGTGAAAGTTGGTCTTATTCAAGTTGAGTGTGAAGAAAGCGTTGAAGCTAATATTAACTATACGTTCACAAAAATTAAAGACGCCGCAGCGAATGGAGCTCAAATTATTTGTCTACAAGAACTATTTAATGCTCAATACTTCCCTCAAAGTGTTTCACCGGCAGGATATGAACTAGCTATACCAGCAGAGAGCTCCGTATTAAAAGAAATGGCAGAACTTGCAGAAGAGCTGAAAGTTGTATTAATTGTTCCTTTTTATGAAAAAGCAGCTAGAGGCGTTTATTTTAATAGTGCAGCCGTATTCGACGCAGACGGAACTTGCTTAGGAATTACAAGAAAGAACCACATTCCTGATGGTCCGAACTATCATGAAAAATATTATTTTGTTCCAGGAAATACGGGATATCCTGTATATGAAACGCAATATGGAACAATCGGAGTAGGAATTTGCTGGGATGAATGGTTCCCAGAAGTAGCACGAATATTATCACTGCAAGGAGCGGATATTCTATTCTATCCTTCTGCGATTGGTTCAGAGCCTGATCATCCTGAGCTTTCAACTCGTCCCGCATGGGAAAAAGCTATTTCAGCACATGGGATTTCAAACGGCGTTTTTGTAGCTGCGGTGAACCGGGTAGGAACTGAAAAAGAGATGACCTTTTACGGAGGAAGCTTTGTAAGCAATCCAATGGGAGGAATTCTACAATCTTTAACGGATGAAGAAGGAATTTTGATTCAAGAAGTTGATTTAAAAGAAATCGATTCGACGCGTAATTTGCTTCAGTTTATGCGTGACAGAAGACCAGATACGTACGAATTATTATTAAAAAAAGAAGCGTTCCGCACGCCTTCAAATGTATAAGCTTAATTTCTAGTATAAAAAGAAAGGAGCCAAACAGAATGGTACATAAAACAAGCTGGATTTGGGATGAACGATTTTTACGCCATGACACGGGCAAGATTCAGTATGTATTTGAAGGTGGAGGAACATTAGAGCCTTGTGACGAGTTTGAAAACAAGCATCGAATGAATGTGATCAAAGAAATGATTGAAAAAAGCGGCTTAGTACATTGCTTAGTTAGACAATCACCTTATGAAGCATCGGATGAAGATTTACTTCGGGTTCATACTAAAAACCATATCCGGCATGTTCAAAAAGCATGTGAAGCGGGAACAAGGGAGGTTGGACCTGAGGCCTATGCATCTGCTGAAACGGAAGGGATCGCGAGGCTATCTGCAGGTGCCGTTATGAAAGCAGTAGATACGGTGATGGAAAGTGAAACAATAAGTAAAGTCTATGCTCAAATACGTCCGCCAGGGCACCATGCGTCTTCAGACCAAGCAATGGGCTTTTGTTTTTATAACAATGTAGCTGTAGGCGCTGCCTATGCAATTGAACATTACGGGTTAAAAAGAATCGTCATCTTGGATTGGGATGTTCATCATGGAAATGGAACACAAGACATTTTTTATGAACGTGACGATGTACTTGTTATTTCGGTTCATGAAGAAGACTATTTTCCATTAGAATCCGGTCAGGTACATGAAGCCGGACAAGGAAAAGGTGAAGGATACAATATAAATATACCAGTACCTCCCCTGACTGGAGATGAAGGCTATCAATATGTATTTGAATCTATCATTGCACCAGTCATTAAACAATTTCAGCCTGAGCTTATCATAATATCAGCCGGACAAGATGCAAATGCATTGGATCCTATTTCTCGTTTAATGGTGACAAGAGAAGGGTTTAAATATATGGCAAACCAAATAAGAGAATTAGCAGAATCATATTGCGAAGGAAGGCTCATTGTAGCACAAGAAGGAGGGTATAACCTAGCATATCTTCCTATCGCCACCATGGGGGTTATTGAAGGACTTACCGGGGTAGATGTGAACTGGAAAGATCCGCACGTTTTGCCGCACAGAACAACACCGACTGCTCTATTCCAAGCAGTAGATAACGTTGTAAACTATCAGAAAAGGTTTTGGAAGTTTGCTGAGAAGGAAAGCTTTTGTTGAGGTAAGGTTATTAAAGCAATTAATAGAGTTGATATGTTAGAAACAAATAAATGAAATCACATGACAAAAAAGAGTCTCCGTAACGGAGACTCTTTTAAAATACCAATTAACGTAACAATTGAAGTACGTTTTGCGGCTGTTGGTTAGCTTGACTTAACATAGCTTGAGAAGCTTGAGATAGAATTGAATTCTTAGTTTGTTCCATCATCTCTTTCGCCATCGTGCGAACATTTGCTTTTACAAATGACTAGACTATATCTTCACCCTCTCAAAAAAAGTAGGGGTTGGGCACTTCGGATATAAATAAGCGGAACAGCAGATTTTTATCCTACAGATTTCATCGTCATAGCAGGCTGCCTTAGACGGTCTATCTTAGTCGTTGAACTTTCTCCAGAGTTTCCTCACAGGAGCTTAGCTGCTGATTGCCCAATCTTTTCTTTTTTTAAACCGTTGCGCCTGTTGTTTCCAACTACGCTGTGGTAAGAAAAGCTCTCAGGGGTTTCCAGCAATTCACCCAATTATACTCGCTAGCCGTTACCAGCTAGGACGACTGTGCTTGTTGCTGCTTAGGCAGCTAAAGCATAATCTACGTCACGGATACGTGATTCCGCAGCTGTTAGGTTTTCAGATGATGTGCTTAGGTTGTTAATCGTGTGTTCTAAACGATTTTGTTTAGCACCAAGTTGAGAACGCTCATCTGAAACATTTTTAATTGCTGCATCGATTGTATCGATTGCAGCAGTAGATGTAGCAGCATCTACACTTAAATCAATATCTTTAACTCCTAAACTAGTTGAGTCCATTTTAGCAAACGTTACATCAATTTTTTGATCTTTATTCGCCCCAATCTGAAAAGTGAACTTCCCAGCATTTCCACCTGTACCGTCTAATATCTTCTGAGTGTTAAATTCTGTGTCGGTAGCAATTCTATCTACTTCACTTATTAGGTCAGTCACTTCTTTTTGAATTTCAGCTCTATCATCTGTAGTATTTGTATCACTACTTGATTGAACAGCCAATTCACGAACACGTTGCAAAATAGAATGCGTTTCGTTTAATGCACCTTCCCCAGTTTGAATCATTGATACTCCATCTTGAGCATTACGAGAAGCTTGATCCAATCCGCGAATCTGCCCACGCATCTTCTCAGAAATTGCAAGACCTGCTGCATCATCAGCGGCATTGTTAATACGCTGGCCAGAAGATAATTTCTCCATGGATTTTGCTTGTGCATTGTTAGCTGTGTTGTACTGACGGTACGTGTTTAAAGCTGTAATATTGTGATTAATTCTCATTTTCCTTACCTCCGTATAATGGTTTTACTTCTTGGTTTACATCCTTGTATGCAAGAAGTGTCCCGCTTTGAGACGGGATAAAAGCAATCGAACATCTTTGGAAAATATGTTCATACTATATATCGACTGAGAGGTGAGGTTGTTTATACTTTCCATTAATTTATTAAATAAAAAATTTGTGCGTATATAAAAAGAAAAACCAGTTCTCTATATGAACTGGTCTTTAGCATTAATGAGTAGCTCCACCTGAAACTAAAATGTCATCTTCCGTTACGATAGTGGTTTTTACAATGGAAAGCAGTCCGTCCACAATTAAATCCAACGACATACTCGCTTTCCCTGGATGATTCACGGCTTGTTCAGGAAGGTAAGGGATATGAACAAATCCACCTTTAATACAACAGTTTTGAATCATGTTCATGAGTCCGTAAAACACGTGGTTACAGACAAAGGTTCCAGCAGTTTGAGAGACGCTGCTTGGAATGCCTGCTTGGCGCAGGTTTTCGACAGCTGCTTTAATTGGCAGTGTCGAAAAGTATGCGGCAGGGCCGTTTTCAATAATAGGGCGATCAATGGGCTGCTGGCCAATATTGTCAGGGATTCGAGCGTCGTCTACGTTAATAGCAACGCGTTCGACCGTAATTCCTTCTCTGCCGCCTGCTTGTCCAACGCAAATGACGATGGAGGGGCTTATTTCTTCTATATAAGTATGAAGCTTTGAGAGTGATTCACCAAAAACAGTAGGGAGAGGCTTAGCAATAATTCGGTAGTCTTCAACAGCAACACCGTCTAAAGTTTTTACAGCTTCTAACGATGGATTAATGCTTTCGCCTTCAAATGGTTCAAACCCGGTTAATAATACAGTTGTCATTCTATTAATCTCCTTTAAAAGTGATATACAAGGTAGTACATCAGCAACGTATTAATCACAAAAACTGAAAGAGCAATTGGTACTTGTGCTTTAATGACTGCGTTTTTGTCTTTCAATTCAAGCAGCATGGCAGGCACGACGTTAAAGTTCGCTGCCATCGGTGTTAAAAGCGTTCCGCAGTATCCCGCAAACATCCCTAACGCGGCCATAATAGCAGGGTTCCCTCCGTGCATATGTACAATCAGCGGAAGTCCAATGCCTCCAGTAATAACGGCAAACGCCGCAAATGCATTTCCCATTACAATCGTAAATAACAGCATCCCCAAGCAGTATGCAAGTACAGCAACAAATGCATAGTTAGTCGGCAGTACATCACTTACAATATCCGAGACTACTGTTCCAACGCCTGATTTTGAAAAGATACCGCCAAGTGCTGCCAGCATTTGCGGTAAAATAACTGCCCAGCCGACTGCTTGAAGCAAGCGGCTTCCTTCTTTAACAGGCACGTCCATTTTCGCTTTTGTGACGCCCATTGAAGCGATAAAAGCAATGACAGCAGCGATTGCCAGTGAAATTAACGTGACCTTTTCTGGATCAATTAACGCCCAGTTTCCAAATTTAATTTTGCCAAAAAGAAGGGTACCGATAATCGTAAAAATAGGAATAAATAAAGCTGGTAAAAAGATTTTATTCTTTAATCTTTGTGCGTGAGCCACTCGTTCTTCAGCAGGTGTTTCCGCTTCATTGGATTTAGTCACGCGGTTAAACGAAGCAAGCAGTACCATGATAATAACTAAGCACCCTACATAAAAAGGCGGAATCACGTTGCCAAATAAAAACGTAATGGAAAACAGCGCCCAGAATAGGGAAGATCCTAAACGGTTAGGATGGTTAGGGTCACGCGCAATTCGAATCGCGATAAAAGCGACAATAATACCGAGTAAGTAGTAAATCGTATCAAGTGTCAGGATGCTTTTCATTTAACTCGCCTCCGTCTTTGAAGATGATGTTGGTTTGTGCTTCGTCATTTTTTTGTGAATACGTCGGTCTAATTGACGGAAACGAATAGCGCTGATTACTAGAGCTGATATTGCAGTGGGAATACCCCAAAGCGCCATATCCCAGACGTCTACGTGAATGCCTACTGAGTCAAAGAAACCTTTCATTAAGAGAATTCCACCCGTTGCAATAAAGATATCTTCTCCGAAAAACCAGCCTGTATTTTCAGCTGCCGCTGCGTGGGCTCGGATATCTTCTTTTACTTTAGGAGGAAGCTCTCCGTATTTTGCACGAGCTGCCCCTTCAGACATAGGTGCAACTAACGGACGCACGGATTGAGCGTGTCCGCCGATATTTAAGCCGACTGCGGCTGAGATTTCACGGATGAAAAGGTATATAAGTAAAACATTTCCAGAAGAAGCGTTTTTGGCTTTTTTGATCAGCACTTCTGCTTGTTCTTTTAACCCGTATTTTTCTAACACGCCGAAGATAGGAAGAGTAAGTAAAATAGCCATCGACATATAGCGGTTATCTACAAAGAACTGTCCGAACATCGTAATTACTTCATGCAGCGACAAGCCTGATACAAGGCCTGTCACGATGCCTGCAACAGTCACCACAAGCAGTGTATTTAGACGAAATAAAAATCCCACTGCCACTAACAAAACCCCAATTAATTTCAACATAAAAAAATCCCCCCTGAGTATGTATAAATCGTGCTGTAAATTCACCTCCATTGCTTTTCTAAAAAAACAAAGATGTTTTGAGTATAAACAATTCTGAAAATTAAAACAAGATAGTTAAGACATAAAATAGTTATATTGGTGAACTAAAAGCATAAAAAAAGGTTTATACACAACATGCATGTAGAAATAAAAGAGAGAATTTTGCCAAGAAGTTTGGGCAGAAACTTTTTAAGCTGATCTGCTGAAAACACCTCTCCTGAAATACCAAAAATGGTGTATAATGCTAAAAGGTAAGAATATAGAATTATATAGATTACATATAGGTAAAACTATATAACTATGTTTTAAACAATTTATTGAAGGGGGAAGGAGCATTTGAATTGTTCAAATTGCGGCCATCTTAATGATGGAGGGAAGTTTTGCGTGAAATGCGGTCATAAATTACAAGAAGAGGCAGCTGCAAGCCAGACGGCAGCAGCATCCGAATATCAGTCTCAATCTCAGCCGCAAACAGCGTATGTGCCTCAACAACCTAATCAGCGTGTTCGTCAGGCGAAAAAAGTGTCAAAATCATTTTTTAGTTATTTTACAGAAGGAATTAAAAATCCAACAGCTACAGCGCACGCAGCAGGTGAAAGTCAATTCGTTAATGCTCTTATCACGGTCATTCTTTATGCTCTTAGTATACCTATTATGCTGTATGTAGGCTGGAAGCTATTATTGATTCAATTTGTTCGAAGCATGTTCAAACTTCCTATTATCAGTGAAGAGCTGGCTCCATCCGACATGGAGGATTTTAATACGGGCACTGATTTAATAAAAGCCACAGATATCAATAGCATTATTCATTTTAATTTTACCGATTTCGTCTTTAAACAAGGGATTTTCATTTTTATCGGACTCGCGGTTATTATTGGAGCAACATATGTTGCAGCAAAGTTTGGAAAAGTAGACGTTTCCTTTAAAGAATTTTTCTCACGCTTTGGCACGTTTATGATTATTCCAACAGCGCTTCTTCTAATTGGACTTGTACTTGCATTTCTTCATGTGGAATACTTCTCTTATTTTATGAATTTTGGTTTATTGAGTATTTTCCTTGTCGTTCCATTTACGATTGCTAGCTTTAAGCAAAACGGAACAAATGGGCTTGATCGTATCTATAGCACTCTTATTGTGTATGTAGTAATTACGATTGTGCTGACGTTTATTGCGAATGGTTTAGGAGAAGAAGCCAAAACCATTATTACGAGAATGGGAAACAGCAGTGAATTGAATGATCTATTTTAAGTCGACAGAAAGCATCGTATACAGCGGTGCTTTTTCATACCATTATAAAAAAGGAGTGTAGAAATTGGGATATTGCAGAGAGTGTGGCCATCAGTTAACAAATGAGCATGAATTTTGCCCGGAGTGTGGACATCCCGTCGAAAGGAAAGCGGCTTCTAGTGAAGGAGCAGCACCACAGCGTTACGCAGAACCTGCATCATCTTCAGTAGAGGAAGGAAGACAATCGGTAAAGCCTTCAAACAAAAAAACAAAGGTTATAACCATTTCAGTTATAGCAGCAGCTGCTATACTTGGCGGTGCTTATTACGGAATAGATAAAACAATGATGGCTCCTAAAGCCGTGTCAGAAAAATTTATTGCTTCAGTAAAGGGCAATGATGTTGACAAAGTAAAAAAATATGTAAATGATGGTCAAATTCAACTAGAAGCCAACGATGAACAAACAAAATCATTTATTACATATTTGCACGAAAATCCGGATGTAATGAAATCAATCTCTGAAGGACTAGCGGCAGATAGCAGAGCGCTTGAAGCAGGAGTTCCAAGCGAAGATCACTCTTCATACGCTAAGCTAGAACAAGACGGAAAGAAGTGGGGAATCTTTGATCATTACACGGTACAAATAAACCCTGTATATGCAAAAGCTCAGTCTACAGAAGATGCGACAGTAGTATATATTGACGGTCAAAAAGCTGGAACGGTAAGCAGTGACTCTTCTAAAAAGGTTGGTCCATTTTTACCTGGTACGCATATTGTAAAAGGTGAAGTGCAAAACGATTATGGAAAAGTTGAAAACGAACAAGAGATTGAAGCCACTAACGGAGAAGATGTGGACGTTGAGTTTGATTGGTCAGATCATGCGGTGTACATTTCTTCAGATTATGATGACGCGACGCTGTTCGTTAATGGCAAAGACACAAAAACAGAAATTGGCGATATTGATTATCTAGGTCCACTGCCAATGGATGGTTCAGTAAAAGTATATGCAAAACGTAAATTTGATTCTGGAGAAAAGAAAACGGAAGAAGTATCAATCAAAAAAGGAATAGACGATATTGCGCTTAATTTTGACGAAGAAAATACGGCAGAAGCATCAGCTCCTTCTAAGGAAGAACAGTCGGATGACCAAGATTCAAAAGCTGATTCTGGAGTATCTACTAGCGAAGTGTCTAGTTTTATTGAACAATATATGTACGCTACAATTTCATCAATTAATAGCGGAGACTTCTCTATTGCAGAGCCGTATATCGATTCTAATGGACCAAAATACAAGGAACAAAAAGAGTATACAGCTTACCTAATTAAAAAAGGAATAACAGAAGATTTATTAAGCTTTAACGTAAGTAGAGTAACAAAACTTGATGATTCGATGTATAAAGTATATACAACAGAACAGTATGATATTTCGTACGGAGACGGGTCTGTTAAATACAAAAAATTTAACAGTATTCATAAAGTAAAAGAGTTATCTGATGGAAGTCTAGGAGTTTATCAGCTTATTAGTTCAACTGAAGTAAAGTAAAAGCTACTAAATGAACCCTGAAACAGCAAAACACGTAGTGTAGTAAGCAAAAACACATAAAAAAGACGTCTTCTATGAGGAGACGTCTTTTTTATGTGTTAAACCCAATACTTGGGATACTGCCGATCTTGAAATAAATTATTATACACGGTAGAAATTAATACAACTACACACGCACAAATCATAATAATACCTAAGTATCCCCAGCCTGCCTGAGTGTTAATGGCTACAATTGCGCTCGCCGCCGCGGGAGGATGAACGGTTTTGGTAAGAATCATTAAAATAAGAACAAAAGCAAGCACAATCGCTATGGTGATTAGACTTCGATGAAATAAACTCCAAATAATAAGTGCTGAAACCGTTGCGAGCAAGTGCCCTCCAAGCACGTGACGCGGCTGTGATAAAGGACCTTTGTGAGCTCCGAAGACAAGTACGCAGCTTGCGCCAATCGGAGCAAGCGCCATTGGATAACCAAGCGCTAGCGCAATCGCGCTGCTGATGATAATCGCAATTAAGCCTCCGATAGAAGAAACAATCGCGTCTCTATAATTGATTTTCGGTTCTTCTTTTAGTTCTCCTTTCATCTTTTTAGCATAAGAGCTTAAGTAAGACAGAAAGGGGCTTTTTGTTTGAGAGAAACTTTTTTCAATCTGCATTTCTTCTTTCCTTTCTCTTTTGTAAGTAAAAGTTGTTTGTCAAGTTGTATGTCAGAACATCTGCTATATTAAGTTAGTTTATAAGAAAAGGAGGATTACTGGAAGAGGAAAAATGTCTTTTTTTATTGGAAATACTTTTTATGAACAAAAAAAGGCGGGATAAGGGGGAAAAGGGTCTCTATGTGCAGTAAGAGCAGGAGAAATGTATAATAGACTTAGAGGTGACTAATTATGTATCTAGTAGACTACCATCATCACACAAACAATTCATTTGACTCACAGGCAGTCATGAAAGAAGTGTGCGAACAAGCTGTGAAAAACGGTGTAAACGAAATTTGTTTTACCGAACACTTTTCATTAAATCCATTAGCGCCAACATACGGTCATATGGATTTTGATAGATATGAACGAGAACTAGGGGAATGCAGAGATCAGTTTCAAGGCCAGCTAGTGATTAAAAAAGGAATTGAAATTTGCGAGCCGCACTATTTAAAAGAGAAGTATCAAGAAACGATGAAGCAAGAGAACTTTGATTTTATTTTAGGATCGGTTCATAACATTAATAACATCAAGCTTCGTAAACATTTGGAGCTGAACGATAAAGAAGCAATTTACCGCGCTTATTTTAATGAAATGTATAAGCTAGTAAGCGAAGCCGACATTGACGTGTTGGCTCATTTAGATTTAATGAAGCGCTATGCGTTTGAACAGTACGGCATTTACGACTTTCATCAATTCAAAGATATTCTTGCGGATATTTTGAAAAAAGCAATTGATCGCAATATCGGAATTGAAATTAATACTTCAGGCATAAGAGGAAAGCTTGGCGAAGCGCTGCCTGCCCTTGAAGTTGTTGGATTGTACCGCGATTTAGGCGGAGAAATCTTAACGATTGGCTCTGATTCACACTTTGCTGAAACGGTAGGAGCGCATATGAAAGAAGCGGTTGAAATGGCGAGAGAGTGCGGGTTTACGGAGATTTATACATTTGATCAACGCAAGCCAAAAGGAATTCGTATTCAATAGGAGTGGGTTTCACTTTCTTCTAGAATAATAATAACTGTAAAAAGCACGCTCTAATTAGAGCGTGCTTTTTTAATTTAGTTCCGCTTAAGATCCGATAAAAATCTCCGGACTTCTTCGATAGTCAGCCCCAGCGTGCGAGCTGCTTCCATAAGACTTACCCACTCTTGATCGATTGACAGTACATTTTCTTTTTTCATTACGATTCATCCACCCTTTGCCAGGGAACCCAGCTGTCGTAGCCAAAAATGGCCTTAGACCTGAAGCTTTGCGTCACTATTTTTCAATAGTTTTGCCCTTATCTGGATAATTTGTAATAGTATTCTTAGTATACAGTTATTTTACAAAATAATATTTGTAAAAGATGTCGAAATAGGTCGATTATCACAAAAAAAATTAAACGTTAGTAAATGGATGTATCAGTTTGTTTTTCGGAACTTTAAATAATACTGAAATTCAATAAATTCTTCTTTGGTCATGCCGTCTTGAACGGCTTGTTCAATTAATTGAAGCCACTCTAGATTGAGGGCTGGCTTTGAAGTTAGAGCTGGACAGCTGATATCTCCCTCAATTAATTCATCGATCGTTGTGTGAAGAGAAGACGCGATTTTATCAAGCATTTGAAGAGAAGGATTATTATTTAACCCTTTTTCTAAATGAGACAAATACGATTTTGAAATATTGGCTTCTTCAGCCAAGCGTGTAATAGAATAGCCTTTTTTTAGTCGCAAATTCTTAATCTTTTCCCCTATCACATTCAGTTCATCCTCTTCTTATAGGTTTTTTTGTTCATTATAACGCATATTTGCGCATCGTGTGTACATAAAAATATAAAATAAATAATATTTTGTTCTTTATAAAGAATAAAATAGGTTAAAATACCTATTTTTGATGCAGGTATATTATGCTATACTTCACTTACAAATTGTTCTTTATTAAGAATATTTGTCGATTTATCATATTTTTTATTCATTATAATGAACGTTTTGCCGAGTGTACAGAAAGAGAATGAACGAGCCGAATTACGTGATCTAAAAGAATAATCGCGTTGTGCTACTACATTTTAGACAGGGGATTGTATGAAACAGCGTTACGTAGAACTTGACTCTGTAAGGGGATTGGCCGCTTTATTTGTTGTTATTAATCATTACCTCATGATTTTCCCAAGTTTCAGTGAATACAGCTATCAAATTCATTCTTCTTTCCTGATGTACGTGTTAAAAGAAAGTCCGCTACGGTTATTTTTTAGCAGCGGCAACGAGTCGGTTGTTTTGTTTTTTGTTTTAAGCGGTTTTGTATTAGCTCTTCCGTTTTATGAAAGCAGTTCTTTTCGTTACGGAGAATATGTAATTAGGCGAGTGTGCCGGATCTATCTTCCATATCTGTTTTCTGTTTGTCTTGCGATTGGGTGTAAATTACTTTTCGCTCAAGGAGGGATCAATGAATTAAGTCTATGGTTTAACAATTCTTGGAACATGAGAGAATCGCCAAGATTACTAATTGAACATTTCTTTTTAATCGGGACATACAATACTGATGCCTACAACAATGTGATTTGGTCACTTGTTCATGAAATGAGAATTTCTCTTTTGTTTCCTTTAATTTTGTTGGTATTAGTCAAGCTATCTGGTCAAAAAGTAATGAGGCTTTTCTTTTTCATTTTTGCAGTGTCATCTCTGTTGTTATTGGTAAATCAATCTTCATTAACACCTACGAGTTATTTACTTTCATTTCATTATTTGCTTCTTTTTATGGCTGGTGCCATAACAGCTAAGTACAGAGATACTTTCATTCATGTATACCGTGCAAGAAGCTGGATGCAAAAAATAGGGATTATCACTATTGGCTTTGCACTCTATCTTTCTGAAGGCGTACTAACAAACTATGATATTACAAATAACTTTTTATGCCGAAATGTATTAGCAATGGCAGGAAGCTGTATTCTAATCGTTCTCGCATTAGCATCACCAGCTGCTTCTAAAATGCTGAAAAAGAAAATATTTACTTTATTAGGTGAAATTTCATATAGCTTATATTTAGTCCATTTAATTGTCTTATTTTCGTTTATTTATCTTCTGCATGGACGGTTGCCGTATGAAATAATTTTATGTCTTTGTTTCTTTGCATCATTTTGTTTGGCTATTGGAGTTAACCGTTTTGTTGAGAAACCTTCATGCAAATTTGGAAAGATGTTAGTTAAAAATAAGAATATAGCTTTAAAAAATAATAGACGTACAATTAGCCGCTATTAAGGCATTTTGAGCCATAAATGATTAGTTGGAGGGACATTATTATGCAAGATAAGCTTCAGCTTAAGGACTTCTTTTACATCTTAAAAAAAAGGTGGCTGACTGTTTTAGCCACTATGCTGTTAGCCAGCACAAGTATTGCTGCGGTAAGTTTCTATGTGTTAAAGCCAACATATCAAGCGTCAGCTCAAGTGCTGGTAAATCAAGCAACTTCTAAAAATGTAGATGAAATCGCAAATATTACACAGCTGAACACACAATTGATTTCTTCTTACATCGATTTTATTAAAAATCCTATTGTATTAAAAGGAGTAAAAGATGAATTGAGCTTAAAAAGCTCAATAAAAGATTTAAGTGATGAAATCACCGTTCAGCACAATGAAAACTCTCAGTTTATTAATATTACAGTCAGAGATCACGATTCTAAACAAGTAAGTGAAATTGCAAACAGAGTCGCTTTTCTATCAAAAAATCAAGCTGAGAAGCTAATGAAAGGAAGCAATATTCAAGTGCTGACAGATCCTTCTGATAGTGAACAAATCTTTCCGAAACCGCTTCCTGTAGCAGCTATAGCAATTGTCGTAAGCTTCATGCTTGGAGTAGCGATTGCTGTTTTTCGTGAATACGCAGATGACTCACTTCGAAATGAAGATGAAATTGAGAAGCTTATCGGTCTCCCTGTCATTGGGCATATCGAACTCCAACCTCGAAAAATGAAGAGAAACCAAAAGCAAGGCAGTGATGAGGCAAAGACTAGGAGGGAGAACCTTGAGTTTTAAACGAAGAAAGTATCCATTTTCACTGTATCAAGATGCTAAAACCATCAACCAAACAAATATGATTCGAAAAAATGTTGAGGTTCTGCTGAATAGTGAAGCCAAATGCCTGACAATCACATCAGCGGAAGTGAACGATAAAAAGCCGCTTATGACGGCAAAGCTAGGGATTTCATTTGCTGAACAAGGAAAAAATGTTCTTCTTATTGACGGAAATGTCCATTGTCCTTCTCTTCATCAGCTTTTTCATCTCGGAAGTTCAGAAGGGTTAACGGATGTGTTAGTAAACAAGCAAAGCCGTCATTTACCGATTAAACAAACGTCGTACAAAGGACTGGACGTGCTTACGGCAGGATCTCACTTTCGAAACGCATCAACATTATTTGTTTCCACGTACTTTGATGAGCTTATAGAAAGATGGAAAGAAGAATACGATTTGATTCTTTTTGAAACGCCTCAGTTTTTAGAAGAGACAGATTCTCATATTCTTGCCGCAAAATGTGATGCGACAATGCTTGTTGTGGAAGAACGCAAAACAAAAGCAGATGCCGTTGTCAAAACAAAAAATATGCTGGAAAAAGCGCGGATTCATGTACTAGGCGTTATTTGGAGTCCGTCTCACTAGCTCCTCACTTTATATAGAAGGAAGTGAAACGATGAATCAAATTGTCTCGAAAACGATTAGTGATTCCGACGTGCTAAAAAAAGAATTTACACTTTTTTACTCACTGTGTAAACGCATGTTTGATATTGTGATTTCGTTTATAGCTCTTGTGGTTTTGCTGCCTGTTATTTTGTTGTTTGCGCTTATTGTGATGATTGAAACACCGGGTTCACCTTTCTTTCTTCAAGAGCGTCTGGGTCAAAGCGGCAGGCCATTTACCATCATGAAGCTGCGTTCGATGTACAGTGACGCGGAAAAAAACGGAGCGCAGTGGGCCGTTAAAAATGACAGCCGCGTTACCAGAGTAGGAAAGCTGATTCGCCAAACGCGAATTGATGAACTGCCTCAGCTGTGGAATGTATTAAAAGGCGATATGTCGATTGTCGGTCCAAGACCTGAAAGAGCAGTATTTATAGAAGAATTTCAAAAAACACTTCCTTCGTTTAGTCAGCGGCTTGCTGTTAAGCCTGGACTAACAGGCTGGGCGCAAATTAACGGAGGATATGAGTTAACGCCAGCAGAAAAGCTGGAGCTCGATCTTTACTACATTCAACATACGAATATACGGTTTGACGTGAAGATTATGATAAAAACGCTAAGAGTCATTGTAACAGGAGACGGATCAAGATAGGAGAGGGATAACATGAAAAGAGTATTAGTTACAGGCGGATGCGGTTTTATTGGGTCACATATGGCAGAGCTTCTTTATCAAAACGGATTTGAAGTAAAGGTAATCGACAATCTATCAACGGGAAAAATAGCAAACTTAGAAAATCGAGGCATTTCTTTTCACTACGGAGATATTGTGAGTGAAGAATTAGATAAAGTATTTGCCGAGTTTAAACCTCATTATGTTGTTCACCAAGCGGCTCAAGTGAGCGTGGCTCATTCCGTTACTAATTTTCATCATGACGCCAATGTTAATATTCAAGGAACGATCAACATTATTAATGCATGCAAAAAACACGGAGCTGAAAAAATCATTTTTGCTTCATCAGCTGCCGTGTACGGAAATACGAACGTTACTCCAATTACGCTTACTCATCCAACGAGTCCAGCTTCACCTTACGGACTGTCAAAGTTTACATCTGAAGAATATTTGAAGCTTGCCAAGCAGCTGTATGATATTGACTACGTGATTCTTCGCTACAGCAACGTATACGGTTCACGGCAAAATTCACAGGGTGAAGGCGGCGTAATTTCAATCTTTTTTGACCGGTTTGTCACGAACCAGCAGCCGATTATTTACGGAAGCGGCCGTCAAACAAGAGATTTTATTTACGTAGAAGACGTGAGCCAGGCGTGTTTACAAGCCATTCAGTATGAAGGATGCGGCACGTTTAATATTTCCAATAACAGCAGCATTAGCATCAACGAACTCTTTTTTACGATGAAAAGCATATCCGGCAGTCACTTAATACCTGCTTATCACAGCGTGCGAGAAGGAGATATTGCAGACAGCAGACTGTGCAATAAAGAAAGCATCAAAGTGCTGAAGTGGTCGCCTGCTTTTACGCTGGAAAAAGGATTAGCTAAAACGTACGACTATTATCATCAAACGTTAGCTCAGCAATTTGCTAAAACGATGGAGTAAGAGGGATGTATGAAGAAAAATTCCATTTGGAAAAACATTGTTCACTTATTTATTAGTACCGTTGTATCACGTTTGTTAAATGCAGCTGCGCTTATCGTACTGGCACAGTATTTAAGCGCAGCTAGTTACGGGAGATTCAGCGTAGCGCTAGCTTTTGCGATGATATTAGGCTACTTTACTGACGTTGGCTTAAGCAATACGGTTCTTCGCGAAGGCTCTAAAAAGCAGGCGGACGTGGATCATCTTTTGTCATCGTATGTGAAAATGAGAATTCTGCTTTTGCTTGCGACGTTTGCAGGAGCGTATATAGTGATTTCCTTGTTTTATCACGAAGCATCACTTGTAAAGATGATGTATTACTTGATTGTGCCGATGGTGACAGGACTTGCGATGCAAAGCATCGGGATTACGTATTTTCAGCTTACTGAACAAATGCATCACTTAGGAGCCATTCGGATCTATTCAGCTCTTTTGCTTGTTGTTTTACTCACAGCTGGGATGCTGATGCATGCAAGCGCGTTTTTTATTTCGTTTTTGTTTGGCTTTTCCTACTTTTTAGCAGGAGTGTACGGTCTGTGGATGGTTGGGAAAAGAGTATCGTTTAATTTTAAAAAGCGAATTCAACGGGGACTGCTGAAGAATATCGGGTCCTTTATTGTAAGCGGACTGCTGATTATGCTGCTGCCGCAGCTTGGTCCAATCGTATTAGAAAATACAATTCCGCTTGCAGCCGTTGGTGTGTTTGCCGTTGCGTACCGCATTCCATCGGCGCTGTATCAAGTTCCAGGAATTGTAGCAGGTGCGTTTTATCCAGTATTATTTCGCCATTATAATCATCAGAAGACAGACAAACATTTACAGTTAAATATTCTTCAAGTGAAGCTTATGAGCTTAGTAGGAATGATAACGGCGCTACCTTTTTATCATTTATCCGATCTTGCCGTGTCTTTATTGTTTGGAGAGAAATGGGCTGCGGCCGGAGATGCGTTAAAGTGGCTGTCGCTGATGCTGATTTTCCAAGGCCTAAGTGTAGCACTAGCAGACGGTTTAACAACAAAAGGACTTCAAGGAAGAAGAACGGGCGTTCAGCTCATTGCTGTTGTATCGGGAATTGCTTTTTACTATTTTTTAAGCTCTGCTTATTCTGTGATGGGAGCCGTGTATGCTGCGTTGCTGATTGAAGGAATCTTGTTTCTCGGCTGCTGGCTATGCAACCCTGAAAGAGTCATTATCATGCGTAAAACCTTTCCGATTTTTGTTTGCTTATTTGGAAGCACGCTTGCAATTACCACGCTGCTATTTTCACAGCACCCGTTTATTGCGCTGTGCGTAAACATACTGCTTGTGTTACTGCTGACGCTGCTAGATAAAGAGATTAGAAATCAAGCGCTAGGCTACCTGCAAAAAAACAAACCAGTAAACGTAGAGAACAGAAAGGAGGCACAAAATGGATAGTGTATATGTACAGAATCGAAAATCGACCGTTTTGTTTTGCCTTTTTGTTCTTGTCACGCTAAGCAAATATAACGTCAATATTGGTTTTGCATTAAAACCGTACATGATTTTTTTATTTGCACTTCTGCTGCTTAGCTTTGCTTCTTTTTACGTCTATAAGCTTCAAGCATATGAAGTGCTGCTGCTTTTATTTTATCTTTTTTACTGTATGACCGGAGCGTTTTCTCTGTACCCAGAAGCGAGTCTTCGTATTATGCTAGGCGTTTTGCTTATTCTCGTTTGCTATTTTTTGATGAAATATGTCATAGCAGAGTTTCATAGCGGCAGCATCAAACGTGCGTTAACCGGAGCGGGCATTCTTTTTAACGGCGTGAGTTTACTGCTTTATATGGCAGGTCTTCAAGCGGTTCATTTTCAATTTGCGTCCGATGTAGAAATTATCAAATGGGGCGTGATGATTGACCGCAGCTATCCGCGGTTGATTGGCGTACTGGATGATCCTAATATTTATGTATTTTATAATACGCTGTTTTTTACTTACTTTTTAACGAATAGCGGTAGTACTAAAAATAAAGTCGGACTTTTACTTAGCACATTAGCAAGCGTTTTAACGTTCTCGAGAGGCGGATTAATTGCTATGGTCGCTGTGTTGATTCTGTATTTGCTCATTACTCGTTCGCTTAACAGTCTCAAAACAGTTCTGTCGTTTGTATTTTTATTTGGTGCACTTGCTCTTATCGCCCATTTTATGACGAATTTTAACGTGTTTACCATTTTAACGGAACGGGCCGATGATTTTTTACATGACGGAGGAAGCGGAAGGTTTTCGTTGTGGAATCGGGCATTTGAGTTTTTTTCATCGCATCCGTTTGCCGGAATCGGCGCTTTTAACTTTTTAGAGTACAACTCGTTTTACTACGGTGAGGCGCTGTACGTTCATAACACGTTTTTAGAGATTTTATCAGAGACGGGTATGATTGGTTTTTGCTTATATTTCAGCTTTTTACTTCTTGTGTTGCTTCAGCTTTTGAAACAAAAAATTCATAAACAAGAACCTTACTTATTTTTAACGTTTGTTGGTTTTTTGCTTCAAATGATGTCACTTTCGTTAATTGTAAATGAGCTGTTCTTTTTATACTTAGCGCTGCTGTCAGGCTATTTACGAAATCATCAAAGTGAGGAGAGTGCGAGATGAATCTTTTAAACTTTCAACAAAATCAGCCCCTCGTTTCAATCGTTACACCTGCTTATAACTGCGCAGCCTTCATTTCATCCACCATCAAATCCGTGCAGCAGCAAACCTACCTCAACTGGGAGCTGCTGGTGATTGACGACTGTTCAACAGATGAAACGGCTGAAGTAGTAAAGAACTTCAGTAGAAAAGATCAACGTATTCAGCTGCTTCAGCTTACAAAAAATTCAGGAGCCGCAGCGGCACGCAATGAAGGTATAAATGCAGCAAACGGACGTTTTCTTGCCTTTTTAGACAGCGATGATGTATGGCACGCAGAAAAACTTACAAAACAAGTGGCATTTATGCTTGAGAAAAACTGCGCTTTTTCCTATACAGGCTACAGCATAATGGATGAAAAAGGTGAAAAAACAGGCGTTGAAGTGAACGTTCCTAAAAGCGTTGATTACAAGACGCTTGTGGGAAACACCATTATCGGCTGTTTGACGGTGATGCTTGATAAAAAACAAATTTCCGCAATTTCAATGCCAAGCATTCAGCCAGAAGACACGGCACTGTGGCTGTCGCTGCTGAGAAAAGGCTATACTGCGTACGGTCTTCAAGAGTCACTTGCTTATTACCGTCTTGTATCTCACTCGGTTTCTAGAAACAAGCTTAAAGCAGCGACGAGGTATTGGAACCTTCTTCGTAAGCAAGAGCGGCTGCCTCTATGGAAAAGCACGACTTATTTTGTGCAGTACAGCGTGAATGCGTATGCCAAAAGTAAAAACCTCTCAAAATCGTAAAGGATGTGAAGTCTTGAAAAACGTACTTTTAATTACGGATAAATTGATTACAGGCGGAGCAGAAACGTATTTTTGCAAGCTCGAAAATCAGTTAAATCATCCGGATATTACCGTATATACAGCAGCTGCAATGGGAGAACTGTACAACAAAATTCAATATAAAAAACGGTTTACGCCTTTAAGCAGAAAAAATCACCTTCACAACCTTTATGTACTTTGGAAAAAAGTGCGTGACTGTCAAATTGATATCATTCACGCCAACAGCCTGCGTATGGTGATGTATGCAGTATGCGTAAATCGAGTGCTGCGAAAAAAAGTAAAAATACTTTATACAAAGCATAATGTAACGGTGCTTGAACAAAAGGCAAAAAGCTTTTTTTGTAAACTCGTAAACTCTTATGTGCATCAAGTAATTACCGTCAGCCGCTTTGAACAAGAGCAGTTAATGAACCTTGGCGTAAATAGCGGTAAAGTGACAACAATTTATAACGGAGTGGATCTGAATCAATTTGTGTTTAAGGAAAAAGGTGCTTCACTCGACTGTCATATTGGCCTGTTAGCAAGAGCTTCAAAAGAAAAAAATCACGAGCTGTTTATCGAAATTGCCTCACTGCTGAAAGGTAACGAACACATGAAGTTTCATATCGGAGGAGGAGGGCCTGAGCTGCAGCGAATTCACGAGCTTATTCACCAGCAAGGCTTATCTGAAAAGATAAAGATATGGGGAGAAGTAGAAGACCCAGAAGCATTTATTACGAAAATGGATATGCTTCTGTTAACTTCTCACCGTGAAGTCTTTCCAATGGTTGTTTTAGAAGCAATGGCCGTCGGTACACCGATGATTTCAATTGATGTAGGCGGCGTGAAAGAAGCGATAGCAAACGGAGACACGGGCTATTTAATCCCGACTTATTCACCTGAAGCATTTGCTGAGAAAATCACTGAGCTGTATGCTGAGCAAGAACGACAACAGTATTTTGCCAAAGGAGCGAGAAAAAAAGTCGAACAGCACTTTACAGCGAGTCAAATGATTGCATCGACTGCTAATCAATACGTAAACGTAAGCGGAAAAAGCTTCTAACACGGAAGCTTTTTTTTCTATGAAAACAGTGAACCACAGGTAGTCAAAACGCATAAATTAATAGAAGCAGTACATGCTTTACACCTGCTGAGAAAGCGAGATGAGTTTAATGGAAAACTGCAGTGAAGAAAGAATAGTCGACGCCGCTTGTTTTGGCGTGAAAAGAGACGGCGTGACGGATGATGCCCCTGCGATACAGCAAGCAATTGATTACGCAGAGGCTAACAATTTATCACGAGTACTACTAACAGGAAACTATACGTATGCCATCGCATCACCTCTTGAGATTAAACCGTCTATTTCGTTTGAAATGGACAGCGGAACCAAACTTAAAGTAACGGGAAACTATCATGTATTTACGCTGCAAAAAGATGCGTCGATTTCAGGTGGAACAGTTGAAGTGACCGACCCATCATTTACCTCTTCGGTCATTTACCTTCACGGATCGCAGCAATTAGAAACAGGAAACAAAACGACGATAAGCAACATCAGTATGATTAATACGTCTGGTGCTTATAACGGAAAAGGCATTTATTTTTACTGCCAAAAGGCATGGGATTTTATTAGCTTTGTGAACGTATCATTTGTACACCTTCGCAACTTTGAAAGGGGTGTGCTGCTGCAAACTGAAAAAATCACCAATATTAATACACCTGCATGGATCAACGCAAATAACTTTAGCTATTTATCAATTGACGGCTGTCAGTATGGAGTTGACGTGGCTGGTATTAGTGACGTGCCGTATGAAACGTCAGGAAACAGCTTTAGTCATTTTCAAATGCAGTGCCGCAGCCAAACGAAACGAGCGATTAAATGTTCAGGTGCTTATAACATATTCGAAGGACATATTTGGGATACGTATTTAATGAACGGCGGAGAACCGCCCGTAGAATTTACGAGTATCGCGCATCGAAATCAGCTTGCCTCCAACCTTTTATCCACATCTATTTTAAACAACGGACAGTATAATGATATTATTTCTCCTTTTGAACAAACCCGAAATATATTTGCCCCAGGACTTCCAGGAAAACCTGATATCATCGGCAATCAAGACGATATTTTCGTACAAGCTGATAAAAAATATACCGTCAAACAAATTGCTGGAAAAGCCCCGTACGGAGGAAGCATCAGCAACTGCTTCAGCTTAGTTGATGAACAAAGCATGAACTACCTTGACGTGCCGGCTTCAGCTCCCGTTGTGATTGAAATGGACTTTACTGCAAATCCAATTAAAATGCTGAATATGGCCGGCGTTTCATTTGGATGGGGTGAGTCACCTAAAAATATTAAATTTGAATATCTAACAGCACTAGACGGTGCGTGGACAACGGCAAAAGATGTAAAAAACAACTTAGGAAACACGGTAACGGCAGAAGTGCGAGCCAATACGCTGTATAAAATGAGACTTACGCTAAGCGAATATACAAAAGATCACAAGCGCTTTCGAATTAACCGGATATTTGGCACGTCTTCCATGATGCCCGGTTCCTCTTGGGTGGCAACGTCCGGAAGCAAAATGTACGGAAACCTCGAGTTTCAGCAAGGAAACAGCCTGACCCTTAAATCGCCTGACGGACAAAGCTGGAAGCTAAGCGTTGATAACACAGGGAAAGTCTCGGGGATAAAAATCTAAGTAGAGAAATTACTTTTAAACCAGCTTCTTTTTATGAGAAGCTATTTTTTATGTCGATAAAAAGTCACGAGTGTACTATGGATAGAACAAACCCTATGACCGATGGATATCACAAAGTGAATCAAGTGCTCTACTCAGGGAGGCAAAGCATCGCCTCTTTAAAGTTTTTTTCTTAATATAGTAAAATCATCAACCCAGTATTATAATGAGTGGTTTTATTTGGTTTTTGTTCCTAGGTATAAAAACTTCTTGAAGGTTGAAAGCTTTACCCGTAGATATATTAAAGAGGATTAGTTTATATTTTTTAACAGGCAACTTCAATAATGGAGGAGGGTGAAACCCTATTTGAACAACGCCAAGAGAATTATCATTATAATTTAATTATATACAGACGTAGGTATATATGATTATAATATGGTTATTAATGTAATTTTAGAGGGGGATAATAATGAATTTGTTGGTCACAGGAGGGTTAGGGTTTATTGGAAGTAATTTTATTAAATTTATGCTTGCAAGTTACAAAAAATATAAGATTATTAATTTAGATAAAATTACTTATGCAGGAAATTTAGATAACTTAAAAAAGGTGAAAAGTAATAGTAGTTATAAGTTCGTTCAAGGGGATATATGTGACGCGAAGTTAGTAGAAACCGTGATTAAAGAGGAAAAAATAGATGTAATTGTTAATTTTGCCGCTGAATCTCACGTTGATAGGAGCTTTCTAACGCCTCATGTATTTGTTCAGACTAACATTATGGGAACACAAATATTATTAGATTTAGCCATGAAAAATGATATTAAGAAATATGTACAAATATCTACAGATGAGGTATACGGTGAATTGGGGAATGATGGTTATTTTAATGAAAAAACCCCTTTATCTCCCACGAACCCTTATTCAGCAAGTAAAGCAGGAGCAGATTTTATAGTTAAAGCTTACCATGATACCTATGGAATTGATGTGAGTTTTGTGCGTTTTGCCAATACTTATGGACCATTTCAATATCCTGAAAAATTGATTCCAATGACAATTACAAACGCTTTAGAAAATAACCATATTGCCGTACACGGTAATGGAGCAAGCATACGTGACTGGTTATTTGTAAAGGATAACATCCGTGCCATCGATTTGGTTATTCATAAAGGTAAACCAGGAAATGTATATAATATAGGAGCTCGAGAAGAGAGGAGCACTATAGAAGTGGTAGAGACAATTTTAGAAATATTGAATAAGCCAAAAAGTTTAATACATTTTGTAGATGACCGGCTATCCCAAGATTATCGATATGCTAATGATCCCACGAAAATTATGGAAGAGTTGGGGTGGGCCCCCACTTACGATTTTAGAGAAGGGATTCTTGAAACAATTAAATGGTATCAACATAACGACACTTGGTGGCAGCTCTTAAAAGGTAAAGAAAAAGAGCGTTTGTTATTACGTTAAATAAACATTTGTCTGATAATCTGTTTATTAATCAAGAAACTAATGAAGATTTAACCAGAAGATAAAAACGAATGTATAGACAATAAAATGCCCTTTTAAATATGGTTTCTTAGTGAAGATATACCTATTTATTCTAAAGTACTTCCTTTGTGACCAATAATGTAGTATTTTGAAGGTATTTGATAATAATGGAAAGGAAGTTATATTAGATGACGGTTGTAGATAAAGCATTTGCAGTAACTAAGGGGAGTTTGCTAAAGTTTAAGCTTTCGAAATCAGGTAAGTTGCCACGATTAAGAGGAGGATGTTCAGTAAAATCTCAAGGCCAGATTGTAGCAGGAGACAACTTGTCAATTACAGGGCGTCCCATAAAAGTAAGCTTGAATACCGAAAATAAAGAATCAAAAATAGTATTTGGAAATAATGTATTTATTAATTATGGTGTAGATATAGGCTGTGCTAGATCTGTTAGAATTGGGGATAATGTAAAGATAGGTCCATTGACAAATATAATTGACAGTAACTATCATCTTGTAGATTCTAATGATTCTCTAAAGAGTGAGCAAGTAGTAATTGAAAATAACGTCTGGATTGGACGAGGTTGTTCAATTTTGAGCGGCGTAACAATTGGTGAAAATTCCGTTGTGGCAGCTGGAAGTGTAGTAAATAAAGATGTACCCCCTAATGTGCTAGTAGCCGGTTCGCCAGCAAAAATAGTTAAAAATTTGGAAATAAAAGACGGATGGATCAGAGACTAGAAAATTATAGTGTTTACATAGAACATCCCCATCAATTATTGATGGGGATGTTCTCATATAGCTATTCATAAGTTTGAAGGTCAGGAAGTTCGTCAAGTGTAATGACATAAGGGCTGTTATACACCCTCAATAAATGCTCTCGGCTATTTATAATACCATCTTTCAAGTATTCATCTTTCCAAGTAAGAAACCAACTCCATGAGATATGGTAATCCTTCAAATCAGTTGGATCAGGAATAGGTCCATTTTCTGATAAGCTTACAAGTTTTTTGTTGCTTACAAGTGAATTCAATCGATCATATTGCAAACTTATCGCATTGTAGTTCCCGGCTTTAGGATAGGAATCATAGCTAACAATATCTACATATCTATCACCTGGATACCAATCTTCAGATACAGAATTCCATACCCAAATAATGTTGTTAATTTTATGATAGTAAGTTATTCGATCATACATCAGTTTGTATAGCTGCTTAGCTGGTTCAGGACCCTTTGCACCCCACCAAAACCATCCGCCTTCAGCTTCGTGCAATGGTCTAAATAGAATTGGAACTTTGGCATCTTGCAGTCTTTTTAGCTGCACGGCAATTGCGTCAATATCCCTTAAAAGCAAACGGTAATCTTCGGAGTCTTTATGGTCCATAGCATATTGAAGATTAAAGGTCGTTGCATTTTTATAGGAACCTTTGTACCACTCTTTTCCGGGCTGCTTAATAAGGTCTTTAGGAGCATTCCAATGCCATGAAAATGTAACGATTCCTCCTTGCTGATGCCATTTGATTGCTTCTTCTACTTGATTTGATTGACGTCCGTACGCAACTTTAGACGGAGAATAATCAGTAAAGTCAAACCCCGCAACAGCAGGCTTTTTGCCGATATTATCATTAAGCCATTGAACGCCAGACATATCCTGTTGGCCAGATAAAATTTTCTTTCCGTATTGATCTACAAGAAATTTCATTAAGGATTTAGTATCTTTCGTTGCATGTTGATTTACAAGTTCTTTATTAATCGCAGTTTTTTCATTTTTATATGTAAAAGTATTTGATTTAGAAGTAGGAGTAAGTTTAATATAATCTAAGTCATAAAAACCCCATCCAGATCGTATTTTTATAGTGTTTTTCCCTTTATGTAACAAAACCTTCCCTATATTCAACTCTTTGAAATTATCGGATTCTTTTAATATTATCTGTACAGAAGGTTCGCTATTTAAATTTACCGCAGCGTGTTTTTCTCCTCGTCCAGTTGAGACTCTATAACGTATAGCTAATTTATACAAACCTTCTCGAGGGGCATCGATAATAAAAATAGCAGAATCATCTTTTTTATGAAAATTAGTTACGTATCCATCTCCGGAATAACCCCTAACCTCTTTACTTATTTTGGTCCCGTTTAATATAGATTTTTCAGCTTCATAAATCTGACTGGTGTTAGTTTTTTGTATGATAGGGGGTTTATTGGGTCTATTCGTAACTATATAAATAATCCCAATTAATAAAAGAGTGAGCGGCAGATAAAGTGCAAGCTTCTTTTTCAAAGTTTCATCTCCTTACAATTGACTTATTAATTATAAAACAACGATAAATGTATGGATTTAGTATCTACTAAAATAGATACAGTAATATTATCATAAAATGGAAATAGATCATCAACTTTATAAAATTAATTTAGTGTGAAGTTTTAGTGCGGATAATCCATGATAATTGAGAAATCGTATTGGAAATGAACATTTATATTCATCTATAGCTGATTAGTTAGTAAGCAAGACCAAGACCAAGATAAAGTTAAATTAAAACCCCTTGAACACATCTTTCACTCAAGGGGTTTTAAGAGGAATAGCTTCAATTTAAATTGGAGACTTTGCTCGTTTTTTTATTTCTAAAGCTATACAAGAAAAATAAAAACAGGGCTCCTCCAAATGAATCAATCATTACATCAGCAATACGTCCATCACGGCCAATAATAAATGCTTGATGAATCTCATCTAAAAAAGCAAAAGCGGCTAGTAGAAGCCATGCTTTTAAAAAACGTCCCCGTCTTTCTTTTAAATTCCAATAAAACAATAGAGCTAGCACACCAAAAAATGAAATATGAGCTAGTTTACGCAAAATAAACTCTAAATCAAATCCATAAGAATAAGCATCATAAAAGTCACTACCAGGCTTTAAAATGCTCCATAAGGTTGCATCGTGATCCCATACAGAAGAATTTCTCCAGGTACTAGGATCTGTGATTAATAAATGAGGGGTATGGGAGAAATGAGCAATGCTTAACATCATCAATAAAATTATTATTTTTTTTATCATACAAAAAATTCCTTCTTCATTAGATTATTCACATATAGTAAGAGAAAAAAGCTTAAAATGCAAGTTTTTTCTAGTTCGTATTTCACAAAATAAATTTTTATATACTTTTCTCTTTAACACAAATAAAAACTTAAAAAAGTTTAAATATCTTTGTGTAGAGCTGATGCTCATTTAAGCAATACTAATTTGCTTTTTAGAATGTTTAATAGGCTAAAATAACTAAATTCCACAAATATCTTTTGAGGAGTTTTTTTAGTTGTTTTATGATTCTAAAAATATATATGACAACATTCGCTGAAAGATCTATATCCAACAAAATTCTATTAAAACATATTAAAAAGATCTTTATTTTTGTATAGGTCTTTTTTATTTGAAAATAGATAACGAGAAGAAAAAATGTTAAAAAGTATACAAAATGAAAAGGGTTTTTATGTTATTTATATCAATCTAAAGAATTATGAATAAACAATTAATGACAAGAAATCCACTTTTCAGGTATTGATTACGACATCTTATGCGTGAAGTGATTTTTTCGACAAAAAAATACAAAATACTTCATATCCAAGAATAAATTGTTATGATACTATTATTTTTGATTCAAGACTAAAGTAACATTGTTAATGAATATAACATTAATAGTGAAAATAAGCCTGGTAAATAAGATTTATTCTTTGGGCGTATTTTTATTGGGGGTTAGTTAAATAAAGAAATGGTGATGTCTCCTTATCATTAACAAAGGAGGTACTCGGCTACGCTGTGGGTGAAAAAAGTATCACCTTAGACACTAGAGTTGTCAATAGCGCGGTGTGAGGAAGGGTTTGATGCCCTATTTATTATACACATTTAATAGACAAGTATGGACAATACTTGTCTATTAAATGTGTATAAATTGTTTTTTGAAAGAAGTGATCAGGGAGCTATGAACGAATTTGATACTTTACCGAAAAGTGTAAAAAAGGCAGTTAGGTATATTAAACAGGATTCAACGCTTGAGCAGTTAATGTACATACAAAAAATACTCAATCAAACTATTAGAGCAAGAAAGGAGGACTTAGCGAATGACAGCAGGTTAAATCTTAAGAGATAACCGTCAATTTAAAAATATGAAGTAAGAAAGGTGATAGAACTTGAATTATAAAAAGAGAATGTCTCTTTTAATGCTCCTAGATTCCATTATTGTATTAGGATCTGTATACGTTAGTTATTTTATTTTACATCCTTATTTTCAAATTCTCACTACGAAAACACTGCTTGTTAGTTCTGTCAGCTTATTTATAGCACATCATGTTTTAGCCAATGTATTTCATCTTTATAAAAAGGCTTGGTCATATGCAAGTATTGGTGAACTGTGGGCTATTTTTAAATCTGTAACATTCTCCGTTGTAGTTACTGCTATTATACAACTAGCATTCTTCCAAGACATTTATTTTAGAACGTTGTTTATTGCATGGCTTCTACATATTTTATTAATAGGTGGCTCTCGCTATGTATGGATTATCTTCCGAAACACATATTTTAAAAAGCAAAACATAGCCGATTACAAACGCACACTTATTATAGGTGCAGGATCAGCAGGTACCATGATAGCAAGGCAGTTAAAAACCAATCATGAAAGTAAGCTTTACCCTGTAGCTTTTATAGATGATGATGTAAAAAAACACAAATTAGAGATTATGGGATTACCTGTTTTAGGTGGAAAAGAAGTCATACAAGATGCGGTTAAACGGTTTAACGTTCATTATGTTATTATTGCTATTCCATCTTTAAAGGCAAGTGAGTTAAAAGAAATATATAACGAATGCGCAAAAACTCAAGCTAAAACACAAATTATTCCTAAAATTGAAGATATTATGCTAGGAAAAGTATCTGTTAATCAATTTAAAGACGTAAAAGTTGAAGATTTACTGGGAAGAGAACCTGTGGAGCTTGATCATGCAGGCATTTTAGAAACAATTGGTGGTAAAACAGTTTTAGTAACGGGTGCTGGAGGTTCTATAGGGTCTGAGATTTGTCGTCAAATTTGTAAGTTTAATCCTAGAAAAATTATTTTATTAGGTCATGGAGAAAATAGTATTTACACCATCGATATGGAGTTGCGTCAGAAGTATCAAACCACTATTGAAATTTTACCTGTTATAGCCGATGTTCAGGATAGAGATCGTATCTTTGAAGTAATGGATACACATAAACCGGATGTCGTTTATCATGCTGCAGCTCATAAGCATGTTCCCCTAATGGAATATAACCCTAAGGAAGCTGTGAAAAATAATGTAATTGGTACAAAAAATGTAGCAGAGGCGGCCGATACATTTTCGGTCCGTAACTTTGTACTGATTTCATCTGATAAAGCTGTCAACCCTACAAATGTTATGGGTTCTACTAAACGAATTGCAGAAATGGTAATTCAAGAATTAAATAGGCATAGCCAGACAAAGTTCGTAGCTGTTCGTTTTGGAAACGTTTTAGGAAGTCGTGGTAGTGTAATTCCTTTGTTTAAAAAGCAAATTCAAACAGGTGGTCCTCTTACAGTTACTCATCCTGATATGACTAGATATTTTATGACTATTCCAGAGGCTTCTAGGCTGGTTATGCAAGCCGGAACGCTTGCTCGAGGTGGAGAAATTTTTGTATTAGATATGGGTGAACCTGTGAAAATTGTGGACCTAGCGAAAAATCTGATTGAACTTTCAGGGTATACGGAAGAAGAGATTGGAATCAAGTATGCAGGAATTCGACCTGGGGAGAAAATGTATGAAGAGCTTCTAGGAAAAGATGAAGTACACGATGAGGCAATTTTCCCTAAGATTTTTATTGGGAAATCTGTAAAAGTGGATTTTTCTAGGGTTACAACGTTGGTTAATAATTATGAGGTTTACGATACAGAGTATACGAGAGAGTATGTGTTAAGTTTGGCGAATGAACGTGAAGGTGTACTAGTAAGAAATGCGAACTAACATGCTAGAGAAATAAATATAGATTACTAGGAAGGAAGTTTAAAGCAATGGGAGATAGAATTTTTCTATCATCACCACATATGAGTGATGAGGGTTATGAAATGGAATATGTTCAGGAAGCTTTTGATACAAACTGGATTGCTCCTCTTGGAGAAAATGTGAACGAATTTGAAAGAGAGTTAGCAGAAAAGGTTGGGTCTAAAGCTGCTGCCGCTCTATCTTCTGGAACAGCTGCTATTCATTTAGCTTTGAAAGCGGCAGGAGTAGGTGAAAGGGACATTGTTTTTTGTCCTACACTTACTTTTTCTGCTACAGCTAACCCTATTATCTATCAAAATGCTACACCAGTTTTTATAGATAGTGACTATAAAACCTGGAATATGTGTCCGGAAGCACTAGAAGAAGCTTTTGCAAAATACCCTAATGTTAAAGCTGTTATTGTTGTACATCTATATGGATTATCATCGGATATGGATAAAATTACAGAGCTTTGTAAAAAACATAATGTTGCGTTAATTGAAGATGCAGCCGAAAGTTTAGGCACATACTATAAAGGACAACACACAGGAACTTTTGGTGAGTATGGTATTTTTTCTTTTAATGGAAATAAAATTATCACTACTTCTGGTGGGGGAATGCTTGTTTCTAACAATGAGGAAAAGATTACAAAGGCTCGATTTTGGGCTACTCAAAGTCGTGATCAAGCAAGACATTATCAACATAGTGAATTAGGCTTTAACTATCGTATGAGTAATGTTGTTGCGGGAATCGGTAGAGGGCAGCTTAAAGTTTTAGATAAGCGAGTAGAAAAGAAAAGATATATTTTTGAATTTTATAAGAGGGAGTTAGGAGAACTTGAAGGGGTTGAGTTCATGCCTAGCAATGAATGGAATGAACCTAATTATTGGTTAAGTTCAATGATACTAAGAGATAACGTAAGACCATTTGATATTATGGTAGCTTTAGAAGATGAGAATATTGAGTCAAGACCAATTTGGAAGCCAATGCATATCCAGCCGTTTTTTAAAAAGTATGATTTTGTCGGAACAGATGTATCGGAGAAACTATTTGAGAATGGTGTATGCCTTCCTTCTGACACTAAGATGACGGATAAGGATTTGGAGAGAGTTGTAGAGATTATAAAAGGGTTGTGGACATAAATAGTGAAAAATTCAAACTTATTTATAAAAAGATTGATTGATTTATTTGGAAGTTTAGTAGGTTTAATTATCATTTCACCAATTCTTATCGTTTTAGCAATCTCTATAAAATTGACATCAAAAGGTCCTATATTTTTCAATCAGGAAAGATTGGGTAGAAATGGGAAAGTTTTTAAAATTATCAAATTTAGAACAATGGTCGTTAATGCTGAAAGAATTGGAGATGGTTTAACTCTAAAAAGTGAAAATGATGATCGGATTACCAAAATAGGAAGGATTTTACGCGCGACAAGTTTCGATGAGTTACCGCAATTATTTAATGTTTTAGCAGGTCAAATGAGCCTTGTAGGTCCTCGTCCACCAGTTGTATATTTTCCTTATGACGGATTTGAAAACTATCCTAAATGGGCAAAAAAGCGTTTTAGAATGTCTCCTGGAATGACAGGATTAACACAAGTAACTGTCAGAAATTCAGTTAGTTGGGATGATCGTATTATTGTTGATAACGAATATATTGATGCATTCAATGTATGGCTTGATATTAGAATTTTGTTCAAAACAGTATATAAGCTCTTCAAGTCTGAAAATGTTTATATGAAGACAGAGAAAAAATAAATAATAAAAATATTTTAACTGGATTTGAAGCAACGGTTGAAAACAAATTCAAAGAGGTGAGAGTGTGATAAAAGGAGAAAAGATATATCTTCGACCTATTCTAAAGGAGGATATCACGTTTCTTAATGACTGGAAAAATGACGAAGAAACTTATCGATATCTTGGTGGGGGATTTATGCCTACATCCATAAATCAACAAGAAAAATGGGTTGACTCTATGATAGATACTTCAGGTAATGATAAGCGCTTTATAATTTGTGATAGTGCAAAAGTACCTGTTGGAATGGTTGGTTTATACGATATTAGTTGGATTCATCGCACCTGTGAAATAGGTATATTCATCGGCTGTAAAAGTGCCAAAGGAAAAGGGTACGGAAAAGAAGCATGCACATTAATAGAGAAATTTGCCAAGGAATACCTTAACTTGAGGAAGATAAAATTAAATGTTGTATCTGTTAATGAAGCTGCTGCTTCCATGTGGAAATCTCTGGGGTATAGGAAGATTGGAGAATACATAGATGAACGTTTTATTGAAGGAGAGTATAAGAGCCTAACTTTAATGGAGAAATTTATTAATTGAGAGATTATATTGTGCTTTTATATATAGCATTTTTAATAGGTGTTAAAGGCTTGGAGGAACTGATAAATGAGTAATGAAATGAACATTTTGATATTAAGTTGTGGTACTAGAAATAAAATTGTTGAATATTTCAAAAAAGAGTTAGCTGGAAAAGGACTTGTTCTAGCTACAGATTGTAGCAATTTAGCACCGGCCTTATATGAAGCAGATAAACATTTTATTGTCCCTAGAATGGATGAGGAAGGGTACTTCGATGTTATTCTCTCCCTTTGCAAAGAGAACAAAATAAAAGCTGTCTTGTCATTAATTGATCCAGAGCTTAGTCTTCTGGCTGAACACAAACAAGCTTTTTTGGAAATTGGTACGGTTCCTATTGTACCAGAAATTGATGTTGTTGAGATGTGCTTTGATAAGTACAGGATGTATGATTTCTTGGTTAAGGGCGGTTTTAAAACTATCAAAAGTTATATTGACGAAGGGGGATTTTACAGCGATGTGGAAGCCGGAGTTATAAATTATCCGGTCTTTATAAAACCTGTTAAAGGTAGCGCGAGTATTAATATAAGTAAGGTTACACAGAAGGAAGAAGTTGAATTGTTATTTAGTCGTTTCGATAATCTGATGATTCAAGAGTTTATGGATGGAACTGAATATGGTGTAGATGCTTATATTGATATGATCTCTGGTGAATTAGTTTCAATTTTTATAAAAGAAAAGATAAAGATGAGGGCGGGAGAGACAGATAAGTCAGTTTCTATTAAAGATGAAAAACTTTTCGAATTAATCAAGGATTTCGTAAAAAAGGCTGGGTTTAAAGGCATTATTGATATAGACGTTTTTAAAGTCAATGGTGAATATTACATTTCAGAAGTTAACCCTCGATTTGGAGGAGGATACCCTCATGCATATGAAAGTGGTGTTAACGTCCCAGAGATGATTATTAAAAATCTAAATGGAAATGTGAATGTAGATATAATTGGAAAATATGAAGAGGGTATTTATATGATGAAGTACAATGAGATAAAAATATTTTCGGAACAATAAGGGAACATTTGTATAAAAGGATGATTTTATGATTAAAAATACATTGTGCAAGTGTAGAAATATAACCTTTTGGGGTTTAGATTCTATCAATGGAAGAATTGTAAGAAGAGCTTATGAAAAAAAACTAATAGCTGTGCCTTGTAGTAGTAATTTGTCTCCGGAAGATTTATATAGATCAATATATTCCCTTAACGAATATAAACTCCAGCAGGTGATGAAGTGAACATACTTTTTTTGACATTATCTAATATGGAAGATATTAATCAAAGGGGAATCTATACTGATCTTGTGAGGGAGCTCGCTTATAAGGGAATAAATATGCATGTTGTTTCTCCTAGGGAAAAGAGAACCAGTTTACCTACGGAGTTGTCTATACATGACAATATAAAAGTCTTGAAGGTTAGAACAGGTAACATAACAAAGACAAATTTTATTGAAAAAGGTATATCAACTTTAAGTATAGAGAGACAATTTCTAAATGCTATATTTAAATATTTCTCAGATATTCACTTTGATATGGTATTGTATTCGACTCCCCCAATAACATTCGGAAAGGTAGTTAAGTACTTTAAAGAAAAGCATAATAGCAAAACATATTTGATACTTAAAGATATATTCCCACAAAATGCTGTTGATATAGATTTGATTAAAGAAGGAAGTCTTATTTGGAAATATTTTAGAAATAAAGAGAAAAGATTGTATGAATTGTCAGATATAATTGGTTGTATGTCTAAAGGAAATGTTGATTACATATTAAACCACAATTCATCTATTGATCGGAAGAAAATGGAGATTTTCCCCAACTCAATCATGCCCGTTGAAAAAAGAAATAGAACCATTAGGAATAAAGATTTTCTTAAGAAATATAACATTCGTAATGATTCAACGTTATTTATATATGGGGGGAATTTAGGAAAGCCTCAAGGGATAGATTTTTTATTGGAAGTAACTGATAATTTTCATAAGGTTGAAAACAGTCATTTATTAATCGTTGGTAATGGCACTGAATTTGAAAAGATTAGGAGTCATATAGATGCTCAGAATCCTAGCAATGTAAGTTTATACAATAGGCTTCCTAAAGATGAGTACGACCAACTGCTTGAAATAGCCGATGTAGGATTAATCTTTTTAGACAAAAGATTTACAATCCCTAATTTCCCTTCAAGGCTTACAGCTTATATGGAATATTCACTTCCAGTAATAGCAGCAACTGATATAAACACAGATTTAAAGGATGTATTAGTGGAAGCAAAGTGTGGACTGTGGTCAGAAAGTGGAGATATAAATTCTTTTATCGAGAATTCTAACCAACTTTCATTGGACAAGAAGTTAAGAGCTAAAATAGGTACAAATGGAAGAGAATACTTAGAAGATTACTATGATATAAGAGAGACAGTAGATATTATTACAAAGCATTTATAAATGGAGATGAGAACAAATGTTCAAGGACAAAACTTTGCTTATTACAGGCGGTACAGGCTCTTTCGGTAATGCAGTTATGAAGGGATTCTTAGATACTGATATAAAAGAAATTCGTATTTTTTCACGGGATGAAAAAAAACAAGATGATATGAGAAAACAGTATAAAAATGCTAAGCTTAAGTTTTATCTTGGAGATGTAAGAGATTTAGGAAGTGTCAAAAATGCTATGCATGGCGTTGATTATATCTTCCATGCTGCTGCATTGAAGCAAGTGCCTTCATGTGAATTTTTCCCAATTGAAGCTGTGAAGACTAATATTTTAGGTACAGATCATGTTTTAACAGCTGCTATAGAATATGGTGTTGAAAAAGTAATTTGCCTCTCAACCGATAAAGCAGCTTACCCTATCAATGCCATGGGCATATCCAAGGCAATGATGGAGAAAGTCTTCGTAGCAAAATCTAAAACCGTGTCTTCAGATAAAACTCTCATTTGTGGAACGCGATATGGTAATGTAATGGCTTCACGTGGATCGGTGATACCATTATTTATTGAGCAGATTAAGAATGGACAGCCTTTAACAGTAACTGACCCACATATGACAAGATTTCTAATGAGTTTAGAAGAGGCAGTCGAGTTAGTTATATTTGCTTTTCAAAATGCTGAGGCAGGAGATATTATGGTCCAAAAATCCCCAGCTAGTACTATTGGTGATCTTGCCCAAGCTATAAAGGAATTGTTTAACGTTGATAATGAAATTAAAGTTATTGGAACTCGACATGGGGAAAAACGCTATGAAACTCTTCTCACAAAAGAGGAATATGTAGGGGCAGAAGATCTAGGTGGTTTCTTTAGAGTTCCTGCAGATCAAAGAGATCTTAACTATGATAAGTACTTCGCCGAGGGAGATAAAAAACTTACCACTATAGGGGAATATAATTCTGATAATACACAAATTCTAGGCATCGAACAAATTAAAGAAAAGCTACTTGGATTAGAATATGTTCAAAATGAATTGACGAAATGGTCTAAAAACGTGCGCGTAATAAACTAAAGGATGGAATTAATTTATGAATATTCTTGTTACAGGTGCAAAAGGTTTTGTAGGGAAAAATCTTATCGCCGAGCTTAAAAATAGAGGATATAGTAATATATTTGAATTCACTAAGGAAAGTGACCTATCATCGCTTGAAGAATATACAAAAAAATGTGATTTTGTATTCCATTTAGCCGGTGTAAATAGACCAAAGAGTGAAAGTGAATTTATGGAAGGTAATTTTAGTTTCACTTCTCAATTAATAGAATTACTTAAAAACCATGAAAATAAAGCTCCTGTTCTTATTGCCTCATCTATTCAAGCAGAAATGGATAATCCTTATGGAAGAAGTAAGAAGGCTGGAGAAGATTTGCTAATTAATTATTATATGGAAACGGATGCGAAAGTCTATGTATATAGGCTACCAAACTTATTTGGTAAGTGGAGCAAACCTAACTACAATACAGTTGTAGCTACTTTTTGTCACAATGTAGCTAGGGGTATGGATATCCATGTAAATAATCCAGATACAGATCTTAACCTATGTTATATAGATGATTTGTTAGAAGAGTTTTTAAGAGCTCTAGAGGGAAATCCGACTATCCAAAATAATTACTGTATTGTACCCAAAACACATAATATTAAACTTGGAGAGTTAGCTGAGCTAATAAAAAGTTTTAAAGAAAGTAGAGAAACTTTAAGTATTCCAAATATGGAAGAGGAACTAATTAAGAAGCTTTATAGTACTTATTTAAGCTTTCTACCGGAAGATATGTTTTCATATGATCTCAAAATGAATATTGACCATAGAGGGTCTTTTACAGAATTTATTAGGACGCCTGAGAGAGGTCAGATTTCGGTAAACGTATCAAAACCTGGAATAACCAAAGGTAACCATTGGCATCATACTAAAAACGAAAAATTCCTGGTAGTAAGTGGGGAAGGTTTAATTAGGTTTAGAAAGCTACACTCGGATGAAATAATTGAATATAAAGTAAGTGGAGCAAAGTTGCAAGTTATAGATATTCCAATTGGATATACTCACTCAATTGTGAATGTGGGAGAAGCTGATCTTGTAACAATAATGTGGGTAAATGAATGCTTCGATTTAGATAAACCTGACACATATTACTTGGAGGTTTAAGAGGGATGAATAGAATGAAAATTATGACTATAGTAGGAACAAGACCTGAAATTATAAGATTATCTGAAGTTATAAAAGCTTGTGACAGGTACTTTGAGCATACTCTAGTTCATACAGGACAAAACTGGGATTATACCCTTAATGATATATTCTTCGAAGAGTTAGGCTTAAGACAACCGGATCATTTTCTAGGAGTTGTTGGTGAAGACCTTGGGGAAACTATGGGAAATATTATCTCTGCATCGTATAAAATTTTAAAACAAGAACAACCTGACGCCCTATTAATTTTGGGAGACACAAATAGTTGTTTAAGTGCCGTTTCAGCTAAACGTTTAAAGATACCTATTTTTCATATGGAGGCGGGAAATCGTTGTTTTGATCAAAATGTACCAGAGGAAATTAATCGAAAAATTGTTGATCACTTATCAGACGTTAACCTTCCGTATACAGAGCACAGTCGTCGCTATCTTTTATCAGAAGGCATTCGTAAAGAACATATTTTTGTGACTGGATCACCTATGACAGAAGTGCTCAATAAAAACATGGGTAGTATTAAACAAAGTAAAGTACTTGAGGAACTAAACCTTGAAAAAGGTAAATACATTCTTGTTTCTGCACATCGTGAAGAAAATATCGATAACGCAGAAAATTTTCTGTCACTCATGAACGCAATAAATAACATTGCTGAAAAATACCAATTACCAATTATTTATTCTACTCATCCACGTAGCTGGAAGAAAATTGAAGAAAGTGAATTCCAATTCCATCCACTTGTTCATCAATTAAAGCCATTCGGATTCTTTGACTATAATCAGCTACAATCAAATGCTTTTACTGTATTATCCGATAGTGGCACTCTTTCAGAGGAATCAGCAATTCTAGGATTTCCAGGTGTTCTAATCAGAACATCTACTGAACGACCGGAAGTACTTGATAAAGGAACAGTAATTATTGGTGGAATTACAGAGAAGGAGATTGTTCAAGCAGTTGAATTGAGTAGAGCGATGCAGGAAAATAAAGAAAAAACAGTTCTCGCAATGGATTATGCAGATGAAAATGTATCGGTCAAAGTAATAAAAATCATACAAAGTTATGGGAAAATAATTAATCAATTTATTTGGAGAAAAGCATGAAAATTTTAGTTTTAAATGTAGCTGCATCTTCTGGTGGCGCATTATCAATACTAAATGATTTTTATAATTATGTGAAAGAGAACGATCAAAACAATGATTGGGTATTTTTACTTAGTACACCGCAACTTAAAGAAAGAGAAAATATTAAAATAATAAATACATCTTGGATAAAAAAATCATGGATTCATAGACTGTATTGGGATTTAGTAGAAGTGAGGAAGATTATAAATAACATAAAACCTGATATTATTCTATCTCTACAAAATACTGGAGCTTTAGGTGTTGATATCCCACAAATTATATACTTGCATCAATTAATACCCTTTCAGGAAACTAAAAATTTTAGTTTCCTGAAAAAGGGTGAATTCATGTATGCTGTTTATCAAAAGATAATAGGAAGATTGATTAAGACATCTATTACATCCGCTAATTATACTATTGTTCAAACTGATTGGTTGAAAAATATTTTGATCAAAAAAACTAAATTAAACAATGATAATATCTTAGTAATCCCTCCTAGTTTAAATATTCCATTTTGCAGCGAGAAAGAAATGGAAAAGGTCAAAGAAAATATAAACAATAAAAAAACCTTTTTTTACCCTGCTAAGCCATTAATATATAAAAATCACATGGCAATAATTAATGGAACCAAGTTTTTAGTTAATAAGGGTTATAGTGATTTTTTAATTGAGTTAACTATAGATGCAAATGGAGACAAGTGTCCGAACACTATCTTGGAAGAAATGAGATTTGCTAAAAGACAATTTAATTTAACAGGATTTTTAGAGAGGGAAGAGGTTTTAAATAAATATAAAAACTCAATACTCATAATGCCATCATATATAGAATCCTTTTGTTTACCTTTAGAAGAGGCAAAGCGAATGGGAGGAATGATTCTCGCACCAGATTTACCCTACGCTAAAGAAGTATTAAAGAATTACCCAAATGTATTATTTTTTAATCCTTTCGACCCGAAATCATTAGCAGACCAAATGGAGCGAATTTTAAATAATGATTTTAATTATAGAACAATGAAGATGCCAGAACATAAAAATGTTAATAGTTGGGATAAGTTGTTGGATTTATTGAAAAAAATAGAGAAAACTTCAGGTTGAAATAAATAAATGAAGAAAAATATATTTGAAATAGTAAATTATAGTTTTGCGAAAGGTATTCCAGCTCTATTAGGATTGTTATTCACTCCTTTTCTAATTAAAAACTTATCAGTTGAATCCTATGGGAATTTTAATATTTTGAATCAACTTTTTTTGTTCTTAAATTCATTTACACTAATTACCACATTCACTCTTCAACGTGAATATTTAAAGGATCGTTTGATATTAAATAAAATAATTATAGTAACCCTTTATATATCTAACTTAATGTTTTTATTGTTTGTAATTTTTGTATATAGGTTAAGTCTTAGTAGCCTTCCTTTCTTAAGTTTAATTGTGTTTTATTTTATTTTTATTTTTATGGGAATTTATCAGAATCAAATGATAGCCCTTAACGCGGTAAATAATAGTAAAGCATATATGTTTAATCAAGTACTATTTTCTATACTTAAATTTGTTTTCAGTACTGTATTAGTAATTATTACTTCCAATTATCTAAGTGTATTTATTGGAATTGCTTTGGCATTAATCATTACTAGTTATAATATACTTGGAAAATTAGATCTTCATATTAAGAACTTTAATACGAAACTTGACAAAGAATTAATAATAAAAATAATCAAGTATGGTTTACCTTTATCTGTATTTAGTTCTCTAGATATATTACTAAACTATATGGATGTTTTTTTGATGAAGGTATTAAAAGGCAGTGAGTATAGTGGAATATATGGTGGGATCTACAATACAGTAAACTTTATAATTCTATTTCCATATTCTATAATGGCGATTATTATACTGCCAAAAATAGTTAGATATGAAAATGAAAATCAAAGAAAGTCAACTGTTAAAGTTGTTATGCGCTCCATCGTTACATATAGTCTAATGACTCTACCAGTATTAGCGTTATATTTTAACGATAATTTAAGAGAATTTTTAATTAATCTTTTACTTACGTCTGATTATTTACCATACTCAGATGTAGGATTTATATTATTAGTAGCCATGATTTTAATGGGTCTTAATAAAATTTTAATGATTTTTTTTCAAGTTGTTTTAAATAATATATGGAAATTAGTGATACCTCTTTTAGTGTGCTTATTGCTAAATTTTCTGCTTAATTTACTATTAATTCAAAAATACGATATATTAGGAGCGGCGATAGCGACAGCTGTTTCAAATATATTATTATTTATATGGTTAATAAAAATATATCTTAATATAAGGGTGAACGAAAATTACTCCAAATAATACAGTCTTGAGGTATTCAGGTATCAACCAAGACTGTATGTTATCCGACTCAGCAGGTAAAGGTTTTGAATTAGGAGCATGTTATTTCAGCAGTTGAATGGACTTACTAGTGGTTACCTGAGATTAGAACTAATAAATAAATAAAAAAACTATTATCAAGTCAATTATTACAAGAAAATTTAGGTTTACACAGTCACACTAGTAGCTATCCATCTTAAAAGCTGAGTGATTCTGCTGTGAAAATCACTTTTTATAAACGGAAAATGGGAATTTTCTTTAAATTAGTATCTCATGAAGCTCACTCACACGGTTGTTGGATGAATTCCTGTTGGTTCTAGAAAGACTTATGTATTGTTTCTATTTTAGAAATAATGGGCTTCGTTGGATAAAAAGACTTTAATGAAACAAAATCACTTTTAATAAGCCGATAATCTTTTCCTGCTATGTTATTCAGATATTGCATTTTTCTTATTTAACTGCTTATGGGCATCTTTTTTTCGTTTTTTAACTCTTAAAAAGCTATAGAATGAGTAGAATTCTTATCGGTGTTATAACATAGGGGGGAATATGAAAAGACCGCAAAGCTTTTTCAAAGGGTCGCTTCGCAGCCTTCTGATTTTTTGTTTTATTTAAATGAAAATCAGTGTTATTCCCTTCTGAATCTAAAGCCTTGTACAAATATATCCATTCATCTTCGAACTTTCATATACGTTTCATCAACTCTTCAGGAATTATTATTTATTCTTAAAGTGAAGTCATGCTTGTTCATTTAATTCAGCTCCACCTAATGGGGAAAACCTAGGTTGAGATTTTAATAAAGTTATATTAGGTCGGATAGCATTGCCATTTAAAAATGTTTGGTCTAGTTTGTGAAACGGTATATTATGAAAGAATAAAAATATCAGGGCGGTTGCGGTATGAAAAAAAATGCATTCATCTTATTTTATACCTATATTATTTTCGGGTTCCTCTCGTATATGAAAGTTCCGTATAATAATATTTTTTATCAAAGTAAATTTATCATTATTAGTATTTCTTTTGGATTATTATTTTTATCGACATATAAACGTTTTCTAACTAAAAAAAAGCTATCGATTAATAAAAGTCTTTTGTTCCTTCTGTACTTATGGCTTATTTTTATGATTAGTTCAATGTTTATTAATTTTACAGGATTTAATGGAGCATTTTTTGCATTATCCTTAGTATGTGTATTATTTTTTTCTTTAATTTTATTACCTGAAAATTACAATGTGGGCAATTTGGATACATTGCTTTCATCGTTTTTGAAAGTTTTATTATTTACTACATTATTTAGTATCATTTATTCGCTCGTAGGGTTCACCCCTAAAAGTTACATTGATCCCTCTACTTTTAGAAGTAGATATACATTTGGTTTCTCAAATGCTAATTACTTAGGAATGGTTTCGTTTTTAGGCATAACATTAAGTATTGTACTATTTTTTATTAGAAAAAAATTAGTATATTTAGTACCTTTATCAATTTTCGTTTATACAGTAATAGTATCTGATAGTAGAACGGCTTTATGGTCAGCATTACTTTGGGGATTCACTTTTATTACATTTAAACTAATAAATAAACCACAGATCCAAATTATCTTAGCGCCTGCTCTTGTGCTTGTTACTCTAATTCTCACGAGAACTAAATCATTAACTTATGAGAAAGTTGATCAACTTTCAAGTTACAGATTAACTAACTGGATGATATTAACAAAAGATATGAATTATATAGAATTAATTTTTGGAAAAGGCATAGGTATTTCCGCCTCGGATTTAGCAAATAATACTACTTTTGATAATTTTTTTGTTGGTATGTTTGTACAATCTGGAATCATAGGCTCACTTCTTTTAGTAACAATTCTCAGTTTAATTTTCATTAAGATTATAAGGCTAAAAGATACTTCGAAAAAAAGAATTGCTATTTCTTTTTATTTGAGTTGGATACTATATTCTGTATTCGAAAGTTCTTTTATTTCATTGAGCAATCCAATTAGTATAATAATATGGATAATAATTGGGATGACTATAGCGCAAAAATCTGCCCACTAATTATATATGTTCAGATCAATTAGTTTGTAGTTAAAGATCTTCCATATATTACATAAATCGTATTACCGCCGTGGGCACTCACACCTATATTTTCAATAACAATAAAATCCTCATGGGGTAAATCTTGCAAAGGGATATCTAAAAGCTCTCGCAAAGATTATGATTCTTAATAGAGTAGAAGCTTATAAGGTTGAAACAGGACCGGACTTAGTGCACTTGAAATGATAGGTGTTTTGGAAAAGGTATGCGCTAGAAAAGCTCACTATTGTATTATCTCACGCTGTCATAGTGAATAACGTTTGCAAGAAAATGAAAGTTTTATTTAAGCAAAATTATTAGCGATCCCGGTCACGGAGAGGTAAATTACAACAATGTTTAGTTAATAATTGTAATAGAAGAATTATTGAAGAGATAAAGTAATTGTTTAGATGTAGCATACAATACAATTCTAAGGCACTTATAACTTCCTATCTTTAAAAAGAACAAAAAGTCTTAATAAAAATCATTAAATATTTATTTACAAAATTATATAGAAAATGAATGTACTGTAAATTATAATAAATAATAGTTTACAAGATTTACATTACAACTAAGGTATTCGGAGGTTACTTATGGAAGAAGCCATTGATTTAAGACAGTTAATGGGGGCGCTTAAAAAGCGGTTCTGGTTAATTGCCTTAATTACGATCATAGCAGCAACAATCAGCGGTGTTGTCAGCTTTTTTGTCTTAACACCTGTATATGAAGCTAATACTCAGATTCTAGTTAATCAAGCAAAATCAAAAGAGCAGTTTTACAATTCATCTGAATTGCAAACAAATGTTCAATTAATTCAAACGTATAATGATATCATTAAAAGTCCAGCGATTTTAGGAGAAGTAACAAAGCAATTAGATTTAGATATGACTCCTAAACAGTTAAGCAATCAAATTCAAGTGACTAATTCACAAGACTCTCAGGTTGCTCATATTGTAGTACAAGATACAAATGCTAGACTAGCAGTGAAAATTGCAAACACAACAGCAGCTGTATTTAAAAAAGAAGTGCCTAAAATTATGAGTATTGATAATGTGAGTATTTTAGCAAAAGCGCAGCTTGATGAAGCGCTAAGTCCAGTTAAACCGCAGCCGTTTTTGAATATTGCAATAGCGGTAGTTGTGGGGTTAATGGTTGGCGTAGGCTTAGCCTTCTTACTAGAGTACCTAGATAATACAATCAAAAATGAACAGGATGTTGAACGTATTTTACAATTACCTGTTATTGGCGTGATTTCTGTTATTAAAGAAGAAGAGCTTAGGAATCTTTCTTCCGCTAGTTATGTATCAGCAGTAAGGGGGGAGTCACGCGGTGCTTAAAATATTCAAGAAATCAAAGTCTGTTTCAAAAAAATTAATGCATATGCGCAGTCTAATTTCGCATCAAAAACCTAAATCTCCTATCACGGAGCAGTATCGTACAGTACGTACCAACATTCAGTTTTCGAATGTGGATCATGATATAAAGTCCATTATGGTTACGTCTTCATTTCAAGAGGAAGGTAAGTCAACAACCGCGGCAAACATAGCAGTTGTTTTTGCTCAGCAAAAGAAAAAAGTGTTGCTGGTGGATGCAGATTTACGTAAGCCTAGCGTACAGTATACGTTTCAATTGCAAAATCATTTGGGTTTAACTAATGTATTAACGAGGCAGATGGTGTTTCATTCTGCAGTTCAAGCTACAGGAATAGATTCCCTGGACGTGTTAACTAGTGGGCCTATTCCTCCAAATCCAGCAGAATTGCTTGGGTCACAGGCGATGAAAGATTTTATGGAAGAGATATATGAGCAATACGATATTGTAATTTTTGACACGCCACCTGTATTGCCAGTGGCCGATGCTCATATTTTGGCCAATCAATGTCATGGTCTTGTATTGGTTATAAAAAGTGGACATGTAGAAAAAGATTCTGCACTCAAAGCGAAAGATATATTAGAAAACGCAAAAGGAAAACTTCTTGGAGTTATACTTAACCAAAAACAGCAATCAGATGATGAGCAATATTATTATTATGGTACAAAGTAGTAAAAAAGATTCTTAGGAGGGGGATTAACTTCTGTTAAGTAAACAATGATAAAAAAACTACATAGCCAGTATGTTTCGGTATTCGCCGGAGCATACTGGCTTATTTTGTTTGAAATTAGTAAAGTTAGGTATATAATACCTCGGCTGCTTAAAACAATTTATTTTCTATCTTATGTAATGAAGAGAGGAAGTCCTCTTTATTAAGCTGAGAAAAACAATCCTAAATAAACGATGCCTTAATATAGAAAAAGATAAAAATCAGAGACCGCTCATGAGTTCACTAAGATTTTGTAAAACTTTTTTAATTTTATAATATATATGAACTTACACCATAATCGCTTTCTCTATGCGATATTAGTAGAACTTTCGCTAAAATTCAGATATTCTTTCTTCAAAAAGTAAAATTCCCGCTATTTTATTCTTTGGTCACCTGAACCTATCCTTCATTTTGTCTATCCTTATGTTTTTATAACAATTGAGTTACTTCCTCCTTTATAATAGTTAAACGAATATAGTAGTTATTTATCTTACTTAAGTAGAAGCAAATAATAATCCTTTGTGTTACTTTTACAGGTGTAATTATATTTGTAACATTCATGGTTTTTCAAAACCGATATCTTTTCACTTGGAATAGATGACAGGAATTAATTGCAGTAGAAATTACAAACAGTAAGTAATTAAGGGAGGTTTAAAATTATTCTTTTTTCGTCTTGAAATAAAAAATGACTTCTAAGTGCCGATAATATTAAAGTATTTTACCTTTCATTTAATTTTCACTAAAAAGACATAGGGTATATACATAAAGGGCAAGAGTTAAAATACAATTTATAGGGGAAATAATGTGTTTTTTATATCTAAAATACTTTATCACTGGCATCTTATTAGATTAGCATTTTTAGAACTATTAATAGAAGGCTGCGTGGAACAGAAAATAAAAAATAAATTAAAGAACAAAATTAACTATCATAAGCAGAAAATGAAAAAATATCAAAAGACTAACTTTAATCCTCTCGAAAGAGGGAAATAGTACAAAGAAATACTACATAAAAAAAACTATAGGAGATTGCAAGGAATGTTAAAGCGTAATATAATTAATGCTTTATTTTTAGGTTCAATTCTATTTATTATTGGTTTAACGATGTTTCCAGAAGCTTCCTTGGGTATCGGTGTAGACCAAGGGGGCATTAATCTTGTGCCCTTTTATACAATTCGAGATTTATTACTTCATCGCTCTTTTGGCGATTTTATAATAAATAATATAGGGAATATTATTTTGTTTGTACCTTTTGGTATCTTGTTACCCTTTAAATTCAATAGTATAAGTAGTTTTTCAAAAGCTTGCTTAATCGGAATGATATTTTCATTGCTAATTGAAATTGTTCAATTGTCTATGCCTAATAGATGGACTGATATAGATGACGTTATTTTAAATACTTTAGGAACGGGAATCGGTTACGGCTTATCTAAATTATTAAAAAATATTTCGAAAACAGCATAGAAATACACAAGTAAGAGAGTGTTTACCCGTTCTATCTTTATTAAGAAAAAGGCGCGGTTTCTAGAAAGAGAACTTTGCGAATTTAAACAAGATATAGAAATAGAAGAGCGCTAATCCCTGCGCTCTTTTAGTTGCGAAAATAAATAATTTAAAATATATCTTTTGTTCCTTAATTGAAATAGGATTATTCCTTAGATATGTTCTATTAATTTAGCAAACCTAACTTTATTTGTAAGTTTCAGTGTATTTTTAGTATATTTTCATGTTTTTTTCATTTTTTATCGTTATAATAACTCACGTGAAAATTCCTATACAAAAATCAAAAGGTTAGATGGAAAGCTAACAGTCTAAGTCAAATGACTATGACAGCTGAAATGTCTGTTTAAAGGGGAACTTAAAGTGATAGAATTTTTAAAAAAGATTATAAAGTGTAAGATTAAGGCACAACATAAAGTAGAAATTTCTTCCGGTAGATGTATTCGATGTGGAAAAGAAATCGTTAAGTAATGTTTGATTGAGAGAAAAGTCTTTTCAAAATTGGAGGGGCTTTTTTTCATGTATACCCCATTATTAAAAGTAAAAAGTGTCAGGCATCCATAGTTACAGTGTAAGATTAAGAGAAATACCTAGTTATTCTGCTGAATTATTTTAATTTTAAAAAATCTTCGATTATATTAAAATAAAATCCTTTTATGGTAAAATATATTTCATTAGCTAGATTGGAGAATCAATTAATGAAAGCACTTTTAATGAGGGCAGGTTTAATAACCTGCCTAGGACTAGGCTTGTTTCATGGAGAAGCATTAGCAGAATATGAACAACCCTCTCAATGTGTCTCATATGGTGAAATTAAGCAAAATCAAAATCCTTCTTTGCAGCATGTTAACTGCCTATTAACAACCGCAGCCTTACAAGCAAATATCCCTCCAGAAGTCGTAAAAGCAGTAGCTACAAAAGAAAGCGGAGCAACAGAAGAGAGTCGTATTTGGAGTCAATTTGACAACGAAGGTAAACCTAGAATTTCTCAAGATGGTGGAATTGGGCTTATGCAAATTACCAATCATTCAACCTATGATCAAGAAAGATTAAAATATGATATTTATTACAATATTCAGGCAGGTGTTCAAATACTCAGTAATATGTATAGCCGAACTGATCTTCCTAAAATAAAAGAAGCGGGAAGAGAAACTATTGAAAATTGGTATTTCCCAGTAATGGCTTACAATGGGATTAAGCCAGTAAATAGCCCTCTTTATCAATTCACTGGTGAAAGAAATACGGAAGCGTATCAAGAAAAAGTTTTTGCTTTGATAGAATACTATAGTTTTGTAGATGACCCTAAACTTAAGCTAGGAAAATTTCCTTTTGCTACAGAAGATTTTTCCTACGATGTATCTCAAGATGAAAATATTAAATTCCTAAAAAAAGAGTATACTTTAACTGATGAGCTGCATTCATCAGCTTACAATTTTGTATTAGGTAATAAAGTAACGGTAACAGGGGATGTCGCTAATTTAAGGTCACAACCAGGTACTTCATCAACTATTAGTGAATTAGTTAAAGGTACAACGTTGATCGTTGATGGAAATTTTAAATATGATCAAGATTCAAGCAGTGAAAGGCAATTTGTATGGTATCCAGTTAGTACATTAGACCAGCAATCAACGGGATATATTTCATCAGCCTACCTTATGAAAAGTTATATTCCAGGGAAAGTTACGAAAGTGAATATGAGTACGGATAAGGCAAGCCCTCAAACAGAAGGAACACCTATAACCGTGACAGCAACATCTGAAGGAAGCAGCGACCCGGAATACCGATTTTATGTAAGAGATGAGAAAGGAACACTTACCATGTTACAGGAGTACGGATCAAGTAATAAAGTAACATGGACCCCACAAAATAAAGGAACCTACACCTTAATTGTGCATGCAAAAGATAAGAGTAGGTCAGGTGCAAATAGTTACTATGAAGCACGCGCAGAGAAGACTTACCAGGTAGAAGCAGGAAAAGTTACGAAGGTGAGTATGAGTACGGATAAGGCAAGCCCTCAAACAGAAGGAACACCTATAACCGTGACAGCAACATCTGAAGGAAGCAGTGAACCGGAATACCGTTTTTATGTAAGAGATGAAAAAGGAACACTTACGATGCTACAGGAGTATGGAGCAAGTAATAAAGTAACGTGGACTCCACAAAATAAAGGAACCTACACCTTAATTGTGCATGCAAAAGATAAGAGTAAGTCAGGTGCAAATAGTAACTATGAAGCACGCGCAGAGAAGACTTACCAAGTAGAAGCAGGAAAAGTTACGAAGGTGAGTATGAGTACAGATAAGGCAAGCTCTCAAACAGAAGGAACACCTATAACCGTGACAGCAACATCTGAAGGAAGCAGCGACCCGGAATACCGATTTTATGTAAGAGATGAGAAAGGAACACTCACCATGTTACAGGGGTATGCATCAAATAATAAAGTAACGTGGACTCCTCAGAGTAAAGGAACCTATACATTAATTGTGCATGCAAAAGATAAAAGTAAGTCAGGCGCAAATAGTTATTATGAAGCTAGAATAGATACTACTTATACTATAAATTGACTGGCATGTAACTCTATCATTAAAAAATGATAGAGTTTTTTATTGATCAAAGAATTCAAACTCGTTTGTTATCCAATAAAGTTATTCATGTCAGGTTTTAAACAATTAACGACATATAATTTTAAAGAACGTTAATACATTATAGGTCTTTAGGATTATATTTACATAGATACAATAACCTATTTTCGTTATTTCTTACAAAGTTTAGAGATACTAATAACTTTATATTAGCAACGATGGAAACGGTATCAAATATTCTTTTAGCAAGTTCGGAAAAATTAAAATTTTTTCATATAAACAAGTCCGTTGGCTCAAGAAAATATAAGATATTATTGGTAAAATTTTAAATAGATAATTTTGGTCAATACCCTATACATTTACATTTATTTTATGACGTTAATATTACATTGTTATAATTTTGAAATATATTCACTATAATTTTAATGGGTAATATGACCTGTTTGAATGATAAAAAGGACATTAAAGACACATAAAACTGGTATTCGGGTTATTTCGACAAAAACAGACATTGAACCTATAAAAAAGCTATGCTAGTATTGATAATGTTTTTATAGGACTTTTGAAGGACGGTGAAGTTGAGCGTGATAGATTTACATTGTCATATATTACCTGGTGTTGATGATGGTGCAAAAGATATAGCATCGAGCATTGAAATGGCTAAACAAGCAATCTCACAAGGGATTCATACTATTGTCGCTACACCTCATCATCAGAATGGAAAATACATAAATGAAAAAGCAAGCATTGAGCAGCAGGTAGGCTTATTAAATCAAGTGTTGGAAGAACGGGAGTTGCCTCTAACCATTTTACCCGGTCAAGAGTCGCGTATCTTTGGAGAAATGGTGGAGGAATATCGTGCTAGCCGAGTTCTTACGCTAAACAATACAGGTAAATATATATTCGTAGAGTTTCCATCTAGTCAAGTGCCACGATATACAGAACAACTTTTATTTAATCTTCAGTCAGAAGGGCTTACACCCATTATTGTACATCCAGAGCGAAACAGCCGTTTAATTGAAGAACCTGATCTTCTATATAATTTTGTTAGTCGAGGGGCATTAACCCAATTAACCGCTTCTAGTCTAGCGGGTGATTTCGGTAAGAAAATTAAAAAGTTTTCTCATCAATTGATTGAAGCTCAATTAACTCATTTTATTGCTTCAGATGCTCATAATGTAACTGGAAGGTCTTTCAGGATACAAGAAGCGTTAAGCATAGTAGAAAGAGAGTACGGCATCGACTTAGTTTATCAATTTAACGAAAATGCAGTATGCGTGGTAGAAGGGAAAACTTGTTTTATAGAGCCGCCAGAACGAATTCAGCGCAAGAAATTTTTAGGGATATTTTAGTCAAGGTATGTTAAAGCTTCTTACAAGTTTGTTAATTGTTTAGATTATATCGTTTATTATTCAATATTAGAAATGAAATAGTAAGGTAATGTCTCCTAACCTTTATCAATGGAGATACTCGATTGTACTGTGGGTGATAGACACCTTAGACGCTTGTCGTCAAAAGTACGGTGTGAGGGTGGGTTAGATGCCCAATTTTATTAAATAAATACTTACGATAAAGTTACTAACAGTAACTTTATCGTAAGTATTTATTCTACTATTACATAATTAAATAATAAAGAAGAAAGAGGTATAGAAAGTATGAAGAAAATACGTAAAGCTATAATACCAGCAGCCGGTTTAGGAACCCGCTTCTTACCAGCCACAAAGGCAATGCCAAAGGAAATGCTGCCAATCGTTGATCAACCTACTATTCAGTACATAGTGGAAGAAGCAATTGAGTCTGGTATTGAAGATATTATTATTGTAACGGGCAAAGGAAAACGAGCGATTGAAGATCATTTTGATTATGCACCAGAGTTAGAAAATAATTTAGTAGAAAAAGAGAAGTTTGAATTATTAGAAAAAGTTCGTCAATCTTCAAACGTAGAAATTCATTATATTCGACAAAAAGAACCAAAAGGGTTGGGCCATGCTGTATGGTGTGCTCGTAAATTTATTGGAAATGAACCATTTGCTGTGTTATTAGGCGATGACATTGTCCAAGCTGAAACGCCTTGTTTAAGACAGTTAATGGATGAATATGAAAACACATTATCTTCTGTAATTGGCGTTCAAACTGTAGCTGATGAACAAACGCACCGTTATGGAATTGTAGACCCAATTTCAAAAGAAGGAAGACGCTATCAAGTAAATACATTTGTTGAAAAGCCAGCAGCAGGTACTGCACCTTCTAATTTAGCAATTATGGGGCGTTATGTATTTACACCGGAAATTTTCATGTTCTTAGAACAGCAAGAGGTAGGTGCAGGCGGCGAAATTCAATTAACGGATGCGATTCAAAAGTTGAATGAAATTCAGCGTGTTTTTGCTTATGATTTTAAAGGTACGCGTTACGATGTTGGAGAGAAATTGGGTTTCATTCAAACCACGTTAGAATTTGCACTGCAACATGAAGAAATGAGAGATGAATTACTGGAAGTGATGACTTCTATTATTGAACGAGAAAGTAAGAAAAAAGTGAATATTAATTAATCATACTACGATGGAAAGGGGATTAAACATTGTCAGAAATGGTAGGAAATAAAGCTGTTTCAGATACATCTGTTGCTAGACAATATCCAAATGTAATAGTAAATAATAGTATGTCGTTTCAATTTGCCAAAAGAACCCTAGATATAGTGCTTACTATTGTGGGGTTAATACTTCTTTCAATAGTTTTCTTAATAATTTCCATAGCGATAAAGATTGAAGATCCTAAGGGGCCTGTTTTGTTTTCACAAAAAAGGATCGGCAAAGACGGTAAAGAATTTAATATGTATAAGTTTCGCTCAATGGTTACAGATGCTGAAGCGAAGCTCCAGGAACTATTGAAACATAACGAAACAAGCGGCGCTATGTTTAAAATGAAAAATGATCCTCGTGTAACTAAAGTAGGAAGATTTATAAGAAAGACCAGTATTGACGAATTGCCTCAGTTGTTTAATGTGTTGAAAGGCGATATGAGCTTAGTTGGTCCTAGACCACCTTTACCTAGGGAAGTTGCAGAATACAATGAATATCACAAACAGCGTTTACTTGTAACTCCGGGCTGCACAGGTATGTGGCAAGTGGGAGGCAGAAGTAATATTGGATTTGAAGAAATGGTTGAATTAGATTTGTATTACATAGCAAATCAAAGCAATCTGTTAGATTGTAAAATAATATTAAAAACATTTAAAGTACTTTTTGGCTCCACTGATGCTTTTTAAATGTTAATGAGTATATAAGGTGAAAATAAATGAATTCTTTAACTATGTTTATAAAAGAACGTAATAAAACAGTACTTATTCTATTTAGTGTTTTGATAAGCATCTTTCTTGTTGCTTTTTTATCATTTGTTGCTTATAAAAATTTTTTAATCGGAGTAGGTATGTTTGCTGTTATTTTGTTAGGCTCAATCATGCTCCTTTTACTCAATTTCTCAGGTATTAAAAAGACATTAATTATTTTATTCTTTTTTACTCTAGCTTTTAATATCGAATTTCCTTTGTATCCATTTAATGGAGGATTTTCTGCAAGTCACCCGGGTGGATTAAGAGGAGCTTTAGTTATCAATCAGTTTTTTCTAATACTTCTTGCTTTATTTCCAGTCTTTTTAAGAGAAGTTACAGATAAGCATTTAGCTTCACACAGACAATTAAGCTCTCTAGAAATTGTATTGTTTGTATCATTTACATTGGTTTCAATTATCTCATTTTTCTTTGCAGATAATAAACCAGCAGCATCTTATACTGTTGTAAGGTTAATATTTATGACGCTTTTTGTATTTATGATGCTTAAATTAAATTTTTCTTCTATATGGGACTTCTTTTTAAAAGGGGTTATTTTACTTTTGCCAGTACAATTTGGAATTGGAATTACTCAATATATTACTGGTCAATATGCGGGCTTCCGTATACTTGGAGAAAGTAAAAACCCATTTCGGGCAGAAACTGTATTTGGTGCAGCTGAAAAAGGTTTAAGTGGTACGCTTGGGCACCCTGGTATATTAGGTGCTTTTTTAACGCTTATAATGCCTTTTCTTCTTTTATATTATTTGAATTCAGAAAAGAAAACAAAGATCAGAAGTAGTTTAGTGTTTTTCTCAATTTTGCTTTGTGCATCGTTAATCATATTAACAAATGCAAGAACGTCAATTGTAATTATGTTAGCAACTTTCTTTCTGGGATTTGTAGGAACATCCATTATTCGGTATAGAACGGATGAGCCTGCAAATAAGCTCCTGTGGTATCTATCTATTTTTACGTTGGCTATTTTAACATTCGTCTTTGTATTTTCAGATGCTTTGATAGAGAGATTTGGAGACTCAGATTTATTATATCAAGCGAGCTATAGAGGCAATTTAAGTGTTATCAGCTGGAGTATTATAACTGATAATTTTAAGAACTTCTTTTTAGGAGTAGGCCCTAATAATTATACAGATACAGTAGCGACAATGGGAAGCGGGTTTGCGTATACTCAACCCGTTCACAATATGTATTTATTATTATTTGCTGAAGGCGGTATCTTTTTTGCTTTGTGTTATGTGAGTCTATTGGGGACTGTGTTATTTAAAATGACAACAGTAATTGTTCAAAAAGGTAAACATTCATACTATGCATTAGCAGTAGCCATAAGTATAATTAACATCTTTCTTTATAACTTTACTGGCTGGGCAAATAATAACAATCAAACTTTTATTTTATTTGTGATAATTTGTATATTCTCTATAAAAATTTATGAAGAACATAAACAAACAAGGTTGGGACAGTTATGACTTTAGGAACTAATTTTTTAAGTGTTGTTGACATAGGTAGTGAAATTACTCTTGTAGGTTATTATGGTATGGATAATTTTGGCGATGACCTTATGTTAAAGAGTTTGTTAGATGAATTCGAAAAGCATGATTTGAAAGTCAATATTTTAGCTTATCGAGAGGTGAGCTGGTTATCAACAGAAGCCTACCCTAATGTGAAGGTCTGGATTTGGCCTGATTCCAAGCTCGGTAAATTTCAGCTTTTTAAAAAAGCTTCCCAAAACAGCAAAGCAGTTTTTTGGGGCGGGGGCACCTGCTTTACGGATGAAGATGGGGACGGATATTTTAAGTATATGCTTTATGCAAAGCTATTAGGCAAAAAAGTTGGTTATTTAGGGGTAGGGATCGGTAATCTTAGCAAGACTTCAAGATTATTTAAGACTAAAAAGCTTATTAACATTTCAAGCATTTTAACGTTTAGAGATAAAACATCGTTAAAGAAAGCTTCAAATTGGAAAAAGAAATCATCAAAAGCATCAATTGAGCTAGTAGAGGATCCTGCAAATCAAACATTAGAGATATTGGCGAGTTCTTTGCCAGTGAAAACAAATAATAATAGTCTTGTATTAGCATGGCGCGACTTAAGCGACTACTCAAGTACTACAATAGGTTCTGAATTATTGCCTGTATCAGAAATGGCTATTAAATTATGTGAAGATCACGAAGTGAATAGAATCGTAATTATGGATACTGATTCCGTGAGAGATAAAGAGCTGAGTATCTCTTTAAAAGGAAGCATTGAAAAGCTTAATAGTAATATATCTGTTGAGTACAATGACTGTACAAACTACGAAGAGAAACTTGCATTAATAAATGAAAGTAAAGTAGTTTTTACTTCTAGGTTGCACGTAGCTGTAGCAGCTAAGTATTTAAATAAAGAATGTTTTGTATATAATTATTCTCCTAAGATTAGTTATTTTGTTCAAGAGGAAGGCAATAATAAAATTCAGCTGATTGATAAAGACTTAACTATCAAATCGGCTTAATTGGAGTTTTTTAGATGTCATTAAAGAAAAAGTTAGCTAGTAGCAAAAATAAAAATCTCCTAGATATCTCTGTTCTATGGATATCCCAATTTGGAGCTGTGGGCATAGCCTTTTTCACCCAATTATTATTAGCACGCATATTAAAAGTAGAAGATTACGGTTCGTTTACTTCAGCTATTAATATTGTAACTATTCTAGGAGGGGCAGCTGCCTTTGGAGCTGGATCGAATTGGTTACGCGCCTTTGGAGTTGAGGGATGGAAGGCACATAGATGGGTAAGGCCTACAATTAAAATTAATCTAATAATTGCAAGTATCGTTATTATCGGGCTACTAGTTTCTACGTACTATATGTCTGTATCGGATTCAACGAAAATCCTTACAATTATATTTATTTCAATTTTATTATCTTTAACTTTTTCAACTGCCGCTGAGGCTGTATATCAATTGGAAGAAAAATATCAAAAACTTTCTTTGCTAAAGTTTTCTGTACAGGGTTTGAGATTTTTAGTAGTACTCGCTGCTTCATTTATTGGTGCAAACCTGTTGTTCATTGGGGTAGGTTATGCATTAGGTGCTTTTATATTAATTTATGTTTACTTTAGAATAATAAGAAGATTATATAAACGAAAAGTAGAATTGAAAGGACATGCACGCTATGAAAATCGGGCCATAGATGATAAAACTAGTACGAAAACAGCATTTAAGTATTTATTACCTTATGGTTCAACAATTGTCTTTTATTCTATTTACTTTCAAAGCAATATATTTATTATAGGTCTAATGAGCGGAGAAGAAAGTGTTGCACTATATAATGTAGCCTTTACCATATTGAATGTCATTTATCTGTTTCCTACCACTTTTTATCAAAGTTATCTAATTCCTAAAGTTCATAGATGGGGAGAAAACAATGAAGAGAAAATGTCTCTGTTATTCAAGCAGGGAAGTAAAATTGTTGTAACAATTGGGATTATTATTATGCTTGCAGTTGCAGGCTGTTCTTCATTTGTCGTTCCATTGTTATTTGGAGAGCGTTATGCAGAAGCAAGTTTAATATTGATGCTTTTATCGATAACGATTCCATTTAGGTTACTTTGTAATAACCTTGGCAGTATTTTAGTGACAGAAAAACATGTGGTAAAAAAAGCATATTATCAAATGACAGGTGCAATAGTAAGTATTGTTTTAAATATTGTTTTCATTAACCTTTGGGGGGTTTATGGAGCAGCTTTTGCAACAATTATTACAGAATTCATTGTTATGGTTTTATTTATAGTAGGTGTAAATTCCTATGTGCCAGCAATTAAAAATCATAAATGGAAGAATACTAAGAAATTCACCAACCTACTGCTAGTTACAACATTATTAGTTATCTATTATTTTTATGTTTTGTCTAAGGATGTAACTGCCTTTGAGTTTTTTATACCAATTGTAGTAATTGGTATGTTTTTAATCTATTCATTAGTTAAATTAATAAAAAATGATTTAATTGTTTCAGTTAAAAAACTTCTACTTTAAATTTAAAGTAGAAGTTTTATTGTCAACGAAAAGATTTAGGGAGAAGTGAGACTTATGAAAAAGATTCTTTTCATCACAAACCTCATTCCTTACCCGTTAGATAATGGTGGGAAGATAAAAAGCTATAATACAATCGTAGCTTTATCAAAGATTTACAATATTGATTTACTTTGCTTTGCTAACTCACAGGATGAGTTAAAACATGTAGATGCTTTAAATGATATTACTGATAACGTAAATGTAGTTGTTAAAACTTTAGTTAGAAGCTCCTCTAAATCAGCTTTTATAAAAGATTATGCAAGCAGTCTTTTTAGTGCGTGGCCTTATAGTATTAATAAATTTTATGATAATCGCTTTAAAGAGTATTTGTTAACTTACATAAAGAAGAATACTTACGATTTTATTTACGTTGATCATTTGCCGATGATGGTATATAACAAACATTTTAATGATATTCCCATATTATTAGATCAGCACAATGTAGAAAGCTTAATCTTTAAGCGTTTTATTGAAACAGAAAGCAGCCCTGTAAAAAAGATACTAGGGTCTTATGAATACTCAAAATTAAAAAAATTCGAAATTCAATCTATGCACGAATCCTCTCAAATTATCTGCTTAAGTAAAAACGATCAGCAGGAGTTTCATGAATTTGGAGTTTCAAAAGAAAAATTATCAGTTTTGCCCATTCATATAAAATTAAATAAAAGATATGAACCTAAAAAGCATGAAGGCGGAAAATTCAAACTATTATTTTTAGGGTCCATGTCATGGTATCCCAATCAAAATGGCTTGAAATGGTTTATGGAGAATGTATGGCCAAAGTTAGAACAGTCGGAATACGAGCTTTACATTGTAGGAAGTAAACCACCTACTTTTATTCAGTCGTATCACAATGGAGAAAATGTCTTTGTAACTGGCTATGTAGATGATGTAGATGAATATATAGAGTTATGTGATATCAGTATTGTACCTCTTTTTGTAGGAAGCGGACAGCGTGTAAAAATTATTGAATCTTTCGCAAAAGGTATACCTGTAATCTCTACGTCAATTGGTGCGGAGGGACTTCTCTGGGAAAATGGAAAAGAAATATTAATAGCAGATGATAGCGATGAGTTTATAAACAAATTAAATACTATAAAGTCTAATCCAAATATGTTAAAAGATTTATCAGTGAATGCGATGAATACATTTGAAACACATTATTCATCTGATAAGTTACCGAGAAAAATAGAAAAAATCATACAAAGAATGGATATAAAAGGATGAGTGTATTGACAACTAATCAAGTTAAATTATTTGATATTAATTTTGATAATTTAACCATGCTAGAGGCTATTAATAAAATTGAAGACACAGTTGAAAACAATAAAAAAAATAACCAATATAGTTACGTTGTTACTCCAAATGTTGACCATATTGTAAATACTTATAAGGATGAAAAATTCAAACAGGTGTACGATAATGCAAACTTAATTTTAGTAGATGGGATGCCTATCGTGCAAGCATCTAAAGTATTAAAGTCTGAATTGAAAGAAAAAGTATCTGGTTCAGATCTAACTCCAGAGCTATTTAAATTAGCTCAAAAAAAGCAGTTTAAAGTTTTTATTTTTGGTTCTAGAGAAGGTGTAGCAGACTTAGCAATAGAAAAAATACAAAAAGATTTTAATTATGATTTTCCAATTAAGGGTTTTTCACCTCCTTTTGGATTTGAAAAAGATCCTACTGTGCTGCAAGAATGTATACAGAAAATCGTAGATTACCAACCTGATATGTTACTAGTGTCTTTAGGTTCTCCAAAAGGAGAATTTTTCATTTATAATCATTTATCAGAACTAAAAGTACCTGTTTCTTTACAGATAGGTGCATCAATTGATTTTATCGCTGGTACTGTAAAAAGAGCACCTGTATGGATGCAAAAGTCCAGTCTAGAATGGTTTTATCGTTTTATCAAAGAACCTAAACGCATGTTTAGAAGATACTTTATAAATGATAGTTTATTTTTTAAGATTTTTATTCAAGAATATGTTGCGAAGAAAAGAGGTAATTAAATGAAAACGATACTTTTATCAGGTGGTTCAGGAAAAAGACTATGGCCTTTATCAAATGATGCTAGATCTAAACAATTTTTAAAAGTGTTAGAAGATGATAATCAAGAATTACAATCTATGGTACAACGGGTTTGGAAACAATTAGAAAATGTGGGGTTAGCTGATTCGGCAGTATTAGCTACTAGTAAGTCACAGGTAGACATGATTCATAGTCAATTAGATAACAAAGCGGATTTAATTGTAGAACCTTGTCGTCGAGATACTTTTCCAGCTATCGCTTTAGCTGCTACATATTTATATAGTGTACAAGCCACAGGGCTAGATGAAGTGGTAGCAGTGTTACCTGTAGATCCTTATGTGGAGAATCGCTTTTTTAACCGTGTAAAAGACTTAGAAAACGCTGTACATGGTAGTGATGCTCAGCTTGCATTAATAGGAGTAAAACCGACTTATCCTTCAGCTAAATATGGCTATATTGTACCGGCAAATAGTGAAAATACAAACGATTATTTGCCAGTAAATCGTTTTACAGAAAAACCATCTGAAGATAAAGCAGCAACTCTAATCGACGAAGGTGCGTTGTGGAATTGCGGAGTATTTGCCTTTAAATTAGGCTATGTCATTTCAATTTTAGAAGAGAAAGGGTTGCCAACTCAATACGATGAGTTGTTAAAACAGTATGAAGGGCTTCCTAAAATCAGTTTTGACTATGAGGTAGTAGAAAAAGCAGAAGAGATTGTTGTTCTTCCATATGATGGATACTGGAAAGATTTGGGTACTTGGAATACATTAACAGAAGAAATGGCAACAAGTCAAATTGGTAAGGGTGTTATTAGTGAGGACAGTAAAAACATTCATTTAATTAATGAACTTGATATTCCAGTTACCGTGTTAGGGGCTTCTAATTTAGTTGTCGCATCTAGCCCAGATGGTATCTTGGTTTCTGATAAAGAAGCTAGTCCAAGAATTAAAGAACTAGTGGGAGAATTCGATAATCGTCCTATGTACGAGGAGCGTCGTTGGGGTTGGTATCGAGTATTAGATTATACGAAGTTTGAACAAGGAAAAGAAGTCCTAACAAAACGAATTGGTGTAGATGCTGGTAAAAACTTAAGTTATCAATTACATGATTATCGTGACGAAGTATGGACTATTATTAAAGGTGAAGGGGAGTTCATCTTAAATGATAAGCTTATTACAGTGAAACCTGGTGATGTTCTTCAAATTAAATCAGGGGACAAGCATGCCATAAAAGCTAGTACTGATTTAGAAATCATTGAAGTTCAAACAGGCTCACAATTAATTGAAGAGGACATTGTCCGCTTATTCATGACTTGGGAAGAAATAACTGAACATATACTGAGTTTAAAGAAGGCTTAATTATACTCAATAAAGAGTAGGTATTCTTGAACCTACTCTTTATTTGTTTTTACCTTTTAACTCCAGCATGTTTTATAACTTATAAGCTTAAAAACCTAGTTATAAATTTAAATAAGACAATACATATATTTTAGTAAACAGTATCAGAGGAGATGTGTAAGTGTTGAAACAACCATTATTTTTAAAGCCCTTATTTCAACAAAGAATTTGGGGGGGAACGAAGTTGAATGAGCTTTACGGCTACGATATTCCTTCGAATCAAACAGGCGAATGTTGGGCTATTTCAGCTCACCCGAATGGTCAAAATGTTGTTGAAAATGGTGAATTACAGGGGAAAACATTAGGACAGTTATGGGAAGAAAAACCAGAAGTTTTCGGTTGTTTTGAGAGTGACCGCTTTCCACTATTAATTAAAATCTTAGATGCAAATGATGATCTATCAGTACAAGTTCATCCAGATGATGAATATGCAGGTGAGTATGAAAATGGTGAGCTAGGTAAAACAGAATGTTGGTATATTATTGATTGTGAAGAAGATGCAGAGATGATTTTTGGCCATCATGCAAAGTCACAGGATGAACTAGTCAAATTAATTGAGGAAGGAAACTGGAATCATCTTTTACAAAGGGTAAAGATTAAACCGGGAGATTTCTTCTATGTTCCAAGTGGTACAATACATGCTTTGTGTAAAGGAACATTAGTATTAGAAACACAACAAAATTCCGATACCACATATCGCGTATATGACTATAATCGTCTTGGTCAAGATGGACAATTACGTGAGCTTCATTTAAATAAAGCAATTGAAGTGACCACGGTTCCACACGTAGCAGAGAAAGTAGAACCTGCAATTGCAAAGGTAAATGGAGACACAATTACAACATTTGTAGAGGAAGATTATTTTACTGTTTATAAGTGGGACGTTCAATCCTCCTTGGAATTAACCCACGGTGTGCACTTTATATTAGCAAGTGTTATTAAGGGGGATGGAATACTTGTTATAGAAGGAGACGAGTTTTCTTTGAAGAAAGGTGATCACTTTATCTTGCCGAACGGAATAGATAACTTTTCTATTAAAGGAAATTTAGAATTAATTGCTTCACATCCTAACAATAAAGGAGGACGTAACTATGACATGGCAAACACAGCTAGAGAAATGGCTAACATTTGATCATTTAGAAAGTGAATTAAAAGAAGAGCTTTTATTAATGCAACGAAACCAGAAAGAAGTAGAAGATGCATTTTATAAAAACCTTGAATTTGGAACAGGCGGTATGAGAGGAGAACTAGGTCCAGGTACGAACCGTTTAAACTTATATATGATCCGTAAAGCAACAGAAGGATTAGCGAATTATATTGAAGAGAATGGTGAAAAAGCAAAAAAAAGAGGTGTAGTTGTTGCCTATGATTCGCGTCATAAGTCACCTGAATTTGCTCTAGAGGTTGCAAAAGTACTAGGGAAGCATAACATTAGAACATATATATTTGAGGAATTGACACCTACGCCTGAATTATCCTTTGCAGTTCGTTACTTAGATGCATTTGCAGGTATTGTTATTACAGCAAGTCACAATCCACCGGAATATAACGGTTATAAAGTCTATGGAGAAGATGGAGGGCAAATTCCTCCAGAAGTTGCAGATACAATTATCACTTATGTTAACGCAGTAAAAAATGAATTAACAATTCCAGTAATGGGCGAAACTCAACTGCTCGAAGAAAAATTGTTAACGTACATTGGTCAAGAAATAGATTCTGCGTATATTGAACAGTTAAAAACTATACAACTTAACCGAAAAATTGTTGAAAAATTAGGAAAAGACTTAAAGATTGTATTTACGCCATTGCATGGCACAGCTAATAGACTAGTTCGTGCAGGATTGGAAGCTTTCGGCTTTAGCAATGTTACAGTTGTCAAAGAGCAAGAACTACCTGATCCAAATTTTTCAACAGTCAAATCACCTAATCCCGAAGAGCATGCAGCATTTGAATTAGCAATTAAATATGGTAAGGAAATTGAAGCTGATATTTTGATGGGAACAGATCCAGATGCAGATCGTTTAGGTATTGCTGTAAAAGACACTAATGATAATTATGTCGTGCTAACAGGAAACCAAATGGGTGCACTTATGCTTCACTATTTACTTTCTCAAAAGAAAGAAAAAGGGATTCTACCTAAAAATGGCGTCGTGGTTAAAACTATAGTAACCTCTGAAATTGGACGTGCAATTGCCAAGAGTTTTGGGCTGAATACAATTGATACTCTGACTGGTTTCAAATTTATAGGTGAAAAAATTAATGAATTTGAACAAACGAAAGAATATACATTTGAATTTGGGTATGAAGAGAGCTATGGATATTTAATAGGAGAATTTGTTCGTGATAAAGATGCAGTTCAGTCAGCAATTTTTGCTGCGGAGGTAGCTGCTTTCTATAAAATGCAAGGAAAGTCTTTGTATGAAGGACTACTAGAAATTTTTGAGCAGTATGGCTTTTATAAAGAATCACTTCAATCATTGACTTTAAAAGGAAAAGATGGGGCAGAACAGATAGGTAATATCTTAGCCTCATTCCGAAAAACACCGCCTACAGAAGTTGCTGGTGTTAAAGTAGTAGCAATTGAGGATTATCAAATTAGTCAAAAAACAATTTTAGAGACTAATAGCACTGAAAACATTTATTTACCAAAATCAAACGTGTTAAAGTTCTATCTAGAAAATGGTTCTTGGTTTACAATTCGTCCATCAGGAACAGAGCCTAAAGCTAAATTTTATTTTGCAGTTAAGGGAACTTCTCTACAGGATAGTGATAAAGCAATTGAGCTGTTGGAGTCTAATGTCATGGGGAAAGTTGATGAGATAGTAGGTTTAAAGAACTAAAAAAAGCAGTATTTTTTTGTTTTTAATATTTTTTTAGTGTAAAAAGATTCAATTTAATTTGAATATCTTGACGTTTTTTTCTATTTTTATCTAAAATTTATAAAAAAATATAGATGTTGTATACAAACTCTATTATAATAGAGGTTATGTGAATTTAACTTTTTTATTGGAGGTCATCATGGAAGAAACACTTACTTTAAAGGAGTTGTTTCAGGCTTTAAAGAAGCGTCTTTGGCTTATCGGGCTTATTACAGTTATTACTGCAATAGTCAGTGCAGTACTTACCTTTTTCGTTTTAACGCCAATGTACGACGTGAAAACACAGTTACTTGTAAATCAAACTAAGTCTGAGCAACAAATCTATAATACTACTGAATTGCAGGCAAATGTTCAATTAATTAATACTTATAACGTGATCATTAAAAGTCCTACTGTTCTGGATAAAGTCCGTAAAAACCTAAACCTAGAAAAAAGTACGGACGAGCTCAATAAACAAATTTCAGTAACGAGTGCTGAAGAATCTCAGATTGTTGAAATAGTAGTAGAGGACAAATCACCAGAGATGGCTGCGAAAATTGCGAATGAAACAGCTAAAGTTTTTAAGGCAGAAGTATCTAAGGTTATGAACGTAGATAATGTAAATATATTGTCTAAAGCTGTAGTTAAAGAAAATATTAAACCTGTTAAACCAATACCAGCTTTAAATATTTTAATTGGTATCGTAATAGGGTTAATTATAAGCATTGCAACTGCATTTGTGTTGGAATTCTCTGATAAATCAATTAAAACGGAAGTAGATATTGAGAAGTATTTAGACCTCCCAGTTATGGGTATTGTAGCAAATATTGAGGAAATTCCGGCCTCTCCTTCTAGATCATCTCGAGTTTCTAATCAAGCTAGTAGTAGAGTAAGGGGGGAATCAATTGGCTCGTAAAAAGAATCAAATCAACGATAAAGCATTAACAGTAAAGCGTCGATTAGTTGCTCATACTAATCCTAAGTTACCAGTAGCTGAACAATATCGCACAATACGTTCCAATATTCAGTTTTCTAGTATAGATGAAGACATTCGTTCTTTGGTAATGACGTCTTCTGGTCCGGGTGAAGGGAAATCAACAACTGCTGCTAACTTAGCTATTGTATATGCACAGCAAGGTAAGAAGGTCTTATTGGTTGATGCCGATCTTCGTAAGCCTACAGTACACTTCTCGTTTAGATTAGAGAACCACATTGGATTTACAAATGTCTTAACTAAAAAAACGAAATTGTTAGAGGCTGTTTACCAAACTGATATTCCTAACCTATCAATTTTAACAAGTGGTCCAATTCCTCCAAACCCTTCGGAGCTTTTGGCTTCTAAAAATATGGATGAGTTGTTGGAAATAATGTATGAAAACTTTGATTTTATCTTGTTTGATACCCCACCTACTTTGGCTGTAACAGATGCTCAAATTTTGTCTAACAAGGCTGAAGCCACACTTTTAGTTGTCAGTAGCGGTACAACAGATAGAAATGCTGCTCAAAAAGCTAAAGAATTATTAACTAATGCTAAAGCTAGGCTATTAGGTGTTATTTTGAATAACCGCAAAATTGAGTCGAAAGATTATTACTACTATTACGGTAGTAATTAAATGTAAAAATAGCGTGGACCTTTACCGAATTGGTAGAGGTCCACGCTATTTTTTAGTTTGGTTAAAATTCATAATTGTCAAAGGAGTGTTATAAAAGAAATTATAATACAACTATTAATACGTGCTAATAATATGCGCATGTGTTTAAAAAAGCTTTTTATATAATATATCATATAAAAAGCTTTTTTAAATTAATTTATTTTAAATTTAAATTTTCTTTTAAAGTATGTGAAATCTTTGTACGTTCTGCATCTGGTACTTTATAGTAGTAAATACCATCGATTTTTTCACCTGTACCATTAATCTGGATGTGCTCCACATTATTACGGGCTTCTTTATAGTTTGATTGAATTTCTTTCATATCATCAAACGTAAGATTGGTTTTAACATTATTTCCAATCGCATCTAGAATTGTACCGTAATTCGTCAAAGATTTGATACTTGCGCCTTCGTCAATGACGGCTTGAATGATTTGTTGCTGGCGAGATTGACGACCAAAGTCACCGCGTGGATCGTCATAACGCATACGAGAGTATTTTAGAGCATTTGTCCCGTTTAATTCGAGCGTTCCTTTTTCGAAGTGATGACCTTCATATGTGAAATCTAGTGTGTTGTTTACCGTTACGCCTCCAACTGCATCTACAATATCTTTAAAGCTTTCCATGTTTACTTGTATGTAATAATCAATTGGTACATCTAAGAAGTTTTCTACTGTTTTAATCGACATATCAACCCCGCCAAATGCGTAGGCATGATTGATTTTGTCTTCTTTTCCTTTGCCGATAATTTCAGTACGCGTATCACGAGGAATACTAACCATTTTAACTGCTTTTTTGTCAGGATTTACCGTTAACAGCATCAGTGAATCTGAACGTCCACGGTCTGCTCCGCGCTGATCGACTCCCAGCAGCAAAATTGAAATAGGCTCATGTTTTGCTAGACTTACTTTTTCAGAGCGTTTTTCAGATTTTTCTCGGCTTAGAGGCTCATGCGTCTTATCAAAGGTATTTGCTACTGAACTGTACACGGAATATCCATAGATTCCCACTCCAAGAATAAGAAGAATAATGATAGCTAATGCAATTTTAAATCCTTTTTTCTTTTTCGATTTTCGTTTTTTACGCTTGCGCTGTAGGTCTTGTTCTGTTTCCATTTTTCTCGTCCTTTACAATTTTATTGGGTATATAGCTTGCGTCCTACATTATGTGACAAAGTACACAACTATTCTTACATTCTATCAAAAAAATTGTCATTTTTACTTATTTTTTATAAAAAATAAGTAAAAAATATATTATAATGGAAAGACAAGTAAAAAAATAAGGGAGTTAGTTTATGAAAGTAATGGTAAATATTATAGCAATTGTTGTGCTTATCGGGACTATAGTTGGAGGTAAGTTGTATTGGAATAAGCAAACAGCTGCAGAAACATCAAATTTTGTAGGAAATACAGCTATATCAAACGAGGTATCAAGTAAAACAAAGAATAGAAGTAGGGAAGAATATACTAAAAACCTTCCCAAATCTATAATAGCTAAGCTTGAAAAAGCAAAAAAATCAGGAAAACCGATGAATTTATTAATTGTGGGTTCACAGGCAACATCGATAGATTCAACAGGCTGGCCCGCTATGTTCAAAGAAACATTAAAAAATACATATGGTTCACTTATTAATGTGAAAGTGTTAGAGTATAAAAACACTACCACATTAGATTTTGTTCGAAATAGAGAATATGAGGATATTATAAAAGAGAAGCCAGATGTATTATTATTTGAGCCATTTTTATTGAATGACAATGGTACAGTAGGTATTACAAATACGCTAGATAACTTAAATGTTATTATGTCTCATGTGACAAATTCTAATTCAAATCTTGTGACGATTCTGCAGCCTTCACAGCCTGTATATAACGCCACTAATTATCCGAAAGAAGCAGAAGCCTTAAAAGATTTTGCTGAAGAGAAGGGATACGAATACTTAAACCATTGGAGTGCTTGGCCTGATTATAGATCAGAGAAAATATTAGATTATCTAGTACAAAAACAGCATGTTCCAACTAAAAAAGGTAATAAAGCATGGGCAACCTACTTAAAAGAATATTTTACGAACTCTTAAACCTGTCATTCGGCAGGTTTTTTAATTCCATAGAAGAAAAAGGTAAAGTGAATAACTAATATATAATTTTCAAACGCCTGGCGTGTAAAAGTTATGTAAGAATAATTTGAATTTATTGAAAAATTTTCAAGAAAGTATTAAGATAATACATATTAATTTATAATAAGCATAGTCATTAAAGGAGGAATCGCTGTGATAGATTTGTATACTAATATCTTGCCTAATTTAGAAGATGGTCCATGTGATGTTGATACTTTCTTAACAATGGCAAAATCGTTGGTTAATCAAGGTATAAAGAGTGTGGTTGTTGCGCCCACTTATAATGGACAAGAATTAGAGAAACAAAGTATTATGATGTATGTAGACACGGCAAATAAACAATTACAGCACGCTTTTATTCCTCTTATTATTCTTCCGGGGCAGAAGATAATGATACATGACCGTCTTATTCAAACATTTGAAAAGAATGTACACCTTCCAATTAATCATTCTACGAAATACATGTTTTTACAGCTTCCAAACGAGCACACGAATATCTTGAATGAACAGATTCTCTATGAGCTGCAGTTAAAAGGGATTATCCCTATTATTAATGAACCAGAACGTCATGCAATATTTCTCGAGAACCCTGATCAGCTTTATGAAATTGTAAAAAGAGGGGCTGTTGTTCAGTTATCATCAGATAGTATAATTGGTAAAAATGGTCGGAAAGAAAAAAAAGCTGCTTTAACTTTTATCGATAAAGGTCTAGCACATCTAATTGCTTCAGGTGTATGTGCGGATACTTATGAGAGTTATACTTTACCTAAAGCTTACGATAAGGTATCTAGACACTTTGGAACACAGGCACTTTATAAGTTCATCGAGAATGCAGATTATATAGTCGAGGGTAAGGCTATCTTTAAAGAACAACCAGAGCGGGTAAAGAAAGGGAAATTTCTAGGTATATTTTAATTCAAAAAAGCCTATTTGTTATAAATAGGCTTTTTGTTATGGTCCTAAAGGTTATTATTCAGATAAGACAAGTGTGCTAAAATAATGAATATAATGTTAGAATTTCCAGATAATTGTCTAAAAATAAGGAGAAGATTTTGTGATAGATATTTATACCCACATGTTACCAGGATTAGAAGGCAGCAAGCAGCAGTTTTTAGATGCTGCTAAATATTTAGTTAATCAAGGCGTGAAGGCAGTAGCGACCACTTTAGATAAAAAAACGAACCCTTCTCTTTCTCTCTATGTAAAAGAAGTGAATCAAATGTTAAAAGATAATAATATCCCTCTTAAAATCGTTGAAGGAACGGAAGTGATTGCAGACCGTGCATTCGCCGCATCGTACCACGGCCGTGAAGCTATGCTTGCTTCCAATGAACGATACATTCTCCTAACTGTTCCTGAGCAGGAAGAACCTGATTACCTTGAACAGTTGTTATATGAAATTCAGTTAAAAGAAATTGTTCCTATCATTAGCCAACCGGAATTCCATCCATACTTTTTAGAACATAAAAATGGATTATATAAATTCGTAAAAAAAGGTGCTATTGTACAATTATCATCAGATAGTATTATTGGCAAAAATGGCAAGCCTGCTAAAAAAGCTGCGATGCAGTTTCTTGAACATAATCTTGCTCATGTGATTGCCTCTGGTACAAGCTTGGATAACTACAAGCAGCATTCATTGCGTCAAGCTTACGATGTGATTGTAAAAGAAAAAGGAGCTGAGACAGCTCAGCTATTGATGCAAAACGCTGAATCTATATTTAATGGTCAAGGCGTTCAAACCCTACCGCCTGAACGCATCAAAAAAACAAAATTCCTAGGGATCTTTTAATATTTCCCTTTGTACCCTGATTAACATTCGTTTAATCGGGGTATTTGCATACAAAGACCTATTTCAGTCCCTTCTTTTCTCATTATTATTTGGAGTTATTTTACAAATTATGTTTGCGTTTTCACATAGAGTGATAGTAAAATATTGTTAGTTAAGTAGGTAACAGGAAAGTACGCGGTTTTCCGGGGTTCGTGGTGGTAAATGTCGAGAAGAATACATAGTTTCACAGTAGAAATCGTCGTAGAATAGAGCTATACAAAACGCAGGGAGGGAAATAAAGTGATTGATATTCATACGTACATATTGCCTAATATCGATAGCGGACCTGAGGAAGTAGACGGCTTTTTGAAGATGGCACGTTCGTTAGCAGATCAAGGCGTTCAATCCGTGGTCGCCACTCCGCTTTATGATAGCGATCAAGAGTTTATGAAACACCATTTATTTCTCTACGTAAATGCAGCCAATGAATTGCTTACGAATTCATATATTCCTCTTCAAGTATTACCAGGTCAGCTTGTCCCTTTATCGCCTCAGCTTCTGCGAAACTATGAGCGAAATCAGCTTCTTACACTTAATCACACCGATAAATATTTATTTCTTTCACTGCCTGACTATGATGTCTCACCTTATTTTGAAAAGATACTGTCTGATCTTCTAACAAAAGGCATTGTGCCTATTCTTCGTTCACCAGAATGTCACCCAATTTTCCGAGATTACCCTGAGCGTTTGTATGAGCTTGTTAAAAAAGGCGTACTCGTTCAGCTAAGCGCCGCTAGTATTCTCGGTTTAAACGGAAAAAAAGAAAGAAAAGCGGCATTTACGTTTATTAAATACCGCTTAGCCCATGTGATTGCCTCTGGCGTTCATGCTCGCAATTACCACGACTATTCACTTTCAAAAGCGTATGATTACATTTCCGATATGTACGGTGCTTCAGAACTTTATTTTTTTATTGAAAATGCAGAAGCGATTATCGACGGCCGTCCGGTTCATCAATTGGAGCCTGAGCCGATGAAAAAATTTAGTTTATTTAAATTATTCAGCTGAAAACAAGGGACTTTTCCATAAAAACGGGAAAGTCCCTTGTTTTGTCTTTCTTTCATTGTGGTATGGAATAGAAACAACGTTAAAGAAAGGAAGGCTGAATATGATAAAAACTACGGCTGGAAAAGCAGCCATGTCTGTATTAAAAGAATGGAATATTGATCACATTTTCGGTATGCCGGGAGATTCAATCAATCATTTTATGGATAACTTGCGCAGTGAAAAAGACGAAATTGAATTTATTCAAGTCCGCCACGAGGAAGTAGGTGCACTTGCGGCATCTTCTTACGCAAAAATCACGGGCAAAATCGGTGTGTGTCTGTCGATTGGAGGACCGGGTGCGATTCATTTGCTAAACGGCTTATATGATGCGAAAGCAGACGGAGCACCGGTGTTAGTATTAGCCGGACAGGTGCCACGTGCGAAGCTTGGCAACGAGTCGTTTCAAGAAGTGAACTTAGAACGTGTTTTTGATGATGTGTCGGTGTTTAATCACCGAGTAGACTCGCCTGAATCGTTTCCGCATTTGCTGCAGCAAGCGATTCGAACAGCTTATGCTAAAAAAGGTGTCGCTGTCTTAGTTATTCCAGATGATATTCCGTCTTCAACAATTAAAATTGATTCAAAAACGCCAATTGCTAATGTATCAAAATCGATTTCTCAAAGTGACCCAGAAGATATAGCTAAAGCGCTTTTAGCGATTAAATATGCAAAAAAACCGGTTATTTTAGCAGGAACAGGTGCAAAGCACGCGAAGCTTGAATTGGCGCAGTTTGCGGAAAAAATTGCGGCTCCGGTTATTTTTACGCTTCCCGCTAAAGGAATACTGCCTGACCGTCACCCTTATAATCTAGGACAGCTCGGCCAGCTCGGGACGAAGCCTGCGTATGAAGCGATGGAAGAAACCGATTTGCTAATTATGGTTGGGACTTCGTATCCATACCGTGAGTTTTTACCAGATGGAGCCGAAGCAATCCAGCTGGACTCAGATGCCACACAAATTGGCAGACGCTATCCTGTATCAATCGGATTAGTCGGTGACTCTAAAACGACGCTGTCACAGCTTACGCATAATTTAGATTATCAAGAAAACCGCCGGTTCCTAGAAGAATGTCAAGTTAATATGGAAAACTGGTGGAAACACGTAGAAAAAGAAGAAAATGAAGTGAGTACGCCAATCAAGCCGCAGCAAGTCATTCCTAAGCTTCAAAAAATCGTTGATGATGATGCGATTGTATCTGTTGATGTTGGGAACGTGACGGTATGGATGGCAAGACATTTCCGCATGACAAATCAAAAATTTGTGGTTTCCAGCTGGCTGGCAACGATGGGCTGCGGACTTCCGGCAGCCATTGCAGGAAAGCTTGCTCATCCTGAAAAACAATCAGTAGCCGTATGCGGTGACGGAGGCTTTACGATGGTCATGCAAGACTTTGTAACGGCTGTGAAGTACAAGCTGCCGATTGTTGTCGTCGTCCTTAATAACAGTGAAATCGGGATGATTAAATATGAACAAGCGCTTCAAGGTCACTTGGATTATCAAACGCAGCTTGGTGAAATGAACTTTGCGAAGTTCGCTGAGTCGTGCGGAGGGATTGGCTATCGCGTTGAAAAACACGAGGAGCTCGAAACAGCATTTGAAAAAGCAGCGCTTGCGAATGTCCCTGTTGTCATCGATGTGGTTGTCGCGGATGAACCGCCGCTTCCAGGCAAAATTTCATTCGGACAAGCAGCCAATTATTCAAAACATATCATGAAAAAATTCTTTAAAGAACATGAGCTCGAAATGCCGCCGCTTCGTAAAGGACTAAGCAGAATGCTTTAATCAGTGACTCTCCGCATAGGAGAGTCTTTTTAGGAGGGATATCATGGGAGCGTTTGAAATCATTTTACTTATTTTTGGCGCGGTAATGATGCTTGTGATTGTAGTGCCGGTTATTATCGCTATTATTCTTTGGATGAAAGATGAAAAACAAGAAGAGCATTCGGTTTTGAGAAACTATCCGCTGCTCGGGAAGATGCGCTATATTTTTGAGAAAATGGGGCCTGAACTGCGTCAGTATTTATTTTTAAATAATAACGAAGGCAAGCCGTTTTCTAGAAATCAATATGAACAAACCGTTAAATCAGGTAAATATTTGAATCGAATGATGGGGTTTGGCTCAGAGCGTGATTTTAATGAACCGGGATATTATATTCGAAACGCGGTGTTTCCAAAGCAGCGCGACGAAATGAAAGCGGATAATACGCAAAAAATCAAAACAAAAGTATATAAAATGGACGCGGATAACTTATTCAGCCGAAGAGAGCACCGAGAAGAAAAAGAAGCGGATCCATTTTATTTGCGAGATGAAGATGCGATCGTTATAGGGCCTTCATGCAAAAAGCCGTTTGTTGTAAAAGGATTAATCGGTCAATCAGCCATGAGCTTTGGAGCGCTTGGTGACCACGCGATTACCGCTTTATCACTAGGATTAGGACGAGCAGGCGGCACGTGGATGAACACGGGAGAAGGCGGACTGTCACCGTATCATTTAAAAGGAAACGTTGATATCATTTTTCAGATTGGTCCAGGGCTTTTTGGCGTTCGGACAAAAGAAGGCGAATTTTCATGGGAAGAGTTTAAAAAGAAAAGTGAAATGAAGCAAATCAAAGCGTTTGAAATCAAGCTTGCCCAAGGAGCTAAAACGCGAGGCGGTCACGTGGATGGTTCAAAAGTAACGGAAGAAATCGCAAAAATCCGCAACTTGAAGCCAGGAGAATCGGTAGACAGTCCAAACCGTTTCAAAGAGTTCGCATCGTATCCTGAAATGTTTCAGTTTATTGAAAAGCTTCGAGATGTGGGCGGCAAGCCAGTAGGCATTAAAATGGTTGTCGGAAACACAAATGATCTTGAAGAAATGGCGGCGTATATGAAAGAGACGGGAAGCGGTCCTGATTTTATTACGATCGACGGAGCAGAAGGAGGAACAGGCGCATCGTTTCAAGAATTAGCAGACGGAGCGGGCGTACCTCTGTTTTCAGGACTTCCTTTTGTGGATGAACTGCTTAAAAAGTATGGCGTTCGTGATGAAGTGAAGCTTTTTGCATCGGGCAAGCTGTTAACAGCTGATAAAGTTGCAACGGCTTTATCGCTGGGTGCCGACTGCGTTAATATTGCCAGAGGCTTTATGTTTTCTGTTGGCTGTATTCAAGCGCAGGTTTGTCACAATAACCGTTGTCCAGTAGGCGTAGCCACAACAGATCCAAAGCTGCAAAAAGCGCTTATTATTGAAGAAAAATCATACCGCGTGTGCAACTACGTGCTGTCATTACGTGAAGGGTTGTTTAATTTAGCCGCAGCAGCCGGTATTGATTCGCCAACGAAGTTTTCAAAAAAACACGTGGTGTTCAACAACAGCAGCGGACAGTTAGCTGATATTTCTGTAAAAGAAAAGATGTACGTATAAAAAGCTGCCAATCGGCAGCTTTTTTATTGTCTTCGCTGAAGCAAGTGCAGGCAAAACTCTAAGTCTTTTTGAAGGTGCTCTTGCATTAATGCTTCCGCTTTTTCAGCATTGCGTTCTTTAATAGCGTTATAAATGTCTTCGTGTTCGTCGATTAAAAACGGGCGGTTGTAAAATACCACGGTATGACGGAATAAGTAAATGATCGACTGCATGCGGTCGATGATATTAATCATGACGTCATTGTTGCTTGCGTTCACAATAATAGCGTGGAAACGTTCATTTGCGCTCATAATGTCTTCAAACGAGCCGTTTCTTCCGATGTCTACGCATTCCTTTAACTCTTCTAATTCGTTATCAGATAAAAAAGTTGCAGCAGCTTTAGAAGCTGAGCCTTCTAGCAGCATTCGCACTTCAAACAAGTTGCGTAGATCTTTTTCTGTCGGCGACACCACTTTTTTTCGAACAATCAGTCCTTCATATTCTAAGCGTCTAATGGAATCACGAATCGGCGTTCGGCTGAATCCAAGCTCGCTCGCTAATTTTTCTTCGACGATTTTTGTACCGCCTTCAAGCTCACCATTTAAAATTTTATCTCGAATCATCTCATAAGAAGGGTGATGAGACGAACGAGAACCTTGATTTCTTAACATACTCTGCTTCACCTCTAGCATTCGACACGAGGAAATCTCGTCTCTTTCTCTCTTTAGTTTTTATCATTTTGTACGCGTATACCCAAATCATACTATAACTTGCGAAAAGGTGGGACGGAAAGTTTCGCTTTTGGAAATAAATTTCATTTAAAAAAAGGCTAGACAAATAAATAGAATGCGAATATGATGAGTGTATACAAAATTATCAGAAATGTATACAAAAAATATTTTAACGTATACATTCTTTTTTAAAACGTATTTGAAAACGTATACAACAAGGGGAGGAAACGAAAATGACAAAACGCGTTGGATTTATTGGACTTGGAATTATGGGAAAACCGATGACGCTCAATTTATTAAAAGCAGGCTTTGAGGTAACGGTTTACGATATTAATAAAGCAGCAGTAGAAGAAGTAAAAGCAGCAGGAGGATTTGGAGCAGAAAGCCTTGCTGAAGTTGCAGTGAACAGCGACGTGATGATCACGATGCTTCCGGCTTCACATCATGTAAAAAGCGTGGTTCTTGGAGAAGAAGGGTTAATTCATAGCGCCAAAGAAGGAAGCGTTATCATCGATATGAGTTCCATTTCACCGGTAGCATCAAAAGAAATTGCGGCTGAACTTGCACAAAAAGGAATTCACATGCTAGACGCTCCGGTTAGCGGAGGAGAGCCAAAAGCAATTGACGGCACGCTTGCAATTATGGTCGGAGGAAATGAGCACATCTTTGAAAGCGTTTCACCTATTCTTCATGCGATGGGAGCAGAAATAACGCTTGTTGGAGAAAACGGAAGCGGCGTAACGGCGAAGCTTGCGAACCAAGTAATTGTAAACTTAAACATTGCAGCGATGTCTGAAGCGCTTGTACTAGCAGCCAAAGCAGGCATTGACGTGGAAAAAATGTATCAAGCAATTCGCGGCGGGTTAGCAGGAAGCGCTGTATTAGATGCAAAAGTGCCGCTTATTTTAGACCGTAACTTTGTAGCAGGCGGACGTATTGATATTAACTTAAAAGATATGACAAACGTGATGGAAACGGCTCATGATATTGGCGTACCGCTTCCGCTTTCAAGTCAGCTTGTGGAAATTTTCCACGCGTTAAAAGTAGACGGAAAAGCAAGTGATGATCACGGCGGAATTGTACAGTACTATGAAAAATTAGCAAACGTTGAAGTGAAAAAGAAGGTGGAAGCATGATTAAACAAGATGAGAAACGTCTTGTAAGCGACGTGTTTAAAAACATTCCAGCAGTCGATGAAGCACTTGTACAAAAAATGCTCGACGAAGAGCTGCTGACGTTTAACCAAAAAATCATTGTGCTAGATGATGATCCAACTGGTGTTCAAACGGTTAACGGCATTTCCGTGTATACAGACTGGAGCAAAGACAGCATCAAGCAAGGGTTTTTAGAAGAAAATTCCATGTTTTTTATTCTAACAAATTCACGTGGATTTACCGCTTCTGAAACGGAAAAAGCCCACGCGGACATTGCCGCTGTTATTACAGAGGTAGCGGCTGAAGTAAATAAAGAGTTTTTAATTATCAGCAGAGGTGATTCCACTCTTCGCGGTCACTACCCGTTAGAAACAGAAGTGTTAAAGAAAACGGTTGAACAGCACTCCAATCAAGTGCTCGACGGCGAAGTGATTTTTCCTTTCTTTAAAGAAGGCGGACGATTTACGATTGATAACATTCACTACGTGCAGGATGAAGACTACTTAGTGCCGGCAGGAGAAACGGAGTTTGCAAAAGACCGTACGTTTGGCTACAGTAAATCTCATTTAGGCGAATGGGTAGAAGAAAAGTCAGAAGGGAAATTCAAAGCAAGTCATACGACATATATTTCGCTCGGGAGCATTCGTGCACTTGATTTAGTGACGATCACAAATCAGTTAATAGAAGTGAAAGACTTTAACAAAGTAATCGTGAATGCAGTGGATTATGTAGACGTGAAAGTTGTGACGATTGCGTTTCTTCGCGCGATGAAGCTTGGGAAGCACTTTATGTATCGAAGCGCTGCGGCTCTAACAAAAGTGATGGGCGGCGTGAGCGACAAAGACCTGTTAACAAAAGAAGAGCTCATTAAAGAAAAGTCGTCAAACGGCGGATTAATTATGGTTGGTTCGCATGTTAAAAAAACAACAGAGCAGTTAGAAGAATTAAAGAAATGCAGCTTCATTGAATTTATTGAATTTGATTGTCATCTTGTCTTAGAACCTGAAAAGTTTGAAGCAGAAGTGAATCGTATTATCAATGAAGCAGAGAAGCTTATTTCTAAAGGTCAAACGGTAGCTGTGTATACAAGACGCGAGCGCTTAGATCTTGGCGAAGGCAAAAAAGAAGAAGAGCTTAAATTATCGGTAAAAATTTCAGATGCGGTTACAAGCATTGTTCGCCGCTTAAACGTTCGTCCAAACTTTATCGTCGCAAAAGGCGGCATTACGTCAAGTGATATTGGCGTAAACGGCTTATCCGTAAAGCGTGCGACGGTTGCTGGACAAATCAAGCCGGGCATTCCGGTATGGGTAACGGGAGAGGAAAGCAAGTTTCCGGGCATTGCGTACATCATTTTCCCTGGAAATGTCGGAGCCAAAACAACGCTTCGTGAAACGGTTGAGTTATTAAGTAAATAAGCAGAAGTGAACGTACGAGGTGCGTTCACTTTAGAAATTATTTGAAAGCGTATACATTATTTGGATGTACGTACATGAAAAATGGTCACACTAAGGGGATGAACATATGAATTCAGTATTCGGATTAAGTCATGAAGCAAGTCTTTTGCTGTATGCGATTGTATCGATTGTTGGACTTATCTTTTTAATTGCCAAATTTAAAACAAATCCGTTCGTAGCGCTAATTGTTGCGGCTTTGTTTATGGGTCTTATTTCAGGAATGAAGCTGCCTGATATCGTAACGGCTTTCCAAGAAGGAGTAGCGAGCGTCTTAGGATTTATCGCGATTGTTCTTGGTCTTGGAACGATGTTAGGTAAAATGATGGCAGAGTCAGGCGGAGCCGAGCGTATTGCCCGCACGTTAATTAAAGTATTCGGTGAAAAGAACGTACACTGGGCAATGATGGTTGTAGCCGTTATTTGCGGTATCCCGGTCTTTTTCCAAGTTGGTGTTGTGTTATTAATTCCGCTTGTGTTTGTAATTGCTAAGCATACGGGTACGTCACTTATTAAAATTGGTTTATCATTAATTGCAGGTTTAGCAGTTGTTCACAGTTTAGTGCCTCCGCATCCGGCAGCGATGCTAGCGGTGGATATCTTTAAAGCAGATTTAGGTAAAACGATTTTGTATTCATTAGTTGTGGCATTTCCAGCTGCAGCCGTGGCAGGTCCCATTTACGGATCGTTCATTTCACGCCGTGTTCACGTCGAGCCAACGGGTGAAATTATGGAGCAGTTCACAGAGTCGAAGCATAAAGATCTTCCTGGCTTCGGCATTACGTTATTTACAATTTTACTACCGGTACTATTAATGCTTTTAGCAACGATCACTGGGTTTGTTTATCCAGAAACAAGTACGATTCGCTACGTAACAAACTTTATCGGAAGTCCAATTGTTGCGCTGTTAATTTCGCTAGTGTTTGCTTTTTATTCTTTCGGCTTTGCAAGAGGGTACAACAAAGATGATTTATTAAAATTCACAAACGAATGTCTTGGACCCGTTGCTTCGATCATTTTAATCATCGGTGCAGGCGGCGGTTTTAATAAAATTTTAACAGCAAGCGGTGTAGGTGACGCGATTGCAGGATTTGCTCAAGATGCACATCTTTCTCCTATCGTGCTAGCGTTTGTGATTGCAGGGTTAATTCGTGCAGCAGTTGGTTCAGCGACAGTAGCAATGACAACAGCAGCAGGTATTGTAGCACCGATTGCAGCAACCATGCCAAACGTAAGCCCAGAGCTGCTAGTACTAGCAACAGGCGCAGGTTCTGTGATGCTATCACACGTAAATGATTCTGGCTTCTGGTTAATCAAAGAATTCTTCAATATGTCAGTGGCTCAAACGTTAAAAACGTGGACAGTGATGGAAACGATTCTATCGTTTGCGGCGTTTGCAATGGTTCTTATTTTAGACATTTTTATTTAAAAGAAAAGCGCTGATTTCAGCGCTTTTTTCTTTGGATACGAAATATATTCAAAATATTTCAAATAATGAGAAAAAAAGACTAGATTTTCCCCTTTTCGATAGTATAGAATAGTTATAAAGTAGCAAAAGGGGGTAGATGTATGAAAAATGTTGAAAATTATCAAATTGGTTTGACGACAAAAGCATTAATTCCAGTGAATGATCCTATTCACCGCACAAAGGTGCTGGATGCAGCAGGAGAATACATGCTAAGCAAGACGTGTAAGCAATTATTAGAAGAAGCGTGTATTCGAGAATTAAGTACGTTTAAGGGATCGATTGCCGCCGTTCGAAAAATGTTTCCGTACAAACAGCTTACGCCGCTTGTTATTAATCGTTCACAAGCCATCATTGCGTTTCCGACATCTTCGCCAAATGACTATGGCTGCGCCTGGATTTTTGCCTCTCATGTTCATACTTCACACACGCTTGCTACAGTTGATCCAACCTCCATGCTAATTCACTTCAAAGACGGAACGTTCATTCCAGTGAAGCTTTCTTATTATAGTTTAGAAAAAAAGCTGGCCAGAGCGGCTGTTATTCGCAATTATTGTTTAGAAAGTCCGGTTGTCTTGGCATAATGCGTTCGATTTATTGAACAAACTTGTCCTACATATGAACAATCGTTTGGACTACACATATGAACAATCGTTTGGACTACCCATATGAACGAAAGGAGGAAGCTTATCATAAGCTTCCTCCTTTTCTTACTCCCTAAGAAGTGAGGGCTTTAGCTTTTTACGAGCTGCTTTTCCCCAGTTTTTAACGGCTCCCGTGGAGACTCCGTATTTACAGGCAATATCTTTATACGAGTAGCCTTCTAGCAGATGTTCGATTACATAGATTTTTTCTCTTCCCGTTAAGTGTTCGATATGCTGCTTGATGATTTCACTTTCTAGAGGAACGGGTAGAGCGGAATCTTCGTTTAGTGAAAGCAGGTTCTGCTCAGCCGGTGTTTCACGTTCTTCATATAAAATGGTGCCTTTTAAATGAGAAAGAATCGTACCGCGCACGGTTGTGTAAGCATAAGCAGAAAAAGATCCTTTGCTTTCGTCAAATTTTTGATATGCTCTCCATAAACCAATCAACGCAATTTGATAATATTCGTCGTAGTCTTTGTAAATATGAAGTTTTTTAATCATCGACACAATTAATGGATGAAAAGATGAAGCGATTTGATCAAACGAGCTTTTTTGCATGCAGCATTCCTTTTTCAAAAACGCGTTTTTGCTGTATTCCGCCGGTATCTCTACTGTACAAGGGGAAGATCACATGTGCGAATGAACGTACATTATGTTTTCTTTTTAAGAAACGTGACGTAATTTCCCCGGAAACTTCACGTTTCGCTAGGAAATATGCGAAGTATACGTGTATTTGTAGAGATTTTACGTACGAAAGGTCACCCATTCCAAATTCTACTAATCTATACTATTTATATATCTATTATCGATGTAGCAGCTCTACCATCAGGGAAGAGCGGTGATGGTAGAGTTGCTAGACCTATCCGGATGAGACCCTCCTTGCGGGCTGGTCTCATCCGGATAGGTGAACCTTTGAGGGTATATTCGCAGGAGCGACTAATTTTGAGTTCTTCTTTACGAAAGCAAGTTGCTGAGATTGTAAGAAGAACTTGTAAAGGGGAGATTGTATGAAGGCGATGGTTGGGGTAAATGTGGCGGCGGCTGTTTTGTGCGGGGCTGTGATGTATGCAGGGACGCAGCACTGGCAAGAGCAAACGGAAGCGCAGGCAAGTGAAGTAAGAACTGCTGTTGTACATAAAGAAAAAAAGTTTTCTGATGTATCTGCTTATACAAAAAATCTTCCAGACTTTATTACAAAGCAAATCCAGTCATCTATCGCAAACAAAAAACCTCTGACTCTTGTAATTGCCACGTCTGCGAAGGAAGCAGGGTGGCCTCAGCAATTAAAAAAAGAGCTAGCAGCTACATATGGAAGTGATGTATTTACAGTTAAAACACTTTCATACGGCAGCCAGACAACGGATGAGCTTTTATCCTCACATATTGCAGATCAAATTGATCAACTTCAACCAAACATTATTCTGTTTGAAGCACCTCTTAAAAATGACTATCAGCACCTTACGCTAGATGAGACGCTTGAAAATACAGACAAGCTGATTCATCAGCTCAAAGACTTGAAAAAAACGCTTATGATTCAGCCGTCACAGCCATATATTTCACAAACGGAGTCCTATGAAGAAGGAGTAGAAGCGATTAGGGGAGTTTCTGAAGCAAACTGGGTGTATTATATGAACCACTCACTCGTTTGGCCGTTTCATTTAGGAGAGTATATAAATAAAGACAGCGGCAATTTAACGAAAAAAGGAAATGAAGTGTGGGGAGAGTACGTTGTGAATTGGTTTACAGGAAAATAAAAAGACAAGCCCTATTTCAAAAGGAATAGGGCTTGTTTTCTATAATTTTATTAGATTATGATTTTTCCTCGTTTTATAGTAGTAGCTTTTTGTATCTCTACACTTATAAAGCTTAAAGCCAAAGATCTCTAAAGGAGTCCAAAGTTTTTTAATGTTTACGAGTGGCATTCTAATTCTCCGTTCTGTTCTTTATAAAGGTCTATATATTCATTATAAAGAATATAGGAGTAATAGTAAATACTATAAAGAACGGTTTGTTTTAAAAATTCTTTATAAAGAACTTTCGAGATTTTTATTTTTGGCTTATCAACATTTAGTAGTGATTTTTATCATAGCTCAGGTTATTTATTCTTGCTAAATTAATGTTGTGAAAAATATCACAAAATAAAATGCAAAGGATGATCCAAATTAAAACGTAATTAGACCACTTATTTTTTTTGCTTGCTGTTAAAGCAATGGAATCGCATACATACCATAACTGTGTTAGATAATCTAACACATAAGTTGAACGATTCAGAAAATTCATATATCTTAAGTATATCTTTAAAGATGTATAGAAAATATATCTTTGAAACAAGCAGGTATAGACGCCAGGGGAGGAATGGAAGATGCAAAAAAAGAAACTCGTATTGATTGGAAATGGGATGGCTGGAGTTCGAGCGATTGAAGAAGTATTGATGGTTTCAAGCGAAGCGTTTGAAATTACGATTTTCGGAAGCGAGCCGCATCCGAACTATAATCGTATTTTACTATCAAAAGTGCTGCAAGGAGATACGAATGTTGAAGACATTACGCTAAACGATTGGAACTGGTATCAAGAAAACAATATTACATTATATACGGGCGAAACGGTTACTAGTATCGATTCCATAAAAAAAGAAGTAGCGACAAACAGCGGCAGAGTAGAATCGTATGATGAATTAATTTTAGCAACGGGCTCTCTTCCTTTTATTCTTCCAATTCCGGGATCAGATAAAAAAGGAGTTACGGCTTTTCGAGATATAAAAGACACGGATGAAATGGTGCAGGCATCTCAGCAGTATAAAAAAGCAGCGGTTATTGGAGGCGGGCTGCTTGGATTAGAAGCAGCGCGCGGACTGTTAAATCTAGGGATGGACGTATCTGTGATTCATTTAGCTCCGTATTTAATGGAACGTCAGCTCGATCCAACAGCCGGCAAATTGCTTCAAAACGAATTAGAAAAACAAGGCATGAAGTTTTTGCTTGAAAAACAAACGGCGGAAATCGTCGGCGATGAACGAGTTGAAGGGCTATCTTTCAAAGACGGTACGTTTTTAGAAGCTGATTTAGTAGTGATGGCGGTCGGAATTAAACCAAATGTTCAGCTTGCAAAAGAAGCGGGACTTAACGTAAACCGAGGAATTGTCGTGAATGACTATATGCAAACGGATATTCCAAACATCTACGCGGTTGGAGAATGTGCAGAGCATAGAGGAATGGTATACGGACTGGTGGCACCTCTGTATGAACAAGGAAAAGCATTAGCAAAAGCGATTTGCGGGGCAGAAAAAGTACCTTATGAAGGATCGGTTTTATCCACCCAGCTAAAAGTATCAGGTGTTGAAGTGTTCTCAGCAGGAGACTTCACGGAAGATGAAGAGAAAAAAGCGATCAAAGTGTTCGATGAACAAGACGGCATTTATAAAAAGCTTGTTCTGCGAGGCAATCAAATCGTCGGAGCCGTTCTTTTTGGAGACAGCAGCGACGGAAATCGACTGTTTTCAATGATACAAAAGCAAGAAGATGTATCCGATGTCGCAAAAGTGTCGATTTTACAGCCGTCTGGCGGTAACGCGGGTGAAAGCTTAGTAGCAAGCATGAGCGCGGATGATATTATTTGCGGCTGTAACGGCGTAACAAAAGGTACGATTGTGGAAGCTATTCAAAAGCAAGGATGCTTATCGGTTGATGAAATTAAAGCTTGTACAAGTGCCTCTCGCTCCTGCGGAGGATGTAAGCCGCTTGTAGCGGAAGTGCTTCAGCATACTCTTGGCGCTGATTTTGACGCGGCGGTTCAAAAAGAAGCGATTTGCGGCTGTACGACGCTGTCACGAGATGAAGTTGTCGAAGAAATCAAAGCAAAAGGACTTTCGCATACGCGTGAAGTTATGAATGTACTTGGGTGGAATAATGAAGAAGGCTGTTCGAAATGCCGTCCGGCGCTGAACTATTATTTAGGCATGGTGAATCCGACCGGATACCTTGATGAACGCGAATCACGATTTGTGAATGAACGCATGCACGCAAATATTCAAAAAGACGGCACGTATTCTGTTGTTCCTCGCATGTACGGAGGCGTCACAAATGCAGAAGATTTACGGAAAATTGCAGATGTTGTTGATAAATATGAAATTCCGCTCGTAAAAGTGACGGGTGGTCAGCGTCTTGATTTGTTTGGTGTAAAAAAAGAAGATTTGCCTAGCGTATGGGAAGAGTTAGATATGCCTTCTGGCTATGCGTACGGCAAGTCGCTGCGGACGGTGAAAACATGCGTGGGCGAACAGTTTTGCCGTTTTGGCACGCAGGATTCAATGGGCGTTGGCATTGCGCTTGAGAAAAAATTTGAAGGATTATGGACGCCTCATAAAGTAAAAATGGCTGTATCCGCTTGTCCGAGAAGCTGTGCTGAGTCAAGTATTAAAGATATTGGCTTTATTGGAATTGACGGCGGCTGGGAAATTTACGTGGGCGGAAATGGAGGTACGCATCTACGCGGCGGAGATTTGTTGTATAAAGTAAAAACAGATGAAGAATTGATGGACATTACAGGAGCTTATTTGCAGTATTACCGAGAAACGGCTAATTATTTAGAGCGTACGTCTGCATGGATTGAGCGCATGGGACTTTCGCACATCCAGTCCGTGCTTGATGACGCTGAAACGAGAAGAGAGCTGAATATGCGTATGGACGAAGCGTTATCTACGTACCGTGATCCTTGGAAAGAAATCGTCGAAAGTAAAAAGACAAAAAAAGAGCTGTTTGAAACAGTTGTCACATCATAAAGCTGGGGGGAAATAAAGATGGTGAATAAAAACATTACAAAAGTATGCGTAGGGTCGATTCATGATTTTCCGGTAAGCCTAGGTAAAACAGTGAAAGTAAACGGAAAAGAAATTGCAGTGTTTAAGCTATCAAGCGGAAAAATACGGGCAATTGAAAATCGCTGTCCGCATAAAGGCGGGGTGCTCAGTGAAGGAATCGTGAGCGGCGACTCGGTGTTCTGTCCGATGCACGACTGGAAAATTTGCTTGCATGATGGCAACGTGCAAGAGCCTGACAGCGGATGTGTAGACACGTACGAAGCGTCTGTTGAAGGAGATTTACTGTATCTTTTAATTGAAGAATAAGTACCATGGCGCGTTGATTTTCAACGCGCCATAAAAATTCAAGGGGACACATTAAAAGGAGCGAAGCAAAAATGAGAACAGGAAAAGTGTACATTGTAGGAGCCGGACCAGGAGATCCAGATTTACTAACGATAAAAGCAGCCAAATGTTTAGAAAAAGCAGATGTTATTTTATATGACCGATTAGTGAACCCTGTTCTTCTTCAGTATGCAAAAGAAGGAGCCGAACTCGTCTACTGCGGGAAAAAGCCTGGTGATCACTGCGTTTCTCAAGAAGATATTCATGATTTGCTTGTATTCCACGCAAGAAAAGGAAATACCGTCGTCCGGTTAAAAGGCGGAGATCCGTTTATTTTCGGAAGAGGCGGTGAAGAAGCAGAAGTCCTTGTTCAGCATAGAATTCCATTTGAAATCGTTCCGGGTATTACAGCGGGAATTGCGGCGCCGGCGTATGCTGGAATTCCTGTCACGCATCGTGAGCTGAGCCGTTCGTTTGCCGTTGTGACGGGACACTGTCTGAGCGGCAAGCCGGAAAGTATTCGCTGGGAGCATTTAGCAAAAGGAGTTGATACGCTTGCGATTTATATGGGCGTTAAAAATTTACCGTATATTTGCCGTCAGCTTTTAGATGCTGGAAAAAGCGCGGATACGCCGGTCGCTCTTATTGAACAAGGCACATCGGTTTATCAGCGCACGGTTACAGGTACGCTTGGCGCTATCGTAGAAACGGCTGCTGAGCAGCAAGTCAGCAATCCCGCGATGATTGTGATTGGTAAAGTGGTTAAGCAAGCTTCTGCTCTTTCTTGGTTTTTGGAAAAAACAGAAGAAAAAGTATGCGTCTAAGATGAATAAAAGGAGGAAACACTTTTGTTTAAGAATTCACTGCAGTCAATGAATGAGTTAGCCCGTGAAAAGACGAAGCTTGTGAATGATCATTTGCCGAGTTACTTGCTGTTAGCGGTGCTAGCAGGTGCTTACGTAGGACTTGGAGTTATATTAGCTCTATCGGTAGGAGCGCCTTTAGCCTCTGCTTCTTTACCGGTTGTTTCTCTTGTGATGGGGTTATCTTTTGCTGTTGCTTTACTGCTTGTCGTATTTGCAGGAGCCGAACTGTTTACCGGAAATCACATGGTGTATACGGTGAGTACGCTATCGGGAGTCACTACATGGAAAGATACGTTCAAAAACTGGACGTGGTGCCTAATTGGAAATGCGATAGGAGCGTTTGGGCTTTGTTTGTTAATTACCGGAACCGGTTTGTTTAAAGGAATTGAACCGGATCATTTACTTATGACGCTGGCAGCTAAAAAAATGCATTTGCCGGTCAGTGAATTATTTTTTCGCGGCATCCTTTGCAACTGGCTTGTTTGCCTGGCAATTTGGACGGCTGCGCGCACTAAAAGCGATGCCGCAAAGATCATGCTTATTTTTTGGATGCTGTTTGCATTTGTTACTTCAGGATACGAGCACAGCGTGGCAAATATGACGTTTCTTGGTCTAGCTTTATTGCTTCCGCATTCTGATGCGATTTCGGCTGCTGGACTATTTCATAATTTAATTCCTGTTACGCTCGGAAACATCGCAGGGGGAGGACTGTTTGTAGGAAGCCTCTACTGGTTCGTGAACGCTAGGCAGCTAAAAGAAGCTAAAAAACAGCCGGCTGCTCTCTCAGCTGACTTGGATTCTGCTAAACTGTCTAAATAGCAAAAAACCGCTCTTTGTACCATATAGTCTGCTTTTTAAAGCTATCATCACGGTATTTTAGAGCGGTTTCTTCTATATAATATAAACTGCTTAAAGCGTATTCACATCTATACGTATCGAACAAGCAGTATCGTTCTTCATTTTATAGAAACAGGATGTCTGTGAGAATTGAATCGGACAGATTCTGTTGAAATGAATGTGTGAGGGTGCAGGTATCATCGAAGAGGCAGAGGGCATCTTAGAATTTTAATGTTGTTTGGCATTTTATGCTCTTTTTGAGCGTCCTTAAAGCAGTTGTACATTGCTTTGCTGCCTGAATGATTAGCGGAGTGAATCGTAATTCGATCGGCATATAAATGATGCTTTACCATAAAATGCACGAGCATTAATCCATTCCGTGTCTTACTCAGTAAATCGTGATCGAGTGATAAATGTTCAACATCGAATGATCTTAGCAGATCAATACATTCATCAATCGTTTCGGCTAAAACATGACCGTCAGGGCATTTGCGATAGTCGTCTAGAAAAACATTGATTTTCATGACTGATTCTCCCTTCCTTGCCTTGTATTTAGTGTAACATACATAATGTCATATACCTACCTAAGTCTATTCGACACATTTTACTGCACTCCTTCTTAAATAGGGGTAAAAACACGAATCTTTATCATTATTTGCATATTCGCGGCGAATAAAGAGGGAATAAGGAAAGAGATGTCGAACGAAAAAAGAATAAATAAACAGTTAAAACTGGACATTGCTTTTTTTATCCCTCTATCTTTATGTAAGAAGGCCATTTTAACCCTAGATTTTACAAGGGATGGAAGGGGATTAACCAATAAAAGATTGTCAGAAAAAACTATCATTTGCGATTTTTTTAAAATAAATTGGAAATTTCTCTTTACGAAAAAGATGGTTGGGACGTATAATTTGATTTAAGGATTTTTTGGAACATAGTATGACAGTATGACAATATGACAAAAAAGAAAAGTAAGGTGAATAGAATGGGTAAGTTATTTAGTATCGGTGAAGTATTAATTGATATGATTCCAGCTCAAAAAGGTCTTCAATTGAAAGAAGTGGAATCGTTTACGCGTGTGCCAGGGGGAGCGCCGGCAAACGTTGCGGCAGTTGTTGCTACATACGGTAATGAGTCAGCGCTTATTACAAAAGTTGGAGAAGATGCGTTTGGAGACTTTCTAGTAGATACGCTTCGTGAAGTAGGAGTAGGTACTGATATGGTCTATCGTACAGAAGAAGCAAACACAGCTTTAGCTTTTGTTTCCCTGCGTGAAGACGGAGAAAGAGATTTCAGCTTCTATCGTAATCCTTCAGCAGATTTATTACTAACAGAAGACGAAATTAACCCTGATTGGTTTGCAAGCAACGATGTTCTTCACTTCTGTTCGGTTGATTTAGTTGAAAGTCCTATGAAATACGCTCATATGAAAGCGATTAAAAGCATGAAAGAAAAAGGCGGCGTTATCAGCTTTGATCCAAATGTACGTCTTCCACTGTGGAAAGATCATGAGCTATGCCGTCAAACGATTTTAGAATTTATTCCTCAAGCGCACATTGTCAAAATTTCAGACGACGAGCTGTCGTTTATCACCGGCATTGAAGATGAACAGAAAGCGATTCAGTCTCTGTTTACAGGTGACGTTCAAGTAGTTGTGTTCACAAAAGGAGCAGAAGGCGCGACGCTTTATACAAAACAAGCTGTCTATGAATCAAACGGTTACAAAGTAGCGGTTGTTGATACAACAGGTGCAGGAGATGCGTTTATTGGCGGATTCCTTTATCAGCTATTAAGCCGCGATGTGTCACAAGAAAACTTAACGGCCATCCTTGACCGCGACCACGATGCTATTTTGCGTTTTGCAAATGCAAGCGGTGCCTTAACGACAACTGGAAAAGGTGCGATCAGTTCAATTCCAGCCAAAGAAGTAGTAGAGCAATTTTGTAAGCCTGTAGCTAACTAAAATGAAAAGGCTTTATCTCTTCTTATTTTCAATCAGCAGAGGCGCTAGTTTCTGCTGATTGCAGATCACATAAGAGGGAGAAGCGAGCTGGGGAGCAAGAAGAAAAAAATTTTTTCTGTTTTTAAAAAATAATCAAAAAAATTTCTAGCTAAATAATAAATGTTCGTGTTAGTATAATACGAGCAGCGAGAAATAACAGTTTTACCACTATTTATGAAAACGTTATATATTTATCGATGTAGAAAATTTAATAGGATCAAAGAGCAATCCTATTAAATTTTCTAGACCTTTTGGGGAATATTCAAGGGAGTATAAGTGCTTGGCCCTTAGCCCTTGATAAAAGAAAAGCAGCAGGTTATTACGTATCACGTACATAGATTAGAAATAGGAAAGTAGGTTAAGAGAAAGATGGATATTTTGCTAGGTGTTCTTCCTTCCGTTGCGTGGGGAAGCATGATTTTAGTTAGTATGAAGATGGGCGGTGGACCTTACAGTCAAACGCTGGGAACAATTATTGGAGCTTTGATTCTTTCATTTGTTCAGTTTATGATTGTGCAGCCGGTGTTAACGCCAACGCTCGTTATTGTCGGAATTGTTTCAGGTTTGTTCTGGTCAGTAGGTCAAAGCAATCAGTTTAAAAGTGTTCCATACCTTGGCGTTTCAAAGTCAATGCCGATTTCAACGGGTATGCAATTAGTATCAACAGCTCTTTTTGGTGTTATTGTATTTAAAGAATGGTCAACGCTTCAAACGATTGTACTTGGGTCTATTGCGATTCTTTTAATACTAGCAGGCGTTGTGCTTTCTTCATTAGACGGTAAAAAAGAAGGGGCACAAGGGGCTCCGGGACAAACAAAAAAAGGAGTTATCACTCTTATCATTTCAAGTCTTGGATTCTTAGTTTACGTAGTTATCGCACGTATCTTCAACGTAGACGCATGGGCAGCTCTATTCCCGCAAGCAATCGGTATGTTAATTGGGGGCTTAATCATTACATACAAACATAAGCCATTTAACAAATATACGATTCGCAATATCTTACCAGGGCTAATCTGGGCATCTGGAAACATGTTCTTATTCTTATCTCAATCAAGACTAGGCGTAGCAACAAGCTTTTCATTATCGCAAATGGGTATCGTTATTTCAATTTTTGGCGGTATTGTCTTCTTGGGAGAAAAGAAAACAAAGCGTCAATTATTTTATGTATCTCTTGCGAGTGTACTGATTATTTCAGGCGGTATCTGTATCGGTCTCGCAAAAGCACACGCATAACTTATCGATGTAGAAAAACCCCCATGGCTAGAGTGCAGCCATGGGGGTTTTTCTAGACCTAAGGGTTTGAGGCACCCCTTGCGGGGTAGCCTCAAACCCATAGTCAAAGTCAAGATCAAAACCTTAGTGCTCTTCTGAATTTCAAAGCTGTATGTTCCTGTTGAGTGTTTCTCGTTCTTAAGACTGATGATTTTTCATTCTTTGTTAGGAAGCTGTTTGGTGTGAGATGGCTTATAGTAGGAGAAAAGGATGGAGGGAAGGCTATGATTAAGAGTATTTATGAGACGCATGTGCAGGTTCGGAATTTGGAGGATTCGATTGAATTTTATAGACGTCTTGGGCTGACGTTTGTTCATAAAATTGAAGAGAGGCGCTGTGCTTTTTTCTTTGTTGGGGAACAAAAGCAGATGCTCGGGCTTTGGGAAACAGATGAAAAAGAGTTGAAAAGGAGTCATTTTGCTTTTGGAATTGAAGCAGCAGATATTCATGAAGCGTTAACGTGGCTGCGTTCAAAAGGCATTGAACCGGAAGAGACGTCGTTTGGAAAGCCTCAAACAGAGCCGATTGTTCATACGTGGATGCCGGCAGCGTGCGTTTATTTTAATGACCCTGACGGTAACCGCTTGGAGTTAATTACGCTTATAGATGTATCTAAGGATTTTCCATATTTAAGTGAATGGAACAAAGAGAACCGGAGGGGATTATTTTAGCCGAAGTGAAAACGAACCATTGATCAAAGTGTTTGATTAGTGGTTCGTTTTTTTTGTTATGGTTAACGTAGGTTTCATGTATGTAGGTCTTTCTAGCAGTTGATTGGAGGGCAAGGCGAAGACTCCTGCGGGAAAAGCGGAACAGGTGAGACCCCGCAGGAGCGCAAGCGACGAGGAGGCTCACCGGCCGCCCGCGGAAAGCGAAGCCTTGCACGGAAATCAACTGCGGTGTCATAAGCGATCTATATGAGCTCATGTATCCTATTTGTTCGAATTTAGGTTGGGTTCATTTCGTTATGTTTCAACCTTTTTTGTGTATCATAAACGTAAGTTTGACATAATAATAAACATATAATATATTTGTTTATAAATTAATAAACAAAATAGAAAGGTGTCTATTTAAATGGTAAATGACTTGTTTTGGGAATCATCTTTTGAAGATATGAAGAAAGGGTACGGGGAAAGCGAAGAGCACTATCACTGCTTACTGTGCGGTGAAAGTATTGAAAAAGGCATTATTTATCCAGTGGAAGGTGTTTTTTATGAAGCAAAACGTTATATGAAGCTTCATGTTGAACAGCAGCACGGGTCTGTGTTTCATCATTTAATAGAGCTAGATAAAGATGTAACCGGTCTTTCTGATCATCAAAAAAATTTAGTGAAGTTTTTTAAAGAAGGAAAAAGTGATAGTGATATTCAAAAAGAAATGGGAATCGGCAGTTCATCGACCATTCGGAATCACCGCTTTACGTTAAAGAAAAAAGAGCGTCAGGCAAAAGTGTTTTTAACGCTGATGGAACTGTTAAACGACGGGGAAGAAGAGAAGGCGGTACCCGTAACAAATACTGCGCCTAGAAGAAGTCAGCGCTACAGCGTCAGTGATGAAGAACGTGAAAAGATTTTAGCGAAGAATTTTCCGCAAGGTTTAAACGGACCTCTTCGTACTTTTCATTTGCAAGAAAAACACCGTCTTGTTGTTCTTGAAGAATTAAGCGGGCATTTTGATTTCGGTAGCACGTATACCGAAAAAGAAGTAAATGATAGGTTAGCACCTTTTTATGACGACTATGCGGTGCTGCGACGTTATTTAATTGAGTACGGTTTTTTAGAGCGCAGTGCAGATGGAAGCAGCTACTGGAGAAAAGGAGAGACAGAGATGAATACCGATTCAAAAGACTATAAAAAACAAATGAAGCAGCTAGCGAAAGAAGTAAAAACAGAAGGCGGCGTGTATCAAATTAAAAACCTTCACAACGATAAGATTTACATTGGCTCTACGCCTAATATCAAAACGTTAAACGGCGTAAAGTTCACGTTAAAGATGAACACTCATCAAAATAAAAAGCTTCAAAACGAGTGGAATACCTACGGAGCAGATGCTTTTTCAATTGAGATGCTGGAAACGATTAAAAGAGAAGAAGAAAAAGCACTTTCAAAAAAGGATTTGCTGAAACTGGAAGCGAAATGGTTAGAGAAGCTGCAGCCTTACGGCGAAAAAGGCTATCATTCGCCGAAAGCTGATACAAAGGAGAAATAGGTGTGAAGAATCAAGGTGTGAAAAGTGAAGTAGTGGAGTCAGAAAAATCCGTCAGTAAGCTGATGCTTGTGTTTTTGATTCCGCTCATGTTAAGTAACGCCATGCAGTCCGTTGGGCAGCTGGCGGGAAGTATTATTGTCGGAAGAGCGCTTGGAGTTGATGCGTTAGCCGCTATTTCCGCGTTTTTTCCTCTGTTTTTTCTGCTTGTGTCGTTTTCAATTGGAATTGGGTCAGGAAGTTCCATTTTAATCGGGCAAGCGTACGGGGCGCAAAATGAAAAACGAGTCAAAGAAATTATCGGTACCACGCTCACGTTTACATTTTTAGTGGGAATTGTGCTTGCTGTTTTGGGAAGCATATTTGCTCCGGATATTCTTCGGATTATGGGAACGCCGGTTAATATTATTGATGTAACGGTTCACTATGCGCGCATTTTGTTTGTGGCAATTCCTGTTTTGTTTTTATACTTTGTTTATACGACGTTTATGCGCGGAACCGGAGACTCTAAAACGCCTTTTTACTTTTTAGTTGTGAGTACGGTCTTAAACATCATTTTCCTTCCAATTTTAATTTTTGGATGGATCGGAGTGCCGAAGCTTGGAGTGTACGGCGCTGCGTACGCAACGGTGTTTTCAACTGTATTAACGTTCATTATTATGATCGTTTATTTACGCAAGAAAAATCATCCGTTAAAGTTTGACTCATCTATTTCATTAAAAATGGACGGAACGCTTTTAAAGCTGCTTATGCGTTTAGGGATTCCAGCTAGTATCAACATGATTTTAGTTTCTCTTTCTGAAATCGCGGTCATTACGTTTGTAAATGGATTTGGCTCAGACGCTACAGCAGCGTACGGAGCGGTGAACCAAGTGGCAAGCTATGTACAAATGCCGGCAATCAGCTTAGGAATTGCGGTTTCTATTTTTGCGGCGCAGTCGATCGGTGCTAATAAATTTGAGCGTTTAAAAGAAGTTATTCGCTCTGGAATTATGCTGAATTACGTTATTGGCAGCGTATTGATTTTACTTATTTATCTCTTTTCTAATCAAATTTTAGCTTTGTTTTTAACAAGTCAGCACACGCTCCATATTGCCGAAGAGCTTTTAGTGATAACACTTTGGAGCTATTTGATTTTCGGTCATGCGCAAATTATTACCGCTACGATGCGAGCAAGCGGTACGGTGCTTTGGCCTACGGTATTTAGTATTATGGCTATTTGGTGTGTAGAAGTACCCGTAGCCTACGTGTTATCGCAGTTTACACCTCTTGAAATCAAAGGGATTTGGATTGGATATCCAGCGGCGTTTGTTGTCAGCTTAATCCTGCAGTACAGCTATTATCAATTTGTATGGAAGAAAAAGAAAATTGAACGTCTTGTCGGATAAAAAACGAGTGGAAACGCTCGTTTTTTATTTTTCCTAATTAAAACACCCTTAGCTAAGAGTTTTAATAGGATAGTGCATATAACTTTTTGATGAAAAGAGGGTATGACACTATGAGTAAATCTGGATTTGTGCCGGATAATTCAAATATTAAAAAAAGCTCAGGAACGCCTAATCTGTCAGTGAACTATAAGCAAAACGTCCTGTTCAAACGAAATGATCAAAATATAGCGTATCAACTAACCTCAACTCAGCTGCCTGCTATGCTTGGAGGTGCTTTTGTTGATTTATATATGACGAAAGGGCATATGAGAGAACCCCACTGGCATCCAAACGCGTGGGAATTAGATGTCGTCGTTTCAGGTGAAGTGCAGGTGTCTGTCTTGGATCCTGATACAAGCAGCATGCACAATTACCGGATAAAACAAGGGGAAGTTGTGTTTATACCGATGGGCTGGTGGCATTGGATTGAGCCCTTATCGGAAGAAGCGCATCTTCATCTCTTTTTTAACAATGATCAATTCGAATCTACAGAAGGATCCGACGTGCTGCGCTTAACACCTCCGATCGTGTTTCAAAAAGCATACGGAGTAAGCGCAGGCGAAGTAGCAGAAGCCGTAGCGCCAATTACGGATACGGTTGTGATTGGGCCGCCTAATGATCATTCTTCTTATAAGAAGGGCTATGAACGTGATGAAAAAGTTGTTATTAAAATAAATGAAAAAGTAGTGCGTGCTGAAGATAAGTAGCATAAAAAACCATTGAGCCTATGGTCAATGGTTTTTTTCGTTAGGCGTTTTTTATAAAAACAGCTCGTTACGTTCTAAGTGCTTGTACAGCCGCGTTGTGACTTGTTTTTGGTTCCATTCGTTTTGCGGAAACTGCTGCTTGTCTACGTGAGAAACGGCCGGTTTGTAGGTTTTTTGAATCCGTTTGATATCATTAAAGGTTGCGTTGGTTTCAATGTGGTCAGCGAGCGTAAATACAAGAGAGTGCAGCTTTGCAACATTGGGAACCGTAGCTGCTTGGCTGAAAATGGCTTTCGCGACGGACAGCTGTCTTTCATGCGCAGTAAAGATGTCTTGCTCATTACGCTCCTTTAAAAAAACAAGCGCTTCTTCTCCGTTAAGGCGAATCGATCCTTTTGGAAAAACAATGTTGCTATGTTCAAAAGCACGTTTGTTTGTGACGATAATGCCGCCTAATTTATTTACAGCATCGACGACTGACTGCTGATCCATTTTGACATAATAATCAACAGGAAGCTTTGCGTACGTTTCGACGTTCTTTACGACAGCATTCATATTTTCTCGGTGATAAATGGTTCGCAGTGTTTCATTGCCAAGCTGAGTTGACCCTGGCAAGTGGGTCATTTTTATTGATTCATGCTGTTTATTAACAGTCATATACACAAATGACGTATTTTGATGGTTTTCTTGAACTAAAAGCAGGGAAAACGGTTGCCCTTTTTTTAAATTGACGTGTGTTTTGTTACCATGCTCAAGCGGTACATATGTTTGATCAACGGCAGCTTTCACCGTATGATAGCCTGCAAATGTGATGCTGACAAAACTGACGAGTAAAAATAGTACGAGACCGCCAATCCACTCTTTTTTTGCTTTGCTGCTCATCGTCTCACCTTTTTCTATCGAAGTCGTTCGTAGTATTGCCATCTTAAAAGGGGAGTAAAACAAATGAGCGCTATTTTTATTGCGTATCTTGCTTTTTCTTGGCGTAGGTTTTGAGCTCTGTAATTAAAATCGCTTGTTCTTCCACATCGTTAAACGCTTCGATGCCATAAAGGTATTCGGTGTGCCGTTTTTCTTTCCACACGCAAAGTCCGGTAATATGGATGGGTTTTTCATTTAAATAAAAGCTGATTTTCAGCTGGATTTGATGGTTAAAAATAGGTAAATCAAGCGGCGTAATTATTTTGATTCCTTTCGGTGAAAGGTCGATAACAGACAAAGGACCTGGCTTAGAATCGATTTCTTTGTTGTCGTATTTAGCAATGGAAAACGTTCCAACAATGGGAGTCTCAAATAAAAAGCGAAACGGTTCTTCACGTTTAAAATGCATGTATTATCAGTCCTTTTCGTAATCTAAGTTTGTTAAGTAAGTATTCGATGAAAGTCTAAAAATTCCTACACGTTTTTCCACATCACCCATATAATGTTTATCGGTGTAGAAAATCTCATATGACCAAAGATCGGCCATGGCAGATATTGTAGACCTTTGTGGAAAGATTCAAGCGGTCTTAGTTATCGATTGCCGATTATAACTGCTTTTATAGTATCGGAAGTTTTGTTTGAAACTTTAAATAGAGAGGGAAAGGTTTTGAAAAAAGCGCTACGCTAGAGTTAGATTGTATGTTAAAATTAAACTTTGTGAAGTAGCTGTATTACAAGTCAGCGTTCCTTCAACTAATTAGGAGGTGAGATGAATGGGCACTGATGACCCCATTTCGATGAAGGTTACTGCAAAACAAGATAGGGGCAACAAAGGTGTATATGTTCCTCTCATTTCAACGAAGGAAAATACTCCTTAATGCCTCAATGATGTGAGGTGAAAAATCAATGATTAAAACATACTTATATGATGATGAAACAAAAGAAATGGTAACGAATCTTGATTTAGGAGACGTGCATGAAAAATTGCGCAATCCTGACAATTTGCTGTGGATTGATTTATATGATGTCCACGGACAAGAGCTTGCTCAAATTGCTAAATTATTCGATTTTCACCCATTGGCAATTGAAGACTGCTTACACGACAGTCCTCGCGCTAAAATGGATGATTACGAAGACTATAAATTTTTCGTTTTTCACGCGCTTCGCTATAACGAAGAAAGTGATGACGAGATTACGACGCTTGAGTTAAATGCCTTTGTCGGATCCAACTACGTAGTGACGATTCATAAACATAAAATGGGCTGGCTTCGCAAAATGGATGCTGTGTGCTCACGCTATCCAAAGTTTATGAACCGCGGCGCCGACTTTTTACTGTATGCTTTGATTGATGGCATCACGGACGAATACTTTCCGATTTTAGACCGAATTGACATGCGTATTGATGAATTAGAAGATGAAATCTACAACAAAGAGGTCCGCGGAGTGACGGAAGAGTTCTTGGCCTTAAAAAGAACGATTATCTTAATCCGTCGCGTTATTCTGCCTCAGCGCCGAATTTTCTTAACGGTGAATGGAAAGTGGAAATTCGACATACGAGAAGAAAATGTTCCTTTCTACATTGACTTGCTTGACCACTTAGAGCGTATTGTAGACTCTGCTGAAACATTTAGAGACCTCGTAAACAGTGCACTTGATACGTATTATTCTATTACCAATGCAACTTCATCTGAAAAGCTGAACGTCTTAACGCTGATTTCAACGATTATGCTTCCGCTGACGTTCGTAACCGGATTTTTTGGGATGAACGTACCGATTCCATATCAAAATTCCCACTGGGCTACTGCTGTTATTATCGTTATGTTAATTGTGTTAACGTGGGGAATGTGGAAATATTTTAAAAACAAACAGCTTTTATAACCAAAAGGCACTTGGCCATAAGCCAAGCGCCTTTTTTCTTTATTTTGTCACCGTTTTTGTTGTTGCTTTACTCGTATTGTTCGCTTTGTCTTTTGCGGTTACGCTTAAGACTGTTTTTTCTTTTTGCTTTTTAATTTTTACTGAGTATTGCCCTTTGCTGTTAGCAGCAGCAGAGCCAATGCTTTTTTTGTTTACTGTTACCGTTACGGTAGCATTTGCTTCTGCTTTACCTGTTACAGCCGTGCTTTTTGTTGTGACAGCATTTACGCTTGGTGCGGCAGGGGGAGTTTTATCGCTCACTTTTACAGTCGTAGCTTTACTTGTGTTGTTGGCAGCGTCTGCTGCTGTTACGCTGATTGCTGTACCTGCTTTTTGTTTTTTAATTGTTATGCTGTACTGACCTTTTGCATTGGCTTTTGCTTTGCCGATTTCTTTGTTGTTCACTTTCGCTACAACAGATGCATTTGCTTCAGCTGTTCCTTTAATAGTTGTATCCGCGTCGCTGACTGGATTTACTTTAGGGGCATTTGGAGCAATAACGTCACGCACCGTTACTTTTACTTCTTCACTTTCTTGTTTTTGGCTGTTTGTAGCCGTGATGTACAAGACTGTGTTTTCTTTTTGTTTTGGAATTTTCACTTTGAACGCGCCTTTTGCATCAGCTTTTGCTGAAGCAATCACTTTCTTAGCGCTGTTTTTAACATTTATCGTAAAATTCGCTTTAGACGTTCCTGTTACGTACTCATCTTTATTCGTTACGGCTTTTACCGCTGGTTTGGCAGGTGCTTTTTGAACAACTGCACGAATGCTCGTACTTGCTTTTCCATTTGTGACAACCACTTGTAAAACGGTATCAGCTTTTTGAGCTGGAATGTTCACAGAGAACGTATTTTTTGCATCAGCTTTAACTGTGCCAAGTGTTTTTGAGCCGTTCATTACTTTAACAGTTGAACCGCTTTGAGCTTTACCTGTAATAAATTTTTGCGTGCTGACAAATGTATTTACCTGCGCTTGCAGCTGCTGTGCACTTACCGCGCTGTACGCATTTAAACGTCCCCATCCTGATACGTAATCGTAGCCTGGAGCAGGGGGCTCTAACGGACTTTCTTCATCATCGTATACAGGAGCATCTTTTTCATCGAATTTAATATCTTTAGCTGTATCCGTTAGGCGTTTTTCAACGTCTGTTGGCTTTAAGCCTGGGTTTTGTGATAGCAATAATCCCGCAACGGCTGCCACGTGAGGTGTTGCCATTGATGTTCCGCTTAAATAAGTGACGTTCCCGTCTGGAACAAGACTTGGAATATCAGAGCCAGGAGCTGTAATATCTAATCCTTTTCCATAGTTTGAGTAGTCAGATACGATATCTAAACGGTTTGATGCGCCTACTGAAATCGCATAGGCAGATGAAGCAGGGTAAGAGAGCTCTTCCATACCGTCGTTTCCACTTGCAGCTACAACCGTTACGTTATGATCGTATGCGTATTTTAACGAATATTCAAGCACGCGGCTGTAAGATCCGCCAAGGCTTAAGTTAATGACTTTTGCACCGTGATCAACCGCGTATTTAATACCGTACGCAATTTGTTCTGTATCTCCGCTTCCAGATGCGTCTAGAATTTTAACCGGTAAAATTTTAGCGTGAGAATTAATGCCGGCCATTGAATAGTTATTGTTTGCAGAGGCTGCGATAATACCTGCTACGTGAGTTCCGTGTCCGTTGTCGTCAGTTGCATTCGACGAACGATCCACGTAGTTATAGCCTGTTTTTGTATCTACCACGCCTTTTAAATCAGCTAGTGATGAATCGACGCCCGTATCCGCAACGGCAATAACCGTATCTTTTAATTTTTGACCGTTTAGTAATTTTTCAAGCGATTCGTATTGAATATCGGCATGTTGCGTACCGTCATTTTTACCCGTATTGTTTAATGACCATTGATACGGATATTGTGAATCCATCGAAAGAGCGTGATACTCTTGAACCGGCTCGATAAATTCAGTTTCAGGAAGTGCCTGAATTTGTTTTGCCGTCATTTTACCTTGAGCAGATGACGTGCTGAAGCTTTTTGCATTGCTGTCATCTAATTGAATAACAAACATATTATCAAAAGAAGCAGCTGATTGTTTTAATGGATTAATAGATTCAATGCTTGCTGATTTTGACTGTGCTTTTGTTTTGAATGATTTAGCATTTGCACCATCTTTTAATTTAACAATATAGCGAGTTTCAGCTTTTGTTGAAACGCTGTTTGCGCTCACTAACTTAGCTCTTACTAATACAGACGATACGTTTAAGTCCGTTACGTCTTTTAATTTTGTCTGTGCTGCTACTTTTTCTAAGTCTTTCTTTAAAGCAGTCGGAACGGATTTATAAGCGATGCTGTATAAATCATTGATTGCTTTTTGATCAGCACTTGTAATCATATATGTGCTTGATGCGCCGTTTTTCGCCACATCTGTAAATAGACCCTTTAGCTGAACTAAATCTTTGTATACTTGTTCACGCATCGATTTATCGATAATCATTTTAGAGCTGATAAACGGAGCGGCTTTGTAGTAAAGAGAAGAAAGGTCTTTTCCGCCTGCTGTTTTTGAAAGCACAGCGTCGCGAATCGTACGCAAATCTTTTAAAATACCTTTTCCGTTTTCTTTTTGGCTTGTACTTAATTCAGCCGGGCATTCTTCTTCCATCATTTGAGAAGGAGGAAGTGAAGCGCCTCCATAGCTGATTGTATATGGAACTTCTGTTTTTTCTTCCGGCTGTGGTTCTGGAGAAGTTGAACCATCTTCCGCATCTTCTTCAATCATGCCGTCTTCGCTTCCATAATACTCAACTTTCACGTAATAAGGGCCAGTCCAAGCGATTGGAAAATCAAGCTGAGCAGGCTCATCTTTGTAGGAGTATCCCATATAACGGTCAAATGCCACGTTGTTTTTGGCATTTTCAAGACTAGAGTAAACCGTGATGTTTACTTCATCATCACTTTGAAGCTTAATTCGGTAGTGTGAAAACTTTGCTACATCTTGCTTAGAAGAATTAATTTTGTACCAATGTGTTTGTTCTGGTTCTGTAAATGTTCCTTTTGCTGCTTTACCAATGCTTAATGTTTTTTCGTTAGCAGGAGGATTGCCTGCCGCTTGTGTTTTCAGTAAGCCTAATTGGCTAAAACACAAGGTGAACATTAAAGCAAAAGCAATAAAACGATAAATTGACCCTTTTTTCATGTTAAACCTCCAAAAAAATATAGTAAAAAACAGGAATTACATACCTATTAAACCATAAAATTTAAAAAATTGTAAATAATTACTGTTACTTATTTTATTATTTTGTCAAGTTATTAATCTCGCATAAGAAATGGTGAGATAAGTCCTAGTTGTAAAAAGTAGAAAAAATTGGAATAATAAAGATTGAGCCTGTTTATAAGAGGCGAGAGTACGCTGAAAAGGGAAGAAGGGAATGAGAATTATTTTTCAAAGCAGAATTCACTGGAGAAAATCTGATCGGTTTCTTTTTACCTGTGTTTATAAAGAGAAAATCGGGCTATATAAATAAAGATTGGAAAAATTTTCAGTCTAATTAAGTTCATTTGTAGCATATAATACGAGCTGGATTTCTTTTATAATAAACAAAAGCAAAGAAAGAGCAAATGGTGAAAAGGAGTGAAAGAAGTTGTCAAATGTGATGCAACGACAGGAAAAACGAATGAAGTTTGATGCCGAACAGCTTGCACCCCTTGATATTGATAAAGAGACAAAGAAGTTGCTAACAGAAAAAGGATTGCCCAAAGAAGCTTCACCATTTCTAGAGTTCGTTTCATCCAAAGGAAAGCTAACAACGCTATGCGAAACATTTGAGTTATCATCTCGCTACCAGCACTATTGGTTTTTAGGAACAACAGGCGCTGGAGATCCAATTTGTCTTCATCAAAAAAACGGTTCGGTTGTGCTGCTCGATACGTCCAACGATGACTGTGAGCGTTTTATTAATACAACTTTTCCGCAGTTTTTAGCATGCTTAGATGTGTTTGAAGAGCTAGTAGAAGAAACGATTCAAGCTAACGGAGAATCTGCATACTTAGAGAGACACATTCCTGCTGAGGTGCTGCAGCGATGCAAAAAACGTATGAATGAAATTGATGAAGCTTGCTTAGCCCCTTATTCTTTTTGGTTCAAAGAACTTTCTTTTTAATATAGTAGAAAAATAGACATGACCGTTTTGGTCATGTCTATTTAGTTGTGGCTGCAGGGCTAGATAGAATAAATAAAAATGATAGTATATAATGGATATAAATTCCTTTTTTGAAGAGGGAGGAAGGTGTAAATGATTTCTTTATTTGTATTAATGGGTGCTTTCTTTGTGCTGCTTGCTGGTGCGTCGTATTTCTTCTATAGAAGGAACTCGCTCATGCAGTACGGAATTTCACTTAGCAGCATGCTAATAAGCATATTTCTATTTCTATATAGCATATTTGGAGTTGGCGGCTTTGAAGGAATGGGTCTGGGTGCTTTAGCGGCTGCTTTGTTCTTGGCATCGGTTCTGAGCTTGTTCGTCAGTGTTCTTTTTAACATCATAAATAGACACGGGAAAGGTGCTGTGTGAAATGGGAGAACTAACCTTTAGAGAAGCAGTGCGGGAAGATTTAGATCAAATTGTTGGAATGCTCGCTGATGATATGCTCGGAAGCAAACGAGAGCGCTACGAATTACCGCTTCCAGACTGTTATGTTCAAGCATTTCAGGCAATTGATGCGGATCCAAACAATGAACTGATTGTCGCATGTAAAGATAGTGAAGTAATAGGTGTTCAACAAATAACCTTTACGCCCCACATTGCACGACAAGGCGGGTGGAGAGCAACGATTGAAGGAGTTCGAACCGCTTCGTCACAGCGCGGAAAAGGGGTTGGATATCAGCTGATTACATGGGCGATTGAACGAGCGAAAGAACGTAACTGTCAGTTAGTACAATTAACAACTGACAAGGAACGGTCAGAGGCTTTGCGTTTTTATCAAAAGCTTGGATTCACAGCTTCTCACGAAGGATTAAAGCTTCATTTGTAATTCGCTGTTAATGGTTGTATCCCTGTGGTAAGAATTTTTTGATTAAAATGAATTTTTTAGTTTAGTTCAATTGAAACGTGGTATACAAATAGTACAGAGCCAATAGAAATTTTTCTAAGGCTACTGTGAAAGGTAAATACTTAGCTTCATGAAGGGACTGGTTTCGTTTTGGAATACTTAACAGCAACTTCAGCAAACGTATTACCTCACATGAAAAGCAGATATTCTGATCTGACAATTGGCACTCTCGTTATGAACCGATATACGTAGCGAAAGGGCCTCACAAGGGCAAATGAACATGAAATAATTAGCATGATATGAAGGGAAGAACCTGCATCAGTTTTGATGCAGGTTCTTTTTTGTGAGATGCGGCAGGAAATCTTATACAAAATTTTGGAAGGAATTTATATGTAAAATCTATAAGTTAAGTATGGTAAGTTATTTTACCATCACGGATGAAATCATACATACAACAATTATGAAAGAAGCTAAAAGTCAGCTGGAGCATTACCGTAAGAAAATCCTCAAATGAAGGCATTACAAAATTTCTTATAACTTATTTGACACCTAAGGTATAAAAGAGTATATTTATGTTAAACATAGTAATTATGTCGGATAAGTAGGTTATGGTGCTGTGAACAAGACTTCTACTGATAAAGAGGAGATCTAGTCCAAATCTTACAGTCCGGTTTTGATGAGGTGCTTTCAAGCATCTTTTTTTTGTGCAAAAAAACAGCCGCAGGGGCTGTTATAGGGCAGTAATTCTTCCTTTGTAAGCATCAATCAACCGCTGGTTATGTTCATCTGAACCTTCCATGTTTCCGCTTAAAAAGACAGGAGGCGTAATGCCGCGGCTGAGCAGTTTTTGAATAGTTCTAGATAGGATATCGTTTAAGATAGCGCCTCCAATTACAGTGGAACCAGAAGCAAAAGAAATGTCTTGCTGATGAAGAAGAACGTCTCCTTTTGGAATGTGATTGTTAATAACAAGATCCACGGCATCATGAAGATATTTTCCGCTTTTATGTCGCGAAGCCCGGCTCGTGGCATAAGAAGGCGAGGTAAGCCCGATAACAAAGGCGCCTTTTTCTTTTGCAATTAAGGCCACATCAACCGGAACGGGATTTACGCCCGACGTAGAAATTACAATCATGATATCGCCTGGTACGATATCTTCTTTTTCCATAAAGGTAGAGGCATAGTCGTTTTTACGCTCTAGCTGCGAAGAGCGCGAAGCTCCTTTATGAAGCATCAGTTCTTCTACAAAAATAGGGTGAATCGGCGCAAGCCCTCCGGACCGGTAAAACACTTCTTCCGTTAAAATATGAGAATGACCGCACCCAAATAAATGAATGAGGTGATGAGAAGCTAATTGCTGTGAAATTTTCTCGGCTGCGGATTCTATTGCCTGCTGTTCATGCGCCTCCACTTTGGCAAGCAGTTTTGTTAGTTCCTGTAGATATAAACTAGACATAAAAAAACTCCTTAGTTAAGATCGTGTCATGTTAATCGTAAACTTATAGCGGTCTGCTCGGTACGAAGACTTCACCACTTCAAGCGGCGTGCCGTCTTGCAAATACGTATTTCTTTGAATCAATAGAACGGGTGAATATGAGCTGATTCCAAGATGCTTCACTTCGGTTTCAGAAGCTAAAATGGATTCTAACGTTTGATTGGCTTCGCCAATTTTCAGCCTGAGCTCTTCTTCAATATAGCGATAGAGCGAGTCATTAACAATGGATTCTGTTAAGCCTTTGACTAAGTTAGCGGATACATACACGCTTTCAAGCGCCATTGGCACGTCGTCAGCTAAACGAATACGCTTGATTTCATAAACAGGTGCATGAAGAGAAATTTGCAGCTGCTCGGCAATTTTTTCTGAAGCCGCAATAATTTCAAAGCTCAGCAGCTTACTGCTTGGCACCATTCCGCGCGCTTTCATATCTTCTGTAAAACTCGTTAATCCAACGAGCTGCTGCTCCAGTTTTTTTTCAGACACAAAGGTGCCCCGGCCTTTTTGACGGTATAAATAACCGTCGTTTACTAAATTGTTAATCGCTTGGCGAACGGTCATTCTGCTGATTTCAAATCGTTCTGCAAACTCTCGTTCAGAAGGAAGCGAATCATTTGGTTTTAACTCTCCGTTTTCAATTTGTTTTTTCAACTGTTCTTCAATTTGATAATAAATCGGAAGAGGTGAGCTTTTATCAATCACTTAAGTTCTCTCCTTTATGTAAACCTCCTCATCTAAAAAAGACGAGGAGGTATGTTATCTATATATACTCTAACTAATAGCCAGACACCTTTCTTTCATAAAGACGGATTGATTATAGTCGGGACAGCCTACTTGACTATTCTTTCAAAGGCTCACTTTAGCTAAAGCTTCTTGGTCCGCAATAATTGTAACACAGTGATGCTTCTTTAAAATAGAAGCAGGAAAGTCTTCTGTGATTTCTCCGTTAAGCAGCTGATACATCGCTTCTGCTTTGGCTTCCCCGGAGATAAGCAGTAAAATTTCTTTACTTTTCATAATCGATTCAATTCCCATTGTAATAGCCTGAGTAGGCACTTCGTCAAGAGAATTAAAGTAGCGCGCATTCGCTTTTCGCGTTGACTCTTCTAACGTCACAATATGAGTAGGAGAGTTGAATGACGTACCAGGTTCGTTAAAGCCAATATGTCCGTTTTGGCCGATTCCAAGAATCTGAAGGTCAATGCCTCCATGATTTTGAATCATTTCATCATAGCGGCGGCATTCTTCTTCAGGCGTATCAGCTAGGCCGTTAGGAACGTGCGTGTTGCTTACGTCAATATCAATATGATTAAATAACGCATCTGCCATATAGTAGTGATAGCTGTTTGGATCTTGCGGCTTCATTCCGACATATTCATCTAAGTTAAATGAAGTAACGTGTTTGTAAGACGTGCCGTGCTCCTTATGATCTTGAATTAAACGATCATATAATCCTTTCGGCGTGCCTCCCGTTGCAAGTCCTAGATTCATATTTGGTTTTTCATGAAGTTTGCTAATCAGCATATCAGCTGCTTTTGCGCTCATTTCACTGTAATTTTTCACTTGGATGATATTCATTGTTAGTCCTCCTTTTTAAAGCTCAATGTGCCTCGGCAAAATGTCATTTCAACATCTAAGTTTTTATTTAACACCACGATATCCGCATCTTTTCCAATTTTGATGCTTCCTTTTGTATCGAACAGATTAAGCTGTTTTGCTGGGTTTTCAGCAGTCATTTTTACGATGTCTTCTAATGAACAGTTCGTAAAGCTCATCGTGTTTTTAATCGCATCGTTCATCTTTAAGATGCTTCCTGCTAATGTTCCATCTGCAAGTGTAGCGGTTGTGTCGTTTACGTGAACAGGCTGCCCTCCTAAATCATACGTACCGTTTTTTAGCCATTTGGCACGAAGAGAATCCGTGATAAGAATCATGCGTTCACTTGTAATTTGATCGTACGCAAGCTTGACCATTTCAGGTCGGCAGTGGATGCCGTCTGTAATCAGCTCTACAAATAATTCATCTCTCAAATACGCGGCCCCTAATACGCCCGGCTCTCTATGGTGAAGACCGCGCATGCCGTTATATAAGTGCGTAATATGAGACGCTCCTGCTTCGATGGCTTCACCAACTTGATCGTATGTGCTGTCGGAATGGCCAATAGAAGCGACGACGTTTGTTTCTTTTAAATAAGAAGTAAGCGCTAAGCCGTTTGGCTGCTCCGGAGCTAATGTAACAAGTTTAATATGTCCTCCGGCTGCTTTTTGCCACTCTTGAAACAGTGTCACATTCGGATCTTGAATGTGAGTAGGCGGCTGTGCGCCCGCACGTTTTGGTGAAATAAACGGACCTTCTAAGTGAATACCAACTACTTCAGCATCCGCATCTGTTTGCTCTTCGATATAAGTGCCGGCATTGCGAAGCGCTTTTTCAACCGCTTCATTCGACTGCGTCATAGTGGTTGCTAAAAAGCTTGTTGTACCTTCTTTTGGGAGCGTGCGCGCCATTGTTTTTAATGCTTCTGCTGTACCGTCCATCGCATCGGCATTGTTAACGCCATGAATATGCACATCAATGGCACCCGGAATAACTTTATAGGAAGGAGAAAGTTCAATTACATGGTCTTTTGGCTGACGTACGTATTGATGTATCTCTCCGATTTCAGTGATTTTTTTGTTCGTTAGTTTAATATACCCGTTTTTTAATGTCTGATTTTCACTATAAACGGTTACATTATAAATAATGATGGATGAATGTGTATCCATACATACACTCCTTTGCTCGTTGTATTGATTTAAGTGTAACGCTTTTTGGAATAGTTGTCTAGACCAGTTGATTTTTTTTTTGTGAACTAGAAAGTTTTGTAAGGGCTTTTAACATTGATATAGAAAGGTTTTTAAAAAGAAAATTGGTATAGACAACTATATATTTTATGTGCTAGTATGAGTCCATGCAGTAAAACCGCCGTTATGTCAGCTGATGATGTAATCATAGGCCGGGATGAATGCGGTAACTTGTCATCCGATAAATATTGTTACGAAAATCCTTGCTCGTAACATCGGGTTAAATACGTTATACAAAGGGGAGAGAAACATGCTGAATTTTTTACAACGTATTGGTAAATCGCTTATGCTGCCAATCGCAGTATTACCTGCTGCGGCATTGCTTCTTCGTTTGGGTCAAAAGGACTTATTGGATATTCCGTTTATGGCTCAAGCCGGAGATGCGATTTTTGCGAATTTAGCACTACTGTTTGCACTCGGTATTGCTGTAGGGCTTTCAAAAGATGGAAGCGGGGCAGCAGCACTTGCCGGAGTGGTCGGTTATTTTGTGTTAACAAAAGGGACTGTAGCTATTGATAAAGATATTAACATGGGTGTACTCGGCGGGATTGTCTCGGGGGTAACGGCTGGTTTACTATACAATCGTTTCTCAGCCATTAAGCTGCCAGAGTGGCTCGGCTTCTTTGCAGGAAAGCGGTTTGTACCGATTATTACCTCAGTTGTTATGCTTGCGCTTGCAGGAATCTTTGGGGTTATCTGGCCGCCGATTCAAGATCAAATTAACAACTTAGGAACGTGGATTACAGGAGCAGGAGCGCTTGGTGCAGGTATATACGGATTTTTAAACCGTCTGTTGATTCCAATTGGACTGCATCACGTGTTAAACAGCTTAGTATGGTTTGTATTCGGAGACTATCACGGCGTAACGGGAGATTTGAACCGCTTCTTTAAAGGCGATCCAACGGCAGGAACATTTATGTCTGGATTCTTCCCGGTTATGATGTTTGGTTTACCGGCAGCTGCGCTTGCGATGGTTGCAGCAGCTAAAAAAGAAAAACGCAAACAAGTCAGCGGTATGTTAATCGGACTTGCTGTTACTTCTTTTTTAACGGGAATTACGGAACCAATTGAATTTCTATTTATGTTCGTAGCACCGCTATTATACGTTATTCATGCCGTTTTAACGGGAATTTCGATGGCTTTAGCCGTTGCACTTGGTATTCACGCTGGATTTGGATTTTCAGCAGGGGCCATTGATTTCTTCTTAAACTACGGAATTTCACAAAAACCGCTGCTGTTAGCAGGAATTGGAATTGTGTATGCAGTCATTTACTTTGTCATTTTCTACACGCTGATCAAAGCATTAAATTTAAAAACACCGGGACGTGAAGATGATGAAGAAGTAGACACATCAAACGAAACGGTTGTGGCAACAGGCGATAAATATGTGGATATGGCGTCTTATTTTATTGAAGATTTAGGCGGAAAAGAAAACTTAACCGTAATTGATAACTGTGCGACTCGTCTTCGTTTACAAGTAACTGATGCCGGCAACATTAACGAAGCTGCCTTAAAGCGTCACGGAGCGAGAGGAATCATGAAGCTCAGCAAAACAAATGTTCAAGTCATTGTCGGAACAGAAGTAGAGTTTGTTGCAGACGCAATGAATCAATTAGTTAAATACGGCACAGCGTCAACCGCTGCACCTGTTGAACAACAGGCTGTCCAAGCAGACGCACACACAGAGTTTGTGTTACCGTTTGAAGGCGTTGTAAAGCCGCTTAGTGAAGTAGAAGATCAAGTGTTTTCACAAAAAATGATGGGTGACGGCTTTGCGATTGAACCGATTGAAGGAACGCTCGTATCACCGATTAACGGTGAAGTAATGACCGTATTCCCAACAAAACATGCAATTGGCTTAAAAACAGCAGAAGGAATTGAAATCCTCATTCACGTTGGGTTAGATACCGTGAATTTAAAAGGAGAAGGATTTGAAGCGCTTGTTCAAGAGGGTGACAGCGTTCAACAAGGAACGCCTCTTTTAAAAGTGGATTTAGAGTATGTTAAAAAGCATGCGCCGTCGATTGTGACACCAGTTGTATTTACCAATTTGCCTGCAGATAAAGAAGTGAAGCTGTTAAAAACAGGCTATCAAAAGCAAGGCACAAAAGACGTTATTACATTTTAATAAAAAAGCATAAGCTCGTCTGAGCTTATGCTTTTTTTCTTTTTTTAATAATTGAAAGAATTTTGTGTTAAAATTTAGTGTGTTTGATACAGCTAGTGCGGAGCAGAGAGGAAGTAGAGCAAATGAAAAAAGAAGCGGTATTATTTGCAGTAAAGGTGACAACATGTTTATTATAGGAGCATTAGTGAATGGATTAGCGATTGTTGTAGGAACATTAATGGGCAAGCTTGCTCACCGCATTCCTGAAAAAGTAAGCGTGACGGTGATGCAAGTGATGGGTTTATCCGTTATCACGCTCGGTTTGCAAATGGGCTTTAAAAGTCATCAGTTTTTAATTGTGATTTTGAGCTTAGCCATTGGAGCGGTTATTGGTGAATTCATTGATTTAGATGAAAAGCTAAACCTTTTAGGCAATATGATTGAACGAAAATTTCAATCTCAGCAAAACGACAAGCAAACATTCAGTATTTCACAGGGCTTTGTGACAGGAACTTTAATTTTTGTTATTGGAGCGATGGCGATTGTAGGAGCATTAGACAGCGGAATACGAGGCGATCACAGCGTATTGTTTACGAAAGCGGTGATGGATGGATTTATCTCATTATTATTAACCACTACGCTTGGAATAGGCGTTATTTTCTCAGCGGTGCCCGTGTTTCTGTACGAAGGCATCATTTCGTTATTTGCTACGCAAATTAATGCGGTCGTGCCGCAAGATTTAATGAATAGTATCATTGCCGAAATAACAGGAGTAGGCGGCGTGTTAATTTTAGCAATAGGGATTAATTTATTAGAAATTATTAAAATCAAAGTTGCTAATTTATTGCCTTCGATTTTAATTGCGGTTGTGATTGTAGTTGTGCAGCATACATATTTTTTATGAGGAAAAAGCTTGTGAGCATGACTCACAAGCTTTTTGTGTTACAGTTATTAGCTTATACGTTTTGATTTGCAAATCTTTTTGAAAGTTCGGCAAGCAGAGCAGGTTTATCGTCTCGGTGCATCATAACTTCAATAAATAAGAGATGTTGATCATTCTGTTCGGCCAATAGTAAAGCTTCCTCCAGCTCTATTTCTGTACGAACTTTAAAAGTTATACTCCGGTCTTTAGGGCCTAACACAGCGGGAAGCTCTTGATAATTCCACATTTGAATGTCATTATATACTTGATTTTCGCCGTGAATGGCACGTTCTACCGTATAGCCGTCATTATTAATTAGAAAAATTACCGGTTTAATATGTTGACGCAGCATAGTTGACAGCTCTTGTGCTGTCAATTGAAATGAACCGTCGCCGATAAGCAATACGTTGCGTCGGTTTTTGTCGGCAAGCTGTGATCCTAAAAGAGCAGGGAGTGTGTAGCCGATAGATCCCCAAAGCGGCTGGCCGATAAATGTTGTGTCTTTTGGCAGCTGCATGGTTGCTGCTCCGAAAAAAGATGTTCCTTGTTCCGCCAACAGTACATCATCTTCATGAAGGAAAGCAGCAATTCGTTCAAAGAACCTTTCTTGCGTTATCTCGGTTTCAGCTGCAGTATATGATTTAGCAGCCATCTGTGAAGTGAGAGAAAGAATATCCAAATCTTCCGCTTTTCTTTTTGTAATTGCACTGCTTAATGCGTGTAAAGAATCAATCATTGTAGCAGGTGCATATTTTGTGCTGTTAAACTGAACGGAAAATGGGTGAATATGAATAACATTGTCCTTTGAAAATTGGTGAGAAAATCCGCCTGTTATTGAATCCGTTAATTTTACTCCAACGCTGATGATGCAATCTGATTGATCTATACGTTTTTGTACATAAAAAGAACTTAAATCTCCGTTGTAAACACCGATAAACTGAGGGTGTGCTTCATTAAAAGCACTCTTTCCCATACTTAATGTTGCAACAGGAAAGCCGGTTTTCTCAGCGAATTGCAGCAAAGCTTTCTGTGCTCCGTATCGAGTTACTTCAAAGTCTGCCAGTATAACGGGCCTTTTGGCTGAATTGATTCTTTCGGGAACGTCTACTATCATTTGTTTCAATGTTTCTTCGTTACTTAAAATGGCACTGTCTAATAATGAGTTGTAGGGTTTGCTAATAGGCTTATCATATACGTCGGTTGGCAAATTAATGTGAACAGGCCTTTTGTCAGTCCAGCATGTAAGAAGTACGCGGTCAATTTCTTGAGCTGCATTTTCCTGTGTAAGGAACGTTTGAGCTACAGTTACTTCTTTATACATAGTTGAAAAATGATCGAACTTTCCGTTTCCAAGCGTATGGTGAACGTACAAACCATTATCCATTACATTTGTTGTAGGAGTTCCCGTAATTTTAACGACGGGTACACGTTCAGCGTAAGATCCTGCAATACCGTTAACAGCACTTAATTCACCGACACCAAATGTTGTAATGAGCGCGGCCATTCCATTAACTCTTGCATAGCCATCAGCAGCATAAGCTGCATTTAACTCATTACAATTTCCGATCCATTCTATTTCTTTATGTTCAATGACTTCATCTAAAAAAGATAAATTATAATCGCCAGGTACACCAAACATATGGTGAACACCTAATTCGGCTAAACGATCTAATAAATAATGTCCGATCGTATAGTTGCTACTCATACTTCATCACCTCAAAATAATATGTCAATATAGTTGACTTAAATACAGTGTAGAAAAATAGTTGTTTTTAGTCAAGTATATTGACCTTTAGTGCTATAAGTTCAGAATATAGTATACTGATAAGAAGATACTCAGAGCGTAGAGAAAGCAGGTGACATAAATGGACGAAAATAAGAAGCAGCAAATGAATGATGTGCTGGCTTTATTTTATTTTGCCTATAAAACGTTTACGGAGGAGCCGGATCAAATTATTCAAAAGTATGGAATTCAGCGCGTTCATCATCGTATTTTATTTTTCATTGCGAGGTTTCCGGGACTTAGTGTGAACGAGCTGTTGGCATTGCTAGAAGTCACAAAACAAGCGCTGCACGGTCCAATGAAAAAATTGGTTGAAAAAGAATTAATGATTAGTGAAGAAGCAGCGCATGATCGTCGAGTAAAGCAGCTGTTTTTGACGGATGAGGGACGGGAATTAGAAAAAGAATTAAGTAATCGACAGCGTGAGCAGTTATCGGCTATTTTTTCTGAAGCTGGTGAAGGTCATGAACAAGCGTGGTTCGATATTATGGAAAAACTATCAAAAACTCGTTCCGGCTATGAAGCATGGAATATAAAAAAAGAAAATAAGTAAGGAGAAACTAGAGATATGAAAGACAATCAACAGATTACAGCTCTTATTGCTGCACAAGTGGAGAAGTTAGCACGCCAATTTGGCTATGACTTTTTATCTGAAAAACAAGGGAATCAAACGCTTTGTCAAATTCTTCAGCGAGATGAAGACGGATCTATTTTGGCAACGCCGCTTAGTTTTCATTTACATATGAATGAAGACAAAGGGACCGGAGATATTGTTTACTACCATGAACAAGGAGAATTTAAGCGTCAGCAGGTGAATGTATATGAAGAAAATAGCCTTGTGAACGTGTTGTTATTTATCCAAGAGCGGTTAAAGGTCAATCGATAGAAGCGAGTTTACTAACATATGCAAGGAAAAAAGCAGGGAGTTCCCTGCTTTTTTTCTATGAATTGATATAGCGCAATCCTACGCGGTTATTAAAAATTTGGTTGTGATTTTTGAAGATAAAAGCACCTGCTGCGTGATCAATCACCAGCTCATTGTCGTATACTTCTTCCATGTCATCATCAACAATAAATTCTAAGTCTTCAACCGTTACAACTTTTTCATAGGGTTGAAGGCTGCGCTTTGAGATGATCTTCATTTCATAAATTGTATTAACAATATCGCAGCTTCCTCGATCAAAAGAAAGCTGAATCATTTGATTTTGTTCTACGTTCTGCAACGCTTCTTTTGCAGAAGGAGTGACGCGTATATTCATAATGATATCCTCCTTTTTCTATCCTCAAATTAAATTGCGTAAAATATATTTAACAATACTTTATTCGATTTTTATATCACCGGCAAGAAAAAAGCTTTCTTATATTTATTATTTCCCTTTCGAACTAGAACAAAACGCTGCTTTTTTATCATCTTTTCATAAAGACGTACATAGATATCACCTGTATGTGATTAAAGGAAAAAGAGATCGACTATAGAAAAACGCCGATTCGTAGTTCTTAGGTGTAAATGCTTAAAAATAGGAATATATTGTAAAAAAATAAGAAGTTAAGTCATTTACCTATTTTAATAGTTATTGAGATAGTTTTGAATAATTGGTTTTATTTTCAATATATTGGGTACTTAAGTAGAGTACTTTGCACACGATATTGCACCGAAAGACATCGGTTTATCGGACTAATTATTGTCTTATTTTGTCGAAGTAGTAGAATTTATGGAAACCATTCCTTATCATGTACAAAGTGACTAACAAAATACATAGGAGGTTCTGGTGTAGATGAGTGAGAAAGATCAAAACAGAACAACAGACGAAACAGCGGCTTCGCTAGAAACGGCGCCCGCTCCCAAAAAAGCGCCGGCTAAATGGATTATCATTTTAGCAGCTTTAATTGTTATTATTGGAGGAGCAATTACATTTGCTACGGTATTTAAAAAATCTCCTAAGCAATTATACTTAATTTCTGAAGTAAATACGTATCAAAAAGCAGCTGATGAATTAGAAACAAAGTACAGTGAAACGATGGCTTATCAGGAAAAAGCGATGAAGCAGCCTTCTACTACAAATGCTACTATCAAAGGCGGCTTTAACATGGATTCACTTTCGTATGATCCAAGCTTTAAAATGATTCAAGATCTTATCAGTAAAGCTGAAATTAAAATTAAAGCGGAACAAGATCCGAAAAAAAGTGAAGGATACGGTTCACTGGCTCTTAATATCGGCGGTTCAAAAGCGCTTGACCTAGAAGGTTTTCAAACGAAAGAAAGAATAGGCTTTAAAGCCCCGATTCTAGCAAATGAATATTTCTATTTAAACTTAGACGAATATGGACAGGTAGCGCGTAAGTTCGATCCTTCTTATTCTGGTCCTGAAACGCTTGATATTAACACAAGCAACGTGAGTTTAGAAGACTTAAAGTTAACGGAAAAAGAAAAGACCTACATTGCAAAAGAGTACGGAACGTTCATTTATGATGAGTTAGACAGCGATTATTTTACAAAAGAAAAAAATGTGGATTATAAAACAAATGGCAAAACGCTTCAGTTAACAAGCGTGACGCTTAACATGTCTGATAAAGAAACAAAACAATTTATGGATAAGCTTATTGCGAAAGTAGCAAAAGATGACAAGCTTCATACCATCTATGCAAATCACGTATCTAAGCTGTTTAAATCTTCGGCAGCAACGAATCCAGAATTAAAAGATATGGCAGATCCAAAAGAATTGAAAAAATCAGTAAAAGAAAGTCTTCAAGACTTCCAAAAAGAAGCAAAAGATACGACTTACCCTAACGGTGTGAAATCAACTGTGTACGTTCAAGATGATGTTGTGGTAGCTCGCGATATGAACATGGGCGTAAAAAATGCTTCTAACGATAAAGGCAAACTTAACGTGGTGACTAAAAATATTCCGTATGAAGATAACAAAACGGCTAAGCAGTTTAAAGCAGTTCTAGCGGATAGCACTACCGATGATGCGTTTACGTTTGATATGAAAAAAGACGTAACAACGGAAAGTGAAAAACGAAAAGAAAACATGTCTATTCATTTGTTAACAAAAGATTCAAAAGATGAAGACACGAATATGACGTTTAAAATGAATTCGGTAATCAATGGTAAAACCGATGCGAAACAAACGGCTGACCGTACTTTCTCTTTAGACTTAGGTGATCAAGAAGATCTAGTAGTAAACGGGGAAGTAAAGCAGAATCAAGCAATAAGTGCTTCAAAAGGAAAAGCAGATTATTCGTTTGATATTCGTACAAAGATAGGACCAAAAGCAGATCCGGCAAACGTTACGTTAAAAATTGACTCTGCTTCTCAATTAAAAAAATCAGCAACTATTCCAGAGCTTGACGCATCTAATGCAACAAACGTAAAAGATGTAACGCCTGAAGATATGCTGTCGATTCAAGAAAATTTCGCTAAAAATGTTCAAGGTCTCATGATGAATATGGGAACCGCTGGTTACTAAAAGGTGCAAAGCAGATGAAGATATATTTTTCTTTGACTCTTTTTACATGTAAAGCTCTATTGAAAAATATAAAATCTCTCATACTGCTAATAATGATCCCTGCTCTGTTTTTACTTGGAGCAGGGATCATTATTAGTCAGACCATGCAAGGTGAGGAGAGAGTAAATCGGTTCCCCGTGGCAATTGTGGATAAAGATGATACTGCACAAACGAAGTACGTCATCGAACAGCTGACTGAAGGTAAGCTTCGCAAGATTATGAAGCCTCTTTACACGAATGAACAGAAAGCTAAACAGCTGCTGCAGCAAAATAAAGTGGCAGCCATTGTGACGCTGCCAAAAGGTTTTAGTCACGATATTGCTCATGGAAAAAATCAGCCTTTACACGTCATTGGAAATAGCAATAAGCCGCTTCAGTCACAGCTGTTTCGCTACGTGATGGAAAGTGCAGCTGACTACACGTCAGCTGCTCAAAGCGGTATTAATACGGTTGATGCCTTTTTAGAAAAAGAAAATGTTTCCGATAAAAATAGACGCGCAGAATTTAAGAAGAGCTTGGTGACGTTTGGGCTTCACGTACTAGATAGAGGAAGTTTATTTGATGAACAAATAGAAACGAGTTTCTTTCAGCAGGATATGAAGCAATATTATGTCCTGTCTTTTGCTGCTTTGCTGCTTATGATTTGGAGCTACGGCGGATGGCTGCTTGCTAGTGAAACGCAGACTTCTCCGGTGCTGGCTCGAATGAAAACAAGAGGTGTATCGTTTGTTCACATTTATTTAGCACAGCTGACGGCTCTGTATGTTCTTTTGCTACCGTTCTCTGTCGTTTTGTTTGAAAGTCTCATTAAAGAACTGAAACTGCCTGTAACCGGTACGTACGCAGAGCTTTTTTTAGGGGTAAGCGGAAGTTTGTTTGCTTTTTTATGTTTGTTTTTACTGCTTCGGGTTCTTTTTTTATCACAAAAAGCTTATCAAATAACCGGTTTGCTGTTTATTTTGCTGAGTGCGATTTTAAGTGGACATGTTGTGCCGGTCGTCTATTTACCGGACTGGGCGAGTGGTTTTCAGAAATGGTCACTCAACACCAGAGTCTTGGAATTGTTATTTTATGAATTTGATGGATATAACACAAACGAAGCTTTTCTTTACCTTAAGCCTATTCTCATTACGGCAACAGGAAGTTTTGTTCTTGCTGTTGGCTACGTGATGACTTTGCAAAGGCGGTGGAGAAAATGATTAGTGAAAAAATAAAGCAGCTGCTGAAGCGCCCTATGCTTGTTATCATGCTTTTCTTTTTACCTTTAATAGGAACGATTATTAGCAGCTCATTTTTAGCAAAAGTACAAAGTGATTCAAAAATACCCGTTGCTCTTGTCGATCAAGATCACAGCAACATGTCTAAACAAGTGATGGATCGACTACAGAAAACAACAGAAATTCAGTTTCTTTCTCTGAACGAAGAACAAGCGAGAAAGGAGCTGGCTAAAAATAAAATTGACAGCATTTTTATGTTTCCTAACGGATTTCAACAAGAAGTAGAAGAGGGGAATTATCAAGGAGTCATTGATTTGCTCACGCTGCCTTCTTCAGTTGCCACAGAAGCGGTTCGAGAAGTCGTGGCGAGTGAAGTGACAAGGTTAACGACAAATGTTAAAGCGGCAAATGAAGTGCGTTTTTTATATAAAGTTTATAACATTCATGCGGGACCGGATTTATGGAAAGAAGCGTATCGTTATACCGATAACCAGTGGAAGCCAAAGCCGCTGATGACAATTGATTACGAGGCGCAAGGAACGAAGCATACGAAGCAAGGGAACGTTCAAATGACCGGATACGTGCCGCTATGGGGATTCTTTACGCTTTTACTTTGCTGCATTACATCAGATTGGATGATTAAAGAGCGGAGGCACCTTTTCAAACGAATGAAAACGATGCAAAAAGGACTTTACGGTTATATTCGAAGCGTCAGCGCTGCTTATGCTGTGCTATACGTGCTTCAAGCTCTCATAAGCTTTGCTCTATTTAAATGGCTGTATGGAGTAGAGTCTTACGGTGTGCTGCTGTATATGTGTATCTATGTGATTGTGTGCGTTGCTTTTAGCACATGGCTTGCAAGTGAAAGTCAGCGAGTTGGATCTTATTATATGATCAGCGTTGTCATGGTCACAGGACTCAGTATAATAGGAGGGAGCTTTTTCCCGGTAGGAGAGCTTTCTGCAACGATTGAAAAAATAAGTCAGTGGCTTCCGCAGCATCTGCTTCTGTATCAGCATGCACTGCCGCTTACGTTCATTTGGAAAGAGATAGCTGTTTCCATTGCATGTATATGTTTGTGCGCATTTAAAATAGTGTGGAATGTGAGGAGCATCAAATGATTGAAATTAACAATGTTAGCAAAACATACGGAAAAAAACGTTCGTTAGCAAATGTTACGCTGACCGTAGAAAGTGGAGAAGTCATTGGTCTTTTAGGACCAAACGGCGCTGGTAAGTCGACGCTTCTGTCTATTTTGTCTACCATTACGGCTCCTTCAAGCGGGAATGTCACGATTGGAGGCTTATCGCTTAAGAAAAATCAAAAAGCGATTCGAGAAGTCATTGGCTACGTTCCACAAGACATAGCGCTGTGGGAAGAGCTTAGCGTAAAAGAAAACATGAAAATGTGGAGCAAAATGACTTCACGCTCTCTGTCGAATGAACAGCTTCAGTCTCTTTGCTCAGCTGTACAGCTCGAAGGAAGATGGAAGGAAAAAGTAAAAAATTTATCAGGAGGCATGAAGCGAAAGCTAAACATAGCCGTTTCACTTATTCATGAACCGTCCGTTTTGTTAATGGACGAGCCGACAGTCGGAATTGATTTGCAGTCCAAGCTTGAGATCATTCGTTATATTAAACAGCTGGCGGCAAAAGGAAAGACGATTATCTATATTACCCACGATTTGAATGAAATCTTAGACGTGTGTCATCGGTTTGCGGTCTTAAAGGAGGGAAAGCTGGAATTTGTCGGCACCATGGACCAGGCGAAGGAAAAGACTGGGGAAGAGGCAGAAGAGAACGTTGTGTATAAGCTGCTGCATGATTAAGATAAAGCAATAATAGAAAGAGCCGGTTCATAAAGAAGCGGCTCTTTCTATTATGCTTGTGTAACTTCTTGTTCTGGTGAATGACTTTCAGGCTGCACGCGTTCTTCTTCAGGAAGGGCACGTACTTCTACTTCTTTCATTTGGTGACCGTCCATTTCTTTTGCAATAAACTCGTATCCAAAAAGTTTGAACGATTCGCTTTCCTGGATATCGATATTTTGCATTAGCATCCAGCCGCCGATTGTATCGATATCGTCGTTTTCAATTTCGATATGAAGCACTTCGTTAACTTCTTCAAGCAGTACTTTTGAGTTAAAGACAAAATGCTGATCGCTGATTTTTTGAACAAGCGGCTTTTCATCTGTATCAAACTCATCTCGAATTTCTCCAACGATTTCTTCTAAAATATCTTCAACGGTAACGATACCAGCCGTACCGCCGTACTCGTCAATCAACACAGCCATATGCGTACGTTTCTTTTGCATCGAGCGCAATAGGTCTTGAATCGCTACAGTTTCAATTACTTGAATAATAGGATTCATATAAAGCTTCACGCTTTGCTTTTTTAACGCATCGTTAATTACGACATCGTTTAGAATCTCTTTGACGTTGACTAATCCAATAATGTTATCTTTGTCTCCGTCAACGGTAACAGGGTAACGGGTGTAGCGATCTTCTACAGCAAGCTTTAAGAAATCTTCAATGCTGTCGTCTTCAGAAACAGCTGAAATTTCTGTTCTTGGTACCATGATTTCGCGAGCAACACGGTTATCGAATTCGAAAATGTTGTTCACGTACTTATATTCAGACTGGTTAATTTCCCCGCCTTTAAAACTTTCTGATAAAATGATGCGCAGCTCTTCTTCACTGTGCGCAAGTTCATGCTCTGAAGCTGGCTTTAATCCAAACATTCCAGTTAATAAACGGGCAGAACCATTTAGTAACCAAATGAAGGGGAACATAATTTTATAGAATAAAATTAACGGACGAGCAAACAATAACGTAACTGTTTCAGCTTTTTGAATCGCAAATGTTTTTGGCGCTAATTCACCAACTACTACGTGAACAAACGTTACAAGCGCAAATGCGATAATGAATGAAAGAATATGTGTTAAAGATGCAGCAACACCCATTTTGTCAAACAGGGGTTCTAAAATCTTCGCAACAGTCGGTTCTCCTAACCAACCGAGTCCTAAAGCAGTAATCGTAATACCAAGCTGACACGCAGATAAATACTCATCTAAGTGTGTCGTCACGGTTTTAACCGCATTCGCTCCTTTTTTTCCTTCAGCAACAAGTTGATCTACCCGTGAACTACGAAGCTTCACAATTGCAAACTCTGAAGCAACGAAAAAAGCAGTGAGTACAATTAAAATCGCAAAAATAATTAAGTTAATGGTTATCAATGAATATACTTACTTTATAGTGCTATAAAGTAAGTAAACACCTCCTGTAAATAATAAATTTACGACAGCAGCAGCAGTAAAGAGTGCAAAAGAGTGACGCTTTCTGGTGAGAGCCGATTCATCATTACTTTTCGATCTTGTTCATTAAGCTTTTCCATAAGCGGTGCAACTTCTTTTAAACTGTCGTTTAGTACGTAAAATTTGGATGCTAATTCGTCTTTGGAGTGGCTATTCTCGGATTGCTCTATAGAAAATAGAGAAGAAATCTCTTCAAGAGAACGGCCTTCGCTTTTTAATTTTTCAATTAAGTAAAGACGTTTCAGCGCTTCTTCGTTATAAAAGCGATAGTTAGAAGCAGAGCGTTCTGCTTTTAACAACCCAATGTTGGTATAATAGTCAACCGTGCGTTTCGTTACATGTGCCATCTCTGCAAGTTCGCCAATTTTGTATGTCGCAACCCCATCAGAATACCACCTCCTTTAACTATGTCAACCATCACGTGATGGTTTTCAGCTACGTAACTATTTATCTTTTATCCTATCGTAATTAAGTATACGCGCGTAAGATCAAAAAGTTTCATTTTTTTATTAGCATTCAGTATATCTTAAAATAAGGTAGTTTGACAAAGATTTTATAAAAAACTCGCTTATATTAAGCGAGTTTTTTAGTAGGATGACGTACGATAATGTGCATGCGTTCATACACATATTGAATACGTTCAGTATATTCTATGAACTCAGGGCTCATTGGAGATAGCTGATCAGCAATACGGTGCATAATAGCAGCTTCTTCTTTTAACGAATCTAAATTTTGAGTTCGGTCAACTCTTGCTTTAAATGTTAACGAAATCATGTTATTCACCTCGTTGTTATGTTACTTGTTATGAGGCGCTATGTCCGTGACTTTTATCACTCTAGTCAAAGGTGATAACGTAATTATTTGATGTTTGCCGGCATTTTGTGTAGGATGATTAGAAAAGGGTTTTTATGGGAGAATGAAATGAATTTAAAACGAATGCACCACGTAGCCATTATAGGAAGTAATTATGAACGTTCAAAAACTTTTTATGTAAATGTGTTAGGATGCAAGATTATAGAAGAAACATATAGAAAAGAAAGAGATTCATATAAGCTAGATTTAGAAGTAGCTCCTGGCTATCAAATTGAGTTGTTCTCGTTTCCAAATCCGCCACAACGTCCTTCAAGACCTGAAGCGTGCGGCTTACGCCATTTAGCTTTTGCGGTTGAAAGCGTAGCGGATTCCAAGCGTGAACTAGAGCAGCAAGGGATTGATGTGGAACCTATTAGGGTAGATGAACTAACGGGAAAAAAATTCACTTTTTTTGCTGATCCGGACGGGTTACCGCTAGAGCTTTATGAAGAGAAAGAGGGGGAATAAGGAGTATGTGCAATTATTTATTTGTATACGGAACGCTTCTTGAAGGAGAAGGTAATCACGGATTGCTGCATCATGCGCGCCCTATTGCCAAGCAGGCAAAAACGAAAGGGAAATTATATGACACAAAGCAAGGCTATCCTATGCTTGATATCGACAGTGAACATATTGTGTACGGAGAAGTATATGAAGTGACCGATCAGCTTATGTGGAAGGCTCTTGATGAATTAGAAGGATACATTCATGAAGGTCATAAAGACAATGAATATGATAAAGTTGTGCAAACGGTTGAAACGGACCAAGGTGAATTTGAAGCCGTTGTTTATGTGGCAAGCGATCGTTCGCTGCTGCACGAATTTATCCCGAGCGGAAACTGGCGCGTGTGGAAAGAAGATTTATTAGAAGGTATGCTGTATTTTGCTTACGGTTCATGTATGGATAACGATCGTTTTATTAAGCACGGGGTGGATCAGCATTTCCAAGACTGTCTCGGCAGAGCTGTTTTTAAAGGCTATACGCTTCGATATAACCACGTTATTCATGACGGAGGACGTGCAGACATGGTTGAAGAAGGCGGAGTCGTTGAAGGCAAACTATACCGCGTGCCGCCTGAAGCCATTGCGTACCTGTATGGCAGAGAAGGCGTAGATAATAACGGTTATCGTCCTGCTATTATTTCTGTCGAGCATGAAGGTAAGATGGTGGATCATGTTCTTACTTTTTTTGTGTTAAATAAAGAAAAAGAAGTCGCACCTCCGGATCACTATTCGACTGAAATTATTCGAGGAGCAACAGGTGTACTCAGCGAAGAATACGTTCAGAAGCTAATAGAGCAAGTCCATGCGCTAAAAAATAGTGATGTTGTAAATAACTAATATAAAAAGAAGCAGAGAAAAAAGTAGTTTAGTTTAAGAAAGCTCCGCACGAGTAATCGTTTGGAGCTTTTCATTATTATGGTGAACGAAGATCTATTTAACTGCTTCTAGCTGTTGATTGGATTGATTTTGTTATGTGTTGCATTAGCTAAAGGAAACAGAGAACTCTGTTTGAAATACACCGTCTTTTGATAAACGGTTGATGCCTAATTTTTCTTTGAAATTTCCGTTGTGATCATACGTATCTGCAATTCCAAACCAAGGTTCGATGCAAAGAAAAGGAGCGATTGTATGATTTTCTGCATCATACTTTGACCAAATACCGACATACGGGAAATCATTGAACTGAACGTTAATTTGATTTTCATTAACCGTCGATTTAATCGTAATTCCGTCAATATCACTAAAAATTAACGCATCATTTGCAAATAAATCTGCGCTTAGCGGCAGCTGGTGCAAATTTTCTGCAGCCCCTTTTTCATGAATAAGAGCGTCTTTTAATACAAATTCCTTTGGCGTAGTTTCAGAAGGCTCTATTTCTAAAAAGTAATCAGAAATCTGCTCGTTTTCACGTAACGGAATACGAAAAGCAGGGTGGGCTCCAATTGAAAAATACATATCGCCTTTATCTTCATTTACTACTTTCCACTGAAACGTTAATCGGTTGTTTTCCAGACGATAGCTGATTTCAACTGAACATTCAAACGGATATACGTCTTTAAAGCGGCCATTTGTAGCAAATTGCAGCCGTGCTGTTTCGTTTGTTTGTTCGATCACGCTGAAAGTAGAATCACGTAAAAAACCGTGCTGAGGCAAAGAGTATACGCGCTGATCAACGGTATACTGATCATTTTTTAATCGGCCTACAATCGGAAACAATAAGGGCGATACTCGTCCCCAATAAGCGGGGTCGCCGCTCCACATAAACTGCAGGTCTTTTTCTTTATGAAATACTTCTACAACTTCCGCCCCTTTTTCTTGAATGTTGACTTTCATTTCGTTGTTTTCTAGTACAATCATTACAACATCTCCTAAATTATTCTTGTACGCTAGAGCAGTCTCAAACGTACTGGCTTTGCTTATATTATACCCTTCTTGGCAAAAAAGGTATTAATTTCCCTATTTTTGTTCAAATTAAATAGAAAAAGGAGGGTTCAAATATGAATCATGCAACATTATTGCTCATTAAATTTGCAGCGGCACTTATTGCGTTTGGTATAGGCCTTGATTTGTTTTTTGATGCAACCATCGGAGACATTATTTCCTTTAGCTTGCTAACGACAGTTGTGACATATTTAGTAGTGGATCGAATTGTACTGCCTCGAGTGGGCAACCGTGATGCCATTATTGTTGAATTTGTTCTAACCTATATGAGCGTATGGATTTTTGGCACATTGTTATTAGACAGCTACGTTCAAATTGCTTGGGGAAGTATTATTTCTGCAGCTATTATTACATTCGCTGAGGTTTTTGTTCACCGCTACTTATTCAACCATATTGAAACGAAACATACAGCAAGAACGCGTCCCGCTTTTAAGCGAAAACTAGCATATGACACAGAATTTGCTGAAGAACAGCATGTAGAAAACAAGGAAAATCCAAAATAAAAAGAAAGCTCACTTTCGAGCTTTCTTTTTTTGTGTTAATGCATAAAAGTCATTTCCTTTAAAGGCCAGTATTTCATATTGACTTCTCCCATGATCGAAGAAATCGGAGTGAGGCCGAAATGCCTGCCATCTCGGCTAATGCGTCTGTTGTCACCTAGCACTAATACGTATCCATCCGGTATCGTGCCGTCTGGAGACAGTTCGTAAGTTGAAAAGTTTTCAGTAAATCGCTCGTAAGCGGGTACTTTGGATAAATATTTATGAAGATGCGGCTCTTTTTTGACTTTGTTATTTATATACAGAACATCATCTTTGTATTCCACCGTTTCTCCTGGTAAGCCCACAATACGCTTTACTAGAAAATCACTGCTATAGGGAGCTTGTAAAACGACAATGTCAAAGCGCTCCAGCTTGCTGTGTTTGTTAATAATAATTCGATTGCCTTCGTGTAAAATAGGCTTCATCGAATCGCCTTTTACAGTGTAGGGCTGAAACCAATAGTGCTGAACAACAACAGAAAGCAAAACGGTGCCGAGGATGACGCTTGTGTATGTAAGAATTTCACGCTTTATTTTTTTATTGACCATAATGGATGAACACCTTCTTAACGGTAAGACTGTCAATTTAAGTTTTTCATAGAGATATAACAGTGTTGATTGTACCACTCAGAACTAAAGTTTTCCATATCTATCTGTTTATGCGTGTATGCCAAAAATATGCGTGAGGGAACAAAAAATGAAAAAAGCCGTTATTCTAGAGAATAACGGCTCTTCTTTATTATAACTGAGCGCGCTCAGTTCGAGTAGCTGGTTGATTTGGTTCTTCTTCCACAACAGGCTCAACAGGCTTATGCTGCTTGATGTCTTCTTCAAGTTCAGCAATTCGCTTGTTTTTCTGCTTCACTTGTCCTCTTAGTTGAACAATTTTTACAAAGCTCAATGAAGCAGCAACAACTCCTCCAAACACGGCCGTTGTTAAGATAATTAAAATAAGAGGCCATTTTTGTGAACCAAATACATAGTTAAATTGTACCGGATCGTTGTTAATTACCGCTAAAACAGCAATGATAAGAGCAAATATAAGTCCTAAAATAAAAAAGCTCTGTCCTTTCATAAGCTGCACTTCCTTTCTTTACATGGTCATTACAACTTTTATAGCGTGACCACTCATCTTAAGTGTTTGCTATCTTGCTTATAGGTATACGTATCCACATTTAAACAAAATCAAACATTTTCTTGATTATATATATCTTTCTTTTAAAACACAATATATCGATTGGTGTAGAAACTTTGACATGTGCAAAGACCTGGTATGTCGAATTTTTGGAATAAAGAGCTCGCGTATCCTTTTTTGCTTAAGCAGAGGGAGAGACTTGCATTTAACTCATATATGTACAAAGAGACCTTTATCTATTAAAGGTCTCACTTTTAATAAAGGGGTATATAAACACAAGATATAAATCAGTACAGAAGCTGAGACTTTGTCTTAAGTGCATTAAATTATTTCATTATCTATCGCCCGGAGCAGGGTGGTCTACACCTTTGACATGATGTCGATGCTGGTTGTCTTCGCTGGTATAAAAGTCATAATAGTGAACGTGCATACCGTTGCCAATGGGAATAGCGGGACCAGAGTAGGCTTTGTAATGATGTGTATGTCCGTCTTCAAAAACAACATAGCCTTCTGTATAGTGAATGTGGCTTCCATCCTCGCTTTGAATTGGAGGAGACGTTACATCGAGGCACTGATGGACATGTCCTGACGCAACAGAAGTGTAGTCCACTGAGCCATGATTATGATGAGGAACAAACCCTGAAATAAAATCATCTTTGCCTATTTTTTTCATTTTACTTCCCCCTACAAATTCAATTTAAAAAAACTGTTTAAGTAAATTCTTTAAATGAGCATCTGAATTTCTCTTTTTAGTTAAATTCAAAAATACATGCTATTGATATGAACAAAGAAAAATAAATATGACTTTTGATAATCAGGATTTATAAAATGGGTAGTTTTCCTATGTGTTTGCCGTTTCTACTTGATAACTTTCACATATATTTATTAAGGAAGGACAAGTTATTATAAGAGAGGAAGTCAGCATAATGAGTTGGGAAAATAAAAAGAGTCTATGTCAGGATCAGGAGTTTGCGAGAATTCTAGGTGGATAAGGCAGTTTAGATGAAAATAGCGTTTGTTTGGTACAAAAGTTTCGGACGATTCGTTTTAAAATTTTAGGGCGTCCAACACGCTCTCCATTAGTTACTCCTCAATTTTTCACTTTTGAAGATTTAGATAGCAAAGGAAGAGCGCTAAATCTAGGTGAAACCGTGCTTTTGCAAGAAGAGGTAAATCCATTATTAACGGAGCTTAGAAAAAGAGATATTAAGGTTACGGCCGTTCACAACCATTGGCTATTTGAAGAGCCGAGAGCAATGTATATGCATTTTGAATCCGTAGAGCCACCGTTAGATTTTGCACGAAAAGTAAGAGAAGCGTTTAGAGTATTAAAAGGATAGAAAGCAGTTTTTTATAGAATCAGTTTAGTCTTACTTACTGCTTTTAAAATTAGATTAATAAAACTTTAAACATGTATATTATATATTTGTTTATAAACTGCTCTTGAATGAACCTATCAGGTTAACTAATTTTTGAGCAGTGAGATTATTCGAGTACTTCTATCCAAATAAAAAAAGCACGCGTTCGCCGCGTGCTTTTTTTATGTATAAACTTAAAATGCGTTTAGGGTGTTATCGCTTAACCACTGTTTGCGTTCAGCTGCATCTTCGAATAACTCATCTGCATTTGTAAATTGAGAAGCAATGACATATTCAATTGTTGCAAGAGGAGCTTTTAGCAAACGCCAGTTTAATACGATTGTATTATCTTGAGTCGTAGCGTATTCTTCACCTAACTCGTCCCACTTAACAGATTCAGGAGCATTGTCTGCTGCTTTTTTAACAGATTTCAAAGCTTCTTGGAATTTTTCACCTGCGCGGCCTTGGTACCATTCTGTTAATAGTTGTTCAATACCTTCATTTGTTTGCTGCTCGTTCCAGCTTTGAGGTACTGTAGCAATGAATTTTGCACGGAATGTCATTTCAGCCTTTGCTACATCTCCACGAACGATGTTTAAGCGGTATTGACGTCCTAGGTAAGGGAATTTGTCTCCCTCTTCAAAAGAACCAGTTTTAGCTGCAGAAGCTGCTGCTTTAGGAGCCTCTTTTTTAGCTGTTTCTTTTTTTACTGCTTCTTTCTTTGGAGCAGCTGGCTTTTCCTCAGCTGGCTGTGAACCGTTTAGTTGTTTTAAAATCCATGTTGCTTTGCGTGCGATGATTGAACGCACATTGTTTTCATTAAGACCTCTTGGGATAATAACTTTTACCCCTTCTTTGTCACAAATTTGCACCGTGATATCGGTTCTATTTGGAACGACTTCAATTTTGTAGTCAATTGTTTGATTGCCTGTTTGATACGTATACATAAAATTTTTCGTACTCCTTTCTACAAATCTTCATTTTATAAGCAAAGGTAGAGTTTGGTCAAATGAAAGAATAATCAGACAGTTATCAACTGCTGTTGCAGCGCCTTGCAGAATGATATGTATTCCAATATTTAGTGGAAAAGCGCTAATAATAATTGTTTCAATTCTTCTTTAGTTTTTACAAAAAAATATAAAAATATGCCGATACTACTAATATAGATTAGACATTCTATGTCTTTAGATTGTATAGGGGATGAAAAAATGAAAAAAGCTTTTCAAAGTTTACGCATGAAAATGCTATGTATGATTGCAGCCATGGTGGCCATAACATCTACTGTAATTGAAGTAACAAATTATTATCTTATTGTGAAACAAGAGCAAGCAGCTTCGATTACGCTAGTGATTACATTTCTGTTTGTTTCTTTTACAACTACCGTGTTCTATTTTATCATACGTCGCTACATAATTGCGGTTGAAAATTTATCAAAAACAATGAAAGGGATTTCAAACGGTGATTTATCTGTAGATGTTGTTCCTTTGAAAGGGAAAAATGAGATTAGTACACTCATATCTTCATTTAATGAAATGATGACTCACATGAGAATGCTGCGTCAGAAAATAAGTAAAACAAAGAGCACGGTCAGTCATTCCTCAGAGCAATTGCTTATAAGCATGGAGGAAACAAAAACAGCTGTGACAGAAGTTACGATGTCTATTCAAGAAATTGCAGCGGGTTCTGATAAGCAGTTGCTAAATGTGGTTGAAACCGAGCAAGCTATGGGGGATATGGCCAAGCTGCTTCAGAAAATGACTGATCATTCTTCAAAGGTACAACAATCGATGAACAGAGCCTCTGAACATGCTTCCACTGGAAATGTTTCGGTGAAAGAGGTGACGAACCAAATGAATAAAATCTATGAATCAGTTAAGATATCCACCAGTGAAGTAAAGGGACTCGAAGATCGTTCTACAGAGATTGGACGAATTATTGACACGATTACAAGAATTGCTGAACAAACAAATCTTCTTGCACTTAATGCTGCTATTGAAGCTGCAAGAGCTGGGGAACATGGAAAAGGTTTTGCTGTAGTAGCAGGGGAAGTACGTAAGCTAGCGGAAGAATCTAAAACGTCCGCTATACAAATCAGTCATCTGTTAAAAGAAATTGAAGCCCAGGCAAAGCAGGCTTATCAAAACATGGAAGTCAATACAGAAGAAGTCACACTTGGTATTGCCACTGTCGAAGATGTAACTGAACAATTTTCCACAATCATGGAGGATGTCTTTGCTGCTCAAGAACAAATGAACAAAATGACAAAGGCAACAGGAGAGATTGATGGGTATTCTTTCAAGGTAATGGAGTCTGTCATGGGCCTTTCAGAGGTTGCTAAACAAGCAGCTGCTTATGCTGAAGAAGTAGCTGCGGCTTCACAGGAGGAGTTAGCATCTATAGAAGAACTTGTGGTGCTGGCAGCTACTTTAAAAGCTACGGTAAGTGAGTCCTGAAGTCGATCTTGTTATATACGTAATGAGGCTGTGAAAAAAGTATTTTCGTTGAAGGAAGGTCCGAACGATGAATCGAGCTTCTTGATTGAGAATCCAACTTCGTTCAGATCTTTTCATGGTTATCTATCTTGGGCATAGGTTTCATGTATGTAGGTGCTTCTAACTGTTGGTTGGAGGGCAAGATGAAGACTCCTGCGGGAATGCGGAAGAGGTGGGACCCCACAGGAGCATAAATGACGAGGAGGCTCAGCCGCCGCCCGCGGAAAGCGAAGTCTTGCACTGAAATCAACAGCGGTGTAACAAGCAGTCCAGCTCATGTATCCCATTTGTTCGTCTTCAGCTTGGAGTGATTTAGTTATGTATCAATCTCTTTTGTTTTATTTATACCCTTTATAGAAAACGATAAATAGAATTGACACGTTATAAAAGCAGTTGTATAGTGAGTACGCAAGGCGGCAGTCTGTCTTTTTTAATTCTTAGTAAACTTATAAGTTAAATAAAATATTTAAACACTACATAAGGAGGCGAAGAGATGAAAAATGAATTCCGTTTGGCAACAACTGACGACGCAGATAACTTATTGAACTTAACTCTACAAGCATATAAGCCTATTCGAGAGCGAGGCATTCCTTTCTTAGCAGCTACTGCTGATCTTACCCTTGTTAAGAAAAATATTTCTCAAAACCTTTGCTATGTATATGAAGAAGATAAAAGAATCGCTGCAACTGTATCTATACGAATGCCTTGGGGAGAACATCCAGGTCCGTTTGCTGTTCCGCATCTTTGGTGGTTTGCAGTGGACCCGTCGTTTGCCAGGAAAGGCGTTGGTTCTAAGCTGCTGCATCTAGTAGAGGAAGAGGTAATAAAAAATACGTTTAAATCACCAGGTGTGTCTTTAGGAACAGCAAAAGAACATCCTTGGTTAGTTGAGATGTATGAACGAAAAGGATATGTTCAAGCTAAAGAAAAGCACCTTGCAGAAGGTTATACGACCGTATTTCTTTATAAAAAATTCAATGAGGTACACTATTTGTCGTAAAAGATAGAGAAGTGATCCAAATTAAGAAATGTGAAAGAGTGATAAATATGACCGATCAATTACTACTAAACGAGCTAATAGACATACGCCGTGAGCTGCACCGGTTTCCAGAACTTTCAATGAAAGAATATGAAACAACTAAACGTATTAAAAAGTGGTTAAAACACTATGATATTTCTATAGTGGATGAATTCCAATTAGACGTAGGAGCAGTAGCAGAAATTGTGGGAGGAAAGCCGGGACCTATTATCGCTATTCGAGCTGATATTGATGCGCTGCCAATTGAAGAAAAAACCAATCTGCCATTTGCTTCTGAAGTGAACGGTGTTATGCACGCATGCGGCCATGATTTTCATACGGCTTCTATAATCGGAGCAGCTATCCTTCTTAAAGAGCGTCAGCAGGAGCTTTGCGGTACGGTTCGATTTATCTTTCAGCCAGCCGAAGAAACGGCTTCTGGGGCAAAAATGCTAGTTGAAAAAGGTGTGCTCGAAGGAGTGGAAGCGATATTTGGGATGCATAACAAACCGGATCTTCCTGTAGGAACCATTGGTATCAAACCGGGACCTTTAATGGCAAGTGTTGATCGTTTTGAAATTGACGTCAAAGGAGTAGGAGGTCACGCGGGTATTCCTGAAAAAACAATAGATCCGATTGCTGCTGCTGGTCAAATTGTTACTAGTTTACAAACCATTGTCAGCCGTAATCTCAGCCCCTTTCAAAATGTTGTTGTCAGCATAACTCAAATCCATGGAGGGAGCTCGTGGAACGTCATTCCTGACAAAGTAACGCTTGAAGGAACTGTGCGTACCTTTCAAGAAGAAGCGAGAGAAAAAATACCGGCTCTTATGAAACGAACTGTTGAAGGGATTGGCGCAGCTTTCGGGGCTTCAGTAGACGTTAAATGGTATCCATATCTTCCTGTAGTAAACAATGATGATACGCTGGAAAAACTAGTTACTAAAGCGGCAGAGGATCTTAGTTATCAAGTCGTAGAAGCTGAACAATCGCCTGGAGGAGAAGATTTTGCCGTATATCAGCAGCATGTACCAGGATTTTTTGTATGGATGGGTACAGCTGGAGAATATGAATGGCACCATCCTTCTTTTTCATTAAAGGAAGAGGCATTACTTGTAGCAGCTTCTTATTTTGCTAATCTAAGCTTTCATTTTTTGAATTCATTCCATTGCCGAAAAAATTAAAATATTTTTATTTTTCTATTTACGGGGATGGAATTGTTTGATAAAATAAATTTTAAATTAAAAAAGTTATCACGAGTGGACGAGAGATCTGGCTCTTTGACTCCACAGCAACCTACGAATGTAAGGTGCTCCTACCAGCAAAGCATGTGCTTTGGGTGATAAAACGGGTGAAAAACTCATTTTGCATCAAAGCAAAATGAGTTTTTTTATTTTTCTAAAAGGAGAGGGTTTTATGAGTCATACAGCAGTTGCAGCACATACAGGAGAGAAAGCATTAAAGGAAGCAGTGAAATTATTAGGAAAGCATTATCAAGTAGCTTATCGGGAATTAGAAACATTTTATGAAATTGTGGTCGAAAACCATGTTCGTACATATGCTGTAGGCATAGATATTAAAGATGTACAAAAAGCAAATGAACTAGAAATTTATTCATCATGCTGTTCCAAGCTTGAGCGAGTAGGCTGTCTTTTATAGAAGAAGTCTGCTCGCGCCTCTATTTTTTAAGTATTTTTAAATAGAAAGCATGGTTTTTGACAAGCAAAGAATCTGGTGGGTATAATCAATACTCAATAGGTTTTAAAATTAATCATAAATTGTCGAAATTTTTACACAAATTAAAGGTTACATTCGAAATGAATTGTGGTATGTTATAAAACAAGAATATTTTATGAAAGGAGCATTGAAATGGAAATGTCTCTTGAACATGGAAACGATGCAGGAAGCGAACAGCTTATTGATCGTATCCTAGATTTTTTAGAAGATGACGAAAAGTAAAAAAAGAGTGTGCGGTGCTATCCCTAGCCGCGCACTCTTTTTTTATCATGTGCGTAAAGGCAGCGCCATACTATGATACATAGGGATAGAATGAAAGAGTCTCTGTCAAAGGGATTGACGAATGGTTTTGTTTGATAGAAAATTTAGAAAAAGGAAAGAGATGAAGGGTATGTCGAACAAAACATCTTTGTATCAAACAAAAGAACAGTTAAAAAAACTTGTAAGCGAATTGGTTTCTATACCTAGCGTGACAGGAACGATGGCAGAAGTGGAAATGGCTGAAGCGATAGCATCTTATTTATTGAAGCTGCCTTACTTTCAAAAAAACGAGCAAGTCGAGCTTCATTCAACAGGAGACGGGCGATCGATTGTTACAGCTTTTGTTCAAGGGAAAAATACGAATAAAACAGTTGTACTAGTAAGTCATTACGATGTAGTGGATGTACAAGATTATGGACAGTGGAAAAAGGATGCTTTTCACGCTGATACATTAACGAGTACTTTTTATAGCCATATGGAACAAGTTCCGGCGCACGTACAAAAGGATATGATAAAAGGAGACTGGCTTTTTGGCAGAGGAACGATGGACATGAAAGCAGGCATTGCCCTGCATATCAGTATGGTTGAACGAGCATGCAACGGAGAGTTTGACGGAAACATCCTGCTGCTGTCGGTGCCGGATGAAGAAGTAAATTCGCTTGGGATGAGAAAAGCAGTGCCTGTTCTTTTAGAACTTGCCCGCAAACATCAGCTGGATTTTTCTCTCATGCTAAATGCAGAACCAGTGTTCAGCCGCTACCCTGGAGATCAAACGAACTATGTGTACTCAGGGTCGATTGGGAAGATCATGCCAAGCTTTTTGTGTTATGGAAAAGAAACTCATGTAGGGGAACCGCTAGCTGGTTTAAATGCTAATTTAATAGCTTCTTATTTAACAAAAGAAATAGAATTAAACGTTGATTTTTGCGAAAAAGTAAGAGAAGAAACGAGTCCGCCTCCTACGGTGCTGATACAAAAAGATTTAAAAGAAGAGTATTCAGTTCAAGTTCCGCACTCTGCGGTTGTATTATTTAATTTATTTATGTTAAACCGCTCTCTTAAAGAAGTAACAGATCTGCTGTTGAAATCGGCTGACAAAGCGGCTTTGAATGTGAAAAAACACTATAATAAAGCCGCTAGGCAGTACGCTGCGGGAATGGAGGGTTCATCTCTTGACGTGAACGTATGGACGTATGAAGAACTTTATACTCTTGCAGTCAAACAGCACGGTGAAAAATATGTGCAAGAAATGGAAGCAGCACTTTTGGCACAAGAGGATGATGACAGAAATAAAACCATTAAATTAGTAAACTCTTTAGCTGGTTTATGTAAAGAAGCAGCTCCGGCGATGGTCTTATTTTTTACGCCGCCTTTTTATCCGGCCGTTTGTTCACATGATGATCCGTTTGTACAAGAGATTTTGTCAAACGTACAGGCAATTGCCAAAGAGCAATTCCAAGTGGAGCTAGTTGAACAAAGTTATTTTGGCGGAATTTCGGATTTAAGCTATGCCAGCCTGCAGCATCCGCTCCATACATTTAACACGTTGGTAGCAAATATGCCGCTATGGAATAAAGGGTATCATATCCCGCTAGAAGAGCTAGAGGAGCTGAAGATGCCGGTGCTGAACATTGGACCGCTGGGAAGAGATGCGCATCAATGGACCGAAAGATTAGACGTTCAGTATTCCTTTGAAATTTTGCCTCATTTCATTTATCAAGCTATAAAGGAAGCACACAAATAAACATCCGTCCGCGGATGTTTATTTGTTGAATTTAAAAGAAGCTCCTTGTACGGTAATTTGTTGCGGTGTTAGAGCGTGATCTAATTCAACCAAAAATGGACGCTCTCCAACTTTTTTTAATGTATCATGGACAACACCTTGTGTTCCGCTGCAAAAAATAAGGTTTCCTCCATTGACATATAGTTTTTGACAACGTGCATCAAGTAAAGAGTCTTTGTAGCTTTCAGCAGACTGAATGTCCAGCAGTTTCGTCCACTTGCTGATGGATTCTTCGAGGTTATGTACAGCACAGTAAATATTTTTCAGCTGCAGCTGACCAGCTTGGTGAGAAGAAAGAGCCGCTAGCTTTGGCTTGCGTTTTTCTTCTGGTTCACCCCATTCAATAAAAAAAGGAAGAGGCAGGGAATCGTGGTCAGCTTCAATAAAACACATTTTCCATTGAAGTCTTTCTCCATCATTGGTTTGACGAGAACCCGCTACAGGACCTTTTACAGTGACATTCTTGCTTTCTAGCTCTTTTATTAGCAAATCCATATCATCTGTACGGAATGCAAATCGACCAAAATGACCAACCGGTGTATGTTCGTTAACAAGTTGCTGAATAAGGTCATTATCTGTAACAGTTTGAGCTAACGCGATATCTCTAAGCCCAATCCATTCAATATAGCTGAGGTTAAAATAAGCCAACGTGTTAAAAGTGCCCCATTTTTCATGGATGCCGCCTTTAACGACATTTATTCCGTATTCGTTTAGTTCTTTCTGAGCTTTAATAGGATCAGGTGAAAAATGAACAAGATGATCAAAAGATAAGTGCATGGATAGGCCTCCTTTTAAGAGAGATTCTTTCCCATTATTATACGTTGTTTTCTTTTTTTAGAAGAGTAAAACGAATGATTATATAAAATAAAAATCTTAAAAAAAGCAAGCCGCGTATGTTTTAAACTCGACTTGCTATAGATTTATTTAGCGACGACAGCTATGCCCTTTAAAGCAGCAGCCAAATGATTTATTAAACCATGGATATGAGCAGCAAGGTGAACCGCAGCGACAGCGGCGACGGCTAGAACGACGAGTAGAACGGCGAGTAGAACGACGGGTAGAACGGCGAGTAGAACGACGGGTAGAACGGCGAGTAGAACGACGGGTAGAACGGCGAGTAGAACGACGAGTAGAACGGCGGGTAGAACGGCGAGTAGTGCGAGTAGTGCGGCGAGTAGAACGAGTAGAACGGCGAGTAGTGCGGCGAGTAGAACGACGACGAGAGCATCTGTGACGAGCAGTTGGCTCTTGGTACATAAATGTTTCAAGCTCAGTAGAAGCAATCGCTTCTGTTGCTTCTCTAATTCTTTCAGCATTGATATGCATATAAACACCTCCTGGCTAATTCAGTACATAATACAATATGTACAAGGAAGGCGTTTGGATATAGTGAAAACATGGAATTTGTCTAAATTTGTGAAAGAAATGGAGTGGTTTTCATGCTTCAAATCCTCGAACATCAAAGAGTGGATATCGCTCTTCAAATAGTAGCTGTGCAAGTAGAAGCTTATCAAGAAGAAGCAAGGCTCATTGGTTTTTCAGATATTCCTCAGCTTACAGAAAGCAAAGAAGATATTATGAAAAGCAAGGAAGTGTTTATCGGAGAAATGATTGAAGGTAAGCTAGCAGGAGTGCTGTCGTTTGAAAAAGAAAATGAGCGATTAACGATTTGCCGCCTCGTTGTGCGTCCTCGGGACTTTCGAAAGGGAATCGGAAGCCGTCTTTTAACACATGTACTTCAAAGATATTCTGAATGTGAATGTATCGTGTCTACAGCCGAAAAAAATACACCTGCGATTAAGCTATACGAAGCTCATCGGTTTTCAATTATAAAACGTACTGCAGCTGCTGATAATCTTGTGTTAGTAACGATGAAAAGAGGTTGAGACATCGCTAAATTAATCCAAAGACCAACAAATGAGCTACATGCGCTAGTAGGAATCGGCTGCTGATTTTCGTGCAAGACTTCGCTTTCCGCGGGCGGCCGCTGAGCCTCCTCGTCGATTCCGCTTATCCCGCAGGAGTCTCCGCCTTGCTCTCCAATCAACACAGCTAGTATACTCATAACAATAAAAAAATCCGAACGTATTGGATTCTCCATCCAGAATCTCGATTCATCGTTCGGATCTTCTTTCAACTAAAATAATGTTGTCCCAGCCTCTACGATGAGAGTGTTTGCTCAGAATAATCTAGAGCTGTATGGCGCTGAATCAGCAGTAAAGCAGCTAAAGTGACAACTGCTCCGATAATAAAAGGCAGCGTCATATTGAGTTTAAAGGCAAATGCACCAAGCAGAGGGCCAAAAATACGCCCTAAGCTATCCATTGAGGCGGTTAGCCCCGAAGCAGAGCCATATCCTACTTTGGTTCTCATCGTAATTAATGAGAGGACACAAGGACGAATAAGGGCATTTCCTGCTGTAAATATGCACAAAAATAAGGTAGCATTAACGGCACTAGAAGATAACAAAATAGACGTAAATCCTATTGCTGAAACCAATAAGCCAATGGCCATCAGCTTTTTTTCATTTCCTTTTTTAAATCGCTGCAGCACACCGCCTTGAATCAGCGCTTGAGTTAAACCGCTCGCCATAAACATCCATCCGATTGTCGTAGGAGTAGCATTAATTTTCGCTATTTGAAAAAATTGAAAAGTAGCTTCTAAACCAGCGAGCGTAAAAGTCGCTAAAAATGAAAGAACATATAAATACTTCATAGCTCCTTGAAAATCTGACGTGAAGTCATGCCATCTCGATGTCTGTACTTTGGCAGCAGATTCTTTTCGTAAAGATTCTTTTAACGTAAAGAATGAGAACGCTGTCATAATCAGTGACAAGATACCAGAGATAACGAAGGGAACAAACAAGCCGAAAGATGAAAGGACGCCGCCTAATGCCGGTCCAAAAATAAAGCCTAAGCCAATCGACATTCCTAACAGTCCCATTGCTTTCGTGCGGTTTTCTTCATCTGTACTATCAGAAGCATATGCAAAAGCACAAGGAATAACAGCTCCTGCGAACAAACCTCCGATGATGCGCGACGTATACATTAAAGTCAGAGAGTTTTCTGCCACCGAAAAAAGAAAAAAGCTTGCGCTGAAGCCGAGTAAGCCCCAAAGTAATATGGGACGCCGGCCTTTTATATCGGAAAGCTTCCCCCAAAAAGGTGCAGTAATAAAAGATGCGATCGAATAGCTAGCCATTAGTATTCCTAAATTGACCGTGCTTGCACCCGTGGCACGAATAACTTCAGGTACGATGGGGATGATCACTCCAAAGCCGACAAATACCATAAAAATAACAAACATTAACGTTCCAAGCTGTTTGTTCATATGCAATTAAGCCCCTTTCTCTGTAGAACATGCCGTGAGTTTAGTATACCAAATACAAAGAAGTTTTTTACGTATATTTGGTAAAAAGCGTTTTATTTACAAATGGATAACTATGTTAATATTTACCTGTTGTGCTGAGGATGATACAATTAAAAGAAAAAGGACGTGAAGCGATTGCCAATATGGATTGTATTTGCTGGGATCATAGGCGGTCTTTTAGGGTTTGGGGCGCTAGTGGATTATATAGCTAAAAAGAGAAGTATTGAGTTAGATCCAGAAGAAGGAATAAAGAATGCTTCTGATGCAGAACAAATCTATGTGGAAAATTATCTTTATCAAACAAAAGAAAATAACAATCACTTTCAATAAAAAAAGCTTGGAGACGAATCTCCAAGCTTTTTTAATGCGGTAAAAAGATGAGCTGATAGAGAAATAAAACAGCAAAGACATACACAAGCGGATGGACTTGTTTGCCTTTTCCTTTTACCAGCTTCATTAACGGATAAGAAATGAAGCCAAGCGCAATTCCTGTTGCAATACTTGATGTAAGAGGCATCGCTAGAACAACTAAAAAGGCAGGGAACGCTTCATCAAAGTCATTCCAATTAATTTTAGCTACAGCGCCCATCATCAAGCTTCCGACAATAATTAATGCAGGTGAAGTAATAGCTGCTACGCCAGAAACCGAGCTTACAACCGGACTAAAGAACGCTGCAACAATAAATAAAATGGCTACCGTCACACCCGTTAGACCTGTACGTCCGCCTGCTGCTACACCAGATGAAGATTCAACGTAAGCCGTTGTTGGGCTTGTACCAAATAAAGCTCCAATCGTTGTACCAAATGAGTCAGCAAGCAATGCTTGACGTACGCGAGGCATCTTATTACCTTTCATAAGGCCGGCCTGTTGAGCTACTCCTACCATTGTACCTGTTGTATCAAAAATTGTAACAAGTAAGAAAGAAAAAACAACTGTGTACAAATCATGATGAATAACATCTCCAAAAGCAGCAAAAGGATTTGAAATCATTAAGCCGTCTGGAAGGTGAGGAGAAGCAAACAAACCTTTATCAAATGAAAGCTGTCCTCTAAAGAAAGCAATTAATCCCGTAATAATCATACCGAAGAATAAAGCGCCGTTTACATTTAGCGTATATAAAATGATTGTAATCGCAAGTCCAATCAGTGTTAAAACTACTTTTTCAGACTGCAAATCACCAAGTCCAATTAAATTTGATTTATTTGCAACAATAATACCGGCTGAACGAAGCCCGATAAAAGCAATAAATAAACCGATACCAGCACTAATCGCGTGCTTTAAATTGTTTGGAATAGCTTCAATTAATTTTTCACGAAACGATGTTAACGATAGGATGATAAAGATAATACCCGCTACGAATACAGCTGAAAAAGCAGTAGCATAGTCGATGCTTCCATTTGAACCAACAACTAAAGCAGCAAAGTATGCATTCATTCCCATACCGGGAGCAATAGCGATTGGATAGTTAGCTGCAAGAGCCATCCATAGCGTAGCTACGACTGCTGAAATAATAGTAGCTGTAAATACTTGATCAAAAGGAACGCCGGCGCTGGACAAAATAACTGGGTTCACAATGACGATATAAATCATGGTTAAAAACGTTGTAATACCAGCTAAAATCTCCGTTTTAGCATCCGTGTTATATTCTTTTAACTTAAACATAAGTAACCTCCAAAAATAACGAACATTAAAAGCAACATGATATATAATATTCGTTTTTTACTTGAAATGCAATAGATTTGCATATAAAAAATCAAAAACTAAAAAAGTGACGATAAAAGAGCTAAAACAAGTGTGAAATATTTCTTATTTTCGGTGCTTTTTATAGTGTGTGCGTATCGAAGAGGCTCATACGAAAAAAAGCCGCTTGGGCTACAGCGGCTATGTTGCTTGTTTTGAGGCAACGACTATCGGAAATTTTATTTTAATGGAAAGAGTTAAATCGTGATACGTATATTCCAAGCGTCCGTGGTAGTTGGAAACAAGTTCAGAAATGATCCACGTGCCAAGGCCTTCGTGGCGTTCTTTCTTTTCTGTAACATGAAAAGAAGTAAACAAGTGATCTTGACGCTCTCGTGATAAAGGAGCGGTAGAATTGCTGACTTCTACAATGTAAATGCCACTTCGAATCATACTCGAAACAGTTATCTCTTTTTTCTCAGAAGAATGAGCGGCTTCTAAAGCATTATGCAGTAAATTCATGATGAGATTCATTTGGTCAAGGTGCTTTAAAGGCAGCTGTGATAACGGTGAATCTAATTGAACATTCATATGTATTCCCCACGTATGTGCTTGATTCTTGCATTGATGTACAACAGAAGCGACGTGCGAATGTTCACCTTGAATATATGAATGGGTATCATTCAAAGCTTCAACGTAATCTTGAATGTACTCTTGTGCCTGTTGTCTTTGATTTGTTTCTAGAAGATAGGATACGGCACTGACATGTTTGATAAAATCATGTCTTTCAGCCCTTAACGCTTGAAAAAGCTCATTGTTCTTTTGAATTTCACGCGAAGCACTGCTTTCCCGGTTGGTTACAAATATGTATTGTTGATAAGAAGAAAACATGTCGGTCATGTAACCAATCATTGCGATAACGGTTAGGCCAATACTAAAAGGTGAAGATAGGCTAAATAAAAGCAGGAAAAAAGACGTGATTACGATTGCTTTTTTTATATTTATTAAAGGAGCCGTTTGATATTTCTTTCTCCATATAAAAAATGAACCAATTATAAAAGAACTAAGTAGGAGATGTAAACTAACAGGCAGGTCTTTAAAAAAGAGGAGCACGAAAACAGTTAGTAAAACTAGTGTGTAAAATAGTTTCATTTTAGATAGTTCCTCCTTTAAAAGTATTCTTTTTGCAAGATGTCTAAATTTGTTTTCGTGATTAAAGCTGTTTTTTCGGTGCTTTGAAACATCACTGAGTAGGAGTGCTTAGTATACAGGGAGAAATTTTGAATATAGGAAATGTTGACGATAAAAGCTCGATGAGACCTTAGAAAATGACTCGCTGTTAATTCTTTTTCAATTTCGTTTAATGATTGATAGGTACTAAACTCTCCATTTGTCGTTATGATTGTGGTAGAGCGACCCGTTCGTTCTGCAAATATAATATCTTGTTTGTTCAGCACCTGCATTTCGGTTTTTTGTTTTAAAATAAGCTTATCTCTTGTGTCAGTTAATTGTTTTTTTTGATGAAAACGCTGAATGCCTTTTAACAGACGCTCTTTAGAATAAGGCTTCATAATGTAGTCTAAAACGTTGAGTTCAAATGCATGAACGGCAAAGCCGCTGTGCCCAGTGACAAAGATGACTTGAATATCAAGTGCGTAAGCATTGATAAAGTCTGCAAGCTCATAACCTGATAGCTTTGGCATTTCAATATCTGTAATTAATAAATCAATTTCATTTTTTTTAATTTTGTTATAAGCTTCCTCTGCGCTGCTAGTCGAAAAAAGTATGTCTATATCATCTTCTCTTTCTAAAGAAATCCTCAATTTCTCTAAATCATATGAATGATCGTCCACTAATCCTACCTTCATAAATAAAAACCCTCTTTGTTTCATTCTATTGGATATTACCACACTATTTTACCATGATTTGCAAGATAGAAAGGACGTTTCGCGACATAAAAAACCCTCTTTATGACAAGATGGAAGATGCTGTATGAAAAATAAGCTAAGATATAGTCAATCACAGTAAAAGGGGAGAGCGGATATGATTGAAATCAAAGGTGTTACGAAATATTTTAAAGAGAAAAAGCAAACAATTGCAGCTGTTCAAGATATTCATGTAACCATCGCACAAGGAGAAATTGTAGGGCTATTAGGTGAAAATGGAGCGGGGAAAACAACTCTTTTACGTATGCTGTCGACTGTACTTGAACCATCGGAAGGTAATATGTTCATTCACGGAATTAACATTCATAAACAGCCCGATAAAATAAAACAAAGAATTGGCGTGCTTTTTGGCGGTGAAACAGGCTTATACGACCGTTTGACCGCTCGTGAAAACTTAGCTTATTTTGCCAAGTTTTATGGCATGAGCAAACATGAAACAAAGATAAGGGTTGAGGAACTGGCCAAACGTTTTGGAATGAAAGACTACTTGGATCGCCGCGTCGGAGGCTTTTCAAAAGGAATGCGTCAAAAAGTAGCCATTGCACGCACTATTCTCCATAACCCGGACGTTATCCTATTTGATGAGCCGACTACAGGATTAGATATTACATCGGCAAACATGTTTCGTGAGCTTATTAAAAGTCTGCAAAGGGAAGGAAAAACGATTATTTTTTCCAGTCACATTATGGAAGAAGTGGAGATGCTGTGTCAGTCTATCATCATGATTCATAAAGGGAAAATGATTTATCAAGGAACAAATGAACAGCTTTATAAAGAAGAGGAAAGCACAGATTTAAACTACATCTTTATGTCGCGTATCGTGAGGGGGGCTTAATATGATTTGGCATATTTATAAAAAAGAGTTAATTGATTGTTTGCGAGATCGTAAAACGATTATCTTTAGCGTGTTGATTCCAATTTTATTAAATGTAGGGATTATCTTTTTTGCCGACAAAATGATGGCTAGGGATCAAACAGATTCCATGTCTGTAGCTGTTACAAAGAATTCTGATGCCAGTGTGATCGACTGGTTAAAAAACGATGACAACATTAAAGTAATTGAAAGTAAAAATCCACTCAGCGCTGTAGAACAAGGGAAAGCGTTAGCGGCGTTAAAGATACCAGGTGATTTTTCTTCAGAAATGCGTAACATGAAATCGCCAGAAGTTACTGTTTATATTGATTCATCCAGTATGAACTCAGGCGCTACGGCGGATTATATACAAAATATATTGAATAAACATCGAGAAGCTATAGTTAATGAACGTTTAGGTCAATTAAATGTCAATAGTCAAACGATTGCTCCGTTTAATGTGGTTGAAAAAGGAGTGTCTAAGGAAGATGATGGCTCTTTAACTATGATTGCGATGTTTGCTCCAATGATTATCATTATGGGCGTTTTAGGTGGTATTCTTCCTTCTGCAAATGATATCTTTGCAGGTGAAAAAGAACGAAAGACGATGGAAGCTTTATTGATGTCTCCTGTCAAAAGAACTCAATTATTGGTTGGGAAATGGCTGACTATCTCTACATTCGGTATCATAAGCGGCCTTTTGTCGACATTGGCCTTTGTTTTGTCTGTGCGTTATTTAACAACGGTATTAAATAATGCACTGCAGCTTAAGGGGCATTTTACAACCTTTATTTTCTCATTTTTAGTTAGTCTTACTTTACTAGCGCTTCTAGGAGCTATGGTATTATGTATTCTTAGCCTTTTAGCAAGTTCGGTCAAAGAAGCGCAAAGCTACACATCCCAGATTATGATGGTAGCGATACTTCCATACTTTTTACTGATGGGAAAGTCCGTACACGAACTGCAGCCAAGCGGATTCTTAATTCCTATTTATAACGTATTTGCACTTATGAAACAGCTTCTCTACGGTGTCTATGACATGCAGAGTCTTGCCTATACAATAGGAAGCTTGTCGGTTTGTACAGTTGTTTTATTTACGATTGGTTATACGATGTTTACCAAAAGCCGCTGGGTGCTTGGTAAAGGGTAAGAGGCTGGGACAAAAGTAGTTTAGTTGAAGGAAGATCCGAACGATGAGTCGAGGTTCTTGATAAAGAATCCAACTCGTTCGGATTTTTTCATTGTTATGATTATCATGTATGTAGATGCTTCTAGCTGTTGATTGGAGGGAAAGACGGAGGCTCACCGGCCGCCCGCGGAAAGCGAAGTCTTGCCCAGAAATCAACAGCGGCGTAACAAGCGATTCATAATATCCCATTTATCGGTCTCTAGATTGAATTGATTTAATTATGTCTCAGCCTTTTTGTAGGGAAATAGAGCTTAAAAGAGAATGTAGAAAGAAAGGAGAGTGAAACAGTTGTATCCTATTATAGTAGAAGAAATTCCTCATTCGATAAAGAAGTATGTAAAGCAAATCGAAAAAGTAACGTTTCCAAAGCAAGGGTGTACATCGGATGTTGGGATCCTTCATACCCCTAAAGGGAGATATGTTTTAAAGCGGGCAAAAAGGGAAAAGTACAGAAAATGGTTATATAAGGAATATTATGTATTAAAAAATATACAGGCACTGGCGGACTTTCAAAGCCCGAGTGCTTACAAATTCGTTCAAACAGCTGTTATTGACTGGAGCGGAGGAACTTGCGGAGATGCTCGTTATGATATGGCGCTTGCTGTGCGCTTTGAAGACGGAATCTTTACAGGTAAAGAACGCGCGGCTTTTTTTAATGGATACGGCAAGGGGATTTCACAGGGCGAATTTTGTTATTTTGCAGAAGGTTTATACGAGTTTTTCTAAGGAATAATGACATCATTTTCTTCATTTGTTGAACGTCCACTTTCTTTGACGAATTCATACTAGTTTTGTCACGTATGAAGGGATTTAAAGATTTCTCTCGAAATGGCTAGTAAATGAAAAAAATGGAGGGATGGAACATGACGATGAAAACGGTAGATGTGGCAAAGTCGCTGGGAATACATCCAAGTACGGTATTAAAATGGGTCAAAATGGCGGATATCGAGCTAGAGAGAAATGAATCAGGACACTGTGAGTTTACAGAAGAAAATGTTGAAGCACTTAGAAACTTCCAAAAAAACCGCAATCGTCAAGCCGTCGTCAAAGTGGTAGAAAAAGTAGTAGAAAAAGAGGAAGTCGTTATATCTGATGAACGTACGCAAGACATGCAAAAGCAGCTGGATCAGCTTTTTTTAAGGCTGATTGAAAATGAAAAGCGTACAGAAGAAAAAGCGGGAGAAGTAGTTACCTTTCAAATTTTAGAGCATCGTTCAGAAATCGATCGATTAAATAAAGTTATTACGAAATTAGAAAATCGAGTAGTGGAACTTGAAAGTCAGTTGAAAAGTGAAGATAGCTTAAAAGGTAAAAAGCCTGTTCCAAGATGGAGAAGCTTTTTAACCGGTATTTTTAGCTATTAGCAGCGATTTATCATAACGGTAAATCGCTTTTTTTATGGAATTTTATGAAAAATACATCAATTCGTACAGATTTGTGGAAAAAAATCTCAATAATAGTTGACGAAACGCTTAGTAATTTGATAAAACTAATTAAGTTAAGAAAGTGAAATACTTTCGTAAATACATATTCGTTATCATCCGATAGCGTTAAGGAGAGTGACAAGTGAAAAAAAGAGAAGAGCTCGTTCAAGAAATGGAGACGCTGTTTCGCTTTGTGTTCAGACAGCTTCGCCAAGAAATTAATGAAGTATACAATTCAGAGCTATCAACAAATGAATTTATGGTGCTTCGTATGCTGGTTGATTCCGGCAGGCAGCGATCAACTGATTTATCAAAGTATCTTCAGGTTTCAGCAAGCCACATTACGGCGGTAACCGACTTGCTTTTATCAAAAGGCTACATTGCACGCAAACGGTCTGAAAACGATCGGCGTATTATTGATATTGAACTGACCAAGGAAGGACAGGATATTTTTAATGCTATTCAAGAGAAGAAACGAGCCTATTTCCTTGAACGTTTTGAGCACTTTACAGATAAAGAAATTGAAACGGTGAATAAACTGTTTCACAAAATTAAAGGCGATCAAAAATAAAGCGCTTTAAATACGGAAGGATAATCAGTGAGTATGAGCTTCACTGATTATTTTTTTGTTTTAAAACGCAAAGAGTATAAAAGGCAAGTTAGTTGGTGAGAACATAAAATCAGCGTATAATAATAGAAAGAACACATGAAGGAGGTCATCTTTTTGACAGAACAATATGAAGTAGCAACTTTTGCCGGAGGCTGTTTTTGGTGTATGGTGAAGCCATTTGACGAACAGCCAGGCATTATAAAAGTTGTATCTGGCTATACAGGCGGTCACAAAGAGAACCCGACGTACAAAGAAGTATGCTCAGAAACAACGGGCCACTATGAAGCGGTCCAAATTACATTTGACCCAGAAGTTTTTCCATATGAAAAGCTTTTGGAACTATACTGGCCTCAAATTGATCCAACGGATGCAGGCGGACAATTTGCCGATCGAGGCGACTCGTATCGAACAGCTATCTTTTACCACAATGAACATCAAAAAGAACTAGCTGAAGAATCGAAGCAACAATTAGAAGCAAGCGGCCGTTTTTCTGAGCCGATTGCTACACAAATTCTACCGGCAAAACCGTTTTATGAAGCGGAAGAATACCATCAAGGTTACTATAAGAAAAATAAATTCCGCTATGCTATGTATCGACGCGGGTCTGGACGTGATCGTTTTATTAAAGAAAACTGGAAAGACTTTGGACACGATGAGCAGCTGAAAACGACATTAACGCCTATTCAGTATGAAGTTACTCAAAATGACGCAACGGAACCTCCGTTTCGCAATGAATTTTGGGATCATACAGAAGATGGTATTTATGTAGATATCGTATCAGGAGAGCCGTTGTTTAGTTCAACTGATAAATATGATGCCGGATGCGGATGGCCTTCTTTTACAAAAGCGATTAATAAAGATGAAGTAAAAGAAAACATGGACGTTAGTCATAATATGGTTCGTACAGAAGTACGAAGCAAAACGGCTAACTCTCATTTAGGTCATTTATTTGATGATGGTCCGCAAGATGCAGGCGGCTTGCGTTACTGCATCAACTCAGCAGCTCTTCGCTTTGTTCCGAAGGAAGATTTAGAAAAAGAAGGATACGGGGAATACGCTGTTTTATTTAACAAATAAAATAATATGAGAAAAAGAGCGTGATTCAACTTAAAGTTGGCTCACGCTCTTCTTTTTGTGCTTTCTTTTGTTTTATTTTGGCTCGAATGAGGCTATAGAGAAAAAGGAAAGGGATGTAGCCATAAATAAAATAAAAGCCGGTCATGGATAAACGTGTATTAAGCTGATCGATGGTTTCCCGATCATCAAAGAAAATAGAAAAACCAAGAAGGGCAATAAGAACTAATATAAGAAAAATTGTAGGCGGCTTATTAAATGTTTTACTAAATCCACGAATTGTACACCATACGCTGACAGCAATAGTAGGTAGAACAACTAAAAGCCACAGAGCAATTAAAATATATTCAAAACGCTGTAAAAATGGAATTTCAATAATTTTGGCCATTGTTAAAGTCGGCCAGATCGTATGCATTAACTGTCCCTGGCTAAAGTAGGCAAAGGATACTAATGCTGTGCACAAATATAAAAAAGTGCTAAACAAAACGCCAAGCTGCCCCCATTTTTGGCTAGTAGCGCCATTCTTTATAAAAGGATAGAAAAAAAGCACGGATTCAAACCCCAAATTCTCAAAGGTCATCACTTTAGCCGAAATTAAAAATTCCCATATCGTGTGATCAAACAAGGGAAATAAATTGTTAATTTGTCCATACTTTAACGGGTAAATCAAGGCAAGTACGAGCGGCAGGGGAAGCATAACCCCAAAAAAAGCAATTCCAGTAATTACACGAAATCCACCGGAAACTGTATAGTATATAATAGGTAAGTAAACAAGTGATACAACCCATGTTTCCAGCTGTGGAAACATCCATATTTGTAAAATTTCTACGTACGTTCGGTAAATTGTTAACGCAAAGATAAAATAATAAATGGAAGCAGCAAGAGTTAAAGCTCCTCCAAGATATTTACCAAAATACAGCCGGTGAATATCGATAATATCGCTGTTTTCACGAGTTAATATATTAAAAACCATCGCTAATAAAATACAGATGCTAATTGCAGCAAGGATGATGGATATCCAAGCTTCATAACCAGCTCCTTTAATAATAAGACGCTGAAATCCTAGTATCCCAACGCCAATTTGCGTAGAATGCACTAGAAAAAAAAGAAAAGAAGGGGAAACTTGATTTTCTTCTTTAATTGTATTATGCATCTTTTCTTCCTCCTAGTTGCTAATCCCGGTTTGAATAAGATGAACACGAGCTTTTACTTCAATATTCATATCCGGATATTGCGCTTTGAATTCTTCACTGTTAAACCCGCGTGTTTTACTTCGAACATAATCTGTAAAACAAATAGGATCAACTTTATGCTTTTGAAGTTTCTTAATAAATGCATCCCCATCTTTTTCAATGTCTTTTTGGAGCGTTTTTTCCACCATTTTAATACTAGAGGAATCTGTTAAATCCACCCATCCAGGAAACTCTCTTACAAGGCCATCGATAGTTAAGTGCGCGACGATACTTGGATTTTGATGATTTCCTTTAATCTCATACTTTGTTTTAGTGCGCAAGTTTTGAAGAATAATTTCGCTTTCACGGTCATTTTCTTTAATTTTTACAGAGTAGCGGCCGTGCTTTGTTCCGCTTGTTAGCAGCTTAAATAAAAACGTTTCTTTCATTCCAATCGTTGTCACGACTTTTTGTTTTTTAAACAGCGCCAGGCCCTTTAGTTTGATGGCATCTTTTTGCTGCGTTAAAACAGGCAGATACGGGTCGCGGTCGTCACTAAAAAAACTGAATAAAAAAATTTGTAAATTGGTGTTAGGCAAATTTTCTGTTCGGATATTTTGTTCAATCAAATTAGAGATAAACTGATAGTCTTTAATTTTCTTTTTTGTAACGGAGCTCAATAATTCATGTGCGTTGCCATCTACAATACTTAATTTAATATTACGTCCAAGATCTGGATTTCTAGCAATTGTATTCACTAATTCATCCACGCCATGTGTTGCAAATGCTTTTCCCATGACGATGCTCCTTAGCTGCCCAAAAGCGACAGGGAGAGATGATTTATTGTTTAAAAGAAGTGGAATATCAAATGATGAATTAGCAGTAGCCGCAATAATACTTGGTTCTTCCGTTGGGCCGTATTTATAAATAGGGTATAAAATGGTTCCTTTGACTTTATTGCTTTGAGGAATATAATCATATCCTATGGAGTTGACTACTTGAATTTCGTCAATTGTTTCACGGTCTGCACAGCTCGCTAAGAAAGTAAGGCAAGTGCATAAAATAAGCATTCTCTTCATGACGTTTCCCCGCTTTACTCATTATCTAAATTACTTTTTCTTTTAGCCTTATTTGCTTTATTAGGGTTATAGCGGAAGCGCTCTAAAGGACGCAAGTAGCTTGGGCGCTTAGCTGTGTGACTATACGGCAATCTCAAAAAAGTATCACGGTATTCTCTCGGGCGAAATGGAAAGATAGGAACAAGATAAGGCATGCCCAAAGATTTTAAACGAAGCAGGTGAACCAGCAAGAAACAAAAGCCAAACGTGATGCCGACTAAACCGAACGCAGTGGCAAACAAAATAAACGGAAAACGTAGCAGTCGGATCGTGTTAGACATTTTAAAAATGGGCGTTGTAAAAGAAGCTAAAGCTGTCAGTGAAACAATAATAAGCAAAATATTGCTTGTTAGCGCAGCTTCTACTGTTGCTTGCCCAATAACAATCCCGCCTACGATTCCTAGTGTTTGCCCTACTTTTGTTGGGAGTCTGGCTCCGGCTTCTCGAAGCAGTTCAATAGTAACTTCTAAAAAAAGTACTTCGATAACAGGTGGAAAAGGAACGTTTGTCCTTGAAAAGATAATAGGCCCAAGCAGATCTTTTGGAAGCATCTCATAATGATAAGTAACAATAGCTACATAAAGAGGCGTAGCAAAAATAGAGAAAAAGACGCCCAAAATACGAATAACTCGAAAAAATGAACCTAAAACCCACGGTAAATAGTAGTCTTCAGGTGAAACAAAGAAGTCAAGCAAAGTTGACGGTCCCGTAACTGCGTAAGGAGAACCGCTCGAAAAGAAGGCAGCTTGCCCGTTTAACAGGCTAAACAAGACACGATCAATGCGTTCTGTTGTTAAAAAGAGCGGAAACGCCGTAGAAGAATTATCAGAAATTAATTGATCAAGCATCGTACTATCGAAAATGACGTCAAAATCTATATCTTCAAGGCGCTGCGTCATAGTGTCTACGTGCTGAGGATTCGTTACGCCTTCTAAGTAAACAAGCACCACGCGCGTTTTCGATTTATTTCCTACGGTAAGTTCTTTAAAAATAAGGTTTTCGGAAATAACTGTTTTTCTCATTAAGTAGAGGTTGACATCTAAATCCTCTACAAAACCAATTTTAGGACCGACGACGCTGAACTCGTTTTCCGTTTCATTTTCTTTCCGAAATCCTGTATCAAAGCTTTGAACTTTAATAAGAGCTACTAGCTTATCGTCTTTATGCAATTGAAACATCACGTAGCCGCGCAGCATCTTTTCTAAAATTTCTTTTGTATCTCTTGTAATTGAAATATCTTCAATAGGCAGAACATTTTCGACGTCATGTACACTGCTTAACGTGAAGTCTAGTTTTTGAAAAGGCTCGAGTATTTTATCTTCAACACTTTGCATGTTTACGAGCTGCTTAAAATAAGTAATGATGTATTTCCGATGCTGTGAGCCAATGGCTAATGTCATAAAGTCACTTGATTTCTTAAACTGTTTAATCAGTTCATCGAGTGATTTTTTGGGCTGATCATCTGCATTTTTTCTTTTAAATAAATGTTTAAACATAACCGTGCCCCTCACTTGACTTTCTATTACTGGTAGTTTGTTCATGTACTTCCTTTTTATTCGACTATTTTTTCTTAAGAAGAAAGGAAGAATATAAAGACAAACTTTACACTCTTTTACAGCAGATAAACAGTGGGTTTACGTTTGAATGGTAACTTTAGACATGTCGAAGACAATTAAATAAAGGAGCGGGTATATTTATATGAAGAAAAAATTAGCAGGTATTATACTGGCAGGAGCAGTAGCATTGGCCTCGTTTGGTGTAGGAAACTCACTTATTCAAACGGAAGCAAAAGTGGAACATAAGTCAGCTAAGAAACCTCAAAATGTCATTATGATGGTAATGGACGGGACGAGTTCAAATGCTACTACACTCGCAAGATGGTACAAGGGAAAACCGTTACATATGGATCAGCTGATGGCCGGGGGAGTACGTGCGTATTCGGCAGAATCTGCTATTACAGATTCCGCTCCGGCAGCTACTGCTTTAGCAACAGGAAATAAATCAAATTCAGGTTATGTAGGTGTGCTGCCTTCGGTAGTGAACACGCCTGGGATTAAACCAGTAGAAAAAGAAGATCAATTTCGTCCGGTAGCAAACGTTCTAGAAGGAGCAAAGCTTTCGGGGCGCGCGACAGGAATTGTGGCTACTTCTGAAATCCAGCATGCCACACCAGCTGGTTTTTCAGCTCACAACTATACTCGTGATGATTTTCAAACGCTAGCTGAGCAGCAAGTGTATCAAAACATTGATGTAGTGCTTGGAGGAGGTAAGCAATCTCTTCTTTCGGGAAAAGAAGAAAAAAGCCGAAAAGACGGTGAAAATTTAGTCAATGTATTGAATCAAAGAGGATATGACTTTGTAGAAAATAAAAAGGAATTAGAGCAGTCACGCGCCAAAAAAATCTGGGGGAGCTTTGCCGATCGAGACTTAGCGTATGATATGGACCGGCCGCAGACAAAAGCAGAACAGCCAAAGTTGTCCCAGATGACAAATAAAGCAATAACAACACTATCTAAAGATAAAGACGGTTTTTTCTTATTTGTTGAAGGAAGCAAAACGGATTGGGCAGCTCATGCGAATGATCCAGTAGGAATGATTAGCGATGTATTAGCGTTTGATGAAGCAGTGGGCAAAGCAGTAGAATTCGCTAAAAAAGATGGAAATACGATGGTTATTGCGATTGCAGATCACGGAAACAGCGGTCTTTCAATCGGTAATGCAAATACAACAAAAGGATACGATACCACACCTGTTTCTGCTTATATTGATCCATTAAAAAAAGCAAAAATGACGTTAGAAGGTGCTACGTCTAAATTAAAAGAAGATTTATCAAATAAAGAAGAAGTAGCTGCTTTGTATGGTTTATCAAATCTAACTTCAGAGGAAAAAGCGCAGCTGACTAAAGCAAGAGATAAAAAAGAAATCAGTGCTACACTATCGAAGTTATTAGCCAACCGAGCAAACCTTGGATTCACAACGGGCGGTCATACGGGTGAGGATGTATTTCTGTATTCCTACGGCGTAAATCGACCAACGGGGCACTTTGATAATACGGATATTGCCAAACATATGGCTAAATCAATGAATATTAACTTAAATGAGTTAACAAATGAATTATTTATTGAAGCAAATAAAGCTTTTAAAGGCTCAAAGGTAGTGGTTAACTCAAAAGACAAAAACAACCCTGTGCTGGTTGTTACAAACAATAAGCGAACGGTGAGTTTCCCAGTAAATAAAAATATTGCTATTGTAAATGGAAGAGAAATTCAAATGGACAGCGTAGTGGTACAGGATAAAAAGAATCGCTTCTTTGTATCGAAACAAGCACAGCAAATTGTAAAAAATGAAAAATAAGAAATGAATGCAAAACAGGCCGGGTTATAACTTTAGGCCTGTTTTTTTACAAATAATAGCTGGTTAATTAGGTTATGTAGCCGTTATAGAGGAATGAAGCTATTTATTTTACAAATAAATAGCTTTGAACACTTAAAGAAATGGAAAGTCTTCACGTTTAACCATATGTGATTTATACTATGAAATGGTATAATAATCATAGTTTTAAAGGGAACTAGTTCGGAATACATATGTAAGTTCGTAACTTTGTATGCTAAAATTTTTATAATAAAATGAATAAAAAATACATAAATTCTTTTGGATGAAATCACAAAGTCAAGGTTATTAAGGACAATATGTAAGTAATTACCTTGAAAAAAAGTAAAAAATTAATAAAATTATGGGTAAAAGAGCGTAGAACATGTTTTAATAGTAAGAGAAAACAAAATGATTGAAAAGAGCGTGCCGCCTTTATCGAAAATGTTAAATAAAGATTTTGGCATGCTGATTTACAGATTATAAAAAGGGTATTAAATCATTGTTAGGAAAATAAATGATAATAGATAAACGGTTTTTAAGTCTTCTTCTAGAAAACCTACAATTATTGCAATATTCCCCATGAACAATCGTTTTGCGTTCCATTAACGATTAGCGTCCGTGTAGATCATTCATCTCAACATAAAAACACTATAACTATGTGTAGACATGCATAAACCAGAATGGGCAATAGTTCGTACTATACTTGAACATTGTATCCTAGGGGGAGTCAGGATGAACAAAATTAACTTAATTATTGCCGATGATAACGAAGATTCGGTTGAAATTTTAGATTATTTTATAGAACAGCTTCCGGAATTTGAAGTGATTAGCATCTGCAAAGACGGAGAGCAGCTTGTACAGGAAGTGATGGCTAAGAGCCCAGACCTTTTGCTCGTCGACATTAATATGCCTACGATTAACGGTGTAGATGCAATAAAAAAGTGCCTGCGCATTAAGCCGAATTTAAACTTCATTTTTATCACTGGTTATGATGAATTTGCGGTGAAGGCATTTGAGTTGTCAGCATTGGATTATATTGTAAAACCGATTGAAAAAACAAGGCTTTATATGGCGTTAGAGCGGGCAAAAAACTCCATTGGAATTGATAGAAATCAGTCAAAAAAGCCAGGTGAGCAATTAAAAAGACTGCCTGTAAAATTTAATGGATCTACTTACTACATTCCAATTGATCAAATTATTTTTATCGAAAAATCCGGAAAAAAATGCTTAATCTATACTCAATCACGTGTCTATGAGACATATGAAAATATTAGTGATATCTATACGTATTTGAACCCTTCTGTATTTAGTCAAACACACCGGTCTTATATCGTGAATTTACAGAAAGTTTCGCACATCACACCAAAAAACGAAACATATCTTGTTTATTTCTTAGAAATTGATGAATATGCTCATATCTCAAAATTAAAAATACAAGACGTTCAAAAACAGCTGCATCAGTTAATGATGAATTAAGAGATGCTGCTGCTTCTAAAATAGCTATGCTGATGAAAGGACGAAGCTTATGTAAGTTTCGTCTATTTCATGTGTCTGCTTTCGGAATAAATGATCGTAATATAGTTCTTATGAGGAGAGTTAGATAGAAGAAGTAACGTTGAAGTGAAAGGAAAGAAAATGATTTCAATTACTGGTCACTATAATGAATTTACCGTATTTCTTGCTGTCATTGTAGGAATTCTCGCCTCTTATACAGCACTTGATATTATGAGTAAAATGATGAAAAAACAGCGGAACAATTATTTGTGGCTTACCCTGTCAGCGGCTTCAATGGGGATTGGAGTGGGGGCGATGCACTATATTGCGATGCTTGCTTATTATGTGCCTGTTAGCTTTCATTTTAATGCTGTACTTTCTGTCATTGCTTTAATAATAGCGATTAGCGGATCACTAGGTGCGTTTTGGACATTTTGGAAATGGGGCACGTCGGTATGGTCAGGGCTCATTTTGGGAAGCAGTATTCTGGGTACACATTATATTGCCATGGCAGCAATTGAAACAGAAGCACACATCCATTATGCCGTGCTATCTGTTTTGCTTTCCATCATCATCGCCCTGGTCGTTGCATTTTATGCGATGCACTTGTTTTTTCGTTCGAAAAGCGTGAAAGCTAATCCGTTTCTCAAACTTGTTAGCTCTATTTTGCTGGGCATTGGAATTTCAGCTATGCATTTCATCAGTATGTATGGAATGAAGCTGCATATTGAACACTCAGTTGTCAGAAGATGGGGCCAGTGGCTGCCTTATCAAGCGCCATTTTCCAATATGATTGCAAGTATCACGATTACGCTACTCATTGTCTTTCTGCTCGTTGCTGCTTTTAAGCGCCAGGAAGAAGTGAGGGATAGTCAACTAAAAGAAGAGTATTATCAATCTCTTTTTAACTACAATCCCAATATTGTGTGTGCGGTTGATTTGTACGGCAATATTCAAACGATTAATCCAAAAGGAATAGAACTAACAGGATACACGTTGCATCAAATGGAGAAAATTCCGTTTCCCTATATGTTTAGAGAAGCTCAAAAAGCTGAAGAATATATGTGGAAATCCCTGAGCGGAGACTCTGTTTATTATGAGGCAACGCTCATTCGCAAAGATAATCAGCCTGTATATGTTGAAGTAACGCAAATGCCTATTATTGTTCATGGTCAAATTAAAGGCAGTTACGTCATTGCCAAAGATGTGACAGACCGAAAAAAGGCGCAACAGCAGCTTCTGGATTTACAAGAAGATTTAAAACGCACGCTTTCACAGCAAGATGGCGCTATTTTTAAATTTGTGAAAAACGATGAAGGATATATTCATACCATGTGCGAAGGCAAAATGATTCGTGAAATAGGATATGAGGAAATAGATGTTGTCGGTAAAACACTTGAAGAATTTTTACCTGAATCCTACGCAAAAGAAAATAAGGAGTACTATGAGAAAGCTTGGGCGGGAGAGAAAGTATCGTATGAAGTACTTTTGAACGATTCTGCTTACTATACGAAGTTAATACCTCATATTTACAAAGGAGAAGTAAAAGAAGTTATTGGTTCTATAGTAGATGTTACCGATCTTCACGAAGCAAGAGAAAAGCTGGCTAAAAGTGAAAGCATGTATCGCTCCGTTCTTTCTACGATGTCAGAAGGGGTTGTGTTTCATGATCTTGAAGGAAACTTAGTTGCTGCTAATGCGTACGCTGCTAAAATCTTACAAGTGCCCTATGATGAGATGTTATTAGTTAACCCCTTTGGTTTAGACTGGGAAATCATTCATCCTGACGGCACACCTTTTGCACTGGAAGACATTCCATCTGTTCGATGTCTTCGTACAAAAGAGCCTGTGCGAAATACAGTTATGGGCATTTATTTAAATGAGAAAAAGTTGACTTGGCTTTCGGTGAATGCTGAACCTCTTCAAGAAAGCAAATATTATAAAGGCGTAGTTGTCACGTTTTATGATATTACAAAACAGCAGGAACAAGAACAAGATTTGCTTCATTCTAATCAGCAAATGATTATAGCAAAAGAAGAAGCCGAAAAAGCAAATCAAGCCAAGTCTGAATTTTTATCAAAAGTAAGCCATGAGCTTCGTACGCCTTTAAACAGTATTTTAGGTTATGCACAGATATTGGAAGAGCAAGGGGAAAAAGATTTAACAGAAAAACAATTGAATCGTGTACGAAAAATTTTAAAAGCAGGTAATCATCTTCTTTATTTGATAAATGAAACGCTTGATTTATCGAAAATTGAATCAGGTCACTTAGCGATTAACCTTGAACCGGTGTCGGTAAAAGAGGCGATTGAAGACGCGCTTAAAATTATGAAACCATTAGCAAAAGATAAGCATAGTATACTTTATACTCGCTTTCATGCATACCAAGAAGTCTTTGTTGAAATAGATGAACTTCGGTTTCAGCAGATCTTATTAAATCTGCTTACAAACGCCATTAAATATTCGCCCGCTTATCGCGATATCACTATCTATACCGAGATCACTCAGCATCACGTAACCATATTGATTGAAGATAGGGGCTTTGGAATTCCAGCTTCAGAATTGAATCGGATTTTTGAGCCTTTCTACCGTGTAAATAGACTAGAAAAAGACGGAACAGGGATTGGATTGGCGCTTGTAAAGCAGCTTGTTGTATTAATGAATGGTACGTGCGGAGTGCGAAGTGAAGAGGGAAAGGGCAGTACATTTTGGGTGCGTTTTCCCTTAGTACATCCACCTGTTCCTAAACGATTATCCAGTGAAGGAGAAGCCGAGCCGTTTTTAGGTTTTTCCATGCCGACATCAATTGTATATATTGAGGATAACGATACAAATATTGAGCTTATGCAATCGATTCTTTTTCCATATAAAAACGTTAAGCTTTTAGTTGCCAAAACAGGAGAAAACGGCATCGGGCTAATCAGGTCCATTTCACCGGATATGATCTTAATTGATATTGATCTGCCTGATATGAATGGTTTTGAGGTATGCACACAGCTGCAGCTAGAAAAAGAATTGAAGCATATTCCGCGAGTCGCCCTGAGTGCAAGCGCGATGCAAAGCGATATTGATCAAGCTTTTTTAGTCGGCTTTAGTGAATACGTAACAAAGCCTATTCATATTTCAACGTTTTTGAATGTATTAAAACGCTTAACAAAAGCTTAACAAAAGTTTAGAGGGCTTTTAATTGACTTATTAGTGAACCTTTTATAAAATAAAAACAACTTAATACATTTACTTCTTACGGAGTAAAGGGGAGTAGCGTCAGGGAAACCTGAAACAAAGTCGTCATTACATGGAGTATTCCATCGGCTTTGTTGGCATAATGATTATGCTTAGCAAGACCTTTGCCATATTTGGCAAAGGTCTTTTTGTGTTTTATTCCGGTAATGAGGATAAATAAACTTATATAAAGAAACGAGAGGGGATTTTTATGGATGCATCGCTTTTGTTAGAGTATGGATGGGTATTGCTAGTTCTGGTTGCATTAGAAGGGATTTTGGCGGCGGATAATGCTCTTGTGATGGCCATTATGGTCAAACATTTACCGGAAGAAAAACGCAAGAAGGCATTATTTTACGGACTAGCCGGTGCCTTTATTTTTAGATTTGGTTCATTGTTCTTGATTTCATTTTTAGTCGACGTATGGCAGCTTCAAGCTATAGGAGCCATTTACTTGTTGTTCATTTCCATTAATCATATTGTGAAGCGATATGTGAAAAAAGACGATCATGAAAAAGTGAAAGAAGCAGACGAGAAAAAGGGCTCAAGTTTCTGGATGACGGTTTTAAAAGTAGAAATAGCAGACATTGCTTTTGCCGTTGATTCAATTTTGGCCGCTGTGGCTCTCGCCGTTACATTGCCAACAACAGATCTTCCTCAAATTGGCGGACTCGATGGGGGACAATTCTTGGTGATTTTCGCCGGAGGAATTATGGGATTAATTATTATGCGTTTTGCTGCAACTTGGTTCGTCAAGCTATTAAATACGCGCCCAGGCCTAGAAACGGCGGCTTTTGCTATTGTAGGGTGGGTAGGGGTTAAGTTAGCGGTTTATACCCTTGCTCATCCGGAGTTAGGTATTATTAATGAACATTTCCCTGAATCAAAAGTGTGGAAAATTACGTTTTGGATTGTGTTACTTGCCATAGCAGCTTCAGGCTGGTTTCTATCTAAAAATAAAGAACAAACTGATCTTGAAGGCTCAGAGAAAGAAAAAGAATCGTTAAAAAAAATTGAAAATCAATAATAAAAAACGCACCTTCAATGCTAATTGAAGGTGCGTTTTTTATTATTGAGACAAAATACCTAGTTTAGATTGTTTAGATAAAGGGTAAAAGAACTAACTACTGTTTAATTACTTTATATCCGAATGTTTTGCTTTTTCGTTCATATTCTGTAGAGAACAGAAGCAGCCGTGAGTAATTCAGTTCAATGAAGTTTATTTCAGTTTATAAACATATATTTCAAATGTATGTTAATTGGTAAAATTGAGCTATTATGGGTTATAATAAAGGGAAATTAAGAGGAGCAGAGCGCTTCTAAACCCTGTTCGTCATCAAAAGAATGGATATTAACATGGTATAAAGTAATTGAGTATAGTAAAAGAGGTGAAGCCAATGCTTACAAAAGTTCAAACGCCTCCATCGCTTGAAACGATTGTACTGACGATTCAGCAAGGGGATAAACAATTACATAACGAAATGATTCAACAATATAAACCGTTTATTGCTAAAGTTGTTTCAGCTGTATGTAAACGTTATATAAGTGAAGCTGACGATGAATTTAGCATTGGTCTGATTGCATTTAATGAAGCCATTGAAAATTACACAATCCAAAAAGGCAGATCCCTTCTTGCATTTGCGGAACTTATTATTAAAAGAAGAGTAATTGACTATATTCGAAAAGAAAAGAGAAATCAAACGCTGCTCTATAACCGAATTGAAAATGAAGGTTTTATTCAAGGTAAGGTAGAAAGGGATATATCGCTTTCTAACTATAAAAGGCAAAGTGAAACTTCATATATTCAAGAGGAAATGACTTATTTTTGTCAGACGCTAAAATTGTTTAAATTAACTCTTGAAGACATTATTAACACGTCTCCTAAACATAAGGATGCAAGGGGAAATGCAGTGGAAGTTGCATCCTTTATCGTCAAGGAAAAAGAATTAAAAGATAAGCTGTTTTTAAAGCGGCAGCTTCCTATTCGCTTGATTGAAAAACATGTGAAAGTGAGCCGGAAAACAATTGAAAGAAACCGTAAATATATTATCGCGATGGTTATTATATTAGCGGGGGACTACGTGTATTTAAAAGACTATATTATGTAAGAAAAAGGCACACGCAGGTGCCTTTTTTAGCCATGTTATGAAATTATGTTTTATTTTTGTGTGCTGCCGCTTAAGTGAGCTTGAGCTTGTTGCACCAAGCGTTTTGTGATTTCTCCGCCTACTGAACCGTTGCTGCGTGCAGCAGTGTCAGAACCTAGAGTTACCCCAAATTCTTGAGCGATTTCATACTTATATTGATCTAAAAATTGTTCTACACCTGGTGTTAATAGTTTATTTGTTCTAGCCATGATTAGTCATCTCCTTTTTTAGTGGTACAGCAGTTTACTACTGTACCTGTATTATTTGTTGTTTCCTATTTTGCATACTGGTAATGGTTTGCAAGAAAGTATAAAAAAGCCCAGCTTTCAAAGAAGCTGGGCTTTTTTATATATTATTTTACAACTGCATATTGCTCAAGAGACTGAGCAAATGACTTTTGAAGAGATTTTACTTGTTCTACGTATGCATCAGATACGTGTTGGAATTCTTGGCGCGTTTTCTTTTGCTCTTCTACTAATTGTGTTACTACTTGATGATATTGTTCTTGAGCTTGCTTTACTAAAGAATAGCTTGATTTGCTTTGGTTAAGAGAAAGCTCTTGTAATTTATTTAATGCTTCATGCGTGCGGTTTGTCCATTCTTCATAAGAATCGGCAACAGCGTTTCCAGCTGTTTTACGTAAGTTTTCAACTGTTTTTTGTTGAAGATCTTCTAATTCAGCTTTCCATTGTTTGTCTGTTGCTTGAAGTTGTTCAACTGCTTTTGTTACAAATTCTTGCTGTTGCTCAAGTGCTTTTAACGTCCATTGCTCAATTTGTTTGTTTCCTTCTGCAATGTTTTGTAACCCCTTTGTCCATTGTTCCCACATTGCATCAATTACTGTATCATACTTTACTGTTGACATAATCAAATTCCTCCTTGAATAATTTGGTCTGGCGAACAGTTATCGTAATGAACAAAACGTTAAAGAAGAAATTCGTAGTTGTGTGATAAACCTAACATTCCGCGCTCGCTGGTTGACCGTGAAATTTAACATTATATTAGGAAACGCAGATGTACTGCGTGAATCCCTTTAATCGTTTTCTTCCTCTTTTGATTCTTTTGACTTTTTAGAAGAAGAAGAGCTAAAAGGGAACAACATGTCGGTATACATGTGAAAAAATGAATCTAACATGTTTTGATACTGTTCAAGTGAATTAGCCCACATGCTTAAATATTGTTCGCCGGCATCTGTTAATGAATAAATCCGGCGTGCAGGTCCTTCAGCTGACGTATCCCATTGCGATGTAATCAAGTTGTCTTTTTCAAGCTGTCTCAGCGTGCGGTAGACATTTCCCTGATCAACTGATGTGAATCCAAAGCTCATTAGTTGCTGAATGAGCTTGTAACCATGTAGATTCCAACCTCTTAAACTTAAAAGAAGAAAAGGAACCATCAAGTTTTTTGGTGCACCGCTAATCGATTTTTCTAAGTTGTTTGAATTAGAGGTGTTATCTTTTTCACTTGATCCCAAGGTAATCACCCCTTCGAAAAAAGAGAATTTGTTTTCTATATGTGTAATTTACACCTAGATGAAAAAATTGTCAACACTTTAAAACAGGTCTTTCAAATACAGGAAAAAAGAACGATTTTTTGGATTTCGACAAAAAGCGTCAAAAAAATTCAAAAATAAATAAAGATTTAGAATTGTTTATTTTGGAAAACGAATTTATAATAGTACATGTAGGTAATTTTTATAACATTTATAATTTGTTGGTAAGTGAATTGTGAAAAGATTTACATTATCCAATAAATAAACGCAAAATTGGTTGCGTTTACTTAGAGCTTCTAATATGTCGCTTGTCACATTAAGTGTCCATATTGAAAGCCATCACTTTTAACGTACACAAGAAAGGAGATGGAGTTTTGGAACAGCAAAAAGTATTTGATCCGTTTCAAGCATGGAAAGACGTATATGACAAAACCGAATCTTACTGGGGTAAAGTTATTGGGGACAATATGAATCGTGAAGAATTTTCCCAGCTCATGGGAAATGTGCTAAATATGAACCTTCAATATCAACAAGCAGTAAATGAAGTAACGGGGCGCTATCTGCACCAAGTAAATGTACCAACAAAAGAAGATGTAGCAAACGTTGCGTCATTAGTCATCAATGTGGAAGAAAAAGTAGAATTATTAGAAGAGCAATTTGACGATCGTTTTGACGAATTGGAAGCACAGCAAGAAAGTGCATCTGCTTTGAAAAAAGATGTCACTAAGCTGAAATCTGATGTCAAATCGTTAGACAAAAAACTCGACAAAGTTTTATCTCTTCTTGAAGGGCAGCAAAAAACACAAGACGAGTTAAAAGAAACTATTCAAAAACAAATTAAAACTCAAGGTGAGCAGCTTCAGGCTCAGCTGTTAGAAAAACAAGAAAAATTAGCTGAAAAGCCAAAGGCAGAAGCTAAATCTGAAGCAAAACCATCAAATGCTCAAAAAACTGAGCAGCCGGCTCGCAAGTAAGGTATAGGGGATTTTATAACAACATTAACTGCTGTATTTACAGTAAAAATCATCGCTGAAGAAGCAAGGGGGAAATTTTTCATGACAACATTACAAGGTAAAGTAGCAATCGTAACAGGCGGATCTAAAGGTATCGGGGCAGCAATTACACGTGAGCTTGCTTCTAATGGAGTAAAAGTAGCAGTAAACTATAACAGCAGTAAAGAATCTGCAGAAGCAATCGTAAAAGAAATTAAAGACAACGGCGGAGAAGCTATTGCGGTTCAAGCTGACGTGTCTTATGTAGATCAAGCAAAACACCTAATCGAAGAAACAAAAGCTGCGTTTGGTCAATTAGACATTCTAGTAAACAATGCTGGAATTACGCGCGACCGTTCATTCAAGAAGTTAGGTGAAGAAGATTGGAAAAAAGTAATTGATGTAAACTTACATAGCGTATACAACACAACATCAGCTGCGCTAACGCACCTTTTAGAATCTGAAGGTGGTCGTGTTATCAATATTTCATCAATTATTGGTCAAGCGGGCGGATTTGGTCAAACAAACTACTCAGCTGCTAAAGCAGGTATGCTAGGATTTACTAAATCATTAGCTCTTGAACTAGCTAAGACAGGCGTAACAGTTAATGCAATTTGCCCAGGATTTATTGAAACGGAAATGGTGATGGCAATTCCTGAGGATGTTCGTGCAAAAATTGTTGCGAAAATTCCAACTCGTCGCTTAGGCCACGCTGAAGAAATTGCACGTGGAGTTGTTTACTTAGCAAAAGACGGCGCGTACATTACAGGACAACAGTTAAACATTAACGGCGGCTTATACATGTAATAAATGCTGGCCCTGACTTTTGTCGGGGCTGTGCTTGTTAACTAACTACTAATGGAATGAAAGGGTGTGTATATTCGTGGCAATTCCTTACGTGCAAGAGTGGGAAAAATTAATCAAATCAATGCCAAGTGAATATAAAAGTTCTGCAAGACGTTTTAAGCGTGCATATGAAATTATGACAACAGAAGCGGAACCGGAAGTTGGATTAACACCAAAAGAGGTTATTTGGAAAAAGAACAAAGCGAAATTATATCGCTATACGCCAGTAAAAGATAACCTGCATAAAACACCAATCTTACTCGTATATGCATTGATCAATAAACCGTATATTTTGGATTTAACACCTGGAAACAGCCTTGTTGAATACTTATTAAACCGCGGTTTTGACGTGTATTTGCTTGATTGGGGAACTCCTGGGCTTGAAGACAGCAATATGAAGCTAGATGATTATATTGTAGATTATATTCCAAAAGCGGCGAAAAAGGTGCTGCGCACTTCTAAATCGCCTGATTTGTCTGTTCTTGGTTACTGTATGGGCGGAACTATGACATCTATTTTTGCTGCATTAAATGAAGACTTGCCGATTAAAAACTTAATTTTTATGACAAGTCCATTTGATTTTTCCGATACAGGTTTATACGGAGCATTCCTAGACGATCGCTACTTTAACTTAGATAAAGCAGTAGATACATTCGGAAACATCCCTCCAGAGATGATTGACTTTGGAAACAAGATGTTAAAGCCAATCACGAATTTCTACGGCCCGTATGTAACGTTGGTGGACCGTTCCGAAAATCAGCGGTTTGTTGAAAGCTGGAAGCTAATGCAAAAGTGGGTTGCTGACGGAATCCCATTTGCTGGTGAAGCTTATCGTCAGTGGATTCGTGACTTCTATCAACAAAATAAATTAATCAATGGTGAACTTGAAGTTCGCGGACGCAAAGTAGATTTGAAAAATATTAAAGCTAATATTTTAAACATTGCTGCTAGCCGTGATCATATTGCGATGCCGCATCAGGTGGCAGCTTTAATGGACGCTGTTTCAAGTGAAGATAAAGAGTATAAATTGTTGCAAACAGGTCACGTATCTGTTGTATTTGGTCCAAAAGCAGTGAAGGAAACATATCCTTCAATCGGCGATTGGCTAGAAAAACGCTCTAAATAAAATAAAGACGCGGCTGGTACAAAAGTATTTTAGCCGAAGTGAAAAACGAACCACTGATATCAGTGGTTCGTTTTTTGTTATGGTGAACGTAGGTTTCAAGTATGTCGTTGCTTCTAGCAGTTGATTGGAGGGCAAGGCGAAGACTCCTGCGAGAAAAGCGGAACAGGTGAGACCTGGCAGGAGCGTCAGCGACGAGGAGGCTCACGGGCCGCCCGCGGAAAGCGAAGTCTTCCACGGAAATCAACAGCGGTGTCACTAGCGGTTCAGCTCATGTATCCCATTTGTTCGTCTTTAGATTGATTCATTTAATTATGTCGCAACCTCGTTTTTTTGTGTAAACCGATAATATTGAGTGACGTTCCTTTATGCGGGCTGCTGGGATTTATGATATCTAATGACAAGTGAGGTGACTTCTTTTATACTAATGTAGTCACCTTCTTGAACATGGGATTTTTTACATGGATATTGCAATCCGTGTAACAATGAGTATGCTTTGGGAAGAAAGAAGAAAACTATTAGTATTATAACAAAAAAGGAATGTCAGATTATGCCGCAACCATGGAAACGACGAGTAAGGCAGATGTCTTCAGCTCAAATTATTGTTACATTTTACATAGTGGCTGTTACGCTTGGATTTCTATTACTTAGTATCCCAGAAGCTTTAAAGCCGGGAGTGAAGTTAGCATTTATTGATCGCTTATTTATTGCCGTCAGTGCGGTAAGTGTAACAGGGCTGACACCTGTCTCTACTCCGGATACATTTAGTACGACGGGCTATTTTTTGCTCGCTTTTATTTTTCAAATCGGTGGTATTGGTGTAATGACACTCAGTACATTTATTTGGATGATTTTGGGTAAAAAAATCGGTTTAAAGGAACGTCAGCTCATTATGACAGACCATAACCAATCCCGTTTATCAGGATTAGTTGACTTGATGAGAAATATTTTATTTATTATTTTTGCTATTGAACTAGTTGGCGCCATTATTTTAGGATTACATTTTCTCCGTTATTACTCAAGCTGGACAGATGCTTTTCTGCATGGGTTCTTTGCTTCTGTCAGCGCTACAACAAATGCTGGCTTCGATATTACAGGATCTTCGTTTATTCCGTATGCCCATGATTATTTTGTACAAGTGGTAACCGTTATTTTAATTACGCTTGGAGCGATTGGATTCCCTGTATTAATTGAAATTAAGCACTATTTTTTAACATTTAAAGATAAGCGTAAATTTCAATTTTCGCTATTTACGAAGCTAACGACCATCATGTTTTTTCTGCTGTTAGCAGGGGGAACAATCTTGATTCTTGTGCTAGAGCATTCAGGATTTCTAGCAGATAAGTCTTGGGATGAATCGTTTTTTTATGCGTTTTTCCAATCTGCTGCCACAAGGAGCGGAGGAGTGGCGACCATGAATATTAATGAGTTTTCGCTTCCTACGTTAATTATGATGAGTGCGATGATGTTTATCGGTGCTTCACCGAGCTCAGTAGGGGGAGGAATTCGTACGACGACGTTTGCATTAAATATTCTTTTCCTGTTTTATTACGTAAGAGGAAATAAGACGATTAAAATCTTTCGCCGCGAAATTCATGAAGATGACATTATTAAATCAGTAGCTGTATCGATGTTAGCCGTAATCATTTGCTCGATTTCGCTTCTTATTTTAAGTATTACAGAACATTTTTCTCTCATTGAGCTTATTTTTGAAGTGTGTTCAGCTTTTGGGACAACAGGTTTATCAATGGGAATTACAGGAGGGCTTTCTGATATCGGTAAATGCGTTATTATGATTTTAATGTTCATTGGCCGAATCGGCATGTTTTCATTTATTTTAATGCTTCGCCGTCCAACGTCTGGACCGGATTATCACTATCCGAAAGAACGTATTATTATTGGATAAAAGAGGCTGGGACACAAATATTTTAGTTGAAGGAAGATCCGAACGAGTTTGTTTCTTGATTAAGAATCAAACTCGTTCGGATTTTTTTATTATGATGGTGAACGCAGGTTTCATGTAGCTGGGTCACAAGAGGGGCAACCCATTTATCTCATTTGTTCGTATTTAGAGTAAAATGATTTCGTTATGTTTCAACCGCTTTTTTACAGCTTTTTCTGCTTATATTACGCATCAGAAAGTGTATTCTAAGAAAAGGAAGTTCAATGGACTTCCAAGCATAGGAGGGATATATGATGGCAAAGCGTAAAGTAGGGTACAAATCAGCATTGACTAACAATAATACACCAAAAGAGAGCCTTTCAGATGCAGAATTTGCTGCTGAATATGCTGGCGGCGAGGAGCCGGCTAAAGGCGCGAATCGCAATTCAAAAAAAGGAAAGCAAGGTAAGTAACGATGAGCAAACATAAACAAAATAATAAGCATATCGCAAGCACTGAAGCAAAGCAAAAACAGTTACTGCAAGAAGAGTTCGGAGCGGAAATGGGCGATCCCAACGCAGCTAAAATATATGAATCCTTAGGAAAGACAAAGTCTGATAAAGAGCAAAAAAAGAAAAAAGAATGTTAAAGAAAAAAACCTCGGGTATCCGAGGTTTTAGCTTACAACTGGAAGGCCAAATGCCTCTACAGGTGCTGAATAAAGTTTTGTATCATTTGCTTTTTGATCATAATAAGCAAGAAGAACAGATGGTTGTTCATTTATTTTTCCCGTTTGTTTATAATACATATAATCAAATGGAAGAATTTCTAAAACGGTGTGCTTGTATAATTCTTTTTCAGCAAGCTGTTCAGCTTCAAAAGCCTGTCCCATAATAGAAGGATTAGCAAGCATTTGCTGATAGTAATGAGAGCGGACTTGTTTTTCTACTTTATCGTCCCACCAAGGTTTACGAGGCTTATGCTTTTGGTTTTGTAAATAATCAATTTTCATAAACCCTTCAATCATTTCTTCATTTGAAAAATTCTCCGTTTCAATATACTGTCTAAGACGTCTGAATAAATCTTCAAGCTGATGGCCGATTCGAACCCAGCCCATTTCATCCCAATACGTCCCGAAGTTTTGGAAGAAATCAAAAGGTGTATCGTAGCAGTGCTCTACTAAAAACTCTATTGTTTCATCCATTCGATGGTCATTCCAAAACTTTTCTAAAATATCTTCTACATGTTTGATACGTACGACATCTGAAAATGGCAAGACATTATTGCTTAAAATTTCATAAGGCGATTGATCCATGTATTGATAATTATAGCGAGATGCACTTAAGCGTAAGCCGGTGCCGCGAAGCATTTTTAAAAAGCCCAGCTGAAGCTCTTCAGGACGAAGTGCAAATACATCATTAAACGTATTTTTAAATGAGTTATAATCTTCATCTGGAAGTCCCGCAATCAAATCTAAATGCTGGTCGATCTTTCCGCCTTCTTTTACCATCGTTACGGTACGGGTTAATTTTTTGAAGTTTTGTTTGCGTTTAACTAATTCATTAACGGCATCATTTGTAGACTGCACGCCAATTTCAAAGCGGAATAATCCTTTTGGCGCATTGTCGTTTAAGAACTGAATGACTTCAGGGCGCATAATATCGGCCGTAATTTCAAACTGAAATACCGTACCTTCACGGTGTTCATCAATTAAAAATTGGAACATTTCCATGGCGTAGCTGCGGCTGATGTTGAACGTGCGGTCTACGAACTTAATGGTGCGCGCTCCGTTATCCATCAAATAGCGAATATCCTCTTTTACTTTTTCTCTATCGAAATAACGAACGCCTACTTCAATAGAAGAGAGACAGAACTGACAGCTAAACGGACAGCCGCGGCTTGTTTCAATATACACAACGCGTTTTGAAAGTTCTTGGCGGTCTTCTTCAAAACGGAAAGGAGAAGGCATTTCGCGCAGGTCAATTTTATTGCGCTGCGGGTTTACAACTGGTTTGCCTTCTTTTCGGAAAGCCACGCCGCTTACGTTTTCAAACTGGCGCTCTCCGTGAAGTTCGTCCAACAGCTGCTTGAATGTTTCTTCTCCTTCACCAATAGCGATAAAGTCAGCTTCAGGAATGCGCTCTAGCCAGTGAGTTACATCATAGGTTACTTCTGGTCCACCGAATATAATGATGAGCTCGGGATTGATCTTTTTTAGCATTTGTGCGACTTTAATCGTTTCTTCAATATTCCAAATGTAACAGCTGAAACCAATAATATCTGGGTTGCGTTTATATAAATCCGTGACAATGTTCATAGCAGGATCTTTAATCGTATATTCGGCCATATCCACTTTATAGTCAGGCTCGGCATAGGCTTTTAAACATCGAAGGGCTAAAGAAGTATGGATATACTTCGCATTCAATGTACTGACAACAATGTTCATTCAAAAAGCTCCTTTTAACTCGTAATATGAAATCAATTTACTATTTTAGCACATTTGAGAAATAAAGTATAAATACCTTGCCACTTTTGTTGTGGAGGGGAAAGGATTTCGGTAAAATGTAACAGAAACGTAAAAGAAGAAAAAGTCTCGGTTAATGTAAACCTTGGTGAACGAAAAAAATGAGGTGGAAAACGTGGAATATAAGCGAATTAAGCCAAAAAAAATATACGAAGAAGTAGCCGAAACGCTTCTTGAGAATATAAAAGAAGGCAGTTTAAAGCCTGGTGACCGTTTGGATTCAGTGCAGCAGCTGGCGGAAAACTTTCAGGTAGGGCGCTCAGCTATTCGTGAAGCTCTTAGTGCTTTGCGGGCGATGGGGCTGCTCGAGATGAAGCAGGGGGAAGGCACATTTGTACGAGAGTTTAACTCCGATATGCTGTCTCTGCCTGTAACTAGCGCTGTATTAATGAATAAAAATGATATTGAACATTTGCTTGAAGTGAGAAAGGTATTAGAAATTGGGGCTGTTCGTGCTGCAGCTCAAAAGAGAACAGATGCGGACCTCAAGCAGCTGTCCGATAGTCTGGAACAAATGAAAGGAGCGTTTGGCAATGAAGAGCTGGGAGAGAAAGCAGATTTTGCTTTTCATTTAGCCATTGCCAAAGCCTCGCAAAACCCTCTTTTAGTGAAGCTTATGAATAACGTATCAGAAATGATGATTGAAACGATGAAAGAGACAAGACGCATCTGGCTTTATGCAAAAGAGAAAACGGCTGAACGGATTTATAAAGAGCATCAGCAAATTTATGAAGCTATTCTTTCTCAGCATGCAGAAGACGCTCAGCATTTTATGATGAGTCATCTTGATAATGTTGAACATGTGTTAATGAAATACATACCCGAAGAGAAATAATGCCATTTCAGGTAGAAAAGTGTGCACCAAATAACAGAAAAACTAAAATTCAAGCACCTTCTGATAATTTATGCTTGCTCTATTGTGAAAAGATTTACATAATAGAAACTAGGATTGTCAAATGGAGGGTTACAAAGTATGAAAAAGCAATATAGAGATGATAGTTTAGCTTTGCATACAGATTTATATGAACTGAATATGGCACATACGTATTTTAAAGACCATATTCATAAACGCCGTTCTGTATTCGAAGCTTACTTTCGTCGGATGCCGTTTGAAAGCGGTTATGCTGTGTTTGCCGGGCTAGAAAGAGTAATTGATTTTATTGCTAATTTCAGGTTTAGCGAAACGGACTTAGATTATTTATATGAAGAATTGCATTATGAAGCGGAGTTTATCGACTATTTAAAGCAAGTTCGCTTTAGCGGTAATGTTCGTTCGGTTGTAGAAGGCGAAATGATTTTTGCTAACGAACCAATTCTGCAGATTGACGCTCCTTTAGCGGAAGCGCAGCTTATTGAAACGCCGCTTTTAAATATTTTAAATTTCCACCCGCTGATTGCGACAAAAGCATCGCGTATTCGCCTAGCCGCGGGAGAAGATAATTTATATGAGCATACGGGTACGAATCAGCTTATGGAATTTGGTTCAAGAAGAGCACACGAGATGGATGCTGCATTTTACGGGGCAAGAGCTGCTTATATTGGAGGCTTTGATGCAACCAGTAATGTAAGAGCGGGGAAAGTATTTGGAATTCCTGTGTCCGGCACTCATGCTCACGCGCTTGTTCAAGTCTATCGTGATGAGTACAGCGCGTTTAAAAAGTATGCGGAATCACACCGTAACTGTATCTTTTTAGTAGATACATATAATACGTTAAAATCAGGTATTCCCAATGCTATTAAAGTAGCAAAAGAAATGGGAGATCGCATTAATTTTATCGGTATTCGATTAGATAGCGGAAGACTTCCATATCTTTCTCAAGAGGCAAGAAAAATGCTTGATGAAGCCGGCTATCATGATGTGAAAATTTTTGCTTCGAATGATCTCGATGAGTACAGCATTCTAGATTTGAAAGCGCAAGGTGCCAAAATTGATGGATGGGGAGTTGGAACAAAACTCATGACATCTTTTGATCAGCCTGCGCTAGGAGCGGTGTACAAGCTGGTTTCGATTGAAGATGATCATGGAAACATGGTGGATACGATTAAACTGTCAGAGAATCCGGAGAAAATTTCAACTCCCGGCCTAAAAGAAGTATATCGAATTGTAAATCAAGTGAACCACAAATGGGAAGGCGATTATATTACGATGCAGGACGAAGTGCCGAACGAAGAGCAGCATTTAAAAATGTTTCATCCGATTCATACGCACGTCAGCAAGTTTGTCACGAACTTTAACGCACGTAAAATTCACCAGCCAATCTTTACAGACGGCAAGCTTGTGTACGAGCAGCCTACCATTGAAGAAATGAGAGCCTACTGCTTACAGAACTTAAAGCATCTATGGGATGACTACAAAGTCATTACAAAATCGAACGAAGATGTATTCCGTCCTACAGAGTATCCGGTAGACTTGAGTACAAACTGCTGGGATAACAAAATGCAAAATATTGAAGAGACTAGAAGCAAGTTACTATCTGATACCGTACTTGTGTAGATTCCGTCAGCTAGTAATGAGAGGAGAGTTTTTTTATGAAAGAGCTACAAAAGCAAATTATTGAAGAAATGCACGTCCAAAAAGAAATTAATCCCGTGGAAGAAATTCGCCGCAGCGTTGATTTTCTGAAATCCTACATGAACAAATATCCTTTTTTACGTTCGTTTGTACTAGGTATTTCCGGCGGCCAAGATTCTACGTTAACTGGAAAGCTGGCGCAGCTAGCGGTTAATGAGTTGAATGAAGAGGCCGGAGAAGAGCGCTATCAGTTTATTGCTGTTCGTCTTCCATACGGTGTGCAGGCAGATGAAGCAGACTGTCAAGATGCACTTGCTTTTATTCAACCAACAAAATCTATTTCTATTAACGTAAAACCAGCAGTAGATGCTATGCTTTCTGCTGTTGAAGAAGCGGCAGATGATAAAGTTTCCGACTTCAACAAAGGAAATGTAAAAGCACGTGAACGAATGATTGCGCAATATACGGTAGCGGGCATGTACAGTGGAGTCGTACTCGGAACGGATCACTCTGCTGAAGCTGTTACAGGATTTTATACAAAATTCGGTGACGGAGGAGCTGACTTAGTCCCTATCTTCCGTCTGAACAAGCGACAAGGAAAACAAATGCTAAAAGAATTAGGCTGTCCCGAGCATCTATATATGAAAAAACCAACGGCTGATTTGGAAGAAGATCGTCCACAGCTTCCGGATGAAGAAGCGCTTGGCGTAACGTATGAGCAAATCGACGATTATTTAGAAGGCAAAGATGTAGGTGAACATGCAAGTAACGTCATTGAAGGTCACTTCTTAAAAACGCAGCATAAACGCCAATTGCCAATCACAGTATTTGATGATTTTTGGAAATAAATAAGTAAGAAGCTAAGACAAAAGTAGTTTAGTTGAAGGAAGATCCGAACGGTGAAGATTCTTGATAGAGAATCTTCACCGTTCGGATTTTTTTAATGTTATGGCAAACGTAGGTTTCACGTATCCCAATTTCTTATTTTTATGAAAAAAAGATAGCAAACAAAGAAAGGTATTTTCGAAAAACTAGTGAAATTAGAAAAACATAGGAGTATAATAGCATTAAGTCATCTGATGACCTGTTAACTAAAAAGAAGTAAAATGATCAGCTTGGAGGGAGCAAATGATGAAAGTATCTTTATTTGCCACATGTTTGATTGATATGTTTCAAACAAATGTAGGAAAAGCGACGGTAGAATTATTAGAACGATTAGGCTGCGAAGTGGATTTTCCAAAGAGTCAAGTTTGCTGCGGGCAGCCTGCGTATAACAGCGGTTATGTAAAAGAATCAAAAGAAGCGATGAAAAACATGATAAAAGCGTTTGAACATGCAGAGTACGTTATATCTCCATCTGGCTCGTGCGTGACAATGTTCAAAGAGTATCCCCATCTTTTTAAAGGTGATGTTGCATGGTATGAACCTGCCGTGAAGCTTGCTGATAAAACGTATGAGCTAACAGATTTTATTGTAAACGTTTTAAAAGTGGAAGATGTAGGAGCCAGCTTAAATGGGAAAGCCACTTATCATTCTTCCTGTCATATGACGCGTTTGCTAAACGTAAAAAAAGAACCTTTTACACTATTAAACAATGTAAAGGGTCTTGAAATGGAGAACCTTGAAAACAGTCATAACTGCTGCGGATTCGGCGGGACGTTTTCGGTTAAAATGGGGCAAATCTCTGAACAAATGGTCGATGAAAAAGTAGGCTGTATAGCTAAGACAAACGCAGAGTACTTAATTGGAGCTGACTGCGGCTGTCTTATGAATATTGGAGGAAGAATTGAACGAAAAGGACAGCCTGTAAAAGTGATGCATATCGCTGAAGTATTAAATAGCAGAATGTAAAGAAAGGAGAATACCGAATGTCTATGAAAATAGGAAATGATCAGTTTAAAAAACGCGTCGATGATGGAGTCAATAATGCGTTTATGCGCTTTGCAGTTTCAAGTGCTCAAGAGCGCTTAAGAAGCCGTAGATTAGATGCGGCAGAAGAGCTAGGAAACTGGGAAGAATGGAGAGCGCTTGGCGAAGAAATTCGTCAGCATACGCTTGAAAATTTAGATTACTATTTAGAGCAGCTCACTGATAATGTAGCTAAACGCGGAGGCCACGTTTTTTTCGCTCAAACAGCTGAAGAAGCGAATGAGTACATAAAAAATGTAGCGAGGAAAAAACAGGCAAAGAAAGTGGTTAAATCCAAGTCAATGGTTACAGAAGAAATTCATATGAACGCTGCTTTAGAAGAACTAGGCTGTGAAGTTATTGAAACGGACTTAGGAGAATATATCCTGCAAGTAGATGATCACGATCCGCCTTCTCATATCGTAGCTCCTGCGCTTCATAAAAATAAAGAACAAATTAGAGATGTATTTCAGGAAAAGCTTTCTTATAAAAAGACAGAAAAACCTGAAGAACTAGCTCTTCATGCCCGGGAAATGCTGAGAAAAGAATTTTTATCAGCAGATATTGGCATTACAGGATGTAATTTTGCGATTGCAGAATCTGGATCTATTTCACTTGTTACCAATGAAGGAAATGCAAGGCTAACGACCGCCCTTCCTAAAACGCAAATTACGGTTATGGGAATGGAACGAATTGTGCCAACATTTGAAGAGTTTGAAGTGTTGGTAAGTCTGTTAACTAGAAGTGCAGTAGGTCAGCGGCTTACAAGCTACGTAACGGCACTTACGGGACCTAGACTTCCAGGGGAAGTAGACGGACCGGAAGAATTTCACCTAGTGATTGTAGATAACGGACGATCTGCGATTTTAGGAACTGAGTTTCAATCTGTTTTACAGTGTATTCGCTGTGCGGCATGTGTGAATGTATGTCCCGTGTATCGCCATATTGGAGGACATTCATATGGATCTATTTATTCAGGGCCGATTGGAGCTGTATTATCTCCTTTACTTGGAGGCTATGAAGACTACAAAGAGCTTCCATATGCCTCAACGCTATGCGCAGCCTGTACAGATGCCTGTCCGGTCAAAATTCCGCTGCATGAGCTATTGCACAAGCATCGTCAGCGAATTGTTGAAAAAGAAGGAAAAGCACCTATTTCGGAAAAGCTGGCGATGAAAGCATTTGGCTTGGGAGCAGCTTCTTCTTCTCTATATACAGTGGGCGCTAAAGTAGCACCGGCAGCTCTTACTCCTTTTATGTCAGGAAGTAGTATTTCCAAAGGGCCTGGTCCATTAAAAGCGTGGACGGAAAGCAGAGAGTTTCCAGCGCCTACAAAAGAGCGCTTACGAGATTGGTTTGATAAAAGGAGTGATGATGATGAACGGAAGCATTCAAAATAGAGACAGTTTTTTAGACAATGTTGCTGCTAATCTTAAGCGAAGCAGGCGAACAGGCGGTGTAGTAAAGCCACAATGGAAGCATGCTCCTCAGCATGAGGTCTACCGCAACTATTCGCCGGATCAATTAAAGAAAGAGCTTGAAAACCATTGCGAACGTATTCATACTCGCTATGTAGAAACCTCATCACAACACTTACCAGATGCCCTTGAGGAAGCCGTAGCGAACTATGGAAATGGTCTTGTCTGCACGTGGAATGATCCCAGGTTTTCCGAATATGGATTGAATCCGCTGATGGAGAAATGGGAAACAAACCGTAACCTTCACGTATGGAATTCAGTAAAAGGCGATGAGAATGTTAAACTAGCTGAACAAGCAAACGTCGGCATCACGTTCAGTGATTTGACGCTAGCGGAATCTGGAACAGTTGTTTTGTTCAGCAGCGCTGCAAAGGGACGAGCGGTAAGCTTGCTGCCCGCCACTTATATTGCAATCATACCTCAAAGCTCAATTGTTCCTCGCATGACACAAGCCGCTGAAATGATTCATGAAAAAGTAGAGCGAGGAGAAACGATTGCTTCTTGCATTAACTTTATTACGGGACCGAGTAATTCAGCTGATATTGAAATGAATTTAGTAGTTGGTGTGCATGGGCCTATTCAAGCAACTTATATTGTAGTGAATGATCGATGAGGCCGGGACAAAAGTATTTTAGCCCAAGTGAAAAACGAACCATTAATCAACGTGTTTGATTAATGGTTCGTTTTCTTTGTTATGTTGAGCGTAGGTTTTATCTGTTTCGTTCCTTCTAACAGTTGATTGGAGGGCAAGCGACGAGGAGGCTCAGCCGCCGCCCGCGGAAAGAGAAGCCTTGCACAGAAATCAACGGCGGTGTAACAATTGATCTATACTAGGGCGCTTATCCAATTTGTTCGTTTTTAAATTAGATTGGTGTAGTTATGTCCCAGCCTCTTTTATTCATACTTTCTTTCTAAATAGCGGGATAATGTGAAGAAATGTCGCATTTTGAATAAACGTGCCTAATTTTAAAAAGGTAAAAAGCAAATCTTGTAGAATACTAAGTCTATAGATAAAAGGTGGGGAAATGGGAAGTGCAAAAGAAAGGAGCAATGAGCATGTCACCACATAGAGAATTAACATCTGAAGCTGCGCAAAAGCAGCAAGGTGAATTACAGCAGCTACGAGCTATTTTTAATGACGTATTAGATGCCATTGTCGTATTTGATGAGTATTTTCAAGTTATAAATGCAAATGAATCAGCCTGCGGGCTGTTTGAAAAAACAAAGGATGAGCTATTAACGCATCAAATGAAAGATTTTCTGATGTATTTTCCGTATGACATGATTGAAGCGTATTATCCTGCACTCTTAGAAGAAAGCTATTTTAAATATGAAGGCGCGATGACGCTTCGAAGCGGCATGATGAAACATGTTGAATTTACTTCACACAAACATAGTCACATGTCGGGCATTATTGTGTGTACATTTCGAGATATTACGCAGCACAAAATGATGGAAAATGAACGGTTTATTAGTCATCATATGTTTATGGATGTATTTAATGAAGCGGTAGACGGAATTGTCATTTTTGATCGAACCGGTCAGCTTATCGACGCGAACCCTTCATTTTGCGAACGATTAAATTATACAAGAGCACAGCTTCTAACCAAAACATTAGAAGAGCTTGTAGAACCTACTTATCATTATAAGGTGAAAAAATTATGGAGAACTCTGCATCAAGAAGGAAAGACAAGCGGTGAGCTACCGATCAGGCTCGAAAATGGAGACGTTACTTTTTTTGAATTTACCACAACGGCTAATATATACAGTCAATACTATATGTCCATTATGAGAGACGTGACGGAAAAACGGCTGATGGAGCAGCAGCTGTTGAGAAGCGAAAAAAATTTCAGGGCTATTTTTGAAAATGCGATTGAAGCGATCTTGATTTGGAGAGACGATGGTGAAATCTTGAACGCTAATCTTGCTTCTTCGCGTACATTTGAGCTGCCGTTAAACAAATTAATTGGAAGCAATTTGTATACGTTTATCGATACAAAAAGCTTTAGTGCGTTAAAGGTGCTCCAAACGTTTCAAACAAAAGGAGAAATTCGCAATCAGCTTCCTTTTTACATGCCAAATGGAGAAATCAAACAGTTGGAATTCACAGGGAAAAAAGGCATTATAGAAGGAGACCATTTAACGATTTTTCGAAACATCAGTGAACGTACAAAAATCGAACAGGAGCTTCGGAATAACGAAGAGAAATTCAGACAGATTTTTAATGGTTCGATCGATGGGTTAGTTTTATGGGACGGCAAGCGAAATATTATTGATGTAAATTCTTCTCTTTGTGATATTCTAGAACTCAGCAAAGAGGAGATTTGTGCCCACTCCATGGAGGATTTTATTTCTTCAGCGAATTTAGATGTGGTCATTGAGCATAAAGAAACGATTGAGCAAAAAGGGGAAGCTGAAGGAGAGATTACGTACGTTACGGGGAACGAAAAAGTTAAAAATATCGAATTTTCTACGAAAAAAGATATCTTGCCAGGTCTATATATGACGCTTTTAAGAGACGTAACGGAACGAAATCAAATGCAAGAGCAGATTCGGAAATCGGATACGCTTCAAGTAGTCGGACAGTTAGCAGCTGGGATTGCGCATGAAATCCGCAACCCGATGACGGCTTTAAAAGGGTTTGTTCAGCTGTTAGAAAGCAGCATTCAAGAAGATCACTCTCTTTATTTTGATATTATTAAATCTGAATTAAAAAGAATTGAAACCATTATTACAGAGTTTCTAGTACTCGCTAAGCCACAGGCCGTAAAGTTTGAAAAGAAAAATCTAGCTGCGGTTGTTAAAGAAACGATTGATTTATTAAATGCTCAAGCGCTTTTAGAAAATATTCAGTTTGAACTAAGTGTGTCTCCTCAGCTGCCAATGGTGTACTGCGAGCCGAACCAGATTAAGCAAGTACTAATAAATGTAATTAAAAATGCAATTGAAGTCACGTCAAACGGAGGAAGAATTATTGTTGAAGTTTACTCTACAGAGCCGCACTACGTGACGGTCTCCATTCGAGATCAAGGAGACGGAATGCCCGAAGAGCGCATCAAGCGCTTAGGAGAACCATTTTATACGACAAAAGAAAAAGGAACGGGACTCGGTTTGATGGTCTCATATAAAATTATCGAAGAACATAAAGGGCGAATTGAAGTGGAAAGCAAAATAGGAGAAGGCACAGCTTTTCATGTTATTCTTCCAGCTTAATTAGAAAGGATAAAAAATATGTACTACGGAGAAATGAATTTATTTTCTGATTTAAAAATTTATATTGTAGCCTCGGAAAAAGGGGTTCAACATATTTGGTTTGATAGCGATGATCATAACGAGCAGCTTAAAAAACTTGTCCATGATGAGGATTATCACCATGTGAAAGAAGCAAAGAGACAGCTGCAGGATTATGCTACAGGGCGCACGCTAACATTTGATTTGCCTTTGGATGTAAAAGGAACAGACTTCCAAAAAGAAGTGTGGTTAACGCTTAAAGGTATACCTTATGGACAAACGTGGTCTTACAGTGAGGTAGCGGAGTCTGTTAATCGCTCTAAAGCCGTAAGGGCTGTGGGACAAGCGAATCGTCGAAATCCACTGCCTATTATTTTACCTTGTCACCGTGTGATTGGAAAAAATGGAGCATTAACAGGTTATGCAGGCTCCCAAACTCATATAAAAGAGAAACTATTAATGCTTGAAAGAAATGTAGCAAAAGGCGCTCTGGAGTTGAAATAACTATTCACCGTCTAATTTCCAGCCTTCTCCTTGCACAAAAACACCGTCAATTTGTTGAGGAGAAGGGAGGGAATTTAGTTCTTCATCTTTGGATAAATCGAATAGCTGATATTGCTGCTTACGATTCAGCGCTTTGTTTTTATCCGTTTTTTGCTCTGAACTCATATTTACTCCCCCTTATTCAAAAAGAATCCCCTATAATATATGTAGAAAAAGAAGAGAGTACTGTTACAATTGTGTTACAAATGCAGTTGAAAACCAGTGCTCAACAAAAAAAGCCGCATAGCAGCGGCTTTTTTTATTGAGCAGATTGCAGCAAAACTTTTTGAATGGATTCAAAAGACGGAGAATGGATAATTCCATGCTCTGTAATAATGGCCGTAATCAGTTCGCTTGGCGTCACATCAAAAGCTGGGTTGTACACAGAGATTCCGTCTGGAGCAATTTGTGTATCTCCAATGTGCGTTACTTCTTTAGGTGAACGTTCTTCAATAGGGATGCTGCTGCCGTCTTGAATAGATAAATCAAATGTGGACTGCGGCGCTGCTACGTAAAATGGAATACCGAATGCTTTCGCTAAAAGAGCAAGTCCATATGTTCCAATTTTGTTAGCCGTATCGCCATTTGCTGCAATGCGGTCAGCACCTACAATAATCCCATTAATTCCTTTTGTTTTAATTGTATGAGCGGCCATATTATCCGTAATCAGCGTCACGTCCACTCCCGACTGCTGAAGTTCCCATGCTGTTAAGCGAGAACCTTGAAGAACGGGTCTTGTTTCACAGGCAAATACTTCAAGCGGAATATCGCGCTGCTTAGACAAGTGAAAAGGTGCTAATGCTGTTCCATAATAAGCTGTAGCAATTGAACCAGCATTACATATTGTCATGATTTTATCTTTCTTTTTAAATAAAGAAAGAGCATGATCTCCAATTCGGTAGCACGTTTCTTCATCTTCTACTTGAATTTGAATAGCTTCATGAACAACTTTTGTTTTAGCTTCATTAACGGACGAAGCGGATTCAGCGCTTTTCGCTACGCGCTCCAATGCCCAAAATAAATTGACGGCAGTAGGGCGTGAACTAGCTAAATACTGTTGATCAAGAGCTAGCTTTTTGTTAAATTCCTTGACTGAATCTGTGTCATAGCTAAGCGCAGAAAGAGCAAGACCAAAAGCCGCCGTAATGCCAATTGCAGGGGCTCCGCGTACTTTCAAGGTAGTGATAGCATCCCATACGTCTTTAATGGTTTGCAGCTTAATATATTCAACTTTGCCAGGAAGCTGCTGCTGATCTAATAAAGTAATATATGATTCATTCCATTCCACTGAGCGGGGAAGTGATAGTGTATTTGTCATGCTGATACCGATCCTTTCATTGTGTACATTATTCGTTATCGAAGTAAATGTTCAAATTCATTTGGTGAAACGTCTTGTTGGTGCAGAAGCAAATAACGTCCAATTTTTAACGCAGTACGCTTGGCGTTAATTTTTCTTTCCTCTGAAGAAATTTCGTCTAAGTCCGCCACGTGAGCTAAGCCAATCGTACGTCGAATGATTTCACATCCTGCATATCCAACAGCATCTTGCCACGTTTGCGTTAAAATTTCATGTAATAAGCGCTCATCTTTAGCGAAAGGTTCAGTGTTTTCAGAATGCCAAAGCGCAGTAAAGGTATCTTTGAATACGTTCCATGTGTTCGTAATGTGTGCAAATAACGGTTCGCGATTTGTTTCTCGAGAAAGAGCATTTAAAAATAAATTCGCAACAAATTGCCCTAAATCGAATCCAAACGGACCGTAAAAAGCAAACTCTGGATCAATCACTTTCGTTTCTTGACTGCTAGCAAAGATGCTGCCTGTATGTAAATCACCGTGGATTAGGGTTTGCGCATTTGTTAAAAATTTATATTTTAATTTTGCTGCTTGTAGCTTTACATCACCATCATTCCACAATTCTTCTACATCAGGACGCAGCGCTTTTTCAAATTCATTTGTATCAATATCAAAAAAAGGATCTGTAAACACTAAATCTTCCGTAATATTGCATAAGTCCGGGTTGCTGTACTTAACAACTTCTTCTTTTTTATCCTGAGGCTTTAAGGCGAAATCAGACGTTTTGAACGCAATATGTCCTAAAAAAGAACCGATATGCTGTGAGAGCAGAGGATAACTTTCACCTTGAATAAGTCCGGCGCGAGAAATCGTTAAATGAGACAGATCTTCCATGACCGTAACAGCAAGCGTTTCATCGTGGTAATAAACAGCGGGCACAAGTTCTGGCGTAAATGTACCAAATTGCTTGAGCGCATTGCTTTCAATTGTGGCACGGTTCAATGATAGAGGCCAGCTTTCGCCTACAACTTTTGCATAGGGAAGTGCTTGTTTGACGATAATGGATTTATTCGTTTGATCATTTATGATGTGAAAGACGAGATTTAAGTTGCCGTCACCAATTTCACGGGCAGTCAGCGCTTCTGTGGCATCAAAAAGACCTAGCTTTTTCACAAGTTTGATTGCTGAAATTTCTGTTAAAGGCTGATACTTCTCTGTTTTTGTTGTTGACATCGGAATCCCTCCATAGTTTATTAAACTGATTTGTTTACTAAGTTAATAGGTTTAAGAATATATGGAGGCTTTTATAATTTTAGAAAATATAAAAGCCTCTTTCGTTGGAAAGAGGCTTGATTGTAGTGTTCAAACCTCTTATCTGCCAGAAAGAATTACTTTCTGTTGGAATTAGCACCGTGCCTTTGTAAAACATGTTTTACGGGTGTGATCCATCTTAGGATGGAATGACGGTCGGTTGCTGGGCTTCACAGGGCCAAATCCCTCAGCCAACTCTTGATAAGAGTACGATTACTTATTCAATTTTGATTTGTTTGAATATTTTATGATATCTGGTGAGAATCGTATCATGCAAAAAAACGGCTGTCAATACATAATTAATAAAATTCTGTGCGGCGATCTGTAAAGACAGGAATTTGTTTACGAATTTCTTTTACAAGTTCCAGGTTAACGTCAGCACTTAAAAGTTCTTCGCTATCGCCAGCTTCAGCGATTATTTCTCCCCACGGATCGATGACTAAGGAATGTCCGGCAAATGTGTTATTAGGATCTTGGCCTACACGATTACACGCGATTACATAGCATTGATTTTCGATTGCACGGCTAATGAGCAGGGCTTTCCAGTGGGCAAGTCTTGGAGCCGGCCACTGAGCGACAACAAACAAGACTTCTGCTCCGCTGCTAGTATGAACCCGAATCCACTCTGGAAAACGAATATCGTAACAAATAACTCCTGCGCACAGTGACTGTTCAAGTGTAAAAAGATTTTTTGCTGTTCCTGCTTCGAGATAGAGGTGTTCATCCATTAATTTAAATAAGTGCAGTTTACTGTATTGTGATACTTCACGACCTTTTCGGTCAAAAATATACATCGTATTCGTGACGCCTTGCTCTGTTTTTTTTGCAATCGAACCTGCCACAATATTTACTTCGTTTGTTTTAGCAAACTGAGAGATTAATTGCTTGGCTTGCTGCCCTTCATCATCTGCAATTTCGTCTAGCCGGGTCAAATCATAAGCTGTATCCCATAGCTCCGGAAGCACAAGGATATCAGGGTTTTCTTTCAGGGCTTCCGTCATTTTTTGTTCGATATATTTTCGGTTTTTAGTTGGATTTCCAAACGCAATATCAAGCTGCAAACACGTAATTTTTACACTCACTTTATCATCCGTCCTTTTTTTAGTAGTTGAAAAAAATAACTTTACAAGTTGAGTATTACAATATATTATTTGTGACTAGAATTTCAAGAATTTTTTGAGAAGGTGTGCGATGATGAAACAATTTGAGCAATCGGAACTATTAAAAAGTTTACCAAAACAATTTTTTGCATCACTTGTAGGCAAGGTAGGAAAAGTAATGGCCCAAGGGCACGACGTTATTAACTTAGGGCAGGGAAATCCTGATCAGCCTACTCCTTCACATATTGTAGAAACACTGCAAAAAGCAAGTGCTAATCCTATGCATCATAAATATTCTCCATTTCGGGGGCACCAGTTTTTAAAAGAGGCCGTGGCGACTTTTTATAAGCGAGAATATGGCGTTGATGTGGATCCTGAAAAAGAAGTAGCTATTTTATTTGGCGGAAAGGGTGGACTTGTTGAAATCCCGCAGTGCTTGTTAAACCCTGGAGATACGGTGCTGGTTCCGGATCCTGGATATCCTGATTACTGGTCTGGAGTAGAGCTTGCAAAGGCAAAGATGGAAGTGATGCCGCTCACGGCTGAAAATCATTTTCTACCCGTATACGAAGAGATAAGTGAAAGTGCTAAAGAACAGGCAAAACTCATGTTTTTAAACTATCCGAATAATCCTACTGGTGCAGTGGCAACGGCAGAATTTTTTGAAGACACCGTGGCATTTGCTGCCAAGCACGATATTTGTGTGGTACACGACTTTGCCTACGGAGCAATTGGATTTGATGGTAAAAAGCCAATCAGCTTTTTACAGACTTCCGGTGCAAAAGAGACGGGAATTGAAATTTATACTCTTTCTAAAACGTATAACATGGCGGGATGGCGAGTTGGATTTGCTGTAGGAAATGAAAGTGTAGTAGAAGCTATTAATCTTCTTCAAGATCATATGTATGTCAGTCTCTTTGGGGCGGTTCAAGAGGCAGCAGCCGCAGCTCTGTTGGAATCTCAACAATGTGTGAATGATTTAGTTAAGCGCTATGAATCTAGACGCAATACCTTTATTCAAGGGCTTCGAGAAATTGGTTGGGATGTTACATCTCCAGCAGGCTCCTTTTTTGCATGGCTAAAAGTTCCTAAAGGATATACTTCCGAACAGTTTTCAGATTTACTTCTTGAAAAAGCGCACGTTGTAGTTGCGCCTGGTGTAGGCTTTGGAACATATGGTGAAGGCTATGTGCGCGTAGGACTGCTGACGGATGAAGAGCGCATGAGAGAAGCTGTATCTCGAATAAAAAAATTAAATTTATTTTAAAAACGCATTGACAACTCTTTTTGAGTTGGCTTAATATGTAAGAAGTTAACGAGATTAATAACCTATAAATCCTAGCGGTATTTTTTATTTAGTATATAATCTACGAATTCAATTTAAATAAATAGCAACTTTCTTATTAAGAGTAGGTGGAGGGACTAGCCCGATGAAGCCCGGCAACCGACTTAACGCATGTTAAGCACGGTGCTAATTCTTGCAGCAGCAGCTGAGAGATAAGAAGAGCAACGAAAGCCTCTTCTTAATCACAGAAGAGGCTTTTTTATTAACGATATTAAACAGCAAGGGAGTTTTTAGCATAATGAGCGAAATCGTTGCAAGCTACTTACTACATGATAATAAAGGGAATTTTCATAAAAAAGCGGAAGGAATCGCTTTAGGACTAACCGTCGGCTCATGGACAGATCTGCCGCTTTTAGATCAACAGCAGCTTCAAAAGCATAAAGGGCGCGTCGTGTCAGTAACTGAGCTTCAAGAGTGCGAACGTGTAAACGGATATTTAGGCGGAGAAATTAAGCAGGCTATTGTCAAAATTGCTTATCCAACTGCCAACTTTTCAAAAGATTTACCGGCTATTTTAGTTACGGTTTTCGGAAAACTATCACTTGATGGAAAAGTGAAATTATTAGACTTGGATTTTCCTGATGAATTATTAGCTGAATTCCCAGGACCGCGCTTTGGAATAGAAGGTATCCGAGAGAAATTAGGCGTTTATGACCGTCCGCTTGTGATGAGTATTTTTAAAGGCGTGATTGGAAGAGATATGACGTACTTAACAACTCAGCTGCGTGAGCAAGCGCTTGGCGGAGTGGATTTGGTTAAAGACGACGAGATTTTGTTTGATAGTGAACGAACACCTTTTGAAGCTCGTGTTACAGAAGGGAAAAAAGTACTGAATGAAGTATACGAAAAAACGGGACACCGCACGCTGTATGCTGTTAATTTAACGGGACGAACGTTTGAATTAAAAGAAAAAGCGAGAAAAGCAGCTGAGCTAGGAGCCGATGCTCTTTTATTCAACGCATTTGCTTACGGGTTAGACGTACTGCAGGAACTTCGAGAAGATGATGAAATTAACTTGCCGATTATGGCACACCCAGCTGTTAGCGGAGCGCTTACGCCATCAGAATTTTACGGTTTTTCAAATTCATTACTGCTTGGAAAGCTATTGCGCTTAGCCGGAGCAGATTTTTCACTGTTTCCATCACCATACGGAAGCGTAGCGCTTTCTCTTGAAGATACGACAGGCATTGCCTACGAATTAACGCGTCCTGTATACAAATATAAGCAGTCTTTCCCGGTTCCTTCAGCAGGAATTCATCCTGGAATGGTACCGCAGCTTATGAAGGACTTTGGAATCGACAGCATTATTAATGCAGGAGGCGGAGTTCACGGTCATCCAGACGGAGCTATCGGAGGAGGAAAGGCATTCCGTGCGGCGATAGATGCAGTACTCTCTCATCAAACACTAGCCGAAAAGGCGGAAGAATCAAAAGAGTTGCAAAAAGCCTTAGAACTATGGGGAATAGTAGAGGTGAAAGCATGACATCGTTAAAAATCTTTTGTGACTTTGATGGAACAATCACAAATAGCGATAACATTATTGCTATTATGAAGCAATTTGCTCCCCCGGAGTGGGAAAGTATTAAAGACGACGTGTTGGCACAGCGCGTCTCCATTCAAGAAGGAGTAGGGCAAATGTTTGCCTTGCTCCCCGTGGAATTAAAGGAAGATATTATTTCTTATATTTTAGAGACGTCTGCTATTCGAGATGGATTTGATGATTTTATTGCCTATACAAAAGAGCACCATATTCCGCTTTATATTGTAAGCGGAGGAATTGACTTTTTTGTAAAACCACTTTTGGGAAATCGAGTTGCAGAGGAAATGCTCTACTGCAACGGATCTGATTTTTCCGGTGAGCGCATTTCCATTACGTGGCCTCATACATGTGATAAACAGTGTACAAATAACTGCGGCTGCTGTAAGCCAACGATTATTCGCCATCTTGCAGATGAAAGAGATCATACGGTTGTTATTGGCGATTCCATTACGGATTTGCAGGCTGCCAAATTAGCTGATACGGTCATTGCACGTGACTTTTTAATCAAAAAATGTGAAGAGCTATCTCTACCGTATCGTCCTTTTTCTACTTTTTATGATGTGATTCATCATTTACAAGAATTAACAGAAGAGGTGAAAGCATGAGTATCATGGCTCAGCAAAGATTGCATGAGCTTGCGGATATAAAAGATGAGCTGGCAGAGCGCGATTGGTTCTTCGGTACAAGCGGAAACTTAGCAATTAAAGTGGATCAAAATCCGACAACTTTCTTTGTATCAGCAAGTGGAAAAGACAAAAGAAAACGTACAAATGAAGATTTTTTATTAGTTGATCAATACGGAAAGCCTGCAGAAGACACGCATTTAAAGCCTTCTGCTGAAACGCTTTTGCACGTTAAGATTTACGATTTAACGAATGCTGGGTGCAGTCTTCATGTACATACAATCGACAACAACGTGATCTCTGAACTGTACGGAGATGAAGGCGTTATTTCATTCAAAGGTCAAGAAATTATTAAGGCGCTAGGCATTTGGGAAGAAGATGCGGAAATTACTGTTCCGATTATTCCGAATTACGCAGATATTCCGACACTAGCAGAAGAGTTTTCTCACCATATAAAAGGCGACCAAGGCGCGATTTTGATTCGTAACCACGGAATTACAGTATGGGGGAAAAATGCATTTGAAACAAAAAAAGCGCTAGAAGCCTATGAATTTTTATTTAGCTACCATATTAAACTACTGTCACTTAAAGGCCTTAAGCCAAAAGTGCATTTATAAAAGGAGGAAGCAACAATGGCGCGAATTCGCTTACATGTAAACAATAAAAGAATTGAAACTCAAGAAGAAGTATCAGCTTTTCTGGCAAATAATGAAGTTATTTATGAAAACTGGGATATTACAAAACTTCCAGAAAATCTTCGTGAAAAATATGATTTAACTAATGAAGAAAAAACAGAAATTTTAAACGCTTTTGGTGAGGATATTAAAGATATTTCTGAACGCCGCGGCTATAAAGCTCAAGATGTTATCTCGCTATCGGAATCTACACCAAATATTGATGAATTGTTAAAAAACTTTCAGCGCAAGCATATTCATACAGATGACGAAGTTCGCTTTATTGTAAGTGGTCATGGAATTTTTGTTATTCAAGGAAAAGACGGCGAATTTTTTGATGTTGAATTAGAGCCGGGCGATTTAATTTCAGTACCAGAAAACATTCTTCATTACTTTACACTAATGGAAGATCGTAAAGTAGTCGCTGTCCGAATTTTCGTGACAACTGAAGGATGGGTACCTATTTACGCATAACAATTACTTGTAAAGCATAGGTCATCATCACCCCGCTTTTACATCTAAAAGCGGGGTATTCTTTGGATTATTATAAAACTAACTATTTTTATGTGAATAATAAGTTTAATGGGAGGAACACCATGAAAAAGAGTAAAAAAATGCTGTGGCCACTTACTTTGCTCGTGCTTCTAGTCTTTGCGCTGGCTGCCTGCACGAAAGAACAGCCAAGTCTAAACGAGAAAGCACAGGCAGCTCCAGCGCAGCAAGCGGCTTCTGCTAAGCCTGTACAGCAAGAAGGAAAAAAGGTTACGAAAGATACAAAAATTGCGCTTATTTCTGAATTTACGTCAGGCACTCATGCTGCTCAATATATAACAGGTGTGACAAAAGCGGCTAAAAAAGTGGGAGTACAGCTATCCGTTTCTGATTCAAACAATGATCAATCCAAAATGGCTGCTTATTTAGACACGGCTATTAACCAAAATGTTGACGGTATTATGATTGACCACGGCCGGGCTGAAACTCTTGAACCTGGTGTGAAGCGCGCGATTGCAAAAGGAATTCCCGTTATTGCAACAGACGTAGAATTAAAAGTAGAAGGCGTTACAACCATCGATCAAGACGACTATATGCTTGCGCTCCAGGGGTTGAAACAAATGATGCAGGACATTAACGGAAAAGGAAACATTGTATATGCGTTTGTTGGAGGCTTTGCGCCGATGGAAAAGCGCGACAGCATTTATAAAATTATGATGAATCGCTATCCAGATGTAAAACAAATTGCCACGTTCGGAAGCGCAACGGACAATACCTCATTAGACACACAAAATAAAATGGCAGCTGTGTTGAAGCAGTATCCAAATAAAGGAGACATTGCGGCCGTTTGGGCACCTTGGGACGAATTTGCCAAAGGAGTCACAAGAGCGATTAAAGAAGCAGGACGAGATGAGATTAAAGTATACGGAGTGGACTTATCTGATGAAGATCTGCAAATGATGCAGGCAAAAAACAGCCCGTGGAAAGCGTCAGCTGCTGTAAATCCAGCTTCAGTAGGAGAAAAGCAAGTTGATTTGCTTCTTAAAAAGATTTCCGGTCAAGACATCCCTCGCTATTATTCCTTTGATCCGGTTTTAGTCAAACAAACAGACTTGCCTAATCAAACGATTAATATGGATCAGCTTAGTCAGTACGTAGAAGAATGGGGTAAAAAAGAATAGAAGTGGAGGGATAGAGATGACGAACGAGCTTTCAATGAAGAACATTATAAAAAACTTTGGTTCTTTTCAAGCCCTGAACAAAGTTGATTTTACTGTTCAAAAAGAGGAAATTCATGCTTTATTGGGAGCCAATGGTGCCGGTAAAAGTACGTTGATGAAAATATTGTGCGGAGCTTACGACGAATACGAAGGAAAGATCTACAAAGACGGAGGTGAAATCTCCATTTCTTCTCCTAAAGAAGCTAAGCGCCACGGCATTGGCATTGTGCATCAAGAAGTCGATGTAGCGCTGATTCCTTCGCTATCAGTAGCTGAAAACATCGTGCTAGATGTGCAGGCTTCTGAGAAAAGTAAGACATTTGTAAACTGGAAATCTATCTATAAAAAAGCGGAAGAAGCTCTTGCTTTACTTGGTTCTTCTCTATCCGTTAGAAAAAATGTTGTTGATTTAACTCTATCAGAGAAGCAGCAGGTGCTTATTGCACGTGCAATTGTACAGAACGTTGACTATTTAATTTTGGATGAACCAACCGCACCTCTTAGTGTGGAAGAGACGAAACAATTGTTTTCTGTGATGAGAGAGCTGAAGAAAAATGGAGTAGGTATTATTTACATTTCACATCGCCTTCAAGAAGTGGTAGATATTTGTGACCGCTTAACGGTTTTAAAAGACGGACGCTATGTAGCCACAAAAGAAACTTCACATACCTCGATCGAAGACGTGATTACACTTATGTTAGGAACGGCTTCTGTAAAGCAGTGGGTCAAAAAATCAGTAGAAGTTGGAAACCAACTTTTACACGTAGAAGCATTATCTCTTCCAGGGCGGCTTTCTAATATCTCTTTTCATGTAAAAGAAGGAGAAGTAGTCGGTATTGCAGGGCTTGTAGGAGCGGGGAAAACCGAGCTTTGCCGAAGTCTATTTGGATTGGAGCAACATGTCAGCGGCAGTGTTGAGTTAAAAGGCAAGAAATTAAAGTTGAATAAGCAGCCGTATTATTATATTGCACAAGGTCTTTCTCTTGTTCCTGAAGAACGAAGAAAAGAAGGGATTTTTGTTCATGAATCGATTGCGGATAACTTAGTTTTGCCAAGTCTGTCCCGCTTTACAAATTATTCGTTTCTAAAGCGAGGAAAGATCAAAGAAAAAGCGCAGAAAACGACTGGGCAAGTTGGAGTAAAGTCTCATTCTATCGAGCAGTCAGTTGGAACGTTAAGCGGTGGAAATCAGCAGAAAGTAGCAATCGGAAAATGGCTTGTTACGGACTCTGATGTACTGTTGTTCGATGAGCCAACTAAAGGGGTCGATGTAGGCTCCAAGCGAGAGATATTTGATTTAATTACAAATCTTGTGTCACAGCAAAAAGGAGTTGTTTATGCAACCTGTGAATTCGAGGAGCTGCTAGGGGTAGCGGATCGAATTTATGTTATGTACAACGGAAAAATCGTGAAAGAATTATCCAAAGAAGAAGCAACTAGTGAAAAATTATTTTATTATACAGCAGGAGGAGTAAAAGGATGAGTGCGGAGTACATAACAGAACCTGTAGCGAAACCAAAGAGAAAAATAAGCGTTTTCGACTTTTTTTATAAATATGGGACAGTCTTAATGATTTTTGTTATTATGATTATTTTTTCCATTGCCACACCTAACTTTTTAACAGGAGAAAACATTAGTGATATCCTGCGCTCTATTTCCATTGTTACCTTAATCGCGCTTGGTGTAACGATATCGTTAACCGTCAACGGACTCGATTTATCTGTAGGGTCTACGGCTGGATTAGCCACTATTTTATCAGCCTCTATGCTTGTTTTACACAGACAAGAAATTGCAGTCGCTATCATTGTTCCGATTATTGCATCGCTTCTTATCGGGTTAGTAAATGCTTTTTTAGTAGTGAAAGTAAAGATTCCTGATATTTTAGCTACTCTTTCAATGATGTTCATCGTACAGGGGATTTTATTAACGTATACAAAAGGCTCAGCTATTTATACCAATATGCCTTTACCAAGCGGAGACAGAGCTCCGGGAATTTTTATTCCATCTTTCCTTGCACTAGGGCAAGGTCACTTTCTAGGTATTCCTGTTCCTGTTATCATTATGCTGCTGACGGTGCTGCTTGTTCATATCGTTTTTTCCTATACGAAGTTTGGGCGTTTTTTCTACGTAACAGGAGGGAACATAGAAGCTGCAAGACTTTCGGGTGTACCGGTTAACCGTTACCGTATGTATGCCTATATGTTTTCAGGTTTGCTTGCTGGAATTGGAGGAGTCGTTTTAGCTGCCCGTATTGGAGTAGGAGAAGTGAACGCCGGCTCCCCATTTTTAATGGATGCCGTAGCTGCTACATACATTGGCTTTTCCGTATTTGGAGCAGGGAAACCAAATGTATTCGGGACGCTGATTGGCTCTATTTTAATTGGTGTGCTGTTAAATGGGTTAACGATGCTAAATGTTCCGTATTATATGCAAGACATTATTAAAGGAGCTGTATTAGCAGGAGCCTTGGCTTTGACGTATTACCGCTCGAAACAAACATCTACGGCTGTGTGAACAGCCGTTTTTTTTCGTTTGAAATCGGGAAGAATAAGGAAAAACAATAGTATAGCCTATTATTTATGTAGAAAGAGGGAGTATAGATGAAACGTGTCGTCATTATAGGAGGAGTAGCCGCCGGAATGAGCGCAGCTTCACAGCTTCGCCGGATGAAAGAAAAAGAAGAAGTGGAAATCCTTGTGTTTGAAAAAGGTGGAGATATCTCTTACAGCGCATGCGGCATGCCTTACTATCTGTCAGGTGTTGTAAAAGAAAAAGACGATTTGATTGCTCGGACGAAACAAGAATTTGAAGAGCGAAACATCTCCGTCCATCTTTTTCACGAAGTTAAAGAAGTAAATCATACAAAAAAATACATAGTAGTGCAAAATGTAAAGACGCAAACGGAAAAAGAGATAACATATGATGAACTTATCATTGCAACTGGAACAACGGCTGTTAAACCCAATTTTATGAGTGATAACATGCCGAATGTATGCACATTAAAGTCATTAGAAGACAGCGAAAGAATCTATGCATATCTACAGGCTCACTCCGTAGAGAAAGTCACCATTATCGGCGGAGGATATGTCGGAATGGAAGTAGCTGAAGCAATGAAGGCTTTGGGAAAAGAAGTACGGGTTATTGAACAGGGAAAGCAGATTCTATCTATTTTAGATCAAGAAATGGCAGAACATTTACAAAAGCAGTTAGATGACGATATTTTATTTCATTTCGAAGAAGAAGTGGAAGCATTGCTGCATTCAGATGGTTCCGTCACTCACGTTCAAACAAACCGTCAAACGTATCAAACAGATTTAGTGATTGTAAATGTAGGAGTTCGTCCGAATACGCAATTCTTAGAAAGAAACGGACTAAGGATGCTTGAAAATGGAGCTATTTTAGTAAACGAGAAGTTGGAAACCAACGTGCCTCATATCTACGCAGCAGGAGATTGTGCAACGAGCTATCACCGCGTATTAAAAAAAGATGTTCATATTGCTCTTGGAACCATTGCCAATAAGCAGGGAAGGGTTCTTGGTTACCGATTAGGGGGAGAAAATAGAGAATTTTCGGGTGTTGTAGGTACAAGTATTGTCAAAGTGATGGACTATGAAATTGGGAAAACCGGCATTTCAGAAAGAGAAGCAAGAGAAAATTCTCTTTTATACAAAGCCATCACGGCCGAAGCTCCGAGTCATGCGTCTTACTATCCAGGAGCTGAAAAGATTGTAATAAAACTTGTTTATCATCCTGAAACAAAAGAGATTTTGGGGGTTCAAATGATTGGTAAAGAAGGAGTAGCAAAACGAATCGATGTATTTGCGACAGCTATTACTTGCCGCCTCACAACAGATGAAATAACCATGCTAGATCTTTCGTATGCTCCTCCTTTTGCTACGGTATGGGATGCTGTACAAATTGCTGCTCAGAAAGCTGAATAGAAAAAGATGCAGGGACAAAAGTATGAAGATCCGAACAAATTGATTCTTGATTAAGAATCAACTTCGTTCGGATTTTTTTGTGGTGATGGTGAACGCAGGCTTCATATATTTAGCTGCTTTTAGCTGTTGATTGGAGGGCAAGGCGAAAACTCCTGCGAGACAAACGGTTCAGCTCATGTATCCCATTTGTTCGTTTTTAGATTGTATTGATTTCGTTATGTCTCAATCTTTTTTCTATTCGACAAGCAGCATCTTTTGTCGAAAAACAAGTTGTAAAAAAAAGATAAATGGTATTCCTATAATAATGTAAGCGTTTTTAAAATCCGACAAAATAATTTTTTTGCAAAAAAAATGTCTATTATTGCGACTCTATTTACATATTTAGTAGAATTTGTAATAATGCGTTATAAGCTAATTTTTTTGTCATAGGAGAGGATTTTGTGTTTGGAGTGAGAAATAGAACGAAATCAGAGAGATTATTAGTAGAAATCGTCCAAAAAAGACAAAAGATGGTGCAGATCGGAGAAGAAAAAGGTTTGACTAATGAAGAAACCGTTACCTGTAGTCAAGAGCTTGATCAGCTCTTACTCGTTTATCAAAAGCAGCGTTTAAAAGAAGAGGAAGAAAAGACATCGTTTGCCACACTGATTAGCCGCTTTTTATCTTTTTCAAAGCTGTAATGCAGGACAAGCATTCGGGATCGGGCAGTAAAACAATTATGCTGCCCGTGGCCTCTCTTCACCTTTAAAAAATGTTAATTAAAAAGATCATAAACAAAATACCAAAAATAAACGAATAAGTAGCAAATCTTTCGTTTCCATCGCCGTGACTTTCTGGAATCAACTCTTTATAAATAATAAAAAGCATGGCTCCAGCAGCAAAAGCTAATCCATATGAAACGAGAGAATCAACAAAATTAGTTAAATAAAACCCGAGTAAAGACGTTACAATCTCAACGGAGCCTGTAAGAGTAGCAATTAAAAATGCTTTTATTTTATTGATATTTTGCTGAGCTAAAAATAGCGCGACCAACAGTCCTTCAGGTGCATTTTGAAGACCGATTGCAAGGGCGATTAAGTTCCCTGTATTTTCAACATTTGAAGCGTAGCTAACACCAACAGACAGTCCTTCAGGAAGGTTATGCAAAGTAATAGCGGAAACAATTAAAAGTGCTTTTTCGTCAAACTGAATGCCGGTTTTAGAATGCTCAAGGTCAATGTGAGGAATATTCTGCTCCAAGAGTGTTAATGTTACAACTCCAAGCAGTAAGCCAATGGCTAAGGGAAAAAATCCGCCGCTTTGAAGAGATTCAGGAATCAAGCTCATAGTAGAAGCAGCTGTCATAATACCTGCAGTGAGCGCAAGAAGTATATCTTTCCACCGATGAGTGAGTTCTTGGTTCAAAAACAGAATAGGCAAAGCGCCTACTCCAGTCGATAGTGCAGAAAGAATGCTTCCAATTAGTACCTCAGTCATAAACCGTCTCCTTTTACGTATTCTTCTTTTTATCCTCAATTCACATCGTTCTTTTAGTGTATGTTTTTTTGTTTTCTATGAGCATGACTATTTTAAAAATGAATAGCTTTATGCAATAACCTTACAAAAAAAGTTGAACCAGTGAAGGTTCAACTTTTTAGGTAAAGTACAGCTCCTGAACTTGGTTAGCAATGTGCTCAAGCTTATTGGAAACTTGAGGAATGCCATATCCTACATACAAAGGAGATGTGGCAAAGCGAGGAATGATTTTCGCCGCAATTTTGCCGTTTTTAAGATTATAAAAAAATAAGTTGTAGCTCGTGCAGCTACGATGAAAATGATTTAATAAATAGTGAGCAGCCGTTTGAAGATAATCTGCAAATGCGTGCAGCTCTTTGTCAAGCTTATCCGTTATCACGTTAAATTCAAAAAAGCCCATTCTAGGTTTTACAGATAAATTAAATGTGACGTGTTCATTTTTGGCAATTGTGACTCCTTCAAACTGCTCTAGCTTCACATTTTCATTTACATCCATCTCATTTAAACCAATAATTTGCATATGAGGATGCCGTAACGATCCTCCGGACATAGGTCCATGGTTTTTGAAGAAAAGAACAGAAGCATATTCACCGCTATTCATCATAGATATCCATCGTTCAGTAGCGAAGCTCAGCAAGGTGTACAGATGTTCTTTTGGATAAACAGATAGTTCCGAGGAACATTCATCGGTCTCAATAATAACCGTCTGATAAGCATCTTGCAGAACAGGAAATTTATTCTTTAGCCAAATGATAGGTCCTTGTTTTTCAATGATGCCTGTGAGAGATTCAACGTCACAAAATGGACAGGGATTTTGCCGGTTAACGATTGTTTCAGGCTTTTGTGAACCAATCGCGGAATTAAATAATAAATGGGTTGGTTTCATAATCATTCACCTTTTTATGTAATGGTCATATGTTTATTGTATTAAAAGCATATGTATAAATCCACTTATATACATTTTTTATCAAAAAAATTGTACAAGCGGAGAGAATAACCGATGAAATAAGCCTGCTTTGATTGACTTTGAAGGGAAATTTTAGTATTATCTTGATATCAAGATAATATTAAAGGAACTGATTAAAATGACGAATGATGTAACTAGAGAAGAGTTAGACCAATCTCTTAAATTATTTATTGTACTATCTCGTGCCAATCGTTCAATTAATGATCATGTGCATAAATTTATTCAACAGCATGGAATGAATCCAACCGAATTTGCTGTCCTAGAGTTATTGTATCACAAAGGTCAACAGCCTCTGCAGCAAATTGGCGGAAAAATTCTACTCGCAAGCGGCAGTATTACTTATGTAGTAGACAAACTTGAGAAAAAAGGCTTCTTAGAGCGCGTTGCTTGTCCGAACGATCGCCGCGTAACCTACGCAGCGATCACTCCGCAAGGCAAGGAAATGATTGAAAGTATGTTTCCGAGTCATGAAAAAAGAATTCATGATATTCTATCCGTTTTATCTAGCGAAGAAAAGGAAGTTGCTATTTCGATGCTTAAGAAACTGGGGCACTATGCAGATGAATTTTTACCGGAATCGACTAATTAACTAAGGAAAGCTCGTTTGTTTCTGTTGAACAAACGAGTTTTTTCTATGACTTCTTTCATAACCAATCGACATAAAAAATAAAAGTTACAAAAAATTGAAATTAACAGGAATACAGCTGGATAAAAACGAATTAGGTTACATACAGACAATAGAGGAAGGGGAACAAATGATGAAATTTGAGAATTATACATATACGCGACCTGATATGAATGAAATTGAAAAGCAGTTTGAAGAGGCCATTACACATTTTACGGAAGCAGCGTCAGTCAGTCAGCAAAACGAGGCAATTCGTCTAGCAAACGATGCGTATTCTCAGTACAGCACAATGGGGAACATCTGCTATATTCGTCATTCTATCGACACAGCGAATGAATTTTATAAAGAAGAACAAGACTATTTTGATGAAACACAGCCGCTTTTAGAAGGATATGTAGAGAAATTTTACAAAGCGTTAATCTCTTCGCCTTTTAAAGAGAAACTAGAAGAAAAGTGGGGCAAGCAGCTGTTTTCTCTTGCTGAAATGCAGTTAAAAACGTTCTCTCCTGAAATAGTAAAAGAGCTGCAGGAAGAAAATAAGCTATCGTCTCAATATACGAAACTAGTGGCGTCAGCCAAAATTTTATTTGAAGGAGAAGAAAGAACGTTAGCTCAGCTCGATCCGTTTATGGAGTCAACTGATCGAGAAATGAGAAAAAAAGCAGCAGAAGCGAAGTTTCAATTTTTCACCGATCACCAAGAGGAATTTGATGATATTTACGACAAGCTTGTAAAAGTGCGGACCAAGCTTGCTGAAAAATTAGGCTATAAAAATTTCGTAGAAGTGGGCTATGCTCGTATGTCTAGAATAGGCTACGATGCTGAAATGGTTGCCGCTTTTCGCAAACAAGTAAAAGAGTATATTGTTCCCCTTACTGAAAAACTAAAAAAGCGTCAGCAGGAAAGAATTCAAGTAGAGAGCTTAACTTATTATGATGAACCGTTTCAGTTTGAAACAGGAAACGCAGTGCCAAAAGGTGATGAAAAGTGGATTATTGAAAATGGACGGGTAATGTATAAGGAGCTTTCTAAAGAGACGGACGAATTTTTTTCATTTATGCTTGAAAATAATTTGATGGATTTAGTCGCTAAAAAAGGCAAAGCAGGCGGAGGCTACTGTACGTTTATTGAAGAATACAAAGCGCCGTTTATTTTTTCAAATTTTAATGGAACATCAGGCGATATTGATGTGTTAACGCATGAAGCAGGGCATGCTTTTCAAGTGTATTCCAGCCGAGATATGGAAACCAATGAGTATCACTGGCCTACGCATGAAGGAGCTGAAATTCATTCGATGAGCATGGAGTATTTTACATGGCCTTGGATGGAGTTGTTCTTTAAAGAAGACAAAGATAAATACCAGTTTTCTCATTTAAGCTCAGGCTTAACTTTCTTGCCTTACGGGGTAGCGGTAGATGAATTTCAGCATGCTGTATACGAACGCCCTGAGATGACGCCTTCGGAACGAAAACAAACGTGGCGAGAAATCGAAAAGAAATATATGCCTTCTAAAAACTATGACGGCCATCACTATCTAGAAAGCGGGGGCTTCTGGCAGCGCCAGCTTCATATTTACACGTCTCCGTTTTATTATATTGATTACACGCTCGCTCAAATTTGTGCATTTCAATTTTGGAAAAAAGATCGAGAAAATCACGAACAAGCATGGCAAGATTACGTTCATTTGTGTAAGCTTGGCGGAAGTAAGCCGTTTTTAGAATTAGTAGAGGAAGCGAATTTGATCTCTCCATTCGAAGAGGGCTGCGTGCAGTCTGTAGTAGATGAAATTGAAAACTATTTAAATAGTATTGATGATAAAAAGCTATAAAAAAAGCCGCGTTTGCGGCTTTTTTTATTGACATGTTCCTTCTTTCCATAGAGGAATCGTAAGGGTAACGCTGGTTCCTTTGCCAACAGTGCTTTTAATCTCAAATGTTCCTTTATGCTGATACAAAATGTTTTTAATCACAACAAGTCCAAGACCGGTACCTGAGGGCTTCGTGGTAAAAAAAGGCTTTTGAATGTGCGTAAGCAAATGTGAAGGAATGCCGACTCCTGTATCTTTAATGAAAATAGTAAGATCTTTAGTATGCTGAGTAACGTTTAAATGGATTTCTCCTCCGCTAGGCATAGCTTCGAGCGCATTTTTTAATAAATTAATGAGTACTTGCTTAATTTGATTTGCATCACAGCAGATGTATGTATGCGGGGCTTCCACCTGCGTTTTAACTACGACATTTTTTAATATACATTCTGATTCATACAGAAGAATAACGTCATTTAAAATAGTAGAGAATGCCTGCTTTTTCATAACCGTATCATGAGGTTTAGCGAGCAATAAAAATTCTCCAACGATTGAGTTAATACGATTCAGTTCGCTCAGCATGATGGTTGTATAAGAATGATAGCGGCTGCTGTCTTCATGAATAAGCTGAATAAATCCATTCAGAGAAGTAAGCGGGTTTCGAATTTCATGAGCGATTCCCGCTGCCATTTCGCCGGCTAAAGATAACTTATCCGTGTGGCGAAGAAATTTTTCTGTTTCCTTTTCTTCGGTAAGGTCCCGTGAAATACCAAAAAGCGCAACGACCTGTTTATCACGATTAAAAATAGGTGAAACAGTGATTTCTACATCAATTATTTTTCCGTCTTTTCGCTTATCTTGGGTTTCAAAGGCTACCAGCTTTTCTCCTGTTTTAACCCTTTCCAATCGGCTTTCAGCGCCGCCTTTTGAGCCAGCAGGAATAAATGGAATGGCTTTTCCGACAATTTCTTCTGCTTTCCATCCGTATATTTGCTCAAAAGCATCGTTTACTTTAATCACTTTGCCATCTAGGCTGAACACGGCAATGGCGTCGCGATTGTATGTAAAAAAAGATTGTAAATACTCTTGAGCTGAGTACAGTTCATCTTCGGTTTTGTTCATTTTGATCGTGGTAATAGCAATCAGCTTTTTAGAGAAATGAGCACAGTACAACAAAATAATCATTGTGATCAGCGTAAACAAAATAAAATAAACAATATCTAATTTTACGAAGGTCACAGATGTAAAAAGAGTGTTGCTTACATAAAAGTACAAAACAATCACAATAGACATCAATGTGGAAATTACAATAGCGATATAGCTATAATAAATAAAGCTAACAATAATTCCAAGAAACAAAAATAAATAATTAATAACAGCAGGTTCAATAGATGTCATGTACGCAATATAGGCATAATAGCATATGAAAAAAGAATACATAATGATGGTAGGATGAAAACGAAAGTAATACATAGCCGTCACTACCAATAATAAACTTCCTCCGCTTATAAAAACAATCAAATGAGGATCAGCTGCAATGAAGTGGTATAACACAATGTGGACAAAATATAGCAGCCAAAAAATAAGTAAAAGAATAAAATTCCGTTTTTTTATGAGGTTGTGTGATTCCATAAAAAATCCCTTTCTTAAATGGTGAATAATTTTATAGGAGAATAACTTTATAGTCAGCTAGTTGCACGATATAGTAATATATCACTCATATTAGCATAGTTACAACTGTGTGAATAGCCGAATTGAGCACTTAGACCAAGGAAGATAGATCTAGAATGTAGCTGGTCATAAACTATTAAGGAAATATGAGGGGAATATGGACGAAATGAAGGGGATGTAAAGCTTTTGTGATAACCTTGTAAAAGTGAACTTTTTTCTAATTGGATAGGCTATACTGCCAGTAGAGCCATATGAATGGTAACTACATAGAGGCTCAGATGATTCGAAAGGAGACGGTAAAATGAACAAAAGTTTATTAGTCAAGTTATTTGGATCACTTCTAGCAATTATGTTAATCACAGCATGCAACTCACAAACGGATGAAAAAGATGCCACAGAACAGCAAACAGAACAGTCGGATGATACTCAAGCGGAGGATACAACTACAGATGATTCACAGGAAACAATGAAGCAAGACGAAGCAGATGATTCATCTGGGGATGAAGCAGCTGATGATCAAGAAGAATCAACGGATAGTGCTGACGAAAAAACAGATGAAAGTAAATAAACGTAAGTATTTCTATAAAAAAAAGCGACTCAAGTAGAGTCGCTTTTTCTATTAGTTTTGCACGGTGATTTCGCTTGCTTCATTTAACGTTACGTTCACTGTAGATACGTCTGCGTCATCTAACAGTAAGTCTGTAATTCGATCTTCAAGCTGTTCTTGAATTGCTCGGCGGAGCGGTCTAGCACCGAATGCAGGGTGATAGCCAAGTTCAGCCAGTTTTTCTTTTACCTCAGCTGCTACGCTCAGCGTGATGTTTTGTTCTTGTAATGTTTCTTTTAATTCAGCAAGCATAAGGTCAACGATTTTAATCAAGTTATCTTTTTCAAGGTGATTAAATTCAATGATTGTATCAAATCGATTTAAAAACTCTGGTTTGAAATAAGATGAAAGTGAATCTAAAACGGATGCCTGTTTAAGTGCGTCATTTTTTGCGTCAAATCCAACCGTAATTTTCTTTTCACCTACACCAGCGTTACTTGTCATAATGATAACTGTGTCTTTAAAGCTTACTGTGCGACCTTGACTATCTGTTAGACGTCCGTCTTCTAGAATTTGCAGAAACATATGCTGAACGTCTGGATGAGCTTTTTCAATTTCATCTAGTAAGATGATGGAATAAGGATTACGACGTACTTTCTCTGTTAATTGTCCTGCCTCTTCGTGACCTACGTAGCCAGGAGGTGAACCAATTAATTTAGACACCGCGTGTTTTTCCATGTATTCACTCATATCTAGACGAACCATAGCATCTTTTGAGCCAAATAGTTCTTCAGCTAATGTTTTGGTTAACTCTGTTTTACCGACACCTGTTGGACCGACAAATAAGAATGAACCAATTGGGCGATGCTTCGCTTTTAATCCAGCGCGAGAACGTCGAATCGCTTTTGCTACTTTTTCTACAGCTTCCTGCTGTCCGATTACTTTTTGAGCTAAGTGCTCTGCTAAATGCTTCATTTTTGCTGATTCATTTTCTTGAAGTTTACCAACAGGGATACCCGTTTTCTTTTCAATAATTGCTTGAATGTCAGCAATATCCACATTCATTTTTTGCTGTTCTTCGTTCAATTGTTTTTCAAGAGCAGCTTCTTCATCGCGCAGTTTTGCCGCTACTTCATATTTTTCATTCTTTAACGCCTGCTCTTTTTCTTTTGTAATTTCTTTTAAGCGAGCGGCCGCGTCGTCTTTATTTGTAATGCCTGCCTGTAAATTCATTTTTGAGCCTGCTTCATCTAGCAAGTCAATTGCTTTATCAGGCAAGAAGCGATCTTGAATGTAGCGGTGTGATAAATTTACACAAGCGCGGATCGCTTCATCTGTATAGCTAACGCCGTGATAATCTTCATATTTACTTTGAATTCCTTTTAGAATTTCAACGGCTTCTTCTACAGACGGTTCGTGAACCATAACCGGCTGGAAGCGTCGTTCAAGAGCCGCATCTTTTTCAATGGAACGGTACTCTTTTAAAGTTGTAGCTCCGACTACTTGAAGTTCGCCTCGTGCAAGAGCTGGTTTTAAAATATTGCTTGCGTCCATTGAACCTTCCGCTGAACCAGCTCCTACAAGAAGGTGAATTTCATCGATAAATAAAATCACGTTTTTTCGCTGTTGAAGCTCAGAAATTAACTGCTTCATGCGCTCTTCAAATTGACCGCGCACGCCCGTATTAGCTACGAGAGATGCTACATCTAATAGATATACATCTTTATTTAACAGCTTGGCAGGAACTTTTCCTTCCGCGATTTTTAAAGCTAACCCTTCGACTACAGCCGTTTTACCAACACCGGGTTCTCCGATTAGTACAGGGTTGTTTTTGTTTCGTCTATTTAAAATTTCAATGACGCGCTCTACTTCTTCTTCGCGGCCAATAACAGGGTCAATCAATCCCGTTTTCGCAATTTGAGTTAAGTTTCGACCGAACTGGTCTAAAAATCCGCTGCCGCCATTTCCTTGCTGCGGCTGTTCCGGTGCAGCTTGTTCTTGTGACATTTGCTTGAATAAATCATCGATGTTCATAAAGCCGCCACCTCCAAAACCTGATGGGATTTTATGTTCGTTCATTAGTGCTTGATAACATGTATGACATAAACGATATTGAGATTTTTGATTATTTGTTTGTACATTTAATTGAATAGATGCTTCACGTTTATTACAGTTTTGACAAATCATTTAATTAGCCTCCCTAAATGATTTTAATCGAAGATCAGCAGGCATTTGACCTTTATTGACCTTTCGTATTCTCATTATACTTTGACCTTTTTTGACTTTCAAGTCTTTTGCTTAAAAAAATTTTTGAGGGAAGTTCCTCTCTTATGTACAAAAGGTAGTACATTAAAAAAACGTGTGTTTTGTGTGTACCCGTTTTATATATGTAAAAACATTAGAAGCATTTTGTACAATAATTTGCTTAGATAGAGAACAAATATTAATAAGAAGAAAAGTGGACAAAATGAGTGCAGAGCTTACCGTTGGATAAAATAAGTTATTGACAGCAAGAAGGATAAAAATTATACTCAAGAAGGTTTGCACTTAACTGCGTAAAAGCATAAAAGCGTTTAAGTGGAAAAGAAAGATAGAAAGGGAATACCTCATGAAAAAAGAAATTTCATTTATACAATCAATAGCGGTGGTTTTGGTGCTATTAGCTATTATTTTTGTTTCATTATTTACGTTAAAGCTGCCGCCTCATATTCCGCTGATATTTGGTGTAGCATTTATTAGTGTGATTGGCTTTTTGTTGAAATATAAGTGGACAGAAATGGAGAAAGGGATTTTAGACGGTGTTAGACTGGGCATTAAGCCTATCCTTATTTTAATGCTGATCGGGATGCTTATTGCGATTTGGATGGTAGGAGGAACGATACCGACGATTTTATCCTACGGCTTCCACTGGATTTCACCGCAGTACTTTTTAATTAGTGCTTTGGTTATTACCGTATTAGTTTCAACATTCACGGGAAGTTCATTAACAACCGTCAGTACGGTAGGGGTCGCTTTATTTGGTGTAGGAACTGCTATTGGTGTACACCCAGGGCTAGCAGCGGGGATGATTGTTTCAGGAGCTGTGTTTGGAGATAAGATGTCTCCCTTGTCTGATACAACAAATTTTGCTTCTGGTATCGTTGAAGTGCCGCTTCCTAAACATATTCAGCACATTACGTGGACGACGGTTCCAAGTATTGTTATTACCGCAATTATTGCATTGGTCATTGGGATGAACGGAAATCATGAAAGCGTCAATTACGGGGAAATCCAAGGAATTCAAGACGCATTAAAGCATACGTTTAATTTACACGTGTTAACGTTGCTTTCTCCACTTTTAGTTCTTATTTTTTCCATGAGAAGAGTCGATGTATTGCCAACGTTAGTTTTAGGGATTGTCACGGCCATTATTACAGGAATGATTACACAGCATGAATTTACGCTGAGTCAATTGCTAGGCGTTCTTCAAAGCGGGCCGGCAGTAGGGTCAGGAAATAAAGTAGTCGATGCGATTGTAAACAAAGGCGGATTACAGTCCATGATGTTTTCTATTTCTCTTATCATGATTGCCTTGTCGCTAGGTGGCTTGATGAGAGCGGTTGGAATTATTGATGCTTTATTAGAAGGATTAGCAAAACAAATCCGCCGCAGCGGAGACGTTATTTTTGCTACGCTTCTATCTTCAATTGGAGTGAACGTTATTACAGGCGAACAGTATTTATCGATTCTTCTGCCTGGGCAGACGTTTAAGCCACTGTATGAAAAGTGGAACTTAGACCCGAAAAACTTATCACGAACGCTTGAAGACGGTGGAACGGTTATTAATGCTATTATTCCGTGGGGTGTCAGCGGCGCTTTTATTTCAACTGCATTAAATATTCCCGCGGCTGACTATATTCCATTTACATTCTTTAGCATTCTCTGTCCGATCTTTTCAGTTATTTTAGCATATACAGGCATTGGTATTGCCAAGAAAAAAGCTCAGTCTTAACTGGGCTTTTTTCTTTTTGAAAAAGGACAGGTAAAAAACGACAAAAAAAGTATCATTCCACTTTTCAAATCTATAATTTAATAATACAATTTACTATACGTCTTTCTTGTTAATTTATTTGTATGAATTCTTATTTCTTTACAGATGAAGAAATTTGGGTTTTGCGGTATGATAAATAAGCTGTATTGGCGATGGGATGAATGCCCTTTTTAGCAAACATTTAAGAAGGGTAAAGCAAAATGAAAACACTCATTATAAAAGAGAAAAGATATTTATTGAGGAGAGGGTTTCTGTTGAAAAAATGGGGCATCATTGCATTAATCACTGTAGCTGTGCTCGGTGTGACAGCGGTTTTCAACCGAGCTGAAAGTGATGATGTAAATAAAGAAAAATTGAATTTATTATCGCCTTATTCAAATAAAGTAGATGTATATAGCATTACGTATCCTAGTGATAATTTAAAGATAAAAGGTTTTTTAGTACAGCCTAAAGACATTGCAGACAAACATTATCCGCTTTTAGTATATAATCGCGGAGGAAATCGCGAACATGGCATGATTCGCGCAAAAACACTTCAGTATTTGTCATACTGGGCAAGTAAAGGCTACGTCGTTGTTGCGACTCAATACAGGGGAAATGGCGGAAGTGAAGGAACAGAGACGTACGGCGGTAAAGATATTGACGACGTATTAAATCTTATTAAATGGGGAGAACAGCTTCCTTATGTAAATCACCAGCAAAAGGTAGCGCTAGGATATTCACGCGGCGGCATGATGACGTATTTAACGATGAAAAACGGCGTTAAATTTGATGCAGTTGTCGTACAATCAGGTATTACCGACATGTTTCAATTCTATGATCAAAGAGGGCCTGAAATGAAACAAGTGCTGCGGACAATTGTAGGAGATCCGGCGCAGTATCCAGAGAGGTATAAAAGTCGTTCTGTTGTCTATTGGAGCGATAAAGTAAATTCACCTCTTTTAATTTTACAGGGTGATCATGATCGTAAAGTTCACCACACTCAGGCTGAAAAGCTTGTGAAACAACTAGATGAGCAGGGAAAAGAATACAAATACGTACTGTACAAAAACGGAGACCATCCGCTAACTGCTTATTATGATCAATATAACGCGGAAATTGATAAATGGTTTAAAGTACATTTAGCTAAGCAGTAAAGAAATTGGAAGCAGTTTTGATGAATGGAAAAGAGCACCTTGTTTTATCCTACTACATGTAAGCATATAAAAAGGGGATGAAGCAAAATGACTCAGTCTAAAAGTCAAAAAGAGCGTCAGTGGAATGTACGAAAACAATCACAAAACCCATCGCATGGAAAAGTAAAATCTTTTGAAGAACTATCACAAGAAATCACGCCTAAACGTAAATAAGGTAACCATCATATAAAGGAAGACACAAAAAAGGAGAGCTGAAGCTCTCCTTTTTCTATGTTTGTTTATGGATTTGTGGACCACATGCCCGCAGATTTGATAAAAATACGCGGATGCAGTTTTAATTGTGCTACCATAATTTCTGCTAGGTCTTCAGGCTGCATCACTTTATCAGGATTGCCATCCGTTAAGTTTTCTTTATATGCTAATTCCGTTGCTACTGTACTTGGTGTTAGCGCTGTTACACGAATATTGTGTTTGCGCACTTCTAGCGCTAGAGATTCAGTTAAGCCGAGCACGCCAAATTTTGAAGCGCTGTAAGCACTTGTAACGGGAGCGCCTTTTTGACCAGCAGTGGATGAAATATTGATGATGTCTCCACCATTTTTTTCGATTAATTGAGGTAGAACGGCGCGCGTTACGTAGTAAACGCCCATTAAATTCACATCAATGATTTGTTTCCACTCATCTGGGTCTAGCTCTAAAAAGCTTCCGAATTTACCGATTCCTGCATTGTTGATTAAGATATCCGTTGCCCCTAATTTTGTATGTAGATGCTCAACTGCTGCGTTTACTTCTTCCATAGAAGAAACATCTGCTGTTGCATAAGCAACTTGTACATCAAATGCTTCTAGTTCAGAAGCAACAGCCTTTAAATCTGACTCTGTACGAGCAATTAAACCGATATTTACGCCTTCTTTTGCTAATTCAATCGCAGTTGAACGACCGATACCTTTTCCTGCTCCTGTAATAAGAGCTACTTTGCCTTTAAGTGATTGTGCCATGTATAGACTCCTTTCAATGTTCCGCATAAACATTCTTCATAATAACAAAGAATTATCCATTACTATCCTATAGAAATGCACAAATGATGTCAAAAATAAAGATTATTAAAATGGCTTCAAGTATAAATTTCCTTTTCATACAAAAACTATAGAGACTAAAAAGAAGAAATTCGGTTTCTTTTCGTTCAATGTAGTGGAGGATGAACAATGCGTATAAAAAAACTATCTGAGTTAACGAATAAATCCAAGCAGCGGAAAGAAAAAGCTGATGAATCGAAGGACTCTAAGGAAACTAGTGCTTCTTCTACACAGGAAGAGCAGAAATTATCGGAGAGGGTGGGAGATAATTTATCCCGCATGAAAAAAGCACTGGGACAGAGCACGGATTTAGTTGTGCGAGAGTTTCGAATTTCGATTGAAGAAAAATTCACTTTAGGTGTTGCTTACATCGACGGATTAGTAAATAAAGACGAAGTTGAACACTATGCGCTGGACTCCATTATGCACTATCACGATGAACATTTAACACATGATGATGGCATCGTTAATATGTACGAATTGATTAAAAGCTATAGTTTGGCAGCGGGTGAAATCATGGAAGCAAAGACATTGGATGATGCTCTTCTTCATATTTTATCAGGAGATACCGTACTGTGTTTAGAAGGGTATCAAACGTGTATTGTGGCAAGTACAAGAGGGTGGAGAGACAGGGCTGTTTCTGAACCACAATCTCAGACCGTTGTAAGAGGGCCTCGAGACAGTTTTACAGAAACACTGCGAACGAATACCGCATTGATTCGGCGCCGAATAAAATCTCCAAAACTTTGGATTGAATCTCAGCAAATAGGAGAGTTTACAAAAACGGATATTGCGCTCGTTTATATAGACGGCATTGCGGATGAACAGGTCATTCAAGAGGTAAAGGAGCGTCTTTCTAAAATTGATATAGACGGTATTTTGGAGAGCGGATATATCGAAGAGTTGATTCAAGATGAAGATTATACACCTTTTCCTACTATGCATAACACGGAGCGTCCAGACTCTGTGGCAGCAGGTCTTTTAGAGGGACGAATAGCCATTTTAGTAGACGGTACACCTTTTGTATTAATGGTTCCTGCCCTATTTATTCAATTTTTTCAAGCGGCCGAAGATTATTACCAGCGCGCAGATATTAGTACATTGATTCGCTTAATGCGCTACATGGCATTTTTCTTAGCCCTTTTAACACCTTCTGCTTATATTGCTTTAACTACTTTTCATCAAGAGATGCTTCCTTTTGCTTTGTTAATTAGTATTGCAGCTCAAAGGGAAGGTGTTCCTTTTCCTGCTATTATTGAAGCGTTTATTATGGAAATCACGTTTGAAATTTTGCGAGAAGCGGGAGTCCGATTGCCTCGAGCAGTAGGTTCAGCTATTTCGATTGTGGGAGCACTCGTTTTAGGAGAAGCCGCCGTACAAGCGGGATTAGTTTCACCTGCAATGGTTATCGTTGTATCCATCACCGCTATTAGTAACTTTGTGTCACCTGTGTATGATATGGCTATTGCAGTAAGGATGCTGCGCTTTATTTTAATGGTTTTAGCAGCTACTTTTGGCTTGTTCGGTATTATCCTGGGGTTAATTTTAATGATTTTACATTTATGCAGCTTAAGGTCATTTGGAGTCCCTTATATGACACCTATGGCTCCATTTGTGAAGCGTGATCAAAAGGATGTTCTGATTAGACGTTCGATCAAAAAAATGAAAACAAGGCCAAAGCTGATTAACGAGAAGAATATTTCACGTCAAAAGACGCAAAAAAACTAAACTGTGTAAAGGTGGCCGTTTACTATGAAAGCATTTCTAATGTTATGTATCTGTTCATTGCTATTAAGCGGCTGCTGGAGCAGTCGAGAGTTGAATGAGCTAGCCATTACGGTTGCTGTCGGAATTGATAAAGCAGAAGATGGCATCATTGTTACAGTTCAGCTGATTAACCCTGGTGATATTCAGGCCAAAACCCCTACAAACGGGCCTTCTGTTACCACATTTTCTATTAAGGCTTCGTCTGTAATGGAAGGGCTAAGAAAAATAACGACGAAATCCCCGCGGAAAATTTATCTTTCTCATTTACGAATGCTAGTCATTAGCGAAAGCATGGCGGAAGAGGGTATTGCTGAAGTGCTTGATTTCTTTGCTCGGGATCATGAAGTGCGTACCGATTATTTTGTTGTTGTTGCTAAAAATACGAAAGCATCGAGCGTTCTGAACGTATTAACAACAATCGAAAAAATACCAGCTAACCATATGTTTGCTTCATTAGACGTGTCACAGCGTATTTGGGCACCTACTAGAGGAGTAAAGTTAAATGAACTGATCAGCAACTTAACCAGCGAGGGAAAGCAGGCGGTATTATCAGGGGTATTGGTGAAAGGCAATGTAAAAAATGCAGGAGATATGTCGAGCATTTCTCGCACCAATCTTTCCACACTGCTCAATTTCAAAGGATTAGGTGTCTTTCAAAATGATAAGCTTATCGGCTGGTTCAATGAAGACGAAAGTAAAGGATATAACTATATTACAGGAAATGTAAAAAGTACGTTGATTGTTATTCCATGCGAAAAAAAAGAAAAAAAGCATGATATTATCGGAGTAGAAATGCTTCGAACGAATGTCAAGGTGACAGCTACTATGAAAAATCATAAACCTCATATTCACGTTGATTTAAAAGGAGAAGCTAACGTAGCTGATGTAGAGTGTCAAGTAAATTTACAGGACCCAGCTGTAATCAATATGCTCGAACGAAAAACAGCAGCCGACGTAAAAGAAAAAATGAATGATGCAGTAGAAAAAGCTCAAAAAACCTATAAAAGCGATATCTTTGGTTTTGGCGAAGTGTTTTACAGACAAGATGTAAAGAGATGGTACAAAATGAAAAGAGACTGGAACAGAATTTACGCAGAGGATTTAACCGTCGATTTAGATGCAAAAGTTCAAATCCGTCGCTTAGGCACGTTAAATAACTCATATATGAAGCAAATGAAGCATTAAGGAGAAAGAAAATGGAGGGATTTATCGCCTTACTTGTACTGCTTGCTTATTTGACTAAAAAAATAATGATCAACTTCCGAAAGGAAAATTATTATCGTGAAATAGTCGTCTACCTTTGTCTCATAGGTTTGGGTCTATTCTTTTGGGGAGCGATTACACTCCGTAAAGAAGTTCCTACGCCTCTGTACTTTTTAGAGGCACTAATTAAGCCTCTTACTAGAACCGTTCATCATCTGTTATTCACGTGAGCAAGCATGTAGGAGAGAAGGTGTGTATGATGCAAATAAAAGAATTTATTAGTCCGAAACAATTTCTTTTTCTAATTTATGTTTTTTGTATCGGAAGCGCCATCTTGGCAGTTCCGGCTACATTATTAGAGACGAATAGACAAAATGCGTGGTTTTGCGGTGTGCTTGCTATTGGCTTTGCACTTTTAATCGTTGCGGTGCTTTTATGGCTGATTCAGCGTTACCCTCAGCAAACATTCATTCAAATAGCTAAAAAGGCGCTAGGTCGTTATGCCGGAACGTGTATTTCTCTTATTTACATTTTCTTTATGTTCATTCAATCTACGTTTTCGCTTCGAGACATCAGTACATTTATGACGACTCAAATTGTCCCTGAAACGCTGCCTACGTGGATTCATGCGCTTGTTCTTTTAGCTGTTATATACGGAGGGTATCTAGGTATTGAAGTGGTAGGGAGAACCGCGGAAATCTTTTTGCCGTGGATTGTGGTCCCCTTTTTATTGTTAATTGTTTTAAATATTCCTCAAATGAAAATTGATCGTCTTTATCCTTTTTTTGAATTCAGCATGGGTGATTTAGTATTAGGGACCACTTATTTTTTAGGAAACCCGTTTATGGAATTGGTTTTTATTCTAATGATTACGCCTCATGTAAAAGGTGGAAAAAAGGTAAAAAGAATGTTTGTTATCGGCACTGTCGCATCGGGCTTGACGATTACGATTGCAGTTGCGGCTTGTATATTAGCTCTTGGCGCTAATATTGCATCGATGCACAGCTACCCAGTTTATTTATTAGGAAAAATGATTTCGTTAGGTGCAACGATTCAGCATGTTGAAGTATTAGTAGCTATTATTTGGATGTTATCTATCTTTTTTAAAGTTGTCATTGTGTTCTATGCTATTCAGTTAAGTATCGTCCAACTGTGTAATTTACGGGTGCGCAATTTTTTAAGCTTTCCTTTAGGTCTAATTATTACAGGCGTGGCGTATTACATTATTCCCAATACAGCGTACTTCAATTATTTTGAAAAATATTACTGGCCGTTTTATTTATTTGTACTAAGCGTCTGTTTTCCGTTGTTATTTATTGCGCTTTCTTATATAAAGAAAAATAAGGCAGCTAAAGGCGATAGAAGCCAACAAACATAGCATTATTTATACGCATGTGGTATAATACGAGGACAATTCAAGAAGAAACTCCGTGCACGTTTGTATATGTACGGGAGAGGTTCGAAAACTCCCTCTATAAAAAACTAAGATCATCGTTGATGACAAAAGACACGGTTTTAGCGTGTCTTCTTTCACGTGCTTTTCTATCAACGCGTCTTTTTGACGTGTATGCTGGCGAGGACGTGTATCTTAGTTGCTTTTTAGGGAGATTGCTGGAAAAGAGCAGTCTCTTTTTTGTGTTATAAAATTAGTCACAAAGGGAACGAACGGTTCAATAAAGTTTCTTCTTCTTTTGATTTCAATCAAAAAGGAGACGAACAATAATGATGAAAAATGAAAAAGCTATTGTTGTATTTAGCGGAGGTCAAGATAGTACAACATGTCTATTTTGGGCTTTGAAAAACTTTAAAGAAGTAGAAACGGTTACTTTTCAATACGGTCAGCGTCATAGTCAAGAGATAGAGGTAGCAAAAGCTATCGCAGCTGATTTAGGTGTGAAGCATACCGTACTAGATATGTCACTTTTAAATCAATTAGCACCAAATGCCTTAACGCGAGATGATATTGAGATCGAGCAAAAAGAAGGAGAGTTGCCTACAACATTTGTGGACGGCCGCAATCTGTTATTTTTATCATTTGCAGCCGTACTGGCTAAAAACAGCGGAGGCCGTCATATCGTAACAGGCGTTTGTGAAACTGATTTTTCGGGATATCCAGACTGTCGAGATGTATTTGTAAAATCGTTAAACGTCACGCTTAATTTATCAATGGACTTTGAATTTGTGATTCATACGCCGCTTATGTGGATTGATAAAGCAGAAACGTGGGCGTTAGCGGATGAGCTAGGGGCGCTTGAGTATGTGCGTGAAAAAACATTAACATGCTACAACGGTATTGTTGCTGATGGATGCGGCGAATGTCCCGCATGTCAATTGCGAAAACGCGGGTTAGATCAATACATGCAAACAAAAGAAGGAGGAGAGGAATAATGCTGCAACAAATGTATCCTCAAGTATTTCATGACTATGAATATGAACTGAACAAAGATATGCAGTTTGCTGCGGCACACTTTGTTCCTCACACAGAAGCAGGAAAATGCCGTCAAGTTCATGGACATACGTATTTTGTAAACTTAACTGTTGCCGGAGATACATTAGACGAAGCGGGCTTTTTAGTAAACTTTGCGCTATTGAAAAAAATTGTTTCTGGTCAATTTGATCATACATTATTGAACGATCATTCTATCTTTAACGAAGAAAATCCAAATGATTTTCCTACAACTGAAGTTGTTGCTCGTAAAATTTATGAGTTGGTTCAAGAATATCTAGACACACTACCAAATAAGCCTTCTTGCGTACAAGTATTCGTGCGGGAAACGCCGACAAGTTACGTAGTTTACCGCCCAAAGAAGGTGAAAAAACGTGGCTAATACAATTCCAGTACTTGAAATATTCGGACCAACGATTCAAGGGGAAGGAATGGTTGTAGGACGTAAGACGATGTTTGTTCGTACCGCGGGCTGTGATTATTCCTGCAGCTGGTGTGATTCAGCTTTTACATGGGATGGATCTGCTAAAAACGATATTCGTCAGCTAACAGCAGAACAAATTTGGACGGAGCTAAAAGAAATTGGAGGAGAGTGCTTTGATCACGTCACCATTTCTGGAGGAAACCCTGCGCTTATCAAGGCGATTGGTTCACTTGTAGAGCTTTTGCACAGTCATGGGGTAAAAGCAGCTCTTGAAACACAGGGAAGCCGTTATCAGGATTGGTTCCTAAAAATCGATGATTTAACGATTTCTCCTAAGCCTCCAAGTTCATTAATGAAAACAAATTTCTCCGTATTAGACGATATTATAGAGACATTAATAAAGGAAAAACGCATGGCGCATATAAGCATAAAAGTCGTTGTATTTAATGATGAGGACTTTGAGTATGCAGCCTCTGTTCATGAACGTTATCCTGAGGTTCCATTTTTTGTTCAGGTAGGCAACGAGGACTTAACGACAATCGATAATGCGTCGTTAACACAAGAATTGCTTAAAAAGTATGAGTGGTTAATCGATAAGGCAGTGGCAGCTAAAAACATGAACGATGTAAGAGTTCTGCCGCAGGTTCACGCCCTTGTTTGGGGAAATAAACGAGGCGTGTAAGCGCATAGCAAAAAATTTACAAAGAAAAATAAAAACAGATATATACAAAATAAAAAAACGCTGTTAGAATGACAATCGTAGAAAGAGAGGAAATGCAAATGAGCGGTCGAAAAGATGAAGAATTAGAAGGTGTATCACTCCTTGGAAATCAAGGAACAAACTATTTGTTTGAATATTCACCAGAGATTCTAGAAGCATTTGATAACAAACATCCAAATCGTGATTATTTTGTGAAATTCAACTGTCCAGAATTTACGAGCTTATGTCCAAAAACAGGTCAGCCGGATTTCGCAACCATTTATATTAGTTACATTCCAGATGAAAAAATGGTGGAAAGCAAGTCGTTAAAGCTTTATTTGTTCAGCTTCCGTAACCATGGAGATTTCCATGAAGACTGTATGAACATTATTATGAATGACTTAATTAAACTGATGAATCCAAGATATATTGAAGTATGGGGAAAATTCACACCACGCGGCGGAATTTCAATTGATCCATATACAAACTATGGCCGTCCCGGTACGAAGTATGAAGAAATGGCTAATTATCGCCTGATGAATCATGATTTATACCCAGAAACAATTGATAATCGTTAATTCGAACAAACAGGTTGTGTATGCAACCTGTTTTCCATTGCAAAAACAACAGGTGAGAAGGTGAAAGAATGTCACAGAGATCAGCATTAGTATTAGGTGCAAGCGGACTTGTTGGTCAAGAACTTTTAAAAATGTTATTAAGCAACAGCTTATATAACCATGTGACAGTGTTTGTTCGAAAAAAGCTACCAATCGAACACACAAAGCTACGTCAGCTTGAAATTGATTTTTCAGAGCTTGATAAGCACGAAGAATGCTTTGCAGTTGATGATGTATATTGCTGTTTAGGCACGACAATGAAAAAAGCAAAAACAAAAGCGAAATTCATTAAAGTGGACTACGAATTTCCTTTAAAAGCGGCTAAATGTGCAGAAAAATATCGCTGCAAAAACTTTTTAACGATTACAGCAATTGGTGCTGATCTTCGTTCGCCATTCTTTTACAGTAAAGTAAAGGGGCAAGTAGAAGAAGATATCGCAAGCTTGTATATCCGTTCTACTCACTTTTTCCGCCCATCGTTATTATTAGGAAAGCGCCAAGAGTTTCGCCTATTTGAAAAGATTGGGGGATACACGTTAAAGTCGTGTTCATTTTGCCTTGTAGGAAAGTGGAGAAAGTATCGTCCAATTAAAGCGTATAACGTAGCCAAATCGATGATGAAAGCTGCCCTTGAAGATAAATGTGGCGTTCATGTACATGAAAGCCAAGACATTTATACAGGTGAATGCTATTATTCGTTTACCAACGGTAAGCGAGTATTATCAAAATAAAGAAAAGCCTCTTCATAAGAAGGGGCTTTTTTTCTATCTTCCGTCACCATCCACATCTCCACCGCTATCTCCATCGCCATCATGATCGTGGTTAGAAGCAGATTCACTCCAGCTTGTGTAGGAGTTAGAATCTTCTTCGGCATAATTCATGGGTTCAACGGATGTTTTTTTATTTGAAGTTTGTTTGCGTTTAAAAACGAACTGCACGATGAAAAAAAGAATGACAATAAGAGCAACGATAAACAATACAGTATCAAACATGCTAGTAATTCCTTTCGGTAAGAAGATAGTAGTAGCTTGTTCTTATTGTCACACGAAAATAAGCCCCTTTCAAGAAAAAATGGGGCCTGTTTTTGTTTCTTTAAGGAAACTTTTTTTATCTTAACCATATATTATTGTATAAAGAAACATTTTAGAAAAGAGGGAGTACAGTGAAAAAAAGTTCGAAGGATGTTAAGGTGCAACAGTATATTTACCTTATGTATAAGCTGGGGATTATTACAGAAGAACAAAAGAATCAATTCTTTCAAAATCAATAAAAAAGCAACCGCTTTTGCTTTCCGGCTGCTTTTTTCCTTTACATAGCTGGATTAATGATGGTGTAGTTTTTGTGGTTGACAACAGTTCGCTGTTCTAAGTCTAAATCGCGGTAGTTTGTCATGTAAGTCAAATCTACAATCACGGAGTTTTCATTTACTTTTTCGACAATGCCCTGTAAGCCATTTTTAAATTCTATCAAGTTTCCTACCTCTGCTATTTTCATGATTCATCGCTCCTTTGTTTTAAATTAGTTCATTATAAATTTTTTAAATAATTTTAATTTTAAAAATAGTAAAACTAGTTAGCGTTTTCTTTTTTACAATTTTGCCTTAAAACTGGGAATTAGTAAAGGGTTTTTTGAAAAAATATAAAATAAAATTGAAAAAATAAGTAAAATGTGCTGAGAAATAAAAGGAATTGGTAGCTTTAACGAAAGAGAGAAGCAGGACAGTTCCATCTTTGTTCATCTTTCGTTATAATAAACGAAGTATAATCTTGTCATAAATTATAAGAATTAGAAGGTGTAGAAATTGAAAGATACTGGACTCGTGCTCGAAGGAGGCGGTATGAGAGGCCTTTATACAACTGGAGTTTTAGATTACTTTATGGAAAGAAATCTGTATCTTCCGTATGTAATTGGCGTTTCAGCCGGCGCTTGTCATGCCACTTCTTATTTATCTAGACAAATAGGAAGAAGTCGCAAAGCTAATTTAGATTTTTTAGAGGATCCTCGCTACTTGTCGTGGAAAAATTATTTTAAAACAAAAGAGATATTTGGAATGGATTTCGTTTTTGATGAAATTCCTAATCAGCTTCTTCCATTTGACTTTGAGGCATTTGCTGAGCGTACAGAGAAGCTTGTAGTAGGAGCAACGGACTGCGTGACGGGAGAACCCGTTTATTTTGATGAGTATGACCGGGACATTTTGACAGCGGTTCGCGCTTCTAGTTCCCTTCCATTTTTAGCACCTGTCGTTACATATAAAGGAAAAGAGCTGTTAGACGGAGGAATCAGTGATCCGATTCCAATCAAAAAAGCAGTGCAGGATGGATATAGAAAAAATATTGTTGTGCTAACGCGAAACGAAGGATATCGAAAAAAGAAATCAAATATGCTTTGGTTATTGAAGCGCAAATACCGTAATTATGATGGGCTGACTCGTGCGCTTGAGAACCGCTATAAATTGTATAATGAAACATTGTCATATATTGAAGAACAGGAAAGACAGGGGAATATCTTTGTGATTCGTCCGCAAACCCCTCTTGTAGTAGGGCGAATTGAGAAGAATCGTGAGCGTCTCGACGCTCTTTACAACCAAGGATATAAAGAAGCAGAAGCTCAATTTGCATCTCTGCAAAATTGGCTGAACAGTTAAAAGCGAGGTGAAACTGAATGGATGAACAAACAGCAATAAACATGTTGAATGAGTTAAGTGAAGGAAAAGTAACCGAAATTAAAGTTAAAAAAGAAGACTTTCTTGCTTTTCGCCCTTTTTTAGTAAATCGCCCTGATTTCAAACATTTTCGTGGAATAGCTGGACGCGGTGGAGATTTCACCTATACGTATCTAGAAATTCCTAGGAGCTAAACGAAATGATGGCATTATTTGATTATGCCTTATATAATGGATGTATGAGCCTGTACAGTAGAGAATATACTGTTACAAGTGCTTGTGCGTTTATTTAGTAACGTACGGTAAGAGCGAATAAACGTGTTTAGTTATAGGAGGGATATTATGGATGAGTTTCGAAAAAGTACAGCACCTTTTTATTTTGCAGATCATATATGGAAAGATAAAAATGGAATGACGACTTATGGGATGCTGTTAACGAACCGGCCCGAAGATGACGGGGACTATGACCTCCATTCGTTATTAGAAGAAGCATATGTAGATCATAAAAAAATTCTAATTACTACTGTTTACGACAACAGTGAACAGCAGTTGAGCGGATACGTGATACATTTATCAGATGATCAAGACGTCTTTACGTTTATGGATGATACGGGTGCTAAGCTAGTGATTGATTTCTATGATGTTGTAGAAATTGAGATCGAAGATTAAAAAGAGCTGAATGTTGATTACAACATTCAGCTTTTTTGTGTAAAAGTAGATGAATTTAAATGTTTATCATAAGAATTATAAGGGAAAAACAAATGAAGAAATTTCTGATTAAACTGAAATAAAGCGGGAAAATATACCTGCATTTTAGAAAAATTACCGTGATTATGACAAAAAACAAGGTACAATGTCATAATTGTGTTTCGAACGTAATTTTGTTCATCAAACTTAAAGAAATGTAACTGAATCGTTCTGTGAAACCCCTATATAGCTATGATAGAGTAATACCATACGAAATTTCAGGAGGTATTACCTATGAAACATAGTTATATGAAATCAATGGTAGTAGCTTGTTTAGCTACTCTTTCATTTATAGGTTTTAATGCAACAGCTACGGCTGCAACTAATTATAAAGTAGTCAAAGGCGATAGTCTTTGGAAGTTAGGTAAAAGATATAGTGTAACAATTGACGATATTAAAAAAATAAACAATCGTCAAGGAGATATGATTTATATTGGTGAAACATTAGCGATTCCGAGTGAGACAAAAGTGCTGGCTGCTGAAACAACGGAACCTTCAACGGCAGCACCGGCTAATACGGTTAAGCCAGAAGCAAAACCCGCAGAGCAGGAAACACCTGCAGTTTCGATCTCTGCAAGTGAAAAAGATTTATTAGCTCGCTTAGTAGAAGCTGAAGCAAAAGGCGAATCATATGAAGGAAAAGTAGGGGTAGCAACAGTGGTGTTAAACCGTGTAGATTCTCCGAAGTTTCCAGATACGGTAACAGGAGTTATTAAACAAGTTGTCGGAAAAGCATACGCTTTTTCACCGGTCCAAAACGGATCAATTAACAAACCTGCTTCAGAAGATTCGAAAAAAGCAGTAGAGCAAGCATTGACTAGAAAAGATCGTTTAGACGATTCCATTTACTTTTATAATCCAAAAACAGCTACCGATAACTGGATTCGTTCACGTGCTGTAATTAAAACAATTGATCATCATGTATTTGCCAAATAAAAAAGAGCCGTTCTGGCTCTTTTTTTAGTCTAAAAAGATATCTCGTTCCAAACTGCCTTCAGAACCTGTTAAAACCAGACCAATATCGGTATCAGCTTCTAAGTTCTGAACGATAGTAAAAGGCACTTTATGTTGGTTAGCCGCTTGAATATAGGGGGAGAGGTATGAATAAGACAAGGAGCCATTTAAAAACAAATGACCGTCTTTCACTTTTTTTAAAAGAGGCTTTATTTTTGCTGCATCCTTTTTCATGACTTGCCCTTTTTTTAGCGCAATTTCAATATTTTCACGTAGAGCAGTTAGGAAATATCTTCTTTCGTCTCTTTTTGTTTCCTTTGCTCCGTACATTCCTCGTTCTAAGTATTCTTCTAGTTGATCAGACATTGCGTCACTTCCTTTCGTTATAAACTATAAACGATTATGGCTATAAGTAAAAGGCTTAGGAAAAAAGGAAAATCACTGTGCTATATCACCTGTTTTTTTGCTGAGTACAAAGAAAAACAAAAAATGTGTTGAAATTTAGCCTGAAATATTGTTTAATGTAAATAGATAGAAAATCACATCGGTTTTTTATTAAAGGTTTGTAAGCGATTACAGATATACATACATAGCAGCGTTTGGGGAGACGCTCCTATGATTTTATGTTCAAAGCGCATTGTATAAAAAGGGGATTATATAGCTTTAGGGCATATACGGTCAAGCAAAGGGTCAGATAAATTAATAAAAAATCGCTATGTATTTTCATAAGAAGAACGGTCAACATTTTTGTTGAGCGTTCTTTTTATGCGTTCATATTATGTTTATTCCTCATTGCAGCAGGTGCTGAAAATTGTAAAGGTGCATTTCTCGTTTCATCTCTCTTATTTTACATAAGTTACATGTAGTATGTTTCAAAGCCTTAAAAAATATATGTTTGTACGCTTGTTTAATCCTAATGAGGTGGTAGAAAAGGAATATTTTTTAAGAAATCACAAAAAAAGAGGCGATTGCCTATGCAAGAAGTAGGTGAATAACATATGTAATAAAGAGAATGAAATATAATTTGAGGAGGCATGTATCATGCAAGAATTTGATATTAATGACATAAGAAGACCATTCGGTGGTTTTGGAGGATTTGGAGGCTTTGGTCGCCCAGGTTTTGGTTTCGGTCGCCCAGGTTTTGGTTTCGGTCGCCCAGGTTTTGGTTTCGGTCGTCCTGGTTTTGGCTTCGGCCGTCCGGGGTTCGGCTTTGGCTTTGGTCGCCCTTGGGGTTGGGGCTTTGGAGCTCCATTTCTTGGAGGATTAGTTCTTGGAAGTGCACTAGGAGGTCCAGGTTATTACGGTTATCCACCACCATATTATCCGCCGTACCCACCATATTATCCTTATTATTATTAAAACAGTGAGCGCTGATAAAGCGCTCTTTTATTATGTCCAGTCCAAGGTATATATAGAATGAATGCAAGACGTTACGTTTAGAAAATGATAACAGTTTTAAATAAGGAATGAACGCTTAAGCTAAAGGAGACAAGTTTTCCTTGCAACAATTGTTGATTTTGCTATAATAACTTCGGTGGCATTTTTGGTCACTGGGTGGGCGAGGGATAGATGAAAAGAAGGAAATTAGATTGAACGCATTATTTGAAAAGTTGTTTCGTTTAAACGACCACCAAACAACTGTCGGAAAAGAAAGCTTAGCTGGGGTCATTTCATTTCTTTCCATCGTGTATATTATTGCTGTTAATTCAACCATTTTGTCTGATGCCGGTATTCCGCTTGAAGCAGGAATATTCGCAACAGTAGCTTCGGCTTTTGTAGGCTGTGTTATTATGGCTTTTTGGGCAAATGCGCCTCTCATCCTGGTGCCAGGTATGGGGATTAATGCATTGTTTACGTATACGATGGTTCAATCAATGGGGTTATCTTGGCAAGAAGGGTTATTAGCAGTAGTGATATCCGGCTTTCTTTTTATAGCATTAGCTTTTTCACGACTGTCTGCCAAAATTGTCTCTTCGATTCCGCATTCGCTAAAAGAAGCGATAACAGTCGGTGTTGGCTTATTTTTAACATTTATCGGTTTGCAAAAAGGGAAGCTTGTAGTTCCAAGCGAAAACACTTTTGTAGCACTTGGAGACTTGTCAGATCCGTTTGTGATCAGTACGCTGTTGACGTTAATTATCACAATCGTACTGTTTATCCGAAATGTGAAAGGTAACTTTTTGTTAAGCATGATTGCTGGATCAGTCCTTGCCTTCTTACTTGGTGTAAGAAGCGGTGCAGAAAAAGGACAGTCGGCTGGGAGCGTGAACGACTTCTTTAGCAGCTTTGGCACATTGTCTTTTGGAGCTATTGGAGACGTTGCGTTTTGGGCAGCTGTCTTTTCATTAACAATGGTATTGATTTTTGAAAATATCGGTTTGCTGCATGGTCAGCTAGGTATGATGAATCAAGATAGCAAATTTCCGCGGGCCTTTCAAGCAACAGCCGCCTCAGCTTTGCTAAGCGGCGTGTTTGGAACAAGTCCAACGGTGTCTTCTGTAGAAGGAGCATCTGGTATTGCAGCTGGAGGGCGAACGGGTTTAACATCGCTGATTACAGGAGTTTTATTTTTAAGTTCACTTCTGTTTATTCCATTTATCAAGCTGGTTCCAGATAGTGCTATTGCACCTATTCTTATTGTTATTGGAGCATTGATGATTCAAAATATCAAAAACATCAATTTACAGGACTTAACAGAAGGTTTCCCTGCATTTTTAATTATTGCGCTTATTCCTCTCACGTACAGCATTGCTGATGGAATTGCATTTGGGTTCATTGCGTATCCACTGCTTAAATTATTCCTTGGTAAAATGCGTGAAGTATCGATGTTTATGTATGTAAGCGCGCTGTTGTTTTTCTTGAATTTTGTGCTGCATTATATTGCTTAAAATAGACAGCTGAGTACTTTTGCTCAGCTGTTTTTTGTGTTTGCGGTAAAGAATCCTCTTTTTAGATATCATACTCCGTATTTCGTGTCCTTTGGCTAATCTGCCGCTTCTAAAATGACGTTTCCTGCGTAAAGTAGTACAGAAGTCGGAGGGGGATATAAGGGGGAGAAAACGATGGGAATTAAATTAATTAAAATATCAGCCGTTTATTTTGGAATTGGCATCATATTGGGGTATTATATGTCAATTGTTCACAGCTACGCTTTGACACCTGTTCACGTGCATATCAATTTATTAGGATGGACATCGCTTACGTTAGCGGGAATTATTTATTATTTGTTTCCTGCGTTTAGCGAAAGTAAATTAGCCAAACTGCACGTATGGTTGCATAATATAGGATTACCGGTCATGATGATTGGTTTATTTTTCATGATCGTACTAGAAAACCAAGCTTTTACACCCGTAGTGGCAGCAGGAGCAACACTTACGGCTATTGGCGTTTTAATTTTCGTATATCACATCCTTAAAAATTTGAAATCTGAACGATAAACGAAGAAGGTCGTTGACGATGGCTGCTAATTTCAAAAGGAAAAAGAACCAGCTATAGCGAATATACATGTAAACAAGGTGAAAGTGTGATTTACATAAAGATGTGCTAGGCATCTTTATAAGGAGGGGTAAGCTGCAGGGATTTCTAGCTCTTATAAAAGCCAATAAAAGGGCTGATTATAAGTTTCTTGCGGCGGAGATACTATGGGAGAACATCAACAATTAGTGCGTGTTAGGGAGCTAGCAAATGAAATTATTCGACTTCGTCTTCAAGACCGTACGACTTATGACGAATTAGAGTTGCAAAATAATGTAGAGTTGTTGTCTCGTTCTGTGGTTGACTTAGTAAACATTATGTTAGCCGAAGATGTGGATTCGTCTACGTCTTTAAAAGCTACAGCTTCTAAAATGAAAATGGTGTATAATAACATGCATCAAGCTGAGAAAAAAGATTATTTGCATTTCTAATTGCTAGGCTCCTTTTCGCCACAAACGAAATGGAGGTGTACGAGGCAGATGCTATCGTCACTAACGACTTCTGAAGCTATTGTAGCATCCGTTCTTGCACTGGTTGTCATTGCCGTTTCCATTATCTTTTTTGCCACTCTTATTATGGTTGTTGTTCGACGAGAAAGAATCAGCAGCTTGGTTAATCACGGAGAGCATGCAGATGGGAAGCAAAAAAGCTTAGGTGAATTTTTTCGTTCTTTACGAAAAAAATAACTACCGTTTTCTTATTAAATAGATAAAAGCGGTCAATTTAAACGTTGACCGCTTTTTTTAGGTTGTTTGCTTATTTTTTTCTAAAACAATACGCGCTGCTTCACTAACTGATGACACAATAGCAGAGGCGTGGCGCTGAACAGCTTCAGGAGCTGTAGCCATAGCGAAACTGTTCGGCGTTAATTGGAACATAGGAATATCATTAAATGAATCCCCTACACATGCAATTTCCTCTGGTTTTAGCTGAAGATGATTTAATAAAATTTCAATGGCATTTCCTTTGCTGATATGTTTAGGCATAATATCCAAACACTGCTTGGCAGAAATATATGTATCAATATAATCACCAAACTCTTCGTTCACTTCTTTTTGCAGAGCTACCATTTCATCATGATCTCCAAGAACCGTGATTTTAGATGGAGAAAGAGCGTGACCAAATGAATCTGTCATTTCAATTTGTTCTTCGATAGGGAAAAACATGTGAGTTTCAATTGCTTCAATAATTTCATTTCGCTGCTCTACATAATTGGTGTCGTTTGAACAGACAAGCGTAATACGGTTAGGATCTATCGTTTTTTTATAAAGTTGAACCGCTAAATCATCTTCAAACACTTTTCCATGAAGTTCTTGATTTTCTTTGGTCCACACAAATCCTCCGTTTTGGCTTATGCGATGAAATGTATTGTTAATATCAGTAGAAATTTTTAAAATTTCCGTATCCATTCGTCCAGAAGCAAGACAAACCTCTACTCCTTGGCGCTGAAGTTCACTAAGTGCGTCTGCATTATGCTGTTCTACGTATTTTTCTTCGTGTAAAAGAGTGCCATCTAAGTCGCTTACAAATAATTTGATCATTTCTTGAAAATTCCTTTCTCTGAAAAATTTGCTGTGATAAGAGTGTTACAAATTTATTACGTTCCTTATTCTATCAGTGTTTCCCAAGAAACTCATAAAAAAAGCTCAAACCGGGGGTGAATTCAAAGAGATTGAGACATAACTACATCAATTTTTCCCGCAGGAGTCTTCGCCTTGCCCTTCAATCAACAGCTAGAAACAGCTACATGAAATCTAGTTCACCATCATAATGAAAAAATCCGAATGGAGTTGATTCTCAGTCAAGAATCTGAATTCACCGTTCGGATCTTTCTTCAGCTAAAATACATTTGTCGCAGCTTTTTTTCAGATTTGTTCACTGTAAAAAAACAGCCGCGGTCTAAAAGACCGCGGCCATATTTTATAATACGTTAAAATATTTCGCTTCAGGATGTGCAAAAACAAGGGCTGTAACAGAAGCTTCTGGTTCCATCATGAAACCGTCTGTTAACTGAATGCCGATGTCTTCAGGTTTAAGTAATTTAAACAGTTTTGCTTGGTCCTCAAGGTCTGGACATGCAGGATATCCGAATGAAAAACGCTGACCTTGGTATTTGGCTGAAAAACGCTCCGCCATTGTAAAGTCAGGCGAATCGGGGAATCCCCAGCGGTCACGAATTTGCTGATGAACACGTTCCGCTAATCCTTCAGCTAGTTCAAGCGCAAGAGCTTGGAACACGTGACTCTTTAAAAACTCGCCGTTTTCTTTGAATTTCGCGGCGCGTTCGCGAATGCCTGTTCCTGCTGTTACAGAGAAGAAACATACATAGTCCATCTCTTTTTCTTTAGGCTTTGCAAAATCAGATAGGCACAGGAACTGTCCTTTTGCTTGTCGAGGGAAGGTAAAGCGTTCAATTTCTGTTTTTTCATCAGCAGGATCATAAATAATTAAATCATTTCCGTCTGCTTGAGCAGGGAAGAACTGATAAATAACCGCTGGCTTAATTAAGTTTTCTTTTAGTGCCAGTTCGAGCAGGTCATCAACGGTTTCTTTTAATTGAACAGCACGCTCGTCTTTTTCAGCAAGCAGCTTATTCACTTTTCCTTTTAGTCCTAAGTGATGGCCTAAAAGCATCTGCCAGTTAATATACGGAAGAACCTGTGCCAAATCGTAGTGTTTGACAACGTGCCGCTTTAAATCAGCCGGTACAAAAACAGGAGCGTCCGTTGAAATGGCTGATCTTTCTAAAACAGCCGTAGCTGCTTGAGCGGTTTGAGGCTGGCGTTCTCGAACCGTTACTTTCTTTTCTTGCCGCGTTTTTAAATCTGCTAAAAGCTGAATAACTTCTTCTTTGTTCTGCAGCTTATTTGCTAACGCTAATCCGTCCATCGCATCTTTGGCGTAGAGGACCGCACCTTCATATTCCGGAGCAATTTTAAAGTCAGTAAATTTACGGGAAAGGGCAGCGCCTCCTACCATAATTGGAACATCAATGCTTGATTGTGTTAAATCTTGGGCAGTCAAAACCATTTGCTGAGCTGACTTTACTAGAAGACCTGACAGGCCAATGATGTCTGGCTTTTCTTCTTTTACTGCTTCAATCAGCTGCTGCGGCGTTACTTTAATCCCTAAATCAATTACTTTAAAACCATTGTTGCTTAAAATGATGTCTACTAAGTTTTTACCGATATCATGCACGTCGCCTTTAACCGTTGCAAGAATAACTTTGCCTTTTCCAGAATCATTTTCAGTTGCTTCCATATGAGGTTCTAAAAAGGCAACGGATGCTTTCATCACTTCCGCACTTTGAAGCACTTCTGCTACAATCAGCTGGTTGTCATTAAACAAACGTCCAACTTCCGCCATCCCCTTCATAAGCGGTCCGTTAATAATATCTAACGGATCATCATATTGAGCTAAAGCCTGTTCTAAATCAGGAAGCAATCCTTCTTTTGTACCTTCGACAATATACATTGCCAATCGTTCCTCGAGTGTTAACGTAGAAATTTCTACTTTTGCTTCTTTCTTTTTATCACGATAAAAGTCGGTAAACGTGCTTAGCGTTTCATCAGTTGTGTTAAATAATAACGCATTAGCAAGCTCAATTTCAGCTTCTGGAATAGAAGCATAGCGCTCTAACTTTTCGGTATTAACAATGGCATAATCGAGTCCAGCCTGCGTACAGTGATAAAGGTAAACGGCATTTAGTACTTCACGTCCGACTGGAGGAAGACCGAATGACACGTTACTTACGCCAAGAATGGTCAGGCAATCAGGCAGGGCTTCTTTAATCATTTTAATTCCCTTAACTGTTTCCTCAGCAGAACCAATATATTGTTCATCACCAGTCCCTACAGGAAACACAAGAGGGTCAAAAATAATATCTTTTGGATTAAAGCCATGTTTTTCAACAAGCAAATCATGTGAGCGTTTAGCAATCTCTACTTTTCGTTCTGCAGTAACGGCCATGCCTGTTTCATCGATTGTACCGACAACCAGAGCTGCACCGAATTTTTTTACTAGCGGTAAGATTGCATCAAAACGCTCTTCACCATCTTCTAAGTTAATGGAGTTAATAATGACCTTACCTTGTGAGTACGTTAAAGCTTTTTCAATAACTTTCTCGTCCGTTGAATCGATTACAAGAGGAACCTTCACTTTTTTTACAACTTCTTGAATAAATTCCTCCATGTCTTCCATTTCTTCACGGTCTGGATCTGCTAAGCAAATATCAATAACGTGAGCACCATTTTTAACTTGAGCACGCGCAATTTCAGATGCTTCTTCAATTTTTCCTTCCGCAATCAGACGCTTGAACTTGCGAGAACCGATTACATTCGTACGTTCTCCCACAAAAAGAGGGCGCATAGAATCGTCATATACAAGTGGTTCAATACCGGTTACAGCATGGTTATGCTCGGAGCGATCAAGCGAACGAGGCGCAACCTCTTTTACCGCTTCAGCCAGTGCTTTAATATGAGCAGGCGTTGTACCACAGCATCCGCCTACAAAGTTCAGCCAGCCTTTATCAGCAAACCCTTTAATTTTTTGAGCAAGCAGCTCAGGGGATTCATGATAATTGCCTTCTTCATCCGGAAGTCCAGCGTTTGGATAACAGCTAACTGCTGAAGTGGCTAGGTCTGAAAGAGAGCGAATATGATCCGTCATAAATTCAGGGCCTGTCGCGCAGTTAAGTCCGACTGAAAGAGGCTTCATGTGTTCCAGTGATAAGTAAAAAGATTCGATATCTTGACCAGCGAGAGTTGTTCCCATAGGCTCAATTGTTCCTGAAATCATAATAGGAACTTCGGTTTTTAGTTTTTTAAACGCCGCTGTAATCCCTAGAAACGCGGCTTTTACGTTCAGCATGTCTTGACAGGTTTCGACTAAAAGTAAGTCAACGCCCCCGTCTAACAAACCCCGAGCTTGCTCTTCGTACGATTCTACTAACTCAGGGAATGTAATGCCTCCGGTAACAGAGAGAGTTTTAGTGGTAGGACCGATAGCTCCAGCTACGAACCTAGGCCATTCGGGAGTTGAATATTTATCGCGGGCTGCACAAGCAAGCTTCACAGCTTCGATATTCAATTCATACGCCAAGTGACCTAAATCGTATTCATCAAGTACGGTAGATGTTGAGCCAAACGTATTGGTTTCAATGATATCAGCACCTGCTGCAAAGTACTCTTCATGAATGCGCTGAATCACATGAGGCGCTGTTCGAGTCAAATATTCGTTACAGCCTTCATATTCTTCGCCGCCAAAATCTTCAGCGGTTAAATCAGCATCTTGAATCATCGTTCCCATTGCTCCATCGATGACGAGTATTCGCTTCTTTAGTTGTTGTTCGATAAGTGAGCTCATTTATATCTTCCTTTCTGATGTAACAAGTTGCTTGTCATGAATATAGCGTGTTAGAATTTCGGTCATTTCATAGCGCATAAACGGCGTAATTAAGTAAATACCGTCAAATAACTCATATGCTGTATCAATTAAGTTTTTTGCAATTGCAAGACCTTCGACTTCACCGCGAATCCGGTCATTTCCCGTTGCATCCATGCGTTCTAGAATATCTTCTGATAATTTAATTCCAGGTACTTCATGGTGAATAAATCGAGCATTTCTTGCGCTTGTTAACGGCATGATACCGATGTATACCGGTGTTGTTAAATGTTTGGTTGCTTCATATACCTCTTCAATTTGCTTAGTTGAATAGAGAGGCTGAGTAATGAAATAGTGAGCCCCGCAGTCGATTTTCTTTTCCAAACGCTGAACGGCTCGGTCTAAGTGACGCACGTTTGGGTTAAAGGCAGCTGCGATGGAAAAATTGGTTTTTTGACCAAGCGGTTTGCCGGAATAAGATAGTCCTTCATTAAACTGAGCGATTAAACTAATCAAGTCAAATGAAGATAAATCGTAGACCGAAGTGGCACCAGGGAAATCGCCAACTTTTGACGGATCACCGGTAATCGCAAGCACTTGATTCATTCCTAACGTATGAAGTCCCATTAAATGGGATTGAAGTCCAATTAAATTTCGGTCGCGACAGGTAATATGAATAAGCGGTCGTGCTTTTGTTTCTTGCTGCATCAGTGTTGCCATTGCCAAGTTGCTGATGCGAGGTGAGGCAAGAGAATTATCAGCTAATGTAATAGCATCTACGCCGACTTTATCAAGTGCTTTTGCGCCTTCTAAAAATTTCGTCGGACCAAGCTGTTTAGGCGGATCTAGCTCGACGATAACCGAGCGGCGCTTCTTCACAATCTCATGCATATGAGGTTTATCCTGCTGCTCACGCTCTTGAACCTTAACGGCTGGTCTCATTTTAACGACTTTGCTTGTAATCGGAGGCAGGTCTTTTAAGGCAGATGACATTGCGCGTACGTGAGCTGGTGTTGTACCGCAGCATCCTCCAATTAAGCGAACCCCTTGTTCGCGGAATAAACGCGCGCTTTCTACAAAGTAGTCTTCATTCGTTTCATATTCCAACTTTCCTTCCACATACGCCGGAAGGCTGGCATTAGGGTAAGCAGATAAGAAAGCACGATCAGGAAGCGGTACTTCTTCAAGAGACTGAATCATATGATAAGGACCTAAGCGGCAGTTTAGCCCGACAACATCTGCTCCCAACGCTTCTAATTCTTTTAATGCATCTGATAAAGGACGGCCATCTTGCAGCACGCCAATATCATGCAGGGAAACGTGGGTAATAATAGGCTTATCCGTTTCTTTTCTTGCCAGTGTAAGAACGGTCTTTAATTCTTCGAAATCATAGTATGTTTCAAATAAAAGGCCATCCACGCCTTCATTTAAAAGCCAAAACATTTGTTCACGAATGCTTCGCTTAACCTCTTCTAAACTAATAGCGTTTTTTTGGAAAGAACGAATTCCGCCGAGTGTACCAACCACGTAAGCCTGATCTTTTGCAGCTTGTTTCGCTAATTTTACACCAGCAACATTGATGTCTTTGACTGAATCTTCTAATCCATAACGGGCAAGTTTTTGATAATTAGCAGCGTAGGTATTTGTTTGAATAACGTTTGCACCAGCTTCTACATAGGCTCTGTGAATACGAGTGACCTCTTCTGGTTTGGTGATGTTTAGTTCTTCAAAACAGCTGTCAATACCGTGTGAGTAAAGGAGGGTACCAGTGGCACCATCCCCAATTAAAATTTTAGACTTTAAATCTTCAAGTAACCCCATGTCAAAACCTCCTTAAATTGTTCCGCTTCTATTTCACGAGTGATTCGTTTTATGCAATATGCCGATAAAATAGAAAAAGTCTTCTTAAGAAGAAGACTTTTTTCGCCTTCTTATCTTCCAAGCAATAAATTGCTTGCTGGATTTAGCACCATGTCTCTAACGACTGGTTGCTGAGGTTTCAAAGGGCCAGTCCCTCCACCTCTCATGATAAGAATCAATTGTATATAATTGAAACATATTTTTTTAAATAGAAAGAATACTTATTTAATAATTTATCTGATTTTTAGAAATTATACAACAGTAAATTGTGAATTTCCAGCAAATATTGAGGGAAATTTAAAAGCTAAAGGGAAAATATCCGTATATTTTGTTTGAAAATGACTGTTATGTTAAGGGTTAAGGAGTTTTTTGTGAGAAATACAAAAAGAAAATGAAAAATAAAAAACAAACGAAAAGGTACAAGCGCTGGGAGATGCGTAGATTTACACGTAAAAAGGCTCGTCTTTTTTTAAAAGTTCCTACATATAGTGAACTATGAAGGGTAGAAGGGTGATGGGCATGAAAAGGTGGAAACTCACGCTGCAGGTTGCTGCTACGTATGTAGGCACCGTTGTAGGAGCCGGTTTTGCAACAGGCAAGGAAATCGTTCAATTTTTTACACAGTACGGGGAACTTGGAATGGTTGGGATTTTGGTCAGCGGCTTGTTTTTTATTTGGCTAGGTTCGAAAATGATGCTGCTTTCGCACGCAATTGGGGCTTCTTCTTATCAGCAGCTTAATACATATTTATTTGGTGATGTGCTTGGAAAAGCGGTAAACGGTGTAATGATTGTCATTTTATTTGGAGTAACTTCAGTCATGCTAGCGAGTACGGGGGCAATAGGAAAAGAACAGTTCGGGCTGTGGCCTCCTGTTGGGATGATTTTTACAATTGTTTTAACTTATATATTTATCGCAAAAGGAATTAACGGTATTTTAATGGTTAATTCTCTTGTTGTGCCGATGATGCTTTCATTTGCTTTTATCATCTTTGTGCCAAATATCAGCTATTTCTCACTGATTCAAACGAAGCCGGATTTAACGCTCGTCACACAGTGGAAGTGGGCGGTTAGTCCCTTTTTATATATTTCCCTAAATCTAGCTTTGGCGCAAGCCGTTTTGGTTCCATTAGGAAGCTCGGTGAAAGATAGGAGCGTGATTAAAAAAGGGGCCGTAATAGGAGGATGTGTACTTACGTTTATGCTTGTTTCTACTCATCTTGCCCTTTCCAATTTGCCTTATTCATTTCAACTTGATATTCCGATGAGTGCCGTTGTTAAAAATATCTCAGCGTGGGTGAATGTTTTATTTACGGTAGTTGTGTTAGGCGAGATTTTTACTACATTGATTGGAAATGTATTTGGAGTCGCTAAGCAGCTTCAGTCATTTCTTCCCCTGAATGACAAACAAGCTTTTGCGTTTATTATCTTGGCTTGCTTTATTATTGGGCAATTCGGATATGCCCAGCTTCTTGAGTTTTTGTATCCGATATTTGGCTATATTGGACTAGCTTTTGTATGGATGCTATGTATTAAAAAAGAAAAAATAAGCTAAAAGCTGGATTTTAAAGAATAGATGTGAAAAAACGAAGTTAAATGATGTGACAAGTCGATTTTACTTTGCTATAATGTAAAACAAATAAGACTATAGCAGTCGAATATATTATCCTTCGGGGTCGGGTGTAAGTCCCAACCGGCGGTGATAAAGCGTATGCTTTTAAGCCCGTGACCCGTTTTCATACGATGTATGTTAGCGGTGGATCTAGTTAAAATCTAGAGCCGACAGTAAAAGTCTGGATGGGAGAAGGATCAGGAAGCACAGTTGTTTTTTTGTGTTGAATTAATAAGGGACACGCTTGCCTTTTTTAAAGCTACCCTTGTTTTTGTACACAAAATATAACTGTTTATTTCGTATACAATTAGCGGAATTTTGCATAGATAAAACTGATTCAGCTCAGCCGACCCCTTGGACATTTGTTCAAGGGGCTTTTTTATTTTCAGTGGTTGGGGGAAAGATAAATATGAAAAAAAAGCAGCTGCTATTTCAAAACGGTATAAGAAGTTGGAATAGCGCCAAAGCAGGTGAAGAAAATGTTCACAGGTATCATTGAAGAAATTGGAAAAATAAAACGTATTCAAAAGGCCACAGAAGCAATTGTTCTTACGATTGATGCGAAGACCGTGTTAGAAGATGTGAACTTAGGGGACAGTATTTCAGTTAACGGCGTTTGCTTAACCGTAACGGCTTACTCTCAAAATGAATTTACGGTCGATGTCATGCCGGAGACGATTAAAGCAAGTACCCTTCAGCTTCTAACCGTTGGATCACGTGTTAACTTAGAGCGGGCGATGGCTGCAAATGGCCGGTTTGGAGGGCATTTCGTTAGCGGACACGTTGATGGAATTGGAACCATTGTAAGCAAAACACGTAAAGGAAATGCCTTTTATTATGAAATTCAAGTCGATCCTGAACTTCGTGAATTTATGATGTTAAAAGGATCTGTTTCCGTAGACGGAACGAGTCTTACTATTTTTGATGTCAGCAACCAATCATTTACTATTTCTCTTATTCCTCATACGGTGCTTCACACAGTCGTTGGAGACAAACAGCGAGGAGACAAGGTGAATATTGAATGCGATATGTTAGCTAAGTATATGCATCAGATGATGACAAATAAGTCAACTCCTGGCGCCTCGAATCGTTCAGGTAACATGAAGGATTTATTACAGCAGCATGGTTTTACAAATTAACAGTGAGGTGAAAGAGATGTTTCATAAAGTAGAAGAAGCCATTGAAGAGTTAAAAAAGGGAAAAGTGGTTATTGTATGCGATGATGAAGATCGAGAAAACGAAGGAGATTTTATTGCATTAGCCGAAAAGACGACGCCTGAGGTTATTAACTTTATGGCTACTCATGGAAGAGGATTAATTTGTACACCTGTTAATGAAGAAATTGCGCATAAATTGAATCTTCACCCGATGGTAGCGAACAATACGGATGTACATGGAACAGCATTTACAGTAAGTATTGATCATATTTCAAGTACAACAGGTATCAGTGCATACGAACGCTCTGCTACGGTTATGGCTCTTGTAAATGAAGCGACGGTAGCAAGTGATTTTCAACGCCCAGGACATATTTTCCCATTGATTGCAAAAGACGGGGGCGTTCTGCAGCGTGCAGGTCATACAGAGGCTGCTGTTGATTTAGCAGTATTAGCAGGAGGAAAGCCTGCGGGTGTTATTTGTGAAATTATGAATGAAGATGGAACAATGGCACGTGTACCGGATTTAACAAAAATTGCAGAGCAATTTGATTTAAAAATGATTACAATAAAAGATTTGATTGCCTACCGCCGCAAACATGACCAGCTTATTAGCCGTGAAGTAGAAGTGAGCTTACCTACGGCATTTGGTGAGTTTAAAGCTGTAGGATATACAAATAAACTTGATAATAAAGAACATGTGGCTCTTATCAAAGGTGATATTGATCATAATAGCCCCGTTCTCGTTCGCGTTCACTCTGAGTGTTTGACTGGAGATGTGTTTGGTTCTGAACGCTGCGACTGCGGTCCTCAGCTTCACGCAGCTCTTACGCAAATTGAAGAAGAAGGACGCGGCATTCTGCTGTATATGCGTCAAGAGGGAAGAGGTATTGGCTTACTAAATAAGCTAAGAGCATATAAGCTGCAGGAAGAAGGATACGATACCGTAGAAGCGAATGAAAAACTCGGGTTTCCTGCAGATTTACGAGAGTATGGAATCGGTGCTCAAATCTTAAAAGACCTTGGAGTCAAACAAATGAAGCTTTTAACGAATAACCCTCGTAAAATTACTGGGCTAAAAGGCTACGACCTTGAAGTGATCGAGCGAGTGCCTCTTCAAATGCCGGCAGTGGATGCCAATAAAAAATACTTAGATACAAAAGCTAAAAAATTAGGTCATTTATTACATTTATAATTTTACACTTTTTTTCGTTATAACAAATGAAGCTAATTCATGAAAAGAAATGTAAATAACTATATATTAATACTAGCAGGAGGAACAAAAGATGAATCATTTATATGAAGGAAATTTAGTAGGCACAGGATTAAAAATCGGAATCGTGGTAGGGCGTTTTAATGAATTTATTACAGGCCGTTTACTTAGTGGAGCAGAAGATGCGCTCAAACGTCACGGCGTAGCTGATGAAGACGTAGACGTGGCTTGGGTACCGGGCGCTTATGAAATCCCATTAATCGCCAAAAAATTAGCTGAATCTAAAAAATATGATGCAGTGATTACGCTAGGAACCGTTATTCGAGGAGCTACTCCACACTTTGATTTTGTATGTAATGAAGTAGCAAAAGGCGTTGCATCTCAAAGCTTACAAACAGGCGTGCCAATTATCTTTGGTGTATTAACAACTGAAACAATTGAGCAAGCAATTGAACGTGCAGGAACAAAAGCAGGAAATAAAGGATGGGAAGCTGCAGCATCAGCTATCGAAATGGCTAACCTTTCAAAAATGATTGAAGGATAATAGATACCATTCCAGTTTTTATAAGCTGAAGAGTTAAAAGAGGCTGAAACAAAAGTATGTTAGTTGAAAGAAGATCCGAACGATGAATCGTTCGGATTTTTTTCATTGGCATGGTGAACGTAGGGTTCAGGTATGTAGTGGCATCTAATTAAAGGGTAAGGCAAAGACTTCTGCGGGAAAAGCGGAAGAAGTGTGACCCCGCAGAAGCGGAAGCGACGAGGGGGCTCAGCGGCCGCCCGCGGAAAGCGAAGCCTTGCACGGAAATCAACTACAGTGTAGAAAGCGATCCAAACTATCTCATGTATCCCGTTTGTTCGCCTTTAGATTGGATTAATGTAGTTATGTCTCAAGCTCTTTTGAATAGAAGCTAGCTATGTATAATTTGGCTAAAACGTCTTACTCTAAGTAATAATTAGGTCGTAAAAGGGAGACGTCTATGCCTCATTATACTGCTTTTTTTGCATTGATTATTATCAGCACAGCCGTTTTGCTTACAGTATTCATACGTAAAAAAGATAAAAAGCTAGTCGTTTTGCTTTTTTTTATCATTGGAATGGCTTATGTACTAGAGTATGTTGTATTTGTGTTGTTTGAAAGTTACGATTACGATCCTGATTTTATGACCAATGAATATTTTGATAATTTGTTTGGTTCCTTAACTTCTCAAGCGTTTGCTTTTCCAATCATGGCTATGGTGGTAGCTGCTTATCAATTAAAATTCCGCTATATTTTATTCATTTCAGCTATATTTATGGGGATTGAAGAATTATTTTTACACTGGGATATTTATACACATCACTGGTGGAAAACAATTTATACAGGCGTTTTAATGACCATAGGCTTTAGCATTTCAAAGATTTGGTATGTATGGCTAACAGAACGGTATATGACATTTGTGCATTACGCTACATTTTTTCTCGGGATGCTCGCCATTACTTCTACTATTATGTTTATGCTGTTAGCATATTTTCATAATAATTGGTTTTATACGGGATGGTTTGCGTCGGCTACTCATGATTCCGTAAATGCCACGATGATTTACGTTTGTATTGTTACGATTCTCCTCGTTTGGAGTGTAGCCAAAGAATTTTTTGTTGGAGCTGGAATGATTATAGCGGGGCTGCGTATAGTAGATATTTTGCTGATTCACTATGGGGTTTTGCTGGTATCTATTACCACTTCACTTGTTCTTTTTACACTTTTACAAGCGGGTGCATTCATTCTGAGCGTTATGCTTCAAAACTTTATTATGAAAAATTGTTATGGGACGAGCAAAAAAGACGTTGCGTTTCCAGCGAAGAACTACTAAGATAATACGTAACTCAAATAGTTTAGTTCAATAATATTTGAAACAAAGAAAAATGAATTGACGGTTATGCGTATTATTTGTAAGATAGGAAAGCAAATAATAGAAAGCCGAAACAGGGGAGTGAAGGATTCGTGAAAGAGTCCTTTTTTGTAGAAAAGGTACTTAATAATAATGTATTAATTGCTAAACACCTTACCTATGATGAAGTTGTGCTAATTGGGAAAGGAATAGGGTTCAATAAGAAAAAAGGCGATGAAATCGATGCAAAAGCCGTCGAGAAAATGTTTTTGTTAAAGAGTGAAGAAGAGCAAGAACAGTACAAGCAGCTTTTAGCTCAGGTAGATGAAGACGTGATTGAAATGATGAATGATATTGTAACGCACATTCAAAAGCGTGTTAACATTCCTTTGAATGAACATATACACATTTCATTGACGGATCATATCGCGTTTGCGATAAAACGTTTTCAGCAGGGAATGGGGCTTAAAAATCCATTTTTACTTGAAACAAAAGCTTTATATCCAGAGGAATATACGATCGCATCTGAAGTGGTAGAAATTATTAGTCGCAAAATAGGCGTGCAGCTTCCGGTAGGAGAGATTGGTTTTATTGCGCTTCATATCCATAGTGCGCTGACGGAAAAAAACCTGCTGGAAGTGAATCAAGACTCGCAGCTTATTCAAACGATTATTAATGTGATTGAAGAATCGCTTCATCTGCAGGTAGACAAAGAATCTGTGCACTATATGAGATTGATTCGTCATTTGCATTTTGCTATTGATCGAGTAAAAACAGGAGAAAAAATAGAAGAGCCAAAAAAAATTGCTTTGCTATTGAAAGAAGAATATCCCCTGTGTTACAATGTGTCTTGGAAAGTGATAAAAGTAATGCAGCAAGCGTTACATTTACCTGTATATGAAGCAGAAGCAGTTTACTTAACGATGCATCTGCAGCGACTTATAACAAAAACGGATTTATAAAATCATTTCAATACGTGTTACTGATACGATCAGGCATGAGTGAGAAATGAAGCGATGTGTAATTGGATGAGTGTATCCATTTATCGTTTCTTTTTCCTCATGCCTTTTTTTGTTATAAGAAAGCGCAATCATTTAAAGCTTAGGCTTCAGGACACCAGGAGATGTAATGAGTTTTCTAGTTAAAGAAAGCGTTTTATGAAAGCGCGTTAATGATTCACGTATCAAATAAATAGCTTGTTGCACACTAAATATATAAAAGGAGGTAAGCGCCATGTTTAAAAAACTTTTTGGAGTATTACAAAAAGTCGGAAAAGCGCTTATGTTGCCGGTTGCGATTTTACCGGCAGCAGGGATTTTACTTGGAGTAGGGACAGCGCTTCAAAACCCTACATTGTTGGATGCAGTACCGGCACTTGGTGCAGACTGGGTTCAATTGGTTTCAAATGTTTTGTCGCAAGCGGGTCAAATTGTATTTGACAACTTATCGCTATTGTTTGCCGTTGGTGTTGCCGTTGGTTTAGCTGGTGGTGACGGTGTAGCAGGTATTGCTGCAATTGTAGGCTACTTAATTATGAACAAAACGATGAGCACAATCTTAGTTGCTACAGGACAACTAGATCCTGACAAAATGGGTGCCAATCCAGCTTACACTAGCATCTTAGGAATTCCTACGTTAGCTACAGGTGTATTCGGGGGTATCATAGTAGGTATTTTAGCTTCATCCATGTATAATCGTTATTTCAATATTGAATTACCATCTTATTTAGGGTTCTTTGCAGGAAAACGATTTGTACCAATCATTACTGGGGTATTTTCAATTGTTTTAGGTGTTATTATGATTTTCATTTGGCCGCCAATTCAAAGCGGATTAAATGCTTTTTCTACTAACATGATTGATGCAAACCCAACTTTATCAGCTTTTGTATTTGGATTGATTGAACGTTCATTAATTCCATTTGGACTTCATCACATATTCTACTCTCCATTCTGGTTTGAGTTTGGTGATTACGTTAATAAAGCAGGTCAACATATTCACGGTGACCAAAAGATTTTCTTTGCTCAATTAGCAGATGGCGTGCCTTTAACAGCAGGAACATTCCAAGTTGGTAAATTCCCGTTCATGATGTTCGGATTGCCAGCAGCAGCTCTTGCGATTTATCACGAAGCTCGTCCTGAAAACAAAAAATATGTAGCTGGTATCATGGGTTCAGCTGCTTTAACATCTTTCTTAACGGGTATTACAGAGCCGCTTGAGTTCTCGTTCTTATTCGTAGCACCAGTACTATTTGCAATTCACGCAGTATTTGCTGGTTTATCATTTATGGTTATGCAATTATTAAATGTTAAAATCGGTATGACGTTCTCAGGTGGGGTTATCGATTACGTTCTATTTGGAGTTATGCAAAACCGTACAGCATGGTGGCTAGTTATTCCAGTAGGTTTAGTTCTAGCAGTTATTTACTACTTCGGTTTCCGCTTTGCAATCCGTAAATTTAACTTAAAAACACCGGGTCGTGAAGATAAAGAAGAAGGAGAAGAAGATGTAAAAGTAGAAGCAGCAGAGCTTCCAACAAATGTTTTAGCTGCACTTGGCGGTAAAGAAAACATTACACATTTAGATGCTTGTATTACGCGTTTGCGTGTATCAGTAGATGATGTAGGTAATGTTGATAAAAACCGCTTGAAAAAACTTGGAGCAGCTGGTGTTCTTGAAGTTGGTAACAATATTCAAGCTATTTTCGGTCCGAAATCTGACACGTTAAAAGGTCAAATTCAAGACATTATGAATGGCAAAACACCGGTTGTCACAAAAGAAGAGACAAAAACAATTGAAAAACCTGTTGCAACATCTGAAGTAGGAAGCGATAATGGTAATGATATTGTTTCACCGATTGAGGGAGAATTGGTACCTTTATCGGAAGTACCAGATCAGGTATTTTCACAAAAATTAATGGGTGACGGTTTTGCGATTATTCCGAAAACAGGCACAGTAGTTGCACCAGTGGACGGAAAAATAGTAAACTTATTCCCGACGAAACATGCTTTAGGTATTGAATCAACGACTGGACGTGAAATTTTAATTCACGTTGGTATTGATACAGTTAATTTAAAAGGCGAAGGTTTTGAAGCTTTAGTTGCCCAAGGCGATGAAGTGAAAAAAGGACAGCCTCTATTGAAAATTGATTTAGACTTTGTAAAAGAAAATGCGCCATCGACGATTACGCCGATCATTTTCACGAATTTACAAGCTGATGAAAAAATTGATATCTTAAAGCAGGGCCAAGTTTCTCAACAAGAAGCAAATATTATTAACATTTCAAAGTAAAAAGGAGATTGATTTAACATGGCACAAAAAACATTTACAGTAACAGCAGACTCAGGAATTCACGCACGTCCAGCAACAACTTTAGTACAAGCAGCAAGCAAATTTGATTCTGATATCAACTTAGAATTCAACGGTAAAACTGTAAACTTAAAATCAATCATGGGCGTTATGTCTTTAGGTATTCAAAAAGGCGCTACAATCACTATCTCTGCAGAAGGTTCTGACGAAGCAGATGCACTTGCTGCTCTTGAAGATACAATGAGCAAAGAAGGATTAGGCGAATAATGACAAAGGAAATTCAAGGCATTGCCGCTTCTAGCGGCATTGCTATTGCTAAAGCATTTCGTCTAGAAAATCCAGAATTAACCGTTGAAAAAAAATCAGTAACTGAAGTTGAAGCAGAAGTAGCACGTCTAGAAGCTGCGCTAGAAAAGTCAAAATCAGAACTTGAAATTATTAGAGAGCACGCTCGTAAAGAACTTGGTGATGACAAAGCAGAAATCTTTGAAGCTCACTTATTAGTTCTAAGCGATCCTGAACTTATTAATCCAATTAAAGATAAAATTACAAATGAAAATGTAAACGCTGAACATGCACTTGATGAAGTAGCGGCAATGTTTATTAATATGTTTGAGTCAATGGACAATGAATATATGAAAGAACGTGCTGCTGATATCCGTGACGTAACAAAACGTGTATTAGCTCATCTTTTAGGTGTAAACGTTTCAAATCCAAGCTTAATCTCAGAAGAAGTTGTCATTATCGCAGAAGATTTAACGCCGTCTGATACAGCACAGTTAAATCGTAAGTTCGTAAAAGGATTTACAACAGATATTGGCGGACGTACTTCTCACTCAGCAATTATGGCGCGTTCAATGGAGATCCCAGCTGTTGTAGGTACAAAAACAGTTATGGAAGACATTCAAAACGGTGTATTAGTAATTGTTGATGGTTTAGATGGCGAAGTTATCGTTGATCCAAGCGAAGAAACAGTAAAAGCTTACGAGAAAAAAGCCGCTGAGTATGCAGAACAAAAAGCTGAGTGGGCGAAGCTTGTGAATGAAAAAACGGTTTCAGCTGATGATCATCACGTTGAACTTGCAGCTAACATTGGTACACCAGAAGATGTAAAAGGCGTATTAGAAAACGGCGGCGAAGGCGTTGGCCTTTATCGTACAGAATTCTTATATATGGGCCGCGAAGATCTTCCGACGGAAGAAGAGCAGTTTACTTCTTATAAAACAGTTCTTGAACGTATGGAAGGCAAACCAGTGGTTGTTCGTACTCTTGACATTGGTGGAGACAAAGAGCTTCCTTATTTAAATCTACCAAAAGAAATGAACCCATTCTTAGGATTCCGTGCCATTCGCTTATGTCTAGAGATGCAAGACATGTTCCGTACACAGCTTCGTGCGCTTCTACGTGCAAGCGTATACGGTAATCTGAAAATTATGTTTCCTATGATTGCTACTGTTGATGAGTTCCGTCAAGCAAAAGCGATTCTTTTAGAAGAAAAAGCTAAACTTCAACAAGAAGGCGTACAAGTTTCGGAAGACATCGAAGTAGGGATGATGGTAGAGATTCCTTCCTCAGCGGTAATCGCAGATTTATTTGCTAAAGAAGTAGATTTCTTCTCTATCGGAACAAACGATTTAATTCAATACACGCTTGCTGCTGACCGCATGAATGAGCGCGTGTCTTATTTATACCAACCGTATAACCCAGCGATTCTTCGCTTGGTGAATATGGTAATCAAAGCGGCTCACAAAGAAGGTAAGTGGGTAGGCATGTGCGGAGAGATGGCAGGAGATGAGATTGCAATTCCAATTCTTTTAGGTTTAGGCTTAGATGAATTCTCAATGAGTGCAACATCTATTCTGAAAGCTCGTTCTCAAATCCGTCAATTATCAAAAGCTGATATCGAACCTCATTTAGATACAATTCTATCAATGTCTTCTACGGAAGAAGTTATTGAGTTCGTAAAATCAACTTTTCATATTGGATAATAAAAAGGTGTGATCATATATGATCACACCTTTTTTATCTTTTAAGCGAAAATAGTAGGCAGAAGCATATTCGCAAACAACATTGTAAGAAGTGCTGCTACGATCATGCCAAGGCTAGAAAAAGTACCTTCAATTTTTCCAAATTCAAAAGCTCTTGCTGTACCTGTCCCATGAGAAGCTACTCCTAAAAGAAGACCTCTTGCTAGAGAAGAGTGCAGTGCGAGGAGCTTAATCAGTTTTGGAGCGACCATACATCCTACTACACCGGTTATAATCACAAACATAATGGTGATATTTGGATCTCCTCCTAGCGTCTGAGATACATTAACAGCAATAGGAATCGTAACCGATCTTGGAATCAAGCTATGAACCAGCGTTGATTGTAAATGAAACACTAATGCTAACAGCATGGAAGATATCATGGCAGCAAACGTGCCGAGCCCTACGCTTAAGCTGATTTCAACACGATGTTTTTTGAGTAAATCAAAATACTTAAACATAGGAACAGCAAAAGCAACGGTTGCTGGTCCAAGCATAAAGCTAATAGCACTGGCACCTTGCTTATAATGATCATAAGAGCCATTCGTTACTAATAAGATACCAATTAAAAGAATGGGGGCTAGTAAAATAGGGGAAACTAGCATAGACTTATATTTTTTATAGAGCACTTTTGTGCCGACATAAACGAGCAGTGTAAGCGGAAGAGCAATCCATGTGAGTAATGTCATTTTAGCGAACCTTCCTTTCTTCTTGAAATATGTTCTGCAATGATTCCCGTTATAGACATTACAATAATCGTACTGATTGTGATAATAATCACAATCTGGATTCCAAAATGCATCAATACATCTCCATAATTGATGAGTCCAACGACGGCTGGTATGAAAAATAGTAATAGTTCTCCCACTAACAGTGTTCCACCTTGTTCAACCCAGCTTAATTTAATTACTTTAAAGTACAGTAAGAAAAACAGTAAGAAAAATCCGATGATACTACCTGGCACTGGGAGGTCAAACCACTGTGAAATACTTTCTCCTATTAAAAACAGAGCCGTTAGTAATAAAATCTGTAAAATCACCATAATCAGTTTCATGATTAGCCTCCTTTATTTATGTTTTTATTCATTCCTAGTTTGTTGAGACAATAATGGAGTCGTCTATGCTGAAAAGACGACTCCATCATGGGAAAAGAGAAACTATTTGGATTTTGCAAATGGGGATACAACTTAAGTAAATGAATGCTACACACTTATCTTACAAAAAAACGACTATAATATGAAATATATAATAACTATGATAACTATTCTTTTTAGTTATAGTTGAAAGAAATCTCTTTACAAATGCGTTGGTAACCTTTTCAAAAAAAGAGTTTGTGAAATATAAGGTCTAATTATTTAATAAAAGGTAATTAAAAAAAGAGATGGAGACATGCTTAAATCAATTCAATCTAAAGACGAACCAATGGGAAAAGTGATTTAGTATGAATGACTTATTACACCGTTGTTGATTTCCGTGCAAGGCTTCGTTTTCCGCGGGCGGCCCCTGAGCCTCCTCGTCGCTTCCGCTTTTCCCGCAGGAGTCTTCGCCTTGCTCTCCAAACAACAGCTAAAAGCCGCTACATATATGGAACCTACGTTCACCACCATAAAAAAATCCGAATGAGTTTGATTTTCTATTAAGAATCAAACTCATTTGGATTTTTAATTAAACTACTTTTGTCTCAGCTTTGTTAAACTGTACTTTTAATATAATCAATAAAAGCCTGTGTAGCATAAGAGATATAGCGATCTTTTTTAACGATTAAAGCAATTTCCCATGGAATAGCATTCTCGAGATTAATTACTTTCACATGCTCCAAATCAAGCTTTTCACATAATGAATAAGGGAAAAGAGCAATGCCAAGATTAGCAGCTACCAACTCTCCAATGAAGTCCCACTGAGAGCTTTTAAAAGCAATATTAGGTGTAAATCCATTTTTTAAACATTCGTTATAGACCATTTCATGCATGGTGAAGTCTTCATGAAAGGAAATAAGCGTTTCGTCTTTTAACTCTTTTAATGAAATCGTAGAATGCTGAGCTAACGGATGAGATTTATGAACAACAAGCTGCAGTGTTTCTCGGGCTAAAGGAGTCGTAAAAAACATGTTTTCATCAACTGGAAGTAAAACTACGCCCACATCCACTTCTCCTTGTTCCACAAATTTTTGCATTCTTTTAGCGCCATATTCCACTAATTGAATATGAATCTCAGGGTATTGCTCTCGAAATGCTTTAATAATAGTAGGAAAAAACAATGTACCAATAATAGGGGGAATGCCTATTTTGATGGTTCCTCTTTTTAAATGCATTAAATCATAGAGGGAATCCGATAAATCCCGGAGAGAAGATAAAATGCTTTCTGCTTGCTCGTACACAATTATTCCTGCATCGGTAAGCTGAACTTGTTTGCCAGCGCGATCAAACAAAGGTGTGCCGAGCTCTTCTTCTAATGATTTAACCATTTTACTGAGAGAAGGTTGCGAAATATGCAGCGCTTCAGAAGCTCTTGTGAAATTTTTATGTTTAGCCACTTCTGTTAAGTAATGCAAATGGCGAACATCCATTTTGTATACCTCCGTGTTCATACATGCTAATTAATAAGATACACACATTCTACCACATTCACAATCAGCTCTATACCTTTCTTTCCTATCAAATAAAATGACCAGTAGAAGAGGAGTGAATACGAAAGAAATTGCCAACAATATATATTTACACATTGTTTATTTTAGAAGTATAATATATAAATCAGTAGAACGGTTACATATCGATCACAGAATCAATCAATAAGGTGGTTAGAACGGTTGAGTAAAGCAGATGAAATAAGAGATATCGTTTATATTAATGGCCATGTAAATAAAAAATGCTTTATTACATATGGAATTGAATTTAAAGAGTTTTATCATTCCCTTCCTACGCCGCTTGCAAATATATTATTGTTAAAGCACGGTTTTGAAGACAGTGATTACCATTACCAAACCCATATGGACTACGTAGAAGAAGAACAAATTCATCTTTTAGCAGAAGATGATGTTTATAATTATGGTGATTTTTGTTGGATTGATTTTGAGGATGTATCTTCGTTGGATTTGTTAGAACCTCAAGATATTGCAGCGCTGCTGTATTTAGGTCATTTAAAAAAACCGCTCAACTCGCCATTTAATAATAAACTCGGTAATCAATTTGTTTATTTAGCTCATGATGATGGATTTTACAACAAAATCTATTTTCGAGACGTGTATGATATGAAGCATATTTTAAGCCGAATCATTCCGTTGAAAATGTCAGAAATTAAGCAAAAAAGATTTGTATTTAGAAGGAAAAAGTTGGAATATCCAATATTGCCTCTCGTGTTAGCAAATACGCTTCTTACTTTAACGAATGACGGTTTGTTTATTGATTTTGAACACATGGTCCAATCCCGTAGAGATATTAAAATTCCTTTGTATACAATCGGTGACTTTGACGACATGAATGAAATGTATAATGATCGGTTTGAGCACAAAGAGATGAGTAAATTGCAGGCGCATCTTGTTCTCACTCATAAAGAGCTAGAGTGGAGCATTGAAGAAGTTCAATAATCTAAAAAGAGGTTGAGACATAACTAAATGAATCCAACCTAAAGACGAACACATGAGATACATGAGCTGGACTGCTTATTACACCGCAGTGGATTTCCATGCAAGGCGTCGCTTTCCGCGGGCGGGCGCTGAGCCTCGTCGCTTCCGCCCCTATAGGGTCTCACTTCCCGCAGGAGTCTTCGCCTTGCTCTCTAATCAACTGCTAGAAGGAACGAAACAGATAAAACTATATTCACAATCACAAAAAAACGAGCCGTTAATCAAACCTGTTGATTAACGGTTCGTTTTTCACTTGGGCTAAAATACCTTTGCTCCAGCCTCTTTTTGAATAGCCGTATAAAATGGATTTTTCCATTCCATTAGTACGGCGTAGTTGTGTGAATCTTCATCTTCAATATAGTTTGCTGCGAGACCAATAGGCGTTCTGCCACAGCGCATTAAAAAGGTCATAACCGGGTCGTAGAGAGTTCCGGCTGATACAAGGTTCATGTATTCAACGGGCGTGTACAAGGAAGACGCTGATGCGTATCCAGGGATGCGGCACCCGCCGAGCAGCCTTTCTAACTTGTAATGAATCACGACTTCATATAAAGACTGCAAAAGCAGCTTCCCAAGCCCCATCGATCGATGCGAAGGAATGACGCATACGTCCACTACATAAAGCGTATTACCAGAAGGGTCGTGCGTATGAATATATCCGCTTCCTGTTACTTCATCCCATGTGTGAGCCTCATTTCCTTCCACTGAAACAATCGCGCTTGTGATAGATCCGCATATTGTCCCGTCTATCTCCACGCATAGCGCTCCATCCGGAAATAGGGAAACATGGTTATTTAACTGAGCTTTGCTCCATAATAATTCAGAAGGGAAAGGAGGGGGGAAACTTTCTTCTTGAATCCGAATCAGCTCATCGAAGTCATTTGATGTATATGATCGTACCGTACATGTTACAGGCTTATTTTGATGAAAGACAAAGCATTGCTTTTTATACACTGCTTTTTTGCCTCCTTTAAGAAATAATTTTCAGATAATTAAGTATACCATATGGAAAAAAGAAATTATTTCATATTTATTGAAGAATTTGACGAGAACGTGATAAAGTTAAAAAGATTCAAACTATTAGACGAGGTGAAAGAAATGGATGTTGAATTAAAAGGAAAAACAGCGCTTGTATTTGCGGCCAGCCAAGGGCTCGGCAAAGCGATTGCTGCCAGGCTCGCAGAAGAAGGCGCAAACGTTATGATTGCAAGTCGTTCAGAAGAGAAACTAATCCAAGTAGCGGAAGAGATTTCATATCTTGGAAGCGGACAAGTGTTACATAAAACGGCAGATGTCACGAAAACTCAAGACATTCAAGATGTTATTCAATATACAGTAGATACGTTTGGAACCATTGATATTTTAATTAATAATACAGGAGGTCCTAAAGCTGGGAACTTCCTTTCGTTAACAGATGATGATTGGAAGCATGCATTTGAGTTAAATCTCCTCAGCTATATTCGTATTATTCGTGAAGTAGTGCCCGTTATGAAAAAGAGCGGAGGACGTATCGTCAATATTGCTTCTTCTTCCATTAAAGAGCCAATTGCTGGACTTATTCTGTCAAATACCTTCCGTACAGGAATCGTGGGACTTACCAAAACACTTGCTTCAGAACTAGCAGAGGACGGTATCTTAATTAACACGGTTGCGCCAGGAAGAATTGCAACAGACCGAGTGAAAGAGCTAGATACCATTCGTGCTGAAAAACTGGGAGTAGACGTTTCAGAAATTGAAGAAGAGATGAGAAACCAAATTCCTCTTAAACGCTACGGTCAGCCTGAAGAGTTTGCTAAAGCCGTTGCTTTCTTTGTTTCGGGAGCGAATTCATATATGACAGGCCAGTCGTTTCTAATCGACGGAGGCATGGTGAAATCCATTTAGTTACATAGAAAAACCCTGCAGTTGCAGGGTTTTTTGTTAAATCCAAGTTGTAACTTGATCTAATGGTAAACGATCGCTAGCGTGAGCTTCTTTAGCCGCTTTTCCCACTGAGATAAGCATAACCGGAATGTATCGATCCTCAATTTTGAATTCTTCTACAAATTTTTGAGCGTTAAATCCGCCCATTGAGCAAGTGTCTAATCCTTTTGCTTTTGCTGCAAGCATGAATGTCATAGATGCAAGAGAAGCATTCGTAAACGCTGCATCCCGGGCAAAAGCACCGTTTTTATAAGCGCCGTTAATTTGTCCTGACAAAATATTTTTTACGTCTTCTGTCATGTGACCTGCTTCGACTAGTGGATTGTACACCTCATCTACATTTTTATTGGCTTCTAAATCACCTAAGACAGCTACTACAGCGCCTGCTTCTGTAATTTGTTTTTGGTTGTAAGCAATTGGAAGTAGACGTTCTTTCGCATCTTGGTCTGTAATAACAACGAAATGCCAGTGCTGTAAGTTCCAAGCTGATGGTGACTTCACTGTTGCTTCTAAAAGTTCCGTTAATTCTTCTTTGCTTAATTTAGCTGAAGAGTCATATTCTCGAATCGATGTACGTTCATTTACCACATCAAAAAAATCTTTTGTCATAATAAAAACCTCCGTTAAAAGTATGTATTTCTTTAGTGAATCGATGCACATTTTATAATGATACACTATTGAAGTCAATTTATATGCTTCTAGTATACCCGCTCTTATGTGCTATCACTCACAAAAAAATGCATACGCTTCTTACCATCGGCTTAACGTGATTGACGAGAGGTAAGATAAGCTTCAATTCGATCACAGGCTGCACGCAGCGTGTTCATGGAATACGCATACGACAGGCGTACATATCCTTCTCCGTGGGAAGAAAAAGCGCTGCCGGGTACTAGTGCAACACCCGCTTCTTTTACTAACTCCAGGGCAAAATCAAATGAATTACTGTGGAAGTTCTGAATAGAAGGGAAGATATAAAAAGCACCCGTCGGCTTTTCTACGTCAAATCCCATGTTTACTAGCCGGTCATAAACATAATTCAGTCTTTGTTCGTATTCTTTTTTCATATCTACCGCATCATTTTTGCCTGCTGTCAGTGCCTCGAGTGCAGCTGCTTGAGAGACAGAAGAAGCACAGCTCACGTTGTATTGATGAACTTTTAAAATATGTTTGGCTAAATAAGAAGGAGCGAATAAAAGGCCAATTCGCCAGCCTGTCATGGAATGAGACTTTGATACTCCGTTAATAACAATTGTTTTCTCTCTCATAGATGAAATGGAGGCAATGGACTGATGTTTTTTATCAAAAACGAGCTCGCTGTATATTTCATCAGATAGTACAAAAATATTTTTATCGCTTAAAAGAGCAGCAATTTCTTCTAATTCTTGCTGTGACAACGTCACGCCTGTAGGATTAGACGGATAAGGTAAGATGACGCATCTTGTTTTAGACGTCAAATGTTGTTGGATTAAATCCGCTGTTAGTCGAAATCCTGTTTCGGTTGTATCAATATGTACAGGTTTAGCGCCGTTTAACCGGATAAGCGGTTCGTATCCTGGGTAAACAGGTCCAGGTAAAATAACTTCGGAGTCTTCTTCTAAAATGGTGCGAAGAGCAATATCAATTGCTTGACTAGCTCCAATGGTCACAATCACTTCATCAGCTGGGTTATAGTGCAAGTCATATTTTTCTTTGACAAATTGAGCTGCTGCCTCGCGCAGTTCTATCGTTCCAGCATTGTGGGTATAAGAAGTTTGGTTATCATCAATTGCAGATTTTGCCGCTTCTTTTACATGCTGTGGTGTTAAGAAGTCAGGTTGTCCAATTGTGAGGGATAAAACATCTTGATATTGTGAGACCATATTATAAAATGTACGTATTCCTGATAATTCAATTTCTTTGACACGTTTATTGATTAAGTGCTCCATAGTTTCAAATCCTTCCGCGTATTTTCAACTCATTTTATCACAATGAAAATAGGTAAAAAACCACTATTTGCGCATTTTGCAAATAGTGGTTTTAAGTTAGGTATTATACAGCTTATTATAAGCTGTTGTTAGTTCATAAAATTGTTCTTCATCTCTGTTATCTAACGCATCGTCGATAAGAGATTTCAAATGCTGTTTATTAAAGTTTGTACTCATAGTCGTTAAAATACGATCAGCTTCTTTCGCGTAATAGTGTTGGTAAGGTGTGTACTGAGATGAGTGAGGATAGTGATTCATATTTTTTCGATAAGAACTCATAACATAAACCTCCTTTTTTAAAATAAAACGCAGCTTCTATTACTTGAAATGTACCCTTTCTATATAGTTGTTAACCCTGTTTTTTAGCTGCGAATGTGCTAAGGTATGTGTTAGGAAATCAGAGGTTCCTCGCTTCACGTTCAATTCTAGATTCAAAATAATAAGCGCATAAAAAGACCTGCATATATATGCAGGTCTTGTATATTAGTCAGTGTGTATTTGGCCTTCACGCCAATAAACGGGGGAAACGTAGCCAAAATCAACTTCATGATCGTCCAATGTTACAACGCAGTGATCAGAGCCTTCTTGTTCTTTAATATCTTGATATACAGCTTCTTCTACGTTTTCAATAATGGTCATTTCATTATCGTCATTAAAAAGAATGACGGAGCCTTTCATATTACGAACACCTTCTTTTAAGATTATTCATTCACTTTGTGTAGTATAAACCGTTTTGGCTGTAGAGTCCACAGCTATCTTCGATTTCTTGTTAAAAATTTGTGAACAGGCTTTTAGGAATGAATAAGAAACCCTCTAAATAGAAGAGTAACCGACTTGTCTATTCTTTCTTGAAGGGTAGTAGAGTCGGGGTGGTTGGTACACCAGTAGAGAAGTGTGCCAAAAAAATTAAGTATAGCAATGGAAGCCATTTCTTCGGCAGGAATATCGACTATAAGTTCACCTCGGTCTTGTCCTGTTTGAAAAACTTTTGTAAAATGAGCGCGCATTTTTTCAATTTGAAGAATTTCAGATTGTTGAAAGGAACTGTTGGTAATAGCAATATGAAACCAAGAACGGATTAGGTGAGGGTTCGCTTCTTCGTTTGATTGCGCTAGTAATAAAAACAGTTGTTTAACAATAGAAGCAGTTGATTCTTCTGTTTGAAGGAGCTGTTCTAATTTATAGGAGATACGGTTTGTAAAATTAATTCCAAGGTAGTGAAGAACGTCTTCTTTTGTTTTGAAGTAATTAAAAAATGTACCCTTTGCTACACCCGCTTCATGAGTAATTTGAGACACAGTCGTTTTTTGATATCCCTGCTGTTGGAATAAAGAAATAGCGGCCTTTTGGATGCGTTTTTTTGTTTCTTCTTTTTGTAATCCTCTGTTCATAAATTACACCTCGTTTTAATAGGAGTAGTCGTTTGACTCAAGTTCATAAGCTAGTATAGAGAAGTAAAGTAGAGCAAGTAAAAAACTGAGCAGAGGATGAGACGAAAGGGATCAACGCTCATGTTTTTATATAGTATATAATATTCTGTCAATTCCTAAAACAATATTTTATGTATATGTTTTAGGAGAAAAGGATACCAAAATAAGAAAATTTTTCTTTACGGATATAAGAGGCGGTCACTATAATAGGAAATATGGACTATTAGATAAGCAGGTGAGATGAGAGGAGTAAGTATATGAATCGAGATAAAGGAATTTTGTTGGAAAGTGGCACAAACGAACTGGAAATTGTCGAATTTGAGATAGGAAATGTTTGGTTTGGCATCAATGTAGTAAAAGTTAGAGAGATTATTAATCCCGTATCTATTACACCTGTTCCAAATGCGCATTCTTACATAGAAGGTATTACAGAGCTAAGAGGGGAAGTACTTCCTGTGGTTGACATAGCAAAAGCGTTAAAAATGGAACCTTCAAATACGCCGGAAAAAGATAAGTTAATTGTTACAGAGTTCAATCAGCAAAAAATTGTCTTTCATACCCATGCAGTGACGCAAATTCACCGTATTTCTTGGAAAGAAATTGAGAAGCCTTCAGATTTGTATCAAGGTTTGGAAACACAGATTACTGGAGTGGTGAAATTAAACGGTCAAATGATTCTGCTGTTAGACTTTGAAAAGTTGATTTCTGACGTGAACCCTGATGCGGGTATTAATCAGTCGAAAATAAAAAAGCTAGGGGCTAGGGAACGCTCTAATAAAAAGATTGTCGTGGCTGAAGACTCGCCGCTGCTGCGCCGAATGATTGAAGATACTCTTGCACAAGCAGGTTATGAGAACACGGAATTTTTTGAGAACGGTGAGGAAGCATGGAACTATCTAAGCTCGGTGATCGATGAAGGAGTGGAAATCAGTGATCAAGTCCAGCTGCTTATTACAGATATAGAAATGCCGCAAATGGATGGGCATCATTTAACTAAAAAAGTAAAAGAAAATCCTCAGCTTTCTGTACTTCCAGTCATTATCTTCTCTTCTCTTATCACAGAAGATTTACGTCACAAGGGAAAGATGGTAGGAGCGGAAGGACAAGTAAGTAAGCCAGAAATCGGAGAACTTGTTGAGTTGATCGATCTTTATATTTTGTAGAATCACAAAAAAGTGCCTGAAAGCAGATCGCTCCACTTCAGGCACTTTTTTTAAAAATAACTTTTACCCAGCGGTTTAAACACAGGTGCTTGCCGTTTTCTTGGAGTCGAAACAGGGCTTTTAGCCGGCTGTACGAGATGACCCGTATATTTAGATAATAAGCGCTTCGCATAAGATAATGACATAGTCGTTTTGGGATTTCGATACTGATGGTTTAAATGGCCGAGGTGTGATAACTCTTTGAAGTCTTCTTTCTTTGGAGGCATATGGAAAAAGTAGTCTCCAACTGATACAAGTACATCTGATTTTTGTTGACTTTTACCAGGGTTTGGCGAAAAGTGAAGTCCTTCTTTTTTGGCTTTTCCTTCTAAAATTAGTTGATCTAATGCAATTTTCTTTAACGTATATAACTGCTTAGGATCAGGAGCAGCTTTTGCGTGACGATTTACAGTGAAAATAGCTTGTGCAATCTCAGATACAGACGGGGTCAAAGAGCCTTGTCCATTTGCTTGAGACATACGTTCACTCCCTTTCTATCATATCAGCTGTTCAACCTATAAGTGAAAGCTGATACGTTCATTATAGCGTGTCTTGTCCCATTTGAAAATAATTACACGAAGAAGTATTTTGGTAATTAATGAAATTTCCTATGTATAGGGTTTGTTTTGTTACGCTTCCTTATACAAGTAAAGTGGAACAGCAAGCCATACTTTCTATTTTAAAAAAAATGCTGCTCCCACAGTTAAACAATTATTGATTAGTAAATCCCGAACTATTGAGCCATTCGTCGAGAAGGTCGAATATAAACACCAGTCCCATTTGGCACAATTTTAGCTAGCTCATTTACTTGGGCATTATACATGCGAATGCATCCTTTGGATACGGCTTTTCCAATAGAACTTGGATCATTTGTTCCGTGAATGCCATATGACTTTTTAGACAAGCTTAGCCACATTGTGCCAAAAGGCCCCCCGGGGTTTGGCTCCCGGTTAACGATAATAAAGTCTCCAGTAGGGGTTGCGCTCAGCATTTTTCCTGCTGCAATGGGATAGACTTTTTGTATGATATTATTTCTTCGTAATTCAAGCTGCTTTTCAGCAATAAACACGTAGATCGTGTAAGGAATGAGCTCTTTATCAGGGAGGTTTGGAATGATGATTACTTGCCCAGGCTTCAGCGTACTATGGCTTACAAAAGGATTAGCCATCCACAGGTCTTCAACCGGAATCCGGTAGTCACCTGAAACGCTTTGCCAGGTTTCACCGCGCTTTACTATATATCTCATTAACTTCGCTCCTTTGATATATGACTATGTTGTAACAGTATACGATTGAAAAAAGTAAAAGTGACTTTTGTGAGCATAAAGTTATTTTGAAAAAGGTGTTGAAATTACATTGACTTATAAACATGGACTGATTGATATAGGTTCAAATACGATACGCCTTGTTATTTATGAATACAAAAAAGGCAGAGGGTTTAAGCAAATTGAAAACGTGAAAGTAGCTGCACGGCTTCGAAATTATTTAAGTAAAGAAGGAGTGTTAACGGCTAAAGGAATATGTACCTTGCTTGATACGCTTGAAACGTTTGGAGTTATTACCAAGCATCAGCAGCTGGCGCACGTTACCTGTGTGGCCACAGCTACCATCCGTCAAGCGGCTAATGCAAAAGAAGTTCTAGCGCTTGTAAAAAAAGAAACGGGCTTTTCTATTCAACTATTGTCTGAATATGAAGAAGCGTATTACGGCTTTGTTGCCGTTATTCATTCCACTTCGATCGAAGAAGCCATTACAATTGACATTGGTGGGGGAAGTACGGAAGTTACGTATTTTCGCAATCGAGAGTTAGTGCAGTACCACAGCTTTTCGTTCGGTGCCTTATCTCTGCGTCTGCAGTTCGTCAAAGGCAATATTCCCACTGCAGAAGAAAAAGTAAAAATCCGCGATTTCGTGATCCGGCATTTCCATACTGTCCCGTGGCTTTTAAATCGCCAAGTTCCGATTGTAGCAATTGGAGGAAGTGCAAGAAGTATGGTGCAAGTGCATCAAGGTTTTATCCACTATCCTCTCGCCGGGCTGCATCAATATGAAATGAATTTAGCTGATATATTGCATGTGAAATCTGCTATAGGCTCATTGTCTTATCACAATCTTCAAAAGCTAGACCGCTTGTCAAAAGATCGTGCGGATACAATTTTGCCAGCGATTGAAGTATTTCAATCCTTATATGAAACAGTCAACGCGACTCGTTTCATCTTAAGCCGCAAAGGCTTAAGAGAAGGGGTGTTATTTAAGGAGGCTTCTGATGCTAATATCCAGCCAATGTACCCCGATGTCATACAGCAAAGTTTTCAAGAAATAATGGAAGAGTTTGAAGTAAATAAAGATTATGTCAAACAGCTTACGCGCACAGCTATTATGATGTTTCAGCATCTTAGGGAGCAGGGACCGGTTGATTTAAAAGAGGATGACTTAGCGCTTCTTATAAAAGCTGCGCAAGTGTATGATATAGGAAAGTATATTGATGCGGAATCAAGCAGCCAGCATACGTTTTATGTGCTTGCTAATCGTACAATCGATGGAATTTCACATAGAGAACGTTTAAAGCTGGCACTTGTTTCTTCATATAAAGGGAAGTCTTCTTTTAGGCAATATGTTGCTCCTTTTAAAAAGTGGTTAACAAAAGAAGAACAAAAAAAAGTCCAGCTGCTCGGTGCGGTTTTAAAAATAGCTGACGGTTTACATGCAACAAAGCGAAATGTTGTTCAACATATTGACATGAAAAGCGATGAAAACACAGTTACGATTAAACTATTATGTACAAAAACCTTTCGTTCTGAACAATATCAGGCTGAAAAACAGAAAAAGCATCTAGAAAAAGTAGTGAAAAAAAATATTGTTCTTGAATTTACTAAGCTTTAGAATAACGCTGGATCGGTTAGAATATTCAGTATAGCTAACTAGATTAAATCCATTATCCTGGAAGGTGAGGCTAATGTTAGAAAGTAATCGCACTTATAAGCAAACCATACAAGTGGCTGATTCAGCTTATTACAATAATCGTGAATTGAGCTGGCTGGCTTTTAACAAGCGGGTGCTGGAAGAAGCAGTAGATACGAAAAACCTTTTACTTGAGCGGTTTAAATTTCTAGGAATTTTCAGTTCAAATCTGGATGAGTTTTTTATGATTCGGGTAGCCGGATTAAAAGATCAAGTGAAAGCTGGATTTAGCAAACCTGAAAACAAAGCAGGCTTAACTCCTAAACAGCAGCTATTTTCTATCTCCAAACAAAACCACGATCTAGTCAAGCAGCAGGATGATACGTATATTCATACACTTCTTCCCGAATTACAGAAATACGGCGTGGAAATCATTACGGTTGAAAAGCTGGAGGAATCAAATCTAGATAAGCTTGAACAGTATTTTGACGAGCAAATCTTTCCCGTATTAACTCCTATGGCTATTGATACCTACCGGCCGTTTCCTATGTTGATGAATAAAAGCTTGAACTTAGTAGTCGTCCTTTCAGAAAATTTAAATGATGAGCAGCAAATTGCCGAGATAAAAGAAAGACTAGCTATCGTTCAAGTACCTTCGGTGCTAACGCGCTACATTGAAATAGCCACGTCAGATTCTACCCGTCTATTTGTATTGCTAGAGGATGTAATTGCCTATTTTATTAAAAAGTTGTTTAAGGGATACCGCGTTTCATCCGTTTCTCAATTTCGAATTACCCGCAACGCAGATATGACTATTCACGAAGAAGACGCTCAAGATTTACTAAAAGAAATTGAAGAAGAGTTACAGAAGCGAAAATGGGGAGCGGCTGTTCGGCTTGAGATTAAGAGTCCATATGATCAGGGTGTACTAGCGTATTTAAAGTCAGTACTTGAAATTGACGATGAAGATGTGTATGAGATCGAAGGACAGCTGGATTTAACCAGTTTATTTTCGTTTTATAGATTACTTAAATCTACGCATGAAGAGTTGGCTGACAAAGCCTTTATTCCTAAGCTTACAACAGAGTTACATCCGGATCAAAATGTTTTCGACCAAATGATTCAAAGAGATATTTTGCTTCACCATCCTTATGAATCGTTTAAGCCGGTACTTGATTTTGTTAACGGTGCAGCAGACGATGAAAATGTGCTCGCTATTAAGCAAACGTTATACAGGGTAAGCGGAGATTCTCCCGTTATTAAAGCATTAAAACGAGCGGCTGCAAAAGGTAAACAAGTGACGGTACTAGTTGAACTAAAAGCGAGGTTTGATGAAGAGAATAATGTGCAATGGGCTAAAGAGCTAGAGCGGGCAGGGTGCCACGTGATATATGGAATGACTCATTTAAAAACGCATGGTAAAATTACGCTCGTGGTGAGAAGAGAAGGAGAGCATATTAAACGGTTTGTTCATCTTGGTACTGGGAATTACAACGATGCGACGGCAAAGATCTATACGGATATAAGTCTTTTTACTGTCAACCGAAACATCGGGATAGATGCGGCCAATTTTTTTAATTACTTAAGTGGCTATACGCAAAAACCAGTATATCATCATTTATCCGTTGCACCATTTGATATAAGAAATGATTTTTTGCATCTTATTGATCAGGAAATCCATTATCACAGACGGTATGGCAATGGAAGAATCATTGGGAAAATGAACTCATTGACGGATAAAATTTTAATTATGAAGCTATATGAAGCTTCTATAGCTGGTGTGACAATCGAACTCATTGTTAGAGGAACGTGCTGCTTGCGCCCTCAAATTCAAGGCGTTAGCGAGAATATAAGAGTAAGAAGCATTGTCGGACGATTTTTAGAGCATAGCCGAATCTATTATTTTCATCATAATAAACAGGAAAAATTTTTCTTCTCATCTGCAGATATGATGACAAGAAATATGGTGAAACGAGTAGAAATTTTATTTCCTATCTTGGATACACATTTGAAAAAAAAAGTGTGGAAGTGGCTTGAAGTTATGCTTGCTGATAATGTAAAAGCACGAGAACAAGACCAAGAAGGGAATTATCATTATGTCATAAAAAAAGAACATGAGCTCTCTATTAACAGTCAAGAGATCTTTTGTCAATATACTCTTTGCGACGATCAAGAATAACATAAAAAAAGCCGACTGCTCGGCTTTTTAGTCATGTTATTATCTAGGAATGGGACCACCAGGACCGTATCCAGGTCCGTAGTATGTGTTATAAACAGGAGCACCGCCTCCATAACCGGCACCAGGGTAGCCTCCTCCAGAAAATCCAACGCCTCCATAGCCGGCACCAGGGTAGCCTCCTCCAGGAAATCCACCGCCGTAAAACGGAACTGGATAAGGATAAGGTGGTGGACAGCACCCAGGTCTGCCTCCAAAACCGCCAACAGCTAGTCCGCCAAGCAGCCCACCAGCTAAGCCAGCAACAAAAGGAAATCCAAAAAAGCGCTCGTCACCATTTGGAATATTACGATATCCTGTATAGGGATATTGATAGTACATAATTTAACCTCCTTGTCAGTTGTCTTTGTAGTGTATGGCTGAACGGAAGCTTTTGAGCCTGGTTTATTTCTTTAAGACTAGAATTAGGCGGTCATGATCAGCTAAAAAAAGACAAAAAACATAAAAACGCCCAGTAAGGGCGTTTTTATGTTTTTTGCAAGGTGAAAAGCGTAATTTCAGGCGTAGCTAAAAAACGAAAAGGAATGCGAGTGGTTCCTAAGCCTCTGTTCACATAAAGCTTCATTTTAGAATCTCCAACTTCGTACATTCCTTCAGGGTAAACCGTCCCAAAGGGCGGTGTAATCAAAGGACCGTAAAAAGGAATTTGAATTTGGCCTCCATGACTATGGCCGGAGAGCTGAAGATCTACTGGAAAAGGAGCTGCTTTGACAGCAACATCAGGTTCATGAATCATAGCAATAGAAAAGATATTCGGCTGTAATTGCCCTAGCGTTCCCTCATATTGTGGATTCCCAAGCATAATATCATCGAGTCCACAAATATGAATGTAGCTTTTATCAGGCATGGAAACCGTATCAACTTCATTTACTAGAAGTCTAAATCCTGCGTCTTCAATGGCTTGTTTGTAGATATTTGTTCCATACCCTCCATGATCATGGTTTCCATATATTGCGTATTTTCCAAGAGGAGCCTGAAGCCTCTGTAAAATTGGGGGGATTCTTTCTGGATGCGGGTATTCATTAGGTACATCCATTAAATCTCCGGTAAATAATATAATATTAGGCTTCAAATTATTTATGGTCACCATAAGCTGTTCTAGTTGTAATAAATCGTAAGAGAGTCCAAGGTGAATATCACTAAATTGTAAAATTTTTATTCCGTTAAAGCTTTTCGGAATGTTTTTAGAAGTAATTGTATGACGAACAATTTGCAGACGTCTAGGCTCAATATATTTGGCATATGTATACCCAAAAGACGTGGTGAGCAAAGACCCTAACGAAATAGACGCTAGTCCTTTCAAAAAAGATCGTCTTGTATACGTCTTTTTCATGCAAAATCAACCTATTCCTTATAGTTTTCAAGTTTTCATTATAGCATTGTTTTTTTTATCATCACAACGAGAAGTCTGCTTTTAAGTTAAATAGATAAAAGTTTCACTTTATTCAGAAAAAATAGTAAAATGATAGTTGTAAAACACTTATATTTTGGGGAGGAAGATAAATTGAAGAACAAGGTCGTAATTGTTACTGGCGGTTCAAGTGGAATGGGAAAACATATGGCGAAGCGATTTGCAGAACAAGGTGCTCATGTGGTAATCACAGGTAGATCAGCCGATCGATTACAAGAGACAGAAAATGAAATTAAAACGTTTGATGGACAGGTACTTTCAGTGGTAATGGATGTACGCAATCCAGAAGATGTGGAACGTATGGTTCAAGAAACAGACAAGGCATTTGGACAAATTGATTTTTTAGTTAATAATGCTGCAGGCAATTTTATATGTGCAGCTGAAGACTTATCCATTAACGGATGGAACAGCGTAATTAATATCGTATTAAATGGTACATTTTATTGCAGTTCCGCAGTAGGGAAATATTGGATCGATAAAGGTACAAAAGGGGTCATTACAAACATTGTGGCTACATACGCCTGGAACGCAGGAGCAGGCGTTATTCATTCAGCTTGTGCCAAGTCAGGAGTTTTAACCATGACGCGCACGCTTGCAGTAGAGTGGGGGAAGAAATATGGTATACGGGTGAATGCGATTGCGCCAGGACCGATCGAGCGAACAGGAGGAGCTGATAAATTATTTGAGTCAGAAAAAATGAAAGCGCGTACATTAGATTCTGTACCATTAGGACGCCTTGGAACTCCTGAGGAAATAGCAGGATTAGCCAGTTTCTTATTCTCCGATGAAGCGTCTTATATCAATGGGGAATGCATTACAATGGACGGGGGACAGTGGCTAAATCAGCATCCTTTTTAAAGGTGGGTACGCACTAAAAAGTACAAAGCAAACTGAGAAGGACTAGCAAAATTATGCTATTCGTATTATACTAACGTAAAGTGAACAAGGAGAGGGGAGAGTTGAGTGGACCCGTTAGATGTATTAACAAACATAGAGAAAACTCTTCCGTATTATCAAGCAATTTTTAGTGCAGATGGACATAGAGTAATTGGCTATGAAGTGTTGGCCAGGTTTCAAAATGAAGGGGAAATTGAAAGTCTCGGCCCATTCTTTCATGATGATGCGATTCCGGATGAATATCGCATAGAAGTTGATTATGCTGTTTTAACACAAGCGCTCGAGCATATGTTGACCCAGGAAGAACAATTTTTAATTTTTATTAATCAGAACCCTAATTTATTAATGAACGATCATGGAGAATCCTTGCTAGAATTATTGCAACTTTTCGAAAATAAAGGATTATCTCTTGATCGAATTGTTCTCGAAATTACAGAACACAATTTTAGTGGAGATTTGGAATCACTTCAACACTTACTAAAGTATTATCAAACATATGGTATTAAGATTGCAATTGATAATATAGGAAAAGAAAGTAGTAATCTAGACAGGATTGGGTTGCTTTCACCAGATATCTTAAAAGTAGATTTACATATTCTGAGACAAACGGACATGGCGCAGTCGTATCAAGACGTATTGTATTCTTTATCTCTGTTAGCAAGAAAAATGGGTGCTACGCTTCTATACGAAGATATAGAAGCCTCCTATCAGCTGCAATATGCATGGAGAAACGGAGGCAGATATTTTCAAGGTTATTATTTACATAAGCCGGCTGCTGAACTTGTCGATCCGAACATCTTAAAGGATAAACTAAAGGAACGTTTTGAAATGTATATCGCTCACGAAAAGAAAAAGCTGCTTGCTGTTTACCAGCTGACAGAACGCTTTCAAGATAAAATGCAGCAGGTAATGACAAAGTGCAGAAAGCTAGAAACGTATGACGATATGCTGCCTGTTATTGCAGAAGAACTATCCAACGTGTGTTTTCGCCTTTACATCTGCGATGAAAATGGATTTCAAAAGTCTTCTAACTATGTAAAGAAAAACGAGGATTGGATTCTTGAACCTGAATATGTAAAGAAAAATTGGAGCTGGCGCCCATATTTTCTTGAGAATATTATTCGAATGAGCTATGAAAAAAAAGGCATATTATCAGATTTGTATAATGATATTGAAACAGGTGAGAATATCCGAACTTTTTCGTATCCGATTGATAATATGCACTATATATTCCTTGATATTTCATATTCTTTTTTATACGAAAGAGACGTTTTGTAGAGAATAAATAAGTTGAAGTTAAACCGGCAACCCGCAAAAGTGGTTGCCGGTTTTTTATGTTTTTTTAGAGGAGAACGACAGTCGGTTATAGAGATATGCATAGGCAGAGAAAATTTCGGAATTCTAATAAAAAAGAAGTTAAGGAGCTGATTTAATTTGAAGAAAATATGCTTACTTGTCTTTTTGCTGATTGTCTTGTACTCAGGAAAATCTGTTCATGCAGAAGTATCAGGAGAGATTAGGCATGAAATCTTTATAAATTTGCAGGACGCTTATCAGGCTCAGCTAAGAGCTGCGTCTGCCCATACTAATCAAGACGCTGTTGTTCGTGAGCTGAAATTGTTTTTAGATGATGAGTATGCATCTGTGTTTTTTAATGAGGCTCTCTTACAAAAAGCTCAAGGGTATGTTGGAGAGGGACCTGAATATTTAACACACTACATCCCTTTCTTTTCTTTTGATGAACAGACGAAGGTAGCTCTTCATTCCGACCAAAACAAAGCTTATGTCTATCAATTTTTTCCGGCTGTGCATAATGAACGGGTAAAATACCAAGATCATTACGAAATGATCACGTTAGTAAAAAAACAGGGGAAATGGAAAGTGCAAAAGTTTATATATAGTAAGTAACACTCAAAATAGCCGAGGAAAGCTTATTTTGAGTGTTTCTGTTACCCGATGTTAAGAAGCTTCTCAAGCGCTTGAAGGTCAAATCCTCTGATAATTTCCTGGTCAACACGAATGGTCGGAGTGGAATAAGACTCTAACTCAGTAGTCATTCGTTTTCGAGCAGAAGCATCTTTAGATACGTCAAATTCTTTATAGGAAACGTGATGATGCTGTAAAAACTGTTTAACAATTTCGCAAGGTGGGCAAGCTGGTTGTGTGTACAACTCTATAGATCTCAATGAAAGCACCTCCCTATATTAAAATGAATGGTGTTAAAGTAGAATGAAGTTTTGTATGATACATAGTATATCGCTATGTTATTATAATAAAAAACGACATATATCGCTATAATAAGGCATTTTCTTATGAAAAATCACGTAAAGTACTTGTGTTTTTTTAGTATGTGGCATATAGTGAAATGGTGTCTTTTAAGTATTAGTTTAGATAAAGTATTTATTTGAATTGATATTGTAGAAAAGTCGAATGCGTAATGATGTAATAGGTGAAAGGAGAGATTATATGTCACAATTACAAGGTATTTTAACTCGTCTTGTGAATCTCCGTGAGCAAGCAAGTGGAAGTGAAGCGCCACAACGCTTCTTCGAAGTAGAGGGAAAAAGAATTTGCAGCGTGAAATATCATGCAAAAACTGAAACATACGAACTTGAAGTATATCAAGATGGTGAAAAGCCAGCCGTTTATCAATTTGATAACGTTGATATGATTGCAATTGAAATTTTTGAACTTATTCATTAAGGGATAAAGCAAAACGAATGCCGCAAAGGATTTTATACTTTGCGGCATTTTTTTGTTACTGCGTATTGAGTTTTTGCGGTGGCTTCTGCCCTATTTTCCCGAGAAATATCGACAAAGTGATAGCGGATTTTCTGATAAATGGAAGGAACGGGTCAAATGCTGTAAAAAAACCAAAATAAAAAATTCAGATAATTTCGAACTTTCGTTGACACTTGTTTTAAAAAAATCTAGACTTAACATATAAGGGAGAACGTCGAGTGTGTCTGCTTCTATTCCCTCTTAAGGGTTCGCATTTACGTAAGCAAGCTATTTTCATTTTGTAGCTTGTTCTTTTTCTCTTTACACACGTGGAAGTTATGAGAAATGGAAGGAGAATGTATAAATGATTGATATTGATCACAATCAGTTAAATCAAATTGAACTTCGAGATTTGCTTGTCACTTCTGATAAAGTTGCTCATGTTCAAGTGGGAAATAATTTAGAACATGCTTTGCTTGTGTTAACAAAGACTGGCTATACGTCCATTCCCGTATTAAATCCAAGGTTTCAGCTGCAGGGGTTCGTGAGCATGACGCTTATTTTAGATTCGATTTTAGGGTTAAAGCGCATTGAATTTGAACGATTAGAAACCATGAAAGTAGAAGAAGTTATGAATCAAAATGTTCCTCGTGTCTCCATGAAAAAATCCGTATTAAAAGTTATAAATGCCATGATTAACCATCCTTTTTTGTGCGTAGAGAATGAAGATGGCATTTTTGAAGGGATTTTAACACGAAGAAATTTGTTAAAGTCATTAAGAAGGCAGTCCATCATTCTCCCGAAAGAGTCATTTCAATAATTTTTTTAAGAAATCATGTTTCAGCCTATCTTTCTCCGTTTTTTTCTTATATGATAAAGGTAAAATGAAAGTAAAAAGAGGCTTGAAAGGAATAACTGAATGCAATTAATAGAATGTCGAATGCTCGTTGTATTAGCTCAAGAATTAAATATGAGAAAAGCTGCAGAGAGATTATTTGTATCGCAACCAGCTTTATCACAGAGGCTGCAAACCATTGAAAAAGCATGGGATACACAAATCTTCATTCGTTCGCAAAAAGGACTGTCATTAACGCCTGCTGGAGAAAAGATTGTTCAATTTGCAAAAGAAGTGGTAGAAAAAGAAGATCGGGTTCGTGAGGACTTGCATCATTTAGATAATGAAGTATATGGTACACTCAAATTAGCGGTGGCTTCGATTATTGGACAGCACTGGCTGCCGGCGGTGTTAAAACGCTATATGGATCGTTACCCACATGCTAAAATCTCTCTTGTAACCGGCTGGAGCAGTGAAATGCTTCGCTATCTGTACGAAGATGAGGTACATATTGGAATCATACGCGGAAATCCGGATTGGAAAGGTGTCAAAGAACATTTGTTTACAGACCCTCTTTACCTAGTTGATTCAGAAATTGAAAGGGCAGCGGAAGTAGTAAATACTCATCGACCATTTATTCAATTTAAAAGTGACTCAACGTATTATCAAGAAATTTTAGAATGGTGGCATCGAGAGTTTCATACTACACCGAAGCGTACGATTGTAGTGGATCAGATTGAGACGTGTAAGCAAATGGCCTTAAATGGTCTTGGCTTCGCTATTTTACCATCGATTGCTATTAAAGAAGCTGGAAGCCATATTCACCGGACGCCGCTTCTGAAAGCAAATGGAGAGCCAATTACTCGAGACACTTCTTTAGTTGGATATGAATCAGCGTTTAAACTGAAGCAAGTTCGAGCATTTGTTGATATTGTACGTGAATATGTAAGAGAAACGGTCTAAAGCGAGCCTAGATGCTCGCTTTTTTTATTTGCAATCGTTATCTTTTTATTAAAACGATAATGATGCTTGTCATTGTGAAAGCATTTTGTTACATTAAATGAGACATTGCTTACTTAGGAGGAATACATAATGAAAATGATGGATGCTAATGAGATTATCTCATTTATTCAAAACAGCACAAAATCAACACCGGTAAAAGTTTACGTAAAAGGTGACGTAGAAGGAATTGACTTTGGTTCATCTTCTAAAACATTCGTAACGGGCAACACAGGTGTAGTATTTGGTGAATGGAAAGAAATCAAAGCTGCTATTGAAGCAAACGAAGGAAAAATTGAAGACTACGTAATTGAAAACGATCGCCGCAACTCTGCGATTCCTTTATTAGATATGAAAGGAATTAAAGCTCGTATTGAGCCAGGCGCTATTATTCGCGATCAAGTTGAAATCGGCGACAACGCTGTTATTATGATGGGTGCATCTATTAACATCGGCTCTGTGATCGGTGAAGGAACAATGATCGACATGAACGTAGTACTTGGTGGTCGTGCAACAGTAGGTAAAAACTGTCACATCGGCGCAGGTTCTGTATTAGCTGGTGTTATTGAGCCACCTTCTGCAAAACCAGTTGTAGTAGAAGATGATGTAGTAATCGGTGCTAATGCTGTTGTTCTTGAAGGTGTAACAGTAGGTAAAGGTGCCGTAGTTGCTGCAGGTGCAATTGTGGTAGAAGATGTAGCTCCTTACACAGTAGTAGCAGGTACGCCGGCTCGCGTTATTAAAGAAATTGACGAAAAAACAAAGTCTAAAACAGAAATCAAGCAAGAATTGCGTCAATTAAACGAAGAATAAGAAAAACGATCAGTTTGCGCTTTTTCTTTGCTGAATTAATAGGTTTTAGCGATTGGGATACTGAATCCTTAAACGTATCATATGAACAAGTTGGAAGCGTGGGCAACCACGCTTTCTTCTTTATTTCGTGAGGAGGACATACACATGCCTGAAAATGAATTTGTGAAAATAAGAAGAGAGCTACATAAAATTCCTGAATTAGGGTTTCAAGAGATGAAAACACAGCGTTTTTTGCTTGATTATATTAACACTCTTCCGCAAGAGCGCTTAGAAGTAAAGACGTGGAAAACAGGACTCTTTGTTAAAGTACATGGTACAAATCCAACTAAAACAATAGGCTACCGAGCAGATATTGACGGTCTTCCTATCACGGAAGAAACGAATTATTCTTTTCAATCACAGCATGAAGGCCTCATGCATGCCTGCGGACATGATATGCATATGGCCATTGGGCTAGGCGTACTGACTTACTTTGCTCAGCATGAAATCAAAGATAATGTACTGTTCATCTTTCAACCTGCAGAAGAAGGTCCAGGAGGAGCACAGCCAATGCTCCAAAGCGACATCATGAAAGAATGGCTTCCAGATTTCATCTTCGCCCTTCACGTAGCACCTGAATATCCGGTTGGGTCAATTGCGCTGAAGGAAGGGTTACTATTTGCTAACACGTCTGAGCTATTTATTGATTTAAAAGGAAAAGGCGGCCATGCTGCTTATCCACATACAACAAATGATATGGTAGTTGCTGCATGTCAGCTCGTTTCACAGCTTCAAACTATTGTTGCTCGCAACGTTGATCCGCTAGACAGCGCTGTAATTACAGTAGGGAAAATTCAAGGCGGGACGGTTCAAAATATTATTGCGGAGAGAGCTCGCATAGAAGGAACCATTCGCACGCTATCTCCTGAATCAATGACGCGTGTTAAAGAACGAATTGAAGCGATTGTTAAAGGAGTAGAAGTAGGGTATCAGTGTGAAACAGCCATTGATTATGGTTGTATGTATCATCAAGTATATAATCACCATGAAGTCACGCGAGAGTTCATGGAATTTGCCAAAGCGCAAACGGACGTGGATGTCATTGAGTGCAAAGAAGCAATGACAGGAGAAGATTTTGGCTATATGCTAAAAGATATTCCTGGATTTATGTTTTGGCTTGGCGTTCAGTCTGAATATGGGCTTCATCATGCAAAGCTGCAGCCTCATGAAGGCGCAATAGATATTGCGATTTCACTTATTACAAAATATTTTGAACATAAAGGCAATCAATAAATCGTATAATCATTTTTCCTTATGGCTAAATTAATACCATGAGGAGGTGGGCAACGATGGCACGAATTGGTGTAGAATACGGTTTAACAGATGTACAGGCTGCACTTCAGCAGCTCGGGCATGAAGTGGTACAATTACGCAACGAAAGTGATGCACAAGGGTGCGATTGCTGTGTTGTAACAGGACAGGATTCAAACGTAATGGGGATTTCTGATGCAGTAACGCAAGGCTCAGTTATTACAGCTAGCGGATTAACGGCAGAAGAAATTTGTCAGCAAGTAGGCAACAAGGTACAAGGATAAAAGAAAGCCGAAGGAATAAATCCTTCGGCTATTTTTTATGCATGCTGAGGCTGCTTGGCATCTTCAGGCTGCTTTTTATCAATATTTACTTGATGAGGGAACGGAATATCAATACCGTTTGCGTCAAACGCTTCTTTAAACTCTTTGCGAAGCTGACGTTCAATCCCCCACTGTTCACCGTTTTTAGCTTTGCCAACTACACGAAGCACAACGTCCGATGCGCCTAGACCCTGAACTCCTATCACGTTTGGTCCTTCTACAATGTTTTCATTTGTTGCAGCAACGCGCTCGCATACTTTTTCTAGTACAGAAATAGCTTTGTCAATATCATCATCATACGAAATGCCAATATCAATTAACGCGCGCATATTGCCTCGGGAATGATTGCTTAAGCTTGTAATTTCACGGTTAGGCACATAGTGCAGAGTTCCATCAAATCCGCGAATTTGAGTAGTACGAAGACCTACTGATTCGACAATTCCTGAAAAACTTCCGGTTGTTACATAGTCGTCAACATCAAGCTGTTTTTCAAGAAGTAAAAAGAAACCTGTTACAACGTCGCTAACCAGTCCTTGAGCACCGAACCCGATTGCTAGACCCACAACTCCGGCACCAGCTAATAGAGCTGTGGCATGGATATTTACTGCTTCAAGCAGCATAACGACAAAAATAAAAATAAGTACATATGAAAACACATTAACGGTTAAACTTTTGAGTGTGAGCATACGTCCGCGCGTAGCATTTTCGCGCTCACTCATTTTTTCAAAGGAACGTTCAATAACTTTTTTACCAATTGCTCGTACAAGTAAAAATACAATGGTAATGGCAATGAGTTTTAACACAATAACTCCAGCGTTGGTAAGAAGCTGTTCCCAGTTGATGTCTTGCATCTTAAACATTAGTTGTTCATCCTTCCTATGTTCTGTTTCAATATTAATAAGTGGGGATTTATTCTGCGGAAAAGATTTTGTAAGAGTATGAGCACATTTGTTTATTCCCGATATTAGACATGCTAAACTGAGAAGGTAAATAAATGCAACCCTTTTATAGCATTTTTTTGCTGAAGTCAGGGTTTAATTTGCCCTAAAGGCGGGCATAACAACTATGTCACCATTATAAGATGTTGTTTAAATTCATTCTTAATTAATATTGACTAAAAAAACAATATCCATTATAATGAAAACCGTTATAACAGTACATAAGTGAGAATGTTTTATACATTTTCTCATTTAATAATTATTTGGAGGGATCATGTATGCCAGAACGTATGGTAGGTAAACAAGCTCCACGCTTTGAAATGGAAGCTGTATTATCAAACAAAGAATTCGGTAAAGTTAGCTTAGAAGAAAATATTAAAAATGACAAATGGACAGTATTATTCTTCTATCCAATGGACTTTACATTTGTATGTCCAACAGAAATCACTGCACTTTCTGACCGTTATGATGAGTTTGAAGATCTTGACGCAGAAGTAATCGGTGTTTCTACAGACACAATCCATACACACTTAGCTTGGATCAACACTGATCGTAAAGATAATGGTTTAGGTGATCTTAAATATCCATTAGCAGCTGATACAAATCACGTTGTTTCTCGTGAGTACGGCGTTTTAATTGAAGAAGAAGGTGTAGCACTTCGCGGTTTATACATCATCAGCCCAGAAGGCGAATTACAATATTCAGTTGTAAACCACAACAATATTGGCCGTGACGTTGATGAAACTTTACGTGTTCTTCAAGCGTTACAAACTGGCGGACTTTGCCCAGCTAACTGGAAACCAGGTCAAGCTACTTTAAACGCGTAAGCAGAACGTTTAAAAGGTCTAACGCCACGTTAGGCCTTTTTTTCATCGGATAATAGAGAACATATAGTCAATAATAGTAAAAATAAGGGAGGCTTTTATTCATGAAATTACGTCAGCCAATGCCTGAGTTAACGGGCGCTACAGAATGGTTAAACGGAGAGGTAACAAAAGAGCAGCTAATCGGCGAAAAGCCAACGCTTATTCATTTTTGGTCAGTAAGCTGTCATTTATGTAAAGAAGCAATGCCTCAAGTAAATGAATTTCGCGACCAATACAAAGATCAATTAAACGTAGTAGCAGTTCATATGCCGCGCTCTGAAGATGATTTAGACTTAACAAAAATTAAAGAAGTAGCAGCAGAACATGACATTACGCAGCCAATCTTTGTAGACAGTGAACATAAATTAACGGATGCATTTGAAAATCAATATGTACCGGCATATTACGTATTTGATAAAACAGGTCAGCTACGCCACTTCCAAGCTGGCGGAAGCGGTATGAAAATGCTTGAAAAGCGCGTGAATCGTGTATTAGGCGAGAACGAATAAATACAGGCAGTTGTAACAGGTGAAAAGCATTCGATGCTTAGTAGAACTTGCATCGAATGTTTTTCTTTTTTGTGTGTAGGAAGTAACTGATAAAGGAAATATAAAAATGTGGATTTTTTCTTGTGAGTTTACACCATACTAACACTAACAACATGATACGAAACTTACTATTGGAGGTAATTTACATATGAAATTAGGTATGATTGGCTTAGGGAAAATGGGAGCAAATTTAGTATTAAATTTACTAGATCATAACCATTCTGTGGTAGCATTCGATGTGAACAACGAAGCCGTACAGAAAGTAGCAGAAAAGGGAGCAGAAGGCGCTTCTTCCATTAAAGAATTAGTGAGCAAATTAGAAAAACCACGCATTGCTTGGGTAATGGTTCCGGCTGGGGAGCTCACAGAAAAAGTAATTTCTGAGCTCCAAGAACTACTTGAAGAAGGAGATATGATTATTGAAGGCGGTAATTCCAAGTATAAAGATTCTGTACGACGTGCTGCAGCTTCTGCTGAAAAAGGAATTCACTACTTTGATGTTGGAACAAGCGGCGGAATGGAAGGTGCCCGAAACGGCGCTTGTATGATGATTGGGGGAGATAAAGAAGCATTTGCTACAATCGAACCTATTTTCCGCGACATCAACGTAGAAAACGGCTATCTCTATTCAGGTGCAGCAGGAAGCGGCCACTTCTTGAAAATGGTTCATAACGGAATTGAGTACGGTATGATGCAAGCAATTGCTGAAGGTTTTGATGTGTTAGAGAAAAGTGAATTTGACTATGACTATGAAGCTGTAGCCCGCGTATGGAATAATGGCTCTGTTATTCGCTCATGGTTAATCGAATTAATGGAACGTGCATTTTCAAAAGATGCAAAACTTGACAGTATTAAAGGAGTTATGCATTCTTCCGGTGAAGGAAAATGGACGGTTGAATCAGCTTTAGATTTACAAGTGCCAACGCCAGTTATTGCTCTATCGTTAATGATGCGCTATCGCTCACTTGAAGACGATACGTTTACAGGTAAAGTAGTTGCCGCTCTTCGCAATGAGTTCGGCGGACATGCAGTAGAAAAACAATAAAAAAAGAGGCTGGGACAAACGTATTTTAGACGAATTGAAAAACGAACCATGGATCAACATGTTTGATTAGTGGTTCGTTTTTTTGTTATGGTGAATAGTTTCGTCTGTTTAGATCTTTCTAGCAGTTGATGGGAGGGCAAGACGAAGGCTCCTGGGGGGAAAGCGAAGTCTTGCACGAAAATCAACTGTGGTATTACAAGCAGTTCAACTAATGTATTCCATTTGTTCGTCTTTAGATTGAATTCATTTAGTTATATCCCAACCTCTTTTTTTATGACTATTTACCTTTTTTTGAAAAATTATCTAAAAATTATGGTAATTTATTTCGGGAACCGATATATTTAAATATGTGTGCCACATTTTAGCCAAAGGAAGGACGGGGTATATGGAAACGTTTAAAAAACTAAAAGATTTTTATTTGCCGTACCGAATGTACTTTTTTTATTCTGTTATTTGCTTGTTGTTTGTAACCTCCATCACTGTGATTTACCCTATTGTGCTGCAATATACGATTGATCATATTGTGTTAGGGAAACAATATCAGCTAGTCGATAATGTAGCATTTATTTTTATTGGGCTGATGATTGTCAAAGGAATCTTTACATATATTCAGCAATATTACGGCGACTTATTTGGAATTAAGTCCGTGTATACTCTTCGCAATAAACTTTACCGCAAACTTCAGTATTTACCGTTTTCTTACTATGACAATGCTAAAACAGGGGATTTGATGTCCAGGTTGACAGCTGATGTAGAAGGATTTCGCTTTTTTCTATCTTTTGGCTTCTCAGAATTAATTCGCTTCGTTATTTTACTTACTGCCAGCTTTTCCGTTATGTTCTATTACTCTATTTCACTCACTTTTGTAACAATCTTCCTGCTGCCTTTTTTGGGTGTAGCTGTTTATCGTTTTGATAAACGCGTTCATCCAGCGTTTCGCTTAATTCGCCAATCGTTTGGGGAACTTAATACAAATGTTCAAGAAAATATAAGCGGCATACAAACGGTCAAGTCATTATCAAGAGAAAAATTTCAAACTTCTAAATTTAACGACTCCAACGGAGTTTATAAAAATCGAAACATTGAAACCGCGAATGTGTGGGCAACTTATTTCCCGTTAATGGAGTTTATAGGAAACTTATCTATTGTTGGTCTCCTTGCGTACGGAGGAGCACTTGTTATGAACGGAAGTGTACGTCCGGGAGAGCTTGTTGCTTTCTTTAGCTTAACCTCTTATTTAATGTGGCCTATTATGAATCTAGGGTTTGTTATCAATATGTTTTCACAGTCTAAAGCTTCAGGTGAAAGGCTGCTAGAAATTTTAGAAGAAGAAGAAAAAGTCCATGAGCATGCCGGAAGTTTCTCTATTAATGGAACGGTCGAGTTTCAACATGTTAGCTTATCCTATCCAAACGAAGAAAAAAAGTCGCTTGAGAACATATCATTTTCTGCTTCTAAAGGAAAAGTAGTAGGTTTAATCGGAGCAACTGGAGCCGGCAAAACAAGCTTAACACAGCTGCTCACGAGGTTTTACGAACCAACTTCAGGAAAAATCTTAGTTAACCATCGTCCGATTAAAGAGTATCCGCTCCCTGTTCTTCGGAAAGAAATTGGCTTTGTACTTCAAGAAACGTTTTTGTTCTCAAGCAGTATAGGAACCAACATCTCCTATGGCGTGCCGGGTATTTCTAGAGAAGACATTATTGATGCTGCAAAACGAGCGCAGGCGCATGACTTTATTATGGAGCTTCCAGATGGGTATGACACGATGCTGGGAGAGAGAGGCCTGGGGTTATCAGGCGGACAAAAGCAGCGCATTGCGATTGCACGAGCGCTTATCTTAAACCCTAGCATCTTAGTATTAGATGATGCCACGAGTGCTGTTGATATGAAAACAGAAAGAGAAATTCAATTGGCTTTAAAAGAAGTGATGAAAAATCGTACTACGTTTATTATCGCACACCGCCTTTCTTCTTTGCGACATGCCGATGAAATCTTAGTCTTGCATGAAGGTCAAATAAAAGAGAGAGGAAGCCATGAAACGCTCATTCAAAAGCAAGGGATTTATAAAAATATTTATGACATTCAATATGAAAGCAATACGTCAGTGATGAACGTATAACAAGGGAGGAATAGAATGGAAGCCGAAAAAAATAAAGTTGTGCGAGAGCGCTTTTATTATCAAACAGATCAAATCATTGATAAGATGTTTAACTGGAAGCAAATGGCCCGCTTGTTTCGTTATCTTCATCCATATCGAAAAAACTTGCTTCCTTTCTCGTTTCTTATGGTCATTATCACGACGGTCATTAGACTCGCTATTCCTATTTTGATAGGTGTATATACGCTTGATCATGCTGTAAAAGATAAGAATAGCACGCTGCTCATGCAGTTAGTTTTCATAATCTTTAGCTTGTATGTACTATCTTATATTTCGAATATCTTTCGAATTAAATGGATGAACCAACTCGGGCAGCACGTTATATATGATTTAAGAAAACATTTATTTACGCATATTCAAGGGCTGTCGCACCGGTTTTTTGATACGCGTTCAGGAGGCTCTATTCTTGTAAGGATCATGAATGATATTAACTCTCTTCAAGATTTATTTACTAACGGGGTAGTTAACCTGTTTATGGACCTCTTATTGTTAGTTGGGATTGTAGTTATATTATTTTCTCTCAGTCCTGCTTTGACATGTGCTGTTTTAATCATTTTACCGATTATGTTCTTGATTTCCACAAAGCTGAGAAGAAGAATTCGTCGGTCGTGGCAAGTTGTTCGTATGAAGCAGTCAGTATTAAATTCACATTTAAATGAGAGTATTCAAGGCATTCGCGTCACTCAATCATTTGCTCAAGAACAAGAAAATATGCTGTTTTTTGAGCGCATAAACAGTGAAAATTACGAGAGCTGGAGGCAAGCTACTCGAAAAAATGCCATGTTTCGACCGTTTGTAGAACTCACAAATGCTGTCGGAACGGCTATTTTAATTTGGTTCGGTGCTGTACTTATTCAAGATGAACGGCTAACAATTGGTATTTTTGTATCATTTGCTTTTTATCTTGGAATGTTTTGGGAACCGATTTCTCGTTTAGGGCAAGTGTATAATCAATTATTAATGGGAATGGCTTCATCCGAGCGTATTTTTGAATTTCTAGATGAAAAACCTCTCGTCGCAGATTTGGAAACCGCTACGTCTTTAGAGGATATGAAAGGAAAAGTTCAGTTCAAGCACGTCTCATTTTCTTATGATGGGAAGCGGAAAGCTCTAAACAACGTATCAATTGACATAAAAGAAGGCCAGACGGTTGCTTTAGTGGGGCATACTGGATCTGGAAAAACATCCATTGCTAATTTAATCACACGTTTTTATGATGTAAACGAAGGGCAGATTTTAATTGATAATATGCCTATTCAAGATATTACGTTAGCGAGTTTACGAGCGCAAATTAGTATTGTACTGCAAGAAACCTTTATTTTTTCAGGAACCATTATGGAAAACATTCGGTTTGGAAAACCGGATGCTACTGATGATGAAGTGATTAAGGCCGCAGAAGCGGTAGGGGCTGCAGATTTTATAAAGCGTCTGAAAAAAGGTTATGATACGGAAGTAGAGGAGCGAGGAAACGTCTTATCCGTGGGAGAGCGTCAATTGATTTCATTTGCTCGAACGCTGTTGGCTGATCCTCGTATTATCATTTTAGATGAAGCGACAGCAAGCATCGATACAGAAACAGAAGTGAAGATTCAACAGGCGCTTAAAACGCTGTTAAAAAACAGAACTGCCATCATGATTGCTCATCGGTTATCTACTATACGAGAAGCAGATAACATCATTGTATTAGATCACGGAAGCATTATTGAAACAGGGAATCACGGGGAACTAATGCAGCAAAAAGGCGTATATTATTACCTTGTTCAAACCCATGCTACAGCTTAAAAACAGAGGGAGCTGATCCTTCTGTTTTTCTATGAGTGTGAGAAATAGTAAAGAGATATAAGTGTTAACGGGAAAATGAGGTTGATACAAAAGAATTGTGGTAAAATAACGGTAGTTCAGATTTTTTCCTGTACATAATGGAGGAATTCAAATGAAAAAAGAATTTGCAGTCATCGGATTAGGTAGATTTGGAGGAAGTATTTGTAAAACATTAAGCGATCAAGGAATGGAAGTTCTGGCGATTGATATTGATGAAGAAAAGGTAAATGAGTATGCTAACGTTGCTTCCCATGCAGTAGTAGGCGATTCAATGGATGAAGGGGTTCTAAAAAGTTTAGGAATTCGTAATTTTGATCATGTTATCGTAGCTATTGGTGACAATATTCAGGCAAGTATTTTGACGACCCTTATTTTAAAAGAGCTGGGTGTTGAAAAAATAACGGTAAAAGCGCAAAATGATTATCACGCCAAAGTATTATCAAAAATTGGCGCTAATTTTATCGTGCATCCCGAACGAGATATGGGACGAAGAATTGCTAATAACATGATTTCAAACAGCGTTCTAGATTATTTAGAGCTATCTGAAGAACACAGCATTGTCGAATTAATAGCGAGCAAAAGAATGGCTGGCAATACGCTGATTGAGTTAGACATTCGTGCAAAATATGGCATTAACATTGTAGCCATTAAGCGTGATCGAGATATCATCGTTTCTCCTCAGGCGTCCGAAACGATTCAAGAAGGGGACGTGTTGATTGTTATTGGAGCAGATGCAGATATTAACCGCTTCGAAAATAAATTTGCCAGTGCTTAATAAAAAAGAGCAGATGCAATTGCATCCGCTCTTTTTCTTTTATTAAACCTCCATAATGATTGGTAAAATCATTGGACGGCGCTTTGTTTTTTCGTAAAGGAATGGAGCCAATGTGTCTGTGATTTCATTTTTAATCTCAGACCATTGTGACGTACGACGTTCCATCACTTTGTTCAAGTGTTTTGTAATGAGGGACTGTGCATCATTAATTAAGTCGCCAGATTCGCGCATATAAACAAAACCACGAGAGATAATGTCTGGACCAGCAGCGATCTTGAAGTCTTTCATATTGATGCTTACAACCACAATAACAAGACCTTCTTCAGATAAAATGCGGCGGTCACGAAGTACGATATTTCCAATGTCACCAATTCCGCTTCCGTCAATATATACAGAGCCTGAAGGGATTTTGCCGGCTACTGAAGCTTCGCTGTCGCTTAAAGCTAGCACCTCTCCATTATCCATAATGAAGCAGTTTTCTTCAGGAACTCCACAGTCTGTTGCAAGTTTGATGTGCATCTTCTGCATGCGATACTCACCGTGAATTGGCATAAAGTATTTTGGTTTCATCAAACGAAGCATTAATTTTTGCTCTTCCTGTCCGCCGTGTCCAGAAGTATGGATATCGTTTAGAGCACCGTGAATAACCTCTGCTCCTGCACGGAATAGCATATCAATTGTTTTGCTAACACTTACTGTATTTCCTGGAATAGGTGAAGATGAGAATACAACCGTATCTCCAGGGATAATTTGAATTTGGCGGTGAGTACCGTTTGCAATTCTAGATAGCGCTGCCATCGGTTCACCTTGGCTGCCTGTACATAAAATAGTCACGCGGTTAGCTGGAATTCGGTTAATTTGAGAAGGCTCAATGAACGTATCTTTTGGACATGAAATATATCCAAGCTGTTGGCCAATCTCAATAGCTGCTTCCATACTGCGTCCGAATACAGCAACTTTACGGTTATGCAATACGGCTGCTTCCACTACTTGCTGTAAGCGGTGAATATTTGAAGCAAACGTTGCAAAAATAATACGGCCGTCTACTTTACGGAAAATGTCATGAATGCTGTCACCTACGCGGCGCTCAGACATCGTAAAGTTAGGAATTTCACTGTTTGTACTGTCTGAAAGCAAGCATAGAACGCCTTCTTTACCGATTTCAGCCATTTTTGTTAAGTTAGCCGGTTCGCCCACTGGTGTAAAATCAAACTTGAAATCTCCTGTATGTACGATTTGTCCGTTTGGTGTTTTTACCACAATTCCGTAAGAATCAGGAATACTGTGAGTTGTGCGGAAGAACGTTACCGATGTTTTACGGAATTTAATTACGTCATCTTCAGTAATTTCATGAAGTTGAGCTGTACGAAGCAACCCATGCTCGTCTAATTTGTTGCGAAGAAGCCCAAGGGCTAATTTCCCTGCATAAATAGGAATGTTTAATTCTCTTAATAAGTAAGGAATTCCGCCGATGTGATCTTCATGACCATGTGTAACGAAAAGGCCACGGATTTTATCTGCATTTTTTACTAAATAACTGTAGTCAGGAATAACGTAGTCAATTCCTAAAAGCTCATCTTCAGGGAATTTAATTCCTGCATCAATAAGAATAATTTCATCTTGAAACTGTACGGCATACGTATTTTTACCGATTTCGCCTAGTCCACCCAGGGCGAAAACTGCCGTTTGATTATTTTTTACAAATTTCATTTTCATCATATCTCCAATACTTTAAAATCTTCATGCTGTTGTTCATATTCTAGATAGTCTCCAGTCACTGCTTGAACAAACTCAATATTAATTGAACGCGCTTTTAACTTTTTACGAACGTCACGCTCAGAATCTGCGTTCACATACACAGTTTTTGTATTTTCACGTACAGCTACTTCACTCATTTTTTCTTGAAAATAAACTTTAAAAATCATAACAAAAATCTCTCCTTAATTCCGAAATTCAAATAACTTATTTTATTATATTATAAAATGTGTATGTATTTCATGTATTTTCTAAAGAAACTTGCTTTCACTACATTTTAGTCATCTAAATATAACAAGTCAATTAATTATAGAATAATATTAATAGGAAACGGATACAAGACTATATTTTCCGGGCGTATAAAAAATAAGGGCTATTCCATTGTACGATGCAGACACACACTCTGCAAATTTTACAACAGAAAGCCCTAAAAAAATCGATTATGCCATCGTTTTTTTACGCAATAATTCATTCCAGCGTTTTAGCAGCCTTTTTCGAAAATCTTTTAACATGATTTTTCAGCTCCTTTGTTTTTTTTGCGATACCTGCCTGTCTCTCTCTGTACTTTTATTATATGATGAAAAGGGAGAGGTTTCTCGTGGTTAAATATGGAAAAAATGTAAATTAGACCGTCCATTTATAGAGAAACCAGCGCTTGTTTGATATAATTGGAAAGGCTTAACAAAGAGATAAAAAATTATAAAAAATAAGGTGATAAACGTGGAACGAAAGATTATTTTTTTTGATATTGATGGAACGTTATTGGATCATGATAAAAAACTGCCTGCTTCTACAAAAAAAGCTGTCCGGCTGTTAAAAGAGCAGGGGCATGAAGTGGCAATTGCAACTGGAAGGGCTCCTTTTATGTTTAAAGATCTGCGTGAAGAGTTGGATATTAAAACATATATTAGCTTTAATGGTCAGTACATTGTTTTAAATGGAGAAGTTCTTTACAAAAACCCGTTAAATAAAGAAGAGCTTCAAGATTTAACAGCTTTTGCTGTTGAGCATGATCACCCTGTCGTATACATGGATCATGAAGATATGAAATCAAACATTGAATTTCATGACTATATCGAATCCAGCATCAGCACGCTGAAAATTGGATTTACCCACCCTCACCACGATCCTACTTATTTCAAAGGGCGTGAAATTTATCAATCCCTCTTATTCTGTACAGCGGGAGAAGAAGCTCCTTATGAAGAAAAATTTAAGAAATTTGACTTTATTCGCTGGCATGAATTTTCAACTGATGTTCTGCCAAAAGGTGGATCAAAAGCGCGAGGAATTGAAACCATGATTGAAAAGCTTGGCTTTGACAAAAAAGATGTATATGCATTCGGAGACGGCTTAAACGATATCGAAATGCTGGAATTTGTCGGAAATGGCGTAGCGATGGGAAATGCGGAAGAAGTCGTGAAAGAAGTTGCTAATCTTGTTACAAAAGATGTAGCAGAAGATGGTATTCTCCACGGATTAGAGCTAGTAGGATTATTAAAGTAAGAAAAACGCGAGCTCTAGCTCGCGTTTTTTAGCGTTCATATGGAAAAGCATTTTCAGGTTCTTGAAATGGATTTTCTTTATTAATGTAATCATAAAACATAATGCCGTCTAAATGATCAATTTCGTGCTGAAATACAACAGCAGGAAGACCTTTCAAACGAATTTTCACTTCTTCGCCTTCCAGCGTTGTGCCTTTTACTGTGATACGTGCATATCGAGGAACAAATCCTGGGATATCTTGATCGACAGATAAGCAGCCTTCACCGCCTGTAAGGTATGTCTTTTCAACTGAGTGGCTAATGATCTTAGGGTTAAATAATGCATAGCTGTATAGCTTGCCTTTTTCATCCGTAACGTGTACCCCAATCATTCGTTTTGATACATTAATTTGAGGAGCGGCAAGCCCGATACCAGATCGAAGTCCATATTTAGCAGCAATTTCAGGATCTTGGCTGTTTTTTACATATTCTAATAAGCTATGTAAAATCTTTTTGTCTTCTTCAGAAGCAGGTAACGGTACTTCTTTTGCTACTTCTCGCAGCGTTGGGTGTCCGTCTTGAATAATATCGTTCATTGTAATCAACTTTCACATCTCCCTAGGCTATTTTATAGGTATAAAGTGTACCAAATCCGTATAAAAAAGTCATTACCTCGACCTTGAACACATAAATGTTTCTACTAATTATATGTATCACGCATATGGAAAAACATGTATAAGAAAAAATAAAAGCGACCGTTAGCCGCTTTTATTGTATAATTACCAGCCGCCACAGCTGCAGCCAATAATAACTAATAAAATGAACAGTACGATTAATAAAACAAACCCTTTATTAGAACCGCCGTAGCCATATCCACCGTAACCCAACATAATATAACCTCCCGTAGTTATCAATCCCAAGGTAAAAAGTCATAAACTCCCTTTTTTTCACGATTGGGTTAGTATAATATATTAAAAGGTGGAAAAAGGGTGTAGAGAAATTGCTAATTTCCTACAAAAATTGTATAATGACCCATGAATAAGGGAGGATTTACCAGATATGAAGTGCGTCGGAAGATATATAATTATCGGCATTGCTGCTATGTCACTAGCAGGCTGCGCAGAAGGCTCATCGCCTGAACTTGAGGTATATAATGGATTAGAAAAAGTGGTAGCACAAGAAAAACAATTTGCTGATCAGCAAAAACCGTTAGCTTATTTAGAACAGCAAGAAAATGCGATATACGACCAAATTATTGAGCTAGGGATTAAAGATAAAAAGAAAATAAAAAATAAAGCACAAAAAGCGCAGCAGTTATTAGATGAGCGTGAAAGTAAATTACAAAAAGAAGAAAAAAGCATCAGCGCTTCGCAAAAACAATTTGAAGCGACAGAGCCGAAGATCCAAAAACTAGAGGATGGCAAAGCAAAAGAAGAGGCGCTTGAACTATCTTCGTTAATGAAGAAGCGTTATAATGCCTACCAGTCCTTACATGATGCCTATCTTCATTCCATTGAATTAGATCGTCAGCTATATACGCTCTTTGAAAAAGACAATGTGAAATTAGAGAATCTTGAAACACAAATCGCTTCGATCAATGCTACTTATAAAGAAGTTGAAAAGAAAAAAGAAACGTTTAACACATTAACAGCTGACTATAACAAAGCCAAAGAGGATTTTTATAACAAAACGAAGTTAAAGGTGAAAAATAGCGAGGATAAATAAGAAGGCCTGTGAAGTTTACAGGTCTTTTTTTTGCCTGAAAAGGAAGGTTTTCTGAAATAAAGAAAGAGTTTCGACATGATTCAAGTAAAAATTACAAAAGGTTATTGTTTTAAAAAATCGTTTATTTGTGGCAAGATAGGAGATGTGCAGACGTAAAAAAAGAGAAGGTTATTATAAAACATATAATACAGTTTGTATCTGTGTAATAGTACAGCATGTCTTTTTTATGTGTTTTATTTCACAAACTAAAAAAGCGTAATTTCTTGATGTAAATGCATTGACGAACTGTTTTAGTGTATTGTAAACTAGGTAGCGTAGTAAGTGTTGTATTAATCATTTTTGCAAAATAATTAATACAGTTTAACGAAACGCTCGTTTCGCTTAAACTTTCCTTTTACGTAAATGTTTGCACAGAATTCGCTGGGGAATACATAGAAATGTTAAGGATTAGCGAATTCAAAAAGCTACTCGACAAAATATGACTTTTACTTGTCCATTTGGGACATTCTAAAAGCGTGTATGTTTGTTTGATTAGTAAAATGAATTTATACGGCTTAAATGAAAGGAAGAGGTGACTTAGATGGCTGCTAAAACTAAAAAGGCTATTATTGATGTATCAAAGCAACTTGATAAAATCGCTGAGCAGTACCAAACGTTCCAAATTCTTAATGAAGAGGGCGAAGTAGTAAATAAATCAGCGTTGCCAGATTTATCTGACGAAAAATTAAAAGAGTTAATGACTCGCATGGTATACACTCGTATTCTTGATCAACGTTCAATTTCATTGAACCGTCAAGGTCGTTTAGGTTTCTATGCACCAACTGCTGGGCAAGAAGCTTCTCAAATCGCTTCACATTTCGCATTAGAAAAAGAAGACTTCATTTTACCTGGGTACCGTGATGTGCCTCAGTTAATTTGGCATGGTCTTCCACTATATCAAGCGTTCTTATTCTCTCGTGGTCATTTCCACGGTAACCAAGCGCCAGAAGGTGTAGATATACTTTCTCCACAAATCATCATCGGTGCACAAATCGTGCAAACTGCTGGTGTGGCACTAGGTCTTAAAAAGCGCGGTAAAAAAGCAGTAGCGATCACTTATACAGGTGACGGCGGAGCTTCACAAGGTGACTTCTACGAAGGTATGAACTTCGCAGGTGCATTCAAAGCTCCAGCAATCTTTGTTGTACAAAACAACCGCTTTGCAATTTCAACACCAGTTGAAAAGCAATCTGCAGCACGTACAATCGCTCAAAAAGCAGCGGCTGTTGGTATCCCAGGCGTTCAAGTAGACGGTATGGATGCACTAGCAGTATACGTTGCAGTAAGCGAAGCTCGTGAGCGTGCAGTAAACGGTGAAGGTCCAACTTTAATTGAAACATTAACTTACCGTTATGGTCCACATACAATGGCTGGTGACGATCCAACTCGTTATCGTACAGCTGAGCTTGACACTGAGTGGGAAAAGAAAGATCCACTTGTTCGCTTCCGTAAATTCTTAGAAGCTAAAGGCATCTGGAATGAAGAAGAAGAAAACAAAGTAATCGAGCAAGCTAAAGAAGATATCAAACAAGCTATTAAGAAGGCTGACGATTATCCAAAACAAAAAGTTACAGATTTAATGGAAATCATGTACGAAACTATGCCTTCAAACTTACAAGAGCAATATGAAATCTACAAAGAGAAGGAGTCGAAGTAAGCCATGGCGCAAATGACAATGATTCAAGCGATTACTGATGCGTTACGCACAGAAATGAAAAACGACGAAAACGTATTAGTTTTTGGTGAAGACGTTGGCGTAAACGGTGGAGTATTCCGTGCGACTGAAGGTCTTCAACAAGAATTCGGCGAAGATCGCGTATTCGATACGCCATTAGCTGAATCTGGTATCGGTGGTCTTGCTGTAGGTCTATCGACTCAAGGTTTCCGTCCGGTTCCTGAAATTCAATTCTTTGGTTTCGTATATGAAGTACTTGATTCTGTATCAGGTCAAGCTGCACGTATGCGCTACCGTTCTGGCGGTCGCTGGAATGCACCAATCACATTCCGTTCACCATTTGGTGGAGGCGTTCATACACCAGAACTTCACGCTGATAGCTTAGAAGGTATCGTAGCATCTCAACCTGGTTTAAAAGTTGTAATTCCTTCAACTCCATATGATGCAAAAGGTCTTTTAATTTCATCAATTCGTGATAACGATCCGGTTGTATACTTAGAGCACATGAAGCTTTACCGTTCATTCCGTCAAGAAGTACCTGAAGAATCATACACAATTGATTTAGGTACAGCTGATGTGAAACGTGAAGGTACAGACGTAACGCTTATCGCTTACGGTGCAATGGTACACTCATCATTAAAAGCAGCTGAAGAACTAGAAAAAGAAGGTATCTCTGCTGAAGTAGTGGACTTACGTACAGTTCAACCTTTAGATATCGATACAATTCTTGCATCAGTTGAAAAAACTGGTCGCGTAGTAGTAGTTCAAGAAGCTCAAAAACAAGCTGGTATCGCAGCTAACGTTGTAGCTGAAATTAACGATCGTGCAATCTTAAGCTTAGAAGCACCAGTATTACGTGTAACAGCACCGGATACTGTGTTCCCATTCTCTCAAGCTGAGGGCGTATGGTTACCAGACCACAAAGATATCGTTGAAACAGCTAAGAAAGTACTTGAATTTTAATTAGCATTTTACTGTGACAGAAATCAGCTTTGTGCTGATTTCTGTCTTAGATAAAATAAACACTAACAAATTGAACGCAACTAACTAGGAGGGTGAAGACACGTGGCATTTGAATTTAAACTGCCGGATATCGGTGAAGGTATCCACGAAGGTGAAATTGTAAAATGGTTCGTAAAAGCTGGAGATGAAATTGATGAGGATGATGTACTAGCAGAAGTACAAAATGACAAAGCTGTTGTTGAAATCCCATCTCCTGTAAAAGGTAAAGTATTAGAAGTAAAAGTTGACGAAGGTACAGTAGCTACTGTAGGACAAGTTATCGTTACTTTTGATGCTCCTGGATACGAAGACTTAAAATTCAAAGGTGACGATCATGATGATGCACCAGCAGAACAAGCTAAAGAAGAAGCTTCAACTGAAGAAGTGACTGAAGAAGCAACAGCTCCTGCAGCACAAGCTGATGTTGATCCTAACCGTAAAGTAATTGCTATGCCTTCAGTGCGCAAATATGCTCGTGAAAAAGGTGTAGACATTAAAGCTGTTCCTGGTTCAGGTAAAAACGGACGTATTGTTAAAGATGACATCGATAGCTTCCTATCTGGTGGTTCTACAGCTACAGCAACTGCTGAAGCTCCAGCTAAAGAGGAAACTGCTTCAGCTGAACCAAAAGCAGCAGCAGCACAAGCTATTCCTGAAGGCGACCTACCAGAAACTCGCGAGAAAATGAGCGGTATCCGTCGTGCAATCGCAAAAGCTATGGTTAACTCTAAGCACACTGCTCCACACGTAACATTAATGGATGAAATCGATGTAACAGCTCTTGTTGCTCATCGTAAAAAATTCAAAACAGTTGCAGCAGATCAAGGTATTAAATTAACATTCTTACCTTACGTGGTAAAAGCGTTAACTTCAGCACTTAAGAAGTTCCCAGCTCTTAACACTTCAATCGATGACTCTACTGATGAAGTAATTCAAAAACATTACTACAACATCGGTATCGCTGCTGACACTGAAAAAGGTCTTTTAGTACCAGTTGTGAAAAATGCTGATCGTAAATCTGTGTTCGAAATTTCTGATCAAATTAACGACCTTGCTGGAAAAGCACGTGATGGTAAATTAGCTCCTGCTGAAATGAAAGGCGCTTCTTGTACAATCACAAATATCGGTTCTGCTGGTGGACAATGGTTTACTCCTGTTATCAACCACCCAGAAGTTGCAATTCTAGGTATCGGACGTATCGCTGAAAAACCAGTTGTACGCGACGGTGAAATTGTAATTGCTCCAGTATTAGCATTATCACTAAGCTTTGACCACCGTATTATCGATGGCGCAACAGCTCAAAACGCTCTTAACCAAATCAAGCGTTTATTAAATGATCCAGAATTATTATTAATGGAGGCGTAATAAATGGTAGTAGGAGATTTCCCAATCGAAACTGATACTCTTGTCATTGGTGCTGGCCCTGGTGGCTACGTTGCAGCAATTCGTGCAGCTCAATTAGGTCAAAAAGTTACAATCGTAGAAAAAGGTAACCTTGGAGGCGTATGCTTAAACGTTGGCTGTATTCCTTCAAAAGCATTAATCGCTGCAGGTCACCGTTTTGAACACGCTAAACATTCTGAAGACATGGGGATTATCGCTGAGAATGTAACAGTTGATTTCTCTAAAGTTCAAGAATTCAAAAACGGCGTTGTAAACAAACTTACTGGCGGTGTTGAAGGCCTTCTTAAAGGTAACAAAGTTGACATCGTAAAAGGTGAAGCTTACTTCGTTGACAGCGAAACTGTACGTGTAATGGATGAAAATTCTGCACAAACGTACAAATTCAAAAATGCTATCCTTGCAACTGGTTCTCGTCCAATCGAGATCCCTGGATTTAAATTCTCTGAGCGCGTAATCAACTCTACAGGTGCATTAGCGCTTAAAGAAGTTCCTAAAAAATTAGTTGTAATCGGTGGAGGTTACATCGGTACTGAGCTTGGTACTGCTTTTGCTAACTTCGGTACAGAAGTTACATTTGTAGAAGCTGCTGATGAAATCTTAGCTGGTTTTGAAAAACAAATGAGTTCACTTGTTAAACGTAACCTTAAGAAAAAAGGAAACGTTGAAATCTATACAAAAGCAATGGCTAAAGGTGTTGAAGAAACTGCTGACGGCGTACAGGTTACGTTTGAAGTAGGCGGAGAGTCAAAAGTAATCGATGCTGACTACGTATTAGTTACTGTAGGTCGTCGTCCTAACACTGATGAGCTTGGTCTTGAGCAAGTTGGCGTTAAAATGACTGACCGTGGTCTTATCGAAATCGATAACCAAACTCGTACATCTGTAAGCAACATCTTTGCAATTGGTGATATCGTAACTGGACCTCCACTTGCACACAAAGCTTCTTACGAAGGTAAAATCGCAGCTGAAGTAATCGCTGGCGAACCTGCTGAAATTGACTACTTAGGAATTCCAGCAGTTGTATTCTCTGAGCCTGAGCTTGCATCTGTAGGTTATACTGAAGCACAAGCGAAAGAAGAAGGATTAGCTGTTAAAGCTTCTAAATTCCCATTTGCTGCTAACGGACGTGCGCTTGCACTTAACGCTGCAGAAGGCTTCTTGAAGCTTATCACTCGTAAAGAAGACGGAGTAGTTGTTGGTGCTCAAATCGCTGGACCTAGCGCATCTGACATGATTGCTGAGCTTGGTCTTGCTATCGAGGCTGGCGTAACAGCTGAAGATATCGCATTGACAATTCACGCTCACCCAACATTAGGTGAAATCACAATGGAAGCTGCTGAAGTAGCTATTGGAAGCCCAATTCACATTGTAAAATAATGTTTTTAAAAAGCTGATGCGTATGCATCGGCTTTTTTTTTTGAAGAAAAAGGTTTTCATAAAGTATCAGATGCTTGTCAGACAGTTTTTGTGGCTGATGAGTATACTCTTTTAGAGGAAACGTGTAAAAAGCGCTGAGGCAGTCTTAAATGAGCTCTAGATGCATACATATGAAGTGGGACGTGCTTTCCTTATAGGTAGATAAAAAACTGCTCTTTTGGATAACGAATGAAAAGGCGGCGGAGGAGCTATGAAGACGTATTTCGTTTGGAGCTTACACATTTTTATTTGGATGGGTTATTCACTGGTTGAATTGCTATCAAAACGTGATCAGTTGACATCTAAAATTATTTTATTTTTAGTATTTGCTTATTTAGCTTATGGCATAGCAGAAATGAACGTCAAATCTAAAAGACTGGCGCTTATGATGACGGGTACAACTTCAGCTGTCTGCTTGACATGTTATCAACTAATTTTATTTTGCACGGCGTAAGATTGCATAAAAAAAGCGTTAGCTTATATAAGCTAACGCTTTTTTTGTCTTACACAGATTTCTTTTCTCTTTTCAATGCGCCTTCTTCTTTAAATGCTTTCATTAATGAGAAGACCGTTAGCACCAGCACAATTGAGAATGGAAGTGCTGCTATAATCGCAGCTGTTTGGAGCGCATCCAAACCACCTGTCCAAAGCAGAATGATTGCTGTTAACGATTGAATTAAGCCCCACGTAAGCTTAATAGAGCCTGAAGGATTTAGATCACCATTTGTTGTCTGCATTCCTAAAACAAATGTAGCTGAGTCAGCTGATGTAATGAAGAATGTAGCAATTAAGCAAATAGCGACAATGGACATGAACGTACCAAATGGAAACTGTTCAAGTACATAGAATAAAGCAACTTCTGTTCCTTTATTGTTTATAACATCCATAACAGGAAGATTCTTAAAAAAGTCTAAGTAGACCCCAGAACCTCCGAATACGGAAAACCATAATCCACCAAATACGGTCGGAACAGCTAGTACACCAATTAAAAATTCTCGAATGGTTCTACCTCGTGAAATACGAGCAATGAACGTACCAACAAACGGTGCCCAAGCGATCCACCATACCCAGTAGAAAATTGTCCAATCTTGAACCCAGGTACTGTTATCAAACGGGCTCAATCGAAAACTCATCGACGGCAAGTTTTGAATGTAGCTGCCAATTGTTGTAACGAATAAGTCCATAATAAAGTTGGTTGGACCTGCAGATAACAAGAATAGCATTAACAGAATAGCTAAAACAATATTAATGTTACTCAAATACTTAATACCTTTGTTCAAACCCGTCTGTGCTGACAGCATGAACAAGAACGTCACGATAATAATAACAATTAATTGAGTGGTGAAATTATTATCAATACTTGGCGACAAGTAAGAGGCTCCACCGGTAATTTGAATAGCGCCCAGTCTTAGAGATGTTGCCACCCCCAAAACAGTTGCAAATACGGCGATGCCATTTATGATCGTTCCAAGAGGTCCATCAACACGTTTTCCTAATAGTGGACGTAAAATATTACGGATTATGAACGGGTAACCTTTTCTAAATTGAAAATATGCAAGGGCCAGTGCAAGAACGGAATAAATAGCCCAAGGATGTAAACCCCAGTGGAAAAACGAATAACGTAGAGCTGCGCGAGCTGATTCTGCTGTACCGCCTTCACCACAAGGTGGAGTATGAAAATGATTGATTGGTTCTGAAACACCCCAGAATACAAGTCAAATCCCCATACCAGCACTGAATAACATGGCAAACCATGAGACATAACCATACTGAGGCTTTTCTTCAGGTTTACCTAGTTTAATATTTCCGTACTTTGAAAAAATTAAGTACAGCGTAAAAACTAAGAATAATGTAGCTGCTAATAAGTAATACCAGCCAAATTTCTCGATGATAAAACTATGTATTGCCGATGTGACAGGTGTAAGCGCTGCGCTTCCTAGCACAGATTCCGGAATAACACCCCATACGATAAATACTGCAGCAATAATAACCGAAATGATAAAAACAGGAGTCAGTTTTTTCATCGATTATCACTTCTTTCCTATTCTATTTTACATAACATGTTTTCTCATATAACCTTTTTAGCTATACATGAAACCACATGGTTATACATTCTAGTAAAGTTTGTATGAAATGTCTACTCTATTAGTAAGAAAAAACGGCAAGAACCCAAATTCTTATTTTTCGTAATTATTTTAAAGTGCTGAAATAGATGTGAAATTAGACATTGTTTTTTCATATAAATAGAGATGATGCTAAGCGTTCAGCTTTTTGAAAACAAATATAACATTTATGAGAAAAATATTTTTAATGTGACATACTAATTAGTTGTTGACATATTTAATGTGACATAATAATATAATATCAAGAGTTGTAAAACGCTTACAAAAAAAGACGGTTAAAGGGGAGTTTACAAAATGGGAACAATCGTATGTCAAACATGTAACTGCACAATTGATCATTTCGAAGATGAGAAAGTGACGCGATTATACTCAACATGTAAAAGCGGAGAATGTCAAAAAGCAGATGAAGATTTAGATTAATTCAATAAAAAAAGGTGCGGAAATTCGCACCTTTTTTTTATTGAATTGCTTTATGTTCTTTAATGACACGAAATGTTTTTAATTCAAAATCTTCCGGACCCTGCACTGGTAAACCTGCCTCTAAGTTTGTTTCAATGTAGGTTAAATTTTCCTCAGTGATGATTTCCCCGGGAATAAAAATAGGAATACCAGGAGGATAGACCATCACAAATTCCGCAATAATACGACCTGCCGACTCATGAAAAGGTACCACTTCTGTTTCAGCGTAAAAAGCATCGCGAGGTGTTAAAGCCAATACAGGAATATCAGGCAATAAAATAGCCGGTTTTGCCGTTGTTTCAGAAAGATTATGGAATTTTGCAGATAATTCACGCAGAGCTGTGACCAGACGTAACAGATCTTCTTCTGTATCTCCAGGCGTGATAATACATAGAATATTATAAAGGTCAGACATTTCAACTTCGATATTATGAGCTTCACGCATCCATTTTTCTACGTCATAGCCCGTAATTCCTAAATCTGAAACAGAAATAATTAATTTAGTAGGGTCTAAATCATACGTAGCTTTTGTCCCTAAAATTTCTCTGCCTATACATCGGATATGCTCAATTGTATTAATTTCTTTTCGTGCTTTTTCAGCAAGAGAAATTGCACGTTCAGCCAGCTCTTTTCCTTCTGTAGCTAAACGTTTTCGTGCAACATCTAAAGAAGCCAGCAGCAGATAAGATGTTGATGTTGTTGTGAGCATGCTTAAAATAGACTGTACACGTTTTGGAGAAATTAAGCCTTCGCGTATGTTTAGAATTGAACTTTGCGTCATAGAGCCCCCTAATTTATGCACGCTTGTTGCTGCCATATCTGCACCGGCCTGCATAGCAGACAGAGGCAAATCATCATGGAAGTGAATATGAACGCCGTGAGCTTCATCAACAAGTACAGGCACTTGATACGAGTGGGCAATTTCTACGATTTTACGAAGGTCTCCAGAAATTCCAAAATAAGTTGGGTTGATAACAAGCACTGCTTTTGCTTCAGGGTGCTGCTTTAAGGCTTTTTCTACAGAGTCCGATGTAATACCGTGAGAAATGCCAAGATTTTCGTCAATTTCAGGGTGAATAAAAATAGGCGTAGCTCCTGAAAAAACAATCGCACTCATAACAGATTTATGCACGTTTCTAGGAACGATAATTTTATCTCCAGGACCACATGTCGCCATGACCATTGCCATAATTGCTCCGCTCGTTCCTTGAACAGAGAAAAAAGTATGGTCAGCACCAAATGCTTCTGCAGCTAAATCCTGCGCTTGTTTGATAATGCCTTTTGGCTGGTGAAGGTCATCAAGAGGACCGATATTAATTAAATCAATGGATAAAGCATCATCGCCAATAAATGAGCGGAATTCAGGATCCATTCCATTTCCTTTTTTATGTCCAGGGATATGGAATTGTGTTGGGTTTTTCTTAGCGTGATTAACCAATCCAGTAAATAATGGAGTTGAAAATTGAGAAGACAACTTTGCTATACACCTCTTTTATCATAAATTGTCAGTCCCTCTAAGCAAAGCTTAGAGGGACTTTGATTGTTTTTTATCAAATTACAGCATTCAATTTTATATACCAAAAACTAGTGGCTGTTGAATTCTACATATTAAAATATCAGATCTTTTTTCTATAAAAGAAATTCAACAGAAATTCTACTCGGCAGTTTTCTTGATTTTAACCATTATATAAATGAATGAAACGTGTATGTTTACTACTGTTTGATAATATAAATACAATTTTTAGTTAAAAAAATACAAGTAATTGTAAACTGCTTATTACTTATTATTTTATAGTTCTTTATGTTTTGAAAATCCCCATAAAACAAAAGAATTATAGCACTTATTAACCCATTTGCAAAGATATTTTAAAGAGAAAATAAAAAGAAAAAAAAGGAGAAATTCTTTTGTGTGAACAGAGAATAAATTTTGTGTACATTATAGATTGTGATAGAGTTAAGAATATAGATATACATAGATTGAAGAAATAAATGGAGTGATGAGAAGTGGAATATCAATACCCTATCTCCCTTGATTGGAGTACAGAAGAAATTATTGATGTAGTGAAGTTTTTTGAAAGCATTGAACGAGCTTATGAAAAAGGTATTGAGCGTGATCACCTAATGGCAGTCTATCGCCGATTTAAAGAAATTGTGCCAAGTAAAGCAGAAGAAAAAACAATCTGTAACGATTTTGAAGATCAAAGCAAATATTCTTCTTATCGAACGATTCAAAAAGCAAAGGCTGCTTCTTCTGGAGACATCATAAAAATGTAAAAAATGGAGCCAAGCTTGGCTCCATTTTTTTATATCAATTCGTTAAAATTATGCATATGCTTTTTTAGTTAGTTCATATAATGGAGTTACCGTATGAAATGTTTGTTCAATACGAGCTATCCATTCTTCGCCGTTCATTGCAATCGCTTCTTCTTTTGGAATTGTAATGCCGCATAGGATCTCAGCTTTTTTAACCGTCTCTAGACGTTCAAACAAACTCTCTAAGTCTTCAGAAGATAAGTCGCCCATTTTGTCACTATCAGGTTTTGTATGATCTTTCGACCAAACAAACGAGGCTGGGATATTTTGACGAATCTCCTCAATGTTTTGTTTTAGCAGCTTTCCAAATTGTTCTTTAATAGGTGATTCGTAAATGACGGCGAACCACACAAAGACATGTGTTTCCCAAAGGCCAATTTGAAAATGAGGGAGCTTTTTATACCCGCGTTTACTGTTAGCAAAGGCTACCCACGTATCTGCTGGCGGGTTAACTGTTCTTCGTGCATGTTTGGCAATGTGTACGAACATTTCATCTCCACAAAGTGAAGAAAGAGTAGGAGCAAAATGATTGCTCAATTGTTCGAATTTTGGGCGTATCGTTGTCTTGATGGCTTCCATACGTGCATCAAGTCCCTCGATACGGAATACGTTAAAGTCATCTTGTGAAAATCCTGAGAATGCCATGTGAAACCTCCGTTTTTTAGTGAATATGTATAGCTGCTGTGCATCTATGCAAGTAAGTATGATTTACGCGAAGATTCTACCACATGAAAAGCATAAACACCAATTAATTCGCATATGCTTGTCAAAACGTGTCTATCATTTTTTTATAGGTAATCACACAATTTAGTTACATGAGATTAGGTTTCGACATAGACTATATCAATCAAAATATCTGAAAATTTAGTTTTCTATAAGCAGGTTCAATAATTTGAGAGGGGTGTTTGAAACATGAAACAAGTGGTGAATATGTATAAGAAGAATGATGGACAAAAAAGATTAGGTGTAATTCGTTTGGAGTTAGATTACGAGTTAGCAACGTTATATGAAGCCATGATGGAGAATAATGAGGAACAAAAACAAAAATGTAAGCGAAAGCTCGAGAAACTTCGTGAAGAAATGATATCTCTTCAGTAGCAGATACGGGAATAAAATAGAACAAATAAGGGTAAACTGTAAAAAAGGATTAAACTGAATGAGCAGATTCATAAGTGGTAACAGAGCACGTGGGAGAAGAAGCGGCAGTTCTTCTCCCACGTGCTCTGTTAATTGACATCTTGCAGAGGTTTTTTTAAGCTTAAATAAGAGACGTATTTTTGAGGGGGAATTGAGATGACGCAACGCTGGAAAGAAATTGATACATACGTTAAAGAGTGGCTAAAAGAAGCTGGACAAAAAATTCAACAGTCGTTTAGTAAAGAACTTCTCATTCAAACGAAATCGAATCCAAATGATTTAGTAACAAATATGGATAAAGAAATTGAACAGTTTTTTATCTCAAAAATCAATGAAACCTTTCCGGAACATCATATTCTCGGAGAAGAAGGATATGGAGAAGAGCTTGAATCAGACGAAGGAACGATTTGGATTATCGATCCAATCGACGGTACGATGAACTTTGTTCATCAGCAGCGAAATTTTGCTATTTCCATCGGTATATTTGAAGATGGTGTAGGACAAGCAGGTTATATTTACGATGTTATTCATAATGAGCTGTATCATGCTTTAAAAGGACAGGGCGCGTTTATGAATAACATCCAATTGCCGAAACTTGAACCTGTACCAGTTGAACAAGCTATTATTAGCCTAAATGCAACATGGGTGACGGAGAACCGCCGTATTGATCCTTCCGTATTAAGTCCGCTTGTGCGTAAAGTAAGAGGGACCCGTTCATATGGATCCGCAGCTATTGAGCTTGCTTACGTAGCGGCTGGACGCTTGGATGGATACATTACTTTACGCTTGGCTCCATGGGACTTTGCTGCCGGTAAAGTATTGATTGAAGAAGTTGGAGGAGTTATGACGGATTTAGAAGGAAAGCCGTTAGAGATTCTTGAAAAAAGCAGTGTATTTGTAAGCAAACCAACATTACATGACGAAATCTTTCGTACGTACCTTGAAGGAAAGTGGAATAAATAAAATAGAAGTGAAGACTTACGTGTAGTCAAAGAATTTTGTGATGAAAAAACGTCATGAACCATTTTGATGTTGCAAATGGCCATGACGCTTTCAATCATCGCAAAAAAATTACAGCTGCCCTTTTTCTCGCATTTTTTTCTTAGTCGTAAAGCCAAGGCCCATTACAACAATTAAAGCTGCGATAGCTAAAATGACCCCGAGAGCGCTTCCTTCTCCGATAAATATGCCGATTGACATAATTGCCGCAGTTGCGATAAATGCATATAAAACAAATACCCACTTAATGTTTCTCATGTTGATTCCTCCCATTTATAACGGATATTTATAGTGTACAACAAAATCATTCTGCAATTCTAGAGTTAGTGTGATATAATAGCTTAGTTATTACAAGCATAGGAGTGAAATGCGTGAACATTCGTAAAGATTTACGTAATATTGCCATTATTGCCCATGTAGACCATGGGAAAACAACGTTAGTAGATAAATTATTACATCAGTCCGGAACATTCCGTACTAATGAGCATGTTGAAGAACGTGCGATGGATTCAAATGACCTTGAGCGTGAGCGTGGAATTACAATTTTAGCGAAAAACACAGCTATTAATTATAAAGATACGCGTATCAACATTATGGATACGCCAGGACATGCTGACTTCGGTGGAGAAGTTGAGCGTATTATGAAAATGGTAGACGGTGTTCTACTTGTAGTAGATGCATATGAAGGATGTATGCCTCAAACTCGCTTTGTATTGAAAAAAGCATTAGAGCAAAACTTAACGCCGATTGTTGTTGTTAACAAAATTGACCGTGACTTTGCTCGTCCAACTGAAGTAGTTGATGAAGTAATTGACTTATTTATTGAACTAGGTGCAAGCGAGGAACAAATTGAGTTCCCTGTTGTTTATGCTTCAGCAATCAACGGAACGGCTAGCACGAACCCTGAAAAGCAAGATGAGAACATGTCATCTCTATTTGACTCAATCATCGAGCACATTCCAGCACCAGTAGACAACAGCGACGAACCACTTCAATTCCAAGTGGCAATGCTTGACTACAATGACTATCTTGGTCGTATCGGTGTAGGTCGCGTATTCCGCGGAACAATGAAAGTAGGCCAGCAAGTTGCATTAATGAAGCTTGACGGTACGGTAAAACAATTCCGTGTAACAAAATTATTCGGTTTCCTAGGCTTAAAGCGTGTTGAAATCGAAGAAGCAAAAGCAGGAGACCTGATCGCTGTATCAGGAATGGAAGACATCAACGTAGGTGAAACCGTATGTCCGTTTGACCACCAAGATGCACTGCCAATTTTACGTATTGATGAACCTACTTTACAAATGACGTTCTTAGTAAACAATTCACCGTTTGCTGGTCGTGAAGGTAAATTTGTTACATCTCGTAAAATTGAAGAGCGCTTAATGTCTGAACTTGAGACGGATGTAAGTTTACGCGTGGAAAATACTGATTCACCGGATGTATGGGTTGTTTCAGGACGTGGAGAACTTCATTTATCTATTTTAATTGAAAATATGCGTCGTGAAGGATATGAGATTCAAGTATCAAAACCTGAAGTAATCGTTCGTGAAATTGATGGCGTTCGCTGTGAGCCAGTTGAACGTGTGCAAATCGACGTGCCTGAAGAACATACGGGTTCTATTATGGAATCAATGGGTGCTCGTAAAGGTGAAATGGTTGATATGATTAACAACGGCAGCGGTCAAGTTCGTCTGATCTTTATGGTTCCTGCACGCGGTTTAATCGGTTATACAACTGAGTTCTTATCGTTAACTCGTGGATTCGGTATTATTAACCATTCATTTGATAGCTACCAGCCAATGCAGCAAGGTCAAGTTGGAGGTCGCCGTCAAGGTGTGCTTGTTTCTATGGAAAGCGGTAAATCATCTACTTATGGAATCCAAGGCGTAGAAGACCGCGGCACAATTTTCGTTGAGCCAGGTACAGAAGTATACGAAGGTATGATCGTAGGAGAACACACTCGTGAAAATGATATCGTTGTTAACATCTGTAAAATGAAGCAAATGACGAATATGCGTTCTGCTAATAAAGATCAAACAACAGGTATGAAAAAACCTCGTATTATGTCTTTAGAGCAATCACTTGAATATTTAAACGAAGATGAATATTGTGAAATCACACCAGAATCTATTCGTCTACGTAAAAAAATTCTTGATAAAAATGAACGTGAAAAAGCAGCGAAAAAGAAAAAATACGCTGACACGAAATAATAAAAAAAGTAAGTCGTTAGCTCTATCTGCTAGCGGCTTGTTTTTTATCTATTATATCAGAATTTTCTATTTTTGAAAGCGTTTTATAAATAAGGAATTTGGAAAGGAAAAAGGTGGCTTATATCGAATAATGTAAAGTAAGGAATAGGGGGAAGAAGTATGGATGTAAAAGAACACCTTTCATTTTTTGCTGCTCTGTATCAAGTAGATGAACATGCAAAAATAGGAATGTGGCTGTTATACTTTACCATTTTAGGGCTATCTGTTCTCGTGTACAAACTCGGGTTTGCAAAGAAGCTGCCGCTTTTAAAATCTGTGGTTATTTATCTATTTTTAGCTTTTGGATGTACGATCTTAACGTTTTTAGGCATTTTTTTACCTGTAGCTGAAGGGCTTGTGGTTGCAGCGCTTGTATTAATTATTTATAAAATACGGCTGTATCAGGCTAAAAAGCAAAACTCCACGTTGGGTTCATGAAAGACTACATAAAAAGACGCTTGTAGCTACAAGCGTCTTTTTAGTATGATATAGCCGAAGACAAGAGCGGCTGCGAAAATTAAATGGCCAGCTGTCCAATAAAAAATCGCTACTGCATCATCCACCGCAGGCGTAGGCTTGAGCGCAAGCAGCGTCAACGGAAAATACAAAGGAATGGTTGGAAGTGTTAATAAAAAGGAACACAATACGATTTTTCGAATAGACATATTATTTAATTTACCTACTATGTAAACAAAAACGATCCCAATTGCAACGGCAATGAGTAAATGAAAAACAAACTCTACCCATTCAGGCCATTGAATAGGGCCAATGATAGGAATAAAATCAACATTTAATAAAAGGGTATAAACTTGTTTGCCGGTTAGCCATTCTATCCATTTTAAACATAACCCAAGGATAATCCCGCTTAACATGCCAATACTTATTCCTAATCGGAGCACCTTACCAATCCTCCTCTGTCTTTTTCGACTCATATAGTTTAAAGTTACCAGTAGCTATGCGTTCTTTTGTTCGTTTTTCAATCCGTTCAGAACATTCATTGCACATATATGTATGGATAGGACGGTTGCGCAGTCGTTTTGCCACAAGCGTTTCATCCTCAATTGTTTCAATTTTATCGCACATGACACATTGTACTCTCATTTCTATCACCTCAACTTCTCTATACATCATTCTAGCCGAAAATTCTTGTTTTATAAAGTTTTTTTGCGGTGCTATCTCTCAGTAGAAAAGGAACGATAGGAAAACATTCCTAAAGAAGCAGGTAATTTTGCTTGTTAGCTCGAAGATAGTAACTAGTAAGTACATAAACAGTAGGAGGGATGAAAATGGCCAACGAAGTCGAGACTCAATTAGTAGATGCATTATACGATGAGCTACAGACAGAGAGATTTGCAACCATTTCAACTATTGATTTTGAAACAAACGGTCCAAATGTTAGTGCCATTTCGTGGTTAGTAGCTCCGACTAAACAAAAAATTCGATTTGCCGTAGATGTCAAATCGAGGATTGTAGAAAACATTAAACATACGAATAAAGCAGTGGTAAATATTCTTGCTAATGAATCATGCTACTCAATCAGCGGAATAGCTGAGGTAGCGCAAGAAAAGTTAGAAGGAGTAGCTTTAAAGCTGGCGCTAATTGAACTAGATATTAATGAAGTAAGAGATGTCATGTTCTATGGTTCTAAGATTTCAGTAAACCCTTCATATGAAAAGACCTATGATCCAGTAGCAGCTGCTAAACTCGATAAGCAAGTAATTGAAGCGATAAAAAAAGCTTAGCAGCAGCCTGCCGCTAAGCGACTTTCTTATTCATTTTTTTGAAGATGATTATTAGATTGTTTTTCCTGCTCATTCTTTAAATTTTGCTCTTGTTTATTATTTAATTTTTGATTGTTTGTATCTGTTGAGCTAGGATTTCGGCGAATTTCTTCTGCAAATTCAGGCATCACTCGGTTTACAATGGCTGCTAATTCATCTAAAAATCCTGTAACCGGCCGACCTTTGCGAATTTCATTTCCAATTTGTTTTAGCCGAGCGACCGTATCAGGATCTGCAATAACAACAGAATTAGCGCCGTACGGATCAGCTTTCAGACCTTCGGCAACTGTATATTTGATTGAACTTACCTCTGAACGATCAATATCTTTGCCGACGTCAATGCCTACGATTGCATACTTACCAAGCACAATGGCAGTAGCATCATTTACATTCGGAACGCTTGAAGCCAGTTCAACTAAATGAGCTGATATTTCATTAGCAGTACGCTTGTGAGAGCGTTCAGGAGATGAATTTTTGACCTGTACAATTCGATCTGTTTTTTGCCCTTCTTCAACGTCTGCTTGGTTATTGTTACAGCCGGTTAGTGTAATAAAACATAAGCTAATGGATAGAAAAAATTTGTTCATTGTGGGAGACTCCTCCTTATGAATGACTCATTTTTTGTAGTAATTTGTATTTAGTTTCTAATAGTTCTTCTATCTTTATACACGTGTTCATATATTTAAAGAAAATGGTCCGTCCATTTAAGGTCACTTCACACATGTGCGTTACATAGTATATAAATGGATGGGTGCCTTGTTTCACTCCTTACAGGAAAAACAATCGGAGTAGGAGGCTGAATTATTGGGAAAAATTTATGTATTAGATACGAATGTTTTATTACAAGATCCGCATTCAATTTTTTCATTTGATGATAACGAAGTAGTGATTCCGGCCGTTGTGCTAGAAGAAGTTGATTCGAAAAAAAGAAATATGGATGAAGTCGGACGAAATGCAAGGCAGGTATCCAAACTCATTGATAACTTGAGACAACATGGAAAGTTATATGAGAAAATCCCTTTAGAAAATGGGGGCCATTTGCGAATTGAACTCAATCATCGCTCTTTTCAACAGCTTCAAGAAATCTTTGTGGAAAAAACAAATGATAATCGAATTTTAGCGGTTGCTAAAAATCTATCTCTTGAAGAGGAAACAAAAGAAGATGGACGTGAAGTGATACTAGTGAGTAAAGATGTGTTGGTACGTGTGAAGGCTGACGCAATCGGCTTAAGAGCAGAAGATTTTTTAAGTGATAGAGTAGTGGAATTCAATAGTATTTATACAGGCTTTTCGGAAGTCTATATTGCAAAAGAACTGCTGAGTCAATTTTACGAAAAAGGAGAGCTGCTAACGTCTCAAATTGCGAACCACTCCTTTTTTGCAAATCAATTCTTAGTGATGAAAGATGCATTTGGGGGATCCGGATCAGCCATCGGCATTGTCGATCAGACAACAACGAAAGTAAAAAAGCTTTTATTTGAATATGATCATATCTGGGGAATCAAACCTCGAAATGTTCAGCAAATTATGGCCTTAGAACTTCTTCTTAGAGACGACGTTCAACTGGTCACGTTAATTGGAAAGGCAGGTACGGGTAAAACGCTGCTTGCTTTAGCTTCAGGACTTATGCAGACGGAAGATCTAGGATGTTTTAAAAAGCTACTTGTAGCTCGTCCTATTGTTCCTTTAGGGAAAGATATTGGATTCTTGCCAGGAGAAAAGCAGGAGAAGCTTCGTCCATGGATGCAACCAATTTATGATAACCTAGAGTACTTATTCAACACTAAAAAGCCTGGAGAACTGGATGCGATTCTAGCGGGGCTCAGTTCAATAGAAGTGGAAGCCTTGACGTATATAAGAGGCCGAAGCATTCCGGAACAGTTCATTATTATTGATGAAGCGCAAAATTTAACGAAGCATGAAATTAAAACAATTTTAACAAGGGTAGGGGAAAAGAGTAAAATTGTCCTTATGGGAGATCCGGCTCAAATTGATCATCCTTATTTAGATGAGTATAACAACGGATTAACGTACGTAGTTGAAAAGTTTAAAGAGCAAAAAGTATCGGGCCACGTTCGGTTAATCAAAGGAGAGCGCTCCGGGCTAGCACAATTAGCAGCTGATATTCTTTAAAAGAAGCGGGGTTCCTTTTGGAACCCCGCTTCTTTTATTATGTAACGATGATTTCTTCCACATATTTAATAGGGTTATTTCGGTTAGATCCGTCAGGTAAATAGACATAGATAGGCCCATCTTCTCTAAGAGGCTTTCCATCTTGGCTGAAACCAAAGACTAGTTTTTGAGCTTCTTCTAATGAAAAAGAAATCAGCGCGTCTTTTGTTTTAAATGAAACGTTGGTAGCTTCTTCAGTAGGTGAAGCGTTTGCTAGAAAAGGTGCAAATAAAATACCAAATGTTCCATTTACTAGCTCCCGTTTTTTGAATTTCTTTTCGGTTTTTAACGTAGGAGGAAAGACGGCTCCCTCTTGAATTTCACGGTCCCAATGCTTCGAAACAGCCTTTGTGTACGCTTCTGTCTCGTCTTTTTGCTCCGGTGGATGTTCAAAGAAAACGTCCATATCGAGCTTGCGGTCATCGAAAATCCACACGCTTGGGTCGAGTGTCAGCGTATATTTTACTTTTCCTTTTAACATAATAATTGAATTCATCATAAATGCCCCCTTGCTAAAAGTATAAGCGCTTTCTACTTATTTGTCACTTTGATGAAAAAATTTAGTTGAGAGTGATTCTCGTATGATATAATGTAAAGGTCAACGAAAGTGCGAAATTTCCTACATCTATGGTAACGGTTTTGAGAAAGTAACAGTATAAAAAAGACGGCCAGCCTCACGGACATGTTTATCCTTGCTTTTTTGGAGCATAGCCTTTAAAATTGAGAGATAGATTAGGTAATCGCTCGCGAACGGAGGGATTGAGTTTGACGCCTGAGACAATGATAGATCATCGTGAAAAAGCGTATGCGTTGTTAAAAGCTGATGCAGATAAGATTTTGCAATTAATTCAAGTTCAAATGGATAACTTAACAATGCCACAATGTCCTCTTTATGAAGAGGTTTTAGATACACAAATGTTTGGTTTATCAAGAGAAATTGATTTTGCAGTTCGTCTTGGTTTAATTGATGAACGTGTTGGAAAAACATTGCTAGACCGCCTCGAGCGTGAACTTTCTGCACTGCATGAAGCGTTTACAAAAAAATAAAAATCACGCGATCGAAACTCAAACTATATACAAACGTAGTTTGAGTTTTTTATTACAGGTGGTTGAAATTTCCTAATTTACTCAAATTTGTACATAAAAGATGAAACGAAACAGAAACACGTCATTTTTAAAGGAAGAGGGTTATGGTAAAAAAAATATTTAGGCATTTTGACTATTCAATTGTAATTCCAGTGCTGCTTCTTTGTGCGGTTGGACTAGTTATGGTTTACAGTTCAAGTATGATTGTAAGTATTACAAGATATCATACGTCAAGCGATTTCTTTTACAACAGACAAAAAATGTGGCTTGCTTTTACGCTTGTATTGTTCATTTTAACAATGCTAACACCTTACAAGCTGTATCCTAAAATACTGCCTTATGCGATTCTAGGCATTTTTGTACTGCTTTTGCTTGTGTTTGTAATGGGACATACGAGTAACAATGCGCAAAGTTGGCTGCAGCTTGGCGGGGCAAACATGCAGCCGGCTGAGTATGCCAAGCTTGTTGTCATTTTATACTTATCGTATGTTTTGTCTAAAAGGCAAGAGTATATTGACAACATCAAAAAAGCTTTTTTTGGACCTATGGGTCTTGTATTTCTAATATTAGGCTTTGTAGCTATTCAGCCTGACCTTGGAACGGGATCAATTATTTTTGCTATTGCTGTTACCATTATGCTATGTTCGGGAATCTCTAAAAAAACCTTTTTCCGCATGCTAGCACTAGGTATCATTTTGCTTACGGTAATTATTACGATTGGTTTTTTTACAGGTCAGTTTACTGCCAATCGAATTGGCCGTTTTACCGGTGCATCAGATCCGTTTACCAATGCTCAAGGAACCGGTTATCAGCTGGTTAATTCATATTTAGCAATAGGTACAGGAGGCTTAAAAGGCCTTGGTTTAGGAGAAAGTGTACAAAAGTATGGTTATCTTCCGGAGCCCCATACCGATTTCATTATGGCTATTATTGCAGAAGAATTAGGGTTCTTTGGAGTTATGCTCGTGCTGGGCCTTTTAGGCTTCTTAATTTTCAGGATTTTAATGCTGGCTAAAAAATCTCAGGATCCGTTTGCCAGCATGATTTGTATTGGAGTAGCCAGTATGATAGGTATTCAAACAGGCATTAATCTTGGAGGACTTACGGGACTCATTCCGATTACCGGCGTCACGCTTCCGTTTATCAGTTACGGAGGGTCTTCGCTGCTAACGCTGATGGTATCTATGGGAATTATTGTAAATATTTCGTTTTTCGTAAATTATCAAAATAAAAAACAGAAAAATACGGAAAATATTGTGCTACATCCGAACAATACACCAACAACAAGCGAATGATTTTCGTGAAAAAAATGTGTAAAAAAAGCAAAAATTTATTGGAATTTTATCATTTTCCATTGATTTTTGCTTTTCTTTTATCTAATTTTGCTATATATTGAAGTTTATACGAAATTGAGAGGAGATTAGCAACATGAGTTTTGTAACTAAAAAAATCAAAAAAGTATTAGTAGCAAACCGAGGAGAAATTGCAATTCGTGTATTTCGAGCATGTACTGAACTGAATATTCGGACTGTTGCGATTTATTCTAAGGAAGACGCAGGCTCTTATCACCGTTACAAAGCGGATGAAGCCTATTTAGTAGGAGCGGAGAAAAAACCGATTGATGCTTATTTAGATATAGAAGGCATCATCGACATTGCTAAGTCTCATGATGTAGATGCTATTCACCCTGGCTATGGTTTTTTGTCAGAAAATATCCAATTTGCGAAACGTTGCGAAGAAGAAGGCATTATTTTTATTGGCCCAAAATCCAAGCATCTTGATATGTTTGGCGATAAAGTAAAAGCACGTCATCAGGCTATTCAAGCAGATATTCCCGTTATTCCTGGTACGGATGGTCCTATTGATTCAATTGACGAAGCAAAAGAATTTGCTAATCAGCATGGATATCCTCTAATGATCAAAGCTGCTTTGGGCGGAGGCGGTCGAGGCATGCGTATCGTTCGCGATGCAGACAGCCTGAACGAATCTTATGACCGTGCTAAATCAGAAGCAAAAGCGGCTTTTGGTAATGATGAAGTGTATGTCGAGAAACTAGTTGAAAATCCAAAACATATTGAAGTGCAAATTTTAGGTGATGAACAAGGAAATGTTGTGCATCTTTATGAACGCGACTGCTCTGTGCAGCGTCGTCATCAAAAAGTAGTAGAAGTAGCACCAAGTGTTTCTATAGATGAAGACTTACGTCTCCGCATTTGTGAAGCAGCTGTGCAGCTGATGGAAAAAGTGCAGTACATAAATGCTGGTACAGTAGAATTTTTAGTATCGGGAAACGATTTTTATTTTATTGAAGTAAATCCACGTGTTCAAGTAGAGCACACAATTACTGAAATGATTACAGGTATTGATATCGTTCAATCGCAAATTTTAATTGCAGACGGCTACGCGCTTCACAGCAAGGAAGTGTCCATTCCTGCACAAGATCAAATTCACGTACATGGATATGCGATTCAATCTCGTGTAACGACAGAAGATCCGTTAAACAATTTTATGCCGGATACGGGTAAGATTATGGCTTATCGTTCTGGTGGCGGTTTTGGAGTACGTTTAGATACGGGAAACAGCTTCCAAGGTGCTGTAATTACGCCTTATTATGATTCACTGTTAGTAAAAGTAACAACATGGGCATTAACATTCGATCAAGCCGCATCAAAAATGGTACGGAACTTAAAAGAATTTCGTATTCGTGGAATTAAAACAAATATTCCGTTTCTTGAAAATGTAGTGAAGCATGATAAGTTCTTAACAGGTGCTTATGATACATCATTTATTGACACAACGCCTGAACTTTTTGTTTTCCCGAAGCGAAAAGACCGCGGAACTAAAATGCTTACATACATTGGGAATGTTACGGTAAACGGATTCCCAGGTGTATCGGAAAAGAAAAAGCCGATCTTTACGAAACCGCGCGTTCCTAGTGTGGATATAAGCAAACCAATTCAAAACGGAACAAAGCAGATTTTAGATGAAAAAGGTGCAGAAGGTTTAGTAAATTGGGTGAAAGAACGTAAGGAAGTGCTATTAACGGATACAACCTTCCGTGATGGCCATCAGTCTCTTTTAGCAACGCGTATCCGTACAAACGACTTAAAACAAGTAGCTAACCCAACTGCACGCTTGCTTCCAGATTTATTTTCTATGGAAATGTGGGGGGGAGCAACGTTTGATGTCGCTTATCGATTCTTAAAAGAAGATCCGTGGGATCGCTTGCTTACTTTACGTCAACAAGCGCCAAACGTTCTTTTCCAAATGCTTCTTCGCGCGTCAAATGCGGTTGGATATAAAAACTATCCTGATAATGTAATTAAAGAATTTGTTGAAAAATCAGCTTATGCAGGTATTGATGTTTTCCGTATCTTTGACAGCTTAAACTGGGTGCAAGGAATGACTCTTGCAATTGACTCCGTTCGTCAAACAGGAAAGATTGCAGAAGCAGCGATGTGTTATACAGGTGATATTTTAGATCCGACGCGCCGTAAGTATGATTTGGATTACTACAAGAACTTAGCAAAAGAGCTTGAGCAGTCTGGAGCACATATCCTGGGCATTAAAGATATGGCGGGTCTTTTAAAACCACAGGCAGCTTATGATTTAGTATCGGCTCTAAAAGAAACGGTTGATATTCCAATCCACCTTCATACGCATGATACAAGCGGAAACGGTGTATACACGTATGCAAAAGCAATTGAAGCAGGTGTAGACATTGTAGACGTAGCCGTAAGCTCAATGGCAGGCTTAACGTCTCAGCCAAGTGCTAACTCTCTTTATTACGCATTAGAAGGTGCGGACCGCAGACCAAATCTAGATATTAAAAATCTAGAACAGCTTTCTTACTATTGGGAAGACGTGCGAAAATATTACCAAGACTTCGAAAGCGGCATGAACGCTCCTCATACGGAAGTGTACGAGCATGAAATGCCAGGGGGTCAATATAGCAACTTACAGCAACAAGCAAAAGCAGTTGGTTTAGGAAACCGCTGGGATGAAGTAAAAGATATGTATTCACGCGTGAATTTGTTATTTGGTGATATTGTAAAAGTTACGCCATCATCAAAAGTAGTTGGAGATATGGCATTGTTTATGGTTCAAAACAACTTGACAGAAGAAACGCTGTTTGAGCGCGGTGAAACGCTTGACTTCCCGGATTCAGTTATTGAATTGTTTGAAGGGTATTTAGGGCAGCCTCACGGGGGATTCCCTAAAGAGCTTCAGCGCATCATTCTAAAAGGCAGAAAACCTATTACAGTTCGTCCTGGAGAATTGTTAGAAGATGTGGACTTCGATGCAGTGAAAGAGAAGCTGTTTAAAGACTTAAATCGTCAAGTAACGAGTTTTGATGCCATTGCTTATGCGCTGTATCCAAAAGTATTTATGGATTACCACAAAGCAGTCGAACAATACGGGGACATTTCTGTTCTTGATACACCGACTTTCCTATACGGCATGCGTTTAGGAGAAGAGGTTGAAATTGAGATTGAAAAAGGAAAAACCTTAATTGTCCGCCTTGTATCCATTGGAGAACCGCAGGCAGACGGTACGCGAGCGGTATACTTTGAATTGAACGGTCAGCCTCGTGAAGTCGTGATTAAAGACGAAAGTGTCAAAACAACCGTTACGGCAAAACAAAAAGCCGACCAAGGAAATCCGGCCCACATCGGCGCTTCAATGCCTGGAACCGTTATTCGAGTAGTAGTAGAAAAAGGCGATAAAGTCTCAAAAGGTGATCACTTAATGATCACAGAAGCAATGAAAATGGAAACAACCGTGCAAGCACCATTTGACGGCGTGATTAAACAAGTACACGTGTCGAGTGGAGATGGCATCCAGCCGGGAGATCTGTTAATTGAATTAGAAAGCTAATTAAAAAAGGTACGAGCTCTGAGCTCGTACCTTTTTTGATCAATTATGTGTATGACGCGTTGCAAGTAAGGTTAAGTAGCTTAATACACCGAATAGGAAAGAGATAATTAAAGAATGAGCAAGCGCGAGCTCTAGCTGCAAACGTGTGACAACAACAAGCATACCGGAAACCGCCTGAAAAATAATTAGAATGAGAGCAGTTAACCATCCGTAAAAAATATTTTTTTGATAGCGATAATATTTAACTGCATGGATAAAGGCAGCTAAAATCCATACAAACGTTAAAACAGCAGCGAATCGATGTCCCATTTGAATCCACTGATTCAAATCAACAGGTAGCCAACCGTTTCCGTTTGAACAAAATGGAACGTCTGGACAAGCCAAGCTAGCTTCTTTATGGCGAACAAGCGCGCCCGTGTACACAACAGCATATGTGTACAAGATAACCCCGTAAATGTGTTTTTTCATTTTAGAGCCTAGCTGTATATTAGTTGCGTCGAGCTTTTGATCCACTTCAAAGATAATAAGTGTTAACAGCAGCACAGAAGCAAACGAAATAAGGGAAATACCAAAATGAAGAGCAAGCACTGCATCTGATTGCCCCCACATAACGGCAGCAGCCCCAATTAATGCTTGCAGTACTAGGAAGAAAAAAGAGATAAATGCTAAAGGTCTAACTTCTTTTATATGTCCTAGTGAAATCCATGCCCATACGCATAAAGCGAGCACAAGAAAGCCCGACACGCCAGAAACTAAACGGTGGCTTAGTTCAACAACGGTTTCAAATGTTAAAGGGTCAGGAATGAGCTGTCCATTACACAGAGGCCAAGAATCTCCGCACCCGTCTGCTGAACCAGTTTTCGTGACAAGGGCACCGCCAAGTAGAATAAGTAACATGGCCATGCTCGTCACAACGGATAAAGATTTTAATCCAAGTCGCACAATAATCACCATCCTAAAAGCAAAGTAAGTAATATAACGAGCTAAACAATTTATCCTAATCTTTTTGTATATTAAACATAAATTTCATTTATTCTCCATAAACTTGATTGAATTTGTTATAATGGTAGAAAGTGTAAGGTTTATTCATGAGTTTGACTCTGCAGATATGTAAAAGGTACCGTACAGAAAACTATTTTACTTGCACAAATATCTTTTAACAAGTGACAGGGACATGCATTTAGCTCATGTCAAAAAAAATCCATATTTTTTTCATGAATTCTTCACAAAGTAGCGGCAAAATATGGTTTAATAAACATGAGAAATAGATATTTCTCTACTATTTTATCGTTTACATGTGAAGCTTTTAAGTAGCTTTGGTGAGAGGAATATGACTTCTTTGTGAACAAAGAGGAGATTTTTGTAAAAATATGTTGAAAACGCCTTCATTTATAGACTCTTTATTTACTAGATAAAAGTCTGTGGATGAGTAAAGGAGGACGCGCCATGGAAGATTCAAAAATGGTGGAAGATTCAACGCTTTCTGCATCGCCTAACACAGCTCATGTAAGCGAAAATAGCTCCATTTGGTCAGATTTTTTAGCTACGATTAAAATTGGAATAGTCAATTCAAATTTCATCACCACCTTTACTGGTTTTTGGCTAGCTCTTTTCTTCAACGAACAACACTTCTTAGAAAACCTGGATAAAGCATTTTTTACTTTAATAGGTTCTTCACTTATCATCGCCGGTTCATGCAGTTTGAACAATTACATAGATCGTGACATTGACCCTCTAATGGAACGAACAAAGGGACGACCTACAGTGACAGGAAGTTTTACACCTTTGACGGTCCTTGGGATTGGAATCGGTTTTACGTTAACCGGCTTGCTTATGCTACTAGTTGTTTCTTCCGTAGCCGCTCTCATTGGATTAGCAGGAATACTTACATATGTAGTTCTTTACACCATGTGGTCCAAAAGACTATACACAATTAATACAGTAATCGGAAGTATATCAGGCGCTGTCCCGCCTTTAATTGGATGGGCCGCTATCGATCCCAACTTACATGTAGTGGCTTGGGTGTTATTTTTAATCATGTTTATTTGGCAGCCGCCTCATTTTCTAGCTCTTGCTATGCGAAGATGTGAAGAATACCGGGCAGCGGGAATCCCTATGTTGCCTGTTGTACACGGTTTTGAGCTTACAAAACGACAGATTCTCATTTGGATTGCTTGTTTGTTGCCATTACCTCTTTATTTATACGAATTAGGCACTCCATTTCTAATTTTGGCCACTGTTTTAAACATAGGATGGCTATTTTTAGGATTTGCTCAATACAATAAACAAGAAGACACAAAGTGGGCTAGCATGATGTTTGTCTACTCACTAAACTATTTAACTATTTTATTTGTCTCAATGATTGTCGCAACGCTTTTTGCCTAGATAAAATCTTTCACTGAATGCGACACTGCACAAGGGGGATTTCTTCTACATGTAGAATTCATTATAGAAGGAATAAGTTTTATGCTCAAGAGGGCATAGATGAAATCACGTCAATGAAAGAGAGGTTGGGGAATGGTATGAAAAAATGGCGATTGAACTTTCGTGTTTTGTCGTTATTTACGCTGCTTGCATTCGTGTTATCGGCCTGTGGAAAACCGTTTTTGTCAACACTTAAGCCTGCAGGTGAGGTAGCTGAAGAACAATATTCGCTTATGCTGCTTAGTACAGCCATCATGGTTTTAGTTATTATTGTTGTCACCATTATCTTTATATTTGTTATTCTGCGCTTTCGTCGTCGCAAAGGCGAAGAAAATGTGATTCCAAAGCAAGTAGAGGGAAGCAGAAAGTTAGAAATTATATGGACAGTGATCCCTATCTTGCTGCTGATTATTTTGACTGTTCCAACGGTCATCTCAACATTTAAGCTAGCGGACGTAAAAGGAATGAAGGACAAAGATGCTGTCGTAGTAAATGTGCGCGCTAACTTGTACTGGTGGGAATTTGAGTATCCTAATCAAAAAATTATTACATCGCAAGATCTAGTTGTGCCAACGGATAAAAAGGTCTACTTTAATATTAAAGCTTCTGACGTCAAGCACTCATTCTGGATTCCTTCAGTTGGAGGAAAGCTCGATGCTAACACAGAAAATGATAATAAATTCTGGCTAGTGTTTGATTCTAAAAAATCGAAGGAAGCTAACGGGGTTTTCTACGGAAAATGTGCTGAGCTTTGCGGTCCATCTCATTCTCTTATGGACTTTAAAGTACGGGCTGTATCAAGCGGTGAATTTGATACGTGGGCAAAAGATTTGAAAAAGGCAAAGCCTGATGTAGAAACAGCATCCGCAAAAGCTGGTCAAGAGGTCTTTAATGAAAGCTGTATCGGATGTCATGCTGTTGACGTCAAAGACAATCGTCCAGAGCAAGCTCGTCAAGCACCAAACTTAGCCGGTTTTTCTGAACGTGAGCGTGTAGCTGGGGTGCTTCCTCACAACAAGGAAAATATCAAAAAATGGTTAAAAGACCCTGAAAAAGTTAAGCCGGGTAATAAGATGAGTGGTACATATCCTGACTTAACAGATGAACAAGTGAATGAACTAGCAGACTATTTAATGAGTTTAAAAGAAAAATAAACGTCCAGTCGTTTTTAAAAGGGGAGGTTTAGCGATGAGTACACTCAGTCAAAAGAAGGGTGTAGGTGGAACAATTTGGGACTTTATGACAACCGTTGACCATAAGAAAATTGCCATTCTTTATTTAATTGCCGGCGGTATCTTTTTTCTAGTCGGAGGAGTGGAAGCGCTATTTATACGTATTCAGCTGGCTATACCAAGCAATGACTTTGTCAGTGCAGGAACGTATAATGAAATTTTAACAATGCATGGAACAACGATGATTTTCTTAGCCGCAATGCCGCTTCTTTTTGCCATGATGAATGCAGTTGTTCCGCTGCAAATTGGAGCTCGAGATGTAGCATTTCCATTTTTAAATTTGTTAGGTTTTTGGCTGTTTGCCTTTGGGGGACTCTTTTTAAATCTAAGCTGGTTTTTAGGAGGAGCACCTGATGCAGGTTGGACATCATATGCTTCGCTGTCTATTGCATCACCTGGTCACGGAATTGATTTTTATGCGATAGGTTTGCAGATTTCGGGAGCCGGGACATTGATTTCAGGTATCAACTTTCTCGTGACAATCATTAACATGAGGGCGCCAGGTATGACTTATATGCGTATGCCGCTGTTTACGTGGACGACGTTTGTTGCATCAGCTCTTATTTTGTTTGCGTTTCCAGCACTAACGGTTGGATTGTTTTTAATGATTTTTGACCGCTTATTCGGTGGAAACTTTTTTGACGCTACAATGGGTGGAAACACCATTATCTGGGAACATCTTTTCTGGATATTCGGTCATCCGGAAGTATATATTTTAATTCTTCCAGCGTTTGGTGTTTTCTCTGAAATTTTACCTACTTTTTCAAGAAAGAGATTATTCGGGTACTCGTCGATGGTTTTTGCTACCGTATTAATCGGATTTTTAGGGTTCATGGTGTGGGCTCACCACATGTTTACAACCGGACTTGGTCCGATTGCAAATGCCATTTTTGCTGTCGCTACGATGGCTATCGCCGTTCCAACTGGAATTAAAATTTTCAACTGGCTGTTTACGCTTTGGGGAGGAAGTATTGAGTTTACGTCTCCAATGCTGTATGCTGTCGCCTTTATTCCATCATTTGTTATCGGGGGAGTAACAGGAGTTATGGCAGCTGTAGCACCTGCAGATTATCAATTTCAAGATTCTTATTTTATCGTTGCCCACTTCCATTACGTTATCGTAGGCGGTGTCGTATACGCTATATTAGCAGGTGTCACATACTGGTGGCCAAAAATGTTTGGGAAGATGTTAGATGAAAAGTTAAGCAAAGCAACGTTCTGGCTCTTTTTGATTGGTTTCCACTTAACGTTCTTTATTCAGCATTTCTTAGGCCTAATGGGAATGCCTCGCCGCGTATGGACGTTCTTGCCTAATCAAGGTCTCGACCTTGGGAATGCAATCAGTTCATCAGGAGCTGCTTTCATGGCGGTTGCTACGCTCATTTTACTGTTTAATATTATAAAAACAACTGCCAAAGGACAAAAGGTAGGAGGAGACCCTTGGGGAGACGGACGCACATTAGAATGGGCTATTTCATCTCCGCCTCCAGAGTATAACTTTAAACAAACGCCGCTTGTACGCGGGTTAGATGCATATTGGATTGAAAAAATGGCAGGAAATAAAGAAATGACGCCAGCCGAACCTCTTGGTGATATTCATATGCCAAATTCGTCGTTTATTCCATTTATGATATCGCTTGGAATGTTTATTGCGGGGATTGGCTTTTTGTATCGAAATGATCATGCGTGGGGGGATATTGTAGGGATTATCGGAATGATCGTCATGTTTTTATCAATGTTCTTCCGTTCATGGATTGATGATCACGGCTTTCATATTCACAAAGAAGACTTAGTTGATGATGACAAGGAGGCGAAGATGTAATGGAGACTGAACAAAAGCTAACTGCTGAAACTTTCCCTGCTTCGCCTGAAAAAGCAACGCTTGAAGGGAAAAATAAATTTACTGGCTTTTGGCTCTTTCTAGGCGGAGAGACGGTTTTGTTTGCTTCACTTTTTGCTACTTATTTAGCGTTACGTAATTCAACGATGTCAGGACCTAAGCCAGAAGAATTGTTTGATATTAAGCTTGTTTTTGCAGCCACGATGATTTTATTAACAAGTTCACTAACCAGCGTATATGCTATGTATCATATGAAAAATTTTGAATTTAAAAAGATGCAGCTATGGTTAGGCGTTACGTGGCTTTTAGGTTTAGCTTTCTTAGGATTAGAAATTTATGAGTTCAGGCATTATGTTCATGAAGGGCATACGTTCACAAGCAGCGCATTCGGTTCTTCTTTCTATGCGCTGGTTGGAACTCACGGAGCTCACGTAACGTTTGGATTGCTTTGGATTGGTTCTTTAATGATTCGAAATGCGAAGCGGGGGTTAAACTTATATAACGCCCCAAAATATTATGTAGCAAGTTTATACTGGCACTTTATCGATGTTGTGTGGGTCTTTATTTTCACGGTTGTATATTTAATGGGAATGGTGGGATAAGCTGATGACGACAAATCAATCAAACTCAGATAACCCAAGGCTCAATTTAGAGTATCGCAAAAAAAGAAATGCAGAAGATATGAAAATGCAAGTTGTCTCTTTTGCTATGATGCTGTTTTTAACACTAATTGCTTTTTTTGCGGTTTATCAAGAGTTTAGCGGATGGTACATTATGCCGGTGATTGTGCTCTTGGCGGTTGTTCAAGTCATCTTTCAACTTTATTATTTCATGCATATGAACCACAAAGGACATACCATACCAGCATTTTTCTTGTATTCAGGCGTATTGGTAGCTCTTTTAACCATTTTAGCTTTTGTAACCATTATTTGGTGGTAAAGAAAAGGGCTGGCATGCGCCAGTCCTTTTCATCATCTGTAGAAGGAGGAATAGACGTTGATTAACAATTTGCGGATGTTTGGTTTTGAAGCACTTTGGAGTCCTTATTATTTTCTAACTATTTGTCTGGTGACCGTCTTATATTTTTTCATCGTTGGTAGATGGAGAGGGAATTTTATGGGAGCGGAGGCCGTAAACAGAAAAACAAAAGCATATTTTATTATTAGCATGGTTCTTTTATATATATGTAAAGGAGGACCCGTAGATTTACTAGGGCATTTTATGTTTAGTGCTCACATGACGCAAATGGCCATCGTTTACTTGGTGATTCCTCCGCTTTTCATTTTAGGAATTCCGCCGTGGCTAGCTCGTTCTGTTATTTATGTAAAAGGGGTTAAACATGTTTTTAAATTCTTTACAAAGCCCTTAATTGCGCTGCTATTATTCAATGGGTTATTCTCTTTGTATCATATTCCGCTGCTTTTTGATTTTATTAAAACAGATATGATGCTCCACGGAATCGTGAGTGTTGTATTATTTATCGCTGCATTTTGCATGTGGTGGCCACTCGTTAATCAGCTAGAAGAAGAACAAACGCTAAGTTCTTTAAAAAAACTTGGATACATTTTTGCAGATGGTGTACTCCTTACTCCAGCATGCGCGCTGATTATTTTTGCAAATCACTCTTTATATGCGACGTATACAGACTCAAGCGCTTGGGTACAAGCTCTTTCCCTTTGTGTACCGCCTTCTATGATTGCAAGTTTAGGGCAGCTTGCTCCCGAGATGTTTAATACGCTGCCACCCGTGGAAGATCAGCAGCTAGGCGGTGTTATTATGAAGATCATTCAAGAAATTGTGTATGGAACGGTTTTAGGATTTATTTTTTTTCAGTGGGCTCGAAAAGAACGAGAGAAAGATACGTACATGCCCGATTTTACTGAGCCTCAAGATATAAAACCAAAGGAATTTCCGTCTACTCCTCCTTTGAATTAAAAAAAGCGCAGTGTGATTACTGCGCTTTTTCTAATTCTATAGCTGAACGGTTTCAAGCTGTGATTTGATTTGTGTTAATATCTTTTCACACTGTTCTACAAGGGATGGCGGAAAGTATTCGCCGTCTCCATATTCTACACCGTGAGGATAATAATGTTTGCCTAGTAGAGGTGTCATAAGATGAATAACAGCATGCCTGCCCCCTACGTCGCCTGAAATAGCATGTCCTTGTACTCGCAAATAGAAGGTATCTCGCTGAAACTCGAATTTTCGATCGTACGTGACGCGTTCATAATCCCATTGTCCGGCGCGGACCAGACCAAATTGATGCATAATCTCATCTAATAAATCTAAATCAACCTTTAATGAATCAAATTTTGCATATTCAAATTTCATATGAACTCCCTCCCAAAACAGATATACCCCAATTAAATCATAAGCCGAATGGATAAAACTTGCAATATCTAATAAGGAAAAATGTAAACGTTATCTATTTTTATTTAAACGTTTTAAATACGAAAGTTTACTAAAAAGTTGGTCACACTATAAAACGAACACACGATGTAAAGGAGGATAAAACAATGAAAACTGTACAAGAGGTAATGACAGCTGATACGGAAACATGCACCACGCTTGATAACGTATATGAAGTAGCAGTGAAAATGAAGGAATGGAATGTAGGAGCAATTCCAATTGTCGATAGAGATCAGCTAGTAGGAATGATTACAGATCGAGACTTAGTTATAAAAGGCATTGCAGAAAAGAAGCCAAATTCAAGTAAAGTAACGGATGTTATGAGTGAAGAGCTTATAACTATTACAGCGGAAGCCTCTGTAGAAGAAGCTTCTAAGCTTATGGCTCAACATCAAATCCGTCGTCTTCCCGTTGTGGAAAATCAAAAGCTAGTAGGGATTGTATCGCTAGGTGATTTATCAACGTTTCGCTATGCAAATGAACGTGCAGGAGAAGCGCTCTCAGACATTTCACAACAAACGCATTAAAAAGCGAAAGCCAACTGTTTGCAGTATATTCGTAAATAGTTGGCTTTTTCTTTTGTTTCCTTCATACCGATAGCTATTTTTTTTTGAATGCATGTATAATAGAGATAAAAATAAGTTAAACAGGTAAAGAAAACAGGTGTAAGGAGAGGAAGAAAAGCTGAAAAAAGTTATTTTTATTCTCGTATTAATAGTGGCATTTGTATACGCGGAGGATTATTTACCTCAGCTAGAAAAATATCTAACGGGTCAAAATATTGAGCAAAACCAAACGGATTCCAAAAGTCAGCCCACACAAGAAGTGGCTTCTTATGAAAAACAAAGTGAAAATATGATGAGGCTCATTGGAGATCATTCAGAACAGTTAATTGGAATGCTTGGAGAGCCGGATCGTATTGATTCTTCTGCATATGGCTATGACTGGTGGATTTACAAAAAGAATCGTCAAACATATGCGCAGGTAGGAGTAGAAAATAATCAAGTCGTATCTGTATACGTCATTGGCTCAAAAACAAATACAGATCCTTTTGAGATTGGTGAGAAGCGAGAGGAAGTAGAAAAAAGAGTTTCACTTTCATCCGAACTCACGCTTCAAAAAGACGGAAATGAATACCGATTTCGTCTGAGTGAAGAGGATATGAAAATGCGTCCCATTATTAAATATGGAGATGTATACGTCCAACTATATTTTGATCAGTTCCTTAATACAATCTCAAGTATTCGAATTATGGACATGGACACGCTATTAAAACAGCGCCCGTACGAAATTGTTTATCGCGGCGAGCTTCCAACAGCTCCGTCATTGACATCGGAGGAGTGGAAAAGTGTCCAAGAAGGAGAAGAGCAGCAAATTATCGATATTACAAATGTAATTCGAGACCGGTTTCAGCTGTCACCTTTAGCTTGGGACGAAGCCACTGCTGGAGTAGCTTATTTACACAGCAAAGAAATGAGCGACTTAAACTATTTCTCTCACGTTTCACCAGCACAAGGTGATTTAGGCAACCGTCTGCAAAAAGGTGATGTAGTATATCGTATCGCGGGCGAAAATATTGCCTCGAATTATCAGGATGGAATCGCTGCGGTTGAAGGGTGGCTTAATAGTGAGGGACATCGTAAGGCTTTACTCAATAAAGAGTTTACGCGTCTTGGTGTAGGTGTATATGAGAAATATTATACGCAAAACTTTATCACTCCGATGAATGAATAGTAAGATTAAAACTTCCTTTTGAAAATAGGTCTACTCTTGTCCTCTTTCTCATAAGTTTTAGTAGAGGTTAGAGGAGGGACGAGAATGAAAGGAAGAATAGTAGGAATATTGCTCGTACTTTTCTTTGCATATACGACTACTGTACATGCAGCTGAAGGGCAGTGGGAAAAGCTTGATAACTTATCTGATCAAACGCTATCGCTTGTAGAGCAAAAGGAGTATAAAGCAGCCCAACATTTGTTCAGAAACTTTTCGAATGAATTTACCAGTCTCAATACAGCTTCTTTGGGCGTATCGGCCGAAGATATACGTATTTTAACTCTTTGTTATGAACAGGTAGAAAGGTCTCTTTTATCTTCTGATTCCAGTGATGAAGAACGTCTTCAAAAAGCTACTCAATTTCGATTGTTAGTCGATGCGCTGCACAGCAAGCATCAGCCTATGTGGACTGAGCTCGAAGGCAGTATGCTAGCAACATTTAAAGAGATGCGAAATGAAGCGGTAAAAGGAGAACAAGCGGCTTATGAAGCGCAGCTTAAGCAATTTTTGAAGGAATATGATATGATCTTACCGAGCGCGCAGGTAGACGTGTCGTCTCCCTACGTACAGCGTGTGAGCGCGGACGTTCACTTTTTACAAACTGAAGGAACGCCAAGTGAGATTAACGATGAGCAGTTTAACCAAATGGAACAAAACTTAAAAGATTTTTTTGAACAAGTAAAAGAAAATCGTACAGACCCGTCTTTTATTTGGGTTACAATTACCACCGGAAGTATTATTATTGCTACACTTTTTTATGTAGGAGCGCGAAAATATTTTGCTGACCAGAAAAGAAAGTCAGCTAGAGGGCGTAATGATTGACGTAAAAGCGCAGAATTGTCTAAAATAAAAGAGTAGTCAAACACATAATGAAAGGTGTGGGTAAATGAGCTTTTTGATTTATTTTCTCATTATTATCCTTGTGCCAATTTGGGCACAGTTTAAGGTGAGAAGTGCTTACAAAAAATATTCACAAGTAAGCAACTCATCAGGAATGACAGGCGCAGAAGTGGCAAGAAAAATTTTGGATGAAAACGGGTTGTACAACGTTCACGTAGAGCCTGTAGGCGGATTTTTATCGGATCACTACGATCCTCGTTCAAAAGTAATTCGTTTATCAGAAGACAACTATTACGGAACGTCTGTTGCGGGCGCTGCCGTTGCGGCTCACGAAGTGGGACACGCGATTCAAGACAAAGAAAACTATTCGTTTTTACGTCTTCGCCACTCCCTTGTGCCGGTGGCAAGCCTTGGATCAAACGCTTCTTGGATTTTAATTATGATTGGAATTATCGCGTCGATTAAGCCGTTGCTATTGTTAGGTATTATTTTCATGGCAGCAGCGGTCGTATTCCAAGTTGTAACACTGCCTGTTGAATTTAACGCTTCAAGCCGAGCGATGACGCAAATCGTCTCAGTTGGAGCGATTCGAAATGACGAAGAGCGCGAGACGCGTAAAGTGCTTAACGCAGCGGCTTTAACATACGTAGCAGCCGCAGCAGTAGCAGTTCTTGAGTTGGTTCGTTTAATCATGATTTATACAGGAATGAATAACGACGACTAATAAAAAAATACCGCATTAGCGGTATTTTTTTATCTTTCAAGAGGTTTTTTATTTTCATCAAGGGTAAATCCTTCGCCTAAGACATCATGAACATCCGTAACTGCAACGAATGCGTGTGGATCTACAGAAGTAATAACTTGCTTTAAACGGAAAATTTCATTTTTACTAACCACGCAGTATAGCACGTTAGTATCTTGCTTAGAAAAAGAACCTTGTCCTTTTAAAATCGTCACGCCTCGATCCATTTCTTTCATAATTTTATCCGATATGGCTTCGTTATGATTTGAAATAATCGTTGCTCCTTTCGCGGCATACGCGCCGTCTTGCATAAAGTCAATAACCCGTGCAGCGACAAAGACTGCAACAAGTGTGTACATAGCTTCTCGGTAGGATAAATAAATGAGAGACGCACTAATCACAATAAAGTCAAAAAGAAACATCGTTTTCCCCATATTCCACCCGATATATTTTTGAACAACACGTGCGATGATATCGACTCCTCCTGTTGTTCCTCCAAACCTGAAAATAATGCCAAGACCCACTCCAATAAAAACACCGGCAAAAAGAGCTGCTAGAGTCATATCATGACGCAGGGGCATATTCACCGGGAAGCGCTGGAATATCCATAAAAATAGCGATAAGCTAACGACTCCGAGCATGGTATAAATAAATGCTGTTCTCCCTAATAGTTTCCACCCTACAAAAAACAAAGGAATATTTAACACTAAGTTAGAATAAGAGGGATCAATGTTAAATAAGAAAAATAGAAGCAGGGTAATGCCTGTGAATCCACCTTCGGCTAAATTGTTTTGCATGTTAAAATTAACAAGTCCAAAGGCAAATATGGCAGCACCAAGCAGTATAAAAATAATATTTTTAAATCTGAGACCTTTCATACTTACAAACCTCCTATGACCGTTTTTGCACTACCTTATCATAAAGGAATATATTTCATTTCGTAAATAACTATCGAAAAGATTTTTGAAAATAGTAAAAAGTGATGATGTTTCTTCTAGTGCTATGTATTAGTAGTATCCTGAATTCGTAAAATATAGACAGATTTTTGAGAATTAAGGGAAACGCGAGGAATATTGTGAAAGAGCATCTGACAAAGGCTTGGTAAGAAGAAGTAATTACACTAAATAATTTGAAGTAAAGATGTTATAATAGTAAGCTGAGTGTACTTCTAAAAGAGGTGAAATAAAAAGATGTCAAAAAAAACGATGGAGCAAATGCAACAAGAAGTTGATGCATATATTAGCCAATTTAAAGAAGGATATTTTAGTCCTCTTGCTATGCTTGCGCGAATGTCGGAAGAAGTGGGCGAATTATCGCGCGAAATTAACCACTATTATGGTGAAAAGCCGAAGAAAACGACTGAAGCAGAACGTACGGTCGAAGAAGAAATGGGCGACATTTTATTTGTATTAATTTGCTTTGCAAATTCATTAAATATTGATTTACAAGAAGCGCATGATCGCGTTATGAATAAATTTAATACGCGTGACAAAGATCGCTGGACGAAAAAAGAAGACTAAGGAGAGAAAAAGAATGGACAAAATTCGAATTGTACTTGCAGGACCAAGAGGTCGTATGGGAAAAGAAGCTGTATTATTAATAGAAGAAACAGAGCATTTTGAATTAGTAGCAGCGGTAGATCGTATCAATGAAGGAAAATACATAAGTGATATTGAAGGAATGCCAAATGTACAAGCGCCAATCTACACGGATATTGAAAAATGTTTTCAAGACGTTAAGGCAGATGTTTTAGTTGACTTGACAACACCTGAAATTGGGCGCGTTCATACTAAAACAGCCCTAACATATGGAGTAAGACCTGTTGTAGGAACCACTGGCTTTTCAGAAGAAGATTTAAAAGAATTAAAGCAGCTTGCTGAAGAGAAGGAACTTGGCTGTATCATTGCACCTAATTTTGCGATTGGCGCTATTTTAATGATGAAGTTTTCACAAATGGCAGCTAAATACTTTGATGATGTTGAAATTATTGAAATGCATCACGATCAAAAGTTAGATGCACCATCAGGAACAGGCTTAAAAACAGCGGAGCTTATCAGTGAAGTTCGTGAAGCAAAAAAACAGGGTCATCCTGAGGAAAAAGAATTGCTAGAAGGGGCGCGCGGTGCAGATTATGAAGGGATCCGCCTACATAGCGTACGCCTGCCAGGGCTGATTGCTCACCAAGAAGTAATGTTCGGAGGATTTGGACAAACATTAAAAATCCGTCATGATTCATACAACCGTGCTTCTTTTATGTCAGGTGTGAAGCTAGCTGTTGATACAGTTATGAACGTAGACACACTTGTATATGGATTAGAAAATATTATTGACTAAGGAGCGAGAAAAATGAAAATCGCCTTAATTGCACATGATAAAAAGAAAAATGATATGGTACAATTCACAACAGCCTATCAAGCGATTTTACAGGAACATTCGCTGTTCGCAACAGGAACAACAGGAACGCGTATTTCAGAAGCAACAGGTTTGAAGGTTCACCGCTTTCAATCAGGGCCGCTTGGAGGAGATCAGGAGATAGGAGCTTTAATTGCTCAAAATGAAATGGATATGGTTATTTTTTTCCGCGATCCGTTAACAGCTCAGCCTCATGAACCTGATATTTCAGCTCTGATGCGCCTATGTGACGTCTATGCGGTTCCTCTTGCAACGAACATGGGAACAGCAGAGATTTTAATTCATGGACTTGAACGAGGCGATTTGCATTGGCGTTCAATTATAAAAAAATAGGGTGAAGATAATGAAAGAAACAATAGATATCCTTGCCTTTGGTGCTCATGCCGATGATGTAGAAATCGGTATGGGTGGAACCATTGCAAGAATGAGTGAACAAGGTTTGAAGGTAGTTATTTGCGATTTGACGCAAGCTGAACTTTCTTCAAATGGAACGGTTGAAATTCGAAAACGAGAAGCGTCCAAAGCTGCTGATGTCTTAGGAGTTCATGAGCGAATTCATCTGCATTTGCCAGACAGAGGTTTGGTTTTAAAGGCAGAGTATATAGCTGAAATTGCATCAGTCATTCGCACGTATCAACCAAGGATTATATTTGCTCCTTACTTTGAAGATCGTCATCCTGATCATGGAAATTGTGCAAAGCTTGTAGAAGAGGCCATGTTTTCCGCTGGCGTTAAAAATTATATCGATTATAAAAAGCAAAAAGCTCATCGTGCTGAGTCTCTTTATTTCTATATGATAAATGGATTTCATAAGCCAGATTTTATCGTAGATGTATCAAGCACGTTTCAAAAGAAAATAGCTAGTCTAGAGGCTTATGAAAGTCAATTTATAAAAACAGCAGATACGTTTGATACGCCGCTGGTAAACGGATATATTGAAACGGTAGAGAGCAGAGAGAGATTATTTGGCAAAGAAGTCGGGGTAGCATACGGTGAAGGTTTTTTATCTAAAAAACCGATTTTGATGTACGACGATTTAGTAGGTGGAAAATAAATGAAGTTAAAAATTGGTATTACATGTTATGCTTCCGTTGGAGGTTCAGGAGTGGTAGCAACGGAGCTAGGGAAGCTGCTGGCTGAAAAGGGGCACGAAATTCATTTTATTTCCTCTAGCATGCCTTTTAGATTGACGAAAGTATATCCAAATATTTATTTTCACGAAGTAGATGTAAATCAGTACTCCGTCTTTAAATACCCTCCGTATGATCTCGCTTTATCCAGTAAAATGGCTGAAGTGGCTAAAAGAGAAAAGCTTGACATTATTCATACGCACTATGCAATCCCCCATGCCGTTTGCGGGATTTTAGCTAAACAAATGGTGGAGCACGAAGTGAAAATTGTGACGACTCTTCATGGGACAGATATTACGGTTCTAGGAGAGGATCCATCGTTAAAAGATTTAATTAAATTTGGTATTGAGAAATCAGATGCAGTGACTGCTGTATCTCAGTCACTTGTTGATCAAACTCACCATTTAATTAGTCCAGATAAAGAAATTGAAACGATGTATAATTTTATTGATGAACGAGTTTATCATAAAAAAGAAGTGCAGTATTTAAAAGCGGAGTATGGCATATTAGAAAATGAAAAAGTCGTTATTCATATTTCAAACTTTCGTCAAGTCAAACGAGTTACAGATATAGTCAAAACATTTGCTATTATTAATAAAAAGCTTCAGTCTAAGCTGCTGCTTGTAGGGGACGGCCCTGAAATGACGGTTGTGTCTCAATTAGTAAGAGAGCTAAATCTTCAAGATTCTGTGTTATTTCTTGGGAAACAAGAAAATGTAGCAGAATTATATTCGATTAGCGATTTAAAACTGTTATTATCTGAAAAAGAAAGCTTTGGGCTTGTACTTTTAGAAGCTATGGCTTGTGGTGTTCCATGCATCGGAACAAATATAGGCGGAATTCCCGAAGTAATTGAACACGAAAAAACAGGATATATTTGCGAAGTGGGAGACGTTGAAGAGGCAGCGAGTAAAGCAATTCAGCTACTTGAAAATGAACAGCTGCATCACCAAATGAGGGAAGCGTCTCTAAGCGCAGTTAATCATAAATTTCATTCAACAGAGATTGTGAGTCAATATGAAAAACTTTATTATAAATTGGTACAGGGTTGAAGAATGGAGGAAGTTATGAAAGAACCATTCATTCATCCGCTTTATATTATTGAAAAACTGGAGACAGCCGGTTACGAAGCGTATTTTGTTGGAGGAGCGGTCCGGGATCTCATTTTAAATCGGACGATTGGAGATATTGATATCGCTACGTCAGCTAGGCCTGAACAAGTGATGGAACTCTTTCCTAAGACGATTCATGTAGGAATCGAGCATGGTACGGTTGTCGTTGTCCATGAGAACGAGACCTATGAGGTAACCACTTTTCGCTCTGAGGGAGAATATGATGATTTTCGTCGTCCCTCGTCCGTTACGTTTATTTCGTCTCTGATAGAAGATTTGCAGCGTCGCGATTTTACAATCAATGCAATGGCTATGAATGCAAAAGGAGAAATCATTGATCCATTTAATGGAAGAGAAGATTTGCGAAACCAGTTAATTCGCACTGTCGGAAATGCTAAGGAACGCTTTCATGAAGATGCTCTTCGTATGATGAGAGCCGTTCGCTTTGTCAGTCAGCTGGCGTTTTCGCTGTCTGATCAAACTAAAAGAGCCATTCAGCAATATGGTGAACTGCTGAGGCATGTTTCTATTGAACGCATTACAGTTGAATTCGAAAAAATGCTGAGCGGAAAGCGTCCGTCTTTAGCATTAGCACTTGTAGCAGATACGGAGCTGTATCGCTACTTGCCCCAATTGAATGTAGATCCGCAAAAATTCCGATCTGTTTGTGCACACGATTGGATGATGCTTCAGCGAGTATCGGAGTCATGGACACTTCTGGTACATCTACTCGACATTCAAGACAAGCAGGCATTTTTTAAAAGCTGGAAATTATCTAATAAGCAAATTAAAGATATTCAGCTTCAGTCTATTGGTCTTCGAGACGTTTTGGAAAATGGGTGGTCAAAACGCATCATGTATACAATTGGAGAGCAGGCCAGCGTAAGCGTGAATCGTATTTTACAACTTCTTCGAAGCAATGAGTATATGAATGAACATGAGCTTCTTTACATCTATAGCGAGCTGCCTATTCATTCTTTAAAAGATTTAGATATAAATGGTCAAGATCTTTTAGTGTGGACAGGTAAAAAGGGTGGTCCATGGGTGTCTCAACTGTTAAAAGAAATTGAGGAGAAAGTTCTATACAATGAGTTAATGAACACGAAATCTTCAATAAGAAAGTGGGTGCAGTCTTGCAGTCAGATATAAGAAGAACGCTGCTTGAAATGTTTACGAACGCAGATGGGGACTATGTGTCCGGCCAAAAGATCAGCGATTTATTAGGCTGTTCAAGAACAGCTGTATGGAAGCATATCGAAGAGCTGCGAAAAGACGGCTATGAACTTGAAGCTGTTCGTAAAAAAGGCTATCGCATTGTTGGGAAGCCGAACAAAGTAAGCAGCAACGAGCTTTTATTAGGGCTCCAAACAACAAAAATCGGTCAGTATATTCATTATGAGGAAAGCGTGCATTCTACTCAAAAAATTGCTCATCGAATTGCTCAAGAAGGAGCCAAAGAAGGAACGGTTGTAGTTGCTGAAGAGCAAACGGCAGGGAGAGGAAGACTTGATAGAGCGTGGTATTCCCCAAAATATACTGGTGCCTGGATGAGTATTATATTGCGTCCTTCTATCCCTCCGCAGCAGGCTCCTCAGCTGACTCTACTATCAGCAGTGGCTGTTGTACAGGCCATTCAAGAAGTGACGAACCTTTCTCCAGACATTAAATGGCCTAATGATGTTTTATTAAATGGGAAGAAGCTAGTTGGGATTTTAACAGAAATGCAGGCTGATTTTGACCGGATTCATTCGGTCATCATTGGAATTGGCATCAATGTGAATCAGCAGGAAACGGATTTTAATGAACAAATCAAACACATTGCCACATCTTTACGTATTGAAAAAGGTGAAGAAATTAATCGTGCGGCTTTGATGCAAGCGTTTTTCTTAAAGTTAGAAACCCTTTACGAAGAATACTTAAAAAATGGCTTTGGTTTAATTAAAGTTCTTTGGGAAACTTATGCGATCAGCATTGGCAAGCGAATTATAGCACGCACGATGACAGCCAACATTGAAGGCTTTGCAAAAGGTATAACGGATGAAGGCGTTTTATTGATTGAAGATGATGAAGGAGTTATACACCGAATTCATTCTGCAGACATTGAGCTCTCTGCTAAAAAATAGTAGAAAAATAAAGAAATTTTTATTATAATACGAGTATCAAGGTAGTATCGCAAGAACTTCACTTGATACTCGTTTGTTTATTTTTAATACGACAATAAATCTGCCTTGATCCATTAAGGACTAGGACAGAGGGATGACGCGTAGGTAAGCACATTAGGTAAAGTGTGCTTTTTATAGATGAAGTCTGTCAAAGTCCTTCTTCCTTTTATAGGTAGAAGGACTCTTTGTGTGCAGACGTACGCTCATCTCCTCTGAGAAGGAGGAGAAAGTTAGTGAAAACAAAATTAGATTTTTTACGTATGAAACAGAACAATGAACCAATTGTGATGCTGACTGCGTACGATTATCCGTCAGCTAAGTACGCTGAGGAAGCAGGCGTAGACATGATTTTAGTAGGTGATTCTCTAGGAATGGTCGTTTTAGGATATGACTCTACCATTCCTGTAACGGTAGATGATATGATTCATCATACAAAAGCGGTTAAAAGAGGAGCTGCTGATACATTTATCGTTACCGACATGCCATTTATGTCCTATCACGTGTCGAAAGAAGACACGATGAAAAATGCTGCTCGTATTATGCAGGAAAGCGGAGCTCATGCTTTAAAAGTAGAAGGTGCAAAGGATGTTCTTTATACAATTTCAGAATTGACGCAAGCTGGTATTCCGGTTGTTGCACATCTCGGGTTAACTCCTCAGTCTGTCGGTGTCCTGGGCGGTTATAAAGTGCAGGGAAAAGAAGCGAAAGAAGCCAAACAGCTAATCCAAGACGCTATCAAGTGTGAGCAGGCGGGAGCTATTGCTGTTGTATTAGAATGTGTTCCTAAACAAGTAGCAAAACAAGTAGCTGAACGCTTGAGCATTCCAACAATCGGAATTGGAGCAGGAGCTGATACGGATGGTCAAGTACTTGTATACCACGATGTATTAACGTACGGAGTAGAGCGTGTGCCAAAATTCGTTCAGTCATTTGCGAAAATAAATGAGCCTATTTTACAGGGACTTTCTCAGTATGTAAGTGAAGTGAAAAAAAGAGAGTTTCCGAAAGAAGCACATACTTTTTCAATGAAAGAAGAGCAGTTAACGGCACTGTACGGAGGGAAATAAGATGAAAGTCATTACAACAATTAAAGACATGCAGCAGGAGATGAAAAAAGAAAAGCAGCTTGGACGTTCAATTGGATTTGTCCCGACGATGGGCTATTTGCATGAAGGCCATGCTACTTTACTTGGAGCAGCCCGCATAGAAAATGAAGTAGTGGCGCTAAGTATTTTTGTGAATCCGACTCAATTTGGGCCAAATGAAGATTTTGATACGTATCCAAGAGATTTTGAGCGCGATGAGCGCGTGGCAAAAGAAGCTAACGTCGACTATTTATTTTATCCTTCAGTAGAGGAAATGTATAAGCCAAGCCGTTCAGTTGCTATAACCGTGACAGATCGTGTAGACGTATTGTGTGGACAGAAGCGACCCGGCCATTTTGACGGAGTAGCCACGGTCCTAACAAAGCTTTTTCACATTGTAACACCAGATCGTGCATACTTTGGTAAAAAAGATGCACAGCAAGTTGCTGTAGTAGATGGCTTAATTGAAGACTTTAATTTCCCAGTGGAGCTTAGAGCAGTAGATACGGTGAGAGAAGCAGATGGCTTAGCTAAAAGTTCTCGTAACGTATATTTAACAGATAAAGAAAGAGAAGAGGCACCTGTTTTATTTAAGAGTTTACAAAGCGCTCTGCAGCTTCTTGAAAGCGGAGAGAAGCACGTAGAAATTATTAAACAGGCCATTCGAAAAGAAATTGAGCAATATACGAGCGGTAAAGTGGATTATATCGAGGTTTATACGTATCCAGAGCTAAAAACGATTAAACAAGCCGCTGGCAAAATCATCATTGCTTTAGCTGTTCAATTCTCTAAAGCTCGTTTAATTGATAATGTAATTGTAGACGTACAGGGGGATAACTAAATGTTTCGCACGATGATGAATGCTAAAATACACAGAGCTCATGTAACTGAAGCCAACTTAAATTATGTTGGCAGTATCACCATTGATGAAGATATCATCGACGCAGTAGGAATCGCAGCAAACGAAAAAGTCCAAATTGTAAACAATAATAACGGAGCTCGCTTGGAAACGTACGTTATTCCCGGCGAACGCGGGAGCGGCGTAGTTTGTTTAAATGGAGCTGCTGCAAGACTTGTGCAGCCTGGAGATATCATCATCATTATCTCTTATGCGCTCGTAGCAAATGAAGAAGTAGCTCACCATCATCCAACCGTAGCGATTATGAATGAGCAGAATAAAATCCAACAATTGCTTAAACAAGAACCAGCTGGTACAATTCTATAAGAACAGTCCCCCTTTATGAGGGGGATTTTTATTTGAATACATACGCTAGTAAGTGAACGGTATAAACCTCTATACACACTAAAGTAAAACTTCTATGTATGGAAGCCTCTCTGTTTTTCACGAGAAGGAGTTGCGCTTTTAAAGCATATAGAGCAGGCTTTCACTTTATACTATAAAAAGACAGACTTGCGAGGTGTTGACCGTGAATAAACGCTTTGTTGTGGTAGATCTTGAAACGACGGGACATTCTCCAAAACAAGGAGATAAAATGATTCAATTTGCTGCTGTCATAGTAGAAGACGGCAAAATTGTTGAACGTTTTTCTAGTTTTTTAAATCCTGGTATGGATATTCCGCCTTTTATTACACAACTAACTAACATTCAAAATGATATGGTGAAAGATGCGCCTTTATTTGAAGAAATTTCACCTAAAATTATAGAATTGCTAGATGATGCTTATTTTGTTGCACATAATGTGGCATTTGATTTAACTTTTTTACAAGAAGAACTCTATCAGTGCGGAGAGGAGACGCTTTATAATTCAACCGTAGACACCGTCGAACTGGCCCGGATTCTGCTGCCTACAGTTGATGGGTACAAACTTAGCCAATTAGCTGAGTATTTACATCTTGAACATGAAAACCCTCATCAAGCAGATAGTGATGCAGAAGTAACGGCACGTATTTTACTGTTACTAATTGAGAAATTAAAGAAGCTACCTCTAACAACCTTAAAGCAGCTGTATGCGCTAAGCTTGCACTTTAAAAGTGAAATTGGAGAACTGATTCAACAAGTTATAGATGATAAAAGTTATGCCGAGGATGATTCTTATGAATTTATACATGGCATTGCGCTAAACAAATATCAGCCGCATTCAGCTAATGAAAAGCAGCACTCTCATACTTACGAAATATTTGAAACTGAAAAGCAAAAGCTGTTCCATCAGGCTCTGCCATTGTTTGAAGAACGAAAAGGGCAGTGGGAGATGATGAACTTTGTACAAGAGTGCTTTGCAGGTAATGAGCATGCTTTAATTGAAGCCGGGACCGGTATTGGTAAAACCTACGCTTATTTAGTTCCTGCCGTGTTTTATACTTCTGTTCATCATCACCCAGTCATTATCTCGACTAACACGGTAACGCTTCAGCAGCAAATCATCGAAAAAGATGTGCCCATTCTAGAAAAGATTGTTCCGTTTCCTGTTACGGCAGCTGTTTTAAAAGGAAGAGAACACTACATTAGTATAAGAAAATTTATTCAGCTCTTAAAAGAGCGCAATAATAATTACGATGCGATCCTCACAAAAGCGAAGCTGCTTATTTGGCTGACGGAAACGGAAACGGGCGATAGCGATGAAATAAACCTGCCTTCTGGCGGGAAACTTTTTTGGGAACAGCTAAACGAAAGCAATCCGTCTCCAAGTGACTTTAAGCATCCTTGGAAACTTTATTCTTTTTATGAACGGGCGCAGAACAGAGCGCAAAATGCCCATATAGTAGTGACAAATCATCGCTTGCTGTTGATGGATGTGATGAGTAATCATGAGCTGCTGCCTGAGTATGAACAGATTATTATTGACGAGGCTCATCACTTAGAAGACATTGCTGGAGAAGAGCTGGGAGAGCGCTTAGATTATTTTGCGGTTCATGCGTTATTAAACCGAATCGGAACCATTCAAGACAAAGGGCTGTTAAAAAAAGTTCATCATACGTTTGTGAAATATAGTATCGAGCTTAACACTGAACTTCTTCAAAACCTGTTTGTGCAGCTTCATTCTGAGTGCGATGACTTATTTCGTTTGATTCATTCTTTTGTCCAAAAAAGAATTGGCAATCAGCAGGGCGAGATTGGAAGAAGCAGCTATCGATATAAAGTGGAAAAAGAGCATGGGCATTACTGGACGGCTATTCAAGAAGCAGCGTCGCGCATTCGTTTTTTAATTCACGATCTTTTTACATGGAATGATGGGGCAAGACATTCCTTTGAGGAACTATATGACAAAGTCACAAAAAATGAACAGTCGTCTCTTCATGAATTTCAAACGGCTGTTAAAGGATTTGAACACATATCTCAGCAAATAGAAAAGCTTTTGTTCAAACAGCAGAGTCATCACGTAACGTGGTTTGAGATTGAACCAAAAGGAGCAGCGAATGCTACGTATATCTATAGTCAGCCTACCTCCATTGCCGATACGCTGGCTGATGAATTTTTCGCTAAGAAACAAAGCGTTATTTTAACATCGGCTACATTGACGGTGAATGGAACATTTGATTATTTAATTCAAGAGCTAGGGTTATATGACTTTCAGCCTGCTCAACTCATTCTCCCTTCCGAGTTTGATTATGAGAAGCAAGCTAGAGTCTATATTCCTCAAGATATGCCTGCTGTTAACGAAGTATCATTATATGAGTATAGCGCTATGATGGCAGAAAGTATTCTTGACGTAGCTAAAGTAACAAATGGTCGTATGCTGGTGCTTTTTACTTCATATGACATGTTGAAAGCTACGTATGGTTATTTAAAAGAGTTAAACGATCTTGAAAAGTTTGTACTGCTCGGTCAAGGAGTCACAACTAGAAATCGTAATAGACTGCTAAAGGACTTCAGCCAGTTTGAGCATTCCATTCTATTAGGTACAAACAGTCTGTGGGAAGGAATTGATCTGCCAGGAGATTTATTATCATGTCTCGTAATTGTCAGACTTCCTTTTTCATCTCCAAATCAACCTCTGCTGACAGCTAAATTTGAGCAGATGAAAAAAGAAGGAAAAAGTCCTTTTATGAATTATTCACTTCCCCAGGCCGTTATCCGTTTTAAACAAGGATTTGGGCGGTTGATTCGTTCCAAAAGTGACCGAGGAGCTATATTTATTTTTGATAATCGTATTACGCGAACAGCATATGGGTACCATTTCCTTCACTCACTTCCAAAAGTCCAGGTTGTTCAAAAAACGTTTTCGAATATATTACTGGACTACAAAGAATGGTGGAATGAAAAGACTTGAGCATACGCTTAAGTCTTTTTTTTATGCATACTGTTTCTTCACTTGAGAGACGATAGTAATATACTATGATAAGCAAATGAGGACAGTGTATGATTAAAATATTAATAAGTGCTGTACTGTTTTTTAGTTTTATGAACTGTTCGGTTTCAGCAGCCGTCATTAAAAACGTAGATTTTGGTTTACAAGCTGATGAAGTAGTGATCACCTTTTTACCTCTTTCAGCTGGAGAAGCGAGTCTGATTCAAGACGGAAGCGGTGAGACTATTTTAATAAATACCGGGAATACATCTTCCTATCCCGAGCTAAAGAAGTGGTTGAAGCGATATAAAGTAAAAAAAATCAACCAATTAGTGATTACGAAACAGCAAAAGTACTATGATTCAAATGTTCAGCGAGCTGTGAATGATTATCATATAGAGCGTATTATTGTCCCGGCTCAGTACCAGGCGGAATTTCAAACAGAGAAGTGGAAAGAAAGTGATTTATTTCAGTTAACAAATAATATACACGTTGATGTCTTGCATGCATCGAAGCAAAAAACAGCGGCTATGGATCTATTATTTACGATCGGAGAACATCGGATTCTATATGCAATGAGCAGCTCAGATGAAGTAGAAGAAAAGTTTTTACGCATTCCTCTTACCCATGTAGATGTATTGAAAATTCCTAATTTTGGAGAGGGAACGTTTTTTTCGAATGCATTTTTGAAGCAATTAGATACACAGCTTGCGGTTGCGTTTACGAAACCAGGCCGTTCCTATTCCCCTCGACTGCTTTCAAATTTAACAGCTGAATGGATTGAATTATATGACGTAAGAGAGGGGAGCGCTTACTCTATTAAAATGTCGCTAAAATCCTATGATGTGATGAAATTTTCTGCAAAATAAATAAATTTCCTTTTGCAAAAAGAGGTAAATTCCTTATAATATTATATATGTTTACTTATTTATTCGGTTTTTACGCAAAACGTACAGATTGGATTAATGAGTGAAAAAGATGACGATGGTTTTTGATACCTGTTATAATACGGATATCGTCATTTTTGCGTCGTGATAGACGAGCTAGGAGGTTTACAATGGAAAGTAGGATTGAAGTATTATCAACTGTCCGCGTGGAAAATTCCTCGGATTTATATAAAATTGTTGATAGTTTGAATCGCACGTTGAAAAAGCAAGATTTGATGTTCGGATTAGCGTTAGATGAAGAAGATCAAAGCAAAGCTGTATTTACAATTTATCGTACATAAGTAGGGATTTTATGAAAAAGTTAATTATTGTAGCGGTAGCTGCTGTGCTTTTAATTATCGGGGGCATTTCTTTTAGCATTTATCACTCGTCCGTGAAGGATGTGCAGTCTGCTGAGGAAAAAGCAGCATCCCAAGCAAAAAAAGAATTTAATTTGAAATCTGTCACAAGCACCCAGCCATATTTCGGCAATCATGCATTTTATGTAGTAGAAGGTACAAACCGAAGCAATCAAAAGGTAATTGCTTGGATGCCTAAAAGCAAAAAACAAACAGCTGTTTTAAAGAAAGCAAGCAGCGGGATCACAAAAGAGAAAGCCATTTCCATTGTGAAAAATGATAAAAATCCGCAGGAAATTAAGTCGGTGCGCCTAGGCATTGAAAATAAAAAGCCGCTGTGGGAAGTAACATATGGGGATAAAGATAAGAAACATTTAACATACTATTATCTTGATTTCTCTAGCGGTGAATTTATAAAACGATACAGCTTATCTCAATCATAAATCGTTTATACCATATGAAATACCATATGTGTCATAATATAAGATTTCAGCGCTTTATGAAAATGAAGCCAATTTTTATCTATAATCAGCCCGCGGGCTGATTATAGCTTTAGTTCATAGGGGGAGATTTTAGTGAAGTTAGCAAAACGTGTATCAGCATTAACGCCATCATCAACATTAGCGATTACAGCAAAAGCGAAAGAATTGAAAGCGGCTGGTCATGATGTGATTGGACTTGGAGCAGGGGAACCTGATTTTAATACGCCGCAGCACATTTTAGAAGCGGCTGTTACAGCAATGAATGATGGTCAGACAAAATATACGCCAGCAGGCGGCCTTGCACCATTAAAAGAAGCGGTAATTGAAAAATTCAAACGCGACCAAGGCCTGACGTATTCAACTTCTGAAATTATTGTTTGTACAGGTGCTAAGCACGCACTGTATACGTTATTTCAAGTTCTGTTAGACGAAGGTGACGAAGTGATTATCCCAACTCCTTACTGGGTAAGTTATCCTGAGCAAGTAAAGTTAGCAGAAGGTACACCAGTATTCGTTGAAGGTTCTGAAAATAACGAATTTAAAATCACACCTGAACAATTAGAAGCGGCTATTACTGCTAAAACCAAAGCTGTTATTATCAATTCACCAAGCAACCCAACAGGTATGATTTACACAAGAGAAGAGCTACAAGCTTTAGGAGAAGTTTGCTTGAAGCACGATATTTTTATCGTATCAGATGAAATTTATGAAAAGCTTGTGTATGGTCAAAATGAACATGTATCGATTGCACAGCTTTCACCGGCGTTAAAAGAAAAAACAATTATCATTAACGGTGTTTCTAAGTCACATTCCATGACGGGCTGGCGCATTGGATATGCAGCTGGTGATGCTACAGTTATTAAAGCGATGACAAACCTAGCGAGTCACAGCACGTCAAATCCAACATCTATTGCTCAATATGCAACAATTGCTGCTTATAACGGCACTCAGGAGCCGGTGGAAATGATGCGACAAGCTTTTGAAGAGCGTCTAAACGTAATTCATGAAAAGCTGATTAACATTCCAGGGTTCTCATGCTTAAAACCACAGGGTGCTTTCTACTTATTCCCTAATGCAATTGAAGCTGCAAAGTTAACTGGTTTTGATACAGTTGATGCATGGGTAGAAGCTATTTTAGAAGAAGAGAAGGTAGCGCTAGTGCCTGGTTCAGGATTCGGTTCACCTGAAAATGTACGTCTTTCTTATGCTACATCACTAGATCTGCTAGAAAAAGCAGTGGAACGCATCCATTCATTTATGACTCGTCATATGAAATAAAAAAGATTATATTTAAAAACAAAGGAGCCTTTTAGCACAAATCACACGTGTTAGAAGGCTCTTTTTGTTTGTTACTTGTTATTATGTTTGTCGAAATGTATAATAGGATGGCATACATAATTACGAAATGTAAGTTTTTTGGAGGGATATTAATCGTGAAAATTACGATTTCAGAAGCAAGCAAGCATGTAGGAAAAGAAGTAACAATTGGTGCTTGGTTAGCGAATAAACGTTCAAGTGGTAAAATTGCCTTTTTACAGCTGCGCGATGGATCAGGATTCATGCAAGGGGTAGTTGTAAAAGCTGAAGTAGAAGAAGAAACTTTTAAATTAGCTAAATCTATGACGCAAGAATCATCACTATATGTAACAGGTGTGGTGCGTGAAGATGAGCGCTCACCGTTTGGCTATGAGTTAACAGTTACAAGCCTTGAAGTTATTCATGAAGCTGTTGATTATCCAATTACGCCAAAAGAACATGGAACAGAGTTCTTAATGGATAACCGTCATTTATGGCTCCGTTCTAAACGTCAACATGCTGTTATGAAGGTTCGTAACGAAATTATTCGTGCAACGTACGAATTCTTTAACGAAAACGGGTTTACAAAAGTAGATCCTCCAATCCTAACAGGAAGTGCTCCTGAAGGAACAACAGAATTATTCCACACGAAATATTTTGAGGAAGATGCATATCTTTCTCAAAGTGGACAGCTTTATATGGAAGCAGCGGCAATGGCGCTTGGAAAAGTATTTTCATTCGGTCCAACGTTCCGCGCTGAAAAATCTAAAACACGCCGTCATTTAATTGAGTTTTGGATGATTGAACCAGAGATGGCTTTCTACCAATTCGAAGATAACTTGAAAGTACAGGAAGAGTATGTGTCTCATGTCGTACAGTCTGTTTTAACAAACTGTAAGTTAGAGTTAAATGTACTAGGCCGTGATACATCTAAGTTAGAACAAATTAAAGCGCCATTCCCTCGTATTTCGTACGATGAGGCTCTTAAATTTCTACATGAAAAAGGATTTACAGACATTCAGTGGGGAGATGACTTTGGAGCACCGCATGAAACGGCTATCGCAGAAAGCTATGACAAGCCGGTGTTCATTACACACTATCCAACGTCATTAAAACCATTTTATATGCAGCCAGATCCAACAAATGAAGACGTAGTATTATGCGCAGACTTAATCGCACCAGAAGGCTACGGAGAAATCATTGGAGGCTCTGAACGTATTCATGATCAAGAGCTTTTAGCTCAGCGTGTAGAAGAGCACAAATTAGATACTGAAACGTATAAGTGGTATTTAGAGCTTCGTAAGTATGGCTCAGTTCCACATTCAGGATTTGGTTTAGGCCTTGAGCGTACGGTAGCATGGATTAGCGGCGTAGAACACGTTCGTGAAACGATTCCATTCCCACGCTTATTAAACCGTCTATACCCGTAAGGAAGTGAAAAAAGTATTCTGACTCTTGTAGTCAGGATACTTTTTTAGCTTTTTTTATGAATCATAAAAAGAAAAGAAAAACGAGGCTTTTACTTATATCATAAGGAAACAAAGGCAAACATAGAAAAGAGTCTAACTTAAAAGGGAGTTGCAATTCTCGAAAAAATAAGTTAGTGTAATATTCTTGGAAGGAAGTCATCGTTCGTATATATTTTATATGTGCAGAGCAATGGTACGGTTTCAGCGGAAAGTTTTACATAGAAGCTTTTTTAGCTTCGAATAATTATTACTTTGACTATAAACTTCATGATATACTAACTACTGAGGTGTTCGGATATGAAAAAAGAAACGTTAATTGAATGGTTTGAACAAGGCACAGTTTCAATTCCGAAGCTGCTGTTTAATCACTATAGCAATTTGGGAATGAACGAAACGGAATTCATGACGTTAATGCATATTTATGTTTCCATTGAAGGCGGTGAAGGTTTCCCGACACCTAACGAATTGGCGGCAAAAATGAGTATTTCAAGTGCTGTCTGTATGGATACGCTGCGAGCATTAATTCAGCGCGGCTTTTTATCTATTGAGCAAGATCAACAGCAAAACGCCCTTATTTGTGAACGTTATTCATTAAAACCGCTTTGGGAAAAGCTTATTCATCATATGATGCAAGAAACAAGAGAAGTAGAAAAAAGCGAAGAAGAACAAGAAGAGCTTAATTTATATACAATGTTTGAAAAAGAGTTCGGCAGAGCATTGTCTCCGTTTGAATGCGAAACGCTAGCGATGTGGATTGATCAAGATCATCATGATCCCATTATTATTAAAGCGGCACTAAGAGAGTCGGTGATGTCTGGAAAATTAAACTTCCGGTATATTGATCGTATTTTATTTGAATGGAAGAAAAATGGTATTCAAACCATTGATCAAGCCCGCAAGCATAGCCAAAAATTTCGTCAAAATCAACAGCCCAAAAAACTATCTTCTGTTAACCCTTCTCAGTCTACATCAGCCATTCCTTTTTTTAACTGGCTAGAGCAATGACAGGATAAAAAGCTGCTTCAAGATCCAAGTAATTGAATCTTGAAGCAGCTTTTTTAAAAGAATATGGACAAAAGTAGCATTTGACAGGAACCCTATTGTAAAATAGGAGGGAACTACCTGTAAGAAGAAGGAGAACTAGTATGTTAACGTTAAAACAAATCAGACAGTGCCTAGATGCTATGGCGGAAATGTTTCCTGACGCCCACTGTGAGTTAAATCATCGGAATCCCTTTGATTTAGTCATTGCTGTGGCGCTATCTGCTCAGTGCACAGATGCTCTAGTCAACCGCGTAACAGCGGATTTATTCAAAAAATATCAAACGCCTGAAGACTATTTAGCCGTTTCGTTAGAAGAGCTGCAGCAAGATATTAGATCAATCGGCTTATATAGAAACAAAGCTAAAAATATTCAAAAGCTCTGCCGTATGCTCATTGATGAGTACGGAGGAGAAGTTCCAACAGATCGTGATGAGCTGACCAATCTTCCAGGAGTAGGGCGTAAGACGGCTAATGTTGTTGTATCCGTAGCTTTTGGAGTACCGTCAATAGCAGTAGATACGCATGTAGAACGTGTAAGTAAACGCCTCGGGATTTGCAGGTGGAAAGATTCCGTTTTGGAAGTAGAAAAAACGCTAATGAGAAAAGTTCCGAAAGATGAATGGTCAGTTACGCATCATCGACTTATCTTTTTTGGACGCTATCACTGTAAAGCACAGTCTCCTCAATGTCATGTCTGCCCGCTTCTTGATCTTTGCCGAGAAGGAAAGAAACGAATGAAAGGAAAAGAGAAGAAGACAGATGTTACCGATTGAAGTGCCGTCACATTTCATATGCGAACCATTCTATTCAAAAGAAGATCGGGTTCTTGAAGTGAGTAGAAAAAATGGAAAAAATTATTTTGCTTATGATATTTTATACGATGTACATAAAGAAACGAAAACACCTTGGAGGGATGTTCAAAAGAACATACGGCCATTTTTTGAAAAGTGGGAAACTCAAAGGGAAGAACTGTATACGCTTTTTTCTGTGCGAAAAGCAAAAGAAGCAGCCCCTTGTATGAAACAAGCTGCTGCTATGTATATTAGTTTACTGTTTTGGATTAACGGAAAGCCCGTTCGGCGTTTAAATCGGCTGCAAGAAGATATAGCGGACCTAACCTATAAGCCTATTAACTGTGCTGAGAGACTTATGTTTTTGCTGCAGCGAGTTTCTTCTTATCAAGCGTATATTCAGCTGACAGAATTATTTAATGAGCTGCGTAAGCAGTATGCAAAAATGCTTATTCTTCACAAGAAATAAAGCCCCTACACGTGTAGGGGCTTTTTAATGCTACGTTAATTTTCAGTTGTTGGCTCTTGCTGCGGTGTAGCAGGTGTTGCCGGCGTTGATGGTGTAGCAGGGGTTTGTGGTGTTTGACTTCCTGAGTCACTTCCACCGTTGTCTGCTGGAGGAGTTGTTGTGCCTCCGTTATTACTGTTGTTGCCGCTATTACCATCGTTAGCATTGCCGCTATCATTATTGTTATTATCGGTATTGCCGCTATTGTTACCGCCGTTATTGCTGCCGTTATTGCTGCCATTATTGCTGCCATTATTGCTGCCATTATTGCTGTTTTGGTTATCATCCGGCTGAGTAGATGAATCGTCACCTTGATCAGAGCCGTTGTTTTGATCAGTGTTGCTATTGTCTTCATTTTGATTATCGTCCGTTGTTCCGTCATCTTCAGGCTTAGTAGAATCATCTTCGGTAGCTTGATCTGATGAATCAGGGACTTTTACAGAAGAACTAGCGCTTTCACCCGTATTTGTTGTTACGGTGAAACTATACGTTGCGCCTGGTGCTGGATTGGAAATTGTTTTTCCACCGGCTCCTGCGCCAGATGCGAGTTGTTCAGAACCGTTAGGAGATGACATTGTGACTGTAAAGGTCGTATCACTGGCTGCGTTTGCCGCTGACCAGTTAACTGAAATTGCTCCTCCGCTATACGAAGCAGTAATTTTTGGCTTCACATCTTTATTGTCTTTTTTCTCTTTTTTGTCCTCTTTTTTATCTTCTTTCTTTTCTTCTTTTTCTTTCTTCACAAACGTTTGCGATACTTTTGTCGGTGCAGTACCGCGTACAAAGTATTCTTTAGTAATTAAGCTCGAAGGAGTAGAGCCGCTTGGGCGTTTTAAGTCTTTGCCTGTTGGTTTTTCCACGGAACGTTCAACTACGCTGTCCGGCTGCTTGAAACTTCCTTTAGGTTTGCCTTCAGAAATATGAGTAATAACATGCTTAAAGATATTTTTTGCCATGCCTGTTTCATTAGCACTTAAAATATACCCGTCTTTAGCAGTTTCATAGCCTGTCCATACGGAAATCGTATAGTTTGGCGTAAACCCATTAAACCAAACGTCTTTTTCACCAGCGTCTGGAATGTTGTATCGTTGTTTTTCTGCAGCACTAAAGTTCGAAGTTCCCGTTTTACCTGCAATTTCTAATCCTGGTGTACGAACAGCACGAGCTGTACCATATGATTCGTTTACAACAGATTTCATCATGTCAGTCATCATAAATGCCGTGTAATCTTGCATTGCGCGTTTCGATTTTGGCGTTAAATCAATTTCTGTTCCATCTGGGAATTTTACCTTTGTTACTGTATGAGGTGCATTGTACATACCTTCATTTGCAAAAGCGCTATAGGCTCCAGCCATTTGTAGCGGTGTAACACCTGTACGGAAGCCTCCGATAGAATAAGATTCAGAATAAGCTTCGCCGTCTTCTTCGTCTAATTTTAGCCCAAGGCCCGTAGCAAACTCTTTTGCTTTGTCTGCCCCGGTTGCTTGAAACGCTTTTAAAGCAGGGATGTTCAGTGAGCGTCCTAAAGCTTCACGCGCTGAAACCCACCCTTTATAATTGCGTCCAAAATTTCGGATTGGCGTGCCGTTTGAATAATGATATTCTTCATCTTTTATCGGTTGTCCAGTGGACCACTTTAAGTTCTCAATCGCTGGGCCGTAATCTAAGATCGGCTTAATGGTTGAGCCGGGCTGACGTCTCATATTTGTTGCAAAGTTTAAGCCGCCTGACACACGATTACGTCCGCCTCCAATTGCTTGAATACCGCCTGTTTCATTATCTACAACGACAAGACCTGCTTGGAATTTATCGTTCGGGAAGTTGACTACTTTGTTATTCATCACATCATCCACATAGTCCTGAGCATTAGTGTCAAGCGTTGTATAAATTTCTAAGCCCGCAGAAAATGGATCTGCGTCTGTTTTCTTTTTTACTTCTTCGATTACTTGATCAATAAATACATCGTACTTAGATGTTGATTCAGTTTGTTTAGCTAAGTGAGCCTGTACATCTACTTGTTTTGCTTTGTCGGCCTCGGCTTGTGTAATGAAGCCGTTTTTAGCCATTAAGTTTAATACTGTGTTACGGCGTTTAGTAGCATTCTCTGGGTTTGTAACTGGGTTATAAGTAGTTGGCGCTTTTGGTAAGCCTGCCAACATAGCAGCTTCATCAAGAGTTAAATCTTTTACGCTTTTAACTCCGTAAAATTTCTCAGCTGCTCGTTCAATACCGTATACTTCACCTGATGCGAAATATATTTTGTTTAAATACATTTCAAGAATTTGTTGCTTGGAATATTTACGCTCAAGCTGGTAAGCTAACCACATTTCTTGTACTTTACGTTTAACCGTCTTCTTTGGTGATAAGAACGAATTCTTTACCACTTGCTGAGTAATCGTACTACCGCCCTCAGCACCGAAGCCGTTTTTAAAGTTCGCCATTAATGCTCCGCCAATACGGTAAAAGTCGACGCCGTGATGTTTATAAAAACGAACGTCTTCCGTAGCGATAAATGCGTTTTTGACGACTTGAGGGATTTCATCGTATTGCACATATGTACGTTTTTGAGCTCCAATTTCTTTTACAACTGTCTTTCCATCGTTTGCATATACTTTAGATGAAAAAGAGTTTTTTAATACCGAGTCATCAACTTTTGGAGCATCACTTATCATAGCAAAAAAAGTTCCCACTCCGGCAATGAGCCCGATGATTCCTATCAGTAAAACTGCGGCAACAATTTTACGAAATAGGCCTCCTTTTTTCTTCTTTTTCGGTTTTCCTTGAGATTTACCTTCTGGTTTGTTGTCATTCATAGCTCTTCGTCGTTCTTCACGAGAGCGATAATTATCTGACATAAAAACTCCTACCTTTCAACGCATTGTAAGAGAATGATTTCCGTAAACATATATATCATACTCTTAAAAGTATAATTTATCTATAGTTTTTATGTAATCGATTCTCGGATGGTAACCAAGTTCCATGAAATGTCCTTTTTTTTCAATATCTGCCTTAGGGATTGATTTTCGTCCATCTTTTTTCATGGCATCCCAATAAGGAAAAAGGAACTGTGCTTCGAACAAGTATATTTCTTGTAAAGTAGAGAACATTAATATAACGAAACAAATCCCGTTTTGTTTTACAATTTGCTTCATATGTTCAATTTGATGTTCATGAAAATTACGCAGCGGAAATGAGGTTTTATTTCTCGTTTCTTTTGCTTCAAAGTCAAGGTGTTTTCCTTTATAGACTCCATTGTAGTCTGTAGTAGAAGCCTGTTTAAAATAAGCTTCTTTGATAACAGCGGCACTTCTCTTCGGATAGTCTACTTTTACAATTTGAACAGGGGTTGGTTTTTTGTGAACAATGGCTATTCCTTTTGAAACATAGTATTCGTTTGTTTCGTTTAAATCGTCCTCCAGCGTCATACCACGATTGCTATAGCTAGCTTCTAGCTTTTTAGGGGAAGGACTGCTGGTATTCAATGGCTTATAGGCCTTTCCGTTAGGATAGCGAATCATAACCATCACTCCTTTAGTGTAAATCTATTAAACAAACAAATTCTATTATACCAAATCCTACAAATAAAAATAGATGAAAGAAGATGAAGAGATGTCACTCAATAGTTCGGAACAAGCGCTGTTGACGGCGATTAAAAAAACCACAGACAAGCTGAATATTGATAATATATCAAGAACCCAGGCTTATGCAACTTTTTATCATAGATATCCTGAAGTAAAGTGGGCATTTCTCGCAAGTATGGTATCACGAAACGCAGGATGGAATATGTGTGATTTGCAAGGGAAAAACATGAAAAAAGCGTTATCAAAGCAAACGCGCGATTTATTATTTTTGACGTATGAAAGAGCAAATTGGCTTATTTTTAAAGATGCCTTCCCTCAATTACTATTGTATGCTGTTTCGCGTAAAAAACATGTCTCTTACGTTCATTTACTTCCCTATTTAAATGTTTCATCTTTTATCGAAGAGAAGTGGAGACAATTTATGCAGAGACCTTGTGAACTGCAGCTTATTCATGCGTTAATTGTGAATGAGCAGCATGTTATTCAACATCCCGTTATTGAACAGCCTTTTTATCAAGATAGAGTGTTTAAAAGTACCTTGTTTTTTTTTCAAGATATATTCCACTTTAGTTCCGTCCTTTTTCCTACTACAAAAGGGGAGCTATACGGTTGTTCTGTTCATGATTTTACAAAAGTAAATAATCGGATTGATTTGGGGAAGAAATTAGCGGCTTTATTATTTCATGAAAAGTATTATCCCTTGTTTTATGAATTTTCTTTGAAAACAAAGCATACGGGTTCGAGATACGATTATGAGCAGTATTTTGTGAATGAAACCATTTGCCGTACACCTGCTCTTCGAAAGGTGTATCCGGCTATTAGACATCATGAAAAGAAGAGAGAAGAGTGGTTTTTAACGAAAAAAGAGGAGCAAAAGCTCATGAAAAAGCCGTCTTTTCCAAAGAAAGTTCATTTTACAAAGTGGTATCTTCAAAAGCAAAAGCAGCTATATATATTAATGAAAGTAGCGCAAGTATTTAATGTAAATAAAAACGGTCACAAGTGACCGTTTTGTTCTTAAGTAGAAGGCTGGTTAGGACCGTTTAACTTTTTAGGATCACCGTAGGTTTTTGTTTCAGGCTTATTTTTAGGCTGTGATTTTTGCTGTTTGTTGGCCATATCTAGGCACCTCCTATCATGTTGTAATAAACGTTCAGCAGCGGAATGTATCTGCTTAGCTGAAATGTCTATACTAGTGTTTTCAATATGTTCACTTTCGATTCACCATAAATGAAAATGTCGAAAACATCTTTCTTTGACGAATAGAAACTAGTTTTGTCATGTATGAAGGGACAATGAAGAAAAGAGAGAATACGTTATGCAAAGGAAAATTTGGAGGGATGGCGATGAAACAAAGTATGGTTAAAACAAGCGAAATGATGACTTTATTAGATAGCTTACTAGAGCAAGTAGATTTAGTGGATAAAACGATGTCTACATCTATAAATGAAGCATTTACACATTGTGAAGAAACATATATGGAACAAGTTCATCGCATTGACCAATCACTGCAAGAAATTGAAGTAGCTGTGTATGAAAGCATGCCTTCCGAAACAGAATGGAATAGAAGCCGAAGAGAAATGGTTCTTCATACAGTATAAAGACTGTTTATGTTACAATAGTCATCGTAGAGGTGACGAATAACGATGAATGAAGATGTGAAAAAAAGTACGGAGATCATGTTTCAATATAATGAAGCAGCTGTAGAACGATTAGCGTCTATTCAACAGGAAGAAAATTATGAAGTGAAATTTTTTGAAGAAGTAAAGCCTTATGGAGATATTTTCTTCAAAGAACTTGATGAATGGGCTAGTCTCGTAACGGAATGGCTGAAGAAAGAGCGACCAAAATATATTCATGTGAATCAAGTAGAGACGTTAAAAGAAAATTTACAAAACGTTGTACTACAGTCCTTTTATCCTGAGACGCGAGAAAAGCGATTTAAAAAGATGTATCACTCAAATAAGTATGTGCTCGAGTCGATATTGAATAATTAATCCCGGCCTTCCGTTGAGACTTATAAGGTGGGGATTTTCTATGTATGCCTAAAGAGCAAACTCTTTAGGCATTTTATCATTATCAATAAAAAGTTAATCAAAATCTTTTTGAGATTGGATAGAAACAGCTGGGTGATCTTGTGAAGCGACTGTATCGATATGATAATCAACTTTTTCAGTATGTTTAGAAGCAACGGCGTTATTTGTTTTAGTTACTGCACTTTGTCCTTGCTTTTTATGATCAAAATGTTTTCCACGACTCATAAGATAGACCTCCTTTATTGAATACTACGTTAAAGCTTTTATAGTATAAACAAGTCAAAAAAGAAGTATGTGTCCACTTTATAGGAAACAAAGAAACCACCGATTTCTCGATGGTAGTAAAAAAATTAATCATCTTGTGCACTAAAATCGGGCTTAGTAGCTCCAATTTGTTCGAGTTCACGTACAGCGGCTTTGTAATTCATAGGAGTTAAAAAACCTTTTAAATACTGCTGCTGAGCAAAATCGAGTAATTCATTACTTGACTGCGGCTCATACTGTTTCACCGCAATAAAAGCTTCTTGAAGTTCGTTCACATACATGTAAATTCCCTCCTAATCCCCATTTGTGCCACTACGTATCGTAGTATCACTTGTTCTTATCGTACCATATATTTAAATAATCTCGTTTTTTTGAAAAATTTAAACTTTCGACAGAAACCTACATATTTTTGAATGTGTTTTCCAAAAGTACAAGTAGACGAACGTCACCTCTTATTTCTGCATACATACTATATATTATGTAATATTAAAAAGGAGGTATTGATTTTGCATGTATACAAGTAAGCATTATCCGTATTATGAGCAACATCAACCAGAACGTTTTGATTTAAGTCAGGTACATCCATTTCCGCAGTATCATCAGCAGCCATGGACGGAAGCTTATATGCCGCAACATCCGTACGCTCAGCAACAAATGCCTTTTGGTCCTCAGCAAATTCCCTATATGAACGGAATGTACCAGCAGCCCCTGTACAATAATGCAGGTGCGCCTTTTAATCCATACCCTAAAGCTCAGCAACAAAAGCCTCAGCCTTCTCAATTTCAGTCATTAATGTCTCAGTTTAAATCGAGTGATGGCAATTATGATATGAACAAGATGATGAATACTGCGGGGCAGATGATGGGAGCCATGAACCAATTAACATCCCTAGTAAAAGGGTTTTCCGGGATTTTCAAAGTATAAGGACTAGAAGGTGTTTTCTAGTCCCTGCTTATTATTTTTTCTTTTGATTTTTCAAATAGGTTTCTCCAAGAAGTGTAAATACTTCATTGTAAGTTAATCCAGACTGAGCATTTAAACGTTTGACTTCTTCGATATCTGTTGTTGATGAAGTTGAAATTTGATGCTTGTTTTTTTTCATAAAACCTCTCCTTCTCTATGTAAAATGAATAACATCCCATCTTAGTATATTTCCAAATGTGCCCCTTCTATAAGTGGAAAAAAACGCCGAAGACACTCATGGTTCTTCGGCTTTTTTTGCAATAAAGATGAGTATTTAGAGAAATTAAGAACGGCGAGTAGAGCGGCGAGAGCGACGAGTAGAACGACGAGAACGGCGAGAGCGTCGAGTAGAACGGCGAGTAGAACGGCGAGTACCGCGGGTAGAACGGCGAGTAGAACGGCGAGTAGAACGGCGAGTACCGCGGGTAGAACGACGAGTAGAACGGCGAGTACCGCGGGTAGAACGACGAGTAGAACGGCGAGTAGAACGGCGAGTACCGCGGGTAGAACGGCG
>NZ_JAIQVD010000002.1:0-307131 GCF_035064545.1 Bacillus sp. ILBB4 | reverse complement strand
CCGGCGAGTAGAACGGCGAGTACCGCGGGTAGAACGACGAGTAGAACGGCGAGTAGAACGGCGAGTACCGCGGGTAGAACGGCGAGTAGAACGGCGAGTAGAACGGCGAGTACCGCGGGTAGAACGACGAGAGCGGCCAGTACTACGAGAAGAGCGACGACGTCTTGTTAGTGGGCCGGCAGTTGGCTCTTGAAACATAAAAGATTTCAGTTCTGTACTTTCTAGGGCTTCAGCAGCCTCTTTAATTTTTTCAGCTGTAATATGCAATCCAAAAACCTCCTTGTCAATTGGACTAGGTCTTGCATTAATAGAATACGCGACGATGCTTGTCTTTGATATAAGTCAAAAGTGGAGTTTAAGGAAATAGTTGATATGATGGGGTATCATGGAGAATTTGCTCTTCATATACTTTAATAATTGAAGAAAGGTGGTCGAGTAATGAAGCAAAAAGAAATTCCTCAATACGCTCTGTTTGTGAATGTAAAAGATTTAAAGGAAATGCAAAGAGATATTTGGTCAGAAGAAGCTGTTCAGGCAACGATGAAGTTTAACAAAAAACGCTACGATATTGATTTGTTGCTAAGAGGCTCCCATATTCGGAAGATGAAGAAAAAGTCATATTATATTGAATTCTATTCTCCGAAAATATTTCAGCGTGCCAAAGAAATACACCTAAACGCTGAATATAAAGATCCATCGCTTATGCGCAACAAATTGTCCCTCGATTTTTTCTCCTCCTTAGACGTTTTATCTCCTCAGTCTCAGTTTATAAACCTCACAATTAACGGTAAAAATGAAGGAATATATCTTCAGCTCGAATCGGTAGATGAACTATTTTTGAAAAAAAGAAATTTGGCGGATGGATCCATATTTTATGCAGTAGACGGAGATGCTAATTTTTCTTTAATGAGCGACTTAGATAAAAAGCCAAAAACAACTCTGCTATCAGGGTATGAAGATAAAGCAGTGAAACAAGGAGATGAGGAAAAATTAGAGCAGTTTATATTTAATCTTAATACGTGGACAAATACAGAATTCGAACAGAATATTGAGAAGTATCTGCACGTAGACCGCTACTTATCTTGGTTAGTTGGTATTATTTGTATGCAGAATTACGACGGTTTTGTTCATAATTATGCCCTCTATCGAAACCATGAAAGTGGACGCTTTGAACTGATTCCATGGGATTATGATGCGACTTGGGGAAGAGATGTAAATGGAAAAGTAATGGAAGGGGATTACGTCCGTGCACAAGGATTTAACACGCTTACCGCTCGCTTATTGGCAGTAGATAGCATTAAAAAACGTTATATTAAAAAGATGAACAATGTTCTAAATAATCAATTTACAGTGGAATATATGAAACCCATCGTCTATCAAATGCACGAAGAGCTTAAGCCTTATATTTTGAAAGATCCTTATGTAAAAAACAATATAGAACAATTTTATGAGGAGCCGGCATTTATTTTATCCTTTATAAAAGACCGAACAGCATATATTAAAAATAATCTTCTTACTTTTTAGATACCATAGAATGATAGGCAGAAGTGGAATTTGTTAATAATAGGCAAATGTACGAAATCAATAGCTGTACATGATACGTATATATACAGTATGAATGACCAATATGGATGACTAACAAGGAGGAAAAAAGAATGGAAAACTATTATTATTATTATGGGCAAAATCAAGGTCAAGATTCAAATCCAAACCGAAAACGCAGCCACAGCAAAAATGCAAATCGACCTGATAAAGGCTATTCTTCGCAGTTTAAACCTTTAAAAGGAAGAATGGTGACTGTTTATCGAGGAGGTCCTGAATCAAAAACAGGTTATTTACTTGATGTTCAGTCTGATTATTTAATATTAGCAGTAGAAAACGATAACAATAATAACAATGATGAAAATAATAATGAGGGAAATAGCAACCAAAACAACCAAAACAACCAAAACAATCAAAATAATCAAAATAATCAAAATGATCAACAAGGATATACTGTTGTATATTATCATTTATCCCATGTTAAGAGTATTACGGAAGATGCTATGTCAAATTCAGCACAGACGTTTACCGGGTTTGATAATGACGGTACTTTAGAGTTGTATAGAGGCAAGACATTTGCTAGTACTTTATCATTACTGAAAAGTAAATATGTTCAAATAAATCAAGGGGGTCCTGAGAAAAAAGCAGGCCAGCTCCTTGACGTATTAGGTTCGTCAGAGTCTGCTTACCTTGTATTACTGTCGGAAGATGATGGTATCGTCTATATCAATGTTGAACATGTAAAAAGTATAAGTGAATATCAAAACAATAATAACAATAATAACAATAATAATAACAATAATAACATTCAAATGAATAATCAATTTGCTACAAATCAGGAACCAACTTATATGAAATCAAAAAACTTTAATAATTTATTTACTCATCTATCACACAAATGGGTATCGATCAACGGCGGCGGTCCAGAAGCTGTAGAAGGTGTATTGGTGCAAAGTCGGAATGGTACTTTTACCCTTGTTCAGGACAATCAAGTATTACGCTTACAGCCAAGACATGTTAAAACCATTTGTGTAGGAGCAAAAGGATCTTTTAAACAAAATAATAATCAAGATGATGAGCAGAAAGAGGAAAATACAAATACTGAAGACGGAGGATCAACGGAAGGCGTTCCAGAAGGTCGTACAGGAAGAAGCCGCCGCACAGATTCACACTCGTCAGGAAAAAGCCGCCGCACAGATTCACACTCGTCAGCGTCAAGAGAGCAAGTCATCCAAACAAAAAATTATCGTTGGAAAGCATAATGAATAAGAACAAAAAAGGTGCTTATAAAGCACCTTTTCTGTCATATAGGAAAGAGGGAGGAGAATGAGTATAAATCGTTATATTAATAAAATTGTAGAAGTAGATATTTCAGGGAAAACTAAGTTTATTGGCAGACTTGTTGACTTAGGGTTAGATGTCATGATTTTGTATAATGGACATGATTATTTGTATATTCCTCTTTTACACATGCATCGTTTGCGAGAAGTATCAGAAGAAGACTATACGGTTTTACGTGAAATAGAAGAGAACTTGATAGAAGAAAGTCAGCGAATTTCTTATCGTAATATTTTACAGCAGGCAAAAGGGAAATTTATTGAAATTTATGTAACAGGAGGGAAATCATTGCATGGCTATATCACAAGCGTGCTGAATGATTATCTTGTGTTTTATTCTCCAGTGTATAAAAATGTCTTTGTTTCTCTACATCATTTGAAATGGCTTACCCCTTACAGTAATGAGTTAACCCCTTATTCTTTAAGTGACAAAGAGCTCCCGGTAAGGCCCGCCTCTGCACCTTTTGTCAGAAACTTTGAAGAGCAGCTTAAAAAATATGAAAATCAACTGGTCGTATTAGATTTAGGGGATCAATCAGAAAAAATTGGCGTACTTAAAGAAGTTTCTAATAATATTGTTGAACTAATTACGGCAAATGGAGAAAGTATGTATTGGAAGTTAGCTCACGTAAAATCTGTGCACTTGCCTTAGAAAAAGAGACCTGGCTGTCGTCTCTTTTTTTTATGTGCTTATCAGGACAAGTATATTGAATAAACAAATGAGATGATTTGAATTTTTTAGAAAATTATGTTGACAATAAAGAAAATCTTTATTAAAGTTATTAACAACAAACGTTAACCACCAACAATTATATAGAACTCTTATCAAGAGTGGCGGAGGGACTGGCCCTGCGATGCCCGGCAACCATCAAATGAAACATTCATTTGAACGGTGCTAATTCCTGTGGAACATCAGTATTGTTCTAACAGATGAGAGAAATCGTGTATAAACGAACACTCTTCCATCTGTGAAGAGTGTTTTTTATTTTGAGTTAAGGAGAGAAATAGATGAAAATTGAAACTTTATTAGTTCGTTCAGGAGTAGGTCGCGACCCTTCAACAGGTTCTATTACAACACCCATTTATCAAGCATCAACATTTGCTCATCCTGCTTTAGGGCAAAGTACAGGATTTGACTATGCACGTACGGCAAATCCTACTCGTACAGCATTGGAAGAAGCAATTGCTGCTTTAGAAAAAGGAGAAGTAGGAGTAGCATTTGCTTCAGGAATGGCGGGCGTAATGGCAGTTTTAGCACTATTTAAAAACGGAGATCATTTAATTGTATCAGAAGATTTATACGGAGGAACGTACCGAGTACTAAATGAAATCTTTTCAGAGCAAGGAATTACTGTTTCGTACGTCAACACAGCCCATCTCGAGCAAGTAAAAGATGCGCTTCGTCCCAACACGAAAGCTTTATTTATTGAAACACCTACAAATCCAATGATGCACGTGACTGATTTGCCCGAAGCAATTGCGTTAGCTAAACAGCATGATTTGCTTACTATCGTTGACAATACATTCATGTCCCCTTACTATCAGCGTCCTTTAGAGCTTGGAGCAGATATTGTGATACATAGTGCGAGCAAATACATTGGGGGGCATAATGATGTAGTTGCTGGTCTTGTAGTCGCTCGATGTAGTAGCTTAGGAGAGAAAATTCGTTTTTATCAAAATGCAGCTGGGGCAATCTTAGGTCCACAAGATAGCTGGTTGTTGTTGCGCGGTGTTAAGACGCTAGCGCTTCGTATGGAAAAGCATAACGAAAACGCACTGAAAATTGCAAATTGGCTTACTGTTCATGATCTCGTAGAAAAAGTGTATTACCCTGGTCTTGAAACACATCCAGGCTATGAAATCATGAAGAAACAAGCGACTGGATTTGGAGGCATGATTTCTTTTGCTGTCTCACACCCTGACATCGTGTCCACGCTTTTGGAAAATGTTAAAGTTATTACATTTGCAGAAAGCTTAGGAGGCGTGGAAAGTTTAATGACATTCCCAGCTCGTCAAACACACGCTGATATTCCCGAGGAAATTCGAAATCGTGTTGGAGTAACAAACTGTTTACTGCGATTATCAGTTGGAATTGAGCACGCAGATGATTTAATTAAAGATTTGAAGGAGGCATTTGATGCATACCAACAATAATAAACATAGATTCGGTACGAACTTAATTCATGCAAATACAGGAATTGACGGTCATTTTGGAGCGGTTAACGTACCTATTTATCAGGTATCTACATTTAACCAAGAAGATGAGACGAACAACGGCCGCTATGACTATTCTCGTTCAGGAAATCCAACTCGTGAGGCTTTAGAAAACACCATTGCTCAGCTAGAAAATGGATACGCTGGTTTTGCTTTTTCATCAGGTATGGCTGCTATCTCATCGGTGTTATCTATTTTTGAATCAGGGGATGAAATTTTAGTTTCACACGATACGTACGGCGGGACATATCGTGTATTAACACGGTTATTTTCAAAGTTTGGTATCAAAACAACTTTTGTTGATACAACGAAGGTTGAGAAAGTAGAAGAAGCAATCACAAAAGATACGAGAGCTATTTATATCGAAAGCCCTTCAAATCCATTTTTACAGGTAACGGATATTAAAGCAGTAGCAAGTTTGGCGAAGGAGCGCAATCTCCTTACAATTGTGGATAACACGTTTTTAACACCTTATCTACAGCAGCCGATTGACCTTGGTGTAAATATTGTGATTCATAGTGCTACAAAATATATCAGCGGTCACAGTGACGTCATTGGCGGTCTAGTTGTGGTAAGCGATGAAAAGCTAGCAGAAGAAGTAAAGTTTGTACAAAATGCTTTTGGTGCTATCTTAGGACCACAGGATTGTTTTTTACTGCTTCGAGGAATTAAGACATTAAAAGTTCGTTTAGATCAGCAGTTAAAAACAGCGCTGCAGTTTGCAAAGTGGCTTGAAGAACAATCTCTAGTAAGCTGTGTATACTATCCAGGCTTAGAAAGTCATCCAGACCACAAGCTGATTTCAGAACAAGCAAATGGATACGGAGCTATGATTTCTTTCCAAGTACAGGATGAAAAAGTAGCACGACATATTTTACAAGGAGTGAAATTGGCTTCAATTGGCGTTAGTCTAGGTGCAGTTGAATCCATTCTAACGCATCCTGCAACAATGTCTCATGCAAGTATCCCAAAAGAAGTACGTGAAGAAAAAGGAATTACTGATTCACTTCTTCGCCTTTCAGTAGGGTTAGAGGAATTCGAGGATTTGAAGCAAGACTTTGACGCCGTTTTTCAAAGCTTAGAAGAAAAAGCGTTAATTAAATAAAAAAAGGACTTCCATCAAGGAAGTCCTTTTTATCGTTATATACAGCTATCTAAAAGGTTTGTGTATAGGGACGTAAGCGCAACTTTTTCATCAGAGGAGAGACTGCTGTTTAGAATTCTTTTTATGCCAAGATGATATTTTACATGCGGTGTTTGCCGGACGCGTGGATGAGTCATTTCATCCTTTAAATCTTTCATAATGGCTTCGTGAAGCTGATCTTCACTTGTCATGGCTTGTTTAGAAGCGAACGAACGGTTCAACCATAGGGTTTGATAAGCTGCTAGTAAATGTTCAGAAGTCATTGTGCAAAGTGCTCCTTTAGATTAGTTTCTTCATTATAATAATCTATAGTTTACCATAAGTATTAATACGTGTACGTAACTTTTACAGAAGCAGATACAGTCAAGGACTGAGCTTGAATAGGGGGAGAGGCTGCTAATAACTTAGGCGAGGAGCCAGATGACTGATAGACGGGGCCTTCTTCGATTAAAATGGGGATTTGGTTAATAGGAAGCTGCAGCGTGTTGGCAATGGTAAAAGCCTTTTCTTTAGCGTTAAGCAAAGCTTTACTTATCGCTTCTTGTTCATATTTATCATCATTTGTAACGTGGAATTGAAGATCTTGCGCTATGTTGGCTCCGCTTGAAAAAGTAGCGTTATAGACATCACCAGCTTGTTTAACATCTTGTACTCTTACTCTAAATAAGTGCTGTACTTCGTATCCTGTAAGAGTCGATTTTCCATCACTGTAATCATATTTAGGATTTATGGTGAACGAAGCTGTTTCAATTTGCTGGTCATTGATTCCAAGTTTTTTTATCTCTTGCAGCAGAGTATTTGAAACAGCTGAATTTTCTTTTAAGGCTTCTTGAACGTCTCGGTTTTCCGTGCGCGTTCCAATCGTCATGGAAATTTCATTTGGAACTGCTGAAACACTTCCTTCACCAATTACTTTAATTTCTCTATTTTGTGTATCTACGCGCAGTTGCTGTGTAGGTTCATACGGGAAATAAGAATGTTGCATACCAAAAACCTCCTTTATTGATCTTTAGTATATATATGATAAGAAAAGGAGATTAAAAACAAAAAGAGATTCAGACATAACTAAATCAACCGCTAGAAGCACCTACATACATGAAACCTACATTCACCATACCAATAAAAAAATCCGAACGAATTTGATTCTTCATTAAGAATCTAGATTCATCGTTCGGATCTTCCTTCAACTAACATACTTTTCTTCAGCTTCTTTTTGTTTATTTCGATTCTTTTATTAAGATTTCTTTCATTTCAATGAATTGATTTTGAACATCGTTTGACGGTTTCTTTGTTAGTAAACTTACAATAATAACAGCTAATAAGCTTAAAAAGAACCCAGGAATCATTTCGTAAAGGGTATCCTTCAATGGAGTATTTACCCAAATTAATACTGTAGCAGCACCTACAATCATCCCTGCAAGTGCTCCCCATCGAGTCATACGCTTCCAGTAAAGACTTAGTAAAATAGCAGGACCAAAAGCTGAACCAAATCCAGCCCAAGCATATCCAACCAGCCCTAAAATCGTATCACTAGGTTTTAAAGAAAGCAAAATGCCAATAATTGCAACACCTAAAACCGCAGCTCTTCCAACCGTCACAAGCTCTTTGTCAGAGGCCTTGCGTCGGAAAAATGTTTTATAAAAGTCTTCTGTAACAGAGCTTGCCGTTACAAGCAGCTGAGAAGAAATGGTACTCATAATTGCCGCTAGTAAAGCTGCATATAAAAATCCAGTAATTAACGGATTGAAGAGTATATCCGCAAATTTAATAAAAATAGTTTCAGGATCTGCTAGTTTCATACCCGTTTTTTCTACATATGCAATTCCAACAAGCCCTGTCAGCATAGCACCAATAATAGAAATAATCATCCAGCTCATTCCAATACGACGTGCGGGTTTTAACTCCTTAACAGAAGAGATAGCCATAAAGCGCACGATAATATGTGGCTGTCCGAAATAGCCAAGTCCCCAGGCTAAGAAAGATATAATACCTAAAACGGTCGTACCTTTAAAAATGTCAAGGTATGCTGGATTAATGCCCTGTACAATATCCATTGTTGTGTTAACGCCTCCAACATTGGTGAAAGCTACAATGGGTACTAAAACTAAGGCAAGAAACATAATAACACCTTGAACAAAATCTGTTAAACTAACGGCTAAAAATCCGCCGAAAAGAGTGTAGGCAATAACAACAGATGCTGTTACGAACAAGCCAATTTGATAATTTAAACTAAATGCCGATTCAAATAATCGTCCACCTGATACCATACCAGCTGAAGTGTAAAGAGTGAAGAAGATAAAGATAACGATTGCTGATACTGTTCGAAGAACCTTGGCATGGTCGCCAAAGCGATTTTCAAAAAAGTCTGGAATTGTAATGGAGTCGTTCGCTACTTCCGTATAAGTGCGAAGGCGCGGAGCAAGGATTAAATAGTTTAAATAAGCACCTATAGACAATCCTACTGCTAGCCATACGCTAGAAAGGCCCGTTACATACATGGAGCCAGGAAGACCCATTAACATCCACCCACTCATATCCGAAGCGCCAGCTGAAAGGGCGGTAACGGCTGGACCTAGCCCGCGTCCTCCTAACATATAGCCAGCTACATCTTCAGTGGTTTTTGTATAGGCATACCATCCTATTCCGAGCATTCCTACAAAATAAATGCCGAGTGAAATATAAACCCCAATATCCACAAAATCTCCCCTTTATGCATTTTTTATGCATGGGATAAGCAACACATCCCATGAAAACGTCTTATGGTTTTTAAAACTAACAAACTTTTCCTATACTATCAACCCGTAAAATCGTAAATTTTCTAAGTCTAAAATCCCCCAAACCTTTATACAAAAGAAATGAAATCGTTTTTAAAATAAAGTAAAATAAAAATATTCAGAAATTTATCAGCGTATTTTTTATGCAATAGGTAAAATAAAAAGAGCATTTTATAAAATGCTCTTTTGACATTCATGGATATTAGCGTGAATTCGGGAATACGCGTCGAACAACTTCGGAAAACTCGTTAAACAGTCCAGAAACTGGTTTGCCCGTTTGAAGCTTTTCTACATATCCGTTCATACGGTTTACAAAATCAGGGTTTGTTGATACAAACACTCGATGAACACTGCCGTCGGCTTTTCTCACTTCATGTGCAATCTTATGCTCCATATCTTTTGTGAGATTACCTTCTTTGTTATCGTCTAATACAGCTGCTACATAAGCTGTATGATCGGTTACGATTACATTAGCATCTTTTACATTTTTTAACGCTACGATACGATCAGCCGCCACATCGGCTACTCTCATTCCGCCGGACTGATTATACTGTTCTTTTTCGTTACGCTGTACGTCTTGCGTATCGTTTACGTCATTCATTTTCGTTTTATTGTTCCCATTTTCATATGTGACGTTGCGGACTGTGTCATCATCAATGACGCCATCTTTACCTTGATCTGCTGTGCTGCAGCCGAATAAAGAAAGGGTCGTCATGCAGCCTACAACAAACAAAAACGATTTCTTCATGATAGTATCACTCCTTATAAGTTTTAACCTTCCTTATAATTTGTTAAAAACGTGTGAAGCATACATGAAAAATATAAAAAAGCCTATACTATCGAAAAAGGAGGAATATGTATGAGTGGAATCCAACAAAGCATATTTGTGCTTCATACAAAAGAAGAAAACCATGAAGAAACAACAACGTTTGCACTAACTTCAGAAGAAGCTAAGTTATTATTTGAGACCCTGCAAAATAAACGAAAAGAAATTATCGACGCCCATATTGATAACATGCTGACGTAAGGAAGATAAATATTTTGCAAAACGGATGAGCCATATGTTAAGAATGGCCCAATATTTGCATTCTACATATAGGTATAGTATAATGTAAACGCAACCAAATTTAATAAATGTAATGAATACTACGTTTGACCATATACTCGAATTAGATTTAGTGAAAATTCACTTGTTATAAAGGAGATCTACTTCGCGTAGGTCTCTTTTATAATATGTGAATTTTTTATTTACGGTATAAATGTAAATATAGAGTAACATATTAAAATTTTTACATTTTTTGGAGGTTTTTTTACATGGCTACTACAGGTACAGTAAAATGGTTTAACAGTGAAAAGGGCTTCGGTTTTATCGAAGTACCAGGCGAAAATGACGTATTCGTTCATTTTTCAGCTATCCAATCTGAAGGCTTCAAAACATTAGAAGAAGGCCAAAAAGTTGAATTTGAAATCGTTGAAGGTCAACGTGGACCTCAAGCGGAGAATGTTGTAAAATTATAATTCAACGCTACATATGAAAGCTGCCGATAGGCAGCTTTTTTTTATACAAATTTGTTTTATTTGTATGATTAAGAAAATAGATTAAAGTAGGGGAGAAGGGAAGGCATGAGTTCATTTCATTGCTGTGCCACATGTCAACATTTTCAAAGCATTAAATTGGATAAGGGAATGAAGTATCTCTGCAAAAGACTAGGCTATGAGACCCGACCTTCTTATCAGTTTACATGCTGGGAGCCAAAAGAAGTAGTTAAAAAACTAATGGAAAAACGAAATCAAAAATAAGCTCTTTTTAAAGAGCTTATTTTTGATTATTCCTCTTTATTTGTACCTTCCTCTGAAGGTAAATGCTTCCCGCAAAACTCTTTTACAGCTTCTTCTTCCTCTTCTTCAAGGTCGAAGTCTAATACTTTATTTGTTGAAACTTCGTAGAAATGAGTTTGGGCAATAGAAGTGTTATCTTCGCCTTTAATATATACTAAGCGTAGTGCTAGGTCGTTGCCCGTATATAATTCATCATCTTCTTCTACCTCAATGTATAAATGGAATTCATAGCGTTCACCTAGAAGGAGACCAAATGGATCCTGCAATTGTTCAGCTGTATATTCTTTAATTGTAAACATATGTACGTCCTTTCCATATATCAGTAAAATACTTGCATCATCTATTATAGTTTTTCTTTGCAAAGAAAGAAAGTGCATGCGTAATTCATGCACGGATTTATTCCTTGATCATTCTATTTAGCGAATCGATGGCGCAAGGACTTCGATGATTTACTTAAAGGCGGAAGAAACGCGCGTATGTTTTTGCTTATACATGGCAGCATCTGCTTTTTGAATGAATGTATCTAGGTTGGTGTCGTCTGAAGGCGCACATATAATAAATCCGTAACTCGCAGACAGTGCATATGGCTTATTAAACTCTTTCTTTTTACCTTCTAGCTGCTCATTAATATTTTGCCACAGCTCTTGTACGTATTCTTCCGTTTGTTCAGGAGCAATTAATAAAAACTCATCGCCTCCGTAGCGAAAGAGCGTATCATCTTTGCTAATATAACCACTAATTGATTCTGCTATTGTTTTAATAAGCCAGTCGCCTTCTCTATGACCGTATTGATCATTTACTAGTTTTAAAGAATTAATATCGATAAAACATAATAGAAAAGGTGTATCATTGGTTTTTGCTCTCAGCAGTTCCAGCTGCAGTTTTTCCATTCCACTTCTTCGATTTAAAATTCCGGTTAGCATATCAGTTGAAGCATGCAAGCTCAATTTATGCTCAACCGCTTTTAAATCGGTTATATCGGTAATACCTGCGAGTATGCAGCTTTGGCTTTGATACTCTAGTAATTCATAATTGATCATAACCCACTTAGAATCTCCATATTCCCGTGCTTCTAGGATATAGTTTTTTACATATTTCTCTTGTTGAAGACGTTTTAAAATCTCCTCTCGATCTTCATCGGTGGGATAGATTATAAATCCGTCTATTTGATCAAGATCTTGAGAAGCAAGATTGTAAAAATGAATAGCTTTATTGTTAATGAGCAGCACTTTGTGGTCGGATAATCTTGTTAATAGTAAAGGATAGGGATTAATTTTGAACAGCGTAAAAAAATTACGTTCGCTTTTTTTTAGCTGTAAATGACTCATATATTCTTTGTGACGGTATGTATAAAGAATGTATGAAATAAGTAAAGCGATAGCAACTGCTGCAGTTGTATTGATCTGCTTTTAAATAAGAGAAAAAGAATCCGGTACATATCGTGATAAGCCGTATAGTAAAAAAAGATGGTTAGGAATAAAAATGATGCACAGCTGTTTTAATTTCATAGGACACAAAACAGCTGTGGAAATCAACAGCATCATATATACGTCTACGCGACCTGTGAAAAGCTGACTGTTAATAGTAGAAAGTGCTGCAGCAAATACGTAATAAAATATATAGCCATATACAATGGTGCTTAAGCAGTTAGCAAACAGCTCTTTTCTCTTACTAACATAATAGAAAAATAAATAAAGAGAGGAGAGAGCAAAACTAGTGAAATGAATACCAATTAGTGTATGTCTAAACTGAGATGTCCCCGCATGTTGAAGTAAAGAAAAACCTATATAAATATAAATAGGATAGGAAACTACAAGAGCAAGTGAAACTAGCTTGACTCTTTGTTGAAGCATTTCTACATTCGTTTTATCTTCATTAACTTCTCTTACAGAAGGAAAACGAAATTTCTTCAAAAAGGAGAAAGGTAAAAGAGAAAGAAGGAATGACATGACCATCATCTCCATATTTTTTTTAGGTATTTTAGCATGTTTGTATAAGAAAAGACATGAATTTTTTAAATGAAAATGTCTGCTTTTTGATTAAGAAAAAGCATAAAGATTTATATGATTAAAGGTGAGGACAAAGAGCCTCACCTTTTTTATTGAAGTTTATTCGATTCAGCATGCCGTACAAACATGGTCTCATCTTCTACTAAGCCGCAAGCTCCGCACTGAATGCGTTTTTGCGGTCCGTTATAAGCAGCATGAAAGGCATCGAGTGTTTCGTTTGTGTATTCTTCTACGACGTCTCCGCTTCTTGGATCCATTTTTACAGGTTTTGCATTTTGTTCAATGATATTAAAGCGCGTTCGATTTGTTTTGCAGCTAGGGCAAAGATAAGGGCTTCCCATTTTTAACATCTCCTTGAAAAATTTACTGTATTAATACCATGTCCGAATCCACCAAAAACATACAAAAACTTATGGTTTTCTATCGAACGTTCATTCGTTAAAATAGAAGCAGGTGATGAAAATGAGAATACGAAAAAACTTACAAGAAGTAATGGATATCTTGCAAACGAATCCGTCATATCAGCAAAATATCGTTCATTGGCATACAATCGAAGAGAAAGAAGCTAAAACTGCGCCATTTCCAGCTTCTTTGCATACGAAACTGCGGCAAGCACTTGAGAATCGAGGAATTGGTTCGCTTTATACGCATCAAAAAACAGCGTTTGATTTGGCGACAGCTAAGAAGAATGTTGTGGCTGTGACGCCGACAGCATCAGGAAAAACATTGTGCTACAACTTGCCGGTACTCCAGAGTATTATGGAGAATGATCAGGCTAGAGCTCTTTATCTGTTTCCAACAAAAGCGCTTGCCCAAGATCAAAAAAGTGAGTTAAATGAAATCATTGAAGAAATGGAAGTGCCAATCAATAGCTACACGTATGATGGAGATACTCCGGCAAACATCCGTCAAAAGGTGAGAAAAGCAGGTCATATTGTTATTACGAATCCAGATATGCTTCATTCAGCTATTTTACCTCATCATACTAAATGGGTATCACTGTTTGAAAACTTGAAGTACATTGTGATTGATGAACTTCATACGTACCGCGGTGTTTTTGGAAGCCATGTAGCCAACGTTATACGCCGGTTAAAGCGAATTTGCCGCTACTATGGAAGCAACCCTATCTTTATTTGTACATCAGCGACCATTGCTAACCCAAAAGAACTCGCTGAACATTTAACGGGAGCTCATGTTATGTTAGTAGATAACAACGGAGCGCCTAGCGGCCGCAAGCATTTTATTTTTTATAACCCTCCTATTGTTAATAAACCGTTAAACATTAGAAGAAGTGCTACGCTTGAAGTGCGAAATATTGCAGGAGAGTTTTTGAAAAATAAAATTCAAACGATTGTATTTGCACGAAGCCGAGTACGAGTGGAAATTATTTTAACGTATCTGCAGGAGCTCGTAAAAAACCAGCTTCAAAATAAGTCTATTCAAGGGTACCGCGGAGGATATTTGCCGAAGCAGCGACGCGAAATAGAAAGAGGACTTCGAGAGGGAAGTATTTACGGGGTAGTCAGTACGAATGCTTTAGAGCTAGGAGTGGATATCGGGCAGCTGCAGGTGTGTGTGATGACAGGTTATCCAGGCACGGTTGCAAGCGCTTGGCAGCAAGCAGGACGAGCAGGGAGACGTCACGGAGAAGCCGTCATTGTGATGATCGCAAGTTCAAGTCCGCTTGATCAGTATATGATTCAGCATCCGGACTACTTTTTTAGCAGAAATCCAGAAACAGCTCGAATTAATCCTGATAATCTTGTTATTTTAGTCGATCATTTAAAATGTGCGTCCTATGAGCTGCCGTTTAAGCAGGGAGAAACATTTGATGGGGTAGAAATTGAAGACGTCCTGGAGTTTTTGCAAGAAGAGCGAGTGATTCATTTTAGCGGAGACAAATGGTACTGGATGAATGATTCGTTCCCAGCTCATAATATCAGTCTGCGCTCTGCATCCCAAGAAAATGTTGTCATCATTGATCAATCGGACGTTGCAAATGTGAAAGTAATTGGAGAAATGGATCGCTTTAGTGCCATGACGCTTCTTCATGATGAGGCGATTTACTTGCATCAAGGCATTCAGTATCAAGTAGAATACTTGGACTGGGATGAGAAAAAAGCGTATGTTCGTGAAGTGGATGTAGACTATTTCACCGATGCAAACTTAGCGGTTAACTTAAAGGTTCTAGAAGCTGATAAAGAACGGATGGAGAGAACATATTCAATCGGTTATGGCGATGTAATGGTCAGCGCTATGGCTACGATATTTAAAAAAATAAAGTTTGAGACGCATGAAAACATAGGGTCAGGCCCCATTTCACTTCCGGAAGAAGAGCTTCATACAAATGCCGTGTGGCTAAGCTTTGAAAAAGAACAGTTTAACGAATCTGAACAACGATTGGAACAAGCGCTTATTTCCGTGGCAAATGCCCTTCAGTCAATTGCACCGCTTATGGTGATGTGCGATCCGTCTGATTTACATGTAGTGCCTCAGATAAAAGCGGTGCACAACGAACAGCCGACTATCTTCTTATATGATCGATACCCGGGAGGCATTGGGCTAAGTGACAAAGTATACGAACAAATGAATGATGTGCTAAATCAAACCAATCAATTAATTGTAAATTGTTCTTGCGAAAGCGGCTGTCCGTCTTGTATCGGTATGGAAGCACAGGGAGAATGCGCAAAAAGCGATGCGCTCGTGCTGCTACAACAACTGCAAAGTAGGTGAACTCGTGTCTTTTAAAAATAAATTAAACCGTATGAAAAAGCATCTTCATGTTACAGAAGCAAAGCCGCCGGTTGAAAGTAACCCGCAGCGACCTAAAAGCGCGTCTATTCCCTATGAACAGGAATGGAAGGGAAATCATGCTGTTCCTTACTTTGCCGAAGACAGCTACTGTATGATCAGAGAAGTGGTTTACCCGCTCGACTACAAGCATGGACATTATGAATTTAATGAGCTGAAAAAAGTAGTGGAAGTATGGAATCGGTCTACAGTTGCTCATCCGCTTTCATCAAAAGGCCGCACATATTCAGATTTATTTTTCTTTGATACGGAAACGACGGGGCTTAGTACAGGTACGGGAACGACTATCTTTTTGCTAGGATATGCAAGAGTGCTAAAAGATTCCGTCGTTTTTCGTCAGCATATATTAACAGAGCCAAGTGGAGAAGTAGCATTTTACGAAAGTTTCTTAAAAGAAGTAGACTATACGACGCTTGTGACTTATAATGGGAAATCTTTCGATTGGCCTCATGTGAAGACTCGTCATACGCTATTGAGAGATCATTTGCCCAAGCTGCCTAAGTTCGGTCACTTTGATTTACTGCATGCATCAAGAAGGCTGTGGAAACATAAAATGAATTCGGTTAAGCTTGCGAATGTCGAAAATGAAATACTTGGAATTGAACGAGTGGATGATATTCCAGGTTTCTTAGCTCCCATGATTTATTTTGATTTTATTGAAACGAAAAATCCAAGAGGCTTATTCGACATTATGAAACATAATGAACATGATATTTTATCACTTATCACCTTATACATTCATTTATCAAAACATCTCCTTACTAGTGAGGAGTTTACAGAAAAAGAAACATATGAAGTAGCAAGATGGTATGAGCAGTTAGGGGAGAATAAGCACGCTTTCTCTCTTTATCAGGGCGTAGCGGAAAAAGAAAAAGAGGAGCATGAAAAAGCTCAGCTAGCGATGGCTTATCATTATAAAAAAGAGAAGAGTTGGAAAGAGGCAGTGGACATGTTTGAACCCTTGGTTCAAACATGTGAAGGTGACGTCGCTATAGAAGCATTGGTTGAGCTAGCTAAAATTTATGAGCATCGTCTCAAAGATGTTCATCAAGCACTTCTATATACTGAGCTGGCCTTGGAAAAGTGGAATCAATTCAGAGAAATGACTAAAAAAACGTCGAAGGAAGCGCTTGAAAAAAGACTTGTTAGACTAAAAAATAAATCAGCTAAAGCATAGACTTCAGCTGATTTATTTTAAAATATTCAGAAATATTATTCTTTTGTTTTTGTGGATGTTTTATATTGTTCTATTTTTCAGTCATTGATAAAATTAGTCAATGTAAGACTTATTCTTACATTTTAAAAACAGAACTTTGGTGAGATGGAGAGAGGCCTCATGAAAAATGTGATTTTAGTATCATTTTTCGCATTAATTTGTTTAACAGTAATTGTCCTAAGCAGTTTGAAAAATTCGTATAACTCCTTTATGTAGGCCAAAAATAGGTGTTTGTCTTAGTACATGTACACTGCCCTTCACATATTGTAATAGTGTAATAACTAAACAGTGAAAGGGGAAAAAGGATATGTATCCAAGACCAACAAAATGTATGCCACCAATTGTGCATCCAACAAAATGCTGCACGCAGTTTACTTCTCAGGAGGTAGTTGTACCTCACATTCATCCAAGTCATAATACATTGGTGAATCATACAAATGTGAAGCACGTGCATTACTTCCCGCAAACGCAATCTGTTGTAAATGAAACTTCAAATCAACAGTTTTTTGGCGGTGCGCAGCAATATCCAACTCAAGTAGGGGGAGCAGGCTATCCAGGTCAAATGGGAGGCTACCCAGGTCAAGTAGCAGGTGCTGGTTACCCAGGTCAAGGAGGTTACCCAGGTCAAGTAGCAGGTGCTGGTTATCCAGGTCAAGGAGGCTACCCAGGTCAAGTAGCAGGTGCTAGTTATCCGGGACACAAAGGTTGCGGCCAAGGAAGCTGTCATACAAAAGGCGCGCATCAAGGACCTAATTCAGGGTATTTTAGATAATGTACTGTACGTTAATAGGAGCTGATTACATCAGTTCCTATTCTATTTTGTTACAAAGGAGTTATATAATGAAGGTGCTAACGGTTACTGGTTATAAGCCATTCGAACTTGGGATTTTTAATGAAAAACATCAAGGCATTACATACATAAAAAAAGCGCTCTATAAAAAATTACAGGAATTAGTAGAAGATGGATTAGAATGGGTATTGATTAGTGGCCAGCTAGGAGTAGAGATTTGGGCAGCAGAAGTGGTATTTGATCTCCAGCTCGATTATCCCGAGCTTCAGTTAGCTGTTTTAACACCGTTTTTGGAGCAAGAAGAAAAATGGAATGAAGTCAATAAAGAATTGTATGAATTCGTCTTAAGTCAAGCAGATTATGTAGATAGCATTACAAAAAAGAAATATGAAAGTCCAGCACAGTTTCGGTTAAAAAATCAATTTTTAGTAGAAAAAAGTGAAGGTATTTGTTTAGTTTACGACGAAGAGCACGAAGGAAGTCCTAAATATATGTTAGAAACGGCTAAAAAACGTGCTGAACGAGAAGAATACCCTATTATAATGGTGACGTCTCACGACTTACAGGACATCGTGGATGAAGAAAAATTTTCATCTTTTTAACGCCACTTGGCGAAACATTTTAAAAGATAAATTGACATTTGAAGCTATTTTTGAAAAAATGAATTATAATAAAGATAAGGTTTATCGTATTCGAGGTGATAGAGATGTTAGCTGATAAAATCCGTTTAACGGCCAAAGAAATTTTAGAAAAAGAATTTAAAACAGGCATGAGAGGCTATAATCAAGAAGAAGTAGATAAGTATCTAGATTCTGTTATTAAAGATTATGAAGCATTTCATGAAGAAATTGAAGCATTACAAACTGAAAATTTACGCTTAAAAAAGCAAGTAGAAGAATTATCTAAAAAGCCGCAACAACCTTCGTTTACCCCGCCGCCGGCTCAACAGCAGCAGCAAGCGGGTACGACAAACTTTGATATTTTAAAACGTTTGTCTAACTTAGAAAAACATGTGTTTGGAAGTAAATTATACGAATAACCTAAAAATAGGAGTTGCATTCAACTCCTATTTTTATTATACTAAGGAAAGTCGTTATCAATAACGTTCGGGTAATTGCTGCATCACATATGAGGATGTAGAGGAAAGTCCATGCTCGCACAGACTGCGATGTCTGTAGTGTTCGTGCCTAGCGAAGTCATAAGCTAGGGTAGCTGTTAAAAGCTAACGGCGGGGAAAAAGCCTAAGTCTTTTTAAGATATGGCTTGACTACTCTGAAAGTGCCACAGTGACGAAGTCTTATCAGAAATGGTAAGAGTGGAACGAGGTAAACCCCTCGAGCGAGAAACCCAAATAATGGTAGGGGAACTTTCTGGAAGGAACTGAACGGAAGGAAGGACAAAATGGTTACATTTTGTAGATAGATAATTGCCACCGGAGTACGAGGTAGCTAGCCGCTTGCAGTACAATGGTACAAAACATGGCTTACAGAACGTTATTGAAAAGCAATCGACACTTGTTGTTATACACTATATTTTAATCCAACCCAGCTCTTCGTATAACGGAAGAGCTTTTTTTATGTCAAAATGACAGCTTATCATAAGCTGTCATTTTTTTGTACAATCAGACTGAGCTTGTTGTCAGCCTCAGGTCTTAGGAGAAAATAAAGCTCTAGCTCGTTTTGAAAAAACGTCATAATCCTTAAACTAAGTATATAGATAAGCGAAAGGAGGAGACAAAATGAAAAAAGTTGGTTTGTTTTTGATTGGAGCGGTAGCTGCTATCGTTCTTCTTGCAAATGCTGGTCCGATGGTAGGACTTGCACTTGGCTTGGTTATTTTGTACGTAGCATTTAAAGGGTTTGTTAAAGCAGAGGCCCCCTTTAAAAAATGGCTCTGGGGGTTTATTGGTGTTGTCGTACTCTTAACAACTGTTTCAAACCTCCCGGCCCTTGCTGGTATCATCGCAGCAGTAGTACTTTACATTGTATATAAAAAGTGGAACAGCAGCAGCCCTATAAAAACGGAAAAAGAAGATCCGTTTAAGCATTTTGAACGTCAGTGGGCTGACTTAAATCAAAAATAATAAAAGTTTACTTTATTATCTAAGGAGATGAACAAAATGAGAAACTTATTTACTCGAATGAAAGAAACGATTTCTGCAGACCTTCATCAATTGCTTGATCACAAAGAACAAAAAAATCCAATTGCTGCACTAAACCACTATTTGCGTCAATGCGAGCAGGAGACCGAAAAGGTAAGGCAGCTTGTTGAGCGACAGCACACGTTAAAAGAACAGTTTAATCGCGAATACCATCTGGCCCTTGACATGATGAAAAAACGTCATGAGCAAGCACAAGTAGCACAAGCAGCTGAAGAAGCGGAATTACATGAATTTATTTTAAAAGAACATGCTCACTACGAAGAGAGAGCAAAGCGTGTAAAAGAATCTTATGAAGATGCATCGAAGCAGTTAGAAGAGCTTGAACAAAAGTATGAAGAAATGAAGCATAAGGTAAAAGATATGCATATTCGCCGTATGGAACTAATGGGGCGCGAAAATATTGCTCGTGCGCATCATCGTATGAATTCAGTAATGAAAACAGAAGCATCTTATACGTCCTACAGCCAGTTTGACGAAATGGAAACCTATATTGACCAGCTTGAAAATCAAATTAATACAAATTACTATAGACAAACGGTAGACAGCAAAATTGCTGAATTAGAAAAAAGAGTAAAATCATCGTAAAAAATCAGTGTTTCTGCATAAAACATGGTATTCTAAAAAAGGCGTAGGTTTCTGCGTCTTTTTAAGGTGAGAGAATAGATACCTGCAGAGCATCCAAAGAACGCTATGTCATCTACGAGGAGAAAGGAGAGAGAGCTGTGCAAAGCGTAAACAAAACAGAATCTCTTATGTTCATTTTTATTTGCAGTTTATTTGTCCTGTTTATTGAAATTATGTTTTTTCACAGCGGCTTGATCTTTTCTGTATTAATTGCCGGTGCGTTCATGTATATTGGGCGAAAAAAAATGAGAAGAAAACTAGGGCGCATTTTATTTTGGATTGGCGTTATTGGGCTTGTATTGAATATATTTAATACGGTTGCCTTTAAGTTTTTAGTTATTGCTCTTTTTCTGTATTTTTTACTTAGATTTATTCAATCAAGAAAGCATCCCGTTGAATTCAGACCGACTGACGAATTTACCCAGCAGCCAAACCAAAGTTTGGTGCAGGTCCGGCCGGTTTTGACGAATAAACTTCTTGGTAGTCAAAGAACCGAAGACTCCGTATACGAATGGGATGATATTAATATTCAAAGCGTATGGGGAGACATTGTGGTTGATTTAAGCAATACCGTTCTGCCAAAAGGCGATGCGGTTATTTTTATTCGTCAAGCGTTTGGAAATATTAAAGTGCTCATTCCTTACGAAACGGAAGTATCTGTGAATCATTCTAAACTAGCAGGAAACGTAACGGTTTTTGGACATCAGCGCGGCTTTTCGTTCAATGAAAATTTGTCTATCAAAACAGAGGAATTTGATCAATCTGCTCATAGGGTGAAGATTGTTACAACTGTTGTGATTGGAGATTTAGAGGTGCAAAGGATATGAGTATTCTTCAACGGCAGTTATTATGGGGGATTTTCTTAAGTTTTTTTGTATTTGTATCCGTGCTCCTTACCGTGTTTTTTGCATATCCTGTTTTTCAACTTAGCGACTTATGGAAAACAAGCGTATTTGGCATGCCTTTTGTGCTGTTTTCCTTCAGTTTAAGCCTTACGATTGGAAGCGTGATTGGAGGAATCATGGGGTTTATGTGGAGACAGCAGTGGACATATGTTGAAAACCGATTATATGAAATAGAAAATGGCCACCGGCATATGTCGGCAAATGAACCGCTTATTCAAGAAACGTCTCGAATTATAAGCCGTTTAAATAAAGTAGATCATAAAATGATTCTTCAAGCACAGCAATCTCAAAAGATGGCAACGGAAAAAGTGGAAAATCAGCAAAAGCAAGTGCAAGAAATTGTTTCTCAGGAACGAAATCGGCTTGCTAGAGAACTGCATGACTCCGTTAGTCAGCAGCTATTTGCCGCTTCGATGCTTATGTCTGCTATTACGGAATCCAATCTTACGCTACAAGACTCTGAAGCTAAGCAATTAAAGATGGTTGAAAAAATGATTAATCAATCACAGCTTGAAATGAGGGCTTTGCTTCTTCATCTTCGTCCTGCAGCATTAAAAGGAAAATCGCTACAGGCTGGAATGAAAGAACTGATGAATGAGCTTGCTCAAAAAGTACCGCTTGAATTAAATTGGAAAATAGAAGGATTTGAACTTGATAAAGGCATTGAAGACCACTTGTTTAGAATTTTGCAAGAATCCGTATCAAATACGCTGCGTCATGCCAATGCAACAGCTTTAGATGTGCTGCTGATTAAACGTGACTTTTCCATTATTTTACGTATTGTTGATAACGGAGTTGGTTTTGATGTAGAAAAGGAAAAAGTCGGATCGTACGGCCTGCAAAATATGTACGAACGCGCAGTTGAAATTGGAGGCCTATTAAAAATTATTAGCTTGCCCGACAAAGGAACAAAGCTAGAAGTGAAAGTACCGTTAGTAGAAAGAGAGGAGAAGCAAAATGATTAATGTACTGTTAGTAGATGATCATGAAATGGTTCGTATTGGCGTAGGAGCGTATTTGTCGGCTCAAGCAGATATTCATGTGATAGCTGAAGCAGCAAATGGCCAACAGGCCGTTGAATTAGGGCTTCAGCTGCGCCCGGATATTATTTTAATGGATTTAGTCATGGAAGAAATGGACGGGATTGAAGCAACGAAACAACTGATTAAGCAGTGGCCAGAAGCGAAAGTGATCATTGTCACTAGCTTTCTAGATGATGAAAAAGTATATCCCGCTCTAGAGGCAGGGGCAACAAGCTATTTATTAAAAACGTCTAAAGCAGGAGAAATTGCAGCTGCTATTCGCCGTACATATGAGGGGCAATCTGTATTAGAGCCCGAAGTAACCGGTAAAATGATGTCTAAAATGAGAAAACCGTCTTTACCTCATGAAGAACTGACAGCTCGTGAAATGGAAATTTTATTGCTAATGACGCAAGGCAAAACAAATCAAGAGATTGCAGACGAATTATTTATTGCGCTAAAGACTGTAAAAACACATGTGAGCAATTTATTAAGTAAGCTGGATGTACAGGACCGGACTCAAGCAGTCATCTATGCCTTTAAACACAAATTAGTGCAGTGAGAATCGTTATTCAAAAGAGAATAACGATTTTTTTTGTGAAAAACCTATTTTTTTGCATGTATTCATTATAAAATAGCGATATGCGTAAAGGCGAACGCTTACGTAAAAGCACTATTTTGAGGGGTTGAGCACATGGAAAAGAAATGGTGGAAAGAAGCTGTTGCGTATCAAATCTACCCGCGAAGCTTTATGGATTCAAACGGCGACGGAATTGGTGACATTCAAGGGGTTATTTCAAAATTAGACTACTTATCTGATCTTGGAATTGATGTCATTTGGATTTGCCCGATTTATCAGTCTCCTAACGACGATAATGGCTACGATATCAGTGATTATAAAGATATTATGAAAGATTTCGGAACAATGGAAGACTTTGATGAGCTGCTAGATGAAGTTCACCATCGCGGAATGAAGCTGATTATGGATTTAGTTATTAATCATACTTCAGATGAACACCCTTGGTTTTTAGAATCCAGGTCTTCTAAAGAGAATCCATATCGTGATTATTATATTTGGCACGAAGGTAAAGATGGAAAAGAGCCAAACAACTGGGAATCTATTTTTAGCGGATCAGCTTGGGAGTTCGACGAAAAGACAAAAGAATATTACATGCACGTATTTTCTAAAAAACAGCCTGATTTAAACTGGGAAAACGAAAAAGTACGTCATGAGCTTTATGAAATGGTTAACTGGTGGTTAGATAAAGGAATTGACGGCTTTCGTGTAGATGCTATTTCGCATATTAAGAAAGTGGCCGGCTTCCCAGATCTACCGAACCCTGAAAAGCTAGATTATGTGCCATCGTTTGAAGGGCATATGAATCGACCGGGAATTCAAGAACATTTAAAAGAGCTAAAAGAAAATACGTTTGCCAAATATGATATTATGACGGTTGGAGAGGCAAATGGTGTAACATCGGACAGCGCAGATGAGTGGGTAGCTGAAGATGGGGGAAACTTCAATATGATTTTTCAGTTCGAGCATATGGGACTGTGGGATAAAGGAGAAGAAAAACCGCTTGATTTAATCGAGTTAAAAACGATTTTAACTAATTGGCAAAATGGTTTAGAAAAAATTAACGGCTGGAATGCTTTATATTTAGAAAATCATGACCAAATTCGTTCTGTAAATAAATTCGGCAGCTTAGCTTACCGAGTGGAAAGTGCAAAGTGCTTAGCTGCACTATACTTTTTAATGAAAGGAACACCGTTTATTTATCAAGGACAAGAACTTGGAATGACCAATGTTAAGTTTGATTCTATTGACGATTATGATGATGTTGGTATGATTAACTACTACCGTATTCAGCGTGAAAAAGGCGATACACATGACGAGATTATGAAAGTGATTTGGGAAACAGGCCGCGATAATTCAAGAACGCCAATGCAGTGGAATACAGAAAGAAATGCAGGATTTTCTACTGGTATCCCTTGGATGAAGGTGAATCCAAATTACGTAGATATTAACGTAGAAGAGCAGAAAAGTGATAAAAATTCGGTACTGAATTTTTACAAACAGCTCATTAAAATTAGAAAACAGCATGATGTGCTGGTGTATGGAACTTATAAGCTATTGGCAGAAGAAGATTCCGCTATTTACGCGTATACGCGAACATTAGAAGGTAAAACCGCTGTTGTTATTTGTAATGTGTCACCGAAAAATCAAACGTTCGAGTTTCCTTCAGAGAGCTCATTTGTAAACAGAGAAGTGCTGATTCATAATTATCCGTTGGATAAAAACGAAACGCTTGAAAAATGTACGCTGCATCCATATGAAACACGTGTATACTTACTTTCATAAACAAATTGAGCAACCGATTGCGCAATTTTAAAGTGGAAAGCTTTTAAAAACACATTTATATGCGACATAGGTGAAGAAACTGCTGGCTCTATCAAGAGCGAGCAGTTTTTGCATTTTAATAAAAAGACGGAGAAAGCTTTGACTACGGCGCATGTATATGGTACTTTTACACTTAGTGTAGATAATTAGAAACAAAATGAGGTTGAAAAATGGCGAAATATAAAATTATTGCAACAGCAGCAATGGGAATTGAAGCACTGGTCGCTAAAGAAGTGCGTGCTTTAGGATATGACTGTGAAGTAGATAATGGCAAGGTTATCTTTGAAGGAGACGAGCTCGCAATTGCTCGCTGCAATTTATGGCTTCGTACAGCAGATCGAATTAAAGTGCAGGTTGGACAGTTCAAAGCTCGTACGTTTGATGAGCTTTTTGAACAAACAAAAGCATTAAATTGGGGAGATTATTTGCCCGTAGATGCACAGTTTCCTGTATCGGGAAAATCAGTTAAATCTAAATTGTTCAGCGTATCAGATTGTCAAAGCATTGTGAAAAAAGCAATTGTTGACAGCATGAAAAAACATTATAACAAAACAACAGGCTGGCTCGAAGAAACAGGGTCAACGTTTAAAATTGAAGTAGCGCTATTAAAAGATGTTGCTACATTAACAATTGACGCAAGCGGTGCAGGACTTCATAAGCGCGGTTACCGCGTCGGACAAGGAGAAGCTCCTTTAAAAGAAACGCTGGCAGCGGCTCTAATTATGCTAACGCCGTGGAATGCGAATCGTCCGTTTGTCGATGTTTTTTGCGGCTCTGGTACAATTGCTATCGAAGCAGCGCTTATCGGTCAAAATATTGCACCAGGATTTAACCGTGACTTCTTATCAGAAGAATGGCCATGGATGTCAGCAAGCATTTGGGACAAAGCGCGCGAAGAAGCAGAAGACTTAGCGAACTACGACCAAGTGCTAGATATTGCTGGTCATGATATTGATCATCGTATGGTAAAAGTAGCGGAGCAAAATGCATTTGAAGCTGGACTTGGAGATTTAATTCAATTTAAGCAAATGCAAGTGCGCGATTTTACGACGCCGAAAGAATATGGAATCATTATTGGTAACCCTCCGTACGGCGAACGTTTAAGCGATCGTCCTTCTGTTGAAAAAATGTACGCTGAAATGGGCGAAGCGTTTTCTAAGCTTGATACGTGGTCGATTTATATGCTGACATCTCATGAACAATTTGAACAATACTACGGTAAAAAAGCAACGAAAAAACGCAAATTGTTTAACGGGTTTATTAAGACAGACTACTATCAATACTGGGGACCTCGTCCTCCACGCAACGATCAATAAATACAAAAGCCAAGCGGTGTAAAAACCAGCTTGGCTTTTGTACGTTATTTTTTTTTCAAACCTCGATAAGCTAGCATTCCAAACATGCCTATACCGAGCACGACAATTAATAAAATAAACCAAAATGTAGCATTAAGCAGGTATTTATATAGTCCGTCATAATAATCATGCATATACTCACCCCATTATGTTTTTTATAGTATGGGCGAGTAGCAGGGCAATATATGTATTCATTTCTTTTCAATAGCAGGCTTAAAACGAGAAATGATTAGCTTATTTCTAACATATTTACGAAAGGGAAATCTCATACTAAAACCTAAGAGGTGATAAAATGAGAAAAAACCGATCAGCACGGATTTTTGGGGGGATGATGCTTCTTTCATGGTTAACCATCCCTTTTATAGGACGACAGCATATTAAGCGCTATTTATCATCTACTATGTTTATTTCCTTTTTAATTATGGTTGAAAGCTATATTGCTGAAAAAAAGAAGTGGTGGATATTCCCTAATCCTCCTCATCCATATCTAACAGGTGAAGCTGCTTTACTTTTAGGTCCATTTTTAGCAGGTTCTTTATGGATTAAAAAGTTCACATACGGCCATTTTGGAAGGTATATGTTATTAAATGCAATCGTAGATACATTTTTTGTTTATCCTTTTCAACGAGCTATGAGCCGTGCAAAGCTTTTTAGCGTAGGCACATTTAAAGAGTACCATTTGCTAGGTATCTTTCTGTTGAAAGCTGCTTTAATGTACGTTTACCAACATCTAGTAGTAGAGAAACCGAAACCTCAGCGTGCTTTAAAAAATAATCCTATAGAATAAAGGGGCAGGCAGGGAAGCTTGATTTTCTTGCCTGCTATTTTAATGCCCCAGATGTCATTCCTGAAATGAAATGCTTTTGCAAAAACACGTACGCAATCAATAGTGGGATAGAAGAAAGAACGACTGCTGAAAACAGCATAGGATAATTAGTCAGAAATTCCCCTTGAAAGTCCAATAGTGCAATAGGCAGCGTTTTTACTTCTTTAGATTTTAACAATAGCAAAGGGAATAACAGATCATTCCACACAATCACAAACGAAAAAATTCCCACTGTAGCCATTGATGGTATTGAGAGTCGAAGAGCGATTTTTGAATATATTTTCCACTCTGACGCTCCGTCCATGCGAGCAGCTTCGAATAGTTCCCTTGGCAAAGTTTTCATAAACCCCGTGATAATAAACACACCGATGGGAAGCAAAAAGCTTATGGAGACGATAATGACGCCTGTTAGCGTATTGACGAGCCCAAGCTTATTCATCAGCAAAAAGACAGGAATCATATTGACTTGAGTAGGGACAATCATTCCGCAAACAAAAAAGCCGTATACAATCCATCCAAGCTTTTGAGGTAGCTGAATAATAGCATAAGCAATCATGCTTGAAAACCATAGAATAAAAAACGTGCTAAAGACGGTAACAATCACGCTGTTTTTAATATAGCCAAAGATGGGTTCATTGACGAGCAGCTGTTTATAATTTTCAATATTCCAGCCTGCTGGTAATCCGATTGGGTTGCTGTAAAGTTCAGGCGTTGTTTTAAAGGTTGTTAATAAAACCAAGCTTAAGGGCAACAGAATGATTAAACCGTATATCCCTAAAATCAGTTGTCTGAATGGGTTTTGTTTCATAAAAGAATCTCCTTTTACATTTTGGTCAAGCGAAGTACGCGAAATTGAAGAAACGTTAAAAGAGCAATCACAATCATAAATACAACTGAAATGGCAGAGGCATAGCCGAAACGAAAATTAATAAAAGCTTCGTGATAAAGAAGCGTCGAAAGAATTTCAGTTGAATTGGAGGGACCTCCATTTGTCATTGCAATGATTAAATCAAATGCTTTAAAACTTTGTATGGTCGTATAAGCTACAACTATTGTCGTAGCTGGAGCTAAAAGAGGCCACGTAATGCGCTTGAATTTTTGCCATCTTGTTGCTCCATCAATACTAGCAGCTTCATATAACTCACTGGGAATAGCATGAATTCCAGCTACAAAAATAATAAGCATTTGACCAGTATGTGCCCAAAATTGTACAAAAGCCAAGCTGTAAATTGCGATATGCCCATTTCCAATCCAAGACTGGGTCCAATGCTCAAGGCCTATTTTACTTAAAAATAGGTTAACTCCTCCAATGTTGGGGTCATACATAAAGTTCCACGTGAAAGCAATCGACACAGACGAAATAATCGTCGGTACAAAAAAGAGTGAGCGATAAAATGTATTCCATGCAGAATTTTTATAAAGTAAGAGTGCAAAGCCTAAGCTCAATAACGTTTGAAAGATCAGCACGTCAATTGTGAACTTTAAGTTGTTTGTAAGAGACTGTGTAAAAATAGCATCGTTTGTTAAAATTTCTTTGAAGTTTTGAAACCCTACAAATGAGAACTGAGAAGATAATCCATTCCAATCAGTTGTGCTTAAAAATAAAGCAAAAAGCGTTGGCAATGCAAAGAAAACAGTATATATGACAAAACCGGGAAGTAAAAACAACCATAGATGTCTGCTTTTAGAGATACTTTTAAATGAAAAGAGAGGAAAAGAGAACGAAGGGGTTCTCTTTTCTTCTTCTTGAATAGACGTATTAGTTTTTAGCGACACGTTCTACCTCTCCTTGTGCTTTTTCAGCAGCTTTTTTCGCTGACATACCGGATAGTACGTCCTGTACAGATGTTTCAACAGCTTTTGATACGCGCTCATTTAAAATTGTAAATCGAGGTTGGAAGACCGTTTTTTTGTCTTTCCATTTTGCGCTTTCTTTGAGTTCAGGTGAATCATATTTCACGCCTTTGACCGTTAATAACTGGCCAGTAGCATTCGCATACTCAGAAGAAATCTTTGGATCTGCAAGGAAAGTTAAAAATTTCTTAGCAGCTTCTTTGTGTTTTGATTTTTCAGCAACACCTAATAAGAATGTCGTGGTATGAACACCTTCGTATTTTGCTTTATCTTGATCCACTGTAATCGGTGCAAGCAAACCTTGATCAATCTTCGGATTTTGCTGTTTGACTGTAGCCATCATATAAGAACCTTGAGCAAGCATTGCGCCTTTTTCCTGAGCAAAAAGTGCTGCAGCACTTTCTTTTTTCGTACCAAGAGCATCTTTTTGGAAGTAACCTTTGTCATTTAATTCTTTAATTTGAGATAGGGTTTTGATAAACCATTCATCAGTTAGCTTGCGCTTGCCCGTTTCTACTTCGTGAAGGGCGTTGTTTGTAGGTTCGTTATTCATAATCATTGGATTAATAAATTGAGAAGGACTTACGTCTACTGAAAATAAAATCGGCGTGTATCCATTTTTCTTTAATGTTTCAGATGTTTTTAAAAAGCTATTCCAATCTTTAGGAATATCTAAATTTAGTTTTTCAAAAATGCCTTTGTTATAGACAGGGATGTTATAGACTAGCTGATAAGGAAGAGCATATTGCGTATTATCCGATTTACCCGCTTGGATTAGCTTTTCGTCAAATTTGCTGAGTAAGTTTTGGTCGTCCAGCTTTGCAAAACCATTTGCTTTGCGAATCGTTTCAAATTGACTTCCTGGAAAACTAGCAAATACATCGATACCTTCTCCAGATAGTAGAGATCCTTGAATTTGTGATTGATATGAATCAGAAGGAAAGACGGTCATTTCTACATGAATATTTGGATTTTTCTTTTCAAATTGCTCAATGATAGAATCAAAAGCTTTCGAATCTTCTCCTCGCCAATGCGTAAAGTTAATGGTTACTTTTTTAGAAGAGTCGCTGCTGTCGCCGCTTGTTGAACTGTTTTTGCCGCAGCCCGCGATGATCACGGTGAGCATTGCTAACAGAATTAATAATTTTTTCATTTTAGTTCCCTCACTTATAGAATTCTTTTTAGATAGTTATTGGTCAATTTTGATACGGTTGGTAGATGCTTGGTCAAAGAAATGAGCATGATTCATTTGAAAATGAAATGGAAAGTACTGATGAACTTGAATATGTTCATCCCCAGGGATTTTAGCCACAAAGAGCTGGTCTCCTAAACTACTGTATAGTATGTACTCGGCTCCTAATAACTCAGACACATCTACCAGTAATGAAATATGAGGAGCATCAGAAGAGGCGCGCGTAACATGCTCAGGTCGAATTCCTACAGTAATAAACTGATTGTTGTAGCCTTTTTCATGTAACAAATGCATTTGATTTTCTGTCAGTTGAAACTCATGTTCACTGATGTGCAGTTTGCTGTTCACTACTTTTCCTGTGAAAAAGTTCATTCCCGGTGATCCTATAAAACTGGCTACAAACGTATTCTCTGGAGCATTATACACTTGCATAGGTGAACCTATTTGCTGAATTTTTCCGTCTTTCATAACTACGATTCTGCTTGCCATCGTCATCGCTTCTGTTTGATCGTGGGTTACATAAATAATGGTCGTCTGCAGCCTCTGATGAAGCTTACTGATTTCAGCACGCATTTGTACGCGAAGCTTCGCATCAAGATTAGATAAAGGCTCATCCATTAAAAAAATTTGGGCATTCCGTACAATGGCTCTTCCTAAAGCCACCCGCTGACGCTGCCCTCCTGATAACGCTTTTGGCTTGCGTTTTAAATAGGGTTCTAGGTCCAAAATACGAGCCGCTTCACGAACGCGCTCATCAATTTCTTGTTTTGGGACTTTGCGGAGCTGCAAGCCAAATGCCATGTTGTCGTAAACTGTTAAATGAGGGTAAAGCGCGTAGTTTTGAAACACCATTGCAATATCTCGGTCCTTAGAAGGCAAATCGTTTGCACGATCTCCATTAATAAGCAATTCTCCTTCTGTTATCGATTCAAGGCCGGCGATCATTCGAAGGGTAGTGGATTTGCCGCACCCTGAAGGTCCTACAAATACAATAAATTCTTTGTCTTGAATATGAAGATTGAAATTATCAACTGCAAGACTATCTTTTCCGTATTTTTTATACACATGCTGTAACTGCAGTTCTGCCATTTTTTCTCCTTTCAGCAGGCTTTTTAAAAAATAAAAGCCTCTAATTGCACAGACGGATTGTACGTGTATCTGGCAATTAGAGGCTATCGGTTGACCGGTAAGCCTGTATTATGTAGTTTTGAGTGTATTGAATATGTAAGTAATTTTAAAATATATTATTCCTATAAGTCAAGTGAGAATTAAAATATTTTAATAAATTAGATTATTTTTTTAAATGAAAGAATCCATTTATTAAGCCAGAGATGCTGGTTTTGAGAATAAAATAAACAGCTGGTGTATAGAATGATAGTATTCACTTTTATAGTAAGCATTACAGAGAGAGGATGTTTATAAATGGATAGAAACACGCAGTTCACTATGATTCGTCAAGCGTTGGAAAACAGCTATCATTTAATGCAGCAGGGAATAGAAGTGAGCGGAGAGACGCTTACTCAGCTGGAACAAGCAAAAGCCGAGTATGAAGCGGCCTTTTTATTGTCTCAGTCCACAGACTCAAAATTCCGCTGTAATTAATTTTTTAATAGCACTTATTCCGTTTGCGTTCTATACACTCAGCTTTTATATAAAAAGGTTCTGTCCTTACAGGCAGAACTTTTTTATGTTCAGCTCTTTTTATTGACATTTTAGATAAAGTAGTCAATAATTAAGTTTTGCTTACATGAGAAATTTACTAGATAAAAAGAAGTGAAGCTAATTTTTATTGATAGATATTTACATAAATAAAGGAGTCAGTATCGATGATGAGAGAGCGGTTGCCTTTTACAATTGAGCGGGATGAAAACTTTTTTGACAAATTAAATGAATGGATAGGTGATGTTTTTTATGATCATCTTCCAGACGCAGGGTTAGAACTTCGGGATGAACAAATTTTTATGGCTTTTCAAATCGAACGAGCTTTTAAAGAAAAAAATGTAATATTTGCAGAAGCAGGTGTAGGAACAGGGAAAACCATTGTGTATTTGCTGTACGCTATTTGTTATGCAAGGTATATTGGCAAGCCAGCTATTATTGCCTGTGCGGATGAAACATTAATTGAACAGTTAGTAAAAGCCGAAGGAGACATTGCAAAGCTCTCTGGTATTTTAGATATTAACATGGATGTTCGCCTAGCAAAATCTCAAGATCAGTATCTGTGTTTAAAGAAATTAGATGCTGTGACAGCACGAACAGATAATGAAAACATTGAAGAAATTTACGATACGCTTCCTGATTTTGTTCATGATCATAGCGGTATGCAGTCGTTCTATCACTACGGAGACCGTAAAGAATATCCTCATTTAACGGATGAGGAATGGAATCAAATTAACTGGGATACGTTTCAAGACTGCTCTTCCTGTGAGCAGCGTCATAGATGCGGCTTAACGCTTTCACGTGAGCACTATAGAAAAGCACATGACTTAATTATTTGCTCTCACGATTTTTACATGGAGCACATTTGGACATATGAAGCCCGCAAGCGTGAAGGACAGCTTCCCCTTCTTCCTGAAAGCAGCTGTGTTGTATTTGATGAAGGTCACCTGCTGGAATTTGCTGCACAAAAGGCTTTAACATATCGCATTCAAGAAGATACGTTAGAAAACTTGTTAACGCGTCTATTAGAAAATGACGTGCGAGAAGAATTTGCTGTGAAGATCGAGCACGCTATCGATGTATATGCAATGTTCTTTGACCGTTTAAGTGAAGCAAGCACAGAAATCGTTGGTTCTAGCCGTAAAGAAGTAGCCCGCACAAACGGATTACAAAGTGTAGGAAAAGAACTTTTATCGCTGCTTGAGCATATCGGAAACGAGCTTGTGTTTGAGAGTGAGACCTATACAGTAGACGAATATACGCTGCGAATTGTAGATGAGTACCTAGATCAAATTGATTATTCGCTGCGCTTATTTATGGACAACGAAAATGCCATCTACTGGGTAGAAGAAAATAACTGGCAGCTGACGTTGGTTATTATGCCGCAAGCAGTAAAAGACGTCTTAAAAGAACGAGTATTTGCGAAGAAAATACCATATATTTTCACTTCTGCGACTCTTTCAGATAACCAATCGTTCGATTATTTAGCATATAGCTTAGGAATTGCAAAGCCGCTTTCTTTTTCTGTTGAATCGCCATTTGATTATGATGAGCAAATGAAAATTGCGGTAAAAAATGTTTCGGATGATCAAGAAGAAGCGTTTGCTGAAAAATTCGCCTTTGCTGTTGCTCAGCTCGAAAAAACGAACGGACGAGCACTTTTATTGTTTAATAGCAAAGAAGAACTAGAGATGTTCAAAGAAGTTTCCAAAGAGTTAAATCAGTACACATTTTTATTTGAAGGCGATCAAGAAATCAGTAAATTAGTATCTCAGTTCCAAAGGGAAGAAGAAACGATTTTATGCGCTGTTCATTTGTGGGAAGGATTGGATATTCCTGGACCTTCGCTATCTAATGTAATTATTTGGTCTCTGCCCTATCCGCCAAATGATCCGGTCTTTGAAGCAAAGCGCAATCAAGTAGTCGATCCATTTTGGGATGCAGATATGCCGTATATGCTTCTTCGCTTAAAGCAAGGAGTTGGAAGACTGATTCGCTCTCATAACGATAAGGGTCTAATCACGATCTTTATGCCAAAAAGCACAGATTCAAAAGTGCGTTCAATCATTGAACAAAATGTCCCAACAAAAATAGAAAACGTATAAAAAAGCGCGGTTGTAGCCGCGCTTTTTTATATGCATAATAGATTGAATATTCAGTTATATACACACCGTTACTATTATGATAAAATAATTTATGGTGAAATAAGGAAAGTAAGGAGGAAAAACAATGAGAGAAGACATACAGAAAATTGAGAAACAGTTTTATGAATACATGAATAAAATCAAAAGTTATCACGAGGCAATCGGAGTGATGTACTGGGATTTGAGGACGGGTGCTCCAAAAAAAGGGGCGGATCAGCGTTCTGAAGTTATTGGCATGATGTCATCAGAAGCGTTCAATCTTTCTGTTTCTGATGAAATGGCAGGTTTTATTGAGAAATTAACGACCCCTGAGTCACAGCCTTACATAAACGATATTACGAAAAAAGCAGTGGAAGAATGTAAAAAAGAATATGACTTAAATAAAAAGATTCCTCCGCATGAATATAAAGAATACGTTACATTAACTTCAAAAGCTGAGTCGGTTTGGGAAGACGCAAAAGAAAAAGCAGATTTTGCTTTATTTCAACCGTACCTCGAAAAAATTGTAGCTTTCAATCAGAAGTTTGTGGAGTATTGGGGGTATGAAGGAAACAAATATAACCGTTTATTAGACCTTTTTGAACCGGGGATGACGGTTGAAATCTTAGACGAGGTATTTGGAAAGCTACGGGAGCATATTGTGCCTCTTGTTCAGCGAATCGCCGGGTCGAATACAAAGCCAAATACGGAATTTTTATTCCGTACTTTCCCAAAAGAAGCGCAAAAGCAATTTAGTCTAGACGTGTTAAAAACGCTTGGCTACGATTTTGAAGCGGGGCGACTTGATGAAACAGTCCATCCTTTTGCTACTGGCTTAAACCCGGGAGATGTGCGCATCACGACTAAGTATGCTGAAAACGATTTCCGAACGGCTATTTTTGGAACGATTCACGAATGCGGCCATGCTTTATATGAGCAGAATATTTCAAAGGATCTTGTCGGTACGGTTCTATGTGAAGGTACTTCAATGGGAATTCATGAATCACAGTCGCTGTTTTTTGAGCAGTTTGTCGGGAAAAATAAAGCATTTTGGCAGCATCATTACGACGTACTAAAAAAGCATGCGCCGGGACAATTTGACGATGTAGATTTAGAAGATTTTTACCGAGGAGTAAATGAGGCGAAACCGTCGCTTATTCGTATTGAAGCAGATGAGTTAACGTATCCTCTTCATATTATGATTCGCTATGAGATTGAAAAAGGATTAATAAACGGAGAATATAAAGTTGCAGATTTACCGGAAATTTGGAATGAGAAATACGAAGAATATTTAGGAGTTCGTCCAAGTCACGATGGAGAAGGCGTGCTTCAGGATGTACACTGGGCCGGAGGAAGCTTTGGGTACTTCCCTTCCTACGCTCTTGGCTATATGTACGCAGCGCAGTTTAAGCATACCATGTTAAAAGACTTGCCCAATTATGATGAACTCCTCGAAAAAGGAGAAATTTCGCCGATCACAAATTGGCTAACAGAACATATTCATCAATACGGAAAAATGAAAAAGCCTCTTGAAATTTTAAACGATGTAACGGGAGAAGGCTTAAATGTAGATTATTTAATTCAGTATCTAGAAAAGAAATATGGAGAAATTTATCACGTATAAAAGGCGCTATAAACGAATATTATGTTTTGTATCACAAGTAAATGTTCGAAAATATCGTTTTTAGATATTTTCAAATAAAAGATTTGCTGATATAATACAATTAACTCAATAACGCACTCATATAATGACGAGAATAAGGCTCGTAAGTATCTACCAAACTACCGTAAATAGTTTGACTATGGGTGAGCGATGAAGTTTGTTTTTCACTTTTGTGCGTAAAAGCTCAAAGACATTGCTCTACTCATATACGAGTGCAGCTATGTTTTTGAGCTTTTTTAATACAAACGTTGGAGGAACGAACTATGAAAGCTTTGCAAAACAAAATTTTAACAGATGGTATCGTATTATCGGACACGGTTTTAAAAGTAGACACATTTTTAAACCACCAAATGGATCCTGTATTAATGAAAGAAATTGGAGAAGAATTCGCTTCGCGTTTTGAAGATGCAGGAATTACGAAGATTTTAACGATTGAATCATCAGGAATTGCTCCAGCGATTATGACCGCATTGAAGCTAAATGTTGAGATGGTGTTTGCTAGAAAAAGAAAATCTTTAACACTTCAAGACGGACTCATTACATCAAAAGTATACTCATTTACAAAAAAAGAAGAAAATGAAATTTCAGTTGCTGATAAATTTATTCAAGAAGATGACGTGATTTTAATTATTGATGACTTTTTAGCAAACGGCCAAGCTGCATTCGGCTTGATGGATATCGTGCAAAAAGCAGGTGCTAAAGTAGGCGGCATTGGTATTGTTATTGAAAAAGCGTTCCAAGATGGAGGAAAACAAATTCGTCAATCAGGCGTTAAAGTAGAATCATTAGCACGCATTCAGTCTTTATCAAATGGTAAAGTGACATTTGTTGAAGATAAACCAACAGTGGAGGTTTAATATGAATAAAGGAAAAGTCTTTTCACTTGGTTTACAGCATGTTTTAGCTATGTACGGAGGTGCGATTGTTGTTCCGCTTATTGTTGGAGGAGCCATTGGCTTGACTCAGCAGCAGCTTACGTATTTAGTGGCGATTGACTTATTTATGTGCGGTGTGGCAACGCTACTGCAAGTATGGAAAAATCGTTTTTTTGGAATTGGTCTTCCAGTTGTATTAGGGTGTACGTTTACTGCCGTAGGACCTATGATTTCAATTGGAGGTTCTTACGGCGTTTCCTCCATATATGGTTCTATTATCGTCGCTGGTTTACTCATCGTCCTTCTTTCTGCTTTTTTAGGTAAATTAGTTAAGTTTTTCCCTCCTTTAGTTACAGGTTCGGTTGTAACGATTATTGGAATTACGTTAATTCCCGTAGCGATAAAAGATTTAGCCGGAGGAGAAGGAAGTAAAGATTTTGGGAGCTTGAGCAATTTAGGTTTAGGTTTTGGCGTTTTACTATTGATTATTGTTCTGTATCGATTTACAAAAGGGTTTATGCGATCGGTCTCTGTCTTATTAGGATTAGTTGTTGGAACAATTGCTGCGTCTTTTATGGGGAAAGTTGATTTTTCCGGCGTAAAAGAAGAAGCGTGGGTTCATATGCCACATGTGCTGTACTTTGGGATGCCAACTTTTAATATTATGGCCATTCTGACAATGTTCCTTGTTTTACTTGTTGGCATTGTCGAGTCAACAGGCGTTTATTTTGCCGTTAGTGATATTTGTAAAAAAGAAGTGGATGAAAAAGATTTATCTAAAGGCTATCGTGCAGAAGGATTGGCGATTTTATTAGGCGGATTTTTTAACGCATTTCCTTATACAGCGTATTCTCAAAATGTAGGCCTTTTACAGTTGTCAGGTGTTCGCACAAGAAATGTTGTATTTGCAGCGAGTGGAATTTTAATCATTTTGGGTTTCCTACCTAAAATCGCAGCCGTGACGACAGTTATCCCGAGCTCTGTACTTGGAGGAGCAATGGTAGCTATGTTTGGAATGGTAATCTCTTCAGGTATTAAAATCCTTAGTCAAGTTGATTTAGCAAAACAAGAAAACCTTCTTGTGATTGCATGTTCGGTTGGTATGGGTCTAGGGGTGACGGTTGTACCTGAACTCTTCAAAAACTTACCAGAGAGTCTTCAAGTTCTTACTGGAAGCGGTATTGTAATGGGGAGTTTTACAGCAATCTTTTTAAACATTGTCTTTAATATGATGAAATCACCACGTACGCAAGTTGCAGAAACAAAGTTAACAAATGAAGTAGTATCGAAATAAAAAGAGGCTAAAACAAAAGTATTTTAGTTGAAAAGATCCGAACGATTAATCGTTCGGATCTTTTCATTGTCATGGTGCAACAAGCGATCCATAGTAGATCATTCATCTAATTTGTTTCTCTTTCCTATTAAGATCGTGTTTTGAAAAACAGCGTATAAAGCATTTTTCCCACGTCAGGGTTTTTTGCCACTAATGAAATTTCTCTTTTGAATTTGAAGTCTGTGATGGGTAAAGCTTTAATGTTTGAGCTTTGTAAATGGCGCATAAAAATTTCAGGTAGAATTGAAATACCTAAATTAGCTGAAATAAATCCCATAATGCTTTGAGCAAATTCAATTTCATTGGCAATGGGAATCTTTAAGTTATGACGATTGTACGCTTTTTCTACTAGTGTCCGAACATCGCACCCTGGGGGGAGAACTACAATGGGTTCTTCTTTGAAATCTTCAAATGATACGCTTTCTTTTTCGGCTAACGGGTGCTGATCATTCACAAATAAATAAAAGTCTTCTTTGAACAATAGTTTTGACCAGTAAGTATGTTGAATCTCTCGATCATCAAATAAAGCCCCGTCAATTTTATTGCTTTCTAACTGCTCTAACAAATCATAATAGTGATGCGAGGTTTTTATATCAATATGGCGATTGTGGTCTTCAGCAGAAGCCAGCTGATAAGGTAAGTAAAAAGCAGCCATACTCTGCCACGTTCCGATAGTTAAATCACAAGCTTCTTGCGTAGACACTAATTTTTTTTGAAGAGCATGAACGCTTGATAGTATGGATTCACCTTCCTGTAAAAGAATTTCACCTGCTGAGGTTAATTCTACTCCTGTAGCGGAGCGAATAAATAATGTTACTCCTAAATCTTCTTCTAGTTTTCTCATTTGCTTACTAAGTGCAGGCTGCGTCATATGCAGCTGTTCGCTTGCTTTGCTTAAGCTTTTTGTTTTGGCTGTTTCAATAAAAGACTTAAGCCATTCTGTTTTCATATTTATCACCTATAACCTTTTGTTATACCCATAGTATAGAAGGGAAGTTCTCATAAATCAATGAAGATGCTAGTGTATATAGTGTAGTTAACACAGCACAAAGAAATTCACACAACTAGGAGGATGAATGATGTATCCAAACAAACTATATATTAACGGTGAATGGACAACAACTGAAGAGAAAATTGATGTGATTAATCCAGCAACAAAAGAAGTTATAGGACAAATTCCAAAGGCAGGCGCAAAGGAAGCAGCACTTGCCGCTGATGCAGCGGCTGCAGCTTTTAAAACATGGTCGAAAAGAACCGCTCAAGAGCGCAGTGCTATTTTAATGAGATGGCATCAACTAATTGAAAATCATAAAGATGGACTAGCAGAAATTATGACAACGGAACAAGGCAAACCATTTGCAGAAGCAAAAGGTGAAGTGCAGTATGGGAATGATTATATTGCTTGGTTTGCTGAAGAAGGAAAGCGTGTATACGGTGAAACGATTCCAGCTCATCATACGCATAAACGTATTACGGTTAAAAAACAGCCTGTCGGCGTTGTAGCAGCTATTACACCATGGAACTTCCCTGCAGCAATGATTACGCGTAAAGTGGGCCCAGCTCTTGCAGCAGGATGTACAATTGTTCTCAAACCATCTGAAGAAACACCATTTACAGCATTTCGTTTAGTAGAGCTCGCAGAAGAAGCGGGAGTTCCAAAAGGTGTGATCAATGTTGTTACTGGAGATGCAGCAGCTATTGGCGACACATGGCAAAAAGACGGACGCATCCGAAAATTAACATTTACTGGTTCAACAGCGGTTGGTAAACATTTAATGCGCGGTGCTGCGGATACTGTGAAAAAATTATCGCTGGAATTAGGCGGTCACGCACCGTTTATCGTAACAGAAAATGCAGATTTAGACGCTGCTGTAAACGGCGTAATTGCTTCTAAGTTTGTCAACGCAGGTCAAACGTGCATCTGCACAAACCGCGTATATGTACAAGAATCCATTGCAGATGCTTTTGTTGAAAAATTTGCAGCAAAAACGGCGGAATTAACAGTAGGAAATGGATTAGAAGAAGGTACACAAGTTGGACCGTTAATTAACGACAAAGCGGTTGAGAAAGTAAAAGCACAAATTGCGGATGCAAAAAGCAAAGGAGCTAAAGTTGTGGTTGGCGGACAAGCTATAACAACTAAAAACGGTTTCTTTATGGAGCCGACAATTATTACAAATGTAACTGATGACATGAATTGCATGTTTGAAGAAACGTTTGGACCATTGGCACCTGTAGCAACATTCAAAACAGTAGAAGAAGCCGTAGAACGAGCAAACAATAGCCCTTATGGTTTAGCCGCTTACGTATTTACAGAAAACATTAAAGAAGCAACGTTTGTATCTGAAGAGTTAGAATACGGCATTGTAGGAGTAAATGACGCCTCCCCATCTGCAGCTCAAGCTCCATTCGGCGGCTTTAAAGAAAGTGGTCTTGGACGTGAAGGAAGTCATTACGGCATTGAAGATTATTTAGAAGTAAAATATATCTCAATGGGACTTTAATAAAAAGTAGAGGCTGGGACAAAAATATTTTATTCGAAGTGAAATACGAACTAGCAACTAATAATCAAAATTATTGGTTGTTAGTTCGTATTTTTTTGTTGTTAAGATGGACGTAGCTTTCATGTGTTTCGTTGTGTCCCAGCTTTTTTTATGAACTTTTGTAAAGAAAATTTGGAATAATAGTTCTTTAACGCAATTAATTGCATTTCTAGGATGTCTGTGCAAGAATAAATATTTCAAAAATGGTTTAGCTTTGTTTAAAGCATGGGTAATACAACAAATGCACATGATTGCTTGTTAGATGAAATGAAAAGCAGAACTTTACCACTGATAAATTACGCAAGCTAGAACCAAAATAGTAGTAATGAATAGTGAAAAATATAGGAGTTGATATAGATGATTACAGCAGAGAAAAACATAGTGAAATTTAAAGCAAAAGACGGACGTGAAGTCACTATTCGCCCCGCACAGGCAAGTGATGCGGAGCATATTACAACAGCGGTAAGAGAAATTATTGAGGCTGGGGAATTTATTCAAAAAGATGAGCCGCGCACAGTCCAAGAAGAGCAAGATTTTATTGCATCAGTAGAAAAGAACAATCACATGTACGTTGTAGCTGAAGTCGAAGGTGAAGTGCTTGGAATTGCACGTGTTCTTAGAGGCGAAATTAAAATGAAGCGCCACACGGGGCTCTTCCGTACATGGCTTATTTCAAAAGCACAGGGAATGGGGATAGGAAAACAATTTATGAATTATACGCTAAACTGGTGCAAAGAAAATAATCTTCATAAACTTTCTTTAACTGTGTTTGCTTCGAATAAAGTGGCATACGAATTGTATAAAAAGGTAGGATTTGAACAAGAAGGCGTTATGAAAGAACAAGCTTATTTCAACAATGAATATGTAGATGAAATCTATATGTCCATTTTCTTTTCATAAAAAATAAGCACTTATTTTCGTCAATCCATAAATTGTATCTGTACATTCAGATTATTTGCGCTATAATAAAAGTGCACAACAAACATACACTTCTTCAAAACGTAGACTTTCCTGAGTTACAGGAAAGTTTTTTTGTGTTTCGCCTCCATTCCACTAAAAAAGAATTGAATAAATCCCCAGCTATTACAAATATTAAATGTAACGCAATTAAAGAGGTGAAGTGTATGCCAAAGATTATCTCAGTTGGATTTGGAGTTCCCCCTTATGAATTAACCCAGCAAGACACGCTGCTATTTGCAAAAGAACTTTTTTCCGAATCGTTTAAAGATATTAATCGTCTGCTAACCGTTTTTCAAAATGGCCAAATTGAGAAACGTAATTTTGCCAAAGACTTATCTTGGTTTCAAGAAGATCATACATTCGAAGAAAAGAATGATGCTTTTATAGAATCTGCTGTTGAATTAGGTACAAAAGCAATTGAAGACTGCTTAACAAATAAGAACTATGTAAGTACCCCTTTGCCGTGTGGAGAAATTGAGGCTATTTTTTATGTTTCAACAAGCGGCTTAGCTACGCCTAGCATTGAAGCGCGAATTATGAATAAGCTTGCGTTCTCAGACCATACAAAAAGAATTCCTATTTGGGGATTAGGGTGTGCTGGAGGAGCGTCTGGGCTTTCAAGAGCTTATGAGTATTGCAAAGCCTTTCCGCGTGCCAAAGTCCTTGTTTTATCCATTGAGCTTTGCAGTTTAACTTTTCAGCGAAATGATCGTTCAAAAAGCAACTTAATCGGTACATCTTTATTTGCTGATGGAGTAGCGGCTGCTTTAGTCGCAGGTGACGAAGCTGACACCACTTTTGCCCTTGCAAAAAGCTATCCTTACATTTTACATACACAATCGACGCTCATGCCCAATTCAGAAGATGTAATGGGGTGGGAGATTAAAAATGATGGACTATTTGTTGTCTTTTCAAAAGATATTCCCACGATTATCGATTCGTGGTTAGGCGGAGAAGTTGAGTCATTTTTACAAACACAGCATTTGACCAGTCGGGATTTGAAGCATTTTGTTGCTCATCCTGGAGGAAAAAAAGTGCTTGAAGCATATGTATCAACGCTGTCGTTAAACGAAAATATGATTGCTGATTCCCTAGATGTACTTAAAAACCATGGAAACATGTCTTCGGCAACCGTTTTGTATGTGCTAGACCGCTTCATGAAGAAAGAAATTTCGAGTAAAGAATACGGTTTATTAACAGCTCTTGGCCCTGGATTTAGTTCTGAAATGCTTCTATTAGAGTGGAGGTAAAGCGATTGTTTTTTTATAGCTTTTTTGTATTTATTATCTTACAGCGTCTATGTGAATTGGTTATTGCCAAAAGAAATGAAGCTTGGATGAAGAAGCAGGGAGCATACGAAGCTGGTCAAAGTCACTACAAATGGATGGTAAGCATGCATGCCGCTTTTTTTGCTGCTCTTTTTACGGAAGTGTATGTGTTAAACGATGGAATGTATCACTTTTCTTTTTTGTTGTTTAGCTTTTTTGTGCTTGTGCAACTTGCAAGAATATGGGCTATTTCTTCGTTAGGAAAGTATTGGAATACAAAAATTATCGTTTTGCCTAATGCGAAGGTTGTGCTAAGAGGTCCTTATCGTTTTATGAAGCACCCTAACTATGCAGTAGTAGCGGCAGAATTGGTGTTAGTTCCGCTTATGTTTCAGGCATACTGGACGTTAGCTATTTTTTCTGTTTTCAATTTGTGTATATTAGCCGTCAGAATTCCCTTAGAAGAGCAAGCGTTAACGAATGAAACAAATTACGGCGAAGTGATGCAAAACAGGGGACGTTTCTTTCCTGTAAAAAAATCTTAAAACTAATTGAAAATGATTATCTTTCATGATAAGATAAAACAAATGATAAAGATTATCAATTTCATCAAGTAGAAACGGTGGTGGACGTAATGGTTAGTCTTTTTGTGATCGGAGCACTTGCTACATATGTTGGCGTCACAACGTATGTAATGAAAAATATTGAAAAAGCCCAAAAGGCGTAACATACATGCGATGAATAAAAAGTACGATGCAAAGCTGTCAAATTATTGACAGCTTTTTTTATTATTTTTGTAACTAAAAATTCAGTTTTTTATGGGAAAACGCATGCGAATCAAGTAAAATAGAGAAAGAATAAGCAGAAATGAAGATGGATAGAGAACATTTAAATACAGTCTTGAATGAGGCAAAAGGGGTAGAGTAATAATGGGTAAAGTGAGTGTGAAACATCAAGAAAATCTCCGATTGGAAGCATCTCTTTTTCATTTACATAAGCAATTTCAAGCAGCTGGAGATGAACAGCAGGCAGCAAAAGCAATACAGCTGTTAAAAAAGTGGGTGAACGGCGAATTTGTTGTAGCATTTTGCGGACATTTTTCGGCTGGAAAATCGAGCATGATTAACGAATTAATGGGGCAAGCAATTTTGCCTGCAAGTCCTATTCCAACAAGTGCAAACTTAGTATCAGTAAAAGCTGGGGATGAGCATGCAACCGTTTATTACCGCAAACAGCGGCCGGTGCGTTATGAAGCGCCTTATGAGTATGAGCAAATTAAGCAGTTTGCTGTGGATGGAGATGAAGTAGAGTCCATTCATTTATCGATAGATACAGATGCTATTCCTAAAAGTGTTGTGGTGATGGACACACCGGGAATTGATTCAACAGATGATGCGCATCGTGTATCGACCGAGTCAGCTCTTCACTTAGCGGACGTTATTTTCTACGTGATGGATTATAATCATGTGCAGGCAGAATTAAATCTTCAATTTGCAAAACAGCTGCAAGAAGCTAATAAAACGCTTTATTTAATTGTAAATCAAATCGATAAACACCAAGAAGATCAGCTAACATTTCAAGCATTTAAAGAATCTGTAGAAACGTCATTTTTAAAGTGGAATGTGAGACCAGAAGGAATCTTCTATACGTCGTTAAAAGAGCCAACCAACCGTCATAATGACCTTTCGTACGTAAAATCTCTATTACTTGCTATGATGACGGAAAAAGAAAACCGACATCAGCATATTCAACATGCGATGCAAATGTTAATTGACGATCACCTTGCCTTTATTGAGGACCAAGAAGAAGAAAAGTTAACGATTCATGACGAGCTGCGCCATAAGCTGACGCTTGAGAACCATGAAATGAATAAGCAGCAAAAAGAGCGGCTTCTCGAAAAAGAAGCGGAAATGAGGCGTGCTGAAAAGCAGCTAGCAGAAACGTACCAACAAGAAACAGGTAAGATACTAAGCAACGCCAATTTAACACCATATGAAATGAGAGAAAAAGCTAGGCTGTTTTTAGAAACGACAAAGCCTGATTTTAAAGTAGGTCTTTTATTTGCTAAGAAAAAGACCGAGGAAGTAAAAAAAGAGCGGCTGACGTTATTTTTTGATGATATGAAAGAACGAGCAGCCTCTCAGCTGCAGTGGCACTTGCAGCAATATGTGCAAGAGCTGGTGAAAAATCAAAATCTTACCGACCCGGATCTTATACGCCAGGTTCAGCAGTTTGAAATCCCGTTAGAGCCGCATGATTTAATTGAAACGGTAAAGGCAGGAGCTACGATTAATGGTGATTATGTTTTAACGTACGCAAAAGATGTAGCCGATCATATTAAGAAAAAAGCGACGCGATTATTATACGAGCTTTATGCGCAAATCGAACAGAGCAAAATCGAGCAAGATGAAGTAATGCGTGAAAAAATTTATCAACACTTGCAGGAATGTGAAGTATTTGAAGAAGCGTATACATCTCTTCAGGAAATGAAAGCAAAATTGGCACGTACAAAAGCTTTGCTTCAATCTTTACAGCAAACTGATGACGACCTAACGGCAGAAGATACAAACGAGTTGTCATATATGTTACAAGAAGAATATGAAACGGGCATCATGAAAGCTGAAGAAAAGCAAGAAGCTGTAAGTGAGCAGCAGTTAGTTTCACAGTCTCAGGAAGCTGTGCATAAAACAGGAACAGAAAAGGTTCTTCAAGATGTATCAGCTGTTCTCGAACAGCTCCGTTCATTTGGAAAGCTAGACCGCTTTATTAACAGGCTTCAAGAAAAGCGTAAAAAGCTATCAAATCAAACGTTTACCGTAGCTTTATTCGGAGCATTCAGTGCCGGTAAGTCATCTTTTGCTAATGCGTTGATTGGAGAAAGATTACTTCCAGTATCTCCGAATCCAACAACAGCAACCATCAATAAAATTATGCCTCCAACAGAAAAACGGCCGCATAAAACAGCTGTTGTGCAAATGAAAACAAACGAGCAGATGATCCAAGATTTAAATGGTGCACTTAAGCTGTTTCATCATGAAGTAGAATCAATTGACGAAGCGCTAACAATTATTCCAACCCTGCAGGCAACAGAAGAGCTGCAGCTGCATTTGTCGTTTTTACAGGCAGTAGAAAAAGGCTACGGCGAAGTCAAGCAGCATATCGGTTCAGAAGTAGTAGTGGATACAGAAGGATTTCATGATTATGTAGCCAAAGAAGAAAAAGCGTGTTTTGTTCAATTTATTAACCTGTATTATGACTGTGAATTTACTCGCTTAGGCATTACGCTCGTTGATACACCCGGAGCTGATTCAATCAATGCGAGACACACGGGAGTAGCGTTTGAGTATATCAAAAATGCAGATGCCATTTTATTTGTAACGTATTATAATCATGCGTTTTCAAAAGCTGACCGCGAATTTCTTATTCAGCTTGGCCGTGTAAAAGATGTATTTGCGCTTGATAAAATGTTTTTCTTAGTAAATGCAGCGGACCTAGCCAGTTCGGATACAGAGCTGCAGTTAGTTCAAACGTACGTAAAAGAGCAGCTTGAACAGTACGGTATACGCTTTCCGCGCTTATACCCGGTATCAAGCTTGCAGGCTTTGCAAAACCACGAGGATAAAATGTTTCTGCCATTCAAAAATGCGTTTTACCGCTTCATAAATTATGAATTACCAGAGCTGGCTATCCAAAGTGTTTATGCAGATTTCGAACAAATTTTAGCAGTTGCCAATGAAATGAAACAGGTGCAAACAAAATCAGAAGTGGATAAAAAGCGATACATTCAATCTCTTCACATAAAAAATGAGCAGGTAGCAGCAAAACTGCATGAAATTCATTTTGAATATGAACAACAGCAGTTTGACCGAGAATTAGAAGAGCTTTTATTTTATGTAAAAAAACGTCTGTTTGTGAGGTACGATGACTTCTTTAAAGAAGCCTTCAGTCCGGCAAACTTAAGGGATGATCGAGGTGAAAAGCAAAAGCAACTGCGCCTGTGTTTGCAGGAGCTGTTAACGTCTATTTCCTTCGACGCAACGCAAGAAGTGCGTGCGACCACTTTGCGAATCGAAAAATACATCGTAAAATTAATCGAAGACTGGCATCGAATGATCATTACAAAGCTACAGCGCTATGAACCGACGTTTACTCCAACGTTGAACTCGTTAGAGCCTCCAAATGGCAGTGAAGTTGTGACAAGTCATCAATTTGATGAGAATGAATCGTATCAAAAAGAGCTTTCACTGTATAAAAACAATAAAAGCTTTTTTGAAAAAAATGAGAAAGTAAAGCTTCACGCTGCTTTACTAGAACGTATTAAGCCGGATGTTAATCACTACATTGCGAAAGAAGAAGCCGCTCTTCATTCACACTATACCCATTTAGTGAATCAGTACGCTTTAGCGCATAAACAGTCTGTATCTGAAGAATGGTATGATTATTACAAACAGCTGCAAGCGGCCGTGTCTGAAGAATTTCCAATTCAAGAGTTGGTAAGTACAATGACGGTGCTAGAACATGTATTGGAGGAAAGAAAGGGTCATTAATTTTTATGTCTACACACATAAATAAACGTTTACAGGAAATTGAAAAAGAATATAATGTAGAAATTTTGTTTGCATGTGAATCAGGCAGCCGTGCTTATGGACTCGACACGTCAGCGAGTGATTTTGACGTCCGCTTTATATACAAGTATAAAGCATCATGCTATCTTCATCTCAATAGACCTCAAGAGGTCATTAATGTAGCAGAAGGCAATTATGATATGCAAGGGTGGGATTTGTACAAAACCGTTTATTTGTTTACAAAATCAAACCCTTCGCTTTATGAGTGGCTATGGTCGCCTTTTGTTTATTATCAGAAGCCATCGTTTGCTGAGCCACTGCGGCAAATGATGGCTCAATCATATTCCTTAAAAGCACTGGGGTATCATTATTTTAAAATTTTAACGATAAATAGTAAAAGAAATCTGACATCTTCTGTTACAATAGAGGATATAAAAGTGATGCTTCAACTGATTCGTGCATTTTTATCACTGAAAGTAGTAGTAAAGCAGCGCAGTTTCCCTGTCATTTTATTTGCCGATTTATGTAAGCAGGCAAATCTCGACGATAGGCAGCAATCCATCATTGAGCAATTTGTACAGTGCAAGATAAGCGGGAAAGTTGCTTTTAATGAAAAGATGAAAAACTTTTTGGACAGCATTAAGAAAGAAACTGCAGCGATAGAAAAAAGCTTAAAAGAATTACCGGAAAAGCAAATCAGTTATGAGGACATTAACTTATTTTTACTAACTCAGCATAATATAATGGAGGAACGAACATGAGTGTACATAAAGAAATTTCAGCACATTCTAAAAAACAACACGAATTAGTACGTACTTTTGCCAGTTTAGAAGCTCGACGCGAGCAAGCTATTGAAGCAGCTGTGCTTCTTTGCAAAGAAGGGAAACCCTTTTCTGTAGACGGTATTAATGCTGTAACAGCAGAAATTAATGAGCTGTCTCAAAAATATACCATCATTCCAGGCCGTAAAGTAGTGACAGAAGAAATGGTTAAAGAGTACGTAGCAAGAATATAAACGTGCTAAGCTCTGGTGTTTTTACCTTAATTTGAACAGGATATGACGTGCCGCTTGATCCATACTAATAGTGTACCAACGAGGTACAAATAGGGGGAGATAGCGATGGGTCGTCAAAAATTAGGTAATAAAAATGCGCAAGCGAATAACAATGCAAAGCATAATTATAACCAAGAGTTCTCTTCTGAGTTTAAAGCAAATCAGGCTCAAAAAGCAAAGCGTGCAAAAAGTGCAAATGACACTTATGCTGGGGAGTTTGCTTCTGAGTTCAACGTGCAACAAAACCAAAACAATTCTGTTAACAAGAAGTTAGAAGCTAATAAAAGTGCAAATAATCAATATGGCCAAGAATTCGGCTCTTATGCTGAAGTTGAATCTGCCAAAATGAATAATGCTGCACAAAAAAAGCGTAAAAAATAACAGAACTGTTTCCAAAAGCGCCGGGATTAGTCTGCTCTGTCAGCAGATTAGCCCGGCGTTTTTTGTTGGGCAATATTTGCTTGGGTACGAGATGTCAATCCATCGCAAACTATAGATGAGGTGAAGCAATATGAATAAAGGAATTGTCATTGCTCTTTCATCAATCGGTTTAGCCCAAGCCTTAAAAATCCCAATTAAAAAGTATCAAACAGGAAAATGGGATATGCGGATGATTGCTGCGTCGGGTGGAATGCCCAGCTCTCATTCAGCCGGCGTATCTTCTTTGGCTACCTATGTAGCGTTAAAAAGAGGTGTTTCTACGATTGACTTTGCGTTAGCATCTGTTTTTGGAATTATTGTGATGTACGATGCACAAGGAATTCGAAGGCAGACTGGCGAAATTACTATTAAAGTGAATACGTTAGATGAAGAAATTGAAAAGCTTGCGGGTCTTCCAGACGGAGGCTTTCACGATTTGACGGAACAGCGCTTGAAAGAAATGCTTGGGCATCAGCCCGAAGAAGTGATTGGCGGAGCCATTTTAGGAGTAGCACTTGGAGCAATTGGCTATTTTTTAGAAGGGAAATCATAGTCAAATAGCCAAAAGTAAGCTAAGATAAAGAAGAACCTTTGCAAAAGGATGGGACGAAAAAGTGACAAAAACAGTTCAAACCGTTGAAGAGTATCTTCTTTATCTTGGAGAAAAAGGCTTTCATTTAGCAGAAGATGCACGTGGATTTATTTCATTTGGTCAGCAGTATACGCGTGCAGCTGACGAGATGGTCATATTTACAATTGAATGGACACTAAAAGTACAAAAAGAATTTGACGGCAGTTTTTTTGTATCGCTCCTCGAGAATTTGACATCAAATCGTATTAGCAATCAAAAACAAGCCATTCAATATTTAAAGTCATCAGGTATGATTTAAGCAGGATTACATTCCTGCTTCTTTTTGATTAATGGCTTGTCTGGCCAGCTGATCAGCACCTGCATTTTGAGAGCTAGGGACCCACTTTATAAAAAATAACTCAAATTGACTGGACAATTTGAGGGCTTCTTCCAGTAAAGGAGCAAACGCTTTATTTTTAACGTATTCTTGGTTCATTGCGCGGTCTACTAGCTGAGAGTCCGTTCGAAAAGATACGCTCGTATACTTTTTTTCTAAACAAATTTTTAATGCATGAAGAAGTGCATGGTACTCTGCTTCATGATTCGTCATTATCCCAAGAGCAATAGCGTAACGATGATGTTCACCATTTCCTTTAATTAAAATACCAGCTCCAGAAGGACCAGGGTTGCCAGCAGTGGCTCCGTCTATATAAACTTCAATCATCATACAGCCTCCTTGTTAAAACAATATAAGCTTAAACCATGTTTTTTCATCAATAGTATTGTATCATAAGTACTTCAGCTATTTTATATTAGCACGTATAAACGCTAAAATCCGCTTATTAGGTAAGAAAACTGTCATGAAAAGACATAATAGAAGATAAAATACAAAAAAGCAGAAAAAGTGTTGAATTCAAAATTGCTGATGAAAGGAATGCTCGTTATGAATTTCCAAATTGAATGGCATTATAAATCCTCGAAACATAAACAGTTAATTTTCACATCCGATTTCACAGATGCGAATGAGGCGCTAATGATTGTGGGTGATTTAGAAAAAACAGGTCGAACGAAGGAAATTTTTCTACTTGATGAGCAACAGCAAAAATGGACTGTAAAAGAAGCGAAAAAGCTCTTACAGGAAGTACAGACAGAGCCTCACGATATTGTTGCATATTTTGACGGAGGCTATGAGCATGATACGCTCTTAGCGGGGCTTGGGGTTGTGATTTATTTTAAACAGAACAACAACTCTTACCGAATACGACGCAACTCAAGGTTGCAAGAGATTGAATCAAATAATGAGGCAGAGTATGCTGCTTTTTATTATTTAATACAAGTGCTTGAGGAACTTGGTGTTCATCATATACCTGTAACGTTTAGAGGTGACTCTCAGGTTGTATTAAATCAGCTGGCTGGGGAGTGGCCCTGTTTCGAAGAAGAGTTTAATCGGTACTTAGATCGAATAGAAGATAAAATGCAGGAACTTGGTATCCGACCTGTATATGAGCCTATTTCAAGGAAGGAAAATGAAGAGGCTGACCAGCTTGCTACTCAAGCTCTTCAAGGGATACCAATTGCTAGCAGGAAGCAAGTGTAACACACAGAACGAAATGGAGATGAACGAGAGTGGAACGTAAACAATTATTAGAAGAAGTAACGGAGTTATTGGATTACTACTGTAGTGATTGTTTTGTAAAAAAAACGTTTAATAAAGAAAAGGGCAAAACATACGCTCAGACGTTTTGTATTAAAGAGTGTACCGTAGGAGAAAAAATTAAGCAGTATGGAGATTTGCTGACTAAAAAGTAAGCGTGTATAATTTGCCGGCAGCAGCTTCATTCTATCCATATGGAGGTGTTCTTTCAATGGATAAGTTTTTAAATGAAGAAGTAACAACAGGATATAATGATTTAAAGCAAGTAGAAGTGTCTATTCAATCTGCTCAAAAGATGATTGGGACAGCTACGATGAGTATGAGTCCCCAGCAGCTTGAAGAGGCAACGAATGCGCTTAATGATGCAAAAGCACAGCTTCAATCTGCCAAAGCTCATGGCACAGGAGTAGACGAGCAATTTCTTCAGCAGTGCATGCAGTCTATTCAAACATGTGAACAGCAGCTTACTGAGGCCAAACGCTAGGTATAACAAAAAAGAGACTCGGAAAAGAGTCTCTTTTACTATAAAATAAAAAGATCTATTTATGATAGCTTAGTGACATTAGCGGCTTGCGGGCCTCTATTGCCTTCTACAATTTCAAAAGATACCTCTTGTCCTTCTTCCAAGGATTTATAACCTTCGCTTTGGATGGCAGAAAAATGTACAAACACGTCGCTGCCGCCTTCAACTTCAATAAAGCCATAGCCTTTTTCATTGTTGAACCATTTTACTTTACCATTTTGCATAACTTGAATCCCCCTAGTACTGTGCAGCCTCATGCTGCTGAAACTCGAATTATCATTTCCAATAGAGGTAAATGATTGTTTATATTATATAATAAGAAGAAATAAAATTTCAACATTAAAATTTAACTTTTCTGAAAATTTAATTTTTATTTAACGTGGACATAGTACCAATATAACTAAAAAAATTTCTTATGAGATGAAAAATAACTGAAAATTTAGTTTATAATAAAAGTATAGTCAGCATAATTTTAAAGCGGTGATAAGGAGTGGGTCGTGTATGTATCGTACACAAGTAAATGGAAAAGAAATCATTTTGTTATTTTCAACGCTCGAAGCAGCAAAGAGCCGCAGCAACCTAGAGAAAGAGCAAATTTATAAGCGAGTATTGCATTTAAATGAGCAGCTGCTAATGTTTCAAAATGGAACAAGCTTCACCATTGGCGATCCGTTAGGATTAATTGTAGCTCAAGTGAAAAAAAGTGATTTGACAACCATATATATCGAACATATCATTGATAAACAGTTTATGTATGATGGAGATGGTCATCGAGGTGAAGTAGTGTAACAAGATAACACCTATATATGAAGAAGCGTACGGAGATACTCGTACGCTTCTTCATATATAGGATTAAAAATATGCGATTTTACAAGTATTAACAGGGATAAATAACAAAGTTCAATAAATTAAAGAAGAACAGTGAAACCATGAATAGCAATCACCTTTTTAGCTAAAAAATATAGATACACATCATCTTATGTAATGAGATAGTTAAGCTTTAAAATCAATGAACACGAGAGGTGTTATAAAGCTTAAATTGAAAAACGTGTGATTGTGACGTTAATTAGAAGTAAGGTTTGGAGGACGCTATGGAAAGTAGAAAAAAATTGGATTTACTTGCTCTTGCTTCTGTGCCACTTATCATGACCCTCGGAAATTCAATGTTAATTCCGGTATTGCCGGTGATTGAAAAACGTCTACAGATAAGCTCGCTGCAGGTATCCATGATTATCACGGTCTACTCAATTTTCGCTATTTTTTTAATCCCGATTGCTGGTTATTTATCAGATCGATTTGGCCGCAAGAAAATTATTATTCCCAGTTTGCTGCTTGCTGCAGCAGGAGGGGCTTTAACAGGCTGGGCTTCATGGCAAATGGCCAATCCTTTCTGGGTTATTTTAATTGGCCGCGCGATTCAAGGAATAGGTTCAGCAGGAGCTATGCCTGTTGTGATGCCTTGTGTAGGAGATATGTTCAAAGACGAGCAAGAAATTACAAAAGGACTAGGTTTAATTGAAACAGCTAATACGTTTGGGAAAGTACTAAGCCCAATACTGGGAGCTTTTTTAGCGGCTATGATTTGGTTTCTTCCTTTTTGGTTCATTCCTATTCTTTGCCTTATTTCGATTCTTTTGGTTATCTTTTTAGTAAAAGTTCCGAAAAATGATAGTTCTTCTGAATCTGAACAAAAAAAGAAAAGTATTACGCAGTTTTTGAAGGATTTGAAGAAAACGCTCAAAGAAAATATTGGATGGCTTATGGCTATTTTTATTTTAGGCGCCATTATTATGCTTGTATTATTCGGTGTTTTATTTTACCTATCGACCATACTAGAGGAGCGTTATCATATTGTGAATACGAAAAAAGGTTTAGTGATGGCTATTCCTTTGCTCGCTTTATCTATTTCTTCTTTTGTGGCGGGGAAAAAAGTTGGAAACAATAAAATCGTTATGAAGTGGTCTGCTTTTTTTGGCTTTTTATTGTTAACGTGTTCTTTCATCATTTTATTTTTTAATACGTCTCTTTTTAGTATTTTACTCACTTTAGTGCTTGGTGGAATTGGAATTGGAGCAGCTCTTCCTAGTCTTGATGCGCTTATTACAGAAGGAATTGAAAAGGAAGAGAGAGGAACCATTACGTCTCTTTACAGTTCGATGCGCTTTGTCGGAGTAGCAGCTGGCCCTCCTCTTTATACATTGCTTATGAAGTGGTCGGACATGGCTGTGTTCCAAACGTCTCTAGGGATTAGTGCAGTAGGTGCCATTTTAGTTTTAAAAGCTATCAAACCAAAACCTGAAGGCGGCGTAAAACTGAAGAAAGCTGAAGTGTGATTTTATGGAGCTGTCTTATGATAAAAGACAGCTCTTTGCTATTTAAAGACCCGTCAATATGCTTAAATTTATATTGTGTCTAGAAAAAATCCTTGAAATTTCTTATACTTCAATTTATAGACAGCAGATGCAATAGTTCTTATTTTATTGAATAAGGTGGTTTTGAATTGAGTATAAATTATCAGAAATTAAAAAGCATGGTGGATCATTATCAAATATTTGATCTTGTAGCGTATATAACAGAAGAAGTACAAAGCCTTCAATCAAAGAGCCTTGCGGGGATTGTGAAAGAATGGTTAACAAACTTACAAACGGAAGAAGAGCTGTACGAGCTTATCCGCTTTTGTGATGAAGCTTTATTAAATCGTTTAAGTCGAATGTTAACGACATATGGCTATCGTCGATTTGGCTCGATTCGAATGGTGACTCTTTATTGTGATGATCTCCTGCGAGAAGGCAAGATACTCGACGCTGATGATAGACTTTCTGTATTAATTTCTCAGCTGGATACGGAATCAGTTAAAGAGGAACAGCTTGAGAAAATCTATTTTTTAAAGGTAAGAATTCTTTTAGAAATGAAACAAGTGGATGAAGCTTCTAAGTGGATGAAACAAGTAACGTCACATAATCAAAAGGGTATGGCTGACAGATGGGGATATTTTTATTTGCAGCTCAACGACAGAATGAAAGCTGAATCCTGCTTAAAAGAAGGAACGACATATAAGGAGAATGGAGATTTTTGCTATGCAATGCTCGCAGATTTATATGCGTATGAGGGGAAGCATAAACAATCGCTTGAAACAATTAACGAGGCTATTGTCCGCTATCCACAGCTTCCGTCTTTATATATGGATAAAGTGATGCGATTAAAAGATTTAAAAGAGTATTCTCTCTTGCTTGAAACCATTGAATTTATCGACTCAAAGTTACCCTATCACGATTATCAAGATTTTTTTACGCTGCTGCGCGCCGACATTTATTTTGAGCAGCAGCAGCAATCTCAGCTTACGCATCTGCTCTCGACTAAGCGATGTTTAAAAGATTCACCTTATCAAAAATTAATTGGAAAGCATACAGACGATAAAATCAGTACAATCAAGCTTCCTATTGTACCAATTGTTCAAAAAGATAATTATTGCGTGCCAGCCAGTATGAGTATGATGTTAAGGCTTTTACATACCGAAAAAACACAGGATGAGATTGGAACGCGTATTTACGGAGGCTTAGGATCCAAACTGTCAACTGCGGTGAGCTACTTTGAATCTCTTGGCTTTGCAGCGATGTTTTTTACAGGCACAGTTGAACAGTTTAAAGAACTATTAGACAAAGGGCTGCCTATTTTGGTCAGTCTGGAATTTGAACAAGCTTCCCACGTTCAAGTTGTATTTGGCTATGATGATGAACTTGAACTTTTTCATGTACAGGATGCTAATTTTCTAAGTCCAACGTATGTAGAATATAAAAATTTTGATCAGCATTACGCTAATTCGGGGTTTTTATCAATTGTTGCTTCTAAAGCGGCAGCGGATCTCGCTTCACTTTCTAAAGAGCAAGATGTGTTTATTCGTCAGCTGTATGACTTAATCGAACTAGTTGAAGCGGATGAAGAGGCACACATTAACGATCTCGTTTCTTTATTAAAAGCAAATGAGCATGTTCCATTTGCCTCTATTTACAGTATGAAGCATTTGTACAGAAAAGAGCATGAAGCCTATATTCGTACGTGTATTAATCATGTATTAGAGAAATATAGCAATCACGATTATCTTAAGCTTCACGCCGCATATGCCTTTTTTAAACTTGACGACAGTAAGGGAGCATCTTCCTTGTTACACCACGTAGATAACAAAAAGCATAGCTCTTTTTATCACTATCTTAAAGGAAGAATTGCGCTGGATGAAGAGAAATATGATGAGGCTGTTGAAGCACTGCGCAGCTCGCTGCAATTAGACGTAGAGCAGCACTTGAACTGGAGCTATTTAGCACTTGCATATATGTACAAAGGAAACCTCGAAAAGGCTTTTGAATGCTCGACTATTTCCTTAAATATGTATGGCGATGAATCTTATACACAAATGAATCACGGACTTATTTTAATGGAGAAAGAAAGATACGCAGAAGCCAGAAATCTTTTCGACGCGTTATTAAAAGAACACCCAAAAGATGCGCACAGCTGGTTTGAAAGAGCCCGTTGTGATGAACATTTAAAAAAGTTTCGTAAAGCTTACCGGGGATTTCAAGTAGCTAAACAGCTTTTGCCGACTGTCCCTTATCCATATCTTTCGATAGCTGATTTGCTACAATATCAACTAGAAAAAACAGACAAAGCTGAAAGCTATCTCAAAGAAGGCATGAAGCATCTCCCGAGCGACATGACAATTCGAGGAAGACTAGGCGATTTATACGTCGCGAATCAAAGGTACGAAGAAGCTATTGCTCTGTATAAAGAAGGCTTAAAAATAGAAGAAGATGCCCTTATGTATTTGGGCTTATCTTATGCGTATCTAGAAACAGATGAACATTTAACGGCCGTTGATACGCTCACGCTTATTGCGCAGAAGTTTTCATCGAACAGCGATGTCATGTTGGATGCAGGCAGCATGCTTTTAGATGCAGCAAAAGAGAAGAAGCTAGACAACCAAACGATAGAGTTTGGATTTGCTCTTTATGAAGAAGGAATTCATTTTGCTCAAACAGCGCTAGATGAAGTGTTAGAAGCATATACGAGTTATTTAGAAGACACGGCTTTACTGACTCGTGGAATTAAGTTCTTAACTGGAGAACATCAAGAGCACCCTAATGAGATTTTGTACATGTGCTATTTAGGTATATTATACGAACAAGCCAAGCAGCTAACAAAAAGTGAGAAACTTTATCAGCAAGCGCTTCATATCAAGCAAGATGCTTTGCCATATTATCGGTTAGGTGAAATATATCAATCAATGAATCGCATCACTGAAGCAAAAGAGGCCTTCCAAAAATGCTTAACTCTTGATAAAACATTTGAAGCCGCTTGTATGAAGCTTGCCGAAATGGCTTGTGAAGAACAAAATCGAACGGCTGAAAGGAATTGGCTGCTTCAATGGATACAGCTGAATCCTATGGAAGTAAACGTTGAGCACGCAGCTTCACTTTGTGAAACAGAGAAAGAGTATGAAGAGCTGTTAGAGGTATTAAAAAGCTTAGAGGAAATTGTGCTGCCCCAATGGCTCGCTGACAGCCAAGCTCATGTGTATCGCCTAAAAGGAGACATTTCACAGGCTGAAACGTATTTAGAGAAGGCGCTTGAACTAGATCCACAGAATCTTGCTATTCGCCATCATCAGGCAAAATGGCTCATCATGGAGCATAGATATGAAGAAGCTAGAACAATTCTTACAGAGCTACTAAGTGAGGATCCGGAAGATTACGCTCTATTTCAAACGTTCATGTCTAGCTTTCCAAATGGAAAAAAACTGTCCGGGCTTACGGCAAATTTAAAAAAGATAAAAATGGAAAAACGAAGCAAAAGCATGCTGTTTAAAAACGCAGCGGAGGCTTTAAATGAGTATGCCGATTCGATCGTAGAAGAGCAGCAAGGATCTATCTTCAAACGAAGCTTAGCAAAGTTCAAAGCAAAAGCAAAAACGGTTACGCTACTTGGCTTAACGATTGAACTGTATGAACTGGCTATAAAAACGGATCGGAATAATAAAGAGGCTGTGCATGCATTTGCGGCTTTTTACGAAGAGAAAGGATTGATTGAAGATAGCATCACCGTGCTGAAAAAATCGCTGCATCAAAGCTGGGATTTTGATGTTGCCTATCATTTAGCCAATATACTCGTTAATATCCATGAAAATGAACAGGCTGCACATGAAGCGCTAAACATAGTTCAAAAACTTCTTGAACAGCAGCCATATCATATAGATTTGCAGATATACCGAGCATTTATTTTGAGTAGCCTTGAAGAGGTAGAAAAATCGGAGGCAGCTTTTCAAGAATTACTTCAGCAGGAGATTTATCAGCCTGACATATATGCAGGATTAGCAAAACTATATAATAAAACGGAACGTTATCATGAAACTGTTCAGCTTCTTCAAAAAGCGATTGAACAGCGTCAAGAGTATGAAGGGATGTATACCGATTTAGGTATCGCGTATCATTTAGAAGGTGAAACGGAAGCAGCAGCTTCGCTTATGATAACCAGAGTAGAAAGTGGAGACGAAGATCTTTTTATTCGCTATAACTTGGCATGCTATCTAGCTGTTCTTGGAAAAACTGCTTCTGCTCAGGAAGAGTTGGATTATGTTTTAGCGCACGATGAAACGGGAGAATTTTATGAAATGGCTATGGAAGACAATGAACTAAAAGGATTAACGGTAAGAAGGTAAAAAAAAGAAGCTGGGTTTCAGCTTCTTTTTTTATCCCTCTTTTGCACCTTGTCTTTTCAAAGAAATGGATTCGGAAATTTCCAGTGTAAGAATGATAATGGTGCCAAGAACTAATCCGTTGCTTAAAAACGTAGTAACTAAAGGAGGCAGTGTTGAAAAAGCTTGAGAAGGCAAAAACATAACCCCTATCCCCGACAGCAACGCAATACCGGCTTTTTTCATTGCTTTTTCGGGCTGTTTGGCATGCTTGAATTCTCCAATTCCAAGAGCCATCATACCTGTAAAAACAGGAAAGATTGCCGCGTATCCGACGGCAGGAGGAAGAGCGGACATAATGGACGTTAAAGGAGTAAAGATACTCAGAAAAAGCAAAAGACACGATGCTACAATAAAAGGAACTCGGCTATAAAGATTTGTAGCTGAAATAAATCCACCGGAACCTGAAATAGGAACGGCACCGACACCTGAAAACAATCCTCCAAGCAGCTGACTTATACCCGAAACCATCCCGGAACGCTTAATATTGTCTTTTTCAATTTTTTCTCCTTTGTGCTTATAAACAGACTCAACAACACGAATAGAAGCGAGCATGTTTGTAATTAAAATGAGCGTCACAAAAAAAGCAGTAACAACCATATTCCATTCAACGCGAGGAGCTCCAAATACGAACACTTTAGGTATGTAAAATAACTGCGCCTGAAACTCGATAGGTTTAGCTAACCCTAGTATTGCAAATAATCCCCAGCCTACACCAATACTAATAATAATGCTAAGCTTATTTAACGTCCCGTGCGATAATAAATAAAAAGTCAGCAGCAAAATCGCAGCTGAAGCCAGCGCAATTGGAAGTTTAATAGCTGAATTCATTTCTGTAATGCCAAACATTCCTTTTAAAAAGGAACCGCTTAGCTGCGTCACTAATAAAATTAAATATGTACCGGTAACTGTCGGGGTAAAGTATTTTGCTAGTTTATCAATGAGACCAAGCAGGCTCATCAAAATAGCAATTATCCCGCTTATAAGGAGGGTGAACTGCAGCACGCGGAGCGTTTCAGAGTGAGAACCAAACAGAACGGTTCCAAGGCTCGCATACAGAGAAAAGACGCCCCACCAAACGCCAGCTGGCCCTTCCATGATTGGGTATTTATGCCCTATAAATACCTGCAAGAGCCCGGATAAAGCTAAAATAAATAACGTTCGCTGTAAAAATTGAATAGAATCCGCTGCGTTTAAATGAAACTGAGAAGCAATTACAATAGGAACAATCATACTATTAGAAATCATAAATAAAAACCATTGTAGTGAAGCAATGGAAACTCGAAACATTCTTAACACCTCAATTAATGCCGACGAGCGGCTGAATGAACCAACAGGCTGCTCTATTATTTTACCATGGGATTTCCAATTTGTAAGCGATATCTTGTTAAAAGGAAGATGAATAAAGTGTCAAAAAATTCAATATATTGTTGTAAAAAGAAGAAAGATAATTTATAATTTTCTTACAATTATAAATTATAAACATAAGAATAATTTATAATGAACTGACTAACAGTCAAGGAAGGAGGAGGAATAAGACAAATGAAACTATACCTGTCGGTTGATATGGAAGGAATTACGGGACTCGTCGATCACACAAATGTTCTGCGACAGAAAGAAAATTATGAAAGAAGCCGCAAAATAATGACGGATGAAGCAAATGCAGTAATTTATGCAGGATTTAGAGAAAAGTGCTCAGAAGTTGTGGTAAATGACAGTCATTCGAGTATGAATAATCTCCTTGTTGAACGGCTTCATCCAGAAACTCAGCTTATTTCAGGGAGCGTAAAACCATATTCAATGGTACAGGGATTAGATCAGACTTTTGATGGTGCTATGTTTCTAGGGTATCATGCTAAAGCATCCATGCCTGGTGTCATGTCTCATTCAATGATATTTGGTGCTCGCAATATGTACATAGACGATACGAATATTGGAGAGTTAGGCTTCAACGCATACGTCGCAGGCTATTACGGCGTGCCAGTTTTAATGGTAGCCGGTGATGACCAAACGGCGCTGGAAGCACAGCAGCTTATTCCAAACGTGACGACCGCTATCGTCAAACAGGCCATTTCACGTTCTGCAGCCAAAACATTAACCCCTAAGAAAGCAGAACAATTACTTCAAGAAAAAACAGCCGCAGCTATTCAACACAAACACCTTGTTAAACCTTTAAATCCACCTAAACATCCAACCTTACGAATAGAATTTGCAAATTATGGTCAAGCAGAGTGGGCGCATTTAATGCCGGGAACAGAAATTGAGCCTGGAACGACGACCGTTCGGTTTCAAGCAAAAGATATTTTAGAAGCTTATCAGGCCATGCTTGTTATGACTGAATTAGCTACGCGCACAACATTCTGTTAGAAGGTGGGATAAAGGTGAAAAGTTATATTTTGAAACGATTTTTATCCATGCTTGTTACGCTGTGGGTAATTGTGACCTTAACCTTCTTTTTAATGCATTCGATTCCTGGATCTCCATTTAATGAAGAACGAGCGACAAGCGATGCAGTTCAAAAAAACCTGGAATCATTTTATCACTTAGATGAGCCGCTAGCTGTGCAATATATTCTTTATTTAAAATCCATTGTTACCTTTGACTTTGGTCCTTCCATTAAACAGCCGTCTCAAACGGTTAACGACCTTTTAGGAAGAGGGTTTCCTGTGTCATTTGAACTTGGAATGGTGACGTTAATTCTTGCGGTGATTTCCGGTATTACACTAGGCATTATCGCTGCTCTTAGAAGGAATGGAATAATTGATTACATGGCGATGAGCATAGCAGTTATCGGATTGTCGGTTCCAAATTTTGTTATGGCCACGTTGTTAATTCAACAGCTTTCTGTCAATTTGAAAATTTTACCTGCCGCTACGTGGACAAGCCCTTTACATATGATTCTTCCGACTCTAGCTCTTGCCACAGGTCCTATGGCTATTATTGCACGTTTGACTCGCTCAAGCATGATAGAAGTACTAACTCAAGATTATATTCGAACAGCGCGTGCAAAAGGGCTTTCGCCAGTAAAAATTGTATTTAAGCATGCGCTTAGAAATGCTTTAATGCCCGTTATAACAGTTCTTGGAACGATTGCAGCCAGCGTATTAACCGGCACATTTGTTATTGAACAAATCTTTGCTATTCCTGGCATGGGAAAATATTTTGTGGACAGTATTAATACGAGAGACTACCCGGTAGTTATGGGCACGACGGTCTTTTACAGTTCGATTCTCATCATTATGCTTTTTTTAGTAGACATTGCTTACGGAATACTTGATCCACGAATCAAACTGTATAAGAAGGAGGGATAACGTGCTGGAAAAACAGGAGTATAAGCAAATTCCTGATGAGTGGTTTGTGCCAAAGAAAAAAAAGAAATCTGAAGCTGAAGCAGTTGTAAGGCCGAGTCTTTCTTATTGGCATGATGCTTGGCGCAGGCTTGTAAAAAACAAGTTGGCCATGCTGGGTCTCTTTTTTTTAGTCATTCTCGTTGTGATGGCTATATTCGGTCCTATGTTTTCACCCTACAGTGTAACGAAAGCTTCTTTTACAGAGCAAAACCTTCCTCCTTCAGCTAGTCATTGGTTTGGAACGGATGACTTAGGCAGAGATATGTACACTCGGACATGGTATGGAGCTAGAATCTCTTTATTTGTAGGACTGATGGCAGCGCTTATTGATTTTATCATCGGTGTCATTTACGGGGGATTCTCAGGCTACAAAGGCGGAAAAACAGATAATGTCATGATGCGCGTAATTGAAATTTTATACGGTCTTCCTTATTTATTAGTGGTGATTTTACTAATGGTAGTCATGGGCCCCGGGCTTTCTACGATTATTGTGGCACTTTCCGTTACAGGTTGGATCGGGATGGCGAGAATTGTACGGGGGCAAGTATTGCAAATAAAAAACTATGAATACGTGCTTGCATCCAAAACGTTTGGAACAAAAACTAGTCGTATCATTAAGCGAAACCTGCTTCCAAATACGATGGGGCCGATTATCGTTCAAATGACACTAACCGTACCAACTGCCATTTTTGCTGAAGCTTTTTTAAGCTTTTTAGGGCTGGGTGTACAGGCTCCTTATGCCAGCTGGGGAGTAATGGCAAACGATGGTTTATCAACGATTCTATCAGGCTATTGGTGGCGTTTGTTTTTTCCCGCTTTTTTTATTTCTCTTACCATGTTTGCTTTTAATGTCCTTGGAGACGGACTGCAAGATGCACTTGATCCGAAATTAAGGAGGTAAGCAAATGGAAAAAAAGATCCAAATCAAAAACTTACACGTACAGTTTTCAACTTACGGAGGGCGAGTTCAAGCTGTAAGAGGCGTTAGTTTTGATTTACATAAAGGAGAAACACTAGCGATTGTCGGAGAGTCAGGGTGCGGAAAAAGCGTAACATCTCAAAGTATTATGAGGTTAATTCCGACACCTCCGGGCAGGATCACAAGCGGATCTATTTTATTTAAAGGCCAGGATTTAACGAAACTATCAGAAAAGAAAATGCGAGACATTCGAGGCGCTGATATTTCGATGATTTTTCAGGATCCTATGACTGCGCTTAACCCAACTCTTCGCGTAGGTGAGCAAATTGCAGAAAATATTATGCAACATGAAAACATTTCAAAAGAAAAAGCCAAAGAAAAAGCATTTGAAATGCTGGAGCTAGTCGGAATTCAAAATCCTAAAGAACGCCTAAAGCAATATCCTCATGAATTTAGCGGGGGAATGAGACAGCGTATTGTCATTGCAATGGCTCTTGTATGCAATCCCGAAGTGCTCATTGCTGATGAACCTACCACAGCTCTTGACGTCACGATACAAGCGCAGATTTTAGAATTGTTTAAGGATATTCAGCAGAAAACGGATGTCTCTATTGTTTTAATTACGCATGATTTAGGTGTAGTTGCTCAGGTAGCTGACCGTGTTGCCGTAATGTATGCAGGAAAGATTGTAGAAATTGGAACAAGAAGAGACATCTTTTATACGCCGCAGCATCCGTATACAAAAGGATTGCTGCGTTCAGTTCCTCGGTTAGATTTATACGAAAATGAACTTGTGCCTATTGCAGGATCACCTCCCGATTTATTTGCACCTCCATCCGGATGTTCGTTCGCACCTCGCTGTCCTTACGTAATGGAAGTGTGTGACCGCATGTATCCTGCGTCGACAAAGCTGAAAGAAAGTCACCAAGTGCACTGCTGGCTTCAAGATGAGAGAGCCCAAAAATTTGTAACAACTATAAGCTAGATTTATAGATGAATAGAGAACTTATGAAAGAGGGGGAAATGATGAAAAAAATAGGGTCTTTACTAATGATGTGTGTACTTATATTTGCACTTGCTGCCTGTACGGCCACAAAAGATTCAGGCGCGGAGCCAGAAAAGAAAAGCAGTACAGCAAAAGAAGACGGTAAGGTCCTTTATATGAATAATGGCGCAGAACCTACGTCTTTTGATCCACCTATTGGATTTGATTCATATTCATGGAATATGCTTAATAACTTAATGGAAGGGCTGACTCGTTTAGGAAAAAGCGATGAGCCTGAAGGAGCAATGGCCGAGAAATGGGATATCTCTGAGGACAAAAAGGTCTATACGTTTCATTTACGAAAAGATGCTAAATGGTCAAATGGAGATGACGTGAAAGCAAGTGATTTCGTATTTGCTTGGAAGAGGCTGTTAGATCCTAAGACGGGTTCTCCAGCGGCATTTTTAGGTTATTTCATCCAAGGTGGAGAAGAATTTAATACGGGTAAAGGTAGTGCTGATCAAGTAGGGGTAAAAGCGCTAGATGACAAAACCTTTGAAGTTACGCTTAAAAGCCCTCAAGCCTATTTCTTAAGCGTAGTTTCCAATCCAGCGTTCTTCCCAATTAATGAAAAAGTAGCAACAAAAAATCCGAAATGGTTTGCAGAAGCAGATTCGTTTGTTGCTAATGGTCCCTTCAAATTAACTCAATGGAAGCATAACAGTAATCTAGTCATGGAAAGAAACGATCAGTATTGGGACGCTGAAAATGTAAAGCTCGACAAGGTAAAATGGGTAATTGTTGAAAATACAAACACAGAATATCAAATGTATCAAAATGGAGAACTAGATGTTTCTGAAATTCCATCGGATTTAAGTGAAAAGCTGCTGAAAGATGGAGATGTTCATATCGAAGACCAAGCGGGAACTTACTTCTATCGCTTTAACTTAGATAAAGAGCCTTTTCAAAACAAAAATATCCGTAAAGCATTTGCAATGGCTGTAGATCAAGATCAAATTGTTAATTTTGTTACAAAGAATAAAGAAAAACCAGCTCATGGGTTCGTATCTTATGGATTTAAAGATGCAGATGGAAAGGATTTCCGCAAAACGGGCGGCGACTTATTAAAAACAGATGGCAAAGAAGCAAAAGCACTTCTGAAAAAAGGAATGAAAGAAGAAGGATATAAAAAGCTGCCAGCTATTACGCTAACATACAGTACAGACGATACGCATAAAAAAATAGCAGAAGCACTGCAGCAAATGTTCAAAGAAAATCTAGGCGTAGATGTGAAGCTTGCCAATATGGAATGGAATGTTTTCCAAGAAGAACAAAAAGCGTTAAAGTTTCAGCTGTCACGAAGTTCATTTTTAGCTGATTACGCAGATCCAATTAACTTTTTAGAGAGCTTCCAGACGGGTCATTCAATGAACCGTACAGCTTGGAGCAATAAAGAATATGATGAGTTAATTAAACAAGCTATGAACGAAACGGATAATAAAAAACGTTTTGAGCTTATGTATAAAGCAGAAGGTATTTTATTTGATGAGATGCCGATCATTCCTATCCATTTCTACAACTATGTGTTTTTAATCAAAGATAACGTATCTGGAATTGTTCGTCATCCTGTTGGCTATTTAGATTTGAAGTGGGCAGATAAACAGTAAAGTGGAACTTTTCGTCAGAGGGGATTTCAATTCCCTTCTGACCCAAGTTTCACTTTCTTCATTTCTTTACACAAAAGGAGTGTAACAAATGATAAAACCAAAACCATTACAAAAAGGTGATACAGTAGCTGTTATTGCACCTGCTAGTCCGCCTAATCAGCACAATCTAAAAAAAGGAATAGAATATTTAAGGGAAATAGGATTAAACGTAGTAACAGGCGCGCATTTATATAAAAAAAACGGGTACTTGGCAGGGACTGATGAACAGCGAGCAGCCGATATACATGCGATGTTTGCCAATAAGGAAGTAAAGGCAATTATCTGTGCATGCGGAGGGTACGGGACTGCTAGGCTTGCCTCGCAATTAAACTACGATTTAATTAAGCGAAACCCAAAGGTTTTTTGGGGGTATAGCGATATTACGTTTTTACATACGGCTATTCATCAGCGCACAGGTTTGGTTACCTTTCACGGGCCAATGCTTTCGTCGGATCTCGGAAAAGAAGATGTTCATATAGAGACGAAGCAAGCTTTTTATCAATTATTTTCTCACCGTTCTTTGTGCTATACGGATCAAATTAGTCCGCTCGACACTATTTGTGAAGGAGAAGCAACTGGTCAGCTGATAGGAGGAAATCTTACTTTGCTGGTAAGCACGCTTGGCACTCCATTTGAACTAGATACAAAAAATCGAATTTTATTTATTGAAGATATTGATGAAGAGCCGTATGAAATTGACCGCATGATGACACAGCTGTATATGGCCAATAAACTGCAGGATGCAGCGGGAATTATTATCGGAGATTTTCATAACTGCTATCCTAAAAAACGTAAGGAGTCGCTTTCATTAGAAGAGGCATTAACAAGTTACCTGACTTCTTTAAAAAAGCCTGTTATGAGAGGGTTTCGCATCGGGCATTGCTCTCCTCAAACAGCTGTGGCGATTGGAAGCTATGCCACGATGTCGACTTATGAACGAATGGTGGAATTTGAATCTGGTATTACATTACCAAAAGATAAAGTCGAACGCTGAAGGTTAAACCTGTGGGGAGGATAAATAAGTGATGGATAAAAAAGCGTATTACGTTTGTGTAGCTGTGGCGACTGTTTGGACTTCCTATGACTCTAGCAGAGAAATAGATGACAATGCAATAAGTTTTCCAGTAAAACTGGATAAATGGCTAGAACAATTAACGTATACACGCCGGTTGGAGCTTTGTGAGAAAAATTTAGTTCAAACGCAGCTGTTACTAGGAGAAGAAGTATATGTAACGGAAATGAAAGGTAAATGGGCAAAAATCGTTATTCCTTCTCAGTTTTCTTCTAAAGATGAAAGAGGATATCCCGGGTGGGTTCCTTTCCACCAACTGATTTCTCAAGCCGAATATTTTCCATTGAATAAACCAACGGCAGTGGTATCAGCAACGATTGCGACCCTGCACCTAGCGGAAGAAGCCTTGCAAATTAGTTATCAAACGCAGCTGCCTCTTTTAAAAGAAGATAAAGAATGGCTACAAGTTCAAACGCCGGTTGGCAGTGGGAGAATAAAACGTCAAGATGCTGTTGTAATAGAGGATAGAAACCGTAAAGTAAAAGGAACTGGGGATATGATTATTGCAGCAGGAGAACAGTTTTTGAATCTTCCATATTTATGGGGTGGCATGAGTGCCTGGGGATATGATTGTTCCGGGTTTGCCTATGCTACTCATAAAGCAAACGGATATCTTATTCCAAGAGATGCAACCGATCAAGCAAGGCAAGGAAAAGAAGTAGGGTTAGCCTCTATTCAACCTGGAGATTTGCTGTTTTTCGCTCATGAAAAAGGTGAAGGGGCTATCCACCATGTTGGTATTTATTATGGTAAAGGAAAAATGCTTCATTCACCTAAAACAGGTAAAACCGTTGAACTGATTGAATTAAAAGGAACGCTTTATGAAGAAGAGCTGTGCGCAGCCCGGCGCTATTATTAGGAGGTGGCAGTTATGACAACGAAACATTTGTTAGAAGTAAAGCAGCTGAGCAAATATTTTCCGATTACGAATAAGCAGGTTTTGAAAGCAGTAGACGGCGTGTCTTTTCATATTTCAAAAGGAGAAACCTTTGGACTTGTTGGTGAATCCGGCTGCGGAAAATCAACTGCCGGGCGAACAATCATTGGATTGTATAACCGTACATCAGGAGAGGTGCTTTATAAAGGGGAAAACGTGCATGAGCTATCAGAGAAAGAAAAATTTGCTTTTCATCGTAATATGCAAATGATTTTTCAAGATCCATATGCTTCACTAAACCCTCGTTCTACCGTGAAGGAGATTATCTCAGAACCAATGGAGGTTCACGGACTTTATTCGAATAAAAAAGAGATGTTGAACCGCGTGTATGAGTTGCTAGAAGATGTCGGGCTAAATCGTGATCATGCCAATCGCTATCCTCATGAATTCAGCGGCGGGCAGCGCCAGCGTATAGGGATTGCAAGAGCTTTAGCACTAAATCCAGAATGCATTATTGCAGACGAACCTATTTCTGCTTTAGATGTGTCTGTACAGGCTCAAGTAGTTAATTTATTAAAAAAACTCCAAAAAGAAAAAGGATTAACTTATTTATTTATTGCACATGACTTGTCGATGGTAAAGCATATAAGCAATCGTATTGGAGTTATGTATTTAGGGCATTTAGTAGAATTAACAACAAGTTCGGAGCTGTATCAAAAACCGCTTCACCCTTACACTCAAGCTCTACTGTCAGCTATTCCTATCCCTGATCCTGACGTTGAGGATAATCGGAAGCGGATTGTTCTTAAAGGAGACTTACCGAGTCCAATTAACCCGCCCTCTGGCTGCGTGTTTAATACGCGCTGTCCTCTTGCAGTAGTAGCCTGTAAGACTCAAAAGCCAGAGTGGCAGGAAGTTGAAGACAATCACTTTGTAGCCTGTCACTTATACAATCAAAAGATAATGAGTAACAACTATATTGAAACAGCTGCGACAAAATGATGGAAAGAGCGAGAATGAAAATAGAAGATGCAGTTACTACATGGAAGCGGAGTAATAATGGACTTATACGTATTCATATTGAAGGAAAAGAATCCATACAGATTAATTCTTTTATCCAACAACGAGCAGCAAGTACAATCAAGCTGCTGCTTGCAATAGAAGCGTTTCGTCAAATTGATGAGGGCATCTTGGCTTTAACATCTGTCATTCAAAGAATGGAAAAAAACACGGTTGGTGGAGCAGGTGTACTTAGAGCTCTTCCGCGGTTAACACATATTAAAGTGGAAGAGCTGCTTACCCTTATGATAATTGTTTCTGACAACACAGCTACAAATGAGCTCATTTCTTTAGTAGGATTTGAAAAAATTAACGAATGCGCTAAAAATCTAGGATTAAAGAAAACTGTTTTAAACCGCTATATGATGGACGAAATCGCTGTTGAAAAAGGGATTGATAATTATACGTGTGCTTCTGACGTAGTAAAGTGTTTAAGGGAAATATATGAAGGAAACCTTTTGCAAAAATCTAGTCGTGAAAAAATAAGGAGAATGTTAGAAATGCAGCAGTTTCAGCATAAGCTTCCAGCACGTATAGGATCAGCGTTTCAAGCTGCGAATAAGACTGGAGAACTACAGGGAGCAGAACATGATAGTGCTATTCTCATGCGAGGTAACGAAACGTATTATGCCGTTGTTTTGATAGATGGACTAAGTGACAATGAACAGGGAAGGAGATTAATTGCTGATATTAGATACCTTCTGTCATCTAACATCTAAAAATCTTTTGACCATATACTTCAATAAGCGAGATTGGTTTGCTCCCTTTTATTTAATGTCTTCTATCAAAGAAAAACTCACATTTACTAATAATAAATGCTTGTCTTCTCAGATTTTGGCGAGACCGTTGTTTGCTGTGCTGGATTTGTGCTAGTAATAGATAAACATGTTCTTTTTCATGAAATTTTATGAAAAAATAATGATAAATCATTCATCCTATACCAACTTATTCATATTTTTTATATAATAGAATAATAGTATATATTTTAAACGAATAGTGAATGTCTATGCAAAGCAGCAAGGAGCATGAAATTATTCGATTCATAAATGGTGGTGTATGTATGGCAAACGAACATGTAATGATAGATATTATAAAAGCATTTAAACGCAATTCAACTGAATCCATTGCCATGGATTTAATTAAGGAAGTGCGAGGGACATTTAGTCCATTACCTAAATATATAGCGGATTTAATTGATGAGCTGAGAAAATTAAATTTAAAAGACGAAGTGATCAGTGTAATCTTGTATCAATCTGTATATGTGGCAGATCATCAATTTAATATTAAAGATACCATTACCAATCGTCAGTTTGTAAAAGATACGATTGAAATGGGCAGAAGATGGGTGCATCAGTACGGCCGAATTGAAACAGTAGAAGAAGCAATTCATATTGCAGAGCAAGTGTCTACAAAAGAGGACTTGCCTCATCATTTGCAAACAGCAACAATTGACGAAAAAATTACGCTTGAGGTGCAGCTTGATCATCAAACGTATGAAATGTTAAAAAATATAGCGGTTTATTATGATCATCATTCCTATGAACAGTCAATGACTGTAGCAATTAATCGTTTATATACGCAGCTGCGCGATGCACAATCAAAGAATAGTTAAATGTCAAATCTCACATGTTCCGTGCACCATGTGAGATTTTTTAAGATGTGAAAGAGGCGCAGATGAAAATGTCTTGCTCCATCATTCACCAAAAGGAGGGAGAACATAGATGAGGGTATATTTATCTCCTCTTCAAAAAAAAGATGCTTCTAAAGTTTTTGCATATTGGTCGGATGAAGAGGTTACTAGATATATGAATATTGAGCCCTTTACGACGCTTTATCAAGCGGAAAGCATGATTGCACTTCTCCAAAGTTTGACGAAAGAAGGGAAAGCAACACGCTATGCTATTCGATTAAAGACTTCCGATGAGATCATTGGAACCTGCGGTCTAAACCGTATTGATTATGTTAAAAAGCAAGCAGAGATTGGGTATGATTTAGGCAAACCTTTTTGGAAAAAAGGCCTCATGACAGAAGCGCTCTGCCTTTTGCTAGAAAAAGCTTTTGAAGAGTTTCATATACAAGAAATTGAAGCAAAAGTTGATCCTAATAATAAAGATTCAATTACTCTTTTAAAAAAATTTTCGTTTCAACTAGAAGAGGCGTATGAGTCAGATGATTGTACTTGTTTATACACCGTCAACAAGGAAAAAGTGAGCGCGATATTGTCAGGACGTTCAAAAGGTAAGAAGTAAATCAAGCATAAGTTCTGCATAAGTTCTTTTGAAATAGTAAATATTTTTAGGCCTTAACCGATAACAAAGAAAAGAACGAATTGAAGGAAGGTCATGAATGAATCATCATACACATTTACTAGAAGGGACGTACAATGAGTTACTCGTTACACTCTCTTTCCTTATCGCTATTACTGCGGCGTACGCTTCTTTTGGGTTAGCTAATCGTGTGAAAATTTCCCGGGCGAAATTTATTCAGTTTTGGTTAATCAGCGGGGCATTTACATTGGGAATAGGCATTTGGTCAATGCATTTTATCGCCATGCTTGCTTTTCACTTGCCCGTAGATGTTTCATATAATTTATGGTTTGTTCTTCTCTCAATTTTGGGGGCGATAACGGGATGTTATATAGGCCTCTACCTCATTCACAAACAAAAGAAAAGTATAAAAGCACTTATCATTGCAGGGAGCTTTATGGGAGCTGGAATTGTTTTTATGCACTATTTGGGCATGATGGCTATGGAGCCAATTATGATTTCATATGATCCATTTATCGTTTTTCTCTCTATTCTTATTGCTGTTGCTGCTTCTAATACAGCTTTGTGGCTTGGTTTTTATTCAAAGCTAAATGAAGGGAAGCTTACCGTTTTTGCTAAGGTTATTTGTTCTACTATTATGGGCATTGCTATTGCAGGTATGCACTATACGGGCATGCAGGCAGCTTCTTTTTCAGGAATGTCAATGTCTGAACACTCAAACGGCTTTGCCTTAAATCCAATATATTTATCCGTCGTTATTGTTTTTTTTATTGTCTGCCTATTTACGGCTGTGTTTTTAACCATTTTTATGGATCGACGCGTACAAAAACAAGAAGTTTTAAAATGGGCTTTTTTTGAATCCGCCCTGGATGCTATTTTGGTAATCGATGAAAAAAGACATGTTTTATCGCTCAATTATGCAGCGGAAACGCTTTTCTCTCTTAAAGCATCAGATGTAATCGGGAGTAATGTTGTTAAGCTGCTGCCCTTCTATGAATTTTCTTCTCTACAAGATGGACGAACTGAGCACTCCCTTTTGATAAGTAATAGAGAAGTTACGGTTGAGATAACGGTGATGGCGGTAGGAATTGAAGAGACGGTTGAGTATATGCTGTATATCCGCAATATGACGCAAGAGCGCGAAGCGGAAAAAACGTTGATTGAAGCAAAAAATCGCTATGAAAACTTGTTTTACTCCTCTCCATTGGCAATTATGGTCCATCGAGAAGAAGAGGTCGTGTCTGTGAATGATGCTATGATTCAGCTTTTAGGAGTAACGGAAGACCAGCTCGTTGGTAAATCGTTATATGATTTCTTTTCATCTGAACAAGTTCCTGATATTAAAAAAGGATTGAAGGCAGTAAAGGATAGAAAAGATGAGCCAAGATCTCCATTAGCTCAGTTGAAAATGTTTAATGCGTTAGGTAAGGAACTCTTCTTAGAAGTAAAATCTACGCTCATTCAAATTAATGGAGAGACGCTTTTTCAGACAGTAACTAGAGATGTAACGGAACAGAAAAAAGCTCAAGAATCGCTTCAATACATGGCTTTTCACGATATGCTAACAGATTTACCAAATCGAAGTATGTTTTCAAGCATTGTAGAGAAATCCATTGATTCAGCAGCTACTTCAGGAAAAAAGCTTCATTTCTTATTTTTAGACCTAGATCGTTTCAAACAGGTAAATGACACGCTTGGTCATCATGCTGGAGATCAGCTTATGCTTCAGGTTGTTGATCGAATGAAGAGCTGCCTAAGAAACCAAGATGTGCTTTCGCGTTTTGGAGGAGATGAGTTTTTAGTTTTACTGCATGATAGGACTGATGAAGAAGTGAAAAAAATCTGTCAATCATTAAATGACTGCTTATCCACTCCTTTTGTAGTGCTATCGAGAGATGTTTATTTAGGGGTAAGCATCGGAGTTAGTTTATTTCCTAAAGATGGAAAGTTGCTTGAAGTGCTAGTTCGCCATGCTGATTTAGCGATGTACGAAGTCAAAAAACAAGGGCGTAATCATTATCTGTTTTATCAAAAAGAAATGCAGGTTCATACTACGCGACGAATGAGAATTGAAGATGGGTTACGCAAGGCTTTTGAGCTGGGCGAAATGGAGCTTCACTATCAGCCGAAAGTCAATATTCAAAGTGGCCATATTGTTGGAGTGGAGGCTTTAATCCGGTGGACTCATGCCGAGATGGGCGTCATTTCTCCCGCAGAATTTATTCCGATTGCTGAAGAAACAGGCGTTATTGTTACACTGACGAAATGGGTATTAAAAAAAGCGTGCCATCAAAATAAGTATTGGCAGCTTCAAGGACTTCCTCCCTTAAAAATGAGTGTGAACATATCAAGCGTTGATTTTGGTACAACTGATTTTGTTGATTATGTGTTAGGTGTCTTGCGTGAAGTAGAGTTAGAATCACGATATTTAGAACTTGAAATTACAGAAAGTGTAACGATGAAGCATGTTGAGCAAACAATCGAAAAGCTACAAATCTTAAAAGATGCAGGAGTATTTATTTCGATTGATGATTTTGGCTCAGGATACTCCTCGTTCAGCTATATTCAGAAGCTACCTATTCATACGCTGAAAATTGACCGGTCTTTTATTAAAGATTTAGATCCTAATACAACGGAAGTATCGATTGTCAGAGCCATCATTACACTAGCCAAAAGTTTGCAGCTATCCGTCGTAGCAGAAGGTGTAGAAGAAGTTGAACAAGTAGAACTTCTTCATAAAGAAAAATGTGATGAGGTGCAGGGATACTATTTCTCCAAACCGATTTCAGCGGAGGAATTTTATGAGAAATTTCATAAAATCGAAGAGAAAATGGAATTTGTTCATTAATGTAAAAAGCCGTTCTTATTTAAAAGAACGGCTTTTTACATTTAAGGTCAGAGCTAACAGTTTATACAATACATAGATTCCAAGGTATGCACCGGTTAATAAAAAAGCTGAATTTAAAAAGATTGCATGAATGCTCGTCATAAAAACAGTATGGTTTTTTAAGATACGATAGATAGAAGCAGCAGCTATATTTCCAAATACTAGCGCTGAAAGAAGGGCTAGCGTATTAAAAACTGGCTCTGCTCCTTTCCATTTGAGTGAGAAAAAGAGCATGATAATAGGAATAATAATACTTCCAGAAACTAACAGAAAAATCAATGGACCATCTCCAATACGTTATCTTATTACAGTTACATACGATAATGTTTTTGCTTATTTTTAGATAGTCTTCCCTTTTTATAGTCTGTTAAGCTTTTTTCTTCCATTTTTTTCTTATATAAAAAAGTAAAATGATGGATAAAACCATTAAAATGATTTTGCCTTGCATAGATCCTTGTGAAATATGATAAACCGAATAAACTTCAATAAAAAGCGCTGGAATTTTTCCAAGTGCGCTAGCAGAAATGAATACAGCAAAGGAGCCTTTTCCTACAGCGCTGAAGAATGTAATGAGGCCTGATGGAACAAAGGGAAGTAAACGCAAAGAAAGAATCAATATAAAACTCTCTTTCCCTTGTACGCGCAGCAGCTTTAGCGACTTGGAGTGAGAAGGTGTTTTTGTATGAACAAGTGTACGGAAACCTTTTCGATACAGCCAAAAAGAGAGGGCTGCACCTAAAACTTCTCCAATAAAAGAAAGTAAAAATCCGTTCCAAAAACCAAATAATTTTACGTTTACGAACGTAAGGGGTGCGCTTGGAAATACGCCCGTAATGCTAATAAGAATGTTCAAGAGAATGCTGATAAACCCAGCTGCTTCTAAATGTTCAAGCAGAAATGTTTGAAGATAGTCAGTCATGGTTATACTCCCATTTATGTTTTACTTGTAGGGCTATTTTAGATGATTTTCTACTATTATATAATTTTTGGCATGAAATAAGTAGGTAAGCAGTTTATAAAAAACAAAACAGGGTAACTACTTACTAATGAAAGATGATTTACTGATTTGAAGGGATGGACAACTCATGTTGAAATTTTTGCTTGTTATTGTAGTTGTATTATTAATTATTATGATTTTTAAACGCTTTATCCGAAAATAAAAATGCTAACTAAGCAGCTCGTGAGATCTTTCTCACGAGCTCTTTTGCGGAGCTATTCAGTAGCTCAACAATACACTTTTTACCTGTGATGAATATCACTGCAGCTAGAGAAATGAAGGGGTAAGATAGAAATGGGAGGGAGGTATATGGAATTATTATTCTATCTCAGCACTTATTTATCAGGGGGAGCTATTGCATTATGGCTAATTAATGCAGCATTTAATGGATTATTAAAATAACAGAGGGAGAGAAAATGAACGATTCTAAAGGTATATTTAACGATAAAGAAAGAAAGCTTGCTCGCTATTTGGAGACGTACACAACTGAGCAGATTTTAACTGAAGCAGGCATGTCTTCGTCTGCTGCGCTATATGAGCTGAAAAAAATAAGATTACCGCGGGCAGTTGCTAATACGATTGTTTATTACGTGCTGGCAACAAATAATCAAAAGCTGGTTATGTACAAACTGCTCATGTTAGCTGGCGTTTGTAAAAAGCTTGGCATTCAAGATGCACAGGCAGCCCTCACTTTTATCAAAAAATATTACGTTTGTCATCAGCATTTACACTAAAAAGTACATCTGTCTGAGGGGGAAAAGAGATGAATATTGTCCCGTTTAAGCAGCGTTCATCTGCAAAAAATGATCAAGGCAGAGAACAGCCGTTTCAATGTTTCATTGAGGGAGATCGATTTCAGTTAGATTTGTATATGACATATTTATTTCATCGCTGCCATTCTAGCAGGTATAGATATAACCGTGCTAACAGAAAGGGTAGGATGTAATGATAAGATACCAGTGGTAAGCGGCTTCATTTTTCCTGATGGAATAATGAGGCCGTTTGTTGTGTTAGAAAGAATGATTTACTATGATGTAGTTAATGATAAAAGAAAAAGGAAGGGAAGGAACGTAATGGATTTACATAAGTGGGAATATTGGATTTCAAAGCTCGAGCTTCAGCCTCATCCAGAAGGAGGGTTTTATAAACAAACCTATCGCTCCAATGATGAAATTTCTGATAAAGAAGTGTCATCGCAGTTTGATGATAAACGATTTCTATACACGAGTATTTACTTTTTATTAAGGTCTCAAGATGTATCGCATTTCCACCGGCTGCAATCAGATGAACTATGGTACTATCATGGCGGAAGCCCTTTAACCATTCATATTATTTACCGCGACGGAACCTATCAAGAAGTAAAACTAGGTACAAACTTAGAAAATGGAGAAGTTCCTCAATTTTTAGTTCCAAGAGATACGATTTTTGGTTCCTCTGTGGCAAATGAGAATACGTTTTCTCTCGTTGGATGTATGGTCGCACCAGGTTTTGATTTCCGTGACTTTGAATTATTCACAAAACAGCAGCTGCTTGATGAATTCCCCGAGCATGTTGTGATCATCGACAAATTAGGGTACGATAAATTGCCAAATGATTAAAAAGCATGCATCTCAGTTTGATGCATGCTTTTTTCATTTGAACCAGCCTTTTTCCTTAAAGCGAGTAATGGCTTCAATGCGGTTCTTTACTTCGAGTTTGTCCAGAATGGTAGAAATATAATTGCGCACCGTTCCAGTCTTAATAGATAGTTCGTCAGCAATTTCTTTTGTGTTTTTTCCATCAGCTACTAGAGCTAATACTTCTTTCTCTCTAGCTGTAAGAGGACTGGTAGATTCACTATATAAGTCATCCACTAATTCTGGAGCATAGAGGCGCCTGCCTGCCATCACGCTTCGAATGGAATTTGCGAGTTCTTCACTTGGACTATCTTTTAGTAAGTATCCGCTTACGCCTGCTTTCAAAGCTCTTTGAAAATAGCCGGAGCGAGCGAACGTTGTCAAAATGATGACTTTGCAGTTTAAATCTTTCAGTTCCTCTGCAGCTTCAAGTCCAGTTTTAAGAGGCATCTCGATATCCATTACGCATATATCTGGCTGGTGCTGCTTAGCAAGTGATACCGCTTGTTCCCCATTTGAAGCTTTTCCGACAACTTCCATGTCATCTTCTAAATTTAACAAAGAGCCTAAAGCCCCTAACATCATTTGCTGATCTTCGGCAATGACAATTCGAATCATAATTGTTCCTCCTTAATATGTTTAACGATGTTTGGAACTGTAATATGAATAATCGTCCCTCCTTGACTGGAGATATCAAGATGGCCGTTTACAAACTCCAGCCGTTCTTTCATTCCTAAAAGACCGTTTCCTTTCCAGCAGGTTTTCTTCGTATTAATACCAACTCCATTGTCTTCTACCGTTATGCCTACTTCTTTTGCAGACTGATGTAAAGTAATCGTGCAAACTGTGGCTTGACTATGTTTGACCACATTGGTTACTGCTTCTTTTAAGCACATGCTAAGAATATTTTCAATTAGCAACGACACATTCTCTAATGAAATGGCCTCTTCTCCTACAAACTTAATTTCGGCAGCTTCTAAAAGCTCCTGAACGCGTTTTAGTTCTTCACTAAGGCGGATTCCACGCATTTGAGAAACCATGTTTCTCACTTCATTAAGAGCCGTGCGCGCTGTTTGCTGGACATCTTTTAATTCTGATTTTGCTTTTTCAGGATCTTTTGTAATAAGTTTTCTTGCTAAATCACTTTTTAGACCGATAAGAGACAGCTTTTGTCCTAACGTATCGTGCAGATCGCGAGCTATCCGCTGGCGTTCTTCCTGTTTTACAAGCTCAGAAATACGTTTATTTGCATCTTCAAGCTGTTCTTCCAGCCGGTCTCGCTTCTTCCGATTATAAATGCTAAATGGCAGTACAATCACACTGATGGAAATTACAAAAATGAAAGGCAGCTGTTTTAAAAAGATCTCTTCTTGCATAACAACGTTAAAGTTTACCGAAATAACGGTGCTAATTAAATGAACAGCATACAAAGTAAAGAAAGCGAGCCGTTTTTGGATATTTCCAATAAAATAAGCGATAAAAAAAGCAAAGTAAAAGGCAAAGTAAATATAATTGAAAATAGTTGTCAGGGCTAAGGAAATAACGATTAACAAAGCCGTCCATACGTAAACGGACTTGTCCGTTGAAACAAATGCAAAACGATAGAAAATAAAAAATAAGATGGTGAGTAACGAACCAACAATAATGTGATTCATGGATGAAGACTGTAAGATAAAATAAAATGGTAAAATGGCAAATACCGTCCATATGTAAGGAGATAGCCCAGTGATTTTTTGGAAAAACGTATATTTTTTCATAAAGAACCTCGTTTACTTGTTAAAATACACTATTAGTTTACCACAAAGTAGAATGAAATAAGTTTAGACGGATAGATAAAACAGTCAAGCTTTTGAAAGCTTGACTGTTTTGTTTTATTAAAGTTCTGCTTTTGTTTGAGATGACATTCTGCTTGCTTTTGGTACAGCTGAGCGTGTTTTTATTTCTTTAAAGCTCACAAACATTTTGTTTTCTTCATCCCATAGACGGAATCGAAGAGAGCGAAGACTTGTTGCGAGTGTAATGGTTGGTACATTTTGAAGAGGCTGTGTGTGTTGATGAACAGCTTCAAGCTTATAGTTGGGCACTCTTGGGCTTAAATGATGTACATGGTGAAACCCAATATTGCCTGTTAGCCATTGCAATAGTTTTGGAAGCTTGTAAAATGAACTTCCTTCAACGGCTGCTTTTACATAATCCCAGTGCTCATCTTCTTCAAAATAAGAGTCTTCAAACTGGTGCTGTACATAAAACAGCCAAATTCCAATTGAACCTGAAATGAAGAAAATCGGTCCTTGAATTAATAGGAACGCCTGCCAACCTACCAACCAGCAGGTTGCTGCCGCTAATGCAACGATCAATACATTTGTAAGGTACGTATTCATTCTTTCATTTTTCTTCGCATTTTTTTGATTGAATCGGTTTGTAATCAAAAATACATATATAGGTCCCACGCCGAACATAATGAACGGGTTGCGATAGATACGGTAAGCGATTTTTTTCCAAATAGAAGCTTCTTTATATTCTGTTACGGTTAACACCCAAATGTCACCCGTACCTCTTTTATCTAAGTTGCTGCTTGTTGCATGGTGAATTGCATGGCTATGTCCCCATTGACTGTAAGGGAACATCGTTAAGACACCGGTAATTGTTCCGAGAATTTTATTGTGTTGTCTACTCTTAAAGAAAGAGTAGTGACAACAGTCATGAAAAATAATGAATATTCTTACTAAAAACCCTGCTGCGATAACAGTTAGCGGAAATGCTAAAAAATAAGAAATTGAAAGGCTCTCATAAGCGAGAAACCACAGTGTGAAAAAAGGTAAAAAAGTATTGATCAATTGTCTTATGCTGTCTTTCATTACTGCTTTTTCAAAAGGTGCAACTTGTTTTCGTAAATTTTTTTGTTTTTGTATAGTCATATGAAATTCCTTTCATCACCGTATATTACCCTCAGTATAAAGGGATTTTTCTGACTATTTAAGACATACGTGTCATATAGAAACTATGACACTTGTCATATATACGTAGGGGGAAGCTGTAAAAAATGAAAAAAAGCGGTATTTAACAGTCTTCGGTTCTGATAAAATTATACAGTGAAGGCTTATTGTTACGGAGCATTTAAGAAGAAAAAAGGAGTTTGAAATGAGTAAAAGAAATAGATGGGTATATCTGCTTCTAGCTATTGTTATCATGGGAGTAGGCCTTTTATCAAGAAAACTTACCGCGTATCTTCCTCACATCGTAAATATATATGCGGGAGATTCGTTATGGGCCTTAATGATTTTTGTCAGTGCGGGTTTTTTGTTTCCTGCATGGAAGACAAAAACGATTGGTATGTTTGCTATAGTGTTTTGTTACTTCATTGAATTTACACAGCTGTATCACGCTCCGTGGATTGATGACATAAGAAAAAATGCGCTAGGAGGGCTCATTCTGGGGTATGGCTTCTTATGGAGAGATATACTAGCCTATTCGATTGGAGTCGCAGCAGGAATGAGCTGGGAGTATTATAGCTATCAATTTAAAAGATCCGCCTAGCAAATACGGTTTAACGAATCTTAGAACTCAGCTGAGGATGGAATAAGCCGTAAGGTTATGAAGCAGGATGTATATACATAAAAATAAACTTATGCATAAAAATTTTTTATTTAAAACCAATTATCTATTCGTTGAACGAGAGGAAGAGAGGGGATTATTTGAATTTAATAGCCTGGATGATTATTGCATGTGAAATCGCTTTTTGGATAGTCATCATTTTAGGATTAGCAACAAGGTATATGTTTAAAAAACAAAAGCTCAGTTTTTTTATTTTAGCTCTAACACCTGTTGTTGATTTTTTTCTTCTGATTGTGACGAGTGTAGACCTTTACCGAGGTGCTACAGCGACCTATGCTCACGCTATTGCAGCCGTGTATATTGGAATTTCGATCGCTTTTGGAAAAAGTATGATTCAATGGGCAGACGAACGCTTTCAATATTATGTGATAAAAAGCGGGGAGAAACCTCGTAGGCGCTATGGAAAAGAATATGCAAAGCATTATTTTAAGTCATGGATACAGCATCTTGTTGCTTACGCTATTGGAGCAGCTCTTTTAGCGGCGATGATGCATATAGTACCAAATGGAAAAACCAACGTGCTGCAAAATGTAGTGGAATTTTGGACAGTTATTGTAGGAATTGATTTTTTATTATCTCTTTCTAATTTCGTTTGGCCTAAAAAAGAAAAAGAGTCCGGTTATACCAACTCATAAAAAGACATCGTCATGCGTGTAAAACAAAAAACCTCCCCGTAGGGAGGTTTTTTGTTTTACCATCCAGGGTATAGGTATATGAATGATGCTTGTCTGAGGTAGTTCAGTTTAGTTGCTTAAGCGGCTAAACTGCTTTTTGTGCAAATATATGTACATTTTATGTAGCATGCATGATAAGAATTCTGTGTATTCCATATACTACCTCATATGAAAGATAGACAAGTGATACAATACAGTTTGTTTTTAGGAGAGCTTTTATGAAAAAACGCCGGTTGGACTTTATTTTTTTATTTATTATTTTACTTTCCATTTATGCTTTCTTTTTTACCTCTATTGATGTTCATTGGAAGTATGCCTTAGTTGGATTATATGGTGTCATTATTTTCATTTGTATGTATTCACTTATGCTTGAAAATCGAACGCCTGAAAGTACGTTGGTTTGGATGTATGTCCTCTTTTTCTTCCCTGTTGCAGGCTTTTTCTTTTATTTGTATTCAGGACAGCTCTATTTAAAGGGGCATATGTTCAAAAAAAAGCGTATGCATAACCGAGAGATGCTTAGAAAGATGGCAGATAAAGAAACGACGCCTGATCTATCGCCGCTTCAATCTCATCAGCGTTACTTTGCTCAGTATCTTCAATGTGTATCTTTGACCAAGATGAATGTTCATACAAAAACCTACGTCCTTAAGAACGGGCAAGAAACGTTTAATGAAATCAAAAAGCATTTGCAATCAGCAAAACAGTTTATTCATATGGAATACTATATGTTTCACTCAGATTCTCTAGGAAAAGAAATCATTGATATTTTAATAAAAAAAGCAAGCGAAGGTATAGAAGTGCGCTTTACATTCGATACAATGGGAAGCTTTACACTATCGGGTTCAGATATTAAACGAATGAAAAAAGCGAATATTAAAGTGCATCCTTTCTTACCTATTAAGTATGGGTTTTTTAATCAAAAATTTAACTTTCGAAACCACCGTAAAATAGTCGTAATTGACGGGGAAGTAGGTTTTGTAGGGGGATTGAATGTTGGGGATGAGTATCTAGGAAAAAACAAAAAAATTGGTTTTTGGAGAGATACTCATCTGATGCTAAAAGGAGAATCTGTTCAAACCTTGCATTCAATCTTTATGTTCGATTGGGAATACGTTTCTGGAGAATGCTTAATTAACAATGAAGCATATACAAAGCCTCATCCTGTCGAAGGCGAAGGCTTTGTGCAAGTGGTGGCGACGGGGCCGGATACGCAGGAAAATATGAGTGATTATTACTATACTATGATTACAAGCGCGACGAAATCAATCTGGATTTCAACCCCTTATTTTGTTCCAAATGAAGCCATAAGAACCGCCCTTCGTATTGCGGCTAGAAAAGGTGTAGAGGTACGAATTATGGTACCAGAAATTAATGATGGCTTTCTGACTCAATATGGAACGAGGTCATATTTTGCTGAACTTCTTCGATGTGGAATTGAAGTATATTCGTATAGAAAAGGTTTTTTGCATCAAAAAATTGTGATTATAGATGGAGATATGGCTTCGGTCGGTACTGCAAATATGGATATGAGAAGTTTTCATCTGAACTTTGAAGTTAATGCATTTTTAATTGAGGGAGAGACGATTCAAACGCTCATCAAAAATTACGAAGAAGATATTGAAGACAGTCATTTGATCAAACCAGTAGCATTTTACAAGCGAAGCTTAGTAGAACGTTCGAAAGAGTCATTTGCGCGCTTATTTTCAGGTGTTTTATAAAATAAAGTTTGTTTTCAAAAAGCAGGAGGAAACGTATGGGTGAATCTCCATTTGTTAAAAAAGATACGTTTGGTCGAAAGTTACATCGCTTAAAAGAACGTACTAAGCCATTTGTCGGGCGTTTTTCACGGTTTGGTCATGTGGCTCAAGGTGTGGTCTATTTTATCATCGGTATATTAGCGATTCAGACAGCTTTCGGATTAAAAGGCGATTTAGTTACTTCTCAAGGAGCCCTACACACAATTGCAAAGCAGCCGTTTGGATTTTTAATTTTAATTGTTTTGGCAGTAGGTTTAAGTGGATATGCGTTTTGGCAAATCATTTCTGCTATTTTTGATCCTCACCACGTTGGGCATGGGGTAAAAGGCGTTTTTACTCGTTTAGGCTATTTAGTTGTAGCCACGTTTTATATTAGTCTTTGTGTGAGTTCGGTAAAAATTTTGCTTCATGCTCACGTTCATACGTCAGGTAAGCATTATCAAACGGTATCAGCCAAGTTGTTATCTTATCCCTTTGGGCAAACCATCATTGCGCTTACAGGTATCGGCGTTATTATCTTTGGGATTGGACAAGTATATTGGGCTCTTTCAGGACGCTTCCTAAAAAAACTAAAGAAAAACGAAATGTCAAAAGAAGAGTGGCGATGGAGCGGGCATATTGGAAAAGTAGGTATTATTGCTCGAAGTATCGTCTTTGGCATTATTGGTTTCTTTCTTATTCGCACGGCTCTTCAAGCGGATCCAGACGAAACGAAAGGGTTAGATGGAGCCCTTGCTGAAGTAGCACAGCGTCCTTTTGGGTCTGTACTGCTGGCTATCGTATCAATCGGGCTTATGGCATACGGAGTATATATGTTTGCAGAATCAAGGTATAAACGAATTGATCCTTAATAAAATTAAAAAGATGAAAAAGCTACTTTTTGGCCTTCTGCTCATATCATATAGCAGATAGATAATGAACAGGAGGAGAGGCAGATGCCATCGGTAGTAGGAGCCGTAAATATTTCGAATGTATTGGTTTCATCTTCAGTGGAGTTTGGTGATTGTCTGGCTATTAAGCCAAAAAGTACAGCTTTTACAACAGTCGGTTCTGGCAGCGGGAACACAGGGAATTTTATGAATATTACAAGCAGTTCCAGTACCGCTAATACAATTGATATGGATATTAAGGATCAAAATGTAGTGGGAAATGCATAAGAAACGAAAGCTTATCGTCATCGGACGGTAAGCTTTTTTATTTGAATTTTACGTATACCCAGACGTTGCTTTACCACAATGTACCTCTAGGATTCTATCTTATAGGAGTAGTAAACTAGACAGGTGATGTCAAAAAGTGGGGAGGCGAAATTATAAAATGAAGAAAATATGTATGAGCCTGATCGTTCTCTGTCTTTTAAGTGGAGGATTGGCCCCGATGAGTAAAGGAGCCGCTGCTTCTTCAGTGGGCACTGTCAAAGGTGACAACGTAAACGTATATCGTTCTCCTTCCTTACATTCTTCTGTTATGCAGACAGTGAAAAAAGGAGAAGAATTTCCTGTCATTTCATCTGAAGCTGGAGATGCAGCTCAGGTTACTACTCATACGGTAGTGCCGGGAGATACACTATGGCTACTAGCTAAGCAATACGGTGTAACAGTCAGTGATCTAATAAAACAAAATCAGCTAAAAAAGACGGAGCTGATTCCAGGACAAACGCTGAAAATACCACCAAAAGGCTTGTTACATAAAGTAGTATCAGGAGATACGCTTTGGAAAGTCTCCGTAAAGTACGGTGTAAAAGCGAATGAATTAACAAAGTTAAATCAGCTATCCTCAACAAATATTAAGCCCGGACAAATGCTTATTATTCCTGATTACTATGTACAAGTACAGCTTTTGGAAGGGAAAAAGGGCTGGATCAAAAAATCTGATTTAGCGCAAAAGAAGCATCAGACTGTAGTTATGGGTTGGAGCTTTAATGAAAAAACAGCAGGCTATACAGAATCGATGAAGCAAAAGAATTTAGACGTTGTTTCACCTCGTTGGTTTACGCTAACGTCGAATGACAAAGTTGTTTCATCTTCTATAAATGAATCATATGTTCAAACGGCTCATAAAAACGGCAAAAAAGTCTGGCCGCTTATTGGTAACAATTTTGATGATGTACTTACACGTGATGTGCTAAGCAACAAAGCAAAGCGGAAAAAGCTTGTATCATCAGTAGAAAGTTCGCTAGTAAAAACAAACAGCGATGGGATCAATGTTGACTTTGAAAACATTAATATCAAAAACAAACAAGATTTTGTTTTATTTATTAAGGAATTAAAAGCAGCGTTAAAACCTCATGGTATGACTATTTCAGTAGACGTAACAAGAGAAAATAATGATCCTTTTTGGTCGGGAAGCTTTGATAGAAAACAGATTGGTCAAGTGGCAGACTATGTCATTATGATGGGATATGAAGAACACTGGGGAGGAAGTCAGGTTCCAGGATCTGTTGCTTCACTGCCTTGGGTGAAAGAAGGCACACAACTTCTTATGAAAGATGTACCTGCACACAAAATCCTTCTGGGAGTTCCTTTTTATACGCGAGAATGGAAAACGGACCTATCGACCAAAAAAGTTGTCACAAAAGACTTAACGATGAAAGAAGCCGAAGCTGTTATCTCTTCTAAAAAGTTAACTAAAAAATGGGATAGCCAAGCCTCACAGTACTATGTAGAATACACGGAAAATGGTACGAAGCATCAAATATGGCTCGAAGACAAAGCATCTATGCAGCGTCGGGTTAAATTAATTAATGACTATCATTTAGGTGGGGCGGCAGCTTGGTATATTGGTTCAGAAACCTCAGATATATGGGAGTTATACACCTTTTAAATAAAAAACACACCTCTTGCTTGATTTAGTGAGGTGTGTTTTTTATTTGCATCATAATGAAGCGCATACATCTATTTACAAACAAGATAAATTTTACAATATATGTTTTTCTTGAGTTAGTTTATAACTATATTCCAAAATGAGCCTATTTAACCTTTTTTTAGTTGAAAACGCTTAATGACTTTACGATAAAGATAATTTATAGTAAATTCAGTTTCTATACAATAAATTTACTAAATGAACAATTAAGCGATTTAATTATTAACTAAGTGAAAGGAATGGATGTTATGGGAAAAGTATTAGTAATAGGCTTTCCAGGTGAAGGGCATGTGAATCCTTCTTTAGGAATTGTAAAAGAGTTGATGGCTCAAGGGGAAAAGGTCGTCTATTACGGCATTGAAGACTATGCTGAAAAAATTCGGAAATCAGGCGCGGAATTTCGTGAATACGAAGATTTTCGTCCAAGTCTTGATATGAGCAACCGGATGACAAACGAAGAGTCTTATGACCGCTATGAAATAATGAATTTGTTTTTAAATGAATCTGAAAATATTATTACTAAAATTATGAGTGAAACGAAACATGAAACATATGATTATGTACTTTATGATTATCACCTTTTAGCAGGTTCCGCTGTGGCCGACCTTCTTCAGCTTCCGAAGGTTTCTCTTTGTACAACATTTGCGTTAAATAAAGAGTTAGCAACTTGTATGATGCCAAGTGGTCAAACAGAACCTGACCAATCTTCCTTTTATCCTCAATTCGAAAAATCATTAAATAAGTTCAACAACCAATATAATACTCAGTTAAAAGATTCCATTGACATTATGTCGAATCCAGGGGATATTACGCTAGTATTTACGTCAGAATTCTTTCAGCCAAACGTATCTGAATTTACGAGTGAGTACAAGTTTATTGGTCCTTCAATTGTTAAACGATTAGACATTGAAGATCCTTCTTACTTACAAAATGAAAATGAAAAAATTATTTTTGTTTCCATGGGAACTATTTTCAATCAGCAGCTAGAAATCTATAACTTATGTGTAGAAGCATTAAAAGATTTTGAGGGCAAAGTTATTTTATCTATTGGTAAAAATACAAAACCTGAAGAATTAGCACACATTCCAGAAAACTTCGTTGTGAAACAATACGTACCGCAGCTAGAAATTTTAAAACGTGCGGATTTATTCATTACTCACGGCGGGATGAACAGCAGCAGTGAAGGTTTATACTACGATACGCCCCTTGTCGTTATTCCAATGGCAGTGGATCAATTTATGGTTGGCGATCGCGTGCAGGAGTTAGGAGCAGGTGTAAAATTAGATAAAAATAATGTATCTGCTGAGCTAATCAAAAATACAGTTAACGACGTTTTAACTACTCACACATATAAACAGCATGCACAACAAATTGGAGAATCACTTCGCTCAGCGGGAGGATACAAGCAAGGAGTGAAAGAAATTTTCAATGTGGCGCCTGTCAAAGCGTAATAGATGTAAGGCAGCTAGATAACTAACAGAGAGGAGTAAATATAATATGCAGACTATAAAAAAAGCAGTTATACCAGCAGCAGGGTTAGGTACTCGTTTTTTACCCGTTACAAAATCTATCCCAAAAGAAATGCTTCCAATTGTAAATAAGCCCGTAATTCAATTTATTGTAGAAGAAGCCTTAAAATCAGGAATCGAAGATATTTTAATTGTTACAGGAAACGGGAAACAAGCAATTGAAAATCATTTTGATCACAATATTCAACTGGAGCACTTGCTTCATCAAAAGGGAAAAACTGAACTATTAGAAGAAATGGAGCATATCTCTGAACTAGCGAATATTCATTACGTTCGTCAAAAAGAAATGAAGGGCCTTGGCCATGCAATTGGCTGTGCTCGACAGTTTATTGGAAACGAACCGTTTGCAGTTTTACTTGGAGATGACTTAACAGACCCAGACCAGCCTTGTTTAAAACAGCTGATTGACCAGTATAACCAAACGGGATCGTCGGTTATCGGCGTACAGCGCGTAGAGGAAGAATCCGTTCACCGTTACGGGATTATAGATCCAAAAGCAAATAAAAACCGGTTATACGAAGTGAATGGTTTTGTAGAAAAACCATCAGTCGAAGAAGCTCCGTCTAATTTAGGAATTATTGGACGCTATGTATTTACACCTGACATTTTTGATTATCTTGAAACGCAGGAAGCTGGAAAAGGCGGGGAAATTCAGCTAACGGATGCTATTCAGCGTATGAATATAGACCGTTCTATTTATGCTTACGAATTCGAGGGCGAACGTTATGATGCAGGAGAAAAATTAGATTTTATTTTTACGACCCTTGCTTTTGCATTAAAGGATGAAGAATTAAAAGCACCTCTTTTAACTAAATTCAAAGAGCTGATCAACAAGGAAGAACAAAAAGAAAAAATTGCTGTACCAATTGGAAAATAACCTTCATTTACACACCTTTCTTCTACTGTTTCTGGAAGAAAGGTGCATTTTTTTGCGGAAATTGAACGTTTGACAGCTGGATAGAAAGGGTTGAAATGAGTTTATGTCGAAAACAGAAAATTCGTTTGTATCAGGCATAAAGATTGTATTTACAGACCGGGATTTTCTAACGATTTTTATTTCATTATTTATTATTGGATTATCTGTTGGCGGCTTTATGCCTTATTTAACGGTTTGGGCAACTAATACATTGCATGCCACTTCTTTTCAAGCAGGATTTTTATTTGTGCCAATGAGCATTATTGGTTTAATCGTATCGTTTTATTTAGCTTCGTTATCAGACAAATGGGGGAAACGAAAGCCATTTATTATTTGGGCGTTACTGATTGGAACCATTTCAAGAGTGCCGTTAGCGTTTACGCATTCTTATACAATAGCACTCATTTTACTTGCTATAGGAGGGTTTAATGCGTTTTCTTTTTTCTTTGCCCTGCTGAATGATTTTATTGTTAAAAAGCAAGAAAGCAAATCGCAGGCAGGTACGATCACTGGTACCGTGCGAATGGCTTTTTCACAAGGCTATATTTTTGGACCTATGCTTGGCGCTTTAATTATTGACCACGGAGGGTATACTCTTTTATTTTTATTATCAGGGTTGTTATCGCTAGCAACTTTAGGGTGGGTTCTTTTTGCGCTTAAAGAAGACAGTATGCCTCAAACTTCAGCTCATGCATCTTCAAAAGCGCCAGCAGGTATACCTTCTGTATTAATAGCTGTATTCGTAGCAGCTCTTTTTATTTTTGCGGGTGATTCCGGGCGTTCTATGTATTTGCCGCTCTACATAACGGATACGTTAAAACAATCCGTTTCGATTGTAGGGGTTCTCTTTACCGTTACATCTGTTTTTGAGCTAGTATTTATGCCGTTAGGGGGCTATTTTTCTGATAAGATCGGAGTTAAACGATTCTTTATCATTGGAATTGCTTGCCAAGTGCTTTATTTTATTTTAACGAGTCTTCATTTACCGCTGAGTGGGTTAATTGTGCTTCAAGTATTTTATGCTTTTATTCTGTCCGCTACAATGGGAGTGGGAATGGTGTATGCTCAGTCACTGGCTCCGCGTCAAATTGGACTAGCCACAACGGCATATATGACGGCTATACAAACTTCAGCAGTTGTCAGCAGCTTAGCTATGGGGGCGCTAGTCAGCGTGATTCCGCTGCCTTCTACTTTTTACATTTTAGCTGTTTTCGCGGTTATTTCAGGTGTGATGTTCTTGTTTTTTTATAATCATGATGAACGCAGGTGCTTTTAGCTGTTGGTTGAAGGGCAAGGCGAAGACTCCTGCGGAAACAGCGGAACAGATGAGACCCCGCAGGAGCGCAAGCGACGAGGAGGCTCATCGGCCGCCCGCGGAAAGCGAAGCCTTGCACGGAAAGCAACAGCGTTCGAGCAAGCAGTCCAGATCATGTATTCAGATTGTTCGTCTTTGGGTTGGATTCATTTTGGTATGTCCAGCCTCTTTTTTTTATGAGGCTGTTTCTTGAATTTGTTCTCTGCGATTTTTATTTAAAATTTTGCGGTAGCGGTAATTAACAAAAGCTGCCGCTGCCATACCTACTACTGAAAGCATCGCATCAAAGATAAAGATAATTGAAATATGCCCAGTTTTAGACATGAGCCCTGTTGCTAAAGGCAATAAAATAGCAGCTAATCCAGCAGCCGTGGCTACAATTCCAGTAACCGTTCCTTTTTTGTTCCAGAAAAGCTCGGTCATAACAGTAATCGCTAATTGAAAGACCCCAGCCGTAGAAAACCCCATGAAAAAAGCAGCTACAATTGCAATAGTAGGTACTTTAACAAACAGAAGCGTAAGTACGGCTATAAGAGTAATCATCGGGTAAACGAGAATAACCGTTACAGGACGAAGCACTTTGCTTAATAATACAGCTAATACTAAAACAGAGATTAAAGCTCCGATGCTGTAGTAGCTTAAAAGGCGAACCGAGCTGCTTTCAGCCATACCTAATACTTGTTGACCATAAGTAGGAAGCCAAATTTGAGCCACTGTAAACAGCGCTGTAGAAGTAAATCCAATCACAATAAGAGCAATTCCTTCTTGTTTCATTTTAGGAGGAGAGATAAATTTATTCTCCGCTGTATTTTGTTGTTGAACTGTACTCTGTTCGCGTTTATGATTGGGAAAAGGCAGTTTGAACATAAAGATCATATTTAGTAAATAAATAAGAGCCGGAAGGAAAAAAGCATACCCATAAAACAAATCACGATCCGCAAAAAAGGCAATCATAAACGGAAGAAGTGCCGCTCCAGCTGAAATAAATGCTTTTACAAGAACACTGGCTGAACCTGAAGATTTAGGAAAAACTTCAATCAAAGCAGGGTACGTTCCAGCGTCCATAGCAGAATTTGCAATACCCGCAATAATGGCAAAGATAAAGGCTGTTGGATAATTTGGCGATAATGGAATGCCAATTAAGAAAATAGCCATCGTCAGAGACGAAACAAGAATCAAAGGCTTTCGTCCGAATTTATCAGACAAGATGCCTGATAGAGAATATGAAAGCAGCTTTCCAATTCCGATAGCAGAAATAATATAGCTGATTCCGGCGCCGTCGGTATTTAATTGTTTTGTCAAAAATGACATATTTGATGCAAGCATGATATTTACCATGCCAAGTAGAAAGTAGTTAATATACATACCTGAAGCTGACAGCATGTACTTATTTTTCATCGTTTACACATCCTTACGTAAATAAAGCTTATATGAAATGGATAAAAGTAATCACCTGTTTCTCCTTTTTTCTCCGTCATTTATAAACCTACTTCCATGATAAGTTTATGAAGACATTACCTTTACCTTTTATCATTGGATTCATTCAGTTCTTTTTAGTATGTGACTAAATGCGTGCATCTAGTGCTTTAAATCAATATGGAATCTATTCTAACATGTTTTTAGCGCTTTAAACCAAAAAAGTGATATTTTATAAAAAAAACCCTGTCTTCTTTCGCGGCTTCACTAAAGAAACCCCACAAAAAACGTTCGCTTTAAAGCCTGGCTATACAAGAAATGCCTCCTAATGGTGGTTATTAAAAAGGGGAAAAGGGTATTTATAAACTAAGGAAAAAGAAACAAAGGAAGAAAGGTGGAAACAATGAAGCACAAAGTATTTTTTGATGCGGAATGTCCTTTATGTTACAACGTAAAAAAAATAATTAAAGCGCTGGACTGGACGAACCAAATCCAGTGGATTCCAGTTCAATACATTGAACGAACAGAGTATAGTTATTTAAAAAAAGAAGGAAGGGATTTGTATGACCAAATTCATATGGTAACCAAAAAAGGTGAAGTGCTAGCAGGATTTGAGACGGTTAGACGGCTTTTAACTGTTTTGCCTCTTACATTTCCAATCGGCGTACTTCTGCACTTACCATTGATGAAGAAAGCGTTCAGTCCGCTATACAATTGGGTCTCCACAAACCGATACGACTGGTTTGGACGCTACGATTCGCCCCGAACCACATAAACATATAAAAGGGACGAGCTTTGAAAAAGCTTGTTCCTTTTGTTTTGAAGACATTATACTTTATACATACCTTAATTTTAAAAAAACGTTAATTTAGTGTGACTTAGACGCGTAAATTCTAGAAAAACAGCTATAGCTGAAAGGGAGAACTTATATGATAACAAAATGGACAGCTGAACGAATGCCCGATGTAACGGGAAAAACAGCCCTTATAACGGGAGGAAACAGCGGTATTGGATTTGAAGCTGCAAAGGCTCTAGCTGCGCGCGGAGCAGAAATCATTCTTGCTGTACGTAATGAAGCAAAAGGGAAAGAGGCTGAAAAGAGAATTAAAGCGGCTAACGGGAATGCTAAAGTGACGATTATGTCATTAGATCTCAGTGACTTGAGCTCTATTCGACATTTCACCAATCAATTTCTTCAACAATACTCGTCTTTGAATCTTCTCATTAATAATGCAGGCGTGATGGTGCCGCCTCACAGCAAAACGAAAGATGGATTTGAACTGCAGTTTGGCTGTAATCATTTAGGGCATTTTGCATTGACGGGTTTGCTTCTTCCTTTGCTAATGGAAACTCCACATTCACGAGTCGTAACGGTAAGCAGTATAGCTGCTAATTCTGGAGAAATCTATTTTGATAATCTAGACGGGGAAAAAGGCTACAGTCCAATGAAGTTCTATAGACAAAGTAAACTCGCCAACCTGTTGTTTGCAAAAGAATTGCAAAACCGCTTAGAAGCAGCTGGATCAACGACAATTAGTGCCGCTGTGCATCCAGGCATTTCGAATACTAACCTATTATCACGCGGTTCAGGCAAAGAGCCAAACGCTTTGTTGAAATTTTTAGTCAAGCTATTTAGTCAATCTGCAGAAATGGGCGCGCTGCCTACTCTTTATGCAGCCACTGAATCAATAGAAGGAGGTGCGTATATTGGGCCAGACGGAAAAGCTGCTAAAAAAGGATATCCTGTAAAAGATATGATGGGAGATGTTTTATTTAAAGCGGACGTAGCGGAAAAACTATGGAGCGCATCGGAAGAGTTAACAAAAGTGACATATATATTCAAGAAAAGGTAAAAACCAGCGGCTATTGGCCGTTTTTTATCTTTTTTTGAATAAAAACATTATAACGTTATATTTACTTATTTAATTCTTTATGTTATTCTACATTTGTAAAAGCAGAAAAATAATTAACATTAGTGTAAGCGTCATCATAAGGGGAGTGAACGAAATGGAGAATCGGTTTCTATTACGGAATGTCAAATCGGTCACTGAAAAAGAGTTTGATATTGTTATAGAAAATGGAAAAATCTCTGAGATAGCAAAAGCTGGTGAAGGAAAAGCACCGCTTGTTTATGATTACTCAGGAACCTACATATCAAGCGGATGGATTGATTTACATGTTCATGCATTTCCAGATTTCGAGCCGTATGGAGATGAGATAGACGAGATAGGAGTGAAACAAGGAGTAACAACACTTGTAGATGCAGGTAGCTGCGGTGCTGATCAAATAGCAGATTTAGTTCAAAGCCAATATGCAGCAAAAACTAATTTGTTAGCGTTTTTAAATATTTCGCGTATTGGTCTAAAACGCACAGATGAGCTTTCAAATATGGAGTGGCTAAAAGCGGAAAAAATTTTGGAAGCCATGAAAGCATACAGAAGCATTATTGTAGGTTTAAAAGCCCGTATAAGTAAAAGTGTAGTAGGTAAAAGGGGTATTGAGCCTTTATATTTTGCTCGAAAAATGTCTAGTGAAATTTCACTTCCATTAATGGTTCATATCGGATCTGGCCCTCCTGCTATTGAGGAAGTTGTTTCGATTCTAGAAAAAGGAGACATTATTACTCACTATTTGAATGGAAAAGCTAATAATCTATTTGATAATGAAGGAAAGCCGCTTCCACTCCTAATGGAGGCCATCCAACGAGGTGTTCATTTGGATGTAGGGCATGGAAATGCAAGCTTTTCGTTTCAAGTAGCAGAAGCTGCCAAAAAGCATAATGTTAAATTCGATACAATCAGTACAGATATTTATCGGAAGAACCGACTAAATGGGCCTGTATATAGCTTAGCTCATGTATTATCTAAATTTCTTTATTTAGGATACAGCCTTGAAGAAGTAGTTAATGGTGTTACTGTTAATGCGGCAAAATGGCTTAACAGACCCGAGTTAGGAAGGATACAAGTTGGAGAGCGTGCCAATTTAACTCTCTTTACTATAGAAGACGAGCCTGTTCTGTTTATTGATTCCGAAGGAGAGCAGAGAGAAGGTAAGCAAATAATTAAAGCAAAAGGAGTAGTTGTAAATGGAACGTTCATTGAATGCTAAATATGGCTTGAAACGAGTAATTAATGCGAGCGGCCGAATGAGCATCTTAGGAGTATCAGCACCAACTGATACAGTAATGGATGCAATGAAGCAAGGAGGACAAAATTACGTTGAGATTGCTGATTTAGTTGATAAAGCAGGTGACCATATTGCTGACATTCTAGGATCAGAAGCAGCTGTGGTTGTTAACTCAGCTTCAAGTGGAATTGCTCTCTCTATTGCTGCTCTTGTTACACAAGGAAACCGCCGTAAAAGCGAGCGCCTTCATCAAGAAGTCATCTCAAAAAATGAAATTATTATGCTGAAAGGTCATAACGTACAGTACGGGGCCCCAGTTGAAACCATGGTTTATTTAGGTGGCGGAAAGCTTATTGAAGTTGGCTATGCTAATGAGGGTAGAGCAACTCATATTGAAGAAGCGATTTCCGAAAATACAGCTGCTATCCTTTATGTGAAGTCTCATCACACTGTTCAAAAAAATATGATTTCTGTGGAAGAAGCGTGGGAAGTTGCACAGAAGAATAATATTCCATTGATTGTGGATGCCGCGGCAGAAGAAGACCTTCAAAAGTATGTAAAATACTCAGACCTTGCGATTTATAGTGGTTCAAAGGCAATTGAAGGTCCAACGTCTGGAATTGTTGGTGGTAAACGTAACTACATTGAATGGTTGAAAGTTCAATTACATTGCATTGGAAGAAGTATGAAAGTTGGTAAGGAAACAACGTTTGGATTACTTCAAGCTCTTGATGAGTATCGCGAGAAAAAAGATAAAAGTGAACAAGAAAAAGAAAGTTTACAAGCATTGATGTCATTAAAAGATATAGAAGGCGTGAATGTGACAATTGTACAAGATGAAGCAGGTCGAGCTATATTCCGTGCACGAATTCAAATCAGTCCAGAACGGGCTAATACAACTGCGAAAGAGGTTGTAAAAGAGTTGTGTGAAGGTGAAATTGCTATTTATACACGCGATTATGGGATAAGACAAGGATATTTTGACATCGATCCCAGACCTTTAAAGGGCGACGATATACATGTAATTGAGTCTAGAATACGCGAAATTGTGGGAGGAAAGTGACATGTCAAACATTACAAAACGTTTTTATAAAGAGCGCGCAGCGTTAAACGTATTAGCAAACAGTATCGAAAATGCCAAAGAAGTATTTGAGGCTGCAGAAGGGCATGTCTTAGTAGGCGTGTTATCCAAGGATTATTCTACTGTCGAAGAAGCAGTAAAAGCAATGAAAGAATACGGAAAAGAAATTGAAGAAGCAGTATCAATCGGTTTAGGGGCTGGAGACAATCGTCAGGCAGCTGTAGTAGCAGAAATTGCAAAGAACTATGCTGGCAGTCATATTAATCAAGTATTTCCCGCTGTTGGAGCAACACGTGCTAATCTAGGTGAAAAGGATAGCTGGATTAATAGTTTAGTGTCCCCAACTGGAAAAGTCGGCTACGTAAATATTTCGACTGGTCCAGTTAGTGCAGCGCATAATGAACAAGCTATTGTACCAGTAAAAACGGCTATTGCCCTAGTCCGTGACATGGGAGGCAACGCGCTCAAGTATTTTCCTATGAAAGGGTTAAGCCATGAAGAAGAATTCCGAGCTGTGGCACAAGCATGCGGCGAAGAAGGATTCGCTCTAGAGCCAACTGGCGGAATTGATAAAGAAAACTTTGAAACAATTTTGCGTATTGCTTTGGAAGCGGACGTCCCAAAGATTATTCCACATGTCTACTCGTCAATTATTGACCAAAAAACAGAAAAGACAAAAGTAGATGATGTACGTGAGTTACTTGAAAAGATGAAAAAGTTAGTTGATCAGCATGGCTAAGAATTTTGCAGCATTTGGCGAGGTAATGATGCGTTTACAAGTACCAGGATATGAATTACTTTCTCAAGCTAATACATTAAGCTATTCGTTTTCTGGTACAGGGGTAAATGTAGCGGCGGGATTAGCTAACTTCGGATATACGGGATATTTGATTTCTGCTTTACCGGATAATGCTGTGGGAGATGCGGCTTTATCTTATCTTAAAAAGTTAGGTATTTCACAGTCATTTATTAAACGCAGCGGAAAACATGTCGGTATGTATTTTTTAGAAAATGGATTTGGGTCCCGGTCTAGCCGGGTTACATATACCAACCGTTTAGAAAGCAGCTTCAACAGAGCTCCTGAAGGCATATATGATTTTGAGAATATTGCAGAGAAAGTAGATGTGGTGCATTTTTGCGGAATCTCTCTGGCAATGAATGATTCCGTCCGGTCCCATATGAAATCCTTTGCCAAAGCGGTAAAAGAACGCGGTGGTACGGTCGTATTTGACTGTAACTACCGTCCGTCTCTATGGGGAGATGGAGGATATGAAAACGCAAAACCTCATTATGAAGATATGCTGTACCTTGCAGATATCGTAATGATGAATGAACAAGATGCTATGCACATTCTTAAGATGGAAACAGAAGAAGCAAGCAGAAGAGAGCAGCTGATGAAACTAATTCCAAAGGTAGCAAAGAAATACGGCCTTTCTGTCGTAGCCGGCACGCACCGATCTATTAATAAGGACAATAAGCACTCTTTATGCGGTTTTATATATAAAAATCATACATTTACATTTTCTGATACGATTACTTTTTCTGTCTATGATAGAATAGGCGCAGGAGATGCCTATACAAGCGGCATTTTATATGGCGAGTTGGAGAGCTTTTCAGCAGAAAAAACTGTTGCATTCGCTGTAACAGCGGGAGTGCTTGCTCATACAATCGTAGGCGATACTCCTATGTCATCTCAGTATGATATACAAAAAGCGATGACAGAATCAGTAGGCGATGTAGAAAGGTAGAGGATGTAATAGTGAACGTATCTCGAAAAAAAGGACCATTGTATTTGCAAATAAAAAATATCTTAAAAGATCGAATTTTGCATGGCGTGTATCCCATTCAAACAAATATTCCTTCTGAACCGCAGCTGGAAGAGGAATTTCAAGTAAGTAAAATTACGGTTCGAAATGCTATCAAAGAACTTGTGAAAGATGGATATTTAGAAACAAAAAGCGGTAAAGGAACAAAAGTTATTCGAAATACATCCATTTCAAGGCTGTCAAAAGGAAAACGCTTTACCGAAGTGTTGGTGGAAAAAGGGCATATCATTCAAAAAAGGCTGCTTGGGGCAGAGACAATTGAAAATGCACCAGAAACAACTTTATATACGCTGTTCGGTGAGCAATGCATTCGAATAGAACGTCTTTACTATTTAGATAATGAACCTTATATTCATTACACGCATTATTTAACCATGCAGCGCATGGAAGGGATAGAATTAACACACTTAAATGCACAATCGTTATACGATTTGATTGAAGAACAGGATATTTCATTGGAGAAATTTCGAGATCAGTTTGCTGTTGCAAAAGCTGATTCTTATGTAGGAGAAAGACTAAATATGCAGGCCGGAGAAGCGCTATTAAAAAGATCACGATATTCATATGATGAAGAAGGAAATATCATCGAATACAGTGAGGGCTATTATAATACAGAGATGCAGCAATACATTGTGAATTACGATATTTAAGAAGTGCGAGAAGAATACATATTCTTTTCGCCTGAAAAATGAGAGCGTTTACTAAATGGGGGAAAAGAGGAATTTAGTATGGATATGTATCTATTGCTTGTGACATGCCTAGCAATTGTTATTGTTGTATTAGGAGTCTCTTGGTGGAAGTGGCATGCTTTTATCAGCTTAACCGTTGCCAGTTTATTTCTGGCTATTATGTCAGGGCTTTCGATGGACAAAATTGTGGGAGCTTATGAAACAGGAGTGGGCAGTGTTTTAGGTCACCTTGTTGGAATCTTGGCGCTTGGAACGATTTTAGGAAAAATGATGTCAGACTCAGGTGCTGGCATGCAGGTCGCGGAGTTTTTCATTAGGTTTTTTGGAATCAAAAAGTTGCCATGGGCGATGCTCTTTGCTGGTTTTATAATAGGCATTCCGGTTTTTTTTGAAGTCGGAATTGTTATTTTACTGCCGTTAGTAATTTCTATTCATAAAACAACAAGACAAAATATTCTATTAATTGCACTACCTGTAATTGCAGGACTATCGATTGTACACGGTCTTGTTCCCCCCCACCCGGGAGCGATGACAGCCATTGGAATATATAATGCAGACTTAGGAAGAGTTTTGCTCTATTCATTGGTTATTGCTCTTCCAGCAGCAATAGTAGCAGGTCCCGTATTCGCAAAATGGGTGCATAAACGTGTGATTCCTGAAGGGGAACCTGAATTAATTCGTGTCAGCACTTCATCTAAAAAATTACCTAAAACAGGTATTTCATTTTTCATTATCTTATTACCTGTGTTATTAATGGTGTTATCTGTTATGGCTCCGTATATACCGCTTTCTAGCTTTTTAACTAAATTTTTTGTGTTTATCGGCAGTCCTGTCATCGCACTTTTAATTTCTTGCTTTGCCGCATTTTATCTTTTAGGCATGCGTCAGGGAATGAAGAAAAATGTGATTAAAAAATTAGTGGAAGAGTCTTTACTTCCGGTCGGATCTATTATTTTAATTATTGGAGCTGGAGGGGGATTTAAACAAATTTTAATTGATAGCGGTGTAGGTACATCAATTGCTCAAATGTCTGAGCAATTATCGCTTTCTCCTATTGTCTTAGCATTTATGGTAGCAGGATTAATTCGTATTGCTACAGGATCAGCAACCGTTGCATTAACAACAGCCGCCGGCATTGTTTCACCAATCATTGTGCATATGTCTGGAGTTAATCTGGAACTGCTGGTTATTGCGACAGGAGCAGGATCACTAATGTTCTCTCATGTAAATGATGCAGGTTTTTGGCTAGTAAAAGAATATCTTGGTTTAACAGTAAAAGAGACGTTTAAAACTTGGACGGTCCTAGAAACACTGCTCTCGTTTATTGCTTTTGGAGGCGTTTTATTATTTGATATTTTTATTTAAAATTTGCCTCCTTCTAATTATTTTGGAAGGAGGTTTCCTAGTTGACTTGAAATATAGTATTTGTAGAATAAGGGGGCAATGTATATGACGTGGTTAAAAGAAATACTCGGAACGGAAAAAGCTATTATTGCTATGTGTCACTTGTTACCGTTGCCGGGAGATCCATATTTTAATAATGAAAAAGGCATGGACTATGTGGTAGAAATGGCAAGAAAGGATTTGCATGCTCTTCAAGAAGGCGGAGTGGATGCCATTATGTTTTCAAATGAGTTTAGCATGCCATATTTAACGGATGTTAAAACGGAAACTGTAGCTGCGATGGCCCGAATTATAGGTGAATTGATGTCGGAAATTAAAGTGCCCTTTGGGGTAAATGTATTGTGGGATGCTAAGAAATCTTTGGATTTAGCGGCTGCTACAGGGGCTAAATTTGTTAGAGAAATTTTTACAGGCGTATATGCAAGTGATTTTGGTACTTGGAATACCAACGTTGGAGAAACAATTAGACATCAGCATCGAATTGGGGCACAAAACGTTAAATTATTATATAATGTTGTTCCTGAATCTGCTGCGTATTTGGCTGAGCGGGAAATTGAAAGTATTGCTGCATCTACGGTATTTAATAATAGACCAGATGCACTATGTGTATCTGGATTAACCGCAGGGGACAAGACGGACGTGCAGTTATTAATGCGCGTAAAGGAGGCTGTTCCCAATACAATTCTACTTGTTAATACAGGAGTTAATTTCACTAATTTCAAAGAACAGTTATCTATTGCTGATGGGGCAGTTGTAGGTACAACATTTAAATACGACGGCAAATTTGAAAACCATGTGGATGTTGATCGTGTAAAAAAATTCATGGACAAAGTAAAAGTTTTTCGTGACAATCTTTAAACGAAAGAAGGGGTAAAGATGAATCAATTAGCTTTTATTTTTGATATGGATGGCGTAATTGTCGACAGTGAACCTGTATACCGCATCCGTAATAAAGACATCTTTAAAAAGCTGGGAATAGAAGTAGATGAGGATACACAGCTCAATTTCATTGGAGGAACAGCTAAAAGAAAATGGACAATATTAAAAGAGCAATTTTCACTGTCCCCACCCAATTTGGAGAATACAAACTCTCTGGTCAATTAACTTTTATTGTAGCAACGATTTAATAAAAAACGAGCCTTTTCATATTAATTAGAATCTTAACTATACAAATTAAACGTAAAAACAGCTCTGTAATCGGAGCTGTTTTTTGTTGCCTGAAAAGCTGTTTGTTAGAGATTTAAATAAAAAAAAGAATGTTGGATAGCATAATGATAAGTAAATGTACAATGAGTATGCTCTATTTTCAAAGAAACAGACGTACTCAACAAAGCTGAAGAAGCGGAGGGAAGTAACAGTGCCTGACAAACCTAGTATTACCTCAAGCGAAATTGGGACGCTGTGGATGACATATCAGCAGAAAACGTTAATTATTTGCTTGTTAGATTATATGATTGAACATGCGGATGATGAAGATGCTAAAACAATTATGACGGACTTGCGTGAGCAGCTCATTATATACATACGAAAAATAAAAACCATATTTGAAAAAGAAGGAGCGGTAGTGCCAATGGGGCTTTCATCTCAAGACGTAAATGTACAGGCTCCAAAACTATTTACTAACGGATTTGATATTATGTTTCTTCGTGTCATCAAAGAAATTAGTATGGGGATGTATACATTAAGTTTAGGCAAGGCCTACAGAGAAGATGTGGTGAAATTTTATCAAGATTTAACAAAAATTACGCAAGAGTGCTACGATTCCTGTACGCAGTACTTATTGAGAAAAGGAATTTTATCACGTCCACCCTATATTCCAATGCCAACTACCGTTGAGTTTGTTTCGGATAGAAAATATCTGAGCGGCTTAAATGTATTTGCGGACAAAAGAGTACTAAATACGATGGAGCTAGCGCAGATTTATCATGGAGTCGAAACAAACATTGTCGGGATGAAGTTAATGAAGGCTTTTTCTCAAACGGCGAAAGATACCGAAGTGAAAAAGCATTTTTTGAAAGGAAAAGAGCTTAGTAAAAAAATTATTACGCGACTTGAAGAAATAATTATACAAGACGATATTTCACCTTCTGTTGCCTCAACAGGAAGCATAACGACTTCTGAAACGCCTGCTTTTTCGGATCGTTTGATGCTGACATGCGATATTTTACTAAGTAACTTCAGTATCGGAAGTCAGGCGTTTGGAGCAGCATTTAGTTTTCGAAGAGATATTGTGGCTAAAATGATGCTGATAGGAGAAGAGGCGTTTCAATATGCAAGCGAAGCAACAGAAATTATGATCAAAAAAGGCTGGCTTGAAGTTCCGCCAAGTATTGATTAGCTAAAAGGAAAGCCTCTTTCATGCATTGTAAATGGAAGTTTATATATCTTTACACACCTTTAACCTTTTATTCAAGTTGATTTAACAGACTGCGTGTACAGTTAAGTTATGTCAATAATAAACAGTAAAGGGTGTAAACAATGAAAAAACGTGCAATTGGAGCGGCAGTATTATCAGCGGTAACTGTAGCAGCGCTGGCATTTGGAACAAATTTACCAACAGATGCTAAAGCAGCTAAAGGCGTAAATAACCAAAAAGCTAAAAATGTTATTCTTTTTGTTGGAGACGGTATGGGTACCGATCATCGTGATGCGATCCGACTCGCCGCCGTAGGAGCAAATGGAAAGTTAGCAATGGATGATATGCCGGCAGTAGGGAGAGTCCATACATCTTCAGGAAATTCATTTGTTACGGATTCTGCTGCAGCTGCTACAGCCATGGCTTCAGGAGTTAAAAGTTATAATGGCGCTATTGGCGTAAATATGAAAGGAAAGCCTGTTCAAACAGTTTTAGAAAAAGCAAAATTAGCTGGGAAAACGACGGGGCTTGTGACAACAAGTCAAGTAACAGACGCAACTCCAGCTGCTTTTGGCGCACATGTTAAAGATCGAAGTGCTCAAAGTGACATCGCGAAGCAGTATCTTGAAAACAGTAAGATAGATGTGATTCTAGGTGGCGGAGAAGATTATTGGTACACAAAAGGAAATGAAGGTGCACATCCAGATGCCCCGCCAGAAGATAAAACTGAAGGGAGCAAAGGAACGCAAGGAAACTTAGTAAACAAAGCACAAAAACTTGGGTATACGTACGTTAATAACGAAAATGAATTAAAATATGCTAAAGGAACAAAATTGCTTGGTCTGTTTGCTAATGAAGAAATGTTTCAACAAGCTCCTGAAGGCCAAGGTGATGTGTACAACCCTCAAGTATCTCTAAAAGACATGACAAAAAAAGCAATCAATACGCTATCACAAAATAAAAAAGGTTTCTTTCTTGTAGTAGAAGAGGAAGCCATTGATGAAATGGCTCATAATAATAATGCTGAACTCATGATTAAAGCAGGTAAGCAGCTTGATGATACGGTGAAGATGGCTAAAGCTTATGCTAAAACACACCCAGACACTCTCGTATTAGTAACAGCTGACCATGCAACCGGAGGTTTAGCACTTGAAAAAGTAGACAATAAAGATAACGGTGGAGATGAAGTATCAAAAGAAGATGGGCCATTTGCAATCGCTCATTCAAAAGAGCAGTTCGTTGCGGATTGGACAACTGAAGAGCATACGTCATCAGACGTTCCTTTAAATGCAATGGGTGCCGGCTCAGAAAGATTTACTGGAGTATACGAAAATACGTATTTACATGATGCTCTTCTAAAAGCAATGAATTTAAAATAAGCGAGATAAAAGTACGGTGTTGATTTAATATACTTAGTATGTAAATCAACACCGTATTTTTTGCTTTGTGTGAGCAAGTTATGATGGAGTTTCTTCAAAGGTATGCTACGATAAGAATTATCTTGAATTGAAGAGGTGTCACGATGAAAATAGAAGTATGGTCAGATTTTGTCTGTCCTTTTTGTTATATTGGAAAGCGCCGATTAGAGCAAGCGCTTCAGCAATTTGCACACAAAGATGATGTGCAGGTTGAATTTAAAAGTTTCGAGCTGGATCCAAACGCCCCAGTTAATACTGGCAAAACAATTAATGAAGCTCTTGCTGCTAAATATGGAATGACGATTGAACAAGCGAAGCAAGCAAATGAAGGAATCGGACAGCAGGCAGCTAGTGTGGGCTTATCCTTTAATTTTGACGATATGAAGCCAACTAATACATTTGATGCTCACCGCTTAGCTAAATTTGCAAAAGCTCAAGGAAAAGAAGCAGCCATTACAGAAAAACTCTTATATGCATACTTTACTGAATCAAAACATCTAGGTGAAGAAGAGACGCTGGTTGCTGTTGCAGAAGATGCAGGTCTTGACCGAGAAGAAGCACGTCAAATTCTCGCGGATAAAAACGCATACGCAAATGAAGTGCGCAGTGATGAAGCAACGGCGCAGCAATATGGCATTAGCGGTGTTCCATATTTTGTTGTTAATCAAAAATATGCGATTTCAGGTGCACAGCCAGTCGAAACATTTGTAGGAGCTCTCCAACAAGTATGGGAAGAAGAAAATCCGACTCCCGCTTTGAAGAGCCTTTCTCCAGAAGGCGCAGATGATGCCTTTTGTGCAGATGGTCAATGTACCGTTCCTGATTCCTCTAAAAACCAACAATAAATAAAAACCAGAAGCGGAATTTCCGCTTCTGGTTTTTATTTATTTGCAAAAAAATTTACAAAAATACAAACATGCGTTCTGTTTTTGTGTTATAATAAGTTTAGAAGCAACAAACCTCGATGAGTAAGCTCCAAAAATAAGCGATTAAAAGTGATCCCACCATGAACTAGCTTCCATTTAATCCTGCAGGGGGAATCTGAATGAAGAGCAAAGTGCGCATTATCCCATTTCAAGTAGTTGAACAATTGAATCAATTTAATGAAGTCCCAGAAGGAGTCGCTCTAATTGGAGCAGAGCAAGTATGGAAGCAAACAAAGGGACGGGGAATAACCATAGCGGTTTTGGATACCGGCTGTGATGTTACACATCCAGATTTGCAGGAGCGAATTATTGGAGGAAAAAACTTTACACAAGATGATCAACAAAATCCAGATATTTTTCAAGATTATAATGGTCACGGCACTCACGTAGCAGGCACAATTGCAGCAGCGCATAATGGAACGGGTGTTGTAGGAGTGGCTCCTGAAGTGGGCTTACTTATCCTAAAAGTACTTGATGGGAATGGTTCAGGTCAATACGAGTGGATTATTCAAGGTATTAACTACGCCATCGAGCAAAAAGTAGATATCATTTCGATGTCGCTTGGAGGTCCGTCGGATGTGCCTGAGCTACATGAAGCGATTCAAGATGCTGTTGATCAGAATATTTTAGTTGTCTGCGCAGCGGGAAATGAAGGAGATGGAGAAGGCTCCACAGATGAGTTTGCGTACCCAGGCTCATATAATGAAGTGATTAGCGTAGGAGCTGTTGATTTAGAGAAACGATCTTCGTTGTTTTCCAACTCAAACAACGAAGTAGATGTAGTAGCTCCGGGAGAGAAGATCGTATCAACTTACTTGAATGGAAAGTATGCCGCACTGAGCGGAACCTCTATGGCAACACCTCACGTAGCAGGGGCCTTAGGATTGATAAAAGTTCTTTCAAATGAAATGTTTGGAAGAGAACTTACAGAACCAGAGCTTTATGCACAGTTAATCAGAAGAACCCTTCCATTAAATGATGAATCACCAAGAGAAGTAGGAAACGGATTTGTGCACTTGACCGTTGTTGAAAAGCTGTTGCGTGAAATTCAACGTCAAATGACTTCAGAGGTGATCGGATGAGAAGCAGTTTAGATATGCTAATGATGGAAAAGCAGCAGGCAAAAGCTCTTTATCACGAATATGCAAACAATCGAAGTTATTATAATGAAAAGACAGATGAAGAAAATAAAAATCTTTATTATCAAGATACGCTCTTTGAAAGAGAAGCCATGCAAACGTTGTTAAAGGAAACGCATCAGCATTTGCTAAGTTATTCCCCGCATAAATATGTATATCCCTGGGTGGATCTACAGGAGAATGGGGAGCTGAAAAGTCTATACTCAGGGAAAGGGATGGATCCGTTAGAAACTATACAGCAAGATATAGATCAACTTCAGTCGCTTAGTAACTCCTCTCTTTCAAGCAATGATATACTGCTAAACTGTGAGCACGTTGTCCCGCAATCTTGGTTTGGGAAACAAGAGCCTATGAGAGGCGATTTGCATCATTTATTTGCGTGTGAACCTTCTTGTAACAGTCGAAGAGGTAATTCTTCTTATATTGACTTCGCGGATTATACGCCGGAAGTAAAGCAATCAGATGTGAAAGAAGGATGTGGCAAAGCAGAAAAAGGTAAGTTTGAACCTGAATATGGAAAAGGAATTGTGGCTCGATCAACTCTTTATTTTTTAATTCGCTATCATAATAAAATTGACTCTTCGCGAGTAGATATTCCTCTTTTACTAAAATGGCATGAAGAATTTACTGTTTCACTTTATGAAAAACATCGCAATGCAGCAATCTTTGAGTTGCAAGGCAACCGAAATCCTTTTATCGATTTTCCTGACAAAGCAGGTGCGTTAATGAGTTCTGCTTTCTAAAATAGCGAAGAGCTCCGCTTCAATTCGAAGCGGAGCTCTTTTGGATAATCTAATATGAAAATCCATATTTATCACTTAAAAGGGCGTCCATTTTATTTAATAAGCGAAAATATTCTTCTTGTTCTTCTACACTTAGAGCTGCTAGCATATCTTTTAAAAATCCATTTCGCTTCTCTGTAATCATTGAAACAAGTTTCTTTGATTCATCGGTCAGTGAAACCCACACGACTCTCCGGTCTTTTTCGTCTCGCACGCGCTGAATGAGAGATTCTTCTTCCAATTGATTTAATAAGCTAGTTGTAGCGCCCGAGGTTAAGTGAAGTTTATTTGAAATATCTGCTACCATATACTTTGTGCCGCTGGCAATGTAGTTTAAGATATAAAATTTAGTGGGTGTTAAGTGATAAGGCTGTGTTTTTAATGTTTCTTCGACTAAATGCCGCATATATTGAAAAAAAGATGTGTTAATTTGATAAAGGTGTTCAATTTTTGAATCTAAATTGTTATCCATGCTAGCTTCCATCTCCTTGTACACTACGGACGTATATAAACTAACTCTAAAATAAAATGAAACAATTGTAAAGGATGGCAATGATTATCTTTAACCACCATTATTATTTTTAAATTAATATCTTTACGAAAAAATATCTTTATGATAAAGTTATTTAGGCGGTTAACCAAATAGATGATTGTAAAGAAACATATCTCATAATAAATGGAGATAATATCTTTATGAAAAAGCTATATAAAAAAGTAATTTTATTAGTGAAGTATTAAGGAGGAGTAATGAATGTCTAGAAGTCGCTTAATGGTAACAAATTTTATTGGAATTATCGTTATTTTAGCTTTATTAATTGGAGGAGGATATTATTACGTTCAAAAATCGAACTATATTACAACGGATAACGCTAAAGTATCCGGAGATGTATACAATGTAGTTGCACCTGCAGCAGGTAAAGTAGCAAGCTGGACAGTAGAAGAAGGAAATGATGTATCAAAAGATGCTGAAATTGCTAAAATTCAAGCTGAAAAAGGGTCTGTAGCTGCTAAAGTGCCAGCAGATGGAAAAATTATTCAAACAAACGTAAAAGAAAATCAAATGGTTCAAGCTGGACAGCAAATTGCAACGGAAGTAGATATGAAAGACCTATTTATCGTAGCAAATATTAAAGAAGATCAGCTTAAGGATATTAAAGAAGGCGACGATGTAGATGTAACCGTAGACGGAGACAGCAGTGCAAAAATCGACGGAAAAGTCGAAGAAATTGGATATGCAACCAATTCACTTTCATCTTTAACATCGAACTCAAGCTCAGATGGAAACTACACAAAAGTGTCTCAAACGGTTCCTGTGAAAATTTCTATTTCTAATTATTCAGAGCATGTACTGCCAGGTATGAACGCCGAAGTGAAAATTTCGAAAGACTAATTCTTACTACAACAGTTCAAGAAGGGAGGAAATATGATGACAGCCAGTATAGAAAACACAAGTGATGGATCCATCAAAAAGCATATTCCGCTATTAATTGTTTTAATGCTTGGTTTGTTTCTTGCAATATTAAACCAAACGTTACTAAACGTAGCCATCCCGCATTTGATTACTGAGTTTGGCGTAACGGCAAATACAGCTCAGTGGTTGTTAACTGGATATATGCTTGTGAACGGGGCGTTAATTCCGCTTTCAGCTTTTTTAATTGAACGATTTGGTGTACGTCGCTTGTTCTTATTTGCAATGTTTTGTTTTACAGTAGGATCATTGATTTGCGGAATTGCACCTACGTTTCCCATTATGCTTACGGGCCGTTTAATTCAAGCTATTGGCGGAGGTGTCTTATCGCCTCTTGTCATGACTATTATTGTGTTTATTTTCCCTCCTCACATGCGAGGAAAAGGGATGGGGATTTTTGGATTGGCCATGATGTTCGCACCGGCTATTGGTCCAACTTTATCTGGATGGGTTATTCAAAACTATGATTGGCACATCCTTTTTAACGGCATGGTGCCATTAGGTGCCATTGTACTGATTATTGCTTTCTTTCAATTAAAAGATATTCAGCCTCCAAAAGATGTAAAAGTACACATGCCTTCTGTTGTGACATCACTTGCAGGTATGGGGTTATTGCTTTATGGATTCAGTGAAGCTGGAAATGACGGCTGGACGGATCCAGTTGTTCTTTCTACAATCATTGGCGGGGCAGTGCTGTTAATTATATTTGTCCTTCAGCAAATTAAATCTGAAAAGCCGCTGTTGGATATGCGGGTATTTAAATATAATATCTTTTCATTATCGAATATTATTAGTATTGCAATTACAATCAGTATGTACGCAGGTATGTTCTTACTTCCAATTTACTTGCAAAACATCCGCGGCTATTCTGCTTTTGATTCAGGACTCCTGTTACTTCCTGGAGCACTTGTTATGCTGGTTATGTCGCCAATTTCAGGTACATTGTTTGATAAAGTGGGACCTCGTCCGCTAGCAATCGTTGGTATGCTCATTACATCTATTTCAACGTTTGAATTTACGAAGCTGACGATGGATACACCGTTTAATCATATTTTAGGGATTTATATTATCCGTTCGTTTGGTATGTCACTTTTAATGATGCCGATTATGACAGCCGGTTTAAATCAGCTTCCGCAGCGACTAAGCAGTCACGGAACATCAATGTCTAATACGCTTCGTCAAGTAAGTGGTTCAATTGGTATTAGTTTGATGACGACGATTTTTACGAACCGTACAACGTATCATGTAAATGAAATCAGCAGTTCCATGAATATGTCAGATCCATTCTTTATGAATAGCTTTCATTTATTCGTCCAAAAAGTGGCAGCTACTTTTCATTTATCACAAGATCAAGCTCAGCAGCAAGCGCTCACGATTTTATCTGGAAAAATGACGCAGCAAGGTACGATTCAAGGTATTAACGATGCCTTCTACTGGGCAACAGCGATTTCTGTTATCGGTTTGATTTTAAGCTTCTTCCTTCGTGACGTACGTAAAGATAAAGTAGTCGAAGAAAAGAAATCAGAAGCTCAAGAGGAAGATATTCGTATGCTTCCAGCTCCCAAAAGTATAAATTCATAAGGAGCTATAGAAATCTAACGTTCATCATAAGGCATGTTAGAGAGAAAGGGGCGGTGAGGTGGATGGATCCAATGATATTTGGTGAAGAAATTCAAAAAATTTCAATATCTTTAAACAAAAAAGTAATGACAAATGTAAAAAGTCTTTTACAGCATTACGGGATTACCCCTTTTCAATATCATATTTTACTGATTGTTGAACGATCACATACAATACCTGTTACCAAAGTGGCAGACGAAATGAAGGCGAGTCCAAGCGTTATCACAGCATCGATTACACGTTTGTATGAACTGAATCTTGTGGAGCGCTACCATTCAAAAGATGATCGGCGTAAAGTTATGATTGAACTTACAAACAAGGGGAAACAAGTCATTCGAGCTGCTGAGAAAGACGTGCAGCAAGAAGTTGAAAAACTGTTTGCATGCTATAAAGAAGAAGAACAGCAGCACTTTCTTACGCTCTGTCGGCAGCTAGATGAACATGTGACTTGAACTTGAATAGACAAAAGTATATTGAGTTAAGCGGAGTGAGTGTAAATGGATAAAGAGATGGTAAAAAACATTCGGAAAAACTACAATATGAATCAGCGCAGCTTTGCTCAAGCGGTGAACTGCAGTTTTTCTTTAATTGCACTGGTTGAAGTGGGTAAGCGAAGAGTAACAAAAAACTTGGAGGACAAAATTAAACAAGCATTTCAATTGAATGATCATGATTTAAAAACACTGCAGAGCTAATACAAAAAGTAGGTGTGTGAAACGAGCGCACCTACTTTTTTTCGTCTTGTTTTTTTGTAAGAGGATCTACGGTATGTTTGTAATCATAAGCTTTCGAAGTAGTAATTACGCATAGCAGTAAAATAACAAATACAATGATAATAGAGAGCGTAATAATGACAATCATCTAAACCATCCTTTCTTTTTCTCGTTATGTATGCTTTCGGTCTTATTAGTAAAATTCCTTCTTTCCCCACATAGTGCAGAAATGACAAACGCATACTAATAACAGTCTAGAATAAAGGAGTGTTTATAATGAATGAAAAAGAGTTGAAAAAACAATTAAAAAAGGTAGCGGATTATCCTGCATCTAAAGCAGATGGAGTAGACGAAGAGTTTTCTCGTGAATTAGCAGACCAAGCCGATTTAGAAGCACAGGCTAGAGCGAACGCTGCAAATGAAAGACAAAAAAATAATAACTGAGGCTGGGATAAAAGTATTTTGGCCCAAGTGAAAAACGAACAACTAATCAAACATTTTGATTAGTTGTTCGCTTTTAGATTGGATTAATGTTGTTATCTCTCAGCCTCGTTTGTTATTTTTTCAAAAGCAAATAAACAAAATAAGGAGCACCGATTACGGCGGCGACAATTCCTGCTGGTACACCGTTAGGATCGGCAATATTATGTCCTATTGTGTCTGCAATCAGCAAAAGCCAACCGCCAAGTAAAATAGCGACGGGAATAAAAAGCTGATTTCTCGGTCCCACTAAGCCTTTAGCAATATGAGGAGCAAGAAGTCCAATAAAAGCAACGCCGCCCGTCACTGAAACTGCCGCTGCCGCTAATGCAACCGCGGCTAAAAGCAATGTTATACGTTCTTTCTCCATAGAAATGCCGACTCCAATAGCTGCAGCTTCATTTAAATTAAAAATGTTTAATGAGTTTGCTTTGTACAATATAAAAGGAATCAAGACAAGAAGCCAAGGTAGAAGAGCCCATATAAAAGGCCAGTCTGTCCCCCAGATGTTCCCTGCAATCCATTTAGCAATAAAATCAACTTTAGCGCGATCAGCTGATGACATAATCACCACCATCATTCCAGAAAGAGCCATCGAAAAACCTACGCCTGTTAAGATAAGCTTTACAGGCTGCAGTCCTTGGCTTTTACTATATGCACAAAGATAGATGAGACTAGCTGTAAACAAGGCACCGATGAACCCTACTAGCGGAAGGGCATAGACGAAAGAACCAGCTTCAATTGGGGCAAATAAAAAGAATACAGCAATTGCGACTCCTGCTCCTGAATTAATTCCTATAATCCCAGGTTCCGCTAAATCATTGCGCGTAACACCTTGTAAGATAGCTCCTGATAAAGCTAGAGCCATTCCTGCTAGAAGCGTAATGATAATGCGCGGAAGTCGAATTGAAAAAAGGACGAACTCATCTGCAAAATCACCTTTGCCAAAAAGAGTAGGAAACACTTTATTATAAGGAAGGGGTGCATCACCGAGCGCCATTCCTATCACAACCGTTCCAAGAATCAAAACAGTGAGCAGCATCATAATTATTCGTTGTTTTCTAATAAGCACTGGGTGAATCATGAGAATGCTTTTCCTCCTTTACGAACAATGACTAAAAAGAAAGGTAAACCAATCATCGATACAACTGCTGCTATCGGTGTTTCGTAAGGAGCACTTACTGTTCGAGCCAATGTATCAGCAAGCAGCATAAACGCTGCGCCAGTGATAGCGGACATAGGGATGATATAACGATAGTCGGTTCCTACGATTCCTCGTACAATATGAGGAATCATCAAGCCAATAAACACCATGTTTCCGACTAGCGCAACAGAAGCGCCGGCAAGAAGAATCATGACGACAAATAAAATGGTTTTGACTTTTGTTGTTTGCTGGCCTAACCCTACAGCGACTTCTTCATTTAAGCTCAAAATAGTAAGCTGCCGAGAAAGCAAAAGGGCAATGAATATACCGCCGACAATAAAAGGAACGATGATTTGAAGCTGTTCCCAAGAAGTGCCTACAATTCCGCCAGCAGTCCACATGGATACATCTTTTGAAATCTTAAAATAAATACCGAAGCCTTCTCCAATGGCATATAGAAATGCTGAAACGGCAGCCCCCGCTAGTACAATTCGAAGCGGAGAAAATCCTCCTCTTTTTATAGCAGCAATTCCAAACACCAGGATTGCGCCAACCCCGGCTCCTATAAAGCAAGCAATCGTAATACCCAAATAATTTATAGAAGGGATCAAGGCAATTGTTACAGCTAAAGCCGCATTTGCGCCAGACGTTAACCCTAAGAGTCCTGGATCTGCAAGAGGGTTTCTTGTCATACCTTGCATAATTGCTCCTGATACGGATAAAGCAGCGCCAACAAAAACAGCGGCGATTTCACGGGGTAAACGAATATCCCGGATGATCGAGATGTGTTCGTTTACACTGCTTGATGAAAGTGCTAACGACACATCTTTTATAGATATATCAGCAGCGCCAAAAACCATTGAAGAAACAAACATTGTGATGAATACGAACAGCATACCTATTAATTTATATAAAAAGGGAATGAAACGCTGATTGTCTTTTTTCATAAAACACCCATCTTTTCATGTGAGAATAAATTTAGTAACACAAAGCAAGAGGAATCCTAAAAAGAATTCCTCTTGAATGAATTACTTACCAAGAAATTTTTGAGTAAAGAAATCTAGTTGATAATCTAGTGTGATTGGATCATTAAAATAAAATTCTTTTGCATTTGCTTCAAATACGTGATTGTTCTTTACAGCAGGAATATTTTTGTACGTATCTGTTTTCTCAAATGATGTATCTCCATCTTGGTTTTTGCTAAAGATTAAATAATCTCCGGCATATTCAGGAAGAACTTCCGGTGAAATTGCATAGTAACCATCTTTCAAAGCCATGTCCTTTACTTTCTCTGGCATCTTTAATTTCATTTCTTGATAAAGAATTTCCGTTCCGCGTCCCCAGTTATCGCCAAATACATACAACTGCTTGTCAAAGTTCTCAATAACTGAAACCGTGGTATCTTCGCCAATTTTAGCTTTGATGTCAGAACCAGCTTTTGCCGCACGCTTTTTAAAATCGTTTACCCATGACTGTGCTTCTTTTTCTTTATTTAATAGTTTTCCGATTTCTACATGCTGAGTAAGGTAGTCTACTTTATCGTATGTATACGTGACGGTAGGAGCAATTTTTTTCAATTTATCAATGTTTTTTGTAGTAGATAAGCCAATAATTAAGTCAGGCTTTAATTTAACGATCTTTTCTAAATTTTCATCTGATACTTCTTCAACGCCTTTTAATTTCTTTTCAAAGCGGGGATTCATTTTAGACCATGAATCAACTCCGACAATATTGACACCTAACGACATGACGTTACCTGCGTAGGAACCTAACACTACAACACGTTTCGGATTAGCCGGAACTTTTACAGGACCGTCTTCAGATTGATATGTGATCGTCTTGGATTCGCTGTTTTTGCTAGAATCATTTTTGCTTTCAGTTGAACCGTTGCTGCAGGCACTAATAAGTAGTACGAATATGAGCATGAATGGAAGCAGTAATTTTTTCATTTAGTTATCTCCTCTTAGTAAGTTATACGTGATGCACATTGGTTTATTTGTTCTTGGGTCTCGTCCGATTTCAGCGTCGATATGAAACACTTTTTTTAGAACGTCATGCGTAATGACTTCTTCACATTTTCCGGCTTTGACAATTTCACCATCTTTTAAAGCAATAATATAATCCGCAAAGCGAGCGGCTTGATTTAGATCATGAAGCACCATTACAACTGTACGTTCTTGCTCTTTGTTTAGTTTTTGCAGGAGTTCAAGTACTTCTAACTGATGAGCCATATCCAAGTAGGTAGTAGGCTCATCGAGGAATATAATATCGGTTTCTTGAGCTAAAGCCATCGCAATCCACACTCGCTGGCGCTGACCGCCTGAAAGAGAGTCAACGGGACGAAACTTGTAATCTTTTGTTCCGGTTACTTCAAGCGCCCAGTCAATCATTTTATAGTCTTCTTTCGATAGACGCCCAAAACCTTTTTGATAGGGAAATCGCCCATAAGATACAATTTCTCCAACAGTTAGGCCGCTGGCACTTTCTGGTGTCTGAGGGAGAATCGCCATTTTTTTAGCGAGTGATTTTGTATGTTCTGTTGAAATATTTTCGCCATCTAAAATGACGGAGCCAGATTGATGGGAAATAATGCGGGTGATGGCTTTTAAAAGCGTTGATTTGCCGCATCCGTTTGAACCAATAATCGTGGTAATCTTTTTGTCTGGAATGTTAACGCTTAAATTCTTAACTATTAGACGTTCACCATAACTAATATGTAATTTCTCTGTATATAGGCGAACCATATTTGCCCCTCCGTTTGCGTTTAATACAACAATACTTGATAATGATTATCAATGTCGTTTACTTTACATACTATAATTCGAACGTTTTCAGATGTCAATAGTTATTTTTATTGTCAAAACGGTGAAGAAGATGTATATTCAAATGAGAATGATAATCAATAACGATTAATTGCAAGGAGTGGATGTTTATGACAAAAAACGAACTGTTTGACGTGACAATTATAGGAGGGGGGCCGGCTGGCCTTTACTCGACTTTTTATAGTGGACTAAGAGAAATGAAAACAAAGCTGATTGAATATCAGCCAAAGCTAGGCGGAAAGCTTCACGTTTATCCTGAAAAAATGATTTGGGATGTCGGAGGCCAAACTCCTATTACTGGTGCGAAGCTTATTGAACAGCTTGTTGAACAAGGGCTGACGTTTGATCCAACTGTTGTTTTAAATGAGAAAGTTGACTCCATTTCCCGCTTAGAAGATGGTATTTTCCAGCTGACGAGTTCTTCAGGGAAACATCATTACTCTAAAACGATTATCCTTGCTGTGGGAGGAGGTATTTTAAATCCGCAAAAGCTCAAAATCGAAGGGGCAGAACGATTTGAAGTAACAAACTTAAACTATACGGTTAAATCTCTGCAGCATTTTAAAAATAAAACGGTGATTGTTTCCGGAGGAGGTAATTCAGCCATTGATTGGGCAAATGAGCTAGAGCCCGTTGCTGAAAAGGTATATATTACGTATCGAAACAGTGAACTAACTGGTCATGAAGCACAGGTGAGACAATTAATAAACAGTTCAGCTCACTGTCTGCTTAACACATCTATTACAAAATTAGTGGCTGATGCGACGCATGAATTTATTGAAACAGTTGAGCTGACTAATCATCAAACCGGTGAGATTTCTTATTTGCCGGTTGAAGAAGTTATCATTAATCACGGTTATGAAAGAGATACAGAGCTGTTAAAAAACAGTAAACTACATATCAAAACCATTGATGACTATTACATCGCAGGTAATGCAGCAAGCGAAACGTCTGTAGAAGGCGTATATGCAGCGGGAGATATTCTCATGCACGAAGGGAAAGTCCATTTAATTACGGGTGCTTTTCAAGATGCTGCTAATGCCGTAAACAAAGCAAAACAATTCGTTCAGCCTTCTGCGGCTAAGACAGCTATGGTTTCTTCTCACAATGAAGTATTCAAAAAGCGTAATTCAACACTAATTAAACAAATGATGAAGTAAAGCGAGATGCAGGGTGCATGTCGCTTCTTTCTCTACGGTAGAATTATCTAAGTAAGGAGGAAGGGAACGAAAAAAGAAAAGAGAAATATAATAAAAGAAAACGCTTACATTTTTAAAGATGACACAGCGCTTGTTTGCATAAGGGGGAAGCCGTATGAACGGAAAAGAGAAATATCAGTTTGAAACAAAAGCCATTCACGCAGGGTATGAATCAAAACATCATTTTGATAGTTTAGCTCCGCCTATTTATCAAACGTCTACATTTACATTTTCATCTCTAGAACAAGGTGCAAACCGGTTTAGCGGAGCAGAAGATGGTTATGTATATTCCCGGTTATCTAATCCAACAATCACCATTTTAGAAGAGCGTATGGCACAGCTTGAAGAAGGAGAAGCCGCTTTGGCATTTGGATCGGGAATGGCTGCAGTATCGGCTGTATTGATTGGACTTACAAAAGCAGGCGATCATATTTTGTGTTCTAAAGGAGTGTATGGATGCACGTTTGGTCTCTTAGAAATGCTTGAGGAAAAATATCAAATCCGTCATTCTTTCTCCAACTTGGAAACTGAGGAAGAAATTCTTGCTGCTATCAGAAAAGATACAGCATGTATTTATATTGAAACACCGATTAACCCGACTATGACTTTAGTAGATTTAGAGTTAGTTACTTCTATCGCCAAACAAAAAGGAATTCCTGTGGTAGTAGACAATACCTTTTCAACTCCTTATTTGCAACAGCCGCTGAAGCTTGGATGCGACTTAGTCATTCATAGCGCAACAAAATTTATTGGTGGACACGGAGATGTTGTCGCGGGAATTGTAGTAGGGAACGAAGAGGTTATTTCCGTACTGCGCAAAACGACGCAAAAAGATATCGGAGGCATTCTTTCACCGTTTGATGCTTGGCTGTTACTCCGAGGCTTAAAAACGCTGGCCGTTCGAATGGATCGTCACTGTGAAAATGCTGAACATATCGCAAAACAATTAAGTCTCCATCCCAAGGTGAAAGCCGTTTATTATCCAGGTGATAAAAAGAGCACTGCTTATTCTCTCATGCAAAAGCAAATGAAAAAAGGAGGGGGGCTTCTCTCCTTTGAAGTGAAAGGAGGTTATGAAGAAACCGTAAAAGTGGTTAATCAGCTTAAGCTCATTTCCATTGCGGTGAGTCTTGGAGATGCTGAAACACTTATTCAGCATCCTGCCTCGATGACGCATGCAGTTGTGCCGGAAGAAGCTCGAAAAGAAATGGGAATCTCAAACGAACTCCTTCGCTTATCAGTTGGACTGGAAGCATGGGAAGATATTATGAGAGATTTACAGCAGGCATTAGATAGTATATAAAAAAACAACGCTTGAAGTATCTTAAGGATATTTCAAGCGTTGTTTTTTGAATATCAACCGTATGTCATCACTCATACATCCTTTTTTGCGAGTGGAACTTTACCTACATCTTTAGACAAATGTCCTAGACAGAAGAGATGCCTTTCAATAGACTAAAGGTTATCTGTGAAAATACAATATTTAGGTAAGGAAGGTGCTCTGCTATTATGCTTCATAATCCAACTGGGAAAAAACGTCTAGGATTGGCGTTTCTTCTCAGCACGCTTGCGATATTAGGTCCGCTTAATATCGATATGTATTTGCCAAGTTTTCCTGCTATTGCTGATCATTTAGATGCGCGAGCTTCACTTGTTCAGCTTAGTTTAACATCGTGTTTACTAGGCCTTGCCGTTGGTCAAATCGTGATTGGTCCAATCAGTGATGCGAAGGGAAGAAAAGGACCTTTACTCATTTCCATCTCTTTATTTATGCTATCGTCATTGCTCTGTGCGCTGGCTCCTACTATCACGGCTTTAGTTATCGCACGCTTTTTGCAGGGGTTTACGGCTTCGGCAGGAGTTGTTCTTTCTCGAGCCATTGTCAGAGACGTTTTTAGTGGAAGAGAGCTTACGAAGTTTTTTGCTCTGTTAATGGTTATCAATGCCTTTGCACCAATGATAGCACCAATGGCCGGAGGTGCTATTTTACTTCTTCCTTTTGCAAGTTGGCATACTATTTTCTTGTTTTTAAGTTTAATAGGTCTTTTAATTGTTTTAACAATCTCAATGCGTTTAAAAGAAACTTTGCCAATTGAAAATAGAACGCCAAGTTCAATTGGTCATTCCGTTCGCACAATGGGCAGTTTATTACAAGACCGTTCTTTTATTGGTTATGCCTTAATTGTCGGACTGGTCCACGGAGGAAGCTTTGCTTATGTATCAGGCACTCCATTTGTCTATCAAGGGATCTACCATGTTTCTCCGCAAGTTTTTAGCATTTTGTTTGGGATTAACGGCTTGGCCATTGTGACTGGAAGCTTTATTATTGGGCGCTTTAGCGGAATTCTTCATGAAAGAAGCCTGCTTCGCATTGCCGTGATTACGGCTGTAAGTGCTACTAGCGTACTTCTTATCATGACCATGCTTAAAGGGCCGCTGGCTACGATTGTTATTCCCATTTTTATTTACATGATCTCTATAGGAATGACGATCACAGGCTCGGTGACATTGGCAATGAAAAATCAAGGACATAGAGCAGGAAGTGCGAGTGCCGTGTTAGGCATGCTTCCACTAACTTTAGGATCAATTGTTTCTCCTTTAGTGGGTATTAACGAAACCACAGCGATTCCGATGGCTGCTATTTTATTTAGTACGGCGCTTTTGGGTTTTGTAGCTTTCTTTACGTTAACTAAAAACAAGAAAGAAACAGAAAAGTGCGACGTTAACGAGTTTAAAACGGAAGTTTCTCCGTAATCACTTTTTTGATTGTTTGAAAGCATCACTCCTTTGTGAAAATGAGTGATGCAAATTTATTCAAGTATTGGATAATATATGCTAACCTTAGGGCATGATCGGAAGGAGTGGATAATAATGAGTAAAGTAATTCCTGAAATAACCCTTAATGACGGGGTAACCTTGCCTGCTATAGGCTTTGGTACATACAAACTTAACGGAAATGAAGGAGTCAACGCTATAACGAGTGCGATTGATGTAGGGTATCGTCTAATTGATACGGCTTATAATTACGAAAATGAAGGCACCGTGGGCCAAGCTCTTCGAAGAACGCCGGTTTCTAGACAAGAACTATTCGTTACGTCTAAACTCCCAGGGCGATACCATACGTATGACAAAGCAATTCCTACCATCCAAGAATCTTTATATCGCGCGAATTTAGACTATTATGATTTGTATCTTATTCATTGGCCTAATCCTAAACAAGATCATTATGTAGAAGCTTGGCAAGCATTGATTGATGCGAAGCGCTGGGGCTTGATTCGTTCAATTGGTGTTTGCAATTTTCTTCCCGAGCATGTTGAGCGCTTGGAAAAAGAGACCGGCATTTTACCAAGTATCAATCAAATAGAACTGCATCCTTTTTTTAATCAACATCAATATCGAAATTGGTATCAGGAGAAAAACATTCAAATTGAATCTTGGAGTCCACTAGGGCGAGCAAGTGCTGTTTTAGAAAATGAAGCAATTAAACAAATTGCCGACCGTCATAATAAGACAGTTTCACAAGTGATTTTGCGATGGCATTATCAGCTAGGGGCGATTTCAATTCCAAAATCGTCATCTCGCAAGCGGCAGCTTGAAAACATATCTATTTTTTCATTTTCTTTAGATGAAACTGAGATGAATATGATTTCAGAATTGAACCGCGAGGATGGAAGACTTAATAATCAAGACCCCGCTGCTTATGAAGAATTTTAACTATAAGGCCTCACTTATTTTTTAAGTGAGGCTTTTATTCTATGATTTTTCATTATTTAAGAGTGAAAATAGTCCGTTTAGTTCTAACGATTGTAGCAGAAAATGTGTTAAAATATTCCGAAAAAAGGAGTGGTGAACCATGGAAGAAGTAGTAAAAGCGATTCAAGACGAATATCCGGATGATTTTGCATGGTGTTACGGCTGCGGCCGATTAAACCAGGACGGCTATCATTTTCGCACAGGATGGCTAGGAGAAAAAACTATTACCCTTTATACACCTAAGGCTGAACATACAGCTATACCAGGATTTGTTTATGGCGGACTTCTTGCATCACTGATTGATTGCCATGGAACAGGCTCTGCATCTCTTGCTCTATACCGTAAAAATGGCTACGAAATAGGAGATTCAGCAGAGCCGCCGCGGTTTGTTACCGGTTCTCTCCATGTAGATTTTAAAAAACCAACGCCACAGGGTGAAGTACTAAAAGCGATAGGAACGGTTGAAGAAATTCACCCGAAGAAATGGAGAGTTAAAACAGAAGTATACGCGAGTAACATCATTGTTGCGACCGGAGAAGTTGTGGCAGTTGTTATGCCAAGTACGTTTAAACGAAAAGAAGACTAAAAAATGCAAAACAGTTACATAAAAAGGGAGGAAAAGGTATGGGTAAATGTAATTTAGACCACTCGGTAGAAGATGTACAACAGAAGTTTAACTCGCAGTCACAATGGCTGCCAGAAGATATTCGCTCGTTATTTCATGAGTTTCTCGTACGAAATCCTTCGCAAACAACATTAAACGAGATGTTTCATTTGCTGAAGAAATATGATTTGGTTGATGAACAAGAAAGAAAAGAGCGAGATCGAAAAATCAAATGGCTGATATTAAATAAAGAAGAGACGAACAACTAGAAGCAACTACATACAGTAAACCTACGCTTACGACCACAATGAAAAAATCCGAACGAGTTGGATTCTCCATCAAGAATCTCGCTTCATCGTTCGGATCTTTCTTCAAATAAAATGCTTTTACCCCAGCCTCTTTTTAACGAGATTAAAAGTAATCACCACCACTTAAACCCGTCGTCTTCTAACAATTGATTTGAAGCTGCTGGTCCCATTGTACCCGCAGGATAAAAATGAAGAGGAAAGCGTTCATCATTAAAAACTTCTAAAATAGGTTGCACCCATTTCCAAGATAATTTAACTTCTTCCCAATGAGCAAAAAATGTGGAGTCCCCCTGTAAAGCATCAAATAACAGCAGTTCATAAGCTTCGGGTACTTCTTTTTGATTTGTTGAGAAATTGATAAAAATCGGTTCGATTTTATTGTCATTCAAAGGGTTTTTGCTGTTTAATTGCAGTGATATACCTTCATTTGGGCTGATTTCGACAACCAAAAGATTGGGAATAACTTCTTCGTCTGTATAAACATCCTTTAAAGGATGTTTAAATTCAATGACGATACGCGTGCATTTTTTACTCATTCTTTTTCCTGTGCGAAGATAGAAAGGAACTCCTTTCCAAAGCTCATGATCAATCCATACCCGGACTGCTATAAATGTGTCATTAACGGAAGCAGCATTGATGCCGGGCTCATCTTTATATCCTATAACGGAACGATTTTGGATTTTTCCCGCTTCGTATTGACCTCTTATGACGTTAGAATGGATAAACTCTTTTTGTAGAGGACGAAGGCTTTTCATAATTTTTATCTTTTGTTGGCGAGTCTTTGCGATGTTAAGTGTCTTTGGTAGCTGCATGGCAGTCATCATAAGCATTTGAAGCATATGGTTTTGGAACATATCCCTAATTGCACCGGACTGGTCATAGTAATGCGCTCTTTCTTCTACACCAACTGTTTCACTAGCTGTAATTTGGACATTCGCAACGTAGTGATGATTCCATAGTGCTTGTAAAATAGGGTTTGCAGATGCTAGAGCCTCCAAATTTTGAATCATTGGTTTTCCCAGATAGTGGTCGATACGATAAATCTCTTCTTCATTGAACGTTTCAGTAAGCTTTTGATTTAACACTTGAGCAGATTGTAAATCGTGTCCGAAAGGCTTTTCGATAATAAGGCGTTTCCAGCCTTTTGTAGATCCCAATCCGCCGCTATTTATATTTGAAGCAATAACGTCTACAAATTCAGGAGCCACTGATAAATAGAAAAGACGATTTTCAGGAATATTTAATTCTGCTTCGCCTTCTTGAATAGCATGCAGCAACTGGTCATATCCATCACTATTGGTAACATCCATTTTATGATAGCGAACTGTCTTAAGAAATTCTTTTATCTTGGATTCACCCTGGCTAAAGCGCCTTGAAAAAGTCTTTACTGATTCTTCTACATATATTTGAAAGGCATCATCAGACCAGTTGCTTCTACCCGTACCAACCATAGAAAAGGAAGAAGGCAGCTTTTTATCTAAAAATAAATTATATAACGCAGGAAAAATTTTTCTTTTAGCTAAATCTCCTGTTGCTCCAAATAAGATAAAGGTCATGGAATCCACTTCTAACGCTTGTGGCGAATGAGACTTGAGACAATTATCACGTGAACGAGCTACACTGCCCAATTAATCTCCTCCTTTATTTTAACGGTCTATTGCAGTGAATATAGTCTTTTACCACCTTTACAGATTACAGTATAGCAGGTACAATTTTCCTTTATAAGTAGACACTTTATTTTCATATAGTGTCTAAAACTATACTATTACGCATAAAAAGGGAGGAAAAAGGATTGAGCAGACTTTTTAGCAAAACGTTTAACTGTGAAAAGGAATTAACGTTAACGATTATTGGAGGCAAGTGGAAAATGTTGATTATGTGGCACCTAGGAAAAGAAGGGACGAAACGATTTGGGGAGTTAAGGTCCATGATGCCGGGAATTACTCAGCGAATGTTAGTAAGTCAGCTGCGAGAATTAGAAGAAGATCAAATCGTTCACCGAAAAGTCTATCCGGTTGTCCCTCCAAAAGTTGAATATTCCTTGACTGAACACGGGAGAAGCTTGATGCCCATCCTTGAGAGCATGGATGAGTGGGGAAAAAATTATATGGAAACCGTTATAGAGCCTGAAATAAATAATTCCAGCCATATGGGTTAAAATCTTTTGTTGAAAAAGGATAAAACCACCCTTATTATTCAGAATTTTCTAAAATAAATACGAATGATACGCTGCATTGAAGCGTCCATAGTATATTTTTAGTGACTATATGTTTTAAAAGTGCCTACTTTTTTTTTGAAAGTAACGGTTTTACAATGAATTCATGCTAGACAACCCCATTTAATGAAGGAGTGAAGTAGGTATGGAACTTCAATTAGCATTGGATCTTGTAAATATTTCAGAGGCAAAAGAAGTAGTGCAGGAGGTTCAAGAGTATATCGATATTGTAGAAATTGGAACTCCAGTTGTGATTAACGAAGGGCTAAAAGCAGTCAAAGAAATCAAGGAAGCCTTTCCGTCTTTAAAGGTATTAGCTGATTTGAAAATTATGGATGCAGGTGCTTATGAAGTAATGAAAGCTTCTGAAGCGGGTGCTAGTATTATTACCATTCTTGGCGCTACTGATGATTCGACTATAAAAGGCGCTGTAGAAGAGGCCAAAAAACAAGGAACACAAATTCTTGTTGATATGATTAATGTAAAAAACCTTGAACAACGTGCAAAAGAAGTCGATGCACTCGGTGTTGACTATATTTGTGTACACACAGGGTATGATCTTCAAGCTGAAGGAGAAACCCCGTTCGAGCAGCTTCAAACGATTAAACGAGTTGTGAAAAATGCAAAAACAGCGGTGGCAGGAGGCATTAAACTGAATACACTTCCTGAAGTTGTGCAGTCACAGCCTGATCTTGTGATTGTAGGCGGGGGGATTACAAGTGAAAAAGACAAAAGAAACGTTGCAGAAGAAATGAAAAAAGTAGTCAAACAAGCAACTTTGGTCTAAAAATAAGCAAAAGTATTTAGGCCTTCAAAATTAATTAATCGGTAAATGGTTTAAAAAGAAGATAGCTAAGTTATTTTAGCTATCTTCTTTCCGTCATTTTTAGTATAACCATTCATTGATAAGAGTCATTTTGACAGATAGATAGTTTCTTTAAAATTCGTTATTCGAAAGAAAAAGACGGCGGTTTTTCTGGGATTTTAAAGTTAAGAAAGCGTTATCCGAACATTAGCGGAAGAAAGTGCAAAAAAATCTATGTCACACTTTTTGACAAAATACTTTGAAAATTATTAATATTAAAAATATAATTAACTATCGACAATATTTAACATCTTTAAACCAAAAAAGGAGGGAGATATGAAGTGATGGAACATAAGAGGATAGTAGTCATAGGAGCTGGAATTGTCGGGTGCAGCATTGCCTACTATTTAAGTAAAATGGGGCAAAGAAACATAACAGTGATTGAGCAAGGCCCTTTGTTTGAAACGGGAGGATCTACTTCTCACGCTCCGGGGCTTGTATTTCAGCTTAGCTTTTCAAAAATCCTGACAACACTAGCTTCTCAAACGGTCGAGACCTTTAAAGAGTTGAGTACAGATGAACAGCGCTCTTTTTACCCGGTCGGCAGTTTAGAAGTTGCCCGTACATCCGAGCGATTAGAAGACCTAAAGAGAAAGGCTGGTGTTGCCAGCTCATGGGGAATCGAAGCTTTTCTTCTTTCACCGCAGGAATGCGCGGAAAAAAATTCGCTGATTTGTCCTGAGCGTATTTGCGGAGGTCTCTATGTTCCGTCAGACGGTATTGCCAAACCTTTGCATGCCGTTGATAAAATGACTCGTTTTTCTAAAGAGTGCGGAGTAGAATTTTACGGTCATACAGAAGTGACGAATATCGAAGTGACAAATGGTCAAGTAAAAGCAGTGTACACGAGCGCTGGAAAATTTGAAGCAGATGTAATCGTGTGCTGTGCCGGATTTTGGGGACCTCGCATCGGAGAAATGGTCGGTGTAACGATTCCTCTTCAGCCGATGGCTCATCAATATGTGTTTACAAATGATTTACTTGAATTAAACGGAGAAACGGAAGAAACCGCGACTCCTCTTATTCGAGATCAGGATAATGCAATTTATTTTCGTCAGGTAGAGAAAGGGCTTGGGATTGGATCATATCAGCATGAGCCGTTTCCAGTCGAACTCAGTGACATTACAAAATACGGAGAAACAAAAGAAATGCCTTCTGTTAAACCTTTTACACCAAAAGATTTTGAAAAACCGTGGGAAGATGCAATGGAATTAATTCCGGCATTAAAACAAGCAGGAATAAAAAAAGGAATGAATGGCATTTTTTCCTTCACACCTGATGGGATGCCGCTGCTTGGCGAATCACAAGCAGTAGGGGGATTTTGGGTAGCGGAAGCCATATGGGTAACGCACTCTGCGGGTGTCGCTAGGCAAATGGCCGAATGGGTGATGAATGGTGCTCCGACTGTGGATTTGGAGCTATGCGATATTAATCGTTTCGATACGTATGCATGCAGCCCTGTTTATTACAAACAGCGGTCTATTGAAGAGTATGAAGAGGTTTATAGCATTCATCATCCATTTATGCAGCGAAAAGTATCGCGAAACATGCGCGTAAGTCCATTTTATATGCGTCAGCAAGAACTAAAAGCGTATTTTAACGAAAAAGCAGGGTGGGAGCAGCCGCAGTGGTATGAAGCTAACTATCCGCTTATATCCACATATGAAAAGAAGATGGTAATAAGAAAGGGGTGGTCCGCTGAATATTGGTCACCAATTATCGAAGCTGAACAGTTGCATACTCGTCAGTACGCAGCGATTTACGATACAACGGCAGCAAAGAAAAGGTTGGAGATTAAAGGGGAAGGAGCTCTCCAGTTTTTACAGAAGCTAACGACAGGAAATATAGACATTACAGTAGGTCAAAGCATACGTACGTGTATGTTGCATGAGCGAGGCGGCATAAAAGATCAAATAACGGTTATTCGCAAAAATATATCCACTTTCTTGATTGTTTGTACGGGAGCTGTAGAAGCAAGCTGGATTCAAAAACACGTGCCTCAAGACGGTCAAGTTGTTTTTCAAGATGTAACGTCAGGGACATGCAGTATAGCATTAATTGGTCCTAAAGCTACAGGAGTAATGAAGTCCGTGGTTCAACGCTCAGACCTTAGCAGCACTTGGCTTCAAGGGCAAGCGAAAACTCTGTTTATTGAAAATAGTTCAGTTCTTGCTCTGCGTGATTCCTACGGGGGAATGGAGAGCTGGGAGTTGATTACGACTTCTGATCAAGGCCTGAATTTATGGGATTTATTAATTGAACAAGGACAGCCTTATCAGCTGATTGCCGCGGGAGACCGAGCTCTTGAAAACCTTCGAATTGAATCTTTTTCGTTAAAAAGCGGGAAAGACTTTTGGAGCGAGCATCATCCATATGAAGTTAACCTTCATGAAATGGTTGATTTAACAAAACCAGTTTTTATTGGGAAAGAGGCATTGCTTGATCGTCAGCGAAAAGATTCTGAAACAGTATTAGCGACGCTCATATTAGATGATCCCTCAGCGATAGTAATGGGATATGAACCGGTCTTTTATGGGGAAACAGCCCTCGGATTTGTTACAAGTGCCGGCTATTCATACAGCTTAGGAAAAGGAATTGTACACACTTTATTATCTCAAGCTGTACATGAAGAAATGGTTTTAGAAGTTGAATACTTTGGTCAGCGTTATAAAGCAAAAATGATGACACACTCCCCAGCGGTAGTTTAATTGATCAATCGAAAGACAGGAGGAATGCAGATGTCAACACATTATGATGTCATTATTATCGGATTAGGAGCTATGGGGAGTACGGCTGCTTATCAGCTCGCCAAAAAAGGTCAGCGGGTATTGGGGTTAGAACAATACGGTCCCGCTCATGACCTAGGATCGAGTCACGGCGGTTCTAGAATCATTCGACAGTCGTATTTTGAAGACCCTGCTTACGTTCCATTATTGCTTCGCGCCTACGAATTATGGAATGAAATTGAAAGAGAAAGCGGTCAAGAAATTCTTACGGTTACCGGTGGACTTATGATGGGACCTCCTGATAGCTTGACGGTTTCTGGAAGCATCGAAAGCTCTAAACAGTGGAATCTTGCGTATGAGATTCTAGAAGCAAAGGATATTTACAAACGGTTTCCGGCGTTTACACCTTCACCTGCTACGGTTGCTCTATATGAAGAAAGAGCTGGATTCGTTAGGCCGGAAGCGAGCGTATATACTCACCTTCTTCAAGCAGAAAAGTACGGAGCTGAGCTTCATTTTTTTAAGGAAGTGGTGTCGTGGGAAGCTCATCCTTCTGGTGAAGGCGTGCGCGTTGTAACAGCTAATGGAATATACGAAGCTGGAAAAATCATTATTTCTGCAGGCGCTTGGGCACCCGATTTATTACGGGATTTAGGTGTTAGCTTACAAGTAGAGCGTCATGTGCAAATGTTTTTTGAACCAACACAAGGAATAGATGTTTTTTCAGTGGGAAAACAGCCGATTTATATTTGGGAAGCAGATGATTATGTACAGTTGTATGGTTTCCCTTCTTTTGGATTAAAGGCTGAAGGAGCAAAAGTGGCGTTTTTCCGAAAAGGAACAGCGTGTACGCCGGAAACGATTGATCGAAATATATATGAAGACGAAGTGAACATGATGCGGCACTATCTAGCTCAAGGTATTCCGCAGCTTAACGGTCGATTTTTACAAGGGAAAACGTGCATGTATACCAATACACCAGATGAACATTTTGTCATTTCACTGCATCCTGAATATCCTCAAGTAGCGATTGCAGCGGGATTTTCTGGACATGGTTTTAAGTTTGCAAGCGTAGTAGGAGAGATTTTAGCAGATTTAGTGATAGAGGGAAAAACCAACCACCCAATTGATTTGTTTACTCCGCAGCGATTTGCGGCGAATAAAATAGTATAAATCGTCGTCAGCTCTTGCGAATGGTTCTATTTAAATGTTTCTAAAGAAGCGAAGGAGGAATAGTAAATGGTTATGGAACATGGTTTAGTGAATGATAATGGGAGACTTGAGCCCACGTTGAAAGGAGAGCTGTATACATCTTCGGACATTTTTAAGTTAGAAAAAGATCATATATTTTCTAAATCATGGAGTTTAGTTGCATTTGAATACGAAATAGCAGAACCAGGACAATATATTACGACGAAAGTTGAAGGCGAAAATATTTTAATTACTAGAGGAAAAGATCACGTGCTGCGTGGATTCTTGAACGTATGTCGGCATCGAGGAGCTAAGCTGTGCAGCCAAGCATCCGGTAAAGCAGGTGTCATTCGCTGTCCATATCATTCGTGGAGCTATAGCTTAGATGGTGATTTAGTAGGTGTTCCTAACACAAGCCACTGTCGAGAAGAACTCGTGCATAATGAAAATTACGGACTAACATCCGTTCACATTGAAGTGTGGCACGGCATGGTTTGGGTTAATTTATCTGACAATCCTATGTCTGTTGAATATCAGCTAGACGCACAAATTTTTGATCGTTTTGGAGAACTTTATACGTTTGCTAGATATGAAATTCAAAACTTGAAATCCGCTCATCGTGAAGAATATGAAGTCGAGGCAAACTGGAAGCTTATTGTAGAAAACTTTCAAGAGTGCTATCACTGTTCCTCTATTCATCCTGAACTTACGGCAACGCTGCCTGAATTTCGTTCGGGAATCGGCACTCAAAGTTCCGTGGGAGGCGGAGCTAAGTTTGGGAATGAATTAGAAGCTTTTTCAATCAGCGGGAAAGGAAGCCGTCCTATGCTAAAAGGATTGCTTCCTGAAGATGACCGCACGTATTTTGGCATTACCGTTCTGCCGCTTGTATTTATCAATTTAACACCGGATCATGTTATTATTCATCGGATTATTCCAATTAGTGCGGAAAAGTCTAAAGTGATTTGTGAATGGTTATTCGACCCAGAAGAAATGGCTAAGCCTGGTTTTGACCCAAAAGATGCCGTGGAATTGTTTCACCGCGTTAATTTACAAGACTTTGAAGCGTGTGAGTGGTGTCAAGAAAATATGAGCTCAAAATCTTATAAAGAAGGAGGTATTTTAGTACCTATCGAACAGCACGTTTCTCATTTTTACAATTATGTATTGGAAGCAATCGGTATGAAGGTCGAATAGTAAGTAGAAGTGGTCTGACACGTTACCTTGAGGTGTCAGACCACCTCTAACAATCTACTTTAAAATAAGGGGGAAATAAATTGAGTACAAGCTCTAAACTAACAGAACCCATTATCCGCGTTACCGATGTTTCAAAAGTATTTGGTCGCCAAAAAGAACAGGCTCTTAAGCTACGAGAAGCTGGAGAAAGTAAATATGAAGTCGAACAAGCTACTAAGACAACCGTTGCTATTTACAATGCTCATTTCGAAGTAAAAAAGGGAGAAACCTTTGTGTTAATTGGATTATCAGGAAGCGGGAAATCCACTTTACTTCGATGCTTGAACGGGCTTATAGAACCGACAGAAGGGACGGTATATCTAGAAAACACAGATATTTCTCATATGCCAAAAAGACAGCTTCAGGAAGTCCGGAGAAATAAAATTGGGATGGTCTTTCAAAATGTGGGTCTCCTTCCAAACCGCACTGTGATTGACAACATTACATTCGGTCTAGAGATACAAGGTGTATCAGCAAACGAAAGAGAAAAGCGAGGGAAAAAGGCGCTCGAAATGGTGGGCTTAAATGGACAAGCATATAAAAGAATTTATGAATTATCAGGAGGTATGCAGCAGCGGGTTGGACTAGCGAGAGCTCTTGCTTCTGAACAGGAGATTTTGCTGATGGATGAGCCTTTTTCAGCTTTAGATCCTCTTATTCGAAGAGATATGCAAAAGCTATTTCTTGATATTCAGGGAGAAGTACAAAAAACAGTTATTTTTGTGACGCATGATTTGGATGAAGCATTAACTTTAGGCCACCGGGCTGCCGTGATGAAAGACGGGGAAATTGTACAGCTTGGAACCGCTGAAGATATTTTAAGTCAACCGGCAACTGATTATGTAAAGCTGCTTGTTCAAGACGTTAATTACGGCAAAATTCGCCTTGCTAAAGACGCGGTGGTTCCGGTAGAAACGGCTGCCTATGAGTATGAATCACCGCAAGTCGTATTAAGAAGAATGAGAACCAATCATTTATCTACTATTTTTGTTCTTGATAGCGCTGACCGCTTATTGGGCTTAATGAGCATTTATACAGTGATGGAGCTGATAGAAGCTCATAAGCATGATTTAAAAGGGAAAAAAATGATACAGCCGCATTGTGTTAATCCTGATATGTCTTTACAAGAAATGATTCCTTTATTTACAGACAGTCATTCGCCTGTAGTCATTGTTGATAATCATCATCGCCTACAAGGTATGATTTCCCCAAACACTCTTATTGCAAATCTCACTGAACGTACTGCAGTGACCGAGCAACAAGAAGTTAAGTCATATCAAATGGAGGTCCGATAAATATGATGGTAAATTCCGCGACGATTCCTCGTATCCCTTTAGATAAATGGGCAAACTCATTTGTTGATTACATGATTGATAGTTTTTCAGGTGTATTTACTGGAATCAACCAGATAATGACCAGCTTAATAAGCAGTCTCGAATGGGTATTGACCGCTTCTCCTCCGCTAGTAACGGTCGTTGTTTTTGTTCTATTAGCGCTATGGTTAACAGATTGGAAGATAGCTGTATTTACGTGTTTTGGTTTACTTCTTATTATTAGCTTGAATTTATGGGAAGCATCGATGCTGACCTTATCTCTCGTTTTAGCTTCTACTATTATCTCACTTCTATTTGGCGTTCCTTTAGGCATATTATCACACCGCTTTAGCAAAGTTGGAGCAGTGATAAAGCCCATTCTTGATATTATGCAAACAATGCCTGCTTTTGTTTACTTAATTCCGTCCGTACTTTTATTTGGATTAGGGAATGTTACAGCTCTTATTGCTACTTTTATTTTCGCAATGCCGCCTGCCGTTCGTCTGACGCTGCTTGGGCTTCAGCAAGTCCCCCAAACCACTTTAGAAGCTGCAGAAGCTTTTGGAGCGACGGAATGGCAAAAATTAATTAAAGTCCAGCTGCCGCTCGCTTTGCCTATGATTATGTCGGGTGTAAACCAGGTTATTATGCTATCTCTTTCGATGGTTGTTATTTCTTCAATGGTCGGTGCAGGGGGCTTGGGTGCTGAGGTATTAAGAAGCATCAGTATGTTGGATGTAGGCTTAGGATTTATCGGTGGGATTGCGGTTGTCATTATTGCCGTTATTTTAGATCGTCTGACGCACCTTTCTACTCAAAAAAGAAAAGGTATTCAATCAAGTAAATAAAATGAATAAAGGTGGGAGTATATGAAACAATCAAAAAAATTTTCTTTTATTATGCTAACAATTGTCATTATCCTGCTTGTCTCCGCATGTGGCAATAGCAATACGGCAAGCAGCACGACGACTAAAAAAGAAATTACAATTGGATACATACCATGGGACGAAGCCGTAGCTGTTACGTTTCTATGGAAGGAATTGTTAGAGGGAAAAGGTTATAAAGTTAAAGCAGTTCAAAGCGACGTAGCTCCGCTTTTCTCAGGAGTTGCTCAAGGAAACATTGATTTATTTTTGGATGTATGGATGCCGACCACCCATAGTTCTTACATGAAAAGATTTGGAAAACAAGTTGACGTGCTCGGTACTTGGTATGATCAAGCAGATAGCGGACTGGCCGTTCCCGACTACGTAGACGCGCAGTCACTAGCTGATTTAAAAAATAAGAAAGATGAGTTTAACGGAAAGATTATTAGTATTGAAGCAGGATCTGGAATAAACGGTCTTACTAAAGATCATGCGATGCCAAGCTATGGGTTAACAGACTGGAATTTAGTAGAAAGCAGCACAGCCGCCATGTTATCGGAATTAGATAAAGCCATTGCTAATAAAGAACCCATTGTTGTTACGCTATGGCGCCCGCACTGGGCTTTTGAAAAGTATAATCTCAGATACTTAAAAGATCCCAAACATACGATGAATCCAACTGGACCTGAAAAAATACAGTCGATTAGCAAAAAGACATTTAAAGAAGATTATCCAGAAGCAGCAAAGTGGCTGAAAGGTTTTTCTATTAGTGCCGATCAACTAGCATCTTTAGAATCAGAAATTAACAGTGCAAAAGACGAAACAAAAGGTGTGAAAAACTGGATTTCTAAAAATAAAAAAGTGACGGAAAGCTGGGTAAAGTAATAAAAGGGCTGTCTCTTAGGCAAGTTATTGACTAAGAGGCATTTTTTTGTGGTGATATACCTATTTTTGTATAAAGCTTATCTCTTTTATGGAAATGGGCATCCTACATTAAAAGGATGGTGAAAGGCAGTGGCAATCGATAGAATCTGTACAATTGGACCTGCTAGTAATAAAAAAGATGTACTAGAGAGACTGTTGGAAAAAGGAATGACAATTGCTCGGCTGAATTTATCTCATGGGTCGCATGAAAGTCATAAAACAATTATAGATACGTTAAGGTCTTTAAATTCCTCTATTCAAATTTTAGGAGATTTACAAGGTCCTAAAATTAGACTTGGAGTGACAAAGTCAAAAGAAGTAGTGTTAAAAGAAGGCGCATCGTTTATTTTATATACAGAGCAGATGTCAGGAAATGAAAAAGGAGCCAGCGTTGACTATAAGGATATCGTGAAGGATGTTCAAACAGGAAGCAAAATCTTAATGAATGACGGTCAAGTAGAACTGGTTGTTGAAAGAGTAGAAGAAGATACACTTGTCACAAAGGTAAAAAAGGGCGGATCTATTTCGTCTCATAAAGGAGTGAATTTGCCAGGTGCGCGCGTCCGTTTACCAGCCATTACTGACAAAGATAAAAAAGACATCGTATTCTTATTGAAAGAAAAAGTAGATTTTCTTGCTTGTTCGTTCGTAAGAACCCCTGAACATTTAAAAGACATTAAAGATTTTATCCATTTAAAACATCTAAATACACCAAAGCTGATTGCGAAAGTGGAAACAATGGAAGCTATAGAAAATTTCAAGAAAATATGTGAAGAAGGCGATGGAATTATGATTGCACGAGGAGATTTAGGAGTAGAGCTGCCTTATGAATGGATTCCTTTGCTCCAAAAAACATTAATCCATGAATGCCGGATGCAAAACAAGTATGTGATCACAGCGACACAAATGCTTCAATCAATGGTGAGCAGCGCAATTCCTACAAGGGCTGAGGTGACAGATGTGTTTCAGGCAGTACTTGATGGCACGAATGCAGTGATGCTTTCTGCTGAAACTGCTGCTGGAAAATATCCGATCGAAAGTATAGAAGCGCTTTGTAAAATATCGCATTTTGCTGAAACGCTTCAAAATAAAAATGTTTCGAGTCTCTCAGAGATTTTCGCAATGTTAAAGAGCTCGAGATAAAAAGTACAGCAAGTAGATATGTAAGTTTAAAAAATATATTTAAATTAAAAAAAGTGGCACCGTTTTCTACTATCCAAGTACAATTTAATTAATAAATGCTTTACGTTTCATATGTAAGTATTTATTTATACCTATGTTGTCATGATTTATGTGATTCCCCAAAGCATAAATTACTTTTCATTACCTTATTGTGTACAAAAATATTGTAAGATAGGCTCATGCTTTTAACAGCATGGGCCTATTTTTATAGACAGCTTGAAAATAGATATTTGCAAACTGGAAAATTAATCTTTTCCTCTTGTACAATAAATATTCTTCTGTACAAAAATAGAGTGTATAATAGGAATGTTGAAATGATAGGAAAAAGAGAGAAGCCCTATCAAGTAAAGGAAGATGGAGCGGAGAGTGTGTACTGAAAGTAAAATTGTCCAGCGGCAAAAATAAACATGTTTTTCGAATGCTTCTAGAAGAATATCTAGAATGAAAGTAGGAACATTATGGAAAAGAAAATGAGGTTTGGCATCAAATCCAAAATTATTATTGGATATTTAATTGTTATTGTCTGTTTATTTATTGCATTTATTGTTTTAAACAGTCAAATTTCATCTTTGCAAAAAGAACGAAATTTTATCATTGATCATGATATTGAAGTGCATGATCTGACCAATCGAATTGAAAAACACCTGCTCGATATGGAAACCGGACAAAGAGGCTATATTATTACAGGAGAAGCGAGTTACTTAGAACCTTATAACAGCGCAGCATCAAGTTGGGAAAAAGATTATAATGCACTGTATCAGCTTCTAAATAATAATCCAAATCAGCAGGAGAAACTGGAGAAGATTAAAGGAAGCATTCAAGACTGGATTGAAGCCGCTGGTGAACCGACCATTGCATTAAAAAAAGAAAATAATACAAAAGAGCTTCAGCAGTTTTTTGAGAAAGATCCTGGGCGCCAGTATATGGACGATATACGCAGCCAGTTTACTTCTTTTAGAAATGTAGAGAAAAAATCGACTGAAACAAGAGCAACAGAGTTAGACGAGAAAAATCAAAAAATTAAAATTGGACTTTACGGTTTGCTGTTATTTGTTACGCTTATTTCACTTGCTATCGCTATTGTTTTGTCCAATTCCATTGTGAATACGATTAAAGAAGTTACGCAAACGATCAAACGAATTACGGCTTCAAAAGGCGAGTTAAAAGGAAGAATTAAAGTTCGATCTAATGATGAAATTAAAGATTTAGGGATAGCCACGAACGCGTTGTTAGAAAATATTGAAGAGCGAAACTGGCTTCAAACGAACATTGCTCATGCTGTAACGATGTACCAAGGCATAGCATCTGTAGACAAGCTTGCGGAAAAATTTCTCTTTACGGTTTCAGAAATGACAGGAGCTTCTCTCGGAGCATTTTATGTTCGAGAGGAAAATGATAAAGGAGATCTATTCGTTAAACAAGCAGCTTTTGCAGATAGAAAAAGCGACGCGGGAAGAGAGAGCTTTTTGATAGGCGAAGGGCTCATTGGACAAGCTGCTTTAGAAAAAAGAACCCTTCTCATAAACGATGTACCTGACACTTACCAGCTCATTGCTTCAGGGTTAGGAGACGTAAAACCTAAGAGTATTTTTATTGTACCCGTCTTGTTTGAAGATGAAGTAATTGCAGTTATCGAGCTGGCATCGCTGCACGAATTTACAGTTTTAGAGCAAGAACTTATTAGTCAAGTGATTGAAACGTTTGGTCTCACTATCAATGGTGTAATCAGACGTATGGAAATTGCCCGTCTATTAAAAGAATCTCAGGCGATGACAGAAGAGCTCCAGGCTCAGTCTGAAGAACTTCAAACACAATCAGAAGAACTGCAAATGCAGTCTGAAGAGCTGCGTATGATTAATGAACAGCTAGAAGAAAGAACAAAAGATGCAGAAGAAAAATCGTTTGAATTAGAGGCTGCAAAAGAAGATTTAGAAGAAAAAGCGCATCAGCTGGAATTGAATTCTCAATACAAATCTGAATTCCTTGCTAATATGTCGCACGAGCTTCGAACACCGCTTAACAGCATTCTTATTTTGTCTGAAATGCTTGAGGAAAACGCGGCTAAAACGCTATCTGAAGATGAAGAAGAATATGCTCGTATTATTCATTCTTCAGGAAAAGACTTGTTGGCATTAATCAACGACATCTTGGATTTATCAAAAGTAGAGTCTGGAAAACTAGATGTCTTGCTTGCTGAGATGAATATGAGTGAGCTTCCAGATCAAATTGAACGTAATTTCAGCCACGTTGCTGAACAGAAAAAAGTACAATTAAAAATTAATAAGGCACAAGATGTACCGGACATCATTCACACAGATGAAAAGAGATTCCAGCAAATTGTGAAAAATCTTTTATCAAATGCATTTAAATTTACGGCATCGGGATCTGTCACAGTATCCATTCAACGAGTAGCTGACCATCGTCTTACAACAGCTATGCGTACAGTGGATACGGATTGCTGGCTAGAAATAGCTGTAGCTGATACAGGCATTGGTATACCAAAAGAAAAGCATCAGCTTATTTTTGAAGCGTTTCAGCAGGCGGATGGAGCTACGGTTCGCAAGTACGGAGGAACGGGACTTGGCTTATCTATTTGCAGTGAGTTTGCAAAATTATTGGGGGGCTGGATTTCCCTAAGCAGTGAAGTAGGAAAAGGAAGTACGTTTACACTCTATCTTCCTAGTCTCTCTAACGGTCTTGTTGACTATGAAAAAGTAAATTTTGCATATGAAGAAGTAGCAGTATCTGTAGAAGAAGCTGAACCCGAAGCAGAAATAACTGAAATTGACCATCCTGTACAACCAGTTGAACCTTCATTGCAAGATGATGAAAATGTGTTTCAGGATAAGCGAGTGCTCATCGTAGATGATGACCAGCGCAACATCTTTGCTTTAAAAACTGCGCTAGCTAAACAAGGTATGACCATTATGACAGCTCATAACGGAATAGAGTGTCTTGAAATGATGAAGAATAGTGAACCATTTGATCTCATTTTAATGGATATTATGATGCCGCAAATGGACGGATATGAAGCGATGCAGAAAATTAGAGGAGAGCTAAAGCTTGTTGATTTGCCTATTATTGCACTAACCGCTAAAGCAATGAAAAATGATCGTGAAAAATGCTTGGAAGCCGGAGCATCAGATTATATCAGCAAACCTTTAGATTTAAATCAGCTGTTCTCCGTTATGCGTGTATGGCTAGTAAATTAAGCGGGGTATGAAACATAAATGGATATGAAGCACCTAGATTTAAGTGAAGACTTAGTTATGAATAAAAAAACAGATTTAGAGATTGATTTACTGCTGACGGCTATTTATCGATTAACAGGATTCGATTTCAGACAGTACGCTAAATCTTCTATCTGTCGCCGGGTCTATAATCGAATGAAAATTGAACGTATTCCAACCGTCTCTCGATTGTTAGAAAAAGCGATTCATGAAGAAGAATTTATGAATCAGCTTTTAAATGATTTTTCGATAAATGTAACAGAGATGTTTCGCGATCCAAGCTTTTTTAAAGCATTTCGAACAAAAGTGATTCCGGTATTAAAGGATTATCCGGAAATTCGCATTTGGCACGCTGGCTGTGCAACGGGCGAAGAGGTATTTTCTATGGCGATTCTTTTAGAAGAAGAAGGGTTAATGGATAAAACGGTCATTTACGCAACCGATATGAACGAAGATGTATTAGAAAAAGCAAAACAAGGTGCCTTTTCTTTACGTAAAATGAAGTCATATACAAAAAATTATATTCAAGCCGGTGGAAAAAACGCCTTCTCAGAATATTATCAGACGGATCATCACTATGCATATTTTCATCCGTCGCTGTTAAAAAATATTATCTTTGCTCAGCATAATTTAGTCACGGATCAGTCATTTAATGAATTTCACGTCATCATTTGCCGAAACGTCCTTATTTATTTTACAGCTCAGCTGCAAAATCAAGTGTATAATTTATTTTCAGAAAGCCTGTGTGCAAAAGGATTTCTTGGGCTTGGCGATAAAGAAACGCTTCGCTTTACTGAAGGAGCAGCTTCTTATATCGAGTTTGCAGGGAACGAGCGCATCTATCAAAAGCAATAAAAAAAGACCTCATTTATGAGGTCTTTTTTTATTCTGCTTGTGCTTGAATCATAAGCACGCACATGTCATCAGGCTGATTTAATTTTTGTTCTTCTGAAAAAATTTCATTCATAAATGCCTGCGGATTTGTCCATTTTTGTTCAGTAAGCTTTTGAAGACGAAGAGCAGATTCATTTTCGCAAGGGCCCATTGATTCAAGAGCTCCGTCTGTAAATAGCAAAATTTGCACATCGTTCTCAAAGCTGACAACTGATTTCTGAACGTCCATTTCTTCAAAAAATCCTACAGGGCAGCTTCCTCGTTGAAGAGGAACAAGCGTATGTTCATCCACTAACATATAACCTTCTGGATGCCCGGCATTCACATATTCTACTGTCTTAGCTTCCGTATCAATCACTAAATAAATAGCAGTGAAATAGTAAGGGATTTCATCTTTTTCGCTGTGCAATAATTCCATGTAGCGATTCAACTCTGTAATAACCTGCTCAGGGTCTATGAGAGACTTGATAGCTTCTCTGAGCACAGACGAAATAAACATACAAACAAGCGAGGCAGAGATGCCGTGCCCCATCATATCAAAAAGAATAATTCCGTACCGATGCTCGTCAATTTTGTGCCAATAGTACATATCACCCGCTAATTTAAAAGAAGGATAATATGAAACTTCCATTTGAATATCTTTCTCTCGTAAAGGGGGACTGAGTAAGTTTTGCTGTACGTGCGTAGCTAAATCTAACTCAGTTTGAATTTTCTTTTCATGTTCCGTGTGCCAGTCAATTTCTGCTTTAAGGCGTAAAGCTACCCGCATACGAGCCAGCAGTTCCACTTTATTGATCGGCTTTGTGACGTAATCTGTTCCGCCGGCGTCTAGAGCTTCTACTAATTTGCTGCTGTCTTCTAGAGCTGTGACAAAGATAATTGGAATATGTTTTAAGCGTTCTACCTGTTGAATTCGCCTGCAGGCTTCGATTCCATCAATTTCGGGCATCATAATATCAAGTAAGATCAAATCGACCGAATTCGTTTTTGAGTTCTCATCGTCCAGGTTAAGATAGTCGAAAAGGGCATGGGCAGACGTAAGAGACACACAGTTATCGTAGCCAGCGCCTTTTAAAATTTTTTCAATCACAAATAGATTGACTTGATTGTCATCTACTAGAAGAATGGTCATGCTTTATTTCCCCTTATTATGTTTGAAGACTAATCATTGAGTATGTAGTTTTCAAGCATTTTTATACTTTTTCTGTTTTTCTATTTATCTATTATACAGAAAAGACAGCGTTTAGGGTATTTTTTAAGATTATTCTTTTCTATTAAACAAGTTATTCGCTCCCAGAAAAGGAGACAAATGACTTTTTATAGCAACTTGTATAACGCAAATATCCCGAAAGTCAGTACAACCGCTCCCGAAATACGATTTACCCAGATAAAGCTGTTATTCGTAAACTTCGACCGGGCGAGACTAATAGCAAAACTGAGCGAAAGCCACCAGCAGGCCGATCCTAAAAATACGCCTGCAACCATTGTCAAAGCAGAAGCAGCATCAAATGCTGATTTACTAATGCCTACACCAGAAAATACGCCAATAAAAAATAAGATCGTCATTGGATTCGTAACCGTTAAAAAAAGAACGGATGTATAAGAACGAAGCAAACCCCCTCCTTTAGCAGCGGCAGCGTGCTCTGCAGGTTGAGAACGAAAGGTTTGTACACCTAAATAACATAAAAATAATCCCCCAATCAGCTGAAGCCAAATCTTTTGGGTCAGTAAAAAGGTTGTAATGAACGTTAGGCCAAACGCAGCGATGCATCCATAAAGAGCATCTGCTGTAGCTGCTCCCAGCCCGGATACAAATCCGTGTAATCGCCCTTTAGATAACGTGCGATTAATACATAAAATACCAATGGGACCGACGGGAGCAGCAACGGAAAAACCGATCACTAACCCCTTTAGAAAATAAAATAAGTTCATCTTTTACGTTGCTCCTATGAAGTTTTTCTTTAGTATAGTACAAAAGCAATCATGAATGAAGCCAATTTTGAGAAAGTTGTTAACACATGTTTTTAGTCTGTTCGGGTACATCATGATAGTGTTATAAAAAAACATCACTAGTAAATTTGTTTTAATCATTAAAAAGTTAAAAAACTAAATTATTTTACACAGAAATTTAAATGTAGTAAAATAATTCACTGTTACATATATAGAAAGATCTACCACTAAAAAGTAGTCATTCGTAATGAGATAAAGAGAGGTTAGTCATCATGAGTAATCTGTTTGCAAAAAAAGATGTTAACAAGCTGTTAGAGGAAAATGCAGCAAAAGAATCAACTAAGACACTAGGGTTATTTGATGTGATTTTGATGGGAGTAGGAGCAACTATTGGGACAGGAGTTCTGGTTATAGCAGGGTTAGTTGCCGCGAGGGATGCAGGGCCCTCGGTCTCCATTTCCTTTGTTATTTCTGCAGTAGCCTGTATTCTTGTTGCGCTGTGTTATGCAGAATTTGGTTCAGCTATTCCAAGTTCAGGAGGCGCATATACATACATATATGTTTCACTAGGAAAATTTGTAGCGCATTTGATAGGGTGGTCCATCGTGGGATGTTATACGGTATCTTTAGCTTCCGTAGCGGGCGGATGGTCATCTTATGTGAATAATGTGCTTACTGAATTTGGTATTAGACTTCCTGAATCGTTCACGGCCATACCAAGCGGTGGAGGTATTATTAATCTTCCTGCGGTATTTATTGTGCTGTGCATATCGTTTTTACTAACAAGAGGGGTAAAAGAAAGTAAAAAAATAAATAACTTAATGGTTTTAATCAAGATAGGTATTGTTCTTTTATTTGTAGCCGTCGGCGTCTTTTTTATTCATACAAATAACTGGCACCCATTTACCCCTTTTGGTGTGAAAGGAATCTTTGCAGGCGCAGCTTCCGTCTTTTTTGCTTATAACGGATTTGATGCCATTTCTACTTCGGCAGAAGAAGTGAAAAATCCGCAAAGAAACTTGCCGCTAGGCATTTTGATTGCACTAAGTGTTTGTGCAGTCATTTACGTAGTAATTGCATTAGTATTAACAGGAATGGTTTCTTATAAAGAGCTAAACGTAGGTGATGCGTTGTCATATGCGCTCAATAGTGTAGGACAAGAATGGGCAGCGCTCATTGTATCTATAGGAGCGGTTATTGGTATTATGGCCGTCGTATTTGCTTATTTGTTTGTCGTGCCTCGCATACTGATGTCAATGAGCCATGATGGATTATTGCCGTCTCTTTTTGCGAAAGTAAACCGAAAAAACAGCGAACCTGTCATATCCACATGGCTTGTGGGCGCGTTAGGCGCTGTTGTAGCTGGTTTTGTTGATTTAAAACAGCTGGCAGATTTAGCGAATATGCTAGCGATTGTCACGTTTGCTGCCGTTTCATTTTCGATTTTGACTCTGCGAAAAACTCAGCCTAACCTAAAACGCGGTTTCAAAGTACCTTTTGTACCATTTATTCCAATTATTTCTATTCTTTGCTGTATCTTTCTTATGTTCAACTTATCAATGAAAACGTGGATGTATTCAATCGGCTGGATGCTGATTGGCGTCTTTATTTACGTTGGATACGGTAGAAATAAAAAGAGCGTTTAGCAAAAAAAGACTCTAAGCGAACAAGCTAGAGTCTTTTTTGTGTATATATTTATCTTGAAAGTGAGCTATGAACATAACGTAAAAATTAAAAATTTATTTGAGACATATGTCCTTTTTGTTTTAGGAAATGTTATTGTTTAATAAAAGAAACCGTTATGATGGAGAGGAAAACATGAGGGAAATTACGAGTGAGAAACAGCTGATGGAGTATATAAATACTTATAAATTAGAGTCGGTTTTCAAAAAAGAGTTACTACCGCATTTGTCATTGTATGATGTCGAGGCAGGGGAACGTCTTTGTTCTCAAGGAGATGCGTCTCACTGTTTGTACATATTGATGAAAGGCAAGGTTAAAGTTTATACCATATCGCCCGAAGGCAAGACGCTTGTTCTTTCCTTTAAACAGCCCCTTGAAGTAATAGGCGATATTGAGTATGTACAAGATGTTGATATTATGAATACGGTTGAAGCCGTTTCACCTTTAGTTGTTATCGGTATACCGTACAAACGATTAAAACAGCATGCGAGCAATGATCCACAGCTGCTGACGTTTTTACTGGAAATGCTCACAAAAAAGTTTTGTGCAAAATCGAACTCGCTAAGCTTTAATTTAATGTACCCAGTTGAAGTGCGGCTGGCTAGTTACTTGCTCTCTATTTTTTGTGAAGAATCGCATTTGGTTATGAATCAAAAAACAGAAAGCTTAAAAGATATAGCTAACTTAATCGGAACGACTTACCGGCATTTAAATCGTGTTCTTCAGAAATTTGTAGCGCAAGGAGTTATTGAAAAAAAGAAAGGCTCCATTATTCTCAAAGATAAGGAAAAACTGAGCTGTCTAGCAAACGACAATATATACGAGTAGACAAAGTAATAGATTAGTTGAAGGAGAGAGAGAAGAATGAAAACATACCGAACGCTGCTATTTGACATTGATAATACGCTTTTAGATTTTAACGCAGCTGAAGACCAGGCTTTAAAGCTTCTTTTTGCTAACCACGATATTCCGCTGACTGAGGAAAGCAAAAAACGTTATAGCTTGATAAACCAGGGGTTATGGACAGCTTTTGAAGAAAATAAAATAAGCCGTGAGCAAGTTGTAAATACTCGGTTTTCTACTCTATGTAAAGAATATGGAATAGAAAAAGACGGAAAGCTACTTGAAGCGGAGTACCGAACGTATTTGAACAATGGTCATCAGCTAATTGACGGAGCAATTGAGGTAATTAAAAACCTGAACTGTCACTATGAGTTATATGTTGTTACAAATGGCGTATCGGCTACGCAATATAAGCGTCTTCAGGACTCAGGTCTATATCCTTATTTTAAAGAAGTATTTGTTTCAGAAGATACGGGCTTTCAAAAGCCTATGAAGGAATATTTTGATTATGTTTTTTCACGTATAACAGAGTTGTCCGTACATGAAACATTAATTATTGGAGATTCTTTGAGTGCAGACATTCAAGGCGGGCAGCTGGCGGGTATTGACACGTGCTGGTTTAATCCTCAGAAAAAAAAGAATGATACAAATTGGAATTCAACCTATGAAATAGGAAGACTTCTAGAGCTTTATGACCTGCTGAACGTAAATAATGAAGTAGCTTGGGTACAAGTGTAAAAGTGTATAAACGTTAGAAAACGCAAAAAGTGCTAACCTTTTCTTTAAACAAAAAGGGTTGGCACTTTTTCTATTTTACGGCTTTCAAAGGCTTAAAATACGCTAGGGATATTGGTCTATAAATAGGATGGTTAAAGTAATCAATACAAATTTAAACAGTTTTATTTCAAAAGCAATAGGGTATTTTACCAATATCCCAGATAAAGTAAGTAACTAGGAGGTCGTAAAAGATGATTAATGGCAAAAGTTTATCTCGTTCAGGAAAGAGTTCATATAGAAGAGAAACAGCGGTTGGAAAAACAGGAATGGTAGCCAGTGCTCATCCAATTGCAACAGACGCCGGAGAACAAGTGCTAAAAGCCGGAGGCAATGCAATTGATGCAGCAATTGCCGTTCAGTTTGGGCTCAACGTTGGAGAGCCGATGATGACGGGTATTGGAGGCAGCGGCTTTTTTATGGTATACCACAATGAAAGCAAAACAACTAAAATTTTTGACGGGCATTCTCAGGCTCCTAAAGCAGCCTATCCTGAAATGTTTCTTGATGAAAATAAAGAAGTTATTCCGTTTAGAAAGCGTTCTACTCATGCAACGGCAATTGGAATTCCAGGGATTTTAAAGGCGATGGAAGCAGCTCGTAAAGAGTATGGAACAAAACCCCTTGCTGAATTGATTGAACCGGCTGCCAAAGCAGCAGAAGCAGGTGTGGAAACAAACTGGGTTCTTGGAGATATTTTAAAAACATACGCCTACCGATTAGGAGAACATGCTAAGCAGCTATATTCCCCAAACGGCAAGCCTATGCAAGAAGGAGATATGATTAATAAAAAAGATCTTGCTAAAACCTTTCGCATTCTTCAAGAAAAAGGTATTGAGGCTTTTTATGAAGGTGAAATTGCAGAAGCCATTATTTCAACGATCAAAGAGCACGGCGGTTTTATGGAACTGTCGGATTTGAAAGAATACCAGATTAAGATCGATGAGCCCGTGTGGGGAGATTATAAAGGATACCGGATTGCTTCTTCCAACATGCCTAGTGCAGGAGGAACCACCGTGCTGCAAATCTTAAAGCTATTAGAGGACTTTGATGTGTCTCAGTACGACGTGAAATCCTGGGAAAAGTATTATTTGTTTGCAGAAGCTATGCGTATTGCATTTTCAGATAAAATTGCATTCTCTGGAGATCCAGCCTACAGTGATATTCCATTAAAAGGGCTTTTAAATGATGAATATATAAAGGAACGTCAAAAATTGATTAATTGGAAGCATAAAAATGAGAAAGTTGATTTTGGCAACCCGTGGAATTACGAGAAAGGCCAAAAAGTGAATGTTGTACGTCAGCCTTATGAACCTGAACGTGAGCTTAGTGAAACAACTCACTTCACGGTAGTTGACCGCTGGGGCAATATTGTCGCTTGTACATCAACTGTGGAACATCCTTTTGGTACAGGAATTATGGTTAAAGACCATGGGTTTTTACTCAATAACGAGCTTACTGATTTTGATGCTATTCCTGGAGGGTTAAATCAAGCGGATGCAGGAAAGCGTCCGGTTAGCTGTAAAAGCCCAACCATCGTTTTTAAAGACAGCGAACCGGTACTCACTTTAGGGTCTCCAGGCGGACCAACGATTGTAGGGTCTGTGTTTCAAACGCTTATGAATGTCTTAGACTATGGAATGGATATAAAAGAAGCGATTGAAGAACCAAGAATTTTTAATAGTACAGGATCACTTATCGGTTGGGAAGCCGGAGTGGATATGAATGCCAAAGGAGAGCTAGAAGCCATGGGATTTAATTTTGGAGATGAGCCATTCCCAATCGGAAATGTTCAAGGTATTCAAATTGATAAAGAAACCGGCCGTTTATTTGGAGCAGCTGATTCCAGCCGTGAAGGAAAAGCAACTGGTTTAGACTCTTAATATTCAAAAAATGCATTATACGCTCTCCCTTTTGTAAAAAGGGAGAGCGTATAATGTATTAAAAAAGATAAAAATGAGTAGGTAAAAAGAAGGAATATTTTTTTTAAAAAACATACTTTAGACCTTTATTATTATCATTCTAATCTTTAGAAAGGAAAAAGAATAGAACGTTTTCATGTCCGGCTAATAAAAAAAGTACTGATTTTTCAAGAGATTGATGAAAACAGAATGGTCGGAAAGTATAGAAAATGGAATAGCGCTTTCAATGCTGGAAAGATAAAGTGTTTAATCATGTAGAAAGTATAAAACGCAACGGCTGGAAATCGTGGTTTGAAATATAAAAAAAGCCTTACACTTTTGTGGGAAAAACGGTTACATAAAAAAGGCTCTTACACGTAAACTTTGGTCCTAGTTACAGCTCAAGGAGAAAGTTGGAAATGAGAAATAGCTACATTTGGCATGTTTGACTTTCGGCATTTATCCAAGTAATCTTTTGGTTGAACGGAACCGGTTCTGTTTTTGGATTTTTGATAGCTAATTGAATTAATAAATTTATATTCTTTACTAATCACAAAAGGAGAAAACATATGAAAATGAAAAGAGTTGCTAAGCATACAACTGCTGCTACATTGGCTGCAGCCCTACTAGTAGGCGGGGGATATCAAACATTTGCTAAAGGAAACGACAGCAAAGACTTTAATAATAGCTACGGAATTTCGCATATTACTCGCGATAATATGGTGAAAATTCCACAGCAGCAAAACAGTGATCAGTTTAAAGTTCCTGCTTTTGATGAATCAACTATTAAAAACATTGCTTCTGCTAAAGGAAAAGATGCATCGGGAAATACAATTGACTTAGATGTATGGGACAGCTGGCCATTACAAAATGCTGATGGAACCGTAGCGACTTATCATGGATATCAAATTGTGTTTGCCCTAGCAGGTGATCCAAAAGATTCGAATGACACGTCTGTTTATCTTTTCTATAAAAAAGCTGGAGACAAATCAATTGACAGCTGGAAAAATGCTGGAAGAGTGTTTAAAGACAGCGATAAATTCGTTCCAAATGACCCGCATCTTAAAAATCAAACACAAGAATGGTCTGGTTCTGCCACGTTAACAAAAGATGGTAAAGTTCGTTTGTTCTACACGGATTATTCAGGTAAACAATACGGAAAACAAACGTTAACGACAGCTCAAGTGAACATGTCTCAGCCAAACGATAATACGTTAAAAGTTGACGGAGTAGAAGATTACAAGTCAATCTTTGACGGTGACGGAAAGATTTATCAAACGGTTCAGCAGTTTATTGATGAAGGCGGTTATGACACAGGGGATAACCATACGCTAAGAGATCCTCATTACATAGAAGACAACGGACATAAGTACCTTGTTTTCGAAGCTAACACAGGAACAGAAGATGGCTATCAAGGCGAAGACTCTCTATATAACAGAGCATACTACGGAGGAAATAACCCTTTCTTCCAATCTGAAAAGAAAAAGCTTCTTGAAGGATCTAATAAAGAAAAAGCTTCTTTAGCAAACGGAGCTTTGGGCATTATTGAGTTAAATGATGACTATACGCTCAAAAAAGTAATGAAGCCGCTTATTACATCAAACACAGTTACAGACGAAATTGAACGTGCAAACATTTTCAAAAAAGATGGAAAATGGTACTTGTTCACCGATTCTCGCGGATCTAAAATGACGATTGATGGAATCGGACAAGATGATGTGTATATGCTAGGCTATGTTTCAAATACGTTAACAGGAAAATATAAGCCTTTAAATGATACAGGATTAGTTCTTCATATGGATTTAGATCCTAATGATAAAACATTTACGTATTCTCACTTTGCTGTACCTCAAACAAAAGGCGATAATGTCGTTATTACAAGCTACATGACAAATAGAGGCTTTTATGAAGACAACCACTCTACATTTGCACCAAGCTTCTTAGTGAACATTGACGGTTCAAAAACATCTGTTGTAAAAGATAGTATTCTTGAGCAAGGTCAGTTAACAGTGGATGAAGACTGAGCGCTTTGCAATAGCAACAAAAGAAAATGGTGATTGTAATCACCATTTTCTTTTGTTTTATTCGATGTAGACAAAAAGAGAAAGGCGGGGTTTGTTTGAAGAAAAAAGGTGCTTATAAATGGATAATGCTTGCCGTTCTTTTAGTTGTAATAGCCGGACTCATTATAGCAGGCGTATCCAAAAAAGAGGATACAAAAGATCAAGGAAAAGAAAAAGGGAATAAAAGTGAATCCACTTATCGCCCGGTGTATCACTTTAGCACGCCTGATAAATGGAAAAATGATCCTCAAAAGCCTATTTATTTTGACGGGGAGTATCATTACTATTACTTATACAATCATGATTACCCTAAAGGCAACGGGACGGAATGGCGACATGCAACGTCTAAAGATTTGGTTCACTGGAAAGATGAAGGAGTAGCTATTCCAAAGTATACAAATAAAAATGGCGATATATGGTCCGGATCCGTTGTAGAAGATAAAGAGAATACAGCAGGCTTTGGTAAAGGCGCAATTGTAGCGGTTATGACCCAGCCTTCTGCTGATGGACAAAAACAAGAACAGTATCTATGGTATAGTACCGATAGAGGAAAAACCTTTAAATCATATAGCAAAAATCCTATCATGCCTAATCCAGGCACCAAAGATTTTAGAGATCCCAAAGTCATATGGGATAATGAACATGACAAGTGGGTTCTCGTCATGTCAGAAGGTGAAAAAATCGGATTTTATGAATCTTCTAATCTAAAGGATTGGACGTACACGGGAGGACTTGTAACTAAAGATATTGGCATTACCGAATGTCCAGATCTTTTTCAAATGAAGGCAGATGACGGGACAGTTAAGTGGGTTCTCGGGACAAGTGCAAATGGAAAAGAAAGCGGAAAGCCAAACACCTATGCTTATTGGACAGGAAATTACGATGGAACAACATTCACTCCCGATATGGATGAGCCACAATGGCTCGATCATGGCTTTGATTGGTACGGAGCAGTCACGTTTGAAGACGGTAAAAATACAGGTTCCTTAGAAAAACGCTACGCTTTTGCATGGATGAACAACTGGGATTATCCAGATAAGACGCCAACGATGAAAGAAGGGTTTAACGGCTTCGATTCAGTAACCCGTGAAGTTACGCTTTCAAAACAAGACGACGATCAGTACAGCCTGTTATCAAAGCCTGTTAAAGAATTAAATCAGCTAACTTATTCAACAAACTCTCTTGAACAAGTAGAAGTAAACGGAGAGAAAAAGTTAAAGATAAAAGGTGAAGCTTATCAGCTTGATACAGATATTTCATGGTCAGATGCAGAAAATGTAGGCTTACGACTTCGAGAGTCCGCAGATCAAAAGCGGCACATTGATGTGGGCATTTTTGCAAAAGATAACGTCTCGTATGTGAACAGAAGCTATAGCAATCAGCCTGATCAAAGCAAAAAGTATGTGGAAAGCCGTGATTATTTTGATGCAGGCAAGAAAAATGTTCATTTGAAGATATTGGTAGATGAAACAAGCATTGAAGTCTTTATTGATGATGGAAAAACCGTGCATTCTAGCGAGGTGTTTCCGCGTCACAACGACCAAGGAATTACGCTTTTCTCTCAAGGAGGAACGGCTCTCTTTAAAAATATAGAAATCAAACATCTTCGCTCCATTCAGTAATTTCCCTACTTTTAAAAAGAAAGAGCAGAATATCGCCTTATTGCGGTTTAGGACTAGGTAAAAAGGGTACATGTCTACTAACAGCAAATGAAAGGGTGTTTATTCAAATGGAAGAGAAAATGAGACAACTAATAGAGGGACTTAATACCGATTTAGCGGGTGAATATTCGGCGGTTATTCAGTACACTTACTATGCGTCTACAGTAACCGGCCTAGAATATCAAATTTTAAAACCTTTCTTTGAAGGAGAAATTCCTGACGAGCAAGGACACGCCCTTTATTTATCAGAAAAAATCAAAAACCTTGGCGGTGAACCAACAACAAAGCCGGCTGAGGTGAAGCACGTTTCAAACGTGACGGAAATGCTTAAAGAAGCGAGCAAGGCTGAAAAAGAAACTATCCAGCGCTACGAAGAGCGTAAAAAGCAAGCCGAAGAGTTAGGGTTAACAGAGCTTGTTGTAAAGCTTGAAGATATGATTGCAGATGAAACAAATCATATGGAAGAAATGGAACGTTTATTAAAAGATCCCCGACTAAGCTAATCATACAAAATTACAAAAAAGCATCCCGTACCAGGTATTACGGGATGCTTTTTTGCAATTTAAAAAGGAAATAAAACATCATGTAAGCATGTTTCTATCAATGAGAGGAAAGTCATATTTTTGAAATTATCTATCGCTTTGAAAAAATTTATAGTAAAATAATTATTTGGCTGCATATGGCAGCAACTATATGCGGGGTATCACATACATATAAAGGTTAAAAGGGTATCCGTATATTGAAACCGCTTTTATCTTCTATAAGAAAAACCATGGTATGCCCGCAGTTGCAAGGAGAGAGAAAGATGAGGAAACGAATCATGACAGCGCTGCTGCTTGTCACTGTTTTAGCTGCAATGGAAGGAACCATTGTCAGTACGGCTGTTCCAAGAATTACAAGTGATTTGTCGGGCATTGAGCTAGTTAGCTGGGTATATGCCATTTATATGCTGACAACTGCTGTATCTACACCTATATACGGAAAGTTAGCGGATCTATTCGGCCGCAAAAAAGTTATGCTTGTTGGAATCATTATTTTCTTAATTGGATCGATACTTTGCGGACTTAGCTTTTCAATGCAGCAATTAATTGTCTATAGAGCTATCCAAGGGCTAGGCGCCGGGGTCGTTATGCCGCTTACAATGATTATTATTGGCGACTTGTATGAAGAAGCAAAAGAAAGAGCCAAAGCGCAAGGGTGGATTAGCGCAGTTTGGGGAGTTGCGGGAGTTCTCGGGCCTCTTCTTGGGGGATTCTTAGTGGATACGCTGTCTTGGCGCTATATTTTCTTTTTAAATATACCGTTTGGACTAATGGCTTTTTTTGTTCTTTTATTAAACTATAAAGAAGAAGTGGTAAAAGAAAAACGCTATATCGATTATATTGGAGCGGTGACGTTTTCAGTGGGAACAATTGCGTTTTTATATGCGCTTTTAACCGGAAGTCAGCATCAAAACTGGGGAGATCTCACCATTATAGGGTTATTTGTTCTAGCTGTTCTAACATTCATTGGCTTTATTTATATAGAAAAGAAATCTCCCGAACCTCTTATCCCGCTTGAACTGTTTTCCATTCGAAGTGTATCTGTTATAAACTTATTAACACTTCTTGTGGGATCAGTAGTTATTAGTATTACGGTCTACCTTCCAATTTGGAGTCAAGGAGTGCTGGGGAAAAGTGCAACCGCTGCTGGTTTTGTATTAATGCCTATGCCAGTATGCTGGACGATTGGTTCACTGCTTTCAGGGAATTTAGTAGGGCGTCTTAAAACGCACTCCATCCTTACGCTGGGCACGGCAATTGTAAGTACGGCTTGTTTTATGCTGTTTTTAGTTTCCACCCACTCACCCGTATTTTTAATTTATGTAGCCGTTGGGGTCCTTGGGTTAGGAATGGGTATTATTACGCCTATTTTTATGCTAGTTATTCAATCAGCGGTCCCGGCTAGCAAAAGAGGAGTAGCGGTGGCTCTTAATACGTTTACAAATACATTTAGTCAAACGCTAGGTTCTGCGGTGTTTGGTACAATCTTTAACTTAGTGACACTTTCACAAGCAAAGAAATTAGGGCAAGAAAATTTAAATGCTTCGTTTGAGACAGGCGGAGTACCAGCAGAAGAACTGTCAAAGCTGCATGAAATTCTTGCATCGGGTGTTCACATTATTTACAGTGGAACGTTTTTAGCTGCATTACTAAGCTTTGCTGTTTCATGCTTATTAGTAAAAAACGAACATAAAAAAATAAAGACCATATCTATGCAAAAGTAACGGAAGAGGCTGTTACAAAAGTATTTTAGTTGAAGGACCATCCGAACGAGTTTGATTAAGAACCAAACTCGTTCGGATTTTTTTATGGGTATGGTGAGTGTAGGTTTCATGTATGTGGCTGCTTCTAGCTGTTGATTGGATTGATTTCGTTATATATCAGTGTCTTCCTTAAAAGAATTATCAAAGAAAGAAAATAAAAAAGATATTGTCTGATAACGTTCCCGTAAACTCATTCATAATAAGAAAGATTCTTATCAATGCAGAAAATTTTTTATTTTTTGTTTTTTTAGTATGGACATTTATCTAGTTGTTTATTATTATGAATTCTATAAGCATTGAATTTTAAGCGCTTTCAAAAGAAACATTTGTCTTTCTCAGGAATACACTTTATTTTTAACTCATATACTGTAAGTGCTTAGATTAATCTTTTAATGGGGAAAAGAGAAGTTTATAAGACGTGTTGAACAACAATGAGGAGGTATGGAAGATGACAAGCAGACGTTTAAAAGAATTCTTGAATAATAATTTAGAAGATTTAAAAGATAAAGGATTATACAATGTCATTAATCCGGTAGAGGGGCCAAACGGACCTGTGATTCAAATTGAGGGAAAGCAATTAATTAATTTATCATCCAACAATTATTTGGGTCTTGCTACAGACGAGAGGCTTATTAATGCGTGCAACGAAGCCACTGAAAAATACGGAGTGGGGGCTGGAGCTGTCCGAACGATTAATGGAACTCTAGATATTCATATTAAGCTAGAGGAAAAGCTAGCCGAGTTTAAGCATACAGAAGCAGCTATAGCTTATCAGTCTGGCTTTAACTGTAATATGGCAGCCATCTCCGCGGTTATGGATAAACATGATGCGATTTTATCAGATGAGCTGAATCACGCTTCAATTATTGACGGATGCCGGCTATCAAAAGCAAAAATTATTCCTTTTAAGCATTCAGATATGGAAGATCTTCGTGCAAAAGCAGGCGAAGCACAAAAATCCGGTTTATATAATAAAATAATGGTAATTACCGATGGTGTATTCTCAATGGATGGAGACATTGCTAAGCTTCCGGAAATTGTAGAAATCGCAGAGGAATTTGACTTAATCACATACGTAGATGATGCTCACGGGTCGGGCGTATTAGGGAACGCCATGGGCACAGTCAAACATTTTGGCTTATCTGAAAAAGTAGACTTCCAGATTGGAACATTATCAAAAGCGATTGGAGCTGTAGGTGGGTATGTGGCCGGAAAAAAAGACTTAATCGACTGGTTAAAAGTAAGAAGTCGTCCGTTTTTGTTTTCGACTGCTATTACACCAGGCACGGCTGCTGCCTGTATGAAAGCAATTGAAATCCTAAGCACAAGTACAGAACTGCAGCAGCAAATGTGGGAAAACAGCCGGTATTTAAAGCAAGGATTAAAAGAACTAGGCTTTAACATTGGAGAAAGTGAAACACCTATCACTCCGTGCATCATAGGAGATGAAAACCAAACGCAGATTTTTAGTGAGAGATTAATAGAAGAAGGGGTATACGCTAAATCAATTGTTTTCCCAACCGTTCCAAGAGGGACAGGACGCGTTCGCAATATGCCGACGGCTGCTCATACGAAAGAAATGTTAGATGAAGCACTTCGTATCTACAAAAAGGTAGGCAAGGAAATGAAATTAATCTAAACGTTTAGTCTAGGCAGTACACGAGGAGGATATTGACATGAAAAAAGTATTAATAACGGGTTCTTTAGGGCAAATCGGTTCTGAGTTAACGACGAAAATGAGAGAGATATATGGTTCAGAAAATATTATTGCCACTGATATTCGCAAAACGACGAGCGATGTCGTGACTTCAGGTCCATTCGAGATTTTAGATGTAACGGATCAGACTGCGTTATTTACTATCGCTAAAAAACATAAAGTTGATACGATTATTCACTTGGCTGCGCTGTTATCAGCGACAGCTGAGCAAAAACCGCTTCTAGCTTGGAATCTAAATATGGGCGGATTAGTAAACGCGCTCGAAGCAGCACGTGAGCTTCAGTGTCAATTTTTCACTCCAAGTTCAATTGGTGCATTTGGTCCAACGACTCCAAAAGACTGGACGCCGCAGGATACAATTCAACGTCCTACCACGATGTATGGTGTTAATAAAGTAGCGGGTGAATTACTTTGCGATTACTACCACCATAAATTCGGAGTAGATACACGAGGGCTACGTTTTCCAGGCTTAATTTCATACGTAACGCCTCCGGGTGGAGGAACAACGGACTACGCTGTTGAGATTTATTATGAAGCCGTTAAGCATAAGCGATATACCTCTTATATTGACAAAGGAACATATATGGATATGATGTATATGCCTGATGCACTAAATGCTGTTATCCAACTAATGGAAGCAGACGGTTCTAAGCTGAAGCACCGAAATTCATTTAACGTTTCTGCCATGAGCTTTGATCCAGAACAAATGGCGATTGAAATCAGAAAAACGATTCCGGAATTTGTGCTGAATTACCAAGTAGATCCTGTTCGACAAGCAATTGCTGAAAGCTGGCCTAACCATATAGATTCCAGCTGTGCGATGGAAGAGTGGGGATTTAAAGCAGAATATAACCTAGAAAAAATGACGAGAGAGATGCTGGGAAAGTTAAAAGTTGAATCACAGCTTGTCTTAACGTAAGTAGAGAAAAATGATTTCTTCCTTAGAAATAAAGTAAGCGCTTACTAAACGGTGGGTTACTTATTTATGCAAAGTCTACTTCGTAACAGTGGTGGACAGTACACATAGATCTCCTAACCCTTTAAGTGAGCGCTCGTTCGTTGAATAATCAGCACCCTTTTAGGTACCGTCTGTTAAAATAATAAGGGGATAGAAGGGAGGGAATGACAGTTGAGCAATAAATTTCAACAAGTTAATGATTTTTCAATGGGAAGATTAACATCTTTACTCGTTCTTTTACATAATACGGAACTAGCTGAAGGTATTGAAAAGGAAATCAATGAGAGAGGATACAGCTACACAGTAGGAAAAGTGGGAGCGATGGAGCTGTCTAAAGTCGTGGCGGCAATTGAAACGAGCGCCAAGACAAATAAAATTATTAATGCCCAGTCGTACCGGGAAGTTCACGCTCTTTATCATGCTATACTTGAAGCCATTCAAGGAGTTAGTCGAGGAACGCTGCAGCTGGGTGATATTTTACGGACGGTCGGACTCACATTTTCAATCGTACGAGGAAAAATTGAGTTTTCAGGATCAAGCGACGAATGGATTAGCGTTTGTGTGTATGGAACGATAGGTGCGCCTAAAAAAGGTTTTGAACATGATACATTAGGCTTTGGTTTTAACCATATTTAAAAAATAATGAACGAAATAGTATGAATGTAAAAAGTGAGAGATGTACATAGCTGCTTTAAAGAAGATATTTTTCTTATTGAAAGGTTCTGTGCGGCGTGTTAACATAATGATTAATATAATAACTGCCTTTAAGACGGTCCAGAGAGGCCGAAAAGGACGGATCACTTATTTACTGCTTCTATGCCTATCTGTGCCCTTTTGCCCTCTGCGACAAAAGGGCTTTTATGTGTTACTTACCTCTTTTAAACGAAGTCCAGAGAGGCTTCAAAAGAGAATGGAGATATGTTATTTATCCATTCCTTCAAAAAAGAAAGAGCGTTGATACAGAAAGAATACACTGGAGGGTGGAACAACATGAATTATCGTAACAAGACAGTTGTAGCATCAGTAGCAGGTTTGACGTTAGAAGGGATGGACATTATGTTTATCTCGTTTGCTATGTCAATGATTATTGCTGAATTTCACATTGATTTAGCAACAGGTGGACTTATTTCTTCTATTACGAATATAGGAATGCTGATAGGTGGAGTCATCTTCGGAATTTTAGCAGATAAATTTGGAAGAGTGCGGGTTTTTACCTACACGGTTCTTCTATTTGCAGTCGGAACGGCATTGACAGGTTTTGCAGCAAATGTTGAACAAGTGTATGCTTCGCGATTTATTGCCGGAATTGGGGCTGGAGGAGAGTACGGGATCGGTATGGCTCTTGTAGCAGAAGCGTGGCCGAAACATAAGCAAGGACGAGCTTCATCCTATGTTAGTATTGGCGCACAATTTGGAGTGATCCTTGCGGCGCTTTTAAGTTCTCTGATCCTGCCGATTTTCGGATGGAGAGCGCTGTTTTTTGTCGGAATTATCCCCGTCATTTTTGCTTTTATCGTACGAAAAAATTTAAACGAATCTCCTGAGTGGCTACAAGCTCAAAAAGAGAAAACAGCGGTTGTTAAAAATAATGGTAAGCTTCGTCAATTATTCGCTACGCCTAGGACGGCGATGACGACTATTTCGCTGGCAGTGATGGCTACAGTTCAAATTGCAGGCTATAACGGACTCATGATATGGCTTCCGTCTATGCTTCAGCAATCACAAGGCCTCTCTGTTTCAAGTTCAGCTCTTTGGACAATCAGTACAGCCGTTGGAATGATTATAGGCATGCTAACATTTGGTCAATTTATGGATCGTTTTGGTTCGAAACGTACTTTTGGAATCTTTCTTCTCGCTTCAGCTTGTGCGGTATTTTTATACTCGTATGCCGAAGGAAGTGCAGGGCTGCTGATAGGAGGAGCCGTAGTCGGATTTTTCTCAAACGGAATGTTCGCGGGATACGGAGCATTGATCAGCAGCCACTATTCAGTAGAAGTGCGCAGCACTGCAACGAACACTATTTTTAACTTTGGGCGAGCGTTGGGAGGGTTATCACCCATTCTTGTCGGCTATCTTTTGCAAAGCTATGATATGACAGTAGCGATGACGTACTTGGCGGGGCTGTACTGTATTTCGTTTATTTTTATGGTAAGTCTTAAAAGAACGGGAGAAAAGAAAGTGAAACAAATGAACGCTCAATCTGTTCTTTAAAATAAAAGACAGATTCTATGCTTTTCTGGAAAAACCGCGCTTACTCAAAAGGGCGGTTTTTTTGAGTGTATAAAAAATAAGTTCAGGTGTTATATGGTTGTTTCTTTCGGAGATTCTTTATTAACAATGACACATTATCTATAAAAATATTTATGGATAAGCAGATATTTTCTAATTTGTATTATAGTAATTCCTCTTTTACAATATAGTGTGTAAGGCGGAAACAGAAAATACTATCTTTATTTACAGGAGGACGTTACTATGTCTAAACATATATTAATGGTCGTAACAACGGCTGACAAAATGAAAGAAAATCATCCAACAGGCCTTTGGCTTTCAGAATTTGGTGAAGCGTACGTAGAGTTCGAAAAAGCTGGATTTACGATTACGGTAGCAAGTCCTCTAGGAGGAAAAGCGCCGGTGGATGCTCGCAGCCTTGAAGGGGAGACTTCTCAAGAAATCTTAAATACAGCTAAGCATCTAGAGAATACCCTAAAACTTGATACAATTACAGACAGTGCTAAATTCGATGCTGTTTTCTTACCAGGCGGTCACGGCACAATGTTTGATCTGCCAGATAATCAAACGCTCCATGCTTTAATTCGTGAACTATACGAAGGAGACAAAGTAGTAGCCGCTGTATGCCACGGACCCGCAGGCTTAGTAGGTGTTACATTATCAGATGAAAAGCCGTTGGTCGAAGGAAAAGATGTCGCTGCGTTTACAGATGATGAAGAACGTGAAACAACATTGGACCGCTTCATGCCGTTTCTTTTGGAAACACGTCTGGGTGAACTTGGGGCAAATGTAGTAGCTGCTCCAAACTGGACAGATAATGTACAAGCAGATGGCAACCTAATAACAGGTCAAAATCCTCAGTCAACAATCAGTGTAGCAAAAGCAGTCGTAAAGCAATTATTGAAATAAGATGTAAAAAAGCCTGTAGGCTTATAGCCTACAGGCTTTTTTATCAACAGCATCAAGAAAGACCGCTGTAGATAACATGGATGTTTTGCTGTCTTGGACTAGAGAAATCAATCATCATACAAAAAATATGATGGTCAGTGTAATAAATACAAAAAGAGGGAAGCTTTTTATAGGAAATATTTTTTAAAGAAATGAGGAAAAACGATGTCAGAAATTATTATTAACGCCATTTTGAAAGCCAAGCCAGGAAAAGAAGAAGAGCTTCGATCAGAGTTAGTAAAAGTTATTGAACCATCAAGAGGAGAAAAAGGATGTATTCAATACACTCTCCACCAGGATACAGAAAAAGCAGGCACATTTGTTTTTTATGAGAAATGGGAAAGCAAAAAAGATATTGAGGCTCACATTGAAACACCTCACTATCAACAATACAGACAGCAAACAGAACCGTTAATTGAAAGCAGAGTGGTACATCGTTTACAAGAAGTACGTTAATACAAAAGAGGGGAAAACAAAAGTGTTTTAGTTAAAGGAAGATCCGAACGAGGAACCGAGATTCTTGACGTAGAATCAAACTCGTTGGGATTTTTTTGTGGTTATGGTGAATATAGGTTCCATTTAGTGAGACCACGCAGGAGCGTAAGCGATGAGGAGGCTCATCGACCGTCCGCGGAAAGCGAAGGCTTGCACGGAAATCAACAGGGGTATAACAAATAATCCATACTAGCTCCTTTATCCCAATTGTTCAGCTTTAGATGGGATTGATTTCGTTATGACTCAATCTCTGTTTGTTATAAAGAACTAAAAAGCTTCAGGGGGAAAATAATTTCAGCTGCGAAAAGCGGATTGGAAAAGGGATAAGGCAGTGAAAGAAACAAAAATAATAGAAGCGGTGTTTGAGAAGCAGACAGGCGGGTAGATAAAAACTAGATGACATAGTTCAACAATTAACAAACTAAAAGGAGAGATCAAATCAATGCGTACAAATTTAAAACACTTCATTAACGGAGAATGGATTGAATCAACAGGAAACGAAACGTCAGATGTGATCAATCCTGCTACTGAAAAATCAATTGGTAAAATTAGTTTAGGTACAAAAGAAGATCTAGATAAAGCCGTGGCAGCAGCTAAAGCAGCTCTTCCCACATTTTCAAGAACAACAAAAGAAGAGCGAATTAAAATGCTTCGCAATATTGCAAAAGGATATGAAAAGCGTAAACAGGAGCTTATTGAAGTTATGACTGAAGAGCTTGGCGCTCCTTTAAAGATTTCAGAAGAAGTTCACTATGAAATGGGACTTAGCCACTTTAAAGAAGCAGCTAATGCACTTGAAGATTACACATTTGAAAAAGATCATGGAAGCTACAAGGTCGTGAAGGAGTCTATTGGAGTAAGCGGACTTATTACCCCATGGAACTTCCCAACAAATCAGACGTCTACTAAAATTGCAGGAGCTATCGCAGCAGGAAGTCCAATGGTATTAAAACCATCAGAACTTACACCGTATGCAGCGATGATATTAGCAGAGATCATTGATGAAGCTGGTGTACCAAAAGGTGCCTTTAACCTTGTAAACGGAACAGGAAGCACAATCGGTGACGGTATTAGTTCTCACCCGGACATTGATTTTGTATCATTTACAGGATCAGGTGCTGTAGGCGAAAAAATTATGCAAAATGCGGCTAAAACAATCAAAAAAGTAGCGCTTGAGCTAGGCGGGAAATCACCGCTAGTTGTATTAGAGGATGCGGATGTAGAAGAAGCGGCTAAAATAGCAGTTTCACACATTGCAATGAATACAGGGCAAGTATGTACGGCAGCAACGCGCATTATCATTCCTGCCTCTATGAAAGAAAAATTTGAAGAAGCAGTGAAGAAGGTTCTACCATCATTCCCAGTTGGTGATCCATTAAATAAAGACAACGTAACTGGACCACTCGTAGCGGAAAAACAGTGGGATCGCGTACAGGATTATATTAAAAAAGGAATGGACGAAGGTGCAAAACTTCTTACTGGCGGAACGGGCAAACCAGACGGCTTAGAGACAGGATACTTTGTTAAACCCACAGTCTTTACCGACGTTTCAAATGATATGGTTATTGCACAAGAAGAAATCTTTGGACCTGTAACAACTATTATTACGTATAATGATCTAGAGCAAGCTCTTGAAATTGCGAATGATACAATTTATGGACTTGCAGGCTATGCGGTCGGAAAAGACCAAGAAACACTTGACTATGTTGCTAAAAATATTAGAGCTGGTCAAATCATCGTCAACGATGCCGAGCAAGACAGAGCTGCACCATTCGGTGGATTTAAGCAATCTGGTATTGGACGCGAGTGGGGAGCATTTGGTATCGAAGAATATCTAGAGCCAAAAGCGATCATGGGCGTTAAAGTTCCGGCAAAAGTATAATTGGTGTAAAAAAAGAAAGGAGTTTTTCTCCTTTCTTTTTTTATGGATACATAAAAGAAAGCCAGTTAAAGAAAGAATAACGAAAGCAAAGGTGGATAGCATAAACGTGTATCACGTATACGAAGTGACACGTTAAAGGAGGGAATTATAAATTGAATAGAGAGATGCACGGAAGTTCATCAACGGAAAGTTTCATTCCCATGAGCTCTATAGCCAGTGGAAAAGGAGTCGAAGTGGCGCCGGATATCTACAGCTACACTACACAGATTGTTAACGTATGTTTTATAGGAAATCCAGACAAAGAAAATAGTTTTGTACTTGTGGATGCGGGAATGCCTAATTCGGCTTCTATGATTATCAAAGAGGCAGAAGAAAGGTTTGGAAAAGAAAAAAAACCAAAAGCAATTATTCTTACACATGCACATTTTGATCATATTGGATCTATTATTGAACTAGTGGAGAAGTGGAACATACCGGTATATGCACATCCACTTGAACTTCCATATGTGACGGGTAAAAAAAATTATCCTACACCAGATGGTACAGTGGAAGGCGGGCTCGTGGCAAAGCTTTCTCCACTATTTCCAACGGAAGCCATTGATTTAGGCTCTCACGTGCAAGCTTTACCAGCCGACGGCTCCGTACCTCATATGCCGGAATGGGAATGGATTCACACCCCTGGTCATTCTCCAGGACATATTTCTCTTTTTAGAAAGCAGGATCTGGCGCTTATCGCAGGAGATGCTTTTGTTACCACTAAGCAAGAATATTTACTGGATGTACTAGAGCAAGAATTGGAAATTAGTGGACCTCCTCGTTATTTAACTACGGACTGGGCATCTGCCAAAAGATCAGTTGAAGTGCTTCAGTCACTTTATCCATCTGTGGCGGTGACCGGACATGGAAAACCAGTTTCCGGAGAATGGCTTTCAACTAATTTATTGAAGCTTACGAAGAATTTCGATGAAATTGCTCGTCCTGATTACGGAAAGTATGTATAAGGCTAAAGAAAAAATGATACTCTTTACGCAGCTCTTAAAAGCTGCAGGTGAAGATCAAAAGCTCTACGAACTCAGTGAGTTCGTAGAGCTTTTTTAGTTTTTCGTATAAAAGTGAAAAAAGGTGGTTATTATCCTTATTAAAAATTTTGTTGAATAGCCTGCTGGGCTTCACGTAAATGTCTTAAGTGTTCTTCCATTCGTCTTAATTCTTTATCACCAGACGCCGCTTCTTTTTGTTCATTAATTTGCTGCTGAACCATATTCAAATGCATTTGAGCTTTTTGGAAATTGGCTGCATCCAAATTCATCTGTCCTTGATAAACAGCCTGTTCAGCTAATTGTAATGCTTCTTTAATATGAGTGTATGAATTCATGCTTCTCATCCTTCTGTATAGTATTTACAGTTAACATGCGCTGGTTTTTCGCAGGTATACAAAAGGATTTAGAAATAAAATAAAAATTACGTAGTACAAGCTAAGCAGGCTGCATACATTTATCATAGTTCAATTTATAAAACCTCAGAAGCAGGGAGGGATGCATGTGGGAGCTTTTTTCAGCTATATGTTATTAGGGCTATCGTTAGCCGCACCAATCGGTCCAATTAACGCCGCTCAGCTTGATAAAGGAATCAAAAATGGTTTTTTACATGCTTGGTTCTTAGGGATAGGAGCAACATCGGTTGACGCTCTTTATATGCTTGTAGTTTATTTTGGGTCCGTTCATTTTTTAAGCAGCGATTTTATGAAAACGTTTCTTTTTTCGTTTGGATGTTTCGTATTAATTTATACCGGTATTGAAGGGTTAATAAGCACAGGGAAAATTACACAGCATCGGAACGCAAAAGGAGATTCGGTATTAAAGTGTTTTTTTTCAGGTTTTTTAATTTCATTAACAAACCCGCTTACTATTCTTTTTTGGCTTGGTATTTATGGCTCTGTTTTAGCCAAAACAGCTAATACATACGAAACAGAACAGCTCATTTTATACAGCTGTGCTATTTTTACAGGGATTTTATGCTGGGATATTGCTATGGCAGCTTTAGCAAGCACTTTTCGAAGGTACTTAGCAGCGACATTTTTGACTGCAGTTTCCGTTATATCCGGCCTTTCTCTAATAGGATTTGGTATATATTTCGGCTGGCAAGCTGTACAGCAATTCATTATTTAAAAGGGGAGAAAGCAGAACTAAATTTAAAGCGTTTTCTATCTGCTGAAAAATAGTAGAAAGCTGCCTCTTTTTACGCATAAATTTTTCAAACTATCACACACTACATCGAGGTGTAAGGAGTGATAGTATGAAAAAGAAAATAGGCTGCGGAAGTCAGGTTGAAGGGAAATTAAAATGGTGGCAGCTGTCTTTAATCGGAGTAGGGTGCATAATCGGTACAGGCTATTTTTTAGGATCAAGTATTGCAATAAAAGCCACGGGCCCCTCTGTATTAATTGCTTTTTTACTAGCAGCAGTATGTACATTTATTGTATTTGACGCTCTGGCTAAAATGAGTGCTCAAGATCCTCAAAAAGGTTCGTTTCGCTCCTATGCTAAAAAAGCTTATGGAAGATGGGCAGGATTTAGCAGCGGATGGGTGTACTGGAGTTCAGAGATGCTGATCATGGGGAGTCAGCTCACGGCTTTATCTCTTTTTACACGTTTTTGGTTTGACGGTATTCCACTGTGGGTCTTTGCCTCTACTTATGCTGTTTTAGGCATTGCTGTTGTATTAATCGGAACAAAAGGCTTTGAACGAATGGAAAATGTATTTGCTGTTACAAAAGTGGCTGCCATTTTAATGTTTATTGTATTAGCTAGTCTCGCTTTATTTGGATTTCTTGACCAAGGTGCCAAACAAGGATTGCCGCGAACGATAAGTGAAGTACTTCCTCACGGGTTTTTAGGTTTATGGGGCGCTTTGCTTTATGCCTTTTATGCTTTCGGCGGCATCGAAGTCATGGGGATCATGACGGTTCGTTTAGAAAAAAAAGAAGACGCACCGAAAGCGGGAAGAAGTATGCTTATTCTCCTTGGAATTATTTATATTGTTTCACTGAGTTTAGCTATTTTAATTGTGCCATTTCATGATTTTCATGGAAATCAAAGTCCATTTATAACGGCTTTAGAAACATACCATCTTCCATTTTTTCCTCATGTTTTTAATGGAGCAATGATTGTTGCTGGGTTTTCAACAATGTCGGCGTCTTTTTTTTCTGTAACAACAATGATTGTCACTCTTTCAGAAGATGGAGATGCTCCTGCATTGTTTTCAAAACAAAAAAAGAAAAAGCTGCAATTTCCTTTACCGGCTTTACTTTTAACAACAGCGGGATTAGTTGTTTCTATTGTTCTTTCCTTGCTATTGCCCGGGAAAATTTATGAGTACATTACAACAGCAGCGGGACTGATGCTGATTTATAACTGGTTCTTTATTTTAATTTCTTTTCATCGCTTAATTAAACAAACCGTTTGGGATAAAGTAAAACAAGCTGTTGGCCTCTTATTAATCCTGCTTGCAGTAAGCGGTACGCTGTTAGAATCTGCAAGCAGGCCAGGTTTCTTTGCAAGCTTAGGCTTTTTAATTGTTATAAGCCTCGTTATTTTAAAACTGCGCCATAAGTGGAAAGAAGAAGAAGCCGCTAGCTAACATATATTTAATCTTTATGAGGGACACTATGCACGTTGTACAATTACAAAAATAAAAGGTGGTTATGATTATGCCAAAAAACAAGCAGACTCCTTCTTCACAAGTAGATCAAAAACAAATAGTAGATGACAAAGCAAAAGCGCTACGAGAAAATAATTATGAAGATGGTCATATTCGCAAGATAACTCAAAGCGGAGCAGACGGCCAATAATAAAAAAAAGACGCGTTCGCGTCTTTTTTTGTTGAAGTGTATCCTTACCAACGATGAGCTTTTGCATTACTTCGCAAGATGATGTTCGTTTGAGACATCTCTGTATGTCCATTTACTTGGGACTTTGAACGCTTCGGTCTCGTCCAGTTGTGGCGGAATAGTTCTGAATGCTGATCTACTTGATTTTTATCATTCATCATAATCACCTCAAGGATAGGATACTTTCACAAGATATTTACGGTGAAATATCTCTCTTATAGAATGGGATAAAAAAGAAGAAATACACCTAACACTTTTAACCATACATATAAAGGGAGTGCCTATTCATAAACTATAAAGGGCAACTTCTAACTTTGGGCTAAGCTTCGGATTTATAAAGTAAAACTGCCTTAGTGGGGACTAAGGCAGTTTTACTTGAGTAATCAAACTTCAATAATGATGGGAAGGATCATAGGTCTTCTTTTGGTTTGGTTATATAAAAATTGGCCAAGCGTTGTCTTGATTTCTTTTTTCATAATGCTCCATTGGTGAACATGAGTTTTTTGTAATTGATTTACAATTTTAGTCACTTGTCGATTAACATCTTTCAATAACTGCTCTGAATCTCTTGTATAAACAAAGCCTCGTGAAATGGTATCTGGACCAGACACAATTTTCCCTTCCGCTTTATTCAGAGTAACAACAATAACCAGCATACCATCTTCTGAAAGCTGTTTGCGGTCACGTAAAATCGCGTTGCCAACATCTCCAATGCCAAACCCATCTACATATACATTGCCTGCAGGGATTTTTCTTGTTTGAACAGCTTTTCCGCCCTTGATGTCAACAATATCACCGTTATTTATAATAAAAATGTTCTCTTTTTCCACCCCTACAGATTCTGCTAATAAGCTGTGGTGATGAAGCATTCGAAACTCACCGTGAATCGGGATAAAGTACTTTGGTTTCATCAATGTAGCCATTAATTTTAGTTCTTCTTGATAGCCATGTCCTGATACGTGCATACCTGTTGCGCTTCCTGAACCATAAATCACATGAGCCCCGAGTGTGAAAAGACTGTCGACAATACGAGAGATATTACGTTCATTGCCAGGAATAGGCCCTGCTGATAAAATGACCGTGTCTTCAGGAAGAATCTCTACTTGTCGATGATTTCCGCTGGCTAATCTAGATAGAGCGGCCATCGGCTCGCCTTGGCTTCCAGTGCAGAGAATAGCGACTTGTTCAGGCGCAAGTGAATGTACTTCATAAGGTTCAATTAGCATCCCTTCAGGAATGGTTAAATACCCTTTCTCTAACGCAACTGATACAACGTTAACCATGCTTCTTCCTAGCAGCGCAAGTTTTCTGTTCGTTTTAATCGCTGCATCTACAATTTGCTGTACGCGGTTAACATTGGAGGCGAAAGTAGAAATAATTACTTTTCGCTTTGCTTTACGAAAAGCTTCTTCTACATGTTTGCCAACTAGCTTTTCTGAAGGCGTAAATCCAGGGCGTTCAGCATTTGTACTTTCTGATATTAAAGCCAGTACACCTTCACTGCCGATTTTTGCCATTTTATGAAGATCTGGATATTGGTCGTTAACAGGAGTTAAATCAAACTTAAAATCCCCGGTATGCACAACAGCTCCTTCAGGCGTATGAAAGACAATTCCAAGACAATCTGGAATGCTGTGATTCGTTTTAAAAAAAGAAAGCGGAATATTGCCTAATGTAATTTCTGACTCTTCGTTGATTTCAATAAGCTCCGTCTCTGCAGATAATTGATGTTCCTGGAGTTTAATGTCAATTAATCCAAGGGTAAGGCTTGTTGCATAAATTGGAAGGTTCAACTGTTTTAAAAGATAAGGAATACCTCCAATATGATCTTCATGGCCATGCGTAACAACCAGTGCTCGAACTTTTTCTCGATTCTCTTGCAAGTATGTAATATCAGGTATAATCAAATCAATTCCTAATAAACTTTCATCAGGAAATTTAGAGCCGCAGTCGATTACAATGATGTCATCATCATATTGAACCGCATACATATTTTTTCCTATTTCATTAATGCCGCCTAAAGCAAAAATGGATAGTGTGTTTCTATTTGTACTCAAACTTATTTCCTCCTATATTTTCAAAATGAATATGCAGAATTTCTACTCTTAGTATGAACATTTATTTCTGGTGCATTCTGTTAAATATGGAGATTTTATTTTTTATTCAATTTTAGGGATGCAAGCAAAAAGAAAAGCAGGTCATTTTCCTAATACTACCTCTTATTTTCTTTTTATAACTCCATAAGATATAGATGTTACACATGGAGGTGGATGGAATGAGTAAACAAAATAAAAGCACAAACCAAGGAGTCAGCAGCAGTGCAGCTGCTGTCGATAATGTGAATAAAAGTATTTTATCAAACGATATTCATACAGATGAGCTTCAAAAAGCAAAGGTAAGCCGTCATAACAAATAAAAGATTGACAACAAAAAGAGCAGCTTTGAGCTGCTCTGGATAAAATAGAGATAGGGAAGTGAAAAAACGTGTCAGAAAACAAAAATTCTCAATATAAAGAAGAAAATAAGTCAACTCCTAGTCGCCCTCTTGAATATAAAGAACGCACAAATGAATCACAGAGTACAAGTCAAATGCTGCGCAGCATTCTCGAATATTCGAGTCGATATCGTTAATAAAATTTTACATATAAAACTGTAAGGATACGTGGGCAATATAAAAGTTGAAGCACCGCTTTAATACATAAAAAAGCAAGCAGCCATGCTTGCTTTTTTTATGTATAGCTGTGTACATATTGAAAAAAAATCATACATACGTTATTTTAGATAAACGTATGTATAATGGTAAACCTGTACATGTATTTTTCGGAAAAAATTAAAGTTTGGAGAAAAGAAGTGGGGGATTTTATGAATTTACATGATTTTGTTCATGGAGTAGATCCAACAATAAAGCTAGTTATTGAAGATGAGTTTCCTGGAACGCGGTGTGTAGGCGGAAAGTACGTTCCTAGCACGCATTCTATTTTTTTATATGAAAAAGATATTAAAATACAGTGTCGGCACTTGTTTGGTTCAAATGAGTGTTTAGAATCTTATCAATGGATTATTTTAGCTCACGAATTAGGTCATGCGCTAGATGAAGACCTTTTATCTTTGAGTGCAAAATTTGAACAGACAGAAGATATAGGTCTTTTGTATCGAATTGAATGTAATGCTTGGGAGATAGGAAAGAAATTGATTCCTTTTATTAATTCAGAGCTATTCTCATCCATAAAAGATCAATCGTTAGCCCATTACCATAAAGAGATGGAGAAGATTAGTTAGAAGAAGAAAAGTTCCTGTGGCTTATACTATAAGGAACTTTTCTTCTTCGAGCTGTTTATATACTTCAAATACTAGTTAATACTAGTTAATTATTACGCTGGCTGCTGCTGGATCTGCCGCCTTTTTTTCCAATTTCCTCGTAAAATTCTTTACCTTGATTTTTGGAAGTAGCTTCTCCGCCTTTTTCACCAATTTCTTGGTAAAACTCTTTGTCATGATTTTTGGAAGTAGCTTTTCCACCTTTTCTTCCTGCTTCTTCACGGCTCATTTTTTCATTCTTTTTATTAGTTGCCATCTTGCATTCCTCCTAATAAATTTGAATTCATAGTCTGTCTTCCCGGTCAAAAAAGGATTAAACTGGTTATTTTATATTTTTTCTAAAAATTAGATTTTTCTCAAAATTATCAGACCACGAAGCCCTGTATAGTAGTATTTATTAAGTTAAAATTAATCTTAAAAAAATTTATATGAAATATGATATGGTTAATAGAAATAAGAAAAAGGAGCTTAGAAACATGTCAAAATATGTAGAAATGGATAACGCATCGCTGCGACAGAAAATACAAGAATACAAAGAATTAATTTGGAGAGTAGGGCCAGGAAGTGAAAGAACTATAGAAGCTGTTCAAGAGATTCAAGGAATGGAAAAAGAGTTAAAAGCACGCAATGCAGAATTTGAAACTACGGATTGGAAAGCCTTTACTCGGGAAATAAAAGAAAACTACGATTTTACTTATTAAGAAGACACATTCATAATAATGTGATAAGGAAAAATGTCTCCAAGTAGAAGGCTTTCTGCTTTCTACTTGGAAACAGATAGAAATAGTATGAAGACGATTAAGAAAAATGATCTAGTATCAGTGAAGCAAGTAATCCAAGTGCAGCAATTAATCCCGTAATAGAACCTCCTTCTTCATAGGCCTCTGGCATCATTGTAGAACCTACCATAGCAATAATACCACCGCCGGCAAAAGCAGCAATAGCAGCCATAAGTGTCTCAGATGCATGGTCTAAAAAAACAAAGCCTGTCCATGAGCTAAAAGCTGAAATGAACAAAACAGCTGCCCATAGTAAAAAAATTTTCTTTTTAGAGAATCCGCTTTTCAATAGACCGGTCGTACTGGACAGTCCTTCAGGAATATTACTTATAAAAATAGCGATAACTAGAAGCCAGCTAACGGTTGCATTTTCAAGTAAGCTAGCCCCAATCATAATGGACTCTGGGATTGCATCCATTACGGTTCCTATAAATATAGCAATTCCAGAACTATTCGCAGCCATTTGTTTGGTAGACCTCTTTCTTTTATTCGCTCCTTGACGTGAAATTAGATAGTCTAAAAAAGTAAAAACGACAGCCCCGGCAAGAAAACCAAGGGAAGTAGCTTTTAAACCACCGTTATGAACCGAGTCTCCAAGCAGCTCATAGGTAGATGCTCCGATTAATACACCTGTCCCAAAAGCCATAATATAACCAATTATCTTTTTGCCGATAGGCAAAAAAACTGCTGCTAAAGCACCAAGAAGGACAGCTGATCCTGAAATTCCGCCCCACATCGCAGCTTGCCACATGAAAAATCCCTCCTCATCTCTATTTTCTATGGATACTTTCCCTAAGAAGAGAAAGAAAAAACGTAAAAGTAGAAGAAAGGAATTTTTTCGATTAAGAAGTGGTTTCATTTCGTTATCCTTAAGAAATAGAGTGTTCCGGCACCCTGCGTCTATATCTATTTTTAATATTCATAAAATTTAAATTATACTGAAATAAAAAACTATTTCACTGAGATGACTGATTTAACAAAGGTAAATGGTTTACTTGAGTGTTTTTCTGAAAAAAACAATTGTATTTCTGAGGGAAATTCATTATTATAAAATAAGTAATTATACAGTCGAATAGCTAAAAATAGAAAAAATAGTTTAGTTGTAAAGGTGCTGGTTAAAAATGGAAGGTTTTAAAAACGATAGCTGTTCCATCAGCCACAAAAAGTATCTTTCCTAACAGAGCTATAACAAGTTTAGGAGGAGGAAATGGAATGGCAGACAAAGAGCTAAAAAGAGGCTTAGAATCCCGTCACATTCAAATGATCGCGCTAGGCGGAACAATTGGCGTTGGATTATTTATGGGATCAGCAAGCACCATCCAATGGACAGGTCCATCGGTATTGCTTGCTTACGCAATCTGCGGAATGTTTATTTTCTTTATTATGCGTGCCATGGGCGAAATGCTGTACATGGAACCAAGCACAGGTTCATTCGCTACATTTGGCCACAAATATATTCATCCATTAGCAGGTTATATGGCTGCGTGGAGCAACTGGTTTCAATTTGTAATCGTAGGTATGTCTGAAATTATAGCGGTAGGAGCATATATGCATTACTGGTTTCCCCATTTACCAGCTTGGGTGCCTGGTATTATCGCCATGTTAATTTTAGGCACAGCAAACTTAATTTCAGTAAAATCATTTGGAGAGTTTGAATTTTGGTTTGCGATGATTAAGATTGTAACAATTATTTTAATGATTATCGCAGGACTTGGGTTAATTTTCTTTGGATTTGGAAATGGCGGAGACGCAATCGGGTTATCAAACCTTTGGGCACACGGCGGCTTCTTTGCAGGTGGATGGTCAGGCTTTTTCTTTGCGCTATCTCTTGTTATTGCAGCTTATCAAGGAGTCGAGCTAATTGGTATTACAGCTGGTGAAGCAAAAGATCCTAAAAAAACGTTAACAAGCGCAATTCAAAGCATCATTTGGCGAATCTTAATTTTTTATATTGGAGCAATTTTTGTCATCGTGACGGTATATCCGTGGAATGAGTTAGATTCTTTAGGAAGTCCATTTGTATCTACATTTGCTAAAGTTGGCGTTACAGCAGCTGCAGGTATCATTAACTTTGTAGTTATTACAGCAGCGATGTCAGGCTGTAATAGTGGAATTTTTAGTGCAGGACGCATGCTTTATACGCTTGGTGTAAACGGTCAAGCACCTAAATTCTTTACGAAAATTTCTCGTAACGGTGTTCCAATTTACAGCACACTCGCTGTTATGATTGGGTTAGTAATTGGCGTTATTTTAAACTACATCGCTCCACCGAATGTATTTGTTTATGTATACAGCGCTAGCGTGCTTCCAGGAATGATTCCTTGGTTCATTATTCTTATCAGCCAAATTCGTTTCCGTAAAGCTAAAGGTGCTGAAATGAACAGTCATCCTTTCAAAATGCCTTTTGCGCCTGTAACAAACTATATAACTATTGCTTTTTTACTTATGGTGCTTGTAGGCATGTGGTTTAATGATGAAACGCGTATTTCACTTATTGTAGGGGTTATTTTCCTCGCTCTTGTTGTCATTAGTTTTTACGCATTCGGAATAAATAAGCGTATGATACCTGATACAGAGAACGGTCAAATAAAGAAATAAATATACTTTTTCATAAGTGAAAGGCAAAACAAAAAAACGGCTGAGAAAAGCCGTTTTTTTGTTTTGTTTAAATGAAAGATACAAGAAAAATGTCATTGTACGCTGATAGTTTGGATAAACTATATTCGTTCATATAACGTAAAGGGAGCGAATATTATGAGAAGCCACAGATATATTATTAAAGATTCACTAAAAGCTGATGAAGTTGCCCGAGATTTGGAACTGCAGCTGGATATAAACCGAATGTCGGATGTCAGAATCCTTTCGGTAAATGCACAAAACGAAATACTCGTTCAAATGGAGGAGGAGAACGAAGAAGCAGGAGATGTCATTGATGTATTTATGAAAGAGTATAAAACCGCAGAAATTATTGAATAGCATGTAATTGAGAAGAATATTGAGGGGTTTCGTTGAATAAATAAAAAGAAAACACCTTTACTTTTTATTTAAAAAGGAACGCACGAAGAAAACTTCTTGTTTATCAAGAAGTTTCTTTTGTATCTGAACATTTGTTTGTATAGGTAGGGAGAGGTGATGAAGGTGAAAAGAAATGGTGAGGGTCACGTCTTTTTTATTATTCTCGGAGGCCTGTTTATTTTAATAGGCACACTCTTTGCAAATACTTCCGTTTATTTTCTCATCTCCGGATGGATAGCAGCTGTCTGTTGTTTAGGAATCAGCGCTGTACTAAAGAAAGGAAAAACAAAATCAGTCAGTAAAGAGGAGGAAGAATAATAATTTTTATATAAAGATGGAAAGTAAATATATGAAAAGGAAGAATGGATATCCATTCTTCCTTAAGTCATGGTGTGTATGAAATTGTCTTAGAAACGTCCGCCGCCAAGTTGTTGCTCAGCTAATTGTACAAGACGTTTTGTGATTTCGCCGCCTACTGATCCGTTTGCACGTGCAGTAGTGTCAGCTCCTAAATTTACTCCGAACTCGCTAGCGATTTCATATTTCATTTGATCGATTGCTTGTTCAGCTCCGTATACTAATAATTCATTATTATTGCTGCTTTTGTTGTTTGCCATTGTATTCAACTCCTTTCTGTAACGTTAAGGTGTGAACAAAGGAAGAAGAATATGCAACAAACTGATATTTATTTTATAAAAAACGTATTTTTACGTTGTTTGTCCCTCTAGAAGCTTAACGGGAAGGCAGATTTCACGAGGTATATTGATGAATTCTCCTTCAATTTCTTTTAGTAAAATATCAATGGCTGTTTGAGCAATCGATTCAATGGGCTGTTGAACTGTAGTTAGACTAGGTAACAAAGTCTGACTGGCCTCCGTTCCGTCATAGCCCACGATTTTTAAATCTCTTGGGATGTTTTTTCCTCTTTTTTGTGCTTCCGCAACTACTAAAGCTGCAAGTAAGTCATCACTTGCAAAAATACCATCTACTTCCGGATGTTCTTCGAAAACCTTAGAAATAGTTTCTCGCTGAATGTTGCGGTCAAAGGTATTTGAAATTTCATACGTGATAGGCTGTTTTCCGTCCTTTTTCATCACGTTTTCATAAGCTTTCCTTCTTAAGTTAGCTGGAGTTTCAAGTTTAAGGGGGCCGTTAATATGAACAATATGCTTACAACCTTTTGAAATGAGCAATTCCGTGGCTTGTTTTCCTCCAGAATAGTTATCAGAAGATACGGTAGGAATATCTTTCGATAAATAATGATCCACTGCTACCACAGGAAGACTTTGACTTTCTGAATCAAAAATACCTCTATTATAAGTAACGGCAATAACACCATCTACCTGATTTCTAATGAGCATCTCTACATATTTTTTTTCTTTATCAATTCGATTAAGACTGTTACAAAGAAGTACTTTGTAGTTAAGAGAAGCACATATACTTTCAATGTGAAAGGCTAACTCTCCGAAAAAAGGGTTGCTCGTTTGCGGGACAATCATACCGATTAAATTTGTTCGCTTATTAAATAATGAACGCGCAATATCATTTGGGAAATAATTAATTTCTTTCATTGCTTTATAAACATTTTCTCGCGTTTCTTTGCTTATGTAACCACGGTTATTTAATACACGAGAAACGGTAGTCGGTGAAACACCTGCAATTTTTGCTACATCACTAATTTTGGCTTTCATCTAGTTTCCTCCTAATTTCTCCAAAGCATTGCTTTTATAGTATATATCAGACATGTAAAAGCCTTAAAATAAATGCAATCAAGCAAGCAGCTTTCCAGTCGTTACGTTTTATTTTAATCGATAAAAATCTATGTAAGAATTGTAAACGGTTTATTAAACAATTTAAACATACCACAAAGCCCACTTTTACACCTAATACAATCTTTTTGCAATATAAAGTATGAAACCGGTTGACATAAAATCAAATTGAAAGTGCTTTCATTTTGTTAGATAAAAGATTTTATATCTTAAGCTAAAGGGGTAACTAAAATGAAAAGTTCAAAAAGTTTATATTGGAAGCTGAGTGCATATTTTTTCTTCTTCTTTTTTACGTGGTCGTCTAGCTACTCTTTATTTTCTATCTGGTTAGGGCAAGAGATTAAGTTGAACGGATCAGCTACAGGCTTAATCTTTTCTGTAAACGCTATCTTTGCTTTGTGTATGCAGCCTTTGTACGGATATATATCTGACAGGATAGGTTTAAAGAAACATATTTTATTTTTTATTAGCTGTCTTTTAGTGTTTGTAGGACCATTTTATATTTTTGTTTATGGGCCTTTGCTTCAATACAATGTGTTGATAGGAGCTATTATTGGAGGCTTATATTTAGGAGTAGCGTTTTTGGCGGGCATCGGAGCGATTGAAACATACATAGAGAAAGTCAGCCGAAAATATAAATTTGAGTACGGAAAATCTAGAATGTGGGGGTCATTAGGCTGGGCTGCAGCTACATTTTTTGCAGGACAACTATTTAATATTAATCCCCATATTAACTTTTGGGTGGCATCTGTTTCAGCGGTTATCCTAATGGCTATTATTTTTTCTGTAAAAGTAGAAATGAGCAGCTATGAAATGGAAAAAGCTGAATCCGTCAGGCTGAGAGATGTAAGTAATTTATTCTTATTGAAGGAATTTTGGTTTTTTATGATTTATGTTGTTGGCGTTACGTGCGTGTATGGGGTATACGATCAGCAATTTCCTATCTATTATGCATCTTTGTTTCCTACTGAATCGATAGGTAACCAAGTATTTGGCTACTTAAATTCGTTTCAAGTATTTTTAGAAGCTGGAATGATGTTCGCAGCACCGTTTATTGTAAATAAGATCGGTGCAAAAAATAGTTTAATTTTAGCAGGATTTCTAATGGGGTTTCGTATTATTGGGTCAGGGCTTGTTGTTGGTCCAATTGGAATATCTTCGATGAAACTTATTCATGCATTAGAACTTCCTATTATGCTCATTGCCATCTTTAAATATTTGGCAGCTAACTTTGACACGCGCCTATCTTCTATACTTTATTTGGTTGGATTCCAATTCGCTTCACAAATAGGTGCTTCAGTTCTTTCACCTATAGCCGGAGGATTATATGATAGCGTAGGTTTTTCCCGTACCTATTTAATTATGGGAGGTATGGTTTTGGTATTTAACGTTATTTCGATGTTTACACTACTAAACTCTAAAAAACACAAGTTTATAAGAAAAGATGTACAAGAAAAAACGCAGATTATATAGGGGGATATGATGATGTTAACGATAAATAAAATCGAACAAGCTCAACATTCATTAAATGAAGCAGAGAAAAAGGTAAATCATCAATACCGGTTAGGGTATCATATTATGGCGCCAGCGAACTGGATTAATGATCCGAATGGGTTGGTTCAGTATAAAGGAGAATATCATGTTTTTTATCAACATCATCCATATGACGAGAATTGGGGACCGATGCATTGGGGACATGTCAAAAGCAAAGATCTTGTTCATTGGCAGCATTTACCGATTGCTTTAGCTTCTGGAGATACATTTGATAAAGATGGATGTTTTTCTGGAAGTGCCGTGGATAACGAAGGAGAGCTTACGTTAATTTATACAGGACATAATTATATAGACAAAGAGCTGGATACTTTTTTTCAAAACCAAAATATAGCTGTTAGTAAAGACGGCATTACCTTTGAAAAAGCAGAGACCAACCCAGTTATTGCTGAGCCGCCAGCAGATAGCTCTCATCATTTTCGGGATCCTAAAGTATGGAAGCACGAAGATTTCTGGTATATGATTCTAGGAAACTCAACAAAGAAAAAAGAGGGACGTGTTATCTTATACCGATCTTCAAATCTACGAAAATGGGAGTATGTTGGTGTTCTTGCTAAAAGCGGTGGAGATCTAGGGTATATGTGGGAGTGCCCAGACTTCTTTGAGTTAGACGGAAAGCATGTGTTAATGATTTCTCCTCAAGGGATAGAAGCAAAAGGTGATTCTTATCACAACCTTTTCCAAACAGGATATTTAGTTGGAGAATATAATTACGAAACCAATACATTTCATCATGGGTCATTTACTGAATTAGATTACGGCCACGATTTTTATGCTGTTCAAACGCTTTTAGATGATAAAGGGCGGCGAATTGCAATTGGCTGGATGGACATGTGGGAAGCTAATATGCCAACGAAAGAGGATGGATGGTGCGGTGCGCTAACGCTTCCGAGAGAACTAACTTTAAGAGAGGATAAAGTGTTAATGAACCCCGTCCAAGAGCTTACATCACTTCGGAAAACTCAGTATAATATGCTAACCAATAAAGCTCTTTCTAACAGCTATGTAGTAGAAGTAAATGAAGACTTGCTAGAGATACAAGCTGTATTTGATTTAGCGGACTGCCAAGCTTCATCGGTAGGAATAAAAATTCGTGGAATAAATAACGAAGAAACGCTTATGTGTTACAACCTTAATGAGCAAAAGCTATTGCTTGACTGTACTTACTCGGGAAAAGAAGATGGAGTGAGGAAAGTAGCGTTACAAGCAGGTGAGACACTAGCTTTACGAATATTTGTGGACCGTTCTTCCGTTGAAGTATTTGCAAACGAAGGACAAGCGACCATGACGAGCCGTATTTATCCAAAAGAAAGCAGGCTCGGAATTGAGTTATTTACTGAAGGAGGAAACGTAATCGTAAAAGAGTTAACGTATTGGAATTTAAAAGATATTTGGGGGTAAAATACAGAGGAAGAAGTATATTAATACTTCTTCTTTTTTGAGCATTTAATAGCTCGTCAACAAAGTGGAGGTATATAAATGGATAAGGCACTTTAGATTAAAAGTACGAGCAAATACGATATAATAGTAAAAGAGATAATGAATGAAAGAGAAACTGTCCTGCTCTAAGATGCCCAGAAGAAAGTAGGACAGAGAAGGGCTACTGTGCTTATAAAACAACGATCAGTAAAGAAAGAATTATGTTTTAAGACACAAAAAGAAAAGGAGATACGATGACTAATCAAAAAGAAACAGGATGGAATTTACGTAATAGCTATGCGGAGTTACCAAACATCTTTTTTACGCCTCTTGATCCTAATCCAGTGAGTTCACCTAAAATAGTTAAATTTAACGACTCTTTAGCCGCATCTCTAGGGTTACAAAAAGAACAGCTGCAAAGCCCAGAAGGAGTTAGCATTTTGGCTGGAAACAGTGTCCTAAAAGGTGCTTTCCCGCTTGCACAAGCTTATGGGGGGCATCAATTTGGTCACTTTAACATGCTAGGAGACGGCCGGGCTATGCTGATAGGGGAGCAAGTTACGCCTTCAGGTGAGAAAGTAGATCTTCAGCTTAAAGGCTCAGGCCGAACTCCGTATTCCCGCGGAGGAGACGGTCGTGCAGCTCTAGGACCTATGCTGCGTGAGTATATTATTAGTGAGGCCATGCATGCTCTTGGTATTCCGACTACTCGGAGCCTAGCAGTCGTAACAACAGGCGAATACATTGTTCGTGAAAAAGAACTGCCGGGGGCGATTTTGACGCGTGTAGCTTCCAGTCACCTTCGTTTTGGCACATTTCAGTTCGCTGCAAAATGGGGAACGGTCGAAAACCTTCAAGCTTTAGCTGACTATGCATTAGAACGTCACTTTCCCCATATAGAAAAGAATGAAAAAAAATATTTATCATTGCTTCAAGAAGTGATTAAGCGTCACGCTACCCTAGTTGCCAAATGGCAGCTTATTGGTTTTATTCATGGCGTCATGAATACGGATAATATGACAATTAGTGGAGAAACAATTGATTATGGACCATGTGCATTTATGGATACCTATGATCCAGAAACTGTATTTAGTTCAATTGATGTACAAGGGCGCTACGCTTATCAAAATCAACCAGGCATTACAGGGTGGAATCTTGCGAGGTTTGCTGAGGCTTTATTACCGCTATTGGATCAAGATATAGAAAAAGCAGTTGAAATAGCGCAAAGCGCCGTGACGGAATTTCCAAAATTCTATCGGGAAAACTGGCTGGCAGGTATGCAGGCTAAACTTGGGCTTTTTAACGAAGAAAAAGAAGATGAAGCATTATTCCAAGAGCTTCTTACAATAATGAAAACCTATGAAGCTGACTATACAAATACGTTTCGTGCATTAACTTTCGATAAGCTAGAAAATAGTGATCTGTTTAAAAGCAAAGAGTTTGCACAGTGGCATGAGCTATGGCAGAAAAGACTAGGTAGACAACAACAATCTAAAGCGGAGTCACAAGAGCTTATGAAAAATAATAATCCGGCTGTCATTCCTCGAAATCACCGAGTGGAAGAAGCGTTAGACGCAGCACAAAAAGAAGACTACAGCGTGATGGAAACCCTTCTTGAAGTGCTTTCTAGCCCATATGAATCTCCGGGTCAGCCAGAGTATTGTACACCGTCTGCTCCGTCTAATCAGCCTTATCAAACGTATTGCGGAACTTGATTCATTTAAATAAGAACTGCTATTTAAAAACAGCATAAATGATATCAAAAAGAGCTCTTTATAAAGAGCTCTTTTTGATTTTCTGAAAAATGTATTATTGATTATTAAAATGATAACGATTTCTCGTGAAAAGCTACATAAAATTTAACAGGATAAAAGAATCAAATTGAAAAGTAATCATCTAATTCTTTTGTCTCTTATTATTGCCAATAGGAACTATTATATAATAAATTATTCCACTATTTCACAAAAAATACATTAACGATATTTTTTTGAAAACGGCTTACTTTAACAGCTGTAGAAGAGCTTATAAAAAATAGCAGGTTAAATATAATGATGAATTTGCCCATTTAATCAAAAAGTTGAAGGTTTAAGACTTTATAACTAAATAAAAAATACAAGGGGAGAAAAATGAGATAATCACTCCATTTTACCTATTTGACTTTTCAATATTATGCAAGTAATCTTGGAAAGGTAATGGAACCGGTTCTGTTATTTCACCAGATTGATATTACTTCTCGATACATAGAAAATGAATTGCATATGAGTGACACAAGAAAAGGTATTATATAAAAGGGAGAAAAACAGATGAATATTAAGAAAATCGCAAAGCAAACTACAGCTTTATCTTTTGCTACAGCTCTGTTAGTAGGTGCTGGATCTCAAACATGGGCTGCTGAAAGCAATCATAAAGATACCAACAATAATTATGGAGTTTCCCATATTACGCGTGATAACATGCTGAAAATTCCTCAGCAGCAAAAAAGCGAACAGTTTAAAGTTCCAGCTTTTGATAAATCAACAATCAAAAATATTGCCTCTGCAAAAGGGTATGATAAATCGGGCAATTTAATTGATTTAGACGTATGGGACAGCTGGCCTCTGCAAAATGCTGATGGAACAGTAGCCAACTATCATGGTTACCAAGTTGTATTTGCACTAGCAGGTGATCCGAAAGATGCTGATGATACATCTATTTATGTGTTTTATCAAAAAATCGGTGAAGATTCGATTGACAGTTGGAAAAATGCAGGAAGAGTGTTCAAAGACAGTGACAAATTTGTACCGAATGATCCTCATTTGAAAAAGCAAACACAAGAATGGTCAGGATCTGCTACTTTAACATCAGACGGAAAAATACGCTTATTCTATACTAACTTTTCAGGTGCAAACTATGGAAAACAAACCTTAACAACAGCTCAAGTAAATGTATCCCAGCCAAGTGGAGATACGTTAAAAATTGAAGGTGTTGAAGATCATAAATCCATTTTTGATGGTGATGGTAAAAAGTATCAAAATATTCAGCAGTTTATTGACGAAGGCGCATATGGTTCAGGAGATAATCATACGTTGAGAGATCCTCACTATGTAGAGGATAAAGGGCATAAATACCTGGTGTTTGAAGCAAACACAGGAACTGAAGATGGTTATCAAGGTGAAGATTCCCTTTACAATCGAGCTTACTACGGTGGAAATAATCCATTTTTCCAATCAGAAAAAGAGAAATTACTTCAGAGCTCTAATAAAAAGAAAGCCTCTTTAGCAAACGGTGCATTAGGCATTGTTGAACTAAATAACGATTATACCTTGAAAAAAGTAATGGATCCACTGATTACTTCAAACACGGTGACAGATGAAATTGAACGCGCAAATGTATTTAAAAAAGATGGGAAATGGTACTTATTCACAGATTCTCGCGGATCTAAAATGACTATTGATGGTATCGGCCAAGATGATGTATATATGCTAGGGTACGTATCAAATACGCTGACAGGAAAATACAAGCCGCTAAATGATACAGGACTTGTTTTACATATGGACCTCGACCCTAATGACAAAACGTTTACGTATTCACATTTTGCAGTTCCACAAGTGAAAGGAGACAATGTCGTAATCACAAGTTACATGACAAACAGAGGCTTCTATTCAGAGGAACATTCTACTTTTGCTCCTAGCTTCTTGTTAAATATTAAAGGATCAAAAACAGCTGTTGTGCAAAACAGTATTTTACCACAAGGGCAATTAAGTACGGATAAATAATTTTTAAAAACGAAAGAAGATGGCGACAACTGCTGCTGTTTTCTTTCGTTTTATTATTTAATCAAAAATGTACTGTAACCGCAGCGGTGATTAAAATAAAAAAGCAGTATCTACATTAATAGTTATTTAAAGAAAATGAAACATTCAGACAGACTATAACTTTAAGAATGAAACCGGTTGACATGCAGGTTTGACTAACTTAATATATTTACATATAATGGTTTGAAGCGTTTTCATAGATTAGTATGACATGAGGGTACTTGTAGATGAAATAGCTTGTAGTAGTAGGGAATGATCATTTCTTTGAAAGAGAAAATCCCAATCGTGAACTGAAAATAAAGAAGGTGCTTCTAATGAAACGAATTGATAAGGTATACAATCAGCTGTTGAGTAATTTTCAAGAGTTTACAGAAGTGGAACTTTTACATAAACAAGGAAGCTCAGCGATTGAAATTGCTGAACAGTTAGATTTAGAGAGATCTAATGTAAGTCTTGAACTTAATAAACTTGTCCGCATGCAAAAAGTAATCAAAATTAAAATGTTCCCCGTTCGCTACGTTCCGCTAGAGGTTGTCGAAACCATTTGTCGTCAAAAGTGGGATACGAATAAGATGGAAGTAGAAAAACTAGAACAGCTATCTAATGTGGGAAAAGAAGAAGCTCTTCCTGCTAATCCTTTTGAATTAATGATTGGAGCTACAGGCAGTTTGAAAAAATCGATTTCTCAAGCAAAAGCTGCTGTTCTTTACCCGCCTAATGGATTACATATGCTGCTATTAGGTCCCACGGGATCGGGAAAATCTCTTTTTGCAAAACGAATCTATCAATTTGCCTTATATTCAGAGAGGCTAAAAACAGATGCCCCGTTCATTACCTTTAACTGCGCTGATTATTACCATAATCCTCAATTACTTCTTTCTCAGTTATTTGGTCATAAGCAAGGGAGTTTCACTGGAGCAACTGAAAGTAAAGTAGGTTTAGTAGAACAAGCAAATGAAGGGATTCTCTTTATGGATGAAGTACACCGGCTTCCTCCCGAAGGCCAAGAAATGCTTTTTTACCTCATTGATCAAGGTACGTACAATCGCCTAGGGGAAACAGATCACAAGCGAACGTCTAAGGTATTAATTATTTGTGCTACAACTGAAAATCCCGGTTCAGCCTTACTGCAAACTTTCTTAAGAAGAATTCCGATGACTATCCATATTCCCTCATTAGAAGAGAGGTCTTTAAAAGAAAAAATTCGCCTCACCACGTTTCTTTTAGAACAAGAGGCTAAACGAATTAATAAAAAGCTAAGTGTCCACATTGATGTATTAAATGCTTTAATCCACACTGAAAAATTCGGGAATGTAGGGCAGTTAAAGTCGAATGTGCAGCTCGTTTGCGCACACGGATTTTTAAATAACCTTGATAGTAAACATATGGTGGAACTTACAGTGCGAGATCTGCCTGATGATATTAAACGAGATTGGATTTCGAATAGTAAAAATATGGAGCGCAGCAAAAAAATTTCTGAATATGTAAACCTTAAAACGATTATCTCCCCGGCTATGGAGAGCCAAGAAATAAAAATGGAGGAAGACGTATCATTTAATTTATATCAGTTAATAGAAGAAAAAGTAGATGTTTTAACAAAAGAAGGTTTATCTCAAGAAGACATCAATCAGTATATTCTTACCGACATTCATTTGAATGTCCGGAGCTTTTTTAATCAAAAAAATGGCCAGAGCTCTAATTTAATGAAATTCGTAGAAGACGATGTGATTCAGCTTACAAAAGAATTAAAACAGTTGGCTGAAAAAGAATTGAACTGTAAATTTGATCGCAGGTTTATTCATTTTTTAAGTATGCATATGGAATCCTTTTTAAAGCGAAAAAAACAAGTAGACGTATTAAATACAAAGGAGATAGATGAAATTCGCGAAACATATCCAAAAGAATATGCGGTAGCACTGCTTTTTAAAAATCGAATTGAAAAGTGGTTTAACATTAGCGTGCCAGAAATAGAAGTCATTTATCTCACAATGGTTATTCAATCGATTCGAACGTTAGAAGAAAATAAACGAGTAGGGATTGTAGTTGCTGCGCATGGAAACAGCACGGCAACTTCTATGGTTGAAGTTGCTACGGAGCTTTTAGGAAGCACTCCTATTATAGCTATTGATGTGCCTTTGACGGTATCTCCGGTTGAAATTGTAGACAGGTTAATCCAAGGAATTAAGAAAGTAGATGAAGGAGAAGGCGTATTAATGCTTGTGGACATGGGCTCGCTTGCCATGTTAGAAAGCAAGTTGGAACAAAAAACAGGGACTAAAATTAAAACCATCAGCAATGTGACGACGTCTATGGTGTTAGACACTGTTAGAAAAGTAAATTATTTAGATTTAAATTTATATGCCATATTTGATTCGGTGCAAAAAGACTTTATGGAATTTATAGATAAGCAGCAGCACGTGTTTGGAAAAAAGAAAGCACTTGTTTCTATTTGTACAACAGGAAGCGGTACAGCAAAACAATTAGAAAAAATCTTAACGATTATTTCACGCAAAGTATCTCAAGAACCTATTAAAATTCTAACCGTTTCTTCTATTAAATTAGCAGCAAACATTCGAGAAATTCAAAAAGAATATGAAATTGTTGCAACAGCAGGTACTAAAAATCCAAGGATTGATGCGCCTCATGTATCATTAGAAGTCCTCATTGAAGGGCAGGGAGAGCGAATACTTCAACAGGCAATTACAAAAGAAACGATACGCTATGATGACGAGAAAACCGAAGCGAATATTGTGGTGCGTGAACTTTGCGAAGAAAACTTGCGAAAGTACCTTCTATTTATTAATCCGTACCTCATAAGTGAGATTCTGTTAGAGTGGTTAAGTCATGTACAAGATGAGTTAGAAATGGAATTAAGCAACACTGTTATGATTCGAATTGTGATGCATACAGCCTTTGCTTTAGAAAGAATGATAAAAAATGAACCTCTTACTTTTCCAGAGGATGAAGAAATCACTCATCAGTTAGAAAATATTTATCAAAAAACGGAAAAAACATTACAAGCCGTCGAAAAAAAGCTGAAACTTACCTTAACAAGAGATGAAAAATTATTTATTGCCACCATTTTTGCGGATGAAATGTAAAAATCATATTATAATTCTGAGAAACTAGTTTGATTTATATGCCACTAGTTTCTTTTTTTATCCCACTTTTTAAATAACAGAAAAACCTGTATTAAAACGCATGACGTTTTGATACAGGTTTGTTTATTTTAAGAAACTTGTATCAACAACACAAAAAAAGGTATTGAAAAATAAATGAAAGCGCTTAATACTCTTTGTTGGCACGATACTTGCAATAAATAAGTGTAGAACGTAAAAGAGAGGAGCAAGTGTACATGATTTCAGTCATTATTAGTGGACATGGTGATTTCGCGCCAGCGTTAGAGGGGTCTTCCAAAATGATATTTGGTGAAGAGAATCACGTAGTAGCCGTACCTTTTCTAAAAGGAGAGGGTATCCAAACCCTTGAAGAAAAATATAAACAGGCACTAGAGGAAATGCCCTTAGAAAATGAAGTGCTTTTTTTAGTCGATATTTTCGGAGGTACACCCTACAATGCGGCTACTCCATATATCCTTAAAAATAAAACAGCGGATATGGTATCCGGAGTTAACTTGCCTATGCTATTAGAAGTGTTAGCCATGAGGGAACACGTTACATTAAAAGAGATGCTAGGAAGATTAAAGCAAGTGAATGAAGAAAGTTTTCAAGTGTGCAGTGAACATTTGGAGAAAATCCAGCAAGCAAACCAAATCGGAGAGGATGGATTATTATGAAAATCGTTTTAGCAAGAATTGATGACCGCTTTATTCACGGGCAGGTATTAACAAGATGGATCAAAACAAATGCAGCAGATCGAATTATCATTGTTTCAGATGAGGTGGCAGCGGATGAAATGCGAAAAACGCTTATTCTTTCTGTGGCCCCTTCGAATGTAAAAGCGAGCGCTGTCTCGATTTCTAAAATGACAAAAGCATTTCACAGCCCTCGTTATCAGGATACAACAGCCATGCTGCTGTTTGAAAATCCCGCAGACATTGTCGCTCTTGTTCAAGCGGGCGTACCTATTGAGACAGTAAACGTAGGCGGCATGCGTTTTGCTAATGACCGAAAACAAATCACTAAATCTGTAAGCGTTACCGAAAAAGATATCGATGCTTTTGAGAAACTGCAGGAACTAGGCGTAAAGCTTGAGCTGCGCCAATTACCTTCAGATTCTAGTGAAAATTTTATTCAACTACTGAGAAATGAAACAAAAATCAAATAAGGAGATGAGTTTATGTCTTCCATACAAATTATTTTATTATTAGTCATTGCAGCGGTAACTGGCATCGCAAGCGTGTTGGACGAAGGGCAATCTCATCGTCCTCTCATTGCCTGCACATTAGTAGGCTTGGTGCTTGGAGATTTAAAAACCGGCATTATTTTAGGTGGAACACTGGAATTAATGGCTCTTGGATGGATGAATGTTGGATTGGCGATGGCACCTGATACGGCTATTGCTTCTGTTATTTCAACTATTTTAGTTATCACAGCTGGTCAGGGTATTGGTGAAGGCATTGCGGTAGCCATAGCTTTAGCAGCTGCAGGGCAAGTGCTCACCATTTTTGTTCGTACCATTACAGTATTTTTAATTCATCGAGCTGATAAGTATGCGGAAGAAGGAAATTTTAAAGGAATTGAAATTATGCATATTACTGCTATGGGTTTTCAAGCTCTCCGCGTTATGATTCCAACTTTAATTGTTACATTAATCAGCGTAAGCGCCGTGCAAACTTTCCTCGGAAATATTCCGGAAGTTATTACAAAAGGCCTGCAAATTGGAGGAGGCATTATCGTGGTCGTAGGATACGCCATGGTTATCAATATGATGAACATTCCTCATTTAAAGCCCTTTTTCTATATCGGGTTCTTATTGGCGGCATTTACAGGGTTTAACCTGGTAGGATTTGGAGCGCTGGGTCTTTGTTTAGCACTTCTTTATCAGCAAGTAATGCAGCAGCGAAATCAAATGCAGCCCGCAGGCGTTCCCGCAGCTACAGGGAGCGAACAAGTATATGATGATGACGATGATTTAGATGCCTAAACGGCGAACTTAAGGGAGGGATAGAGTTGGAAAATGAAAAAAGATTAACGAAAAAAGATATCTTTAGCATGTTCATTCGTTCGAATTTTTTACTCGGTTCATTTAACTTTGAGCGTGTTCAAGCAATGGGCTACTGTTATGTTATGATTCCAGCAATCAAGCGCTTATATGGACCAGGAGCTCAGCGAAATGCAGCATTAAAGCGTCATTTAGAATGGTTCAATACACACCCATGGATTTCCGCACCTATATTCGGCGTCACGGCAGCAATGGAAGAAGAAATGGCAAACAAAAAAGATTTTGATGAAAAAGCTATCAGCGGAATGAAAATTGGATTAATGGGCCCGCTTGCTGGTGTAGGAGACCCTATTTTCTGGGGAACGCTTCGACCAGTTCTCGCAGCCCTAGGCGCATCGCTTGCGTTAGGAGGGAATATTGCCGGGCCACTGCTGTTTTTCATCTTAATTAATGCAATTCGATTAAGCACAAAATATTATGGATTAAAATATGGCTACTTAAAAGGAACAGAAATTTTAAAAGATTTAGTAGGCAATCGAATTCAAAAACTGACAGAAGGTGCATCCATTTTAGGACTCTTCGTAATGGGAGCGTTGGTTTCGAAATGGACCACTATTAATATACCAGTGGTTGTTTCTAGGATCAAAGATGATTCTGGTAAAGTTGTGGTAAAAACCGTGCAAGACGTACTTGATAGTATTCTACCGGGGCTACTTCCTTTAGCGCTAACTTTATTAGTAGCATGGATGCTTCGAAAAGGTACAAATCCGCTGCTTATTATTTTCGGTATTTTCTTAATTGGTATAGGAGGTTATTGGATAGGCTTTTTAGGTTGATAAATAAGAGGAGTCATCTATTCTTCTAACATCTGCTGGTGAAAATGTTTTACATAACCAGTATGCAAATAAAGGAGGAAAGGAAGATGAAAAGAACCGTTAAAAAGTTATTGATGATTGGAGTCGCTTGTTCTATAAGCTTGTTTTCTGCATGCCCTGTATTAGCTGATAATACAGGGTATTATCAAGAAAAATACCGGAATCAATTTCATTTTTCTCCAGAAGCGAACTGGATGAACGATCCAAATGGAATGGTTTATTATAACGGAGAGTATCACCTTTTTTATCAGTATTATCCTTACGGTACCACTTGGGGGCCTATGCACTGGGGGCATGCGGTTAGTACAGACTTGGTGAAATGGAAACACCTGCCGATTGCTCTTTCTCCAGACGAGAACGGAGAGATCTTTTCAGGCAGTGCCGTTATCGATTGGAATAATACCGCAGGGTTTGGAAAAGAAGCAATGGTAGCTATCTTTACACACTCGGGCAATAAAGGACAAGTGCAAAGTCTAGCATACAGCAAGGACAGCGGAAGAACGTGGACCAAATATGAAGGAAATCCTGTTATTCCGAATCCCCCAGTTCCTGACTGGCGCGACCCAAAAGTGTTTTGGCATGACCAAACCAAGCAGTGGGTGATGTCTTTAGCTGCTAAAGATAAAATTATGTTTTATACATCACCTGACTTGAAAAATTGGAAATACGCAAGTGAGTTTGGACCTGATGGAGGCATCCAAGCAAACGGTCAAAGTAGTGCCTACTCATATACTTTATCCGAACAAAAAGGTCAATCCTTTACTCTAGAGGGAGAAATTACGCTTGTAGAAAAGAATGGACGCGCAGGCGCAGGCGGTCTTGTTTTTCGTTCTAATAAAGACGCAACAAATGCATATACCGTCAATTTAGATGCTGAAAAGAACCTCTTAACACTTAACAAAGTAGAGAAAGGAAACGTAACAACCGTTGTTTCAAAGTCGATGAGGCTTGATACATCACAAGCATATCATGTAAAAGTAGAAGCAAACAGTCACTACTTTAAGGTATTGCTAAATGGCAAACAGGTTCTAGAAGGCAGTGATGCATCTTTTGAAAATGGTCAGTTTGGATTAACAGCATGGAATTCCACAGCTGTCTTTCGTCATGTTAAATTTACGAATCAATCTAATTTTATAACCAATCTATCTAACTGGAAACCTATTACTGGAACGTGGAATGATACTGCTGCTGGAAAACTTGGTAAATCTGACAGCGATGGATATATCATAAGTGAAGAACAGGGAGATCAGTTCATTTTCAAGTCAAATATGACATTTTTAGATGCAAATGGTTCAGGTGCACTACTCTTTCGAGCAGACGCGGAAGCCAAAAACGGATATATAGCTAGCGTGGATGCTTCTAAAGATACAGTCAAACTAGTAAAGCTTCAAAATGGCATTTCAACTGTCCTTGCCGAAACAAACGAAAAAATTGATACGAGCAAATCACATCAAGTAAAAGTAACTGCATCGGGAAATAAACTTGATTTGCATATAGACGATAACTTCACCCTTACTGCAAAAGATGAAACTTTTTCAAAAGGATTGTTTGGTCTACACATTAATCAATCTTCAGTCCAGTTTCAAGACGTTAATATGACTAAGTTTATTGATACGGATGAAAAAGAAATTAAAAATAAAAGTTTTGAAACAGGAGATCTCACCGGCTGGAAAACGATAAAGGGAAATGCATTCACAAACGATCATGTAACGGATGCAACCGCAAATTGGAGCGGTCTTTTTGAACAAAAAGGAAAATATCATTTATGGGGTTTTTCTGATAAGCAAGATGGTGATAATGCCACTGGAGAATTACATTCGTCTTATTTTAAATTGAGCGGCTCAGGTGAAATCAATTTGTTAATGGGAGGCGGAAACGACCCCACAAACCGCTATGTCTCCTTAGTCAGAGCATCTGACGATAAAGAATTGATTCGTCAAGCGAATACAAAGTTTGCAGATGAAAAGTATCAGCCCTACGTGTGGGATGCTTCTAAGTATATAGGAGAAGTACTGTACATTAAAGCCGTTGATCAAGCTGTAGGCGGATGGGGGCATATTAATCTAGATGATGTTAATGTATTTAATACAGAAAAAATGCCGGATAAAGTAGACAGTGTAGCAAAAGAACCGGAGGAAGTTAAACAAAGGGAAAGCGGAGAGCTTTCAGATTGGAATACTGTGTCAGGAGAATGGGTGAAATCAACTCATGGAAGCAACGGAGGGATTTGGGAGTGTCCTACTTTACTCGAACTGCCGGTTGATGGAGACAGCACAAAGAAAAAATGGGTGCTGCAGGTAAGCATCAATGATGGAGCGGCAGCTGGAGGTTCAGGTATGCAGTACTTTGTTGGTGATTTTGACGGAAAAACATTTAAAAATGAAAACCCGCCAGAGGAAGTGCTTTGGACAGATTATGGTGCCGACTTTTATGCTGCTGTAGATTGGAGCGGAGTTGAAGGAGATAACGGAGAAAAGTATTGGCTAGGCTGGATGAGCAACTGGCAATATGCCAACAATACCCCAACTACTACTTGGAGAAGCTCTATGTCAATCCCAAGAAAAATAGAACTCACCAACACAGCAAAAGAGCTTCGTTTAAAACAAATACCTGTTTCAATTGATTCAATTCGCAATAAGCAAGAAAAAAAGGTGTTGAAGAATCTGATGGTTACTGAAAACAAAAATCTTCTTTCAGGCATACAGGAAAACAAATATGAAATCATTGCAGAATTCGATGTTTCAAATACAGATGCACAAGAATTTGGTTTTCAAATTCAAAAAGAAGGCAGTGAAAATACAAAAGTCAGCTATAACGTAAACAAGCAGCGATTATTTGTTGATCGAACAAACTCTGGAAGTTTTGATTTTGGTGAAAATGTGAAAGACAAACACTCTGTTTCCATGCTTCCAAAAGACGGAAAGGTTAAGCTTCATATGTTTGTAGACCAGTCATCTGTAGAAGTATTTGGTAATGACGGCACTGAAGTAATAACAGATCAGCTCTTTCCAAAGCTTTCAAGCAATAAAATAAGGCTTTATAGCAAAGGAGGAGGTGTAAAATTGAATTCTCTAAAGATGTATCCATTAAAATCTATTTGGAATAAAAGTCCTGTTGATACAAACTTATCAGGGTGGAAAAGCATTAGCGGACTATGGGCCGATACGATTAATGGAAAACAAGGACGAAGCAAAGAAGATGCCTTTGCTTTATCATCAGAAAAAGCAAAGAATTTTATATATGAGGCAAAGATAAAGGTGTTAGCCGATTCTGTTTCAAATTCTACAGGAGCAGGAGCGCTAGTATTCCGTTCGGATGAACAGGCAAATAACGCTTATGCTGCGAATGTAGATGTGCTTAATAATCAAGTAAAACTCATTGCGTTTAGAGACGGAATAGGCAAGGATCTCATTATTTACGATGATGGGGGAAAGTTGGATTTAAAGACAAAAACGGATTATCGCTTGAAAGTAACGGCTGAAGGAGAACACATTCAAGTTTATCTCGATGATAAGCTTGTGATTGATGCAGTGGACCATACCTTTTCAGAAGGCTATGCGGGGTTGAATGTGTGGAATTCTACTAGTTTGTTTAATGAAGTGAAGTTTGAAACAGTGGATTAAGGGATTGTGAAAGCTTCTGCTTGTTTTAGGGAGCTTTTATATACCATAAAAAAGCATGCTGCGGTGAAGTAGCATGCTTTTTTGAATTTCATAGGTTAATGAAGAGGGTTTTGACATATGATAAATATCTTACTAGTCTAATTAATCGTACATTTTAGTTCTTAAAAGGTCTTTTGAAAAATCCTCATAAAAATATGATAAAATCGGATAGGATATATATTTCGAGGAAGGAAAGTGTTTTTTATGATTATTGGTAACGAACAAGATTTAGAAAGTTTACGCAAAATTGGACGCATCGTTGCACTTGCGCGCGAAGAGATGAAAAACCAAGCAAAAGCAGGCATGACAACAAAAGAGCTTGATATGATCGGTAAAAAAATATTGGATGAACACGGTGCTATTTCTGCACCTGAAAAAGAATATAATTTCCCAGGTGTAACGTGCATTAGTGTAAACGAAGAAGTGGCTCACGGTATTCCCGGAGACCGAGTATTAAAAGATGGCGATTTAGTCAATGTGGATGTATCTGCCGTACTTGATGGCTATTATTCAGATACGGGTATTTCATTTGTTATTGGGCAAGACGAAGAAAAAGAAAAGTTGTGCCAAGCTGCAGTAGATGCATTTTGGGCAGCCATGAAAAAAGTAAAAGCTGGTTCAAAACAAAACCAAATTGGTCGTGCTGTATCTAACTTTGCACATCAAAACGGATATGCTGTTATTGAAAACTTAACGGGTCACGGTGTGGGCCGCAGCTTGCATGACGCTCCTAACCATATTTTAAACTATTATGATCCAATGGATAAAGCCCTTTTGAAAAAAGGCCTTGTTATTGCTGTAGAGCCGTTTATCTCTATGAAAGCTGATCATATCATTGAACGCGGAGACGACGGCTGGACATTTGTTACGCCGGATAATAGTCTTGTGGCACAATGTGAACATACCATTGTTGTAACAAATGGTGAACCGATTATTTTAACTGAACTATAATCAAGTTTCGCACGTCTTCTTATTTTTATAGATTCCATTAATTAATAAAAAGCCACTTCACTTAGCAATGTTTTTTCATTGTGTTATAGTGAGGTGGCTTTTTTGATTTATTATGCAATGAATAATGATCATATTGGTTTGCTTTGTTCAGATAACGTTTGAAAGATAGTGTAATTGAATATGCTCAAGGGAATGCTAAACATAAATCAAAATGAAAAGGGGTATAAAATGTGGAATATGTAAAAAGAGAAACGGCTATAAGTGAACTGACTCATCATATGGATGACATTTTAAACAAATATAACCTTCAAGGCGTCTCCGTATATGAGGAAGAAGGAGAAGGTAATCACTATTATCTTGGCTACACAGTAAAAAAGGATGATCATGTGTTTATGCTTAACAGACCTTATATAAAAGATAAAGACGGGAAACTAGCAGTAGAAAAGCAAGAATGGACCGTTCAAGGTAACGAAGGAGAAACAAATGGATATACTTCACTTGAAGATGCATTTCAAAAAATTGATGAAATCATACATTAAATAAATTTGATGAATTTCACTGCGGATGCTTTTCTTTGAACGCTTGAGTACGACCAGTAGAGGAGCTAATAGGTGACGGGTGTCTTTCATCTATACTATCTAAATTTTCTTTGCTTTGAAGTCTAGAAAATTATATAATAAAAAATTGTTTTTTAAGGTTTTACTATATAAATACGGGGTACACATATAGTACAGCAGCTATCATGCAAATGGTTGTTGTGAAAGGTTAAATACTTAGTGTATGAAGGGACTGATTAGTTTTGAAAGGCTTAACAGCGACTTCAGCAAATGTATTACCGCAAATTGAAAGTAGATATTCGTATCTCACGCAAGGCACTTTGGTTATGAACCGATATACGTAACGAAAGGGCCTGACTAGGCAAACAAAGGAAAGACTGAATCAACGAGAAGAAGCCTGCATCTAAAAATGTAGGCTTCTTCTTTTTTACAGATGAAACTAAGATGATGGATGAGTACATAGCGGATATAAATTGAAAAGATTCACATTCAATCAATTTTCCGTGCACGTTTTTCTTGAAAAAAGGTCATAAGTTGAAGATACTGTATATAACTATGTAAAAGAATTTTTGAATACAAAATAGTAAATCTGCTTGAGGTGAAAATGATGAGAAAAGCAAATAAAAGTGAATTTCTGTGGAATACGTTAGACGGCTGGCTTTTTATCCCTAGGAACATTCCTTTACTATTTCTTTTTGTATTTCTCTTAGGGGTTTCTTACCTAGGTTGGGTTAAGCTGTTTCATAAATTCGTTTAGATACACCAATGAGCTGAAACAAAAAACTGTTTCAGCTTGTTGGCGTGCTGATTTATTTATTTTATGTATAGATGTACCGTAATTTACCTGAATTATTCATTCCATCCTTTGCAGACATCAACCCACTTTAAGCATTTCGAAAATTCTTCTAGTTCAGGTATTGTTAATTCGATTGCACTATTTCCACTTCCACAGGCAGGGAAAACGGTGACGAAACGTTTCAGAGATTCATCTAGATACACGTGAACACCTTCATTAACGGCAAAAGGGCATACTCCGCCTACAGCATGACCAATCAGCGTTTCTACTTCACTTGCTCCAAGCATTTTTGCTTTGGTTCCGAACTCTTCTTTATATTTTCGGTTATCAATTTTTGCATTTCCTGCTGCCACAATCAATAGAACAGTTCCTTCGGCGTTAAAAGAAAGACTTTTTGCGATGCGTTTCGGCTCGCATTTCAAAGCTTGCGCTGCCAGTTCTACAGTAGCACTGGACTCATCCATTTCGATAATTTGATTCTCCATACCATATTGTTTAAAATATGCTTTTACTTTTTCAATCGCCATTTTTTATATCCATTCCTTTCGTTAACTCTTGCAAATATGTATGATTGCCTTACAGAGAATGTGCAGTTGTTATTTATAGTGAAAAAATCTTATTATTTTAATATACAGAAATTATACACAACTTTGAAGGTAAAAGCACATATTCGTTTTAACTAAAAAAGTTACGTAGGTAAAGTATTTTTAACTGATTAAAGCAGGATTACGGAACCCTTTGACGAATGTAACTATGTCGGCTGCGAAAACATAGGCATTAGAACGAAAGATAAATGATGAAATTGAAAAGGCGCAAACGTTCTAGTGAAATGAGGAGAAGTAATGCCAAATTTACACACTGTCGTCAGTTTTTTTAGCAGTACATGTATGGCAACGATGAGTATGATTTATTTGTTTTCCCTTGTGCCGCGCGCATGGTCTTTTAAATTTCGATTTGGAGCCATGATTATAGGAATCCCAGTCGGCATTATAATGGGACAGGTTGCTATGCTGATCGGCTGGCACCATCATTAAAACTTTGAACTTTTTAACAAAAAAGGAGACGTGTAAAATGAATATTGTTACATTAAACAACGGTTTAAAAATGCCTCAGCTTGGATTTGGCGTATGGCAAGTAGAAGATAACCAAGCAGCATCTGCAGTGTCAAAAGCAATTGAAGTTGGGTATACCTCTATTGACACAGCCATGATTTATAAAAATGAAGAAGGAGTAGGTCAAGCGATTAAAGAATCTTCTGTTCCTCGAGAACAGCTGTTTATTACAACAAAAGTTTGGAACAGCGATCAAGGCTATGAAAATGCATTACGTGCATTTGACGAAAGCTTAGAACGATTAGGACTTGATTATGTCGATTTATATTTGATTCACTGGCCTACGCCTCAATATGATGAGTATGTGGAGACGTATAAAGCATTAGAAAAGCTTTATCACGATGGAAAAGTAAAAGCAATTGGCGTCTGTAACTTTGAAATTGAGCATTTAGAGCGCTTGTTAAACGAATGTGATGTAACACCTGTTTTAAACCAAATTGAGTGCCATCCGTATCTAGCTCAAAATGAATTAAAAGAGTTTTGTGCCAAACATAATATTTTTGTGGAAGCATGGAGCCCCCTTGATCAAGGAGGAGAAGTGTTACAAGACGAAGTCATTCAAAAAATTGCTGAAGTACATAGCAAAACTCCGGCTCAAGTTGTATTGCGCTGGCACTTACAGAACAACACAATTGTCATCCCTAAATCAGTTACACCGTCTAGAATAGAAGAAAACTTTAACGTGTTTGATTTTGAACTCACTGCCGATGATATGGCAGAGATTAATGAGTTAAACAGCAATCGCCGCAAAGGTCCGCACCCAAGTGACATGAACGTCCGATAACGTTTAAAGAAATAAGAATGTGCAGCCGTGAATCATCGCTGCTATAAGAAATAACGATTTTATTTCAGATTATTTAAAATTTTCTTAAATAATAATTGACAAATGATTAATTCAGCGTAATACTTAGTGTAGGTACCCTAGTTGCTTTAAGTTGTACAGCTTAAAGTGTATAGTGATTTAGTCATTTAGCGATTGTTTGTATGTATAAGGTGAAGTGCTGATTATTAATAAAAGCCCATAGTGTAAGTAGGTTAGTTTATAGGGGGCTATATCAAAAGGAGCTTGTTTCCTCTTTGATATAGCCCCTTTTTGTGTTCAAAAAGAAAAGGTAGTCTACAGTTTAACAAGGGAGCGAGTATGATGTTTATTCAAATCGATGGAAATTCACTGACGTTCGACCAAATCTACAAAGTTATTTACCAAGGATACTCCGTGAAAATTAGCGATCACGCAGTTGAACATATACAAAAAAGCAGAACGTTGGTTGAAGAGAGTATTACGAACAACAACGTAATTTACGGAGTAAATACTGGATTCGGAAAGTTTAGCGATACGGTTATTTCAAAAACGGACTTAGCTGATCTGCAGATTAACTTAATTCGCAGTCATGCCTGCGGACTAGGAGAACCATTTTCTTTAGAAGTAAGCAGAGTGATGCTGCTGTTACGAGCGAATGCATTGGCTAAAGGGTATTCCGGCATACGACTGGAAACCTTGCAGCTGCTTATCGATTGCTTAAACCAAAATATAGTGCCGGTTATCCCAAGTCAAGGTTCACTTGGAGCTAGCGGTGACTTAGCTCCATTATCACATCTAGCGCTGCTGTTAGTTGGAGAAGGAGAAGCTGTATATAATGATCAGCGAATGCAAGGAGAAGAAGCTTTAAAGCTAGCTGGGCTTAAACCTATCCAATTACAAGCGAAAGAAGGGTTAGCTTTAATTAACGGCACTCAGGCAATGACAGCTGTAGGAGTAGTTTCGTACCTTGAAGCTCAAAAGCTAGCAGATCTTGCTGACGGAATTGCAGCACTGACGTTAGAAGGTCTGCAAGGCATTTTAGATGCATTCATGCCCGAGTCTCATGCGGTAAGACCTTATCCGGAACAACAGCAGGTAGCTGCCCGAATTCTTTCGTATTTAGAAGGCAGTCAATTAACTACTTCTCAAGGTCAAATAAGAGTGCAAGATGCGTATTCACTGCGCTGCATTCCTCAAGTTCATGGTGCTATTTATCAAGTTTTAAATTATGTAAAAGAAAAGCTGTTAATTGAAATTAATTCAGCAACCGATAACCCGCTCATCTTTGCCGACAGCGGCAAAGTAATTTCTGGAGGGAACTTTCACGGGCAGCCCATTGCGTTTGCTATGGATTTTCTAGGAATTGCAATGGCGGAGCTTGGGAATATTTCTGAACGGCGCATCGAACGAATAGTAAACCCTCAGCTTAGCGGGCTGCCAGCATTTTTAAGTGCAGATCCTGGTTTAGAGTCTGGACTCATGATTACTCAATATGCTGCTGCTTCATTAGTTTCCGAAAATAAAGTATTAGCGCATCCATCAAGTGTCGATTCCATCCCATCTTCAGCGAATCAAGAAGATCATGTCAGCATGGGAACGACTGCTGCACGTCACGCTTATCAAATTATCCAAAATACACGAAGAGTTTTATCAATTGAAGCAATTTGTGCGGCTCAAGCGGCCGATATTCAAGGAGTGGATAAACTTGCTTCAGAAACAAGAAAAATTTACTCAAGAATTAGAAAAACCGTACCAACCATTATTAAAGACCGAATTTTCTCACGCGATATTGAGGCGTTAGCAGCTGATTTCAAAACCTTTGTGCAAGATACTAATTATGAACTAGCGCTGTAATAAAAATGTTAGTTTAACAGTTTTTCATTTTTATAGAGGAGGAAAACAAAATGGAGACAAAACAAAGTGGAATGAAAGCACCCCGTGGAACAGAACTAACGACAAAAGGCTGGGTGCAAGAAGCTGCTCTTCGCATGCTTCTAAACAATTTAGATTCCGAAGTAGCGGAGCATCCGGAAAAGTTAGTCGTATACGGAGGAATCGGAAAAGCAGCCCGTAACTGGGAGGCGTTCGATCGTATTGTCGCAGCGTTAAAAGAGTTAGAAGAAGATGAAACGCTTCTTATACAGTCCGGCAAGCCAGTTGCGGTTTTTAAAACCCACAGTGATGCACCGCGTGTTTTATTAGCGAATTCAAATCTTGTTCCTGCTTTTGCAAATTGGGAGACGTTCCATGAGCTTGATAAAAAAGGGTTAATGATGTACGGACAGATGACTGCAGGAAGCTGGATTTATATTGGAAGCCAAGGCATTGTTCAAGGAACGTATGAAACATTTGCTGAGTGTGCCAGCCAGCATTTTAACGGAACTTTGAAAGGAACGATTACGCTAACAGCTGGATTAGGAGGAATGGGAGGCGCACAGCCACTAGCTGTTACGATGGCAGGCGGGGTTGTAATTGGAATTGATGTTGATCGCACGCGTATTGAAAAACGTATCGAAACAAAATATTGCGATACGGTAGTCGAAAGCGTAGCTGATGCGATCACGTTAGCTGAAGATGCAAAAAGATTGGGCAAAGCGCTTTCCATTGGATTAGTTGGAAATGCAGCCGAGATTCTTCCTGAAATGATAGAGCGAGGATTCATCCCAGATATTGTGACGGATCAAACATCGGCACATGATCCGCTTAACGGATATTTGCCAATTGGAGTCAGCTTAGCAGAAGGAGAAAGATTGCGGAATACAAATCCAAATGAATATATAAAACAATCAAAAGCAAGTATGGCTATTCACGTTCAAGCCATGTTAGAGATGCAAAGAAAAGGCGCGGTTGCTTTTGACTATGGCAATAATATTCGCCAAGTGGCGTTGGATGAAGGTGTCACGAATGCATTTGATTTCCCGGGATTTGTCCCAGCGTACATCCGTCCGCAGTTCTGTGAAGGAAAAGGACCGTTTCGATGGGTCGCTTTGTCAGGAAACCCAGAGGATATTTATAAAACAGATGAAGTCATTTTACGTGAGTTTTCGGATAATACGCATCTTTGCAACTGGATTAAAATGGCGAGAGAAAAAATTGAGTTTCAAGGATTGCCGGCTCGTATTTGCTGGCTAGGCTACGGAGAAAGAGCGCGCTTTGGAAAAATTATTAATGATATGGTGGCGTCCGGAGAGCTGTCAGCGCCTATCGTTATTGGCAGAGACCATCTAGATGCCGGTTCTGTGGCTTCGCCAAATCGGGAAACTGAAGCGATGAAAGACGGCAGTGATGCAGTAGCAGACTGGCCGATTTTGAATGCATTAGTAAATACGGCAGCAGGCGCAAGCTGGGTATCTGTTCACCACGGAGGAGGAGTAGGTATGGGGTATTCTCTTCACGCTGGAATGGTTGTAGTAGCAGACGGGACGGAAGAAGCCGCCAAACGTCTAGAACGTGTTTTAACAACAGACCCAGGCATGGGTGTTGTTCGTCATGTAGACGCCGGCTATGATAAGGCGATTCAAACTGCAAAAGAAAAAGGAATACAAATTCCGGCGTTAAATGAATAAAAAAGGAGGGATACGTATGACTATTACGTATATCAAATGCGCTGCACAAGTCATTACGGTTAAAGGAGGAAGTCAGCCTAGACGAGCGGAGGAAATGTCAGATCTAGGAATCATTGAAAATGGCAGCGTACTCGTGAAAAATGGAAGAATTGTATTTGTTGGGCCTGACGTCAAAGCGCAGGAATACCTTGAGCATATCCATGAACCTATTAATATAATTGATGCCGAAGGAAAAATCGTAACGCCTGGGTTGATTGATCCCCACACTCACCTTGTGTTTGGCGGCAGTCGTGAAAAAGAATTAGAAATGCGCTTAAACGGGGCAAAGTATATTGATATTTTAAAAGCGGGAGGAGGAATTTTACAAACAACCGTTAGTACACGACAAGCAACAGAAGAGGAGCTAATCAAGCAATCTACAAAACGTTTAAATAAATTTCTGCAGTACGGAGTTACAACTGTTGAAGCCAAAAGCGGGTACGGTTTAAATCTTAAAGATGAAATCAAACAATTAAAAGTAGCGAAGAAACTGAATGAACAGCATCCAGTAGATGTTGTTTCAACCTTTATGGGAGCTCATGCGGTGCCAGTCGAGTACAAAGGAAATGAAGATGAGTTTGTTCGTTTCGTTATCGAAGAAATGATACCAATCGTTGCAAAACAAGAGCTAGCGGAGTTTTGTGATGTATTTTGTGAAGAAGGCGTGTTTACAGTTGAACAGTCAGATCGTATTTTACAAGCTGGAAAAGCATACGGACTAAAACCTAAAATCCACGCCGATGAAATTGTGTCTTTTGGCGGGGCAGAATTAGCGGCTAAAGTGGGAGCTGTGTCTGCGGATCATTTGTTAAAAGCATCGGATCAAGGGATTAAGCAAATGGCTGAAAGCGCAGTTATAGCCGTTCTATTGCCGGGTACTGCATTCTTTTTAATGGAAGAGCCGGCGCGTGCTAGAAAAATGATCGAAGCAGGAGTGCCGGTTGCTTTGTCTACAGATCGAAACCCAGGATCTTCTCCTACGGAATCGCTGCCGTTTATTATGAATTTAGCTTGTTTAACGATGAAGATGACGCCAGCAGAAGTTTTAACGGCCTGTACGATCAACGCGGCTCATGCCATTTGCAAAGGGAATCAAATCGGAAGTATTGAAGTAGGTAAAAAAGCCGATTTAGTGATATTTGACGCTCCCAATTACCAAACGCTGCAGTATAACTATGCCGTAAACCTTGTAGACACGGTATTAAAAGATGGAAAAGTTGTGGTTGAAGGCGGTGTTTTGCATGAACTATCCGTACCCACAGCTTGATCGACCGCCTTTTTGCTGGCAGCGTCAAAGTACTCCTGACCCAAAAGTAAGTGATTGGATTCAGACAGTTGAAGATGGAAGCAGCGTCGACTTTACATCGATAGATATTACGGTCTTGGGCGTGCCTCTTTCAAGATCTTCCATTAGCGCTTCTGGAGCCAGTGAGACGCCAATGGCCATGAGGAAGCTCTGGAAATCCTTTAACCCGTATCATATTGAGTATGATACGTATTTGACTTCCTTGTCAGTGTTGGATTTAGGAGACGTCAAACAGCACGTAACGGATATAGGGAAGTCTCATCAGTATATAAAAGAAGCGATGATGTCTATGCGGAAATGTCATCCGCATGCGCTACCTATTATGCTTGGAGGCGATCATTCTATTACAGCTATGTTAGTAAAAGGGTGGAAAGAGTCACATCCCGAACAGAAAATAGGGATTTTACAGTTTGATACGCACTTTGACTTACGCAGCTTAGAAGATAACGGTCCTTCTAACGGAACCCCTATACGAAATTTAATCGAAAGCAATACTATTGATGCAGCTCATGTATGGAATATCGGACTTCACGGGTTTTATAATTCAAAATCGTTAAAGGAATATGCAGATAGCAAAGGCGTTCATTATGTAACGTTACTGCAAGCAAGAAAAGCAGGAATAAATCATACCGTGAAAGAAGCATTAAAACAGCTGAGCAAAGAGGTAGATATGATCTATTTAACAGTTGATATGGACGTGTTAGATATCGCTTACGCACCGGGAGTTCCAGCAGGAACGACAGGCGGAATGAGGACAGATGAGTTGTTTGAAGCAGTATACACCGCCGGGAGTCATCCACTTGTTCAAGCAATGGATATTGTATGTCTAGATCCGCTGCGTGATGTAGGAGAAATTACCGTGAAAGCAGGCGTACACGTGTTTTTGAATTTTTTAACGGGCGTTGCAAACAGAAAGTAAGGAAGTGTGCTTCCTTACTTTTTTATATGGCTATTTTTATAAGATTAATAAACGATTGTTGAGAGTGGGATAAAATAACTTTAGAAGTGTGTATGGATTTTAGTAAATATATTTTTACTAAAATAAACAATTTTTATTGTTTTTATTCGAATTTAGTAATAATATATTTACTAAAAAAGGTGAACATCTTATGAAGGAAAATCTGGCTAAGGAATATATCGCTTTAATACCGGTTTTATTTGAAAACTTCAAGAACTTAAACAAGAATGAAGTGAAATTAACACATTTACAAAATCACGTAGTTGAATTTATGTATATGAAAAAAAGAGATTTGAATATTAAGGAAATTAGTAATGGATTAAATATTGCCAAACAACAGTTAACGAATGTTATCAGTGAATTAGAAAATGAAGGATATTTAATCAAAATGCCTGATCCGCGAGATAAGCGTGCAGTTTTAGTCTCATTAACGTCTAAAGGAAAAAGTATTCAAGAAGAAAAATGGAGAGGGATTTATAGTAACTTTCATACAAATCTTGCGAAGTTAAATGAAGAAGAGCAATTAGACCTGCACTTCGCTCTTCATAAGTTAAATGTTTTATTAAAAAAGATGGAGGGATAAATCATGAATCAAAGAGAGCGAATTTCACTTATTAGTGTAGGCGTTATAGGCGGGACAGTAATGGGAGTAATTTATAAAGATCTATCCAACTGTTTAATTACAGGTGTTATTGTCGCTTCAATCATTACGGTAATGCTCAATCAACAAGCGAAAAGAACAGCTAGATAGTATGAATAAACGTAAGACAGCACCAGCAAGTCACCAACTCAGCTATGGTGCTGCCTCTTGTTTATAAAGTTTATTTTCTAAATGAACATTACGAAGCTGAATATGATTTAAGAGCTTCAAGCATCAGATCCCAAAATCCATCCACATCAAGGGTTAAACCAAACTTCGCATTTGCTTTCCTTCCTGTAACTCCAAGCAAATCAACTGAAGTCGTTCCAGCCGTGTATTCTCCGCGTGTTTCTACCACAATATTAACTTCCTTTAGCGTAAATAGTTCTGGAGCTATGCAATAAGCAACGGTTAATACATCGTGAACAGGAGGACCATCAAAGCCAAACGTTTCTTTATAGGTAGATTTAAAAAATGCTAATAATTCACCCACCTTTTTTGCTACGTTATTATCAATGTTCATCACTTGGTTAATAACATTATCTGTTGCAACGGCTTGATGCGTAATATCTAACCCCATTACTATCAGTGGAATGCCGCTATCAAACACTTTTTTAGCCGCTTCTGGATCTGCCCAAATATTAAACTCAGCTGTTGGCGTCCAGTTCCCGAAGGTTCCGCCGCCCATAAGGATAATCTCTTCAATATTTTCTTTAATTTCTGGAGCTTTTATTAAAGCTAAAGCAATGTTCGTTAATGGACCGGTAGGCAAAAGCGTAACGGGATCTTCTGACTCTTTGACCATTCGTATAATAGTATCTACTCCGTGTTCTTCGCTCCCGCTGCGAGAGAGAGCCGGGAACTCAGGGCCGTCTAATCCTGAATCACCGTGTATACTAGGCGCGTTTTCACGTCTGCGCATCATTGGTTCGCTTGCTCCTTTTGAAACAATCACGTTATGTAACGATACTAAATCACACACCTTCAAAGCATTCAGCGTCGTTTTTTCTATTTCTGCGTTTCCTGAAACAGTTGTAATCCCTAAAATATCTAATCCTGGTTGTGCAGCAGCTAAAATAATTGCAATGGCATCATCATGACCTGGGTCACAGTCCATAATAATCTTTCTTTTTTTCATTATTGTCACCTCTATAGAATGGATAAATTAATGTTATTTTTGCAGGGAATTTACTCTATCTAAAATAGCTTCTGTAAAATCCGACGTAGAGGCATGTCCGCCTAAATCTTTTGTTTTCACTTCATCTTGGAGCGTTTGATAAAGAGCGCAGTCTACTGTAGCAGCCACTTCTGGAAGTTTGTGATCCGTATGTTTTTCAGCCAGTCATCTCAGTAGCATAATCCCCGAAGAAATAATACCGGTTGGGTTTGCTATGTTCAAACCTTCGATATCTGGCGCAGAACCATGAGCTGCTTGTGCCATAGCCATATGTTCATTTACATTAAGAGAAGGGGCTAATCCTAAGCTCCCTACAAGCTCGCCGGCTAAATCTGAAAGAATATCACCGTACATGTTTTCGGTTACAATGACATCAAAATCGGCTGCACGGCGTACTAGATGAGCAGCCATAGCATCAATATGATAGTCGTCCACTTTCACTTCAGGATATTGCTCAGCTACTTCTCGACAAACGTTTAGAAATAGTCCGGTACTTAATCTTAAAACATTTGCTTTATTGTACGATTGTTACTTTTTTACGACGCTGCATAGCCAATGCAAAAGCTTCATGCGCAATTCTTTCTACGGCTTTTCGCGTAAATACGCCCGATGTCACCACAACGTCTTTTGTAATTTGCCATTCCCCGTGTCCAGAAAACATATTACGATCGGCACAAAATCCTTCTGTATTTTGCCGGCCAATACCCCTATACGATAAACAGTCATTGATTTGAACACCCTTTCATTATGCGCAATGCTTTTATAAATAGATTGAAGTTTTATAGTATTAATCTACTTAAAGGAAAGACAATAATAAAATAGTATTTTTTTATGTTTATAGATTAAATTCTTTTATCTTTCTTTTTGCTGCTTTTTTTAAAAAGAACTAGCTAATGCTTCGTGCTCCAGATTTTCTATTAAACAGCTTCTTAATTGGTGATATTAAATTTAAAAAAACACCCAATTACCACCTAAAACATGATTTAATTATATCATAATTCAGAAAATTAAACGGTTATCCGTTGGCACGAAAATTGCTTGTACTGTATATGAGGAATACAAAAGAAAGGAGCAATATGTAGTTGCAGATAAGGAAGCTGCTTTTAAAGAACGAGAAGTCTGTTTAAAGTTATTATTTCACAATGAAGGGGAGAAGCAGAATGAGTGAACCGCAAAAAGAAATGAGTTCATTAAATCAGGTAAGGAAAAAAGAGAGGAAAATAAACGTTTTTGCTTTATTGTTAGGCTTTCTTGTGATTGCTACTATTTTAACGTATATCTTGCCAGCCGGAGAATACGCACGTGTAGAAGTAGACGGACGAACAACGGTAGATCCTCAGTCGTTTAAATGGATTGATTCTACGCCAGTTGGATTCTTTGATATGGTCAAAGCGATACATACAGGAATGGTAGAAGGAGCCGACATTATCTTTTTTGTATTAATTATTGGCGGTTTCTTTGGTGTACTAAGTGCTACGGGTACAGTAGATGTATTAATTACAACGATGGCTAAAAAGCTTGCTACCCGAGAAAAGTTATTAATTCCTGTTATGATGCTATTTTTTGCGGTAGGAGGATCTTTAATGGGAATGGCGGAAGAAACACTAGCCTATATTCCTCTTTTAATTCCGCTGGCACTTGCTCTTGGGTTCGACGCATTAACGGGAACTGCCATTGTTTTAATTGGAGCATCAGCTGGTTTTACTACGGCCGTTATGAATCCGTTTACAGTGGGTGTTGCACAAGGAGTAGCAGAGCTTCCTATGTTTTCTGGGATGGGCTTTCGCCTTATCTTATTCGTAGTTGTTTACGCTGTTTCAGTATGGTTTGTCTACCGATATGCAATGAAAGTTAAAAAAAGTCCTTCGATTGGAACATACGGAAAATACAGCATAACTAATGCAAATAAACTCTTAAACTCAGATGCAAAGTTAACTAGAAAGCATAAATGGATTATGGCAGCATTTCTTGTTAACTATGTAATTCTTGCTTTTGGGGTTATTAAGTATAAGTGGTACATTACCGAAATTGCCTCTCTGTTTGTCATTTTGACTATTGTGATTGGGGTTATTGGGAGACTGTCTGTTGAAAATACAGTTAAGTCGTTTACAAACGGGGCAGCAGCATTAGTTGGAGGAGCGCTAGTTATCGGAGTTTCTCGTGCTGTTCTTGTTGTTTTGAATGAAGGTCATATTGTAGATCCTATGCTTCATCAAGTATCTGGAGCCATTCAACATATTCCGGGATATTTAAGCGTCATTGGAATCTACAACTTCCAAGCGCTGATTCACCTTATTTTAGCATCTGGAACAGGTCATGCGATGCTGACAATGCCAATCATGACACCGCTTGCAGATTTGCTTGATATTACAAGACAAACAGCAGTATTATCTTTTTCTTTTGCAGACGGCATCGGAAACATTATTTTCCCGACGGCTGGAACATTAATGGCTGGCTTAGCGATTGCGGGAATTTCATGGACAAAGTGGGCAAAATGGGTGCTGCCGTTAGTCCTTATTCAATATGTGATTGGTCTAATAGCCGTTGTGATTGCTTATTTTATCAATTACGGACCATTTTAAGCATTAAAATTATATAGAAAAATATTATTCGCAAGTCGAGCTTACTAGTAGGAGGAATAGAAGTTGTTAACCTTAATCAAAAACGCAGAAGTATATGCACCACAGCCTTTAGGAAAAAAAGACGTATTACTTGCAGACAGCAAAATCATCCTTATAAAAGATTATATTGAGCATTTAAATACGTCCATTCCTATTGATGTTGTAGACGCCGCTAATCACATTATAGCTCCAGGCTTCATTGACTCACATGTTCATATTATTGGTGGAGGAGGAGAAGGTGGATATAAAACACGCACTCCTGAACTAATGTTAACCGATGCAACGACTGCCGGTGTTACAACTATTGTAGGTGTACTTGGAACAGACGGTACAACAAGAAGAATGGAAAATCTTCTGGCCAAAGCAAGAGGATTAGAAGAAGAAGGGATTAGCTGTTTCATTCACACAGGTTCCTATCAAATACCGGTAAAAACGTTAACCAGCAGCATCGAGGAAGATCTTATTTTAATTGATAAAATTATTGGAGTAGGTGAAATTGCGATCTCTGACCACCGTTCCTCTGAACCGACATTTGAAGAACTGGTAAAGGTGGCTTCCGCTGCCCGCAATGGAGGGATTTTATCAGGAAAAGCTGGAATATTAGAAGTTCACGTAGGAGATGGAGAACGAAAATTATCTTTATTAAATCAAATTTCAGATAAAACAGACCTGCCAATTCGTCAATTTCATCCTACACACATTAATCGAAATGAAGAGCTGTTTAAAGAAGGAATTCAATTTGCAAAACGAGGCGGATATGTAGATTTGACGACTAGCACCATTCCCCATTTTTTAGAAGAAGGGGAAGTGAAGTGCAGCAAAGGGTTACGTATCATGCTTGAAGAAGAAGTTCCGATCTCAAGTATTACGTTTTCATCCGATGGAAACGCGAGCCTGCCGTTTTTTGATGATAACGGAGATTATAAAGGTCTTCAAGTTGGAAAAGTGTCTTCTTTATTTCAAGAAGTACGAGATGCAGTATTAGAGGAATCAGTACCTTTAGAAACAGCTCTTCAAGTTATTACCTCTAACCCTGCTAAAGTATTAAAATTGTACAATAAAGGGCATATTCAACCTGGAAAAGATGCAGATTTAGTCCTTTTAGATAAAGAGACGCTAACGATTAAAACAGTTTTTGCTCAAGGTAAGATGATGCTAAAAGATGGTGTTCCTCTTGTGAAAGGAACGTTTGAATAACAGATTTTAGGCTCTAAGCAGCGAAGCATCATCATTTAACGAACGTATTGTGGAAAGGATATGAGCTAATTAGAAAGAGCTATTGAAATTTGCGTGAAAAGGGGCATTCCAATGAAAAAGAAACTTGTTTCATGTCTGATCAGCTTTACATTATTTTCTTCTTTGAGTACACCGCTGCTTGCAAAAGCACAAGACAATACTCAGGACATTAAAGGCAACCTTGTTATTGCAGGCGGAGGTGTAGGAACATCTAATCACGACATATATGAAAAATTCCTCTCGCTTGCTGGAGGAAAAGAAAAAGCCAGAATAGGGATTATTCCAGCTGCTAGCACAACGCTGCAGTCTTCTGAAAAGTTTAAGAAAGATCTCGTGAAATACGGAGTAAACTCAGATTCTATTCAGATACTTCCTGTTTCAAATCACGATTTTTCTGACACACAAAGGGATGAATCAACTTGGAAGAGCCAAGTAAACGATAAGAAGTTATCCGGTACAATTAAAGGACTAACGGCAGTTTGGTTTGTTGGAGGAGACCAAACAAAAATTGTAGATTCCCTTCGGCAAAATAATGGAAGCGATTCCGAAGCGTTAAAAGCTATTTGGGATATTTATCGTAAAGGAGCAGTAATTGGAGGTACAAGTGCAGGAGCTGCAATTATGAGTGACGTCATGATTACGGGGGGAGACAGTCTAGGAGCTTTAAAAGAAAGTATAGGAAACAAGGCAAATAAGCATGTAAATGAAGGGGAAGACGGTAAAAAAGAGTACGAGCCTTTATCAGTTCAAAAGGGGCTGGGTTTTTTCCAACACGGCATAATCGATCAGCATATGGATGAACGAGCACGACTTGGGCGACTTGCAGTAGCTGCGTATAATTCTGAACGTGAGAAAGAAAAAAACTTTGCATACGGTGTGGACGAAGATACAGCTATGGTTGTTAATAATAAAGATCAAAAAATTGAAGTTGTTGGACGAAGTGGAGTAGCTGTCTTGGATATGAGCGAAGCTAAGCTAAAATCAGCTTCAAGCTATACATCTAAGCAAAAAGCGCGTTCAGGCTTAGCGAACATAAAAGTTAGTTACTTATCTCCTGGAGATCAAATTGACTATCATTTAAAATCATTTGAATTTCCAAAAGATAAAGTAGAAACGAAGGGATTTGAATATAATTCCTTTAATGCGCTGCCTGCTACGGGTGTTTTTACACCCTATGGAAGATTAAAGGCTTATTTATCATATTCTTTTGTTGACAATAAATCGATGAAATCTGCTAGCAGCTATGTTTATGACAGTAGAGGGTCTGGTTACGAAATTGCTTTTCAAAAGGATAATGACACAAACGGTTACTGGAGATATACTGACGGACAAAAAGATGACTATTCCATTGTAAATGTAAGAATGGATATTACGCCCAAAACCGTCAAATTCCAGCCGGATAAAAAAACTAGTTTAACTTATAAAAAATCTACTTTTTCTTCATCTGAAAGTCCTGTATACGATTCGATTAAAGGTAATCTCTTAATTGCAGGAGGAGCACTTGGCAGCAGCAATTCAAGCGTGTATAACAAGTTTATTGATCTTGCAGGAGGAAAACAGGCCAAAATAGGAATTGTGCCTGCAGCGAGTACTAAGTTCGATTCCTCTAGTCAGTTTAAAGGCGATTTAGTTAAATACGGAGTGAAGGCAGAAAATATAGAAATTTTACCTATTTCAAACCATGACTTTAAAGGAACTTCTGAAAACGAGTCGAGTTGGAAACCAAATATGAACAATGAAAAACTAGCGCAAAAAGTTAAAGGGCTAACAGGCATTTGGTTTGTAGGAGGAGATCAGACGATGATTACGGGCTCGTTGCGTAATGAAAATGGTTCAGACTCAAAAGTCTTACAAGCTATATGGGATACGTATAAAAAGGGAGCAGTACTTGGCGGTACGAGCGCCGGAGCTGCAATTATGAGTAATACTATGCTCGCTGGCGGGGATAGCTACGGAGCTCTTTCGTACGGGTTTACAGACACATATGATGATATGACTCAGCAAGAACAAGGGCCTGCTTATTTAGAAAAAGGCCTTGGCTTCTTCCAATACGGTCTTGTAGATCAGCATTTTGACAACAAGGCAAGACTCGGACGTCTTATTGCAACAGCATATGAAAAAGGAAATAAAAATCAGCTTTCTTACGGAATTGATGAAGATACTGCTATGGTAGTAAATAATAAAGAAAAACAAATAGAAGTTGTGGGAAGAGGCGGCATTACGCTAGTTGACTTAGCGAAGATACAGGCAAATGACAAATTTCCGAGTGATTACAAAAATATTCTTATCTCTTGTATTACGCCAGGCGACAAAGTAAATATGACAACAAAAGAGATCGTAATAAACCCAGCTAAAACATCTACTAGAAAAAATGAATACTACAGTGAAAAGATTGGGCCGAACACGGGTCTTTTCTCTCCACACGGTGTATTAAGAAAGTTTTTAGCTTACGATCTTATTGATAATGCTCAGAGCAAAGAAATAAAGAGCTATGCGTTTAACCAAAACAAAGGATTTGAGCTTACCTTCCGAAAAAGCCCCGAAAGCAATGGGTATTGGGCTTATACCGACGGTCAAAAAGACGATTATTCCATTGTGAAAGTTACGTTAGATATCAAACCAATAAAAGTAGCTATTAAATAAAAAGAAAACAGAAAGTAATTAAATGCATGTAGAGCTTTGACATAGCGTGCCTCCATCTATTGAAGTGGAGGTTCTTTTTTCTACTTGTTTTATTTGTAATAGGGACAAACGTCCGCTAGATGAAATGCGCAGCAAAGTATAAAATGATAGGTATATATTCCATAAACTAATCTCTGAAGGCAAGTCAAGTTAAAGGCCTGTCCTGTAGAAAGGTGTCCATACAATGAAAAAGAAATTAGTTTTAATAACAGGAAGCAAGCAAACTAGAATCATTTTACATAATCAATTAAAAGAGTTGTTAGGAGATTACATTTCTATTGAATGCTTTGCGATTGATGAAGAATTACCCGGAAAAATTGATGGCGATGTTGTCCTTTATTCATCGGAGAGTATAAAGCACGAAATGAAGGACAGATTAGACGTTCAGCATGCACATGAAATTGTAGGAAATAGAACGATTCACCATAAACATATAAATGAATTGCTGAAAATCCCTGCCCATACAAAGGTGTTAATTGTAAACGATGATGATAAAGAAACTCTTAAGTTAATAGAGTCTCTCTATCAAGTAGGGATTAATCATGTTCAGTTTATTCCTTTTAAAAAGCAAAAGACCTATTACGAAGGGGTTGAAATTGCTGTTTCTCCAGGTGAGGTTCACTTGTGCCCGCCATATGTAAAACATGTAATTGATATAGGCGTTAGGCTTTTTGACATGGCTACCATTTTTGAACTTATAAAATCATTTGGTTTTAATCAGTCTAATCATTCAATTATTTGGGATCGCTATTTGCGAAACATCATTGTGCTGCAAAAAAAACTAATAGAAGCAGAAGGGCAAATGAAAGAACTTCACCTTCATGTAAAGAGTATTGTAAACGTAGTAGAAGATGGTATTCTTGCCGTGGATTTTAATAGAAAAATTACGCTATTCAATAAAAGGTTAGAATCATTGTTTCAACTAGCTTCTTCTGATGCTATAGATCATGAGATTCAAAGCGTAATTTCTAACAAAAGCCTTGTGGAGTTTATTATATCGTCCAACGAGAAAAGTCAGTACTTTAACATAAACGGGTACGAAATGGTTATCTATAAGTCAATGATTCACGAAAGTAATACTACTGTAGCAACGTTTAAAAGTGTTAATCAAGCTGTTGAAATAGAAGGGAAAGCGCAGTCAGAACTTAGAAAAAACGGTTTTTCTGCTAAGTATAACTATCAAGATATTATAGGAGAACACCCAGCTTTGCTTAAAACGATTGGAATTTCCCAGAAAATGGCTGCCGTTGAGTATCCTATTTTGATTCAAGGAGAAACCGGTACAGGAAAAGAGCTGTTTGCTCAGGCTATCCACAATCATTCTACACGTAAAAATGGACCATTTCTTGCGGTAAATTGCAGTGCCATGACCGATACATTGTTAGAAAGCGAGCTGTTTGGGTACGAAGAAGCCAGCTTTACAGGAGCGCAAAAAGGCGGCAAAAAAGGGCTGTTTGAGAGCGCTGATAAAGGTACAATCTTTTTAGATGAAATTGGTGATATCAGCCCGCGTTTGCAGACCCAGCTTTTAAGGGTGCTTCAAGAAAAAGAAATTAGGCGGGTAGGAGGCACAAGAGTAATTCCTATCAATGTAAGGATAATAGCAGCCACTCACAACAATTTAATACATAAAATGAAAGAAGGTGTGTTTCGAGAAGATTTATACTATCGTTTACATGTATTATCTTTAACGATTCCTCCTTTAAGATATAGAAGAACCGATATTCCTTTACTGATTCATCATTTTATTTCTAAATCGAAAACGTGGACGCATATCCATCCAGAAGCGATGAAGCTGCTTATCGAATATGAATGGTTAGGAAATATAAGAGAATTAAAAGGAGTCATTGAGTATTTGCTTACCGTCTGTGATGAAAACGAAGTGAAAGCAAAAGACGTAGAATATAGGCTTAGTAGTCAAAAAGAGGATCATTCTTTGTATGAAATTGAAAATGAATCGTTGGACTTGATTGAACTTCAAGAAAATCATGCTCTGTTAGAAACGATAAAACAGTGTAATGATACAGGAAAAGCAGCAAGCAGAAAGTGGATTACACAGCATTTAAAAGGCTTTATTCTTACAGAACAGCAGGTGAGAAATCGTTTAGATGTACTAGAAGAAAAAGAGTATATTATAAAGCGCAGAGGCAGAGCAGGAACAAAAATAACAGAAAAAGGACTGCATTATCTATATCATTTAAAAACAAAACAGCACTTGATTCATCCTTGATATACAGGGGAAAGGGAAACTTAACTAATTAAGCTTCCCTTTTTTTATAAAATAATGTAGTCATAAACTCGGCGTTTACGGCTGATTTCCGCCGTAAACTTTTCCTGTAGAAGAAGTAATAACACCGCCGTTTACGTTTAAAGTATAAGCTAATCCTCCAGAACCTGTCCAAGTGGAAAGATTAAAAGTGCTGCCATTAAATAGTTTATAGATAGAAATATTATTAAACGTCAGAGGCTGACCGCTTATACAAGTAGTAGGCGCCTTATTTGTTTTAGCCAGATAAACAGCAGCATTTGTAGAGCCTGGCTGTGTTGCTACTTTAGCTGAATCATCTTTTTCTACCAACAGTGCTGACTGTTCATTAACAGCAATTCCTTTTGCGCTTGTTCTAGTTTCTTCTCCGTCTTGGATATTACGTGCAAGAAATGTTAAAAAGCGCCCCATTCTATCTTGTTGTTCAAAGTGAGTGTCTGTTTGAATGTTGTTATTATGCGGTGTTTGAATCAAATAATCTGTAAAAGAAATAAGAGAACTATACGGGTTGTTTAGCGCTGTTTCGAATCTAAAGTTGTAGAGCCTGCTGAGATAGAATCTTAAATGTGATCACCTTGAATCATGGTGCCGGCACTCGTTCCTCCAAAAGGAATGCCCTGCGTAATACGGTTATTTAATGCTGTAAGAGCCGGGGAGCCTTCTAAGAAATCTACGTAATCAGCTTGATTGCCTCCAGCAAAAAAAATACCTTCTGCTTTGTTAATTTTATCAATCAAAGAAGAGTCTGAGCCTGCTCTTATTAAATCATCAACGACAATTGTGCTAACAGAGTTAAGGGGCTTACCTATACTTTTTGCTAGGTCATAGATATATGAATTATAGGCGTCAGTACCCGTCGCTCTTATAACCAAAAAATCTCCGCCGTTTGCCTTTTGAATCATCCATTTGAACGCTTCATCTACATCGGTGCTTCCTCCCATATAGACTTGTCCAAAGCTTGTACTAGTCGCTTTGTCTACGGTACTTCCGACTTGATAAAACGTGTAAGGTGCAGAAGCAGCGGAAGTGGAGATTGGAAGTAAAAGAGATGCCGCGAGAACAGCACAAGTAATGACCTGCTTTTTAATGTTTTTTTACGTTCAGCTTTTTTCATAAAGTTCTCCTCCTTTAATAGGAGTTCATAGATAAACATGCAAGTTTTATACCAACTTATTGAACACCGGCAAAGCAGTGAAAGAAGAATTTTTTTAAAAGCTCTATGTGTAATATAGGTTATTTATGGGTCATTATTAAGGTTTTTTACACCCGAAAAATGGCGAGAACGACTCTAACTCGGATGCCTAATAGTGAAAATAAAATTGCAAAAGGTATACAAGATTACATCCCTCATTGAAAAATAACGTTTAAAAACTTAAAATTATGATAGAAAGGAAAAACAAGGATAAAAAGAAGATCTGGCCGCAAAAGCGCCTTATTTATCAAACAGACTTCATTCTATCAATATCTTCATCTCTTAAACGTTTTATACCAGCATTTCTACGCAGAAAAAATTATACATGAGAGGATCTGTCAAAATGAACAAACAGGAAAGTAGTTACAGATGGGTTGTTTTTGGAACCGCTTTATTAGCATATTATTTGATTGTCAGTCAACGAACAGCCCCTGGACTTATTACAGAACAGTTAATGAAAGATTTTCACGTTTCAGCATCTGTGATAGGGTTAATGACTAGTATACAATTTTTAGCATATGCAGGCCTTCAGATTCCTATTGGTTTACTTTCTGACCGATACGGTCCCAATCGATTTTTGATTATAGGGTCGCTTTTAGCTGGAATAGGAAGTCTTATCTACAGCACGGCTCCTAACGAATATGTGTTAATTTTCTCTCGTTTACTAGTCGGTACGGGAGACTCAATGATTTTTGTCAATTTAGTGTTAATTTTAAGTCAGTGGTTTAAGGGAAATGAGTTTGTAAAGCTATTAGGTTTAATTGGGCTGGTAGGAAGTGTAGGTTCATTATCAGCTACCGTGCCTTTGTCTATGTGGATTTCATTTTCAGGCTGGAGAGTTCCTTTTCTTAGCATAGGTCTAGTTTTAATGGCGGTATCCTACCTGCTTTATGTCGTTTTAGTGATAAAACCTAAACGATTATTTCAAGAGGATGCTAAAGCAAATAAATCCTCTGTTAAGACTCCGGAAAGCGTATGGGGGATCCTAAGGAGAGTGATGACGACTCGCCAAGCCTGGGCAACATTTCTTTGTCATTTTGGTGTAGTCGGTACATATATCGGTTTTATTGGTTCTTGGGGAGTTCCTTATGGAATGAATGTGTTCCATTTATCCCGCGCTGATGCAAGTCAGCTTATTATGTATGGTCTGTTTGGCGCTATGATTGGTGGCCCTTTAATCAGCTGGATAACAAGCAGGTTAAATTCCATTAAAAAAATCTATTCACTTATTCACCTTATTGTGGTGCTTAGCTGGACTGGATTATTACTATCCGGCGTGAAACCTTCATTCATGCTAGTCGTTATTTTGCTTTTTATCATCGGCTTTGGAAACGGGGCAAGCGCTTTGACATTTGCCGTAGTACGTCAATCCTTCTCCGTAAAAGAAGTAGGGGTTGTATCAGGATTTGCCAATATGGGAGGCTTTTTAAGCGCCGTATTATTACCTAGTATTTTCGGAAATGTTCTGGATTTATTTCCCGAACGCTCGCTGCATATCGGGTATCATTATGCTTTTATGATTCCCATTTTGTTTTCAATGATGGGGTTGTTAGGTGTCTTACTAATTAAAGAAAAAGGAAAAAAGGAGCAGAGCGTGCTGAATGCTTCTTAATTCACAATGACTGTCTCATTTACAGTGCAGAAAAATTCGTATCTATTATAAGGTTCATTTTTATACTTTCAAGCAGGCAGAAGATAATCGCTTTTATAAGTGGTTATCTTTTTTAGTCTATCCCATTTTTTAGAGTCATATAGAGCTATTATAACTGAGCATTCTACTCCAAATAGATTTTACTCATATCAGTAATACAAAAATTTTTATAAGACAGCACGCTATTAGAATTTACTACTTAAATAAAGAGCCACATCGCGAATTGCTTTATCAGTTTCACTTTCTATTAACTCTCTGTCCTTTGTATACGAATAAACAGTATCACCGTGAAGAAGGAGATCTGATAAATTTAATAAGCCGACAGCGCGCATGTTGAATTTATGAGCAATCGCTAAAGTGGTAGCTGTTTCCATATCCACCCCGAGAAAATCTGCAAGCGACCATTCTTTTACCATGTCATGCGTCTCGATCAGCATGGCACCCATACTGACCACATGTCCTTTTATATAGCTGTAGCCTTTTTGTTCACAATACCTACAGGCGGCTTCCACTAACTCTTTGTTAGCTTCTACAAGCGTTTGTTCTGGTAAATACCAGTGTGATACGCCATCTTGCATTTTTGCTGCAGATACAATTAAAATATCGCCATATTGTATAGTAGAAGATAAACCTCCAAAATATCCCGTTTGAATAAATAAGCCGGTTCCGCTGCCAGCAAATTGATGTACAATGTTTGACGCCATCGGACTGCCGTATACATTCGCAAATCCTATATTTCTGTTTTTGAACTTACCTATCACGGTGTTCCATTTAGGCATATGAACATCAGTAGATAAAATCTCTTTCCATAAGCTTATATTATCTTCAAATCCCCACTCACCATGAATAATGAATGCATTAGGCAGCTCTTTTTCAGATAAATTTAATACGTTTAGCCAATCTTCTTTTTCAAAATCCCCATATAGTTTCATATCGTTCTCCTTATTCTTTTCATTTAGACTAGTTGGAGAAGAATTCTTCATTACTAGCTTTTATTCCTTTAATTTTTAAAACGAACAACTACAAAATAAATGACGGTTCTGATTTGGAAATGAAGTTGTGTGTGCTTTTTTGCTTGTTTTTGACAAATATTTATGACTAAAAAAGGAATTCACCAATAATAAAAGAAATTCCTTACTAACGCTTATTTAAATTAGATAAAGCTGTGAGAAAAGCTCCGTTTAGTTAATGAATGAATAAGAGGAGGGAAGGTACAGGTGTCAAATTATTTTCCCATAATTAAAACAAAAAGGCTTATCCTAAGGGAAATTGTAGCAGAAGACGCAGGCAATATTTTAAAATACCTATCCGATAAAGAAGTAATGAAACACTACGGTCTAGAGCCTTTTACAACGGTTAAGGATGCTTCAAATGAGATTGCGTGGTATAAATCGATCTTAAACGAAAAATCTGGAATAAGATGGGGTATTACTCTTAAAGAACAAGACGACATTATTGGCAGCTGCGGGTTTCTTAATAGAGTTCATAACCATTGCCGTGCAGAAATTGGATATGAGCTAAGCAAAGATTACTGGGGGAATGGGATTGCTAATGCTGCTTCACAAAAATTAATAAAAAAGAATGGCTTTATAAAAGAAGGCCTATTAAGAAGCTATGAATTTACGTGTGGAAAATTTGATGATTTGTACATGTATTCTTTATTAAAACAAGATGTTGACAGGCTTCAACCACATGAAGGGAATATCTAGACATCGTTATTAAGAATACATATAGCATAATGACAGATAAGGGGAAAATGTATGGCCCATTTTAATGTTGATATTGTTCACTATCATCCTCAATTTGCTGAGCAAACGGTAAAAATGTGGAGAGATAGTAAAGAAAAAGCGATTGAACAAAAGGAAATGCACAGTTTTGACCGTCATGTCTATTTTTTAAATCATATATTGTCAGCACACTATAAAATTGAATTAGCGTTAATGGATGAACAAATAGTAGGAATGATTGCTTATCATGCTGACGAAATTAGCCAACTGTACGTTCATGTAGATTATCAAGGAGGAGGAATCGGACAGCGTTTACTCGAAAGAGCCAAGACAGAATCAAATGGAAAATTAATATTAAGTACATTTGAACGAAATAAAAATGTCCAGAGGTTTTACGAGAAACACGGCTTCAGTATTATAAAAAGAGGATGTGAAAACGAAGAGAAACTACCCGATATTACATATGAATGGACAAACAAATGAAGCATACGTAATTTTAATAAAGGAGCGGTTAGTGTGAATACGTTAGCACATGAAACATAACAACGCTGTCTATATGTCGGTGGTCCGCCTTTTACTAGTTTAGGATAGATGATTAATCTAGCTATAAAAAGGAGGAGTTTAACATGATAAAGGACAAACATTTTTTAAACCCTGTAAACAATACAAATGTTGATTTTACTGGATGGGATTTTTCTATTATTACTCGTACTGGTCGTATGGATAGCGACATGCTTTCGTGGTCATACGGAAGTGAAGCTTTTCGTCTTATTCAAGACTCTAATGCCGCTTTAGATATGGGAACAGGAGGAGGAGAATTTTTATCTTTGTTACAGCCTTTTCCTCACGTTATGTATGCTACAGAAGGATATAAACCTAACGTTCCAATCGCTAAAAAACGTTTAGAACCGCTTGGTGTCAAAGTTGTTGAACGAACTGAAGACGAAAATTTACCGTTTAAAGATGATACATTTGATTTGATTTTGAACCAGCACGAATCTTTTTGTGCTTCGGAAGTACACCGAATTTTATCAACCCAAGGCACGTTCTTCACTCAGCAAGTAGGCGGGTTAGACTGTTCACGAATCAATGAATGTATAGGGGCTCCAATAAATAAAGAGTTTTCCAACTGGAATTTAAAGAAAGCAATAGAAGAGCTTAAACAAAGTTCTTTTAACGTCATTTCTTGCAAAGAAGAGTTTCCTGTACAGAGATTTTATGATATCGGAGCGCTCGTCTTTTATTTAAAGGCAATTCCTTGGCAAGTTCCTAATTTTGATGTAGAAACATATATCGAAGGGTTGTATAACATACATGGAATTATACAGTCTAAAGGTTTCTTTGACGTAAAACAACATCGTTTTATTATTAGAGCTGAGGCAAATAAATAGATAATCACACAGAGAAAGCGGGTCTCTAACTGGAAACCTGCTTTCTCCGTTTTAATTATGTAATTGTTTGCTAGATAAATCTAGCTCAAAAAGAAGAGAATTTCGATCTGGATAATCATATTGAACTGTCAGATCCTTTTTGGTCACTTGTTTAAACCCAGCTTTTTTATAGAAATTATGTGATCGAGTAGCTTGAGATGGAGTATCTAAAATAATTTTAGAAAACCCGTGCTTCTGCACAAAAAGAAGTAAAGAAGCATAAAGATTTTTTCCTATTCCAAACTCTTTTCCTCTATAGTGCTTGTATACAAAAAATTTCTTTAATATGCCTATTTCATTGGTTTTCTTTTGCAATCCAATACATCCTACTACTTCTTGCTTATCATTCAAAGCTACCCAAAAGTTACCGCCGGTATGGAGATAGTTTGACTTAATGTCTAAAATATCGGGCTGTTCTTCAACTCTAATACCTACACCAGCTTCTACATTTTGTACATGCAATATTAGTTGAATAACTGCTTCTTTATACTTATCTTCATACAATACAATCATTGATTAATAATAACTCCTTTCCTTCATTAAATGTTTCCTCCTCATTGCTCTTATTATATCTAGTACTATGGTGCAAATATATTATGATAGTTGAGTAATAAAAATGTATCTATATGGAACGCTTGTTATCTTGAATATGATTTTGTGAGGTATGAGATTTTGGTAATATGCAGTCTAATGCTCTTTTAGTAATGGGCATAAAAAAATTAAGCAGCACGCCGCCTAAAAACACGGTTAATAACGTTCCTACACCAATTGGTCCGTTTAAAAGCATCGCAGCTAGTAAAAATGTGAAGTAAATCAATGTTCTTGCGAGAAATAAATTTGTTTTAACTAGTTTTTGTATGATTAATGTTAAGCGATCAATTGGAATGGGTGCAAAGTTTGTATGTAAATAGGCTGAGGTTCCTACACCTATAATGATTAAGCCAATTCCAAAACAACATAATTTGCTGTACCACATTTCAAAGGGAGCCCAATTCTGTAATAAAAAAAGCCATAAATCAATACCAAGACCCGTTATGAATGCTGTTAACAGTCCCAGTACTTCCGGCTTTTGTTTGCTTAAAAGGGCATTACCACAAATTAAAACACAGGCAAGTATAATTTCCCAGCTTCCAACGCTAAGACCTACGTTTAGGGATAGTCCAATTAAAAGTGCATCAAAAGGTGAAGCTCCTAGGTTGGATTGGATCGTCAAAGCAATTCCCAGAGTTAATAGTAAAATTCCTCCTACATAAATAGCATATTTCACTGTAATCAGCCCCTTTACTCATTTTTTTGTTGCAAATGCAACTATTTCAAGGTACATTAAACTTATATTATTTTTATTGTATTTGCAACAAAAATATGTACAAAGGAGATATTTATGAGTGAAATTCTGCGTGAAATTGGAATGATAGCAAGAGCATTGGATTCGATTAGTAATATAGAATTTAAAGAGTATGACCTGACTAAGGGGCAGTATTTGTATTTAGTGCGAATATGTGAAAATCCCGGAATCATTCAAGAAAAGTTAGCTGAGATGATAAAAGTAGATCGAACAACAGCGGCTCGGGCTATAAAAAAGCTTGAAATGAATGGTTTTATTGAGAAGAAAGACGATCTCCACAATAAAAAAAATAAAAACCTTTTTCCCACTGAAAAAGGGAAGAACGTGTATCCGTTTATAAAAAGAGAAAATGATTATTCGGATAAAGTGGCATTAGAAGGTTTTACCCAGGAAGAAGCAGATACCATTCTTAAGCTGGTTCAAAGAGTAAGAAAAAATATAGAAACAGATTGGGAGTTTGTCAAAAAAGGAAATAAGAGAAATTATTGATGATATAAAGGAGAGGCGCATGTCAGTGATGATGGATATAAAAAAATGTACTCTTGAAGATGTAAATCACCTTCAAAATATTAGCTACAAAACATTTAATGAAACGTTTAAAGATCAAAATTCACCTGAAAACATGAAAGCTTATTTAGAAAAAGCATTTACAGTCGAACAGTTAGAAAAAGAACTATCAAATACGTCCTCGCAATTCTTTTTTATGTATGTTAATCATGAAATTGCAGGTTATTTAAAGGTTAATACGGATGATGCTCAATCTGAAGAGATGGGAGAAGAAGCGCTTGAAATTGAAAGAATTTATATAGGTAACAGCTTTCAAAAACGAGGGCTTGGTAAACATTTATTTAATAAAGCAGTAGAGATAGCAACGACACTTAATAAAAAGAAAATTTGGTTAGGCGTATGGGAAAAAAATAAAAATGCGATTGCTTTTTACAAGAAACAGGGATTTGTTCAAACTGGATCTCACTCGTTTTATATGGGAGACGAAGAACAAATAGACTTTATTATGGTTAAAACACTTTTATAGTTTTTTAAAAGATAAATAAAGTATAACTTCGTGAGCTAGGCGCTGAGTTTATTGCAAAAGATAATTGGACAGATCATATTGAAGTAGACAGAAAACTTTTAACAGGGCAAAATCCACAGTCTACAATCAGCCTCGCAAAAGAATTTGTACGTGCTTTAAACGCATAAAAGTATCTATAACCCTAATGGGGATGTCTCATGATTGATTGAGACATCCCCATTTCTTTAGGGTGAAATAAAATGAGAATTAAGGAAAACAAAAAGGGCGGCTATCTAAATAGCTGCCCTTTTATTTATTAGAAGATTTATTTCTGAAAATGTATGTAGTAATTCCTGTCACAATGATAACAGCCACAATACAAATGATCAGACGAACAATCTGTGTCACAAAGATATTATCTGCAATACTCATGTGTTTCGTTAGAATTAACGTTCCATAAGCAGCTAAAACAGATAAAAACATATTGACGATTCGTTGAGCCATGTTGTCGTTACTCCTTTCGCTTCACTACTTTACACTTTAACATATGTGCTCACCGTAAAAAATATCGAATTACAAGTATGTCAGAAAATCAGCACTCCAGGAAAAGAATCTACTTGTAAGGAAGTAGCTGATATTATATTAGTTATGGCTACTAAACGCAGTTCAGAGAAGGAAATGAGATTCGTTTAGTCGAATTTAACATGCTTATATTCTTTTTTTAGATAGGTGGGAAAAGCTTGTTTGATAAATTGAAAAAGCTATTTATGGATAAACAGGATCAGGAAGCAGATGACAAATACATTTTAGTCCCTGAGAGTGAAATAAATGAGACTTTAAAAAGAGATATAGTGAAGTTGGAAGAAGTAGGAGAGACATACTGCAAAAGTCTTCAGCACAAATATAGAAGTAAATTTGAACGTGATGGTAAGCAGAACTTAAAAGTATGGGTGTGCCGAGATATTGATGGCGACCAACTATCAAATCTAAGTTCGAAGCAGTGTTTAGAAAAAGAATATCGTTCCCAAGTGGCAATAAACTTTGATGGGTTTACAGATGAAGAAGATGCATACGTTCATTACATCCAATTGTGGTATTACTTTAGTGGGTATTTTAAAGGGACAGGCACTTTGTATGATTTGTCAAAAAATCGTTTAGAAGCTGATATTGAAGAAAAGTTAGAAGAATTACTGAACCAATTATAGATTTCTACTTAGCACTGAGATTATTTGTTAATACACAGGGGGAAGGAATCTGAGGGGGCGGCCCGAGTTAGAAATAGAAAGGGAAAAAATTTATAAAACGAAAAAATCCTAATGGAACATTTATAGAGCGGGTTGTTCAAGTGCCTAAGGAAGAAAATATGTTAGATTTTATTCTAGAAATCAAAAATTTAAAGAAAAAGGAACTTTCTTATAGAAGTTTATTAGTAAAGACTGAAAACTGGTACTATTCTTTTCGTCTTGCTAGAGGAGATCTGAAATGGGTATCTTTGCATACAGTAGCGATATGGGACCGGCTAGGACATAAATTAGTTGAGGTAGCGGCCCCAGCCGGTAAGGAAAATTATCGTATTTCCGATGAACACTGTTCAGTTTACCGAGAAAAGTAATAGTGACCATATAGTTAAGGAGAAAATGAATGAAAAAGCATAGCTGCGATTATATGGATTATCATGCGAACTTTACGTGTGATATTCACAGTGATCCGTTTGATTGTCCAGATAATCTTATCTTATTTGATAAAACAAATAAGGAATACGGTTTAATTATCCATGATGGTGGTTCATCCATCATTGGAATTTCATTTTGCCCATGGTGTGGTAAGAAGCTTTAACTTAAGTATGAAGGGGAGATCCTCTTCATTTCTGGAATGGGGGATAGGGCTTGATTTTTCGTTATCTAGCTATGTTATCAGGATTAGGAATCGTTTTATTAAACCTTTTTGATCCTATACATCAAGGGGTTACGCGCTGGTTGATGATCATCTGCGGTTTATTCATCTTTAGTAGCCATTTAAAATTCATCTTAGATAAGAAATCGAAAACAACGGATAATCAAAAGAAGACCTACTAATAAGAATTTCTTTTGATGTTGTATCTTTGATAATTATGTAAATGAAAAACCTAAAGAATATGCAGTAAAGAAATAAAAAAGAAAGTTATATGTTATAATAATCATAAATATCCAAATAAAGGAACATTATGTTGTTATGAATCGTAAATTTAATTCTCTATTTATAGTCTATCCTATCGTTTTCTTTGTAGTGCGTACTGTTTTTTCTTTTGTGAAAAATAGCGCTGCGGAATCTGTCTATGAGACGTTAGCTATACTTGCCATGTATTACTTTGCAGCTAGTGTTTTCTATTCGATTGACTTGTATATGCAAAAGAAAAATAGTTAATAGATTAGAAAATGTTGAGATTCAGAGTAAAAACAAACGATATAAAGGAGTCTAACAGTGCGCATTAAGAGCTATTTTTTGTTTATTTTCCCACTCATTTTACTATTATTAGCAAGCTGCGATCCATCTTCTACACCTAAAGAAAAATACTATTCAAGCACCAAAACCACAAATCTTGAATTGGAAAACGTTAAGTCAGTATCGATAGGAAGTTCTAAATATGACATAGCAAGTTGTTTGAGGAAGAAACCAAACTTTATAGAGGTTACTGAGCAGCCTCCGTACACTACCTACATTTATGGAAAAAGTACAGAAAAGTATGATGTTGAATTTAAAATAGTAGATAATAAAGTCAGCAGGTATGACTTGATTAGCAGCAAGTATAGTACGGAAAAGGGAATACATACTGGTGACAGCAAAAAAGGTGTTATTAGGGCGTATGGAGAAAATTATTACGAAAGAGAAGATACCGGAGCAACAATAATAGGGTATTTTGATAAAACTCATAAACTCAACATTGAGTTTTCTTTAGATGATAATAGTAAAGTTGGAGGTATTTTGGTTCAAAAAATAAATAATTAAGATGAGTAATAATCATTTTTGCTGCAGCTTTTAATATGTACTTATTTATGTAAATTGAGTATGTTTGAGCTATAAATCTAAAACAAATAAACAGAAAGGGTTTTTTCCTATTGAGTACGTTTACTAAAGTAGTACCGTCAGCTTTTATACTTCTCTATATAGTATTTTTCTTTTTAGATATTTCTTATCATTATGGTGTTCCTTATTCATATAGCTTTTTTCTTTTTTTATTTTTGTCGTTAATATCTCTAGTTTTATGTTTAGTAATATGGTTTAAGGACAGGGAACGTCTTTTTCTATTTTTGGCTGTAGTTTCAACCCTCCAACTTACGTTTACTGTCTTTATTTATCTTTTTCCAGAAGCAGGAACTAAACCATTAATTTATGAAAAAGTAATCACAAAAGAAGATGTTTTACATAAATAAGCTTACACAAAAAAACTTGAAGAATGTGTATCTAGTATAAGGTTATTAAAAAGATCCCCTTAAATAAAGAGGATCTCTTTGGTGTAGGTGTTTGTAATAGTAATAGTAATAGTAATAGTAATTATATTAACTAGCGTTGTATACTTCTCCATTACAAAGCAGTGTTCCATACTTATAAAAAAAAGAAATGTGTACAGTTAGTGTAAGAAAAGGGATCTAAAAAACCATTAATTTATATTTTAACCATAATATGTTATAATATTTCGAAAATGGTGGTGTGACGATGAGCGAAGATAAAGAAACACCTGAAAGAAGAAGAGAGAGATTAAAACACGAAGAGGTAAAGAGAAACCCCACAGGGAATATGAACGATGCATTTAACAGAAATGAAGCTGGAAACCTATCTGGTTTAGCAGGCAGCTTAGGATGGAAGGGGCTAGGTATACTTATTACTGTACTGATTATAGGCTTTATCGTTGTGTCCCTATTTTTAAAATAATATGAGGTTTATAAATTAAGAGTACTGGAGGAGTCATTTTGAAAAATTATGCAGTGTTTATTGGTAGTTTTATAGTGTTACTGTTTGCTTTTCAAATTGTTTCTGGGCTATTTCTTACACTTACATATGTACCTGAGACTTCACAGCATTTGAGTAGCTCAACGGTCAGTATTTTTTCTTTTAGTTACCCATTTTTAAGTGCTACTATAGCAGCGACCGTTGCATTTATTATTTCAAAAAAAGTATGTAAAGTTAAAAAGAGCACCTATAAATGATTAGGTGCTTTTTATGCTGAGAATATTCATTATGGTTTTTAACAACTGCTATTTTTCCTTTTTATGGTATTATATATAGATACGTATTCAGTACTGTTGAAAGAGGGAGATACTTAATGTTGCAATCACTTATTTTTGATATGGACGGAACGCTGTTTCAAACAGATAAGATTTTAGAATTATCACTTGATGATACCTTTAACCATTTGCGCACAATCAATCAATGGGACGCGAGTACTCCTATTGATAAGTATCGTGAGATTATGGGTGTACCTTTACCAAAAGTATGGGAAGCTTTATTACCTAATCAATCAGATGAAATAAGAAAATATACAGATGACTATTTTTTAAAAAGCTTAGTGGAGAATATAAGAAAAGGGAAAGGTGCTTTATACCCTAATGTAAAAGAGATCTTTAGCTATTTAAAGGAAAATAATTGTTCCATTTACATAGCAAGTAACGGTTTAAAAGAATATTTAGAAGCAATTGTAGACCACTACGATTTGAATAATTGGGTGACAGAGACATTTAGTATTCAACAAATGCAAACCCTCGATAAAGGAGAGTTAGTCAAAACAATTATAAAGAAATATGATATCAAATACGCTGCAGTAGTGGGAGACCGCCTATCTGATATAAATGCTGCAAGAGATAATGGTTTAATTGCAGTGGGGTGTAATTTCGATTTTGCTCAAGAAGCTGAGCTTGCGAAGGCTGATGTGGTAATAGATGATTTAAAGGAGTTAAAAACTATTGTATCTAACATAAATAGTAGCTTGTCAATCTAATAGACTGATCTTTGTACATAACCGTTATAGATGGTTAATGTCTCAATTATAGACCTAAATCTACTGAAGTTGAAACATAAATAATGAGCGGTTCTCCTGTAATTTAAAATGTTTACATAATCTTTTCTTGTCATTAATAAATGGTTTACAATACTGAGCTATACTTAGGTTAAGATTTCCAAAATAGTTTTATATTAAAAATAATTCTATGAGAAAGGAGATTTTTGATTATGACTTCGCATATGCTTCGTAAATCTGATAGCGCTCAGTTATATATTAGAGGATATAAGATAAAATTGACACTCAGCCAGTGGAAGCTTGTAAGTACTCAGAGATAATGGTTAACCCAACTATAAAAAAGGAAACCTCCACCTTAATTTAGGTGGGGTTTTTTGTATTTCTTTTATTAACCTTTTAATTGGTTAACTATTTAGACTTTATAATAAAAAAGACTAATAAAAGTTAAAAAATGTAATAAAAAAGAGGAATATTATTTAAGTGAAATTAAAATAAAGCACAACTAAATATGCATTTTTTAAATGTTTTACCACTTTTTATTGACCATAAAAATTTAAAAGAATTAAAATAAATATAAAGTAAGCAGTTACTTACATTTTAAAAATAGTTTGTAGGAGGATGAATATTTTTAATGTATAGTTTAAGTTTTCAAAAGGTGGACGAGGCGAACGAAAAAGTTGGAGCAAAAGCTTTAAACCTTATAAAAATGAAAAAAGAAAATTTACCGATTCCAGATGGCTTTGTTATTCAAACAGAAGCTTTAAAGCGATATATCGAATGGAATGGGATTGATTGTCAAACGGATAATATACACGAGAGAATTTTGCAAGGGGAAATTCCTATTGAAATTGAATCGGATCTTATAGAGGCATTTGGAAATCTAAAAAACTCTTATACGTCAGTAGCCGTTCGGTCATCATCCAGTGCTGAAGATTTAGAAGGTGCGTCTTTTGCTGGCCAGTATGAAACCTATCTTAATGTGAAAAGTATCGAGGATTTTTTGAGTAAAGTGAAAGCATGCTGGGCCTCATTTTTCACTGAAAGAGTCGAACAATATACTCAAAATATGTATGCTGATTTTGATGAAATTTCAATGGCAGTTGTTGTTCAAGGGTTAATTGAGTCCGAAGTATCGGGAGTCATATTCAGCCAAAACCCCGTTACTCATAATACACAAGAAATGATGATTAATGCCAGCTATGGACTAGGAGAAGCAATCGTATCAGGCTTAGTAACACCTGATGTTTACCTGATTAATAAACAAACCTTTGAGATAGAGAAAGAAAAAGGGCTAAAGGAAGTGAAAATAATTCCACTTGATGAAGGCGTTGAAGAAATCGAAACAACGGAAGATGAGCAGCAAAGGTTTTGTTTAACAGACGAGAAAATCATTGAATTGGGCGAAATAACAAAAGAAGTAGAAGCTCTTTACCAACATCCCGTAGACATAGAGTTTGGTATTCAAGACAATCAAGTATATCTATTACAGGCAAGAGCGATTACCACATTAACAGAGACCAAAGAATTAACTCCTTTCCAAAAAGATATATCTTTAAGTTTCGAGGATATGGAAGAGTTTTGGATTTTAAATGACACAAGTTTTTCTCATGCTGTTAGTCCTTTGTATGCTTCATTTATTATTCCGGCATTTTCTGAAGGAACAGCTGCTAGTTTTAAAAAGTTAAAGTTTATGTTTAATAGACTTAATTTAAAACTTTATAAAGGTCATATCTATACAAAAACGGAGCCTTTTAAAGGAGATTCTAATAAAAGATTCCAAGCAAATAAAGAATTGATGGAAAGTATTTATCCAATCCTAACAAAACGAATGAATCAAATGATTAAAGAACAATTCCTGCCTTACTATAACAAGTTAGATAGCTTTACCGGAGGAAATCTCAATCTTCAGAGAGGAAAAGAGATTCTTCAAAGTTTGACTGATTTTTATAAAACGGCATATGACTTGCATTTTGACATTGTTATGCCTCAAATGTCTTTAAATACTGAGGTTGAGGAATACTATAAAAACCTTACAAATAAAAAATCCGGACATGATGTTTATGAGCTATTGACCGGGAAAATGAACAAATCGTTGGAAACGGATCAACAGCTTTCTAGACTTGCTTTAACAGTTAAAGGCGATGCGGAACTTACTAAGATCTTTGAAGAAGAATGTACAGAAACTTTATTAAAGAAATTAGAGGAAAATAAAGCAGCAAAAAGCTTTATGGCTGAAGTAGATACTTTTCTAAAACAGTATGGATATCGAAACGTCGTAAGTCACGATTTTGTAGGGGAAACTTGGCTAGAGAATCCTCTTCACGCGTTATTGATTATTCAAGGGTATGTTAATGACGGTTACAACTTTGATGAGAATTTCAAACAGACGGTCAAAAAACGTGAACAGAACTATAATGAATTTCTGGAACAGATAGCGGATAGCACACACAAAGAAGAGTTTAAAAAATATTATCAGTGGGCATTAGATGCATCTGTTATAAGAGATGACCATCATTTTTATATTGATGCAATGTTGGATGCAAAAGCTCGTTTATTCCTACTCAAGCTAGGTGATTTACTAGTACATCATCATGTTTTTCTAATGAAAGAAGATATTTTCTTCTTATATCTTGATGAGGTAAAGTCTCTTTTAGAAAATCCAGTAGACGTGACAGAATTAGTTGAGAAACGTAAAAAAGAACACGCAGAACATGAACAAATGTCTAATTTGCCTAGATACTTCGGAGTCCCTGAGCCAGCTCACCTAAAAGAAGCTGAGAAATATATGGGAGCTATTGAAGAAAATGACGCTAACAGCGAACATTCTATTAAAGGGTTAGCCTCTTCCTCTGGAACATATACCGGAAAAGTAAAGGTCATTTCAAATACGAAGGAATTTTCCAAGCTGGAAAAAGGTGATGTTTTGGTATGTAAGACCACTACTCCACTTTGGACTACTTTATTTCAGACTGCGGGGGCTGTTATTACTGACGCTGGAGGTATTCTTTCTCATTCGGCAATAATTGCACGTGAATATGAAATTCCTGCAGTGGTTGGTACGAAAATAAGTACGGATAAGCTAAAAGATGGCGATATGGTCATGGTCGATGGTACGAATGGAATTGTCACGCTTTTAAATGAATAAATAGTTCTCTTCGCTTCCATTTGACAACAGCTCTTTTTCCTTTATATACTGCCTAATGGAAAGTAAATACTTACATTCAGGAAGCATAAAGGATGATTAACATGAAAAAAGATGAAACAAAAAAGAAGATAACAAAAGCTACAATAGAACTGCTTAAAGAAAAAGGCTACAAAGGTACTACCACTAGAGAAATTGCAGAACAAGCTGGCGTTAATGAATTAACTGTTTTTCGCCACTTTGGCAATAAAGAAGGCATTATTCAAGCTATTGTCAAAACAACAAGCTTTTCGCTTGAGATTTTTGATAAATCAATTGAATGGGAGCTTGAAAAAGATTTGACGAATTTCGGTTACCTGTTACTAAAAGACTTTGATAATAACCGAGACATGATTTCAATTGCTTTAAAGGACCCTTTAATTTTCTCACAGGCGCACGAAGAAATTTTAAAAAAAATTAATGATACGAAAGAAATACTAAAAGAATACTTTGAAGAAATGCAAAAGAAAGGATATATCAAAGAATTAGATTGCTGTACACAAGCGGAGATTTTCCTAAGTACGTATTGGGGATATTTTATGTATAAACTAAATTTTGGAGACAAAGCCTTACATGCAGATTATCAAAATATGATAAAAAACAGTATAAAAACGTTTATAAAAGGAATTTCTCTCCATTAAAAGGAGGCAATAATGTTTGGGTAAACATAAAGAGCTTATCTTGATTATTTCATTACTAATTGGGACATTTCTTGTACCAATAAATTCGACAATGATTGCCGTTGCTCTATCAACCATATCAGCTCATTTTAATGAACCACTTGCAAATATTTCGTGGGTAGTAACTATTTATTTAATTGTAATGGCTGTTACTCAGCCTATCGCTGGAAAGCTAGGAGATCTATATGGAAACAGAAATATCTATTTATGGGGCGTAGTGTTCTTTCTTATAGCATCTTTAGGCTGTATATTTTCAACTAATCTCATTTCCCTTATTATCTTTCGATCACTGCAGGCAGTAGGAGGAGCTTTACTTACTCCAAACACTATAGCAATCATTAGATATGTGGTGCCAAAAGAGAGGCTTCCTAAAATTTTAGGTGTATTTGGAATGGGAATGGGCTTGGGTGCTGCAATTGGACCATTGCTAGGGTCTGTACTGCTTGAAAACTTCAACTTGGAAGCTATATTCTGGGTGAATGTTCCTTTTCTTTTCTTAGCTTTAATCAGTGGAATAGTTATGATTCCTAAATTTAATGTTAAAAAGCAAACAAGTACTTTAGATATTCAAGGCTCCATTTATTTAGCAATTAGTATTTCTTTATTGATCTTGTTGACACACGGTATAGAATTTACTAAGGCTTTAATAATGGGAATAATATTTATTTTATCTACAATCTTGTTTATCAAAAGAGAAAATACGACAGAAAACCCGATTATCGATTTTTCTTTATTTAAAAATTCCACCTTTACAAGCGCTAATTTATCTATTATGCTTAGCAATTTTGTTATGTATGTGATTTTGTTAATTATGCCTCTGTTAATGAAGTCTCAATTTCATTTATCTACAGCGCAAACAGGGCTTGTTTTATCAGTTTTTTCGATTTCAATGTCTTTAAGCGGCTGGATAGGAGGATTATTAAACAATAAGTTTAGTTCTAAAAAAGTGATTGGATTTTCTTTTGCTATGATTATCGTCTCTAATATTCTTTTTTTATCTTTAGAGAATGTTGGATCTATTCTTTTTCTTATAGTGGCTTTAATTATTGGAGGTTTTTCTACAGGAATAGGTTTAACAAGCATGCAGGTTGCCTCGCTGGACTCCGTAAGTAAAGAGCAATCTGGTACAGCCTCTGGCATTTACTCAACGTTTCGTTATTTCGGAAGTATTGTTTCATCCACGCTTATTGCTCTCGTTACAAGCTATAACTACATCTTTATTATTTTAGGAGTATCGGGGGTAGTAGGTATATTAGTAGCTAGAAGCATTAAATCTGGTAGCCAAGATATGATAAGCAGCAATAATTCAAGTGCAAAAGCATAGTTGTTTTTTTATAAAGCTTTTGTTTATATACACAATTTACTAATCAATCAATAAAAAAAGTATTGCTTCTAAAATAGGAGCAGTACTTTTCTTTTGTCTAAAAATCTTAGAGAAAACAACAGATGAATGCATCTATTATTTCACTTACTGATATGATGATTATATATCCTATCAGAATAGCGAAACTAACCATTCCAATTCTCATACCAGTTAACCTTCCGTAAAAGCAGCTTATTATGACAACACTGAGACTAATTATTTTTGCAATTAAAATAGATATAATAAAATATGCCTGATTTATTCTTGGGAGTTAAAGAAGTTTGTTTGCTGATGAAGAAATCTGTACGGTTAGTATCTATATATAGGAGGAAGCGAATATGCAGGATAAAACGATTATAACAAAAGTTATGGCTTACATAACTAGGTTTAACGGTCATCATACAGAGTTATTAGTTTACAAACACAAAGATTATCGAGAAGCAGGAGTTCAAGTTCCAGCAGGTACTGTAGAACAGGGAGAAACAATTGAAGAAGCTTTATATAGGGAGGTCAAAGAAGAATCTGGATTAATGGAGTTTTTATCAGTAACAAAATTGACAACATATGTTTATCATCATGAAGGTAAAAGTCAGTATCATGAACGACATGTTTTTCATTTAGCAGTTAGCGAAGAAGTTCCGGAACACTGGGAACATGAGGTTAATTCTGAAGGTGAAGATGCAGGACTAATCTTTTCGTATTATTGGGTTCCTATTCAAGCTGTTCCCAAACTAGCTGTAAATCAAGATGATTGCATTAATCAGTTATTTTTATAGTTCTAAATTTATTAATAAGAGCAATATGCAGGTATCAAAGAGAATAAAAGTAATTTTATATTACATCAAACCGTCCAGATATATAGCAAAGGAGAATAGGAAACATGCTTAATCAATTAAAGCTGTGGGCTAAAAAGTTAAAAAAGCAGCTATTTATCTTATACTTAGCTTATAAAGATGAACGAGTATCTTGGTATACCAAAGTATTTACTGCTTGTGTTGTTGCATATGCCTTCAGTCCAATCGATTTAATTCCTGATTTTATACCGGTTTTAGGCTATATTGACGATATAATCATTGTTCCTTTAGGAATTATGCTTGCTTTGAAGATGCTACCTACAAGTATTATAGAGGACTGCGCAATAAAAGCAGAAGAGCTCATTCAAAATGAACGACCTAAAAATTGGGTTGCGGGTTCAATTATTATCATAGTATGGCTACTTATTTTTACGTGGAGCTGTTTTACTGTTTTTAAATTATTAAATTGAATGAACTCTTATCAAGAAAAAATATATTAGGTTTACTATCGATCGTTATGATACAAAATGGTAAATGATATATATAATTGAAAGGAGTACATTAGAGCAAATGCAGCAAATTGATATCCAAGAAAAAAAGATAGACAGAGCTCTCTTTTAATTTGTTTTCCCTTTTTCCTTAAAGCAAGGAACAGAATCTACTATCTCCTCTTTTTTAAAAAAGAGCGGATTTAAGCTATTTCAGTTAAATCAACTAGAAGACGAATGTGCATATTACGGCGATTTTAAAGTCTCACATCGTGATATGGAGGCGTATTATTTGTCTTTCACTAATAAGATACTCTTTCCACATTCAGAAAAAGAAAAAGGCCTTCATAGATATTCAAAACCTTTAAATATAAGAGGTAAGTTAATTACAGATACAGAGTGCATTCCTTTTCAAATACACTCTGTTGATTTAACTACATGTCCTTATGAACTTGGGTTTTTAACCATTCGAACTGAGTTGAAACCCTTTACGTCTATGTCATTGTCTCATTCTTTAGAATTCGCAGATCGCTTTCGCGTATTAGAACCACGAACACGAAAAGATAGCCGTACAAAAATTGAATGCGATGGCAAGATATACAAGGGAGCAGGGGAATTTGTATTTAACAACCTCTTTGAGGGGCTCTCCCGCTTTTTTGAAGGTGATTCAAAGGAAAATTCTTATTTTGAAACCTTTTCTTTTTTTGAAGATGAAAGAATGTATGTCCAATCTTTAGTGGCATTAGAGAAAAATGAAAAAATCGATGTAGTTGATGTTTATCGAATGGGAAGTCTTTGCGGCTTAACTTTAGAGGGGAAGCCATATGTTCATGCTAATAACCTTCCTTACATTCAAGATTATTTACAAAAACATGCTTATCAGCGCTGGGCTCCTAGCACTTATTTTCTGATAGAAGAACATATTTTTACTTGTATAACGATTCAAGATGAACGTACAACTCCTGATCTAGCTAATCAGTTTTATGGAGAATTTTACTACGGGCTTGTATTAAATCTTTTTCACAAGATCGTTTTATTAAAATTAGCTAATACCTATACAGAGCTAAATATTGAAAAAGACGTGAAAGAAATGGAAAAATTAATTTATTCCATTAATTCGTTTACCGCCAATTATTTTTCGCTTGAAATAGTATCTCAGTCCCGAAGCCGTGATATTTTCTATCTTCTTAGGAAAAATTTCAATATTGAGTTGTTATATAAGGAAGCTAAACAATCTCTAGAGAGTTTATTTAGATACCAGGAAAACGTTAACGCGAAAAAAGACAGCCTGTTATTGCTGATTTTGACTCTTTATTCCGTAGTAGGTCAAATGCTTGGAATGGGGCTTGTAGTAAATGATTTTATCGGAAAAATCACATGGAGAAATATACTTGCGTACAATCCTGTAGAATATTTTGCATTAATCCTGGCAGCTAGCGGTGTCATAATTTCTCTGATACTAGGTATACAAAGTTTATATCAATGGATAATTGACCAAAGAAATCGAAAAAAATGGGTGAAACAAACTGTATTATCTTCAACAAAGGAATGAGAGCAGTCCTTTATTTCCTCCATATTTATCCTAAAACAGAAACAACGATCGTATAGCCCATAATTGATAACCATAGGTATCAATTATGGGCTAATTTATCTCTATGCCTTTTTAAAAAATGTTCAGCTATATCGCTTTACAATTAAAAATAAATGTTGAAATTGAGCTAATTATCCGTTTTTTTAGTGTGTTTTTTTACTATCCATTTCTTATAGATGTAGTGTAAGAGGAAGCCTCTGTACTGATTTATAATACAGTAACTAACAATATAGAGTATACTTCCAAACAAAAAGCTATTAAGAAACATTCCCGTTAAAAAATTCTTTCCTACTTTCGCTCCTAGTTCTAGTCGATTGTCCAAATTTTCATCTGCACTTTGAAATAAAGTTTGATCAAGGTCGATTGGAAATATATATCCTCCCACTACTGTATTCAAGTAAAACATCAACGGAAAGGCCCACATAAAAAACATTCCACCAATGAGACCTGCTATGCTGTTTCCTTTACATAATTTAGCTAAACCTACGGATATTATAAGGCCCAATCCAAAGGTAGGAACAAAGTTCACAACAGAACCTAGACTAAAACCTAGCGCAACTTTATGTGAATGATCTTTTAATCTTAATAGTTTAATAAGTAAGTATTTAAACCGGCGCTTCAAAAATACTAATTTGCTCACATTATTCCTCCTATCTCTTTGCGCTGGCATCCTATCTTTCCTTTTGGTGTCCACCATTACAGAAAGGTGTTTTATTGTATTCAAGATTTAGCGTCACATAATTAAAAAGAAAAATGAGATTCAAGAACAACAGGTTTAACCATTATAAGTATATTTACACTTTATATGACAAAACAAATAATTACCTCCTAATAAATCAAGTGATTTTTGAAAATGTCACAAAAAATTCATAAATAGGTTGTTTCTTTTCTGTTTCTCCCTGCTAAAATTTTATAGTCAAGAACAAGAAAAATATAACATCGGGGGATATACTTAGTGAAAAAGATAATTTCTTCATTAGCTCTATGCTCGTCATTGATTGTTTTACCAACAATAAGCCAGGCAGCTTTAGGAGACAAGCTATTAAAAGAAGGTATGACAGATCCAGACGTAAAAGAATTACAGGATGTTTTAAGACAGAAGGGGATATTTTCAGCTACTTCGACTGGCTATTTTGGTTCAATTACAAAAGATTCAGTTTTAAGCTTTCAGCGTTCTCATAGTTTAACCGCTGATGGAATTGTAGGATCTAATACATATCAAGCGTTAATAGGTAATTCAACAAGTACGGTTACAAACGGTACACTTTTAAAATATGGAATGACTAGTAATGAAGTTGAAAAAGTACAGCAACTGTTAAAGGACAAAGGTTACTTTAACGCCACACCAACAGGATATTTTGGTACAGTTACTCAAACTGCGGTTATGAATTTCCAACGGGATCATGGCTTAGCCGTGGATGGAATAGTAGGTCCGGCTACTTTAAATGCCTTAAATAACGCATCTAGCAGCTCCACTGGTTCTTCAACTGTCAATAGTTCAACGCAAGCGACAGCTAGTGATATTGTTGCTTATTCCAAAAAATTCATAGGCGTACCATATGTTTGGGGAGGAACGTCTCCGAGTGGTTTCGATTGCAGTGGTTTCATTTATTATGTATTTAAAAATGGAGGTGGAGTAACTGTGCCGCGAACAGTAGCTACCTTGTATCAGTCAGGAAAAAATACATCTACTCCAAATGTAGGAGATATTGTGTTCTTTGATACTACTGGAGGTCCTTCACATGCTGGAATTTATATTGGAAACGGGCAGTTTATTCATGCTGGAAGTTCAACTGGTGTAACTATTGCATCGTTAAGCAATTCTTACTGGGCACCTCGTTATTTAGGAAGTAAATCTGTCTTCTAATAAACTACAAAGCACTAGTTACCAAGAACGAGAAGGCTAAGATCAAGGTTAAGAATTAAAATTTTTTTGGAGATTACCTTTTTATTTTTATGAATATTGAGCTTTATGATACGATATGAAGTGAACTTTTTAAATGAGGGTCTATATGCAAAAAATTAAAGGTAAAAGGATAAAAATTAGTATATTTATGTTGGGATTAGGGATTATTTTTTTTCTGTTTGCCGGGAAAGAGCTTGTGGTAAACGAAAAGCCGGTAAAATCTGACGTGATTATTGTGTTAAGTGGTGATAATGATCGACTGGAGAAAGGAATTGAATTATATAAAAAAGGCTATGCGGCTCATTTAATCCTTTCGAATGGTCAAGAGAATAATTTTTATCATCAAGCCAAGGAATCAGGGATACCTGAGGATTCAATTATATTAGAAAATCACGCTACAAGTACTACGGAAAACGCTAAATTCACAAAAAGGCTAATGATGAACTATCATTTTCAATCCGCTATCGTTGTTTCTTCCAACTATCATATGAAAAGGGCAGAAAAAAACTTTAATAAAGAATTTAAGGATACCCAAATACAATTAACCTATTGTTCTAGTGGAAGTCGCTATTATAATCCACAGAGGTGGTGGGAAACTGCTTTAAATAGAAAAGTTACCTACACAGAATACGTCAAGCTTATTGGCAATTATTTTGGTTTTAGCGGAAAGAAATCTAAAGAATTATTAAGAGAATTTATCTAACAAAATCGTATAAAAAGTCCATAGGGGATGCCTCTATGGACTTTTTGCTATTTAAAACTACGAGTAGTTGAACGTAATCTTGTAAGCTCATATGAAACGGAATGATAATAGATTACTTGTTTAACATAAAGGAAAGCACGGTGCCCCATATAAAGATTACTAAATAGAATAATCTTTGCAGCAGACCGGTAGGCATAGGAACAAAAAATACAAGCATGATGAGTATGAGGATGACTATTAAGGAGACTAAACAGCCATAAGTCCAATACTTGCCGCTGGTTAAAGAGGATGCATATATCCAAAGACCAGCTAAAACAGTGATCATGCCAAGTTGAGCGAATATTGAATGCCAAAATAAATTTATATCAGCCGGTATAAAGCCTGAAACAATGTTACCTAAAGCTAATATAAGAATAAAAGCTGTTGCTAGTTGGGTTATTTTTGTTTTCTTTAGGTTTTGTGAAATGTACAGAACACCAATTGAAAGTGTTAATCCGTTTATAATAAACAATACGTTCATCCAGAAATGGTCAGGAGAGCAAATTTCATGAGGTGCAATTGAATAGGTGTAGGTTCCACAAGAAGTTACGCCAAGATCACTCATTGCGTGATTTAAAATACTGTAGGGAGCAGTTGAAGTCAAAATAAAGAAAGGTTCAACTAAAAAATACAAGCAAGTAGCAAACCAGCTTAAAATGCCAACCTTTTTTGATATATACAGAATCATCACCTCTTAAAAAGTGTTATACACGAATTGTATATCCAAATAATATTAAACAGAATGGTCTTGAAGCCTATTTTTACGTAGGGCTTGAGGTTGATGTGAGGAAGGAGGACAAAGTGTTTAAACTTGGAGGTGCTTATAGTAGGTTAAGAATAGAAGGACCTCTTTACTAATTTTTTGTAGAGTAAAGAGGTCCAAAAGCGTCTTAATTAGAAATGAATAGATGCTGATTATGCACCTATACGTAAAGTTAATGTATTCTAAACGCGGTGAAATTCAGGACGTTTTCTCTAGAATTTTATAATTTGATGTTTTTTGAATATCTACATCATATTCATATGCAAATCTTTCTAATTCCTTAAAAACATTTGGTGGATTAAATAATGCTATTCGCATATTCCACCCGTTTTCTACTTTTACTACTGCTAATTTTGTTTTCCAACTTAACCGTTTAAATACAATTTTTTTAATTTCCGTTGGTTTAACTGTTTTTGCATATACTTTAAACCATAATATATATGTTCTATAGGGTAAAGTATCTTTGTCTATCCGAAATTCATATCTGAGGAAAAGGGAAAGAAACGAACAAAGGATAGCAAAAAGAAGTAAAAAATCAAGTGCTTTATATTGAACTGCTTGAATGAGTAATAAATTATTTAAAAGTAATAAAGGAAAAACAATAGTTTTTTGAGCAGTAGCTTTAAATAACATAGAATCTCCTTTCTTTAGTAAATAAGCCAACTGGTTTTTTCTATGATATTATTTAAGTGTTAATTTAGATTAGACTTATATTAGGAGGTTTTTTACATGTATAACACCATTTCAGATTTTATCAAAGAATGGAACAGCGAAGCCACGCTAACTCAAAAAGTTTTGGATAGCTTGACAGATGATTCGTTGAAACAACAAGTTTACCCTGAAGGACGTACGTTAGGAAGAATCGCTTGGCATTTTACAACAAATATTCCAGATTACCTAACTGAGTTTGGATTAAGTATAGACAGGATAGAAAGTACAGCAAGCGTTCCATCTTCTGCCCAGGAAATCGCTATAACCTTCAAAAATGTAAGTTCTCATGCTGCTAAAATTATTGAACAGCAATGGACAGATGAATCTTTAGAACATACGCAAGAAGCGTTTGGTAGAAAGCAATCAAATGCGGCAATCTTAATGGGACTAATCAAGCATATTGTTCATCACCGAGGTCAAATTACAGTTCTTATGCGTCAAGCAGGCCTAAAACCTGCTGGAGTTTATGGACCTCCAAAAGAAGATTGGGTTCATTTAGGTGTGGAAAACCCACCGCTTTAATAATTATCAGGTAAATAAAAAAGAGGCTGTCCACAGAAAATACTATAAAATTATTTTCCAGGCAGCCTTTACGTAAAACCTAATTAATCAATCAGTTAGTACTTACTTTGAAAAAGCTTTTGAGTAATGCACAACACCTTGCATATTTTTTAATAATCCCTCTGTTAACTCTAAGGCCATAAAGAATTCTTCAGGCACGTCAAAATGTTCTTTCTTATCGCTGTATTCTTCATTTAAAAAAGCGCTTTTCACAACTTCTTCAGTTTTATTATATTCTTCAGTGAGTTCTTGTTTAATTAAGATATCCATAATTAGTATGTATATATTTTATAGTGTTATATTTTATGAGTCCACCTTTAATACATAATATTTGTAAATTATTTATGGTAAAATATACTATATATGTTAAATTGGAGTGTATAAAGAAGGGGTAATATCTGATGTTGCACGTATTATTTATATGTTTAGTAAGCTGCTTCACTATTTATATTGGGAAACGTGTATGGAAAAAGGTAATACTAATTTCATTGCTGGGTATGGAAAGATATTTACACCTAAGGATGAAAAACAGCTCGCTAAAGGAATTGGCCTTATTATTATGTTATTTGGCTTTGAATCTATAATATTTTCTATGCTCTCTTTGTTTTTTGAAGGGCTTAGCTTTTATTATGGATTGCTGATTGCATTAAACTTCTTCGCTATATTTGGACTTATGATAAAGGATCAGGTGCAGGGAAAATCCTAAGGGAGAGAAAAAGATTAATAAAAATATTCGGCTTTTGATTGGTTTAATCAGCACTATTATCCTGTGTTTTTATGGAGTAAGCGGTTTATTCATACATGAAACAATACCGTTTTCTTCTTATCTCTTTGCGGTAGGTGGAGCTATTTCCACCATTGCTCTTATCTGGGAATTAAAAAAGAAGGATGCAGCTTAAATTGAAAGGAGTCATGATGTGAAAAGACGATAATATGTTTAACACAAAGCTTTCAAGCGATACGTATGGAAATTATGAATGTACGGAGATGGTTGATCAAACAAAATATAATTCTAAGAAATATTTTAGAGCCTTCGGTAAAACACAAAATGGTGACTTTATTTATGCGATTAAAGGTGATGATAAGCATAAACAAGTTCTGCTAATTGAAAATACAGAAATGCCTATGTGGTTTTTATATTCTCGTCAATAAAGACGCTAAAGTGTCTACAAAATCCATTATGTTAATTAAAGAGGATGTATTATTTTTCTCTTGAAATATAGTTGGAATAAAGAAGGGGCTGCGTTATGAAAAAGTTCTCTCTTAGTTTATTTATTGCTTTTCTAGTATTTATAATTTCAGCTTGTTCAAATACACAGTATGTAAACAATGTCGAGCACTTAAAATTACAAAAAACAGAGGTAAGGCTAACAGATGATAAAAAAATCGTTGGGGAGATGATAGTACCTGATAAAAAGAATAAAAGTAAACGTATCGTTCCAACCGAGTTATACTATACATTCACGATGGAAAACACGTCCAATAATATTATGGCTCTCTCTGATCTTGATAAAACAAAACTTCGCATAGAACCAGATAAGGAGTTAGTATCAGCTGTAAAAGAAGCAATTGGTTCAAATATTTATGATATGGATAACAGTAAGTTAGGGTTTGGTATGAGTATAGGAGAGATCCTATCTAAAGGAACCAGTAAATTTACTCTTAATTATACCTTAGGAGCAAAACAAAAAAATAATGAATTACCTCTTTTGCCAACTGAAGAGAAATTAAAAAAGTTACAAGCTAATGCGTTAAAGGGTACACTCATTGTCTCCCAAGATGGAAAGGATATTGCCAAATTCAGATTAGATTCAAGTCAATAAACATGATTTTAAATTTAAATAGGCTAATAGCTCGCTAACTCTGGCGATATACAGAGTTAGCGGACTATTGTTTTTATATTTAAGCGCTTGTAGGTGGATTTATTTTATATAGCTTTTTTAACCAAAAATAAAATTGATTAGCCTTACTTATTTAGTTATGATAAGCGCTCGAATAATTTCATTCCAATAGTATTTGAAGTTTTTTTCACTTGTATCTTTTTGTGTTAAACTGATTGATTCCTTTTTATTCTCTTTTCTTGTAGTCATTATGATTTCCCCTTATCTCTTTATATTTAGTATGTTGTGGTTTGATTTACCATATTTTATAATGAAATTAACAATCGTTACAGATGAACATTACGATTGAATCAATCGTAATATCCGATTATACAGAGGTGAGGACAATCGAAATAAAACAACTAATTACATTTAAAACAGCTGCAGAAAATTTAAATTTTACATATACAGCTAAAATTTTGAACTTTGCTCAATCAAGCGTTACCGCTCAAATAAAAGCTCTTGAGAATGAACTTGAAACGCCTTTATTTGAACGTTTAGGGAAGCGCTTGGTTTTAACAGAGGCAGGTAGAGAATTTAAAAGATACGCTGATAAAATGATTCAATTGACTAAGGAAGCAAAAAACGCTGTAAGTGGAGTGGAGGAGCCTGCGGGTACACTTATTATTGGATCTTCTGAAAGCCAGTGCACGTATAGGTTACCTCCAATATTAAAAGAGTTTAAGGATCAATTTCCAAAGGTTAAAATGATTTTTAAGCCCATTTACTCTCAAGCACAAACAAGAGCGCAGCTACTAGACGGCACTCTTGATATCGCCTTTACAATGGAGCCTATTCAGCATCATGATGCAAATCTACATACACAATGTCTTGTTGCAGAAGACTTAAAAATTATTGCTTCTCCTCAGCATCCTTTAGCTGATAAAGCGGATATCTACTTAGAAGAGCTTGAAAATGAGACTCTTTTGTATACTGAGTCGGGGTGTTCATACCGGGTAGTACTGGAAAACTTGTTTCGCGAGGCGGGTATTTGTACATCAACTAAATTTGAATTTGCAAGCGTGGAAGCTATTAAGCAATGCGTCATGCTAGATTTAGGTATTGCCATATTGCCCGAAGTAGTAGTAAAAGGAGAGCTTGAGAAAGGCATATTAAAAGAATTGGCTTGTACTAAAGTTGATACGCCTCTTTATACACAAATGTTTTGGCATAAAGATAAATTTATGTCTCTTCCTTTACAATCTTTTATTCAATTGGCTTGCAGTACTTTTGGTTTAAATTATATAGGTATCGAAAGTAAAAAACTCTAGGTGCATTATGCTGACTAAAGAATTAAACAGGATCCATAAAATAATCTAATATCTTTCCCAATAAGATAAGAGGTGAAGGAAATCTTCATTCCTTCACTAATATATAGATGAACCTTAATAAACTAGATTTTAATTGGTGAAATCTGAGTTAGGAGTTGATCTGATTTGGAAATGAGAGTAAATCAAATCGAACTAAATGGTTTAACATTTCAATATCGAGAGGCGGGTGAAGCTTCGGCACCCGCCATTATTGCACTTCACGCTTTGGGAATGAGTGCAGAGTCTTGGGATGAAGTAGCAGCTGTATTAGGGAAGGAATATTGGTTTTTAGCTTTAGATCAGCGAGGACACGGTGGAAGTGAGAGAACCGGCACCTATACGTTTGAACTTATGCGCGATGACTTACTTCAGTTTGTAAATGCGATGAATTTGAAGAGCTTTACGTTGATTGGGCATTCTATGGGTGGTACGGTGTCCTATCTTTTTTCTGAAACATTTCCAGAAAGGGTAGATCAATTGATTGTTGAAGACACTCCTCCACCTTTTACAGGAGAAAAGTTTGAAACTCCTGCCAAACCGCCTGGTTCTTTACCGTTTGACTGGGAGGTTGTACCTTCAATTCTTCAACAGTTAAACAACCCCAATCCTAAATGGTGGGGAAGTCTTACAGAGATAATTGCACCTACTCTCATCATAGGAGGAGGATCCAGCCATATTCCTCAAGATAAATTGCAGGAAGTTTCTAAGCGCATTCCAAATTGTAAATTAGTAACGATAGAAGGGGCTGGACATGAGGTGCATGTAGGAAACTTATCCGCTTTTTTAACTGCTGTGAAAAGCTTCCTTGCTTCGTGACTTTCTGGATCTTTTATTTAATTTGAAAGACTGTTTAAGTAAATAGCATTTTTAAAAGTTATTAAACTTTTATAGAAAGGGAGACTATACGTTAGTCTCCCTTTTAACCTGTACATATGTTAATATATATCTTATATGTAATAAAATTCATAATTAAATAATTTTTATGGAAGATAAATAAATGCCTTTTAATAGTTATAGGGAATGCTATAACTCATTAAATGAGCATTTTTGAAAGGAGAAGAGTTTCTTGTTGAAATTTATAGAAAAAGTTTTTTTCTATGGCCTTATTTTAGGAGGATCAATGGGTTTCTTTGTAATCCCATATAAAGAAGTTGAATCAGTCGGTGATGGTGCAACAGAAACAACTTATTTAAACCTTAGTGATTTTATTATTCATTTAATTCGTTTTAGTGTAGTTATAGCTGTAGTCGGAGCGGTAATAGGTTTCTTTCTTTATAGAAAAAAGAGTTTGGAGTGATTCATTCAAGCTCTTTTTCTACCGATGATTAAGTACATTATAGTAACTGATAACTAAATGGGCCATATAAACATGTACCTAGTTCAGTGAGGACCAAATTGGAAAAACGTTTTAGTCAATATTCACTGTGGTTATCGTTGCTTGGAATGGTTGTTGGTGTTGGACAATATTTCACACCCATACATAGATCCAAAATTTTATATGTATTACTGTTTACTTAATAGGATTCTCATTTGGAATAATAGCTTTTGGAAAACAAGAAAAAGGGCTAATGAAATATTTTAGTTTAATCTCTTTTGTAGTAATTCCAATATTTATTATGGCGAGCTTTTTATTTTTTGCAATGAATTTTGGCGACAAATAAAAGAAGGTAGTGATATTAAATAGCTTTATGTTAAAATTTGTATATGGGATGTAAAAACACAATTCGGTTGGTAGTCCGGATGCATTAATATATTAATGTCAGTGACCTTCCCCTCCTCGGGATGTCCATCATTTCATAGTATGTTTAGAGGAGGGAATCGTTATGTCACTAACGATTTACCATGATGGTCAGTTTTGGGTAGGAATTATTGAAGTTGTAGAAGGCGGTAAGTTAAAAGCATTTCGTTATGTATTTGGAGCAGAACCAAAAGATACAGAGATATTAGACTTTATTAATTACAGATTGCTAGAGGTGATCAATCAATCAGTTCATGCAGGTCTTGATGTAAAAATAAAATCTAATAAAAAGGTAAATCCAAAACGCTTACAGCGCCAAGTAGCAAAAGAGATAAATAATGTTGGTATTTCGACTAAAGCTCAAGAAGCCGTGAAGAAGGAGTACGAAGAAAAGAAAAAAAGTAGAAAAAAGAAAGCTAAACAATATCGTGAAGAGCTGAAGGAACAAAAGTATTTTATAAAAAAACAAAAGGCAAAAGCCAAGCACAAAGGCAAATAGAAAACAAATAAAGAGCCTTACATAAGGCTCTTTATTTGTTTTCTATTTTTTTATGATAGGAACATTCTTAAAGAATTGTTGTCGAATAGCTGCCGATTTAGCTGTTTTATTTATCTTTTCTTTATTATAATCTATAAATTGCTGTGCTTTTTCTTTATCAAATAACTCATTGCTATCTGGTAAAGTTTGAATGTTTTCGGAAATGAATTGTTTCATTTCTTGCCTAGATACTGAGAATTTCTGATCATCTATTTTAAAACTGTACCCTCCAGCATTAGGTATTAGTATCGTTAATTCCTTTTGGTTTTAGTATGCAAACCAGTTTATTTTTAGGAGCTAATCCCTACAATTGATTGGATAATTTGTTCCCAGTCCTCGCTATGAACTTCATGTCCTGTACCTTCAAGAGCTATTAATTTAGCATGAGAAATAGCTTTTGCAAGAGCAAGCCCATGTTCATACGGCAGTGCGGGGTCTTTTGTTCCATGAATGATCAGCGTAGGTATGTTAATTTCACTCAGCCTGTCATAATATTGTCCGCCTCCTTGAAGCAAAGCATGATTAAATCTACTCGGCAGCTGTTTAGCACGGGCAGCTTCTCTTTCTGCTAGCTTATACATTCTTTCCTCTTCATAAGGTTTTGTCCCACTTAAAATTTTCCATCCACCTGCAAGGTAGGGAACGGTTTCCTCTTGATTTGACCAGTCTATGGAAGTGCTCTTCGTGTGGTAATCAAGTATCTGCTGATCCATTGGGGGCAATTTTTCCGCCTCCGTTCCAAATACGCTTGATGCAATTAAAGTAAGGGAGTCTATGCGATCCGGATATCTAAGAGCAAGAATCTGACCTATCATTCCGCCCAAAGACATTCCAACAATATGAGCTTTTTCTATAGAGTAAGCGTCTAAAACACCAATTGCGTCATCAGCCATATCCGTTATTGTATAGTTAGAAGTACCGGGTGGATAAGTGGTAGATCGCCCTAAATCACGATGGTCGTAACGAATAACAAATCTCTCCCGTTCGGCAAGACGAAGACAGAAGTCTTCATCCCACCAATCTAACGAAGACATTGCTCCCATTATTAGCAGTACAGCCGGGTTGTTAGGGTTTCCAAAACTTTCTGTGCAAATTTCCACTTTGTTAATTTTCAGTATCTGTTCATTCATTCGTGTACCTCCTTTTAAATGTTAGAGAAATGAAAAACAGCCCTTTATTAAGTTCTCTAAAATAAGGATATTTCCTTTTGAAATTTTATTTAGGAAATCCATTATTCTGTCTATCTCTTTACCTTTTTACTAAAAAGTAAAATATAACGTTCTTGAAAATGTAACTAAGAAAAGAGCCTAAACTTGTTGGAGACTAGGGGGGATACAGCTTTTACTGTTTGTAACATGTTGATAAGGCAGGAAAGTTGAATGCATGTATGGAAAAATACTTATGTGAGGTGAAATAAGAATGAATGATTAATATGGAGAAAATACCTTTTAAACTTTAATTACATTTTTTCATTTATTATAACTTGATAGATTAATATACATATACAGGATTGCTGAATTCGTGTGCTATTGGTGAACATATGAATTCAACGTTCTCAAGAGGAGATGCTTTATGAAGCGGTTAATAAATAAAATTGCGGTTGTTACTGGTGCTAGTCGGGCAAAAGGTATTGGTACTGAAATATGCAGGGAATTAGCTAGAGAAGGCGCAGATATTTTTTTCACTCATTGGTCAAAGTATGATCGTTTAATGGATTATTGCAATGAAGATGATTTTAAATGGTCGAAACATCTTATGGAAGAGATTCGCAGTCTGGGAGTGCGATGTGAATCAATGGAATTGGATTTATCGCAACCCGATGCACCAAGAAAGCTGCTTGATGAAGTTCAAAACAAACTAGGTTCTCCATCAATCCTTGTAAATAACGCAACACATTCTGTGGACGTAGATTTTCGTTCTATAGATGCTGATATTCTTGATGCTCACTATAACGTGAATGTTAGAGGTACGTGTCTTTTGACTGTTGAGTTTGCACGTCTAATCGAAGGTAAGCATGGCGGTCGAATTATTAATATGGTTTCAGGTCAAGATAAGTCACCTGAGCCTGGGAATTTGGCTTATGTTGCAACGAAAGGGGCTGTTTCTACGTTTACTAAATCAGTTGCTATTGAATTAGCACCTCTTAAAATTACTGTTAATGCTGTAGATCCTGGACCAACTAACACTGGCTGGATGAGCAGTGAGTTAAAGGAAGAGTTACTGCCAAAGTTCCCAATGGGGCGACTTGGTGAGCCCCGGGATGCCGCGAAATTAGTTATCTTTTTAGCAAGTGAAGAATCAGAATGGATTACCGGACAAATTATTCACTCAGATGGAGGCTTTTGGTGATTTAACATAGTAGCGGTCTTCCACTTTTTAGCGGATTTTTGTATGAAACAAGCAGTTAAAAGGATCTTCGAATGAAGATTCTTTTTTTATTATAATGTAACGTAACATGACGATAACCGAGTTTCTACAACTTATCAGTCAGTCCCAAAGGATTGTTGATGGGCTACAAAAGAAAAAGTACGGGCTTTTCTAAATCATCAGTAGTAAAATGAGATATTTCATTTATGACGAATGCTTTATCATTTTCACTTATTGACGACAAATAGGATATATTCAGGGGGAATGTTTATATGTCAAGCTTTGAGGACGAAGAAGTGCTAACAGGAGGGAATGTCTCTAACGTTTATCGCTCGGGAGATACTGTACGACGAGAATTAAAATCAGATAGTCATAAATTTCATAAGCTATTAAAGCATTTAGAGAACAAAGGTTTTAGTTATGCACCAAAATTTTTAGGCATTGATGAAAAAGGGAGAGAGGTCTTGTCATTTATTGAAGGTGAAGCTGGTAATTATCCCTTGAAGAAATATATGTGGTCTGACGATGTTTTAATAGAAATAGGGAAAATGCTCCGTCTTTATCATGATTCAGTGAGTGATTTTTCATTTGATGATAGCTGGAAAGCAATAGATAACACTCCTAAACCATTTGAGATACTATGTCATAATGATTTTGCCATATACAACATCATTTTCAAGCACGAAAGACCAGTAGGCATCATTGATTTTGATGTTGCTGGGCCCGGTCCAAGAATTTGGGACATTGCTTATACTCTTTATACGTGCGTCCCCTTAAGTAGATTTTATCTTTCTGAAACAGGTGGGAGGATCTATTATAATTCATTGCAGCATGCTCAACATATAAACCAAAGAGTGAAATTATTTCTTGAAGCTTACGGCGAAGAAGTACAAGAAGGTTATTTGGAAATGATATTGCTGCGATTAGAAGGGTTATGTAAAACAATTACAAGAAAAGCCAGCGAAGGCGACAGTACGTTCCAGAAAATGATAGACGAAGGGCACCTTGAACATTATCAAAATGATATTAAATTTATTCATGAACATAGGAAAGAATGGACTTGAGGATAGGTTTTAATTGAAGAGGCAACAAACTTTCCTTGAAAGGACGTCTATAACATCTTTATGTAATGTAAATCATGAGTTTTATTTTTGGTAGAGGAGCACTTGTTATGCGAATTATTAATATTAGAGAACAGGTAGAGTACGCTGATGATTTACTACTTATTTTCTTTTTATAGAATATTTTTAGTTGTTTCAACCAGTAAACAGGGGGGTATAAGTTGATTATACAAGCGTAGTGCCCCCCAGGAACATGCATGTATATTTCTTTTTCTTACTTACCCTGTTTGAATCCTCTTTTTATGGAGGGTTCTTTTTTTGTGTTTAAAAGATATAACTTTTTAAATTATATATATCACACACTTTAATTATATATGTAGTTTATACTCAATAAATCAATGCAACAACAGCAATACAAGATGAAAGAGATTCAGTGTGTTTTTAAGTTGCAGCAACAAAAACGATCGTTATGCACTAAGAGCTAGCTTTTTATATGTGTTCTAGAAAGAGGCATTATGTTGAGTAGGAATGAATGTAAGAGAAATTGCAGAAATGCTAAAGACAGGTATGACCAAATTTTCAATTTGTAAAATATTGTTTGTGCTTTTACGCGCTTTGCTTATGCTAATTTTCGTTTTTTTCATAGTATGTACTAAATGTATAGAGGGGGAAGTTATGCCAGGACGTCGTAGTGGAGATCGTCGTACATCTCAATCTCGTTCTATAGTAGATAATTTTCGAAGAGGAGATAAAATTCAAGTTTTTTCTGCTGGAAGACAGCTTGATGGAAATGGTATGTTTATTCGAGCAGAAGGCGGATTTTTAGTATGGGAAGATAATTCAGGTAATAGAAATACGACTAGTTTAGAAAGTATCAGCGTTCGCAGATTAAGAAAACGTAGTTGCTAATAATTTGGACAGGCTCTGATTTTATATAAATAAAAAACTGGTGATTCTGTTTTGAATGTATCCAGTAGGTAGCATTTTTAAAAATTAAATATTGATAGTTGCTGCCTCACTAGTGGTACATGAGCTAATTTATATAAAAGCGACATACTCAGTTCGTAAGGGGAAAAGTAACTTTAATCTCTGTTCCAGCATGTTCTTTGCTTTGTATATCAATTTCTCCTTTATGGAGGTTCACAATATTTTTAGCAATAGCTAATCCGAGTCCACTTCCTCCCGAATCCCGTTTGCGGGCTTTGTCTACTCGATAAAACCTTTCAAAAACATGAGATTGTTCTTCTTCTGGTATGCCAATGCCATAATCTTTTATTCGGAGAATTCCCTTATGCTGATCACTTTCCAAAAAGACCTCAATTACATCGGTACTATAATTTATGGCATTATCTAAAAAGATAATGAGCACTTGTTTCAGCTTCAATTCATCTCCCTTGATGAAAATGGAGTGGGAATTTTTATGCAGGATAATAGGTCGGTCATGAACTTGCATGATCTGAGTTACAAGGGCTGTACTGAGAGAGACAAGGTCAACTGATTTTATATCAACAGGTTCAGAGCCCTCTAATTCAGCTAAACTTAATAGTGTTTTAGTCAAATTTTTCATTCTATTTGTTTCTAAATAAAGAGCCTCAATTGCTTCTTTTGCTATTGTTTCATCTTGTGTTCCATGCCTTCTAAGAATCGTAATAAAACTGCTAATAACAGTCACAGGTGTTTTTAACTCATGAGAGGCATCGGAAATAAATTGCCTTTGTTTATCTGAGTTTTCCTTCAGTTTACTAACCATACGGTTAAATGTAGCTGCCATTTTGTACACTTCATCTTTTGTTTCAGTTTGTATACCGATCTTTTTCAGCGTTCCACTTTGTTCAATATCCTCCATTGTAGAGATCATTGATACAATAGGCTTCATAATGATAGCTGATAACCATCTGCCAGCTAGAAAAGAGAGAAGAACAGAAACAACGGTAACAGTCCCCATTATGGACAAAATAACATCTTTGCGACTTTCTAGTCCTGATAACCGCTCACTTATTTCTAACGTACCTATTACTTTGTGATTCTGATGAATTGGTACGTGAACTACTAAATTTTGATGTTCTTGAAAAGGTCTAAGTTCAAAGTTCTTTTCTGTTGAAAAAGTAGGGGATATTTTCTGAACAAGGACTTTGTCGTTAGTGACTTGATTAATAGTTGTAGAGGTCGGCCCAACGATTCGAATAAAACTAGATCAATGCTATTATGTAAAGCAGCTTCAAGGCCGCTTTTTCCTTCGTGTTCTACGAATACTTGGTATCCTTCATGCTCAAGCTCAATTTGAAGAGCTCTCGCAATCATTTCTTCATCTTCAACGATTAAAATACGGTTTTGCATGCAGGTTCTCCTTTCGCATCGTTCAAAATATAATAAACGCCATTTGGACAAGATAAGTTCCTGTTTAGTTAGACCTTTCTTTTGAGTGAACCACTATAGATTAATACCTTTCATAAGACGGAAGGTTTCAAGAAGCAAAACGTTTAAACCTAGCCATACTCCTCCAAATACATATCCTGCTGCAATGTCGCTGGGATATTGGATACTCAGATACAAACGACTAATCGCAATAAGCAATAAAATAAGAATGGCCGCTATTGGTGCTAATGTAGGAATCCATAACCTTCTAGAGTGTCGAACCAGCATAAATACAGCAAATCCATAAATAACAAAAGCCATTAATGATTGCTCACTTGGAAAGGTGTATGAAAGCTGCTCTGTAAACGATTTTGTAATAGGGGAAAAATGATGAAATATTCGTCTCAGGCTTTCTTCGTACACCTCTCCGCCGCCTGCAATAACTACCAGAGATAAGAATTCGATTTTTTTATCCCTGCCTTTCCATAAAATCCATACAAGTGTAAAGAAAATTAATGTCACTAGCACTTGCCTGGATCCCAGCATGAAAAATATCCGCATTGGTACATTCCAATCTTTATTAAAAAGGGCTGTTATTAATAGACTCGTTATTTTGTTAAAATCTCCAAACTCGTTTGCGATAAAGTCTTGCGTCATTCCAATCATAAGCAGAATAAATCCTAATGTAACTAATGCTGTAAATATAAAAACAAGACCTGCCCGTTTCCGCGTATGAAACACATTTACTATCCACTTGAGGCAATTAATTGCTATCTTTTTAATCGTTACTTTGAACTTTTTATAAATGTAAATAACAACGAACAAACTTACAGCTACAATCATCCCAATGACAAAATACTTCTTAATAGAATGATGAAACTGTTCCCACTGAGGTCCTAATAACTTTCCTAGAGTAATAAATGTGGTGACCCAAAGAAATGATCCACTATAGGCGTACAGTGCATACGTACGAAAGGGAAGCCGAGTAATTCCTGAAAAATATCCTGTAATATGTCTAATAACTGGGAGGAAATAAGCAATAATCAACAGCTTGTTTCCATGTACACCAAACCATTTTGACATTCTTTCAATTCGCTCTGGTCCCATATGAAGGGTTTCTCCGTATTTATCAAAAAAAGGAGTCCCTAACTTATAGCCTACCCCGTAAGCTATGGTCATTCCAACCATACTCCCCATACCAGCCACCAGGATACTTCCCACCCAGCTTAAATGTCCTTGAAAAGCAAGAACCCCAGCGTAGCCCATGAGAAGCTCCCCTGGAAGAGGAAGTGCAAGAAGTTCCAGCATCAATGCTAGAAACAGCACGATATATCCGTATTGATTTATATAAGATGTGATAAAATCCATGGTTTGTCCTTCTTTCATAATATGTATTTGCCTAAAGCATAGTGAATAACTCAAATATGCTTGAATTTGATTGAAAATAAGAGGAGGAAAAAGGTTAATTTCACCTTTGCTTTTCTTTTAATGTAGCACTATTTATAAAAAAAACTTTCTTTTTCATTGATTTTTAATGTTATTTTTAGCCTATTTTTAATTACAAACCGTAGACTGAAAATGTGGTATTTGAAAGGTCAATATAAGAACGTTTATTTTTCTAATAAATAGTGTAAGGAGTTCCTAAACAATCTATGTAATGGAGGAGAAGAAAAGATAAATCTTACAAATTAATTGAAAAGGGTAACTACCCATTATTAATTTTTTATAATGCTTACTCTTTTCCAAGTAGAGTAATTCTTTAATCGTATAAACAAGAGAACAAAAAGGTGTGGGAAACAGCCCAGGCTTTACCACATAGCAAAAGCATACAAACTACAAGGAGGGAAAAGTCATGAACAATCGTGAGAAGGATAAATACCTCATTCTTTCCGCTACATTTGGAGAGGGGCATAAACAAGTGGCTAATGCGATAAGCGAGGCGGTAAATGATATGGTTGCTGATGCTGAGCCTATTACCATGGACATCATGGAATGGATTCATCCCAATCTTTATCCAATCAGCCATTATATTTACAAAAAAAGCATTAAGAAGTTTCCTCAAGTGTACAGCTTTTTGTATAAAAAAACTCGTGTAAAAAATTCGTTTTCCATCAAGTTAAATTCGATTTTTTTGTCGGGAATGCAAACCGTGCTTAAAATTATACAGGAAATAAAACCGAAAGTAGTGGTCAGTACCTACCCATTTGCCGCCGGGATTATATCAAAATTAAAAGAGCAAGGGTTAATTGATATTCCAGCAGTAACCATCATCACGGATTATACAGATCATTCTTATTGGATTCATCCCTATACAGATCAATATGTGGTAGGTTCTGCCCAACTGCGTGATCAATTAATTGCGTTAGGAGTAGAGGCAGACAAAATTAAAAACACTGGAATACCTGTACGGAAAAGATTTATGGATGTTCTTCCAAAAGACCTTCTCTTAGATAAATATATGATCAATCCAAATATGTTCACCCTGCTCATCATGGGAGGGGGCGACGGATTTTTTGGAAAAGGGATTTCAACCTTTAAGGCATTAGAATCCATTTCCACACCGATTCAACTTTTTATAGTATGTGGTAAAAATAAGAAATTAAAAACACAATTAGAGTGGGAATTAAAAGACTCGAAGCATGAAGTGAGAATTCTTGGATACTGTGAAAAGGTCGAGGAATTAATGGCTATTTCAGATTTAATGATCAGCAAGCCCGGGGGAGTAACAACCTCTGAGGCAAGGGCGATGGATTTACCGATATTAATTTATCATTCGTTACCAGGACAGGAAGAAGACAACGCGGATTATTTATGTCGTTCGGGATTCGCACTTTCTGCAGAGTCAGAAAAAGAGTTAATCGCGCAAGTTGAAAATCTTGTCTTCGATTCAGCACCTTTAAAATGGATGAAACAAAGAATGAGAAAATCTCAAACCAAAACATCATCCATAGACGCTCTCCATGTCATTGTCGGAGCAGCAAGAAGCGGTCCATTACGCAACGTAACAAGTAGTAAAACGATACAAAAGCAAAAGGAGATAGAGGTGAGTATATAATATGGGGTTCATAATTTCTGCTATTATTTTTTTAATTTTATTATACAGCGTTATTCCGTATGTCCTATCACGTGGTCTAGGAGTGAACGTAGTTAAAAGGGGAAGGGACTTATCCAAAATTGCTTTTACGTTTGATGATGGTCCGAATCCTGTTTATACGCCAATCCTTCTTGATTTACTGAAGGAAAATGAGGTAAAGGCCACCTTTTTCGTGGTAGGTACTAAAGCAGAGAAATATCCTGAACTGATTCAGCGCATGCATAATGAAGGCCACTTAATTGGAATTCATAATTACGTCCATCATTCTAATTGGTTTATGACGCCTTGGAAAGTTAGAAATGGACTTAAGAATACAGCCAAGGTGATTAAATCTATCACTGGAGTTACACCTATTTATTATCGCCCACCTTGGGGAATGCTCAACCTTTTCGATTTTATGAGAAGAGGTAAATATAAGATTATTCTATGGTCAATCATGGCGGAAGATTGGCGAACCTCTGGCGGAAGCGAAAAGATTAAACAACGCCTGGCCAACATAAAAGGCGGGGACGTCATTTTGCTGCACGACTGCGGAGATACGCTCGGGGCGGAATCCGACGCTCCAAGAAACACAATTAATGCGTTAAGAGATGTATTAAAAACAGTGAAAACAAAAGGATTCACTTGTGTCCGTGTTGATGAATTGGTAGAAAAGCTATAGGTAGTAAGAAGATTATCTTTATTAAAGCTTGCGAATGAAATTTTAATTCTTGTTATTACCGTAACTAAATATCTTGTCTGTTATAAAAAAAGAACCTCTATTTTAAAGAGGTTCTTTTTTATGTCCAGTAAAGATATATGGTAATATAATCATATATTGGTTATATTTACAATTTCGTGATTTTTAAAATCTGTGCTGAATCAGCAGTCAATCTAAACGACATCTATGAAAGTAGGGTAATTCTTGAAAATAGTTATTTTGAAATTCTTGGTATATTTTTTAATCTTCTTTGGAGGAAACTTAATGATTAATATTCTGTTTACCTCTAATTTTGATCTTTTAACAGCATTTTCAACCGCTTTTGGAGTTTCCTTTGGGATTGCTATCTTTGACTATTATACACATAAAAAAGGCAAGGTAGCATAAGGTGCAGTGCTTTTCACCCAATACATAAAAGATTTTATTAGAAACTTAAATATCATAGTATTATAAATGAATTTCTACACTACTTTTCTCTTAAACAAATGGGAGTTCTCTGTTATGCCTTAACAATCTGTTTTTTCACAGGAATATAGATATCAATCTCTTTGTTTTCCGAACCATAGCATCTTTTGTCATACAATTCAAATTCCATTGATCCGTAGTGCTCATAACCTGATTCAGGGAACCATTCTGTAAAAACATAATTCCATGTAGACTGAATGGAAGAAGTAAAAGATTCTTCATTTGATTTTGGTGTAGTAAATACAGCATATTCTAGTTCAGGGAAGCTTCTGTAAACTGTTCCTTCAGGCGCTGGAGTGCCTTCCTCTACTTCCATGCCAATTACATAAACAAACTCACCCGTTTCAGGATTAAAATCAGTGCAAATGCCAAGCTCCGCGTTTTCGTTTAGGGGATTGGGGATTTTAGAGCCTAATCCATTTTGCATGTACTGTTGCCAAAATTCAGGAATGTCTTTATTATTCTGGCCACCTTCGTTTTTAGCTCATATCCAATGACATAAAAAGCAGGTTTAGTGACTAGCTTTGGTTCCATCTTATTTCCTCCTGACAAAAGTGTGGTAGTTAGGTAGGCTTTTCCCCGCAGCGGTCCAGATATTCTCCTTGCGTTACGGTATTGCTTCGGTGAAACATCATAAAACTTTTTGAACGCTCTGTTAAATGATTCTTGGTATTGGAAACCAACATCAAGTGCGATATCAATGACTTTTTCATCTGTGAAAAATAAGCGTTCTGCTGCGCGTGTAAGTCTTCGTTTTCTCACATAATCCATCACTGATTCTCCAACCATGGCTTGGAAGACACGGTGATAATGAAAAGGAGAAAAACAAGCAATTTCTGCTAACTTTTCTAAAGTAATTTGTGTCTCCAAATTCTCCTCAATGTAATCTAGCGTTCTCTGTATACAAGTTACATAATTCATTTACATCCACCTACCTTATGTTCACTATAACAGCAAACAAATCTTTGTTCTTAACATTTTTTGCTACATTCAGTTAGGTGAGGATGTTTTTGTAATGTACGCCTCTGGATGTATAGCCCTAAGGGGGTAGTAGGGGGCACCATAAGAACATTTTTAAAAATCTAGTAGAGGATTATTAATGCTCACTTTCGTCTATTTCGTCTTATTTTTACGTAAGTAGTCGGTGATGTACCAATGACGTTCCCGCAGGAGTCTAATGCTTTTACTTGAAAATAGGGGCCAACTTCCTGAGCATGAATATCTGTTTCGAATCCAGTACGAGGGGTACTAAATACCACTACTGCTAATTTAAAAGGTGTTGGTCCTGCTAGTACCTGCCAAGCAACCGTTTCGGTTGAACCATTCCATGATGCGTAAACTTTAGCTTCACCGTCGGGCAATAAGTCTACCGTTATGCTAGGCGGATAAAGTGGTAGACCTACCCACTTATTTTTGAATGCTCGATACGAAAGATTCTGATTTGGATATCGCATATCATATAACAAATTAAATGAAGGGTTTCTCCGTGTATTGCCCGCGTTCCTAAATTCCGAAAGGTACGGCTCTTGTCCCCACCCAATGAGTTGATTTCCATTGGAAAGCTTTTGCGCATTTCCTTGACTTGGAACATATAAAGCTGGGTCATGATAATATGTTCGATCTACACTTGCAACTTTGTCTTTATAATCTAAGTGAAGAATTAAACCACGCGCCTGTCCTTCAGGAGGAGAGGTGGAAGAAGCGCAGCAGGCGTCATCAAACAAGCTTATCCTATTTTCGGACCTATAGCGCGCCTCATGCTGCCAAGAAAATGCAGCGTTCCGTCCAAGCTTAAAATCACTTTGTTTTCCACAAAGTTGCCAAATTATCTTTCCCGTTTCTTTATCAATGTTATAAATGGCCCACATATTACGCATACTCACTAGAAGTGTATTGTTTGGCCCTTCTTCGACTGAATTTACGTGGTAGCAATCCCATATATTATTAGAACTTGTCGCGGATGAAGCAGGTACCATTGAATCAGCTGGATTAATATGTTCAAGTGCACTCCAAAAGAAGACAAGTTCTCCCGTCTCAATGTCTACTTCTTGAATAGAGTAATCATCAAAATACCCGCGTAATGGTCCACCATACTTAGATAAATCCGCAGGTACTTGTTTTACCGCCGTAAACAAAGCCGTATTCCGTTTGGTGATTGTAAACTCATGCACAACAGCTGTAAATCCTTTTTTAGCAAATAACTTTTTAATGACCTTATAATGCTGGTTGATAATTTGAAAATAAGCACCAGGTTCAGGATCGCCTGCTGGAAGGTTTGGGGTTGCGGTTTGAGTTCCTGAAATTGTTCCTTGCCACATCGTAAGAACAGGGTTCCCGCAGTACATTTGTACTCGAAAGTCTGTGTTTTGGATATATCTACTAGCAAGTGGTCTAAACCACACTGGATTCCCTGTCTGATCCATAATTAGTGCCCCAGTTTGGTCAATCATAGCTGCTTCATATACCGGTATAGGGCGCAACAAATAATAGGCCGGGAGCTGTTCCAGGCTTATTAACATTAATGGTAACCTTCATGGGATGTAAATTAGGAGCCGAAACAAAATTCCATACTTGCGGGTTTGAATGATCAGTGGATGATTGTGAATTAAAATTATTCATTCCCACTCTCATCTCCTCTAAATTTTATTATTAGCACTGTCGAGCTATTAATATGTCATTTGCGTCAGAATATGTACATATGTTTTAGGTTTGTGTGTTTTGTTTATTTTTAATGTTTATGTGTAAGGGCAGATGAAATAAATGTAAAAAACGAGCCCTTAGCAGATAAGAGCTCGTTTTTCTCGTTCATATACCATTATATATTATCAATGCAGCAATATTTTAATCGTGTTTAAAGTTGAAAACCATGCAAAAAAAGCAAATTTTTTTGTATATGTTATTCATCAAGATTTAAAAAGATGACCAGGCATTATCTTTATGTAAGCTGAAATTTTCATCTTTTTCTTGAAAAAATTCTATAAAAGGTAAAAACTAAAGCCTATCGCAATGTAGGTACCGACAAGTAAAACACCTTCGAACCAGTTGGAATCACCGTCGTTCACAACGGTCACCGTCATGAGAGCGGCAAGGATCATCGCAATCATTTCCGCTGTATTAAATACAAGAGGCAAGAAATCATACAAGTATGAGAACAGAACGAGTATAGGAGCAACAAACATGGCCGTTTGGACGGTTGAACCAATGGAAATCTCCACCATTACGTCCATTCTGTTATTATAGGCCATGGCAATTGCTGACACGTACTCTGCAGCACTTCCCACTATGGCCACAACAATAATTCCAATAAAAACGTGACTCCAGCCTAAGGTAGCACCTACTGGCTCAATGGTGCCAACAAGTTTTTCACTAATATAAGCTAGTACAATTGTGGCCAGTCCAAGTACAATTATTGCTTTCTTTTTTCCCCATTCTGGTTCCTCCCCATTTTCTTCTGCGTTTCCAGTAAAAATCCCCTTATGCGTGACAAGTTTAAAAAGAAGAGCAAGCAGGTAAATGGTCAGCATCACAATGGCAAAAGAAGTTGATAGAACCTGCATATCTTTATCATCCAGGCGTTTTGCAAAGATAAATGGCAATACAAAAGTTACGATAATAGCAAACATTAAGAGGGAGGTATTATGTCGTGTTTTAAACACACTAAATTTTTGCTTTTTAAATCGAATTCCTCCAACAATCATTGATATTCCGCTCGCGAAAAGTAGATTAACGAGAACTGCTCCAGTAATGGATGAAATGACGATTGTATTTAGTCCTTTACTTAATGCAAAAAACGAAATAATAATTTCTGCAGCGTTGCCAAACGTAGCATTAAGTAATCCCCTGCTGTTGGACCTACTACAACGCTAAGGCTTTCAGTAGAACGTCTGATGTAATTAGCCAAACTAATTAATGTCACACAATAAATAAAGAACATGAAAATATAATTCCAATTAAAAATGCTGCCAATAATTGAAAGAGGTACACCAATAATCATAAAAATGAAAAAGACTTTATTCATATTTTCCTCCATGGTCATTTATAGATCCTATAGTAAGAAGAGAAGCTTTATATTATCTTAGCGTTTTTATTAATATAACTCTTAAGACTTTTGTTATTCACATGGAGAGTGCAACTAGCAATTAACTCGACGCATAGAAAGAGAACATACTTAATAGCTGGTGCAAAAGGGGGCTAAATTAAAAAAGAAAAGAATCTTACAAGATAAAGCGCTATGAACTCCTCAACATAAGCTTCAAAGTATATTGAATAGTCTGCTCTGAATAAGCAATATGTATCTTTTACATGCTAAAAAGATATGAATTTTCCAAACGTCCATAATTGACGTTTGCGTTAACGTTAATTATGGGTAATGTAGTTTATAGAATTAAAAATAATTAGAATGAAGCACCATTTAAATATGATTCAAACTGGTCATTATCATTAAAGGAGAGAGCTATCATGTATACACTTGGAGAACTATTAGAGCAAAGGGCTACACAATCTGCTGAAAAAGAGGCTTTAATTTGGAGTACATCTTTCCATACATTTAAAGAATATAATGAACGTGTCAATCAACTCGCTCATTACCTGTTAAGCCATAACGTTAAAAAAGGGGATCGAATTGCAATTCTCTGTCAAAACAATCATCCGTTTCCTACCATTCTGCTAGCCGCATTAAGAATCGGAGCCGTAGCGGTTCCTATTAGCTGGCAGCTTACGAAGTATGAAATTATTGATATTTTAGATAGTGCACAACCTAAAGTTATTTTCTACGACCAAAAATTTCATGAGGTTATTCCTTTTGATTTTGAAATATTAAATGACGTTATTACTTTACAAGTAGGGAGAAAAAATAGTGTGGAGACAGTTGAAGAATATAATGAAATTTTTTCCGCGTATTCTATACTAAATCCAAATATACAGGTCTCTCAAGATGACATAGCTATGCTTCTTTTTACTTCTGGAACAACTGGCAACGCAAAAGGCTGTATGATTGAGCATGGTCATGTGTATTCTTATATACAACCATCTAGTCAACGAATCGATTATGAAGAGGATGGTCGTTTTCTTGCCTCGCATCCTTTTTATCATATGAGTTCTATTAATAATATTTTGAAATCTGTTTCCAACGGGATGGGGTTATTTCTGTTGTCAGATCCTACACCGGAAATCATTTGGGAAACGATTGAAACTCATAAGATCACTATGATGTTAGCGTTTCCCTCTATGTATATGCAAATGCTCGAAGTAGTGAAAAATGCAGGGTCAAAGAAATCTTCACTAAAGGTTGCTATTGCTGGAGGGGCAAAAGTTCCTGCTTATCTTATTAAGGAATATGAAAAATTAGACATCAGCATGATACAAGGTTATGGAAGTACAGAAGCATGGACAGTAAGTGTATGGACACCAAATATGGGAAATGAAAAAATTGAATCAGCAGGTAAGCCTCTTTCTGGTGTAGAAGTAAAAATTATTGATCCTGAGTCAGGACAAGAAGTGAAAACAGGAGAAGTTGGAGAAATTATTATAAAAAGCCCCTATTGTTTTAAAGGCTATTGGCATAATCAAGAGGCGACTGACAAAGTCCTTAGAGATGGTTGGTTCTATATGGGGGACGCTGGAAAGGTAGATCAAGACGGTTTTTTATATATTATGGGACGCTATAAAGATGTTATCGTATATGGCGGTGATAATATCTATCCTGATCAGGTAGAAGAAATAATTGAGCAAATAGATATGGTTATAGAAGCTGCTGTAGTAGGAGTAGAAGACCCAGTTTATGGAGAAAAACCTAGAGCGTATGTGGTAAAAGATCCTCATTCTTCTTTAACAAAAGAAGATATCCTAAAATATTGTAGAGATCGTCTAGCAAGCTACAAAATTCCCGAAGTTTATTTTATTGATAAACTTCCTAAAAACCAGCTCGGTAAAGTATTAAAAAGAGAACTAAAATGAAGATAGTTAAAAGCGTGGGCTGAATGCAGTCCACGCTTTTAGGATGGAAAATTATATATCTAAAGCAGAAATGTTAAATAGAAAGTCCTTTTATATCAGGATAACAAACACGAAGTGTATTCTCATACTCAGATTCGTATCCTGTAAATACCAGCTTTTTTTCTTTATTCTCATAGTGAAATCCGAATTTCTTTAAATCATTTTTCAATATATCTTCCCTAATTTTCATGGAAGAAGCAATATCTTCATAAGTAGCACCATTATTTAGCTTCTGAATAATCTCACCTATTAACAAGTTACAACCTCCAGTAGTATACGTTTCTTAAGTAATAATTTATCCTAAACAGCTGCTTTTATGAGATACAAGTAAAGATTAACACTTTAAGTGAGGGCTATATTAAAAGAAGTGTAGAAAGCTGCATGTTTTTAATGGTAAATTATTTCTCTTGTCCTTTATCATAAAATTTAATTGATCAAGAAAAAAGCAAAGAGAATATTCTCTTTGCTTTTTTCTTGGCTTTAATATTTACTGCTCTTTTTCTGGTGCCATTTCAACTTTACCTGGCCAGAAAGCAAATTTTCCTAAAACCGTAGTAATCGCAGGTACAAGGAATGGTCGCACAATAAATGTATCTAACAAAACACCTAAAGCTGTGATAATTCCGAACTGAACCAGAACTTGAATAGGCAGTGTTGCTAGAACCGCGAAGGTAGCAGCTAAAATGATTCCAGCTGATGTAATAACACCGCTTGTTTCGCTTATGCCTTCTTTAATTGCTTGCTCTAATGGCATATGCTTCTTTTTCTGCCAGATGCTTGAGATCATAAAGATATTATAATCCTCACCAAGCGCCACTAAAAATACAAATGCGTATAAAGGAATCGCTCCTTGGATAGCATCTGTCCCCATGATGTTGTGAATAATGAGCCAGCCTAATCCTAAGGCTGCACTGTAGGACAAGATAACCGTTCCAACCAAGTAAAGCATGGCTACAATGGAACGCAAGTAAGCTAATAGCAGGAGCGATATAAAAATAATAATTAATGGGACAATGATACTGTCGTCTTTATCACTCGTGGTCATCGTGTCATACTGTGTAGCTGTTTGACCGCCGATCCATACTTTGGATTTGACTGCGAAAACTCCGGACTGTGACAGTGCCTTTTCAGCTGCATCTCTCAAGTCTGGAATAGCTTTCATTGCTTCTATACTATATGGATTCACATTAAACGTGACGTCATATACTTTTAAATCCTCATTATTTGTACCACTTTGAGGTGCAGAAACGGTACTAATAAGGTGATTTTTCTTTAATGCTTTTTCAAGGTCAACCGATTTTCCTTCCGTATCAATGACTACTTGTGCCGGTGCTAGTTCACCAGGAGAGTAAGCATCAGAGATAATGGTAAATCCTTCACGAGAAGGCATATCTTCAGGGAAAGAAGACAATAAATCATATGTGTACTTGATTTGACTTGAGTAAATGGACAAAGCTCCAAAAAAGACTAGACAAGCTACAATGATTGTCCATGGTTTAGTCGTAACCACATTACCAATCCAATTCCCGAAACGGTTTTTCTCTTTTCGGTCACGCACCGGTTTTCCTTTCTTTTTCGCCAATTCCTCTTCCATTTCAGGAGTACGAGGAACGAAAGGATAAAAAGAACCTCTTCCCATAACCGAAAGCAGGGCGGGAATAAGTGTTAAACTTGCTAATCCCATAACTAGAATAGATAAGCTAAAAGGGATTGCAAAACGGTGGTAAGCACCGTATTTTGCTACAATCAAGGCCAGAAGAGAGATGACAACTGTAAATCCACTCATAGCTATAGCACCTGAAGCACCTTTAAAGGCGTTAATAAGTGCTTGTCTCTTATCTTTTACTTTGCGAAGCTCATCCCGATAATGAGAAATTAAAAATAAACAATAGTCTGTTCCTGCTCCAAATAACAAGACCGTCATAATGGATATGGACTGCGAGTCAACCGTAATCCATTCTTTATCTGCCAAAATACCGAGAATCGGACTCAGAACCCCATAGGCAAAACCTACACCGATTAAAGGAATAATCGCTAAAATTGGGGAACGATAAATTACAAGAAGTAAAATTAAGACTAATAAAACTGTCGCGATTAGTAAGGAAACGTCTGCTCCTTCAAATAAGCTGGTTGCATCTACTTGAATTCCTACAGGTCCGGTAACGCGCGTGCTTAGCTTATCTTTTGCATCGATATCTGTAGCAAAAGAATCATATGAAACCTGTTCTTTTACTTGTTTTTTAATCGTGTCTAGATTTTTTTCTAGTACATCCGTTTCAACGTTTTCTTTAAAGAAAATGGGCTGTACAAGCGTTGTACCGTCCTTCGAAATCATATTTTGTAAAGCTGCTAACGGTAATTTGTGCAAAGGCGGGGTAGACGTTTGTTCTTCTAACGGTTTCTTTTCTAAATCTGCCGCCACTTGCTGAATAGATTTTAAGTCATCGGTATTCAAACCTGAATCTTTATGCCATGTAAGCAGGGCAGGAACCCCTGAAGAGTTAGGGAATTCTTTCTTTATGAGATTTTCAGCCTCTAAAGAAGGTGAATTCTCACTTAAGTTTGGTGCATTGTTCACTTCCGTTTTATTAACGGCAGGCCAAGCAATTGTTAGAACTGCAGTTGCCAGAATCCATACGGCAATAACAACCCAACGACTCACTTTTCCAGTCATCAATCGGCTGAATGTTGCTAAAGGTGATTCTTTCATTAATTCTCCCTCATTTCCAAATCTGTTTGTTTCTATTACAATATATATAGAACCTTCAATAATTATATATACCAGAAGGTTAATTAATCAACTAGTTTAAATGTGCCAATTTCTTGAACTAGAAGGAGGGCCCTTATGAATACGAATCAGACGCCGAAAAAAAAGCCTGGCAGACCTAAAATAACAACTGAAAATAATATAACAAGAGAGCAAATTTTAAAAACAGCTGCCCATCTCTTTATGGCATATGGATACGAAAAAGTTTCAATGGAGCAAGTGGCTGAAGCAAGCGATGTGACCAAGGCCAGCGTTTACTACTATTTTAAAAATAAGGCAACTTTGTTTACCGTTTCGGTATCAAGTATGTTCCAACGTATCACAAAACAGACAGAGAAATTATTACAAAACTCCCAAGGGCTGAAACACAGATTATATGAGGTAACCTTGGATCATTTAAAAAGACCGCATATTGATTTTGAAACATTATTGCAAGAAGCGACTTCTTCGCTTACAGAAGGTCATATTCATGAAATTCGTGAAGCGGAGAAAGCGATACATGAGGCATTAGAGAACGTATTCAAGCAAGCTGCAAACAGCGGAGAAATCGTCGTAGCAAGTCCCAGATTGCTTGCGCATACATTTTCCACGGTAACAATGATTCGGAACAAAAAAGAATTAATTACAGAATTAGGAGGCCCTGAAAAAACGGCTCAGGCTCTAGTGGATCTTTTTTGGGTAGGGATTAGTCCTAATTAATTTTCTTATTCCACTATAAAAACCGGCTGTAACATATTGGTTAATATGTTACAGCCGGTTTTTTTTATTGTTCACAGGTACTTCTTGAGAAAAGGGGAAGGGCATAACAATAATAGGGTGACTTTCTAACCTATGTAAGTATGTTGACATAAACTATTTACTGACATACTGGAACTCGTGTTTATGTTTATCTTAAGAGATGTTCAATTGTTGATTAGTGTTAAAAAAATAAAAATCTTATCTTTTAGAGTTTACTGTAGCATATATGGTTATTCTATTGTAAACAAAACCTTTAGTATAACAGCTTACATTTTGGAAAGGAGAAAATGGATGGAATCTATTTGGCTCGAATACGTATGGGCATTATTGATTCTAATCGGGTTAGAAGGATTATTATCAGCTGATAATGCTCTTGTACTAGCAGTTATAGCTAAACATTTACCCGAGGATCAGAAGAAAAGAGCGATTAATTACGGAATTCTTATGGCATTTATTTTTCGATTTGGAGCTCTTTTTGCCATTTCATTTATCGCCAACGTCTGGTGGATACAGGCGATAGGAGCAGCTTATCTTCTGTATTTAGGTTTAAAGCATGTCATTAAGGCACGGCTTGGGAAACACAATGAGAATATTCATAATGATGATGAAAAGGAGTCTGCTGGAAAAGGGTTCTGGCCGACGGTGGGTAAAATTGCGTTAGCCGATCTAGCTTTTGCCATTGATTCTATTTTAGCTGCGGTTGCTATAGCTCTCGGACTTCCGGATTCACAGTTTGGAGAAATCGGCGGTATGGACGGAGGGCAGTTTGCAGTTGTAGTTCTTGGAGGGATTGCAGGTCTTATCTTAATCAAGTTTGCAGCGACCTGGTTTGTAAAACTCCTTGAAAAGCGACCTGCTCTAGAAACGACAGCATACGCCATTGTTGCCTGGGTAGGGGTGAAACTTGCTGTTATTACTTTTGCGCATAAAGATATTGGTGTCTTAGATCCTCATTTTCCTCATAGCACTATCTGGACTCTAATTTTCTATGGAGTATTAGTTGGTATTGCTCTATTAGGTTGGTTTGCACCGGGCAATAAGTCATCAGAAAAATCATCGGCCTAGAAGGTAATCGAGTGTAATACGCACCCTGAATTTACCAATCACCCTTACTCTTTCCGTCCAAATGGATCCTCATTTCAGCATTTAAAAGGATGTTTAGATTCTATAGAAAAGTGAGTTTTGTTATTTCAAGCGTAACGATCAAGTGCGTTAATCCAAGCCGGGTTAACGCACTTTTTAATTGAAACTATTGCGCAAGCGAACCGGATTATTTTATTTATTATTTTTGTTAGTTTTAATATTCCTGTTTCTCTTTCTGAAATTTCAAAAAAATAATCAATACTTGTTTAAATGGAAATGGTTTGGGAATATAATTCACAAGTCAAAAAAATGACAAGGAGGATGCAAACATGGCAAAGGGACTAGCTATGCACGAAACGCTAGAAGTTCATGAAATCTTAACGCTTAAAACATCATGTGTAACAAAAGGAACAGCTATGTTGGAATTGATAGAGGATGAGGATTTAAAAAAGATTCTTGAAGAAGATGTTCAAACATCTACTGAAGCGATTAAAGAATTGAAAAAAATCTTAAAGAAAGCTCAATAAATAGGAGGGGTAGAAAAATGGCCACTAAAAGTACTCTTACTAAAACGTTAGATGATCTTGCTATCGCGACTGATTTATTATTATCAGCTAAGAATGGTGTACGAACATACGCGGTAGCGCTTACAGAAACGGCGACGCCTGAAGTTCGAAAGGTATTAAAAAAGCAATTAGATAAAGCCATCGAGCTTCATGAAAAGATTGCCCAATATATGATTGATAATGAAATGTATCATGCCTATGATGTAGAAGAACAAGTAAATCACGATTTAAAAAAGGCAGATAAAGCGTTAGATTTAGCGAAAGGTTAACTAAAATTCCCCCTCTGACAATAGAGGGGGAATTTTTTCAAGGTTACATAAAAAGTTCTCTTTCGATATTTCTACAAAGGAAAAGAAGTCTATATTTTATTCTCTTAGAAGTAGATAATTTACCCCATTTTATACAATATTCAGATGATATTTTATAGTCTTTTATCCCATATCCGAATAAATTGGTTTTAATTGGCTGCTGAAGGATACACCTATTAGTAGAACGACATATTCTATGGGGATAGAGGAGGAGAAAATAGTGAAGGAAATTAAAGTAGCAGAAAATAGTGGTCAGGCAAATAAGTTTATTGAAGAGTTTTTTGCCAACGGGTTTAGTAAAAGTGAAATTTATTTATTGACCTATAATAAAGAGCGCTCGGAATATTTAACAAATACAACAAATACAAAAGAATATCGAGCTTCTGCACAAGGAGTTTTTGAATCTGCAGTTAATAAGTTATTTTCTCGTGAAGATGAACTTCATTCTAAAATGGCCTCGTTAGGCTTAACCCAAGAAGAAGCTAAACAATGTGTCGGTGAAAGGATAATGATTCAATTTTTTGGTATCCACATAGGGACGTTATACTTTCCTACAAGTATCCTTCTAATTACTTTATTAGTTTTAGTAGGTTTTATTATCTATTTTCTTAGTAGAAGAAAAAGAAATAGAGATCAAACGATTCATTCAAATGAGAATAGGGTAAAGGGGAAAAGAGGAAAAGATAAAACTCTGTAAATGATCTAAAAGAAGAATTAATATATTTCGTCATCAAAAAGAATTCCCGTTTGAAGTGAAAATAAATTATCCTAATCCTACAGTTTCTGATACAGCCTTACACCATGATTTAACTCGTGAGAAAGTATGATTTAAATAAATGCAGAGAGGGCCCTTGAATTCATTTCTAAGGGCTGTTTTTATTTTTGTTCTGTAAAGGACAGACGATCTTTTAATCTTCTATTTTCTTACTATTTCTTATTTATAACTTCAAAAGAAATTTTATTATCGTTTTTTAAGATCTTAAACAAGCAATTGAACCCTTGATAAATTTGAAATAGTAGTCTAACCTTCATATTAAGGAGTGAAAATTATGAATGAAAACATTTCGGGTATTGATTATCAGGAAGTCATTGAATATGCGTTAGATCCACTCATTATTCATTCAAATCATAAGATTATATATGTTAACCACGCAGCTGAACATTTTTTTAGAGGAAAAAGGGAAGATATTATAGGTGCAAGTCCCTTAGATATATTTCAAGAAACATCTAAAGCAGCAATAAGGAAAAGAATCCAATCTGCTTATGAACGCCCAGCAGAGCTCATTGAGGAAACCATATTTAGATTGGACGGGACAACTGTTAATGTTGAATTATATTGTCATCCCTTGCTGCTGGGGGATAAAAAAGTAATCCAAACCTATGTGAGAGATATTACGGTAAAAAAAGAGAGTGAAACAAGACAAAAAGAAATAATAAAGCAAATAAATGAACTGTCTACAACCCTTGTTCCTCTTTTAGAGGGAATCGCTGTACTTCCCTTAGTAGGATCCATAGATGAGGAAAGAGCAAACCAACTTTTAATGGCCGTTCCAGTAAAAGTGCAGACGCAAAATGTAAATTGTTTAATTATAGATTTTTCCGGTATTTATACATTGAATTCAATTGTAACGGAGCATCTTTTTAAAATTAATAGCGTTATGTCACTACTTGGAGTGCAATGTATCTTAACAGGATTAAGGCCAGAATTATCTCGCTCTGCTGTACAGCTAGGTATTAATTTAGATTCTACCCGGACAATGGCTACTGTAAAAAATGCACTTCATTTTTTAGGAATTACTTCTAGTAAATAATCTGTAAAATGAAAATAACTAAAGCCACTTTTACGTTTTTAAAGATACATATGATATGAATCTTTAGATGGTGCTAACCTTTTTAGAGGAAGTTTCTGATTAAAGAAATAGTGGCGTCGTCTTTCCGGTTTCGTGCTGTTTTAAATATTTTTAGATGGTTTTTTAAATTAGATTTGTATCTTGTATACATTAGAAAAACCAAAGAAACTCCTGAACATATACCAGGAGTTTCTTTGGTTTAAAATAACATATTGTGCAATCGCACGTTTGTTAAATAAAAGATAGAAGAATCATTGAATCGCTTTCTTCAGTTTAAGATCTTGTATAAAGCTTCAGAAGCGTTATCTATATCATAATCGTTATAATTTAAGGTTTTTTGATCCGTAAGTGTAGTGATTTGAAAAATCTTAGATGTTTTACAATACGACAGTTCCAGTACTTGAGGAATGGTATGAGTAATAGCACTATCCTCATATTGAACAAGAGTATAAAGCGTTTTTTTTATTTCAAGTATATTCATAAAAGTACCTCTTCCCATTATAAGGAAACTCAGGGTACAAAGAGACCATATAATTTTAATTTATGTTCTTTCTCTATTGTAACATATGAACGTATAGAAAAATACCTGCCGAGAACAGACAGTATGATAACTGCAATTGTAAATTCTATGCACTTCTAATTCTGCTAGCTGGTCAGTTAAAAAGGTGACCAGCTAGCAGAACATGTTCTTCTTATAATAGAATTACCTTGAATAGATTCAGTAATAAAAAAGAGTAGATTATTAATCTACTTTATTGCTTTATAAACAACTGATGAGGAAAGTTTAATCAATGTAGATGGCTGCCCAAAAGCCATAGATTCATCAATGAATGTTTCAAGAGATTGAACGGAATTAGTTAAAACTTTTACTAAGTAGTTGTATTGACCTGCCAGACGATGACATTCGATAACTTCAGGGTGTTCTTTGCAATATTCTACAAATTGTCTGCAGTTTGTATTGCTGTATAAAATAAAAGCAGTTACAGGTTTGTTAAAATTTTCAGGATTAATTATTGCTCTATATCCATCTATTATATTTTTTTCTTCAAGTTTTTTTACTCTTTCATTAACAGCAGGGGTAGATAAACCAACCAGCTTTCCCAACTGTGTAACGGACAAACGAGCATTCTCTTGTAGATGTAGTAATATATTTTTATCAATTTCATCCATAAAACATACCCCGCTTTAAATTATAAATTAAAATAATAGGTTTTCCGTCAATATTAAAGTTATTACTTAGTAATACAATAAGAAACATATGTAAAAATAGAAATTTATAGAATACAATTTAATTATATCAAAAGGAGGGATTTAATGGCTTTAGAAATGAGAAATACATGCGAAAAGTGCAATAAGAAACTCCATAATAGCTCTGTTGCTTATATCTGTACACATGAATGTACATTTTGTGATAAATGTAGTGAAAGCGAGATGTATATTTGTCCTAACTGTGGAGGAGAACTAGTTAAAAGACCAAGGGGCAAAGAACATTCGTTAAGTTGCTCACTGAGCTTATCATAAATTTAGACACAACATTCTATAAATAGTGCAGTCAAAACAGCTATGGTCAATGGGGTGGGTATTCAACAGCGAACCGCAACAGGTTTAAGTACGTAACAAATTATAAAGCATCATTGTGGTGAAAGTCTACATGGTCATTGCAATATTGGACACTTTTCAATTGTCAGAAATGCAGAAGAAGACTTGTTTCGTCCGACACATTATTCTTATAGGTAACTAATTGCACGAAGACAAATATTTTTGGAGTACTGAAAATCGAATTCAGTAATCAATTGATTTATATATAAAACAAAAGGTAATAGCACATAACTAAAATAAAGCCCTAAAAGTGTCTAATCGACGATTGTTAGGGCTTTGTTTCTGCCAATCATTGGAGCTCAATCGGTTTTTATTAAGCAGGAAAGCCTCCTGTTGGCGGTGGCCATGCTCCGTTTAATCTTCTCATAATGACAATTTCACCTAGATGATAGCTGTTGTGAGAAGCAATATTACGCAGTAATCCCCCTGGGGTCTCACTTGGCCAAGCATCCAGAGGTTCTTCAATTGCTAATGTATCAGCTAAGTGACAAGCTTCGTCAATTCCATCACAAAAATGCTGGATCGTCTTTTTCCATTCTTCCTCATCAGACGGAGCTGGATGTTCGGGCCAGCTTTCACTCGCACTTTTCGGTTTTTCGGGGTTTTCTCCTTTAGCAAGGGCAAGTAAAAAGTCTTGCCAATAGCTCATATGCTTCACTAATTGATAAATAGAATAAGGTAATTCCTCTTGTTTATGTGAAGCAAGCTTCATATTAATATCAGTTATTGCGTTAATCGTCGGAAGATGACCTCTTTCACCTCGCAGTGATTTGATAAGCGCATCACGAAATGCTGTATTCGTTTGTGTCATGTTTTTTCCGGCCTTTCTTTTTCAAGGTATTAAGCTTGTAACAGTTTAACACAAATCAGTTTAATATATGTACTTCTGTAATTAACGTTTTACTATAACAAAGCCACTAAAATAAATAGTATCAATCACAATTTTTTGTTTGTAAGTCACCTTTAAATGACGAAATATGGTTTAATATAAAATATATAGAAATAAATAGAAAAAGGTACCCTTTATGGAAAGTGAAAAAGATTATGTGATTTTGAGAAAGACGATAACAACTCTTTCTATAAGCTTTATTTTAGCTTACCTTTTGGCAATAACAGGTCTGGTTCAACAGCTAACTGATGGAGAAGAACTATCGTATCATACTGGAAATGACATGGCAGGGTGGTTCCTTGTATATCTTTTTTATGTAGGTGCAGTTATTGCTGTATACGGAAATTTTGTCTCAGTTATACTGGACGCTATTCGAAAGAAATGGCTTCCCAACATGAGGTGGCTATTTGTCTTCTTCCAAGGCATATTAGGCTTAATTAACGGTTTGTTTTTTCAAGATACATATTTGGCTTATTACGGGATGGCAGCTGCTATGTTATATGCATGTATAGATTGGTGGGTAGAAAGAAGAATTGACAGGGAAAAAAGTACAAAAGTATTGCTAATTATACCTCTTATTCTTTTACTTCTCAGTTGGAGTATATTAGAAGCGATATCACCTAGTCTTCCGCCATTTACCAAAGAAGATGCCATAGAGTTTGCAACAACTGGTGAAGGAACAGATATTGATTTATTTCCTGCTAAAGTTGGAACATGGAAAGGAACTTTTGGAGGGTATCAAATCGAAAGAAAAACTCGTGCTAAAAAATTAAATAAAGAGTTATACCTTGTGACCTTTGAAGAAAACTGGACCAAAGGGAAACGAAAAGGACACTATGTAATGTCTTATAAAGTAGATCGCAGCAGTGTCTCAGGGTATGGCGGAAGTGGCACAACACCTCCTTATTATGAGAAGGTATTACAACAATAAAATAGTAAAAATTAAGTTTATGAATAAAGGAGCTTTGATCTATGTCTAAAATTTCTCTAGCAGAGGCTGTGAAATTGAAAAGTGTATTATCAAAACGAATACATGAATTAGAAGAAGAGATGGACCGTGTTGCATTGGTGCCCTTACTTATAAGTTAAGTAAGGGCCTTATTTATCTTATTTTTTATTAGAAAGCTTTCAGTATAATAACACCTGTAATAATAAGAGTAACCGAGATAATCTTTCTTTTGTTTTTTGATTCCTTAAATATATAAATACCTAACAGAGTTGTACTAACAATCGTCAGCCCTGCCCATATAGCAAAAACGATTCCCATTTCAAAATAGTGTGTCGTTAGAGAAATAAAATAAATACAAGCAATGAAGAGTAGAAATGCGCCTATCGTGGGAACAGTTTGTCTAAAGCCTTTAGATAGTTTTACACACATTTGCCCTGCAATGCCTAAAACTAAGCCAATCGTTAAAAATACGTATCCCATTACGCTGTCCTTCTTTCTTTAGAGCTCCCTTTAATGTTAAGAGAAACTGCACCGATTATAATAAGAGAAACACCTAAAATTTTAGATAAGGAAATAGTTTCATCAAAAAAGATAATACCTGTGACAACAACAAGTACGGTTGCTCCTCCTGCATACAAAGCACTTGCTACTCCTACTTCACCTTTGGCGTTAAGTAGCATATAAGCAGCAATTGAAGAACAATAAAATAGTATGGCGAAAACAGTAGGAACAAAGTTTGTGAATCCATTTGTAAGATTAAGAAAAAATACTGCGATTACCTCCAAGATGATGGCAAGAAACAATAGTAAATAAAACAATCAGATTTCCTCCTTTCAGTCACCTCATTTTAAGAACTTTACGTAATTGCTACTAAATAATTGCAGTAGCACTCAGATGTCATTATTTTATCTAGAGCTTGATACCTTGTAAAATAATGATAAATGATTGTAGATATCACTATTATTAATACCTAAATGAATGTAAGTGGAAAGGAGGATGTTTATGGAAGTAGAAGATATACGCATATTTATGGCTGTAGCAGAATACGGCAGTGTAAGCCTTGCCGCTGATAAGCTAGGCTATGTCCAACCAAATGTAACAGCACGTATTCGGTCTCTTGAACAAAAAATTGGACACCCATTGTTTCATCGTCACAGACGAGGAATGACATTAAATGTAGAAGGTCGAAAACTTTTAACATATGGAGAACAAATGATGCGGCTGATGGAGGAAATACAGAAAGCATTTCAAGATGAGCGTAACCTTGTTGGATCATTATGTATTGGGTTAGTTGAAACGGTAGTAGGGTTTCCTGAAATCATTTCTTCCTATCATAATAAGCACAAAAATGTGGATATTTCTTTAGTATCAGGAGTAAGTACACAATTAATAGAGAAAGTTCTTAAGTTTCAGTTAGACGGGGCATTTGTAGCAGAACCAGTAAATGTGTCAACGCTTGATCAAATTCCGGCTTTTGATGAAGAAATTGTACTTGTATGCAGTGCAAATGAAAAAGGGAAGAAGCAGATTCAGTCTGCCAAAGAGTTACTACACTTACCATTCATTTTATTTAATGAAGGCTGCCAATATAGAGAAAGACTACAGCAGTGGTTAAAAGACGAACAAATAATATCACCAAAAATTATGGAATTTGCTACACTTGAAACGATTATGGGGACAGTAGTTTCTGGTCTGGGTGTGACACTTATAGCCCGGTCATTAGCGGAGAGATATGAGAGGGAAGGGTTAGTACAACTCTTTTCAATACCTGAACCTTACAGAAACCTCAGGATTGTGTATGTTCGTCGCTCCGACTCCTATCTAGGAGTAACTGAGCGTGAATTTATAAAGACAATCAGCGAAGTAAGAGAAGGGGAAAATCAGCGAACGAATTGAATCGATTATAGAAGATATAAACGAACACACGATTGTAGAAAGAGTTGACTCGGACGAAGTAGGAGGGCTAAAGATCTTTTTATCTCAAGGTTATTTATTAGAGGTGTTTCCGAATACGTCAGAAGACGATGAATATAGTGAGTTCTGGAGACTTTTCAACCGGAAGGAAGGCAGCCCTCACTTTGTTGTCACAGGAAATGGTGTTAAAAACGAGTAATCGCATAATTAAAGAAACGAAAAAAGCACAAACACGTTGGAACCAAACGTGTTTGTGCTTTTTTCTTATTTTATAATTGAGTTACATATAATCATAAGCGGAATCATCAAAATAGAGCCAGTGATAATATTCAACCTGCGGATCTGTCATCTTCGAAACTTCTTCTTCATTGAATTTTTGATACTCAACTAATTTCTGCACTTTAGAATTTCTTTCCACTTGGCTCATTTTAAATCCTCCTTATAGTTTGAGAAGTAACAATGTATTTAAATATAGAAAGCGTTTTCTTTTTCTTGTTTTTATTATATATCTCAATATGAGATTAAAACAATATCAATTATAGATGATTTTTCAAAAAACAATATAGAAATGGTATTATGGCATCCGATTGGGACAACAAGGCTTCTGCAATCGAAATTAAATAATAGGTGATTCCCAATGGCAAGGCTAAAAATTTTTTGTTAGTATTGTTGCTTAATCCCCAAAAAACATTATGATAACTAGCTCTATAAATTAGAAATAAAGCTAGCTGTGTTAAGCTAGCTTTATATTTTTTATGCTGTTTTCCAGAGCTGTAAATTTTCAACTGTCGTTCACTTTGTTATAAAAACTCTTTAACATTTTCATCATGTTACGCCCTGAAGTTCTTGACATTTGATTATTATCTTCATCATCATGAGTACTCAGGTACCAACTTCCTTTGTTATCTTCATTTAATCTATATACCTTATTGGTTCTACTATCTGTATAAAAGTTTCCATCCTTCAGTCTCACACAATCCCCCCTCTACCAAGTGTCTATCCTGTATTATGCCCAAGATATCAATTTTATGAAAAATTTCATATACACAAAAACAGCAGGTTTCTTAATGCGCTTATTATTTTGTAAGTAATCTACAGAGGTGCAAAAATGGTGAAAGTCCATTGAATTTATGTACTGCTAGTAAACCTTAAATTAGTTCTTAATTCGATACATATATTTCCATTTTAAAATTTTATCTATTTTTCTGTATTTGCTATCTTCGGTTCTGTGTGTTACGCTTAGGTTAATTATTTTTGTTCGGTGTAGGATTGAGAGAAGAGAAATCTCTTCCATAGAAATTTTCATCTTAAGATAGTATGGTTGGACAAGGGTAGTAATACAAGCGTGGACTATTCCACACCAGGAGGCACTATTATGGAACAAGGTACAGTGAAATGGTTTAATGCAGACAAAGGCTTCGGCTTTATCGAAATTGAAGGCGGAGACGATGTATTCGTACATTTCAGCTCTATTCAAGGTGAAGGCTTTAAATCGCTAGAAGAAGGTCAAAAAGTGACGTTTGATATCGAACAAGGCCAACGTGGAGCACAAGCTGCTAACGTTCATAAAGTAGCATAATTAAAATGAGTAAAAAAGACTCCACCTAGGAGTCTTTTTTTACTTTTGATTTCACTAGCTAGCAAAAGACATATTATATCTCATTTTAAAATCTCCTTATAATAGAAAAACCAGCGTTTTAAGTCTGGTTTCTGGGTCATACGTAGGGTACAAGGTATGAACTAGTTAACCATACACTAGAAATACAAAGCAAATATGGCATGTTTGTTTGGTAAGAAGTTTACTTTCAGTTAAAGAAGTGCCGTAATTTTTTTATAGATTTATACAACAGACGGACATGAATTATTTTTGATGGGGATTAGGAGACGCATCTAAAAGCCGTTCTCCTGTTCTCATTTTATGGCCACATAAAGGACACTTTTGCTGTTTTTGATAAGAGAAATTTTTTCTCATCCAACCATTACATTCTTCTGATTCACATTCCCAAATCTCTATTTGTTCTTTAGGTAAGGGCTCTTGATTTTTTTTCCTATGGTTATAATACATAACTACATCATCCCTCCTCCTAAATAGTATACCTTTTTTAAAAAAAATAGTGAGAACCATATCTTTCTAAATTAAACCACACTTTATAGATCCTATAAAAATTTATAAATACACGGAAACGCGGATAAAATAAGGCATGAATTCGCCTTGTATAGATACGCTAAAATAAGATGTTCGTGAATAATAACACGGATTTCCATTACGCAGAAATGAATAAATAATATCTTTCGTTAAAGAGTACTTTTCTCATTTCTGAATTTAAGTAAGAGAAGGAGCACGAAAAAATGAAAAAATTTTCTGATTTTAATTTAAGCAAGGGCATTGAAAAGGCAGTTCATAACTTGGGTTTTGAAGAGGCTACGCCGATTCAGGCTGAAGCTATTCCGATAGCTATGGCGGGTAAAGATCTAATTGGACAAGCTCAAACCGGTACTGGAAAGACAACAGCTTTTGGCATTCCCCTTATAGAGCGGGTTGAGCTTGGTGAAGAAGGGATTCAGGGAATAGTCTTAGCGCCGACACGTGAACTGGCTATTCAAGTAGCAGAGGAGTTAAATCGAATTGGACAGGTAAAAGGAGTTAAAACGCTACCCATTTATGGAGGCCAGGATATTAATCGTCAGATTAAAGCCCTTAAAAACAGACCGCATATTATCTCGGCAACCCCAGGACGCCTTAAGGACCATATGAAGCGAAGAACCATTCGTTTAAATCATATTCGTACAGCTGTTCTGGATGAAGCAGATGAGATGTTAAATATGGGCTTTATTGAAGATATCCAATCGATTCTTGGTGGCATCTCTTCTCCCCATCAAACTTTACTATTTTCAGCAACTATGTCGAAGCAAGTACAAAGTCTAGCCCAGAAATTTATGAACGATCCTGAACTCGTAAAAGTAAAAGCGAAGGAGTTAACGGTAAAGAACATTGAGCAGCAATATATGGAAATTCCGGAGAATCGAAAATTTGATGTTCTTTGTAATCTCGTAGACCTTCAATCACCAGACCTTGCTATTGTGTTTGGACGCACAAAAAAACGTGTGGATGAACTTGCTGAAGGACTAAAAAAGCGTGGGTATGCAGCAGAAGGCATTCATGGAGATCTTACACAATCCAAACGTGCCGATGTAATTCGTCAATTCAAGAATCATACGATTGAGATTATGGTTGCAACCGACGTTGCAGCAAGAGGACTTGATATTACAGGTGTTAGCCATGTCTATAATTTTGATATTCCTCAGGACCCTGAAAGCTATGTTCATCGTATTGGCCGAACAGGACGGGCAGGTACTAAGGGATTGGCAGTTACCTTTATAACTCCAAGAGAACGTAATCATTTAAAAGTGATTGAAGATGTCACGAAAACCAAAATGTCTAGACAATCACCTCCTACTTCTAGTGAGGTAATGGCAGGGCATCAGGAAGCAATCATTCACCAGGTTTTGACCGCTATCGACAAAGGGGAGTTTGTGGAATATAAGCCAATGGCGGAAAAGCTATTAGAAGAAGTGGATTCTGTTTCTTTACTGTCAGCCACTTTAAAGCTCTTAACAAAAGAATCAAATATGACCTCTGTCCAATTGACTGAAGTGGCACCACTTCGTAATAAAAAGGCAAAAACAGAGCGTAAGAGAAATAGAGGGAGAAAAGAAACAGTAGGCCGTAAAAAAACATATAGAAAATAATCCCTGATTATTTTTGATGCGAGAAAGGATAAGGGCTATGAGTGAGAAAATATTTAGTAATGGAGAAATAGTAAATATAAGAGTATCAAATGAATTAGTGACAATCTTAAAAAGTCATTATGTAAAAAACATGAAAAGATACTCTTATACAGTCGACAAATACCCAAGTACCTTTTTCTTTGAAGAAGAGTTAAAAAAACGTGAACTATAATTATTGATGAATAAGTGTTGATATAAAAATCTTTTTAAGTAAAAACAGACTCTGAAAATAGAGTCTGTTTTTTAGTATGGTTTCTTATGCTTTATTTACGTTTGTCGCTTGTGGTCCACGTTGTCCCTGTTCGATATCAAAAGTCACTTCTTGACCTTCATCCAAGGATTTAAAACCTTCACCTTGAATAGCTGAGAAGTGAACAAATACATCTTCTCCACCTTCGCGCTCAATAAATCCAAAACCTTTGTCAGCATTAAACCATTTCACTTTACCGTGTTCCATTTTTTGTTACCTCCTAAAATATAGAAAATAAACCAGATTATCATTAAATCTAGCCTATTTATTATATTATCCCAATAGAGACATCTTAAACTTAAATTAATTTGATCTTTTTAACTTTCTTTATCATCACTCATTCCATTAAAATGTAATAAGGGTATGACTATATACATCATAATGAGGTTCTGGTGCAAAACCTTCAAAATATTTATAAGTGATCTTCTAAACATGGAAATGATAGAAGTCGAGTATTAGCCACTGTTCACACAATTATTAAGGGCATTGTATTCATAAATATGAACCTAAATTAGATGAGAGAGCACAATGGAACCGGTCTTTCCTAAAGAAAAGGAAGTTCACTCAAAAAAATTTTGAATAGTGGCGTAAAAATACATTCTATTAGATAGGAATCTATATACTTTTTTCATATAAATACAATCTTCGCACTAAAATCCGTAAACTTGTTTCCAAATAAAAAATGACGCCGTTTTAGGCGCCATTTTTTATAGAATAGAGAAGGACACACCCTAGGCACGGGCGGTACTCTTAACACATCGTCTTGATTTGATAATACCCAGTGTTTAAATTTAATAAACCTTTGGTTATGACGCTTTATGCAGAATATCTACGTTTACCTTTTTAGTAAACATAAGGTTTCTTAGAGTCATCAAGTAAAAGAGCCCTTACAGGTGCAGTGTTTTATGAAGGAATTTCAAATAATACTGGATATTATTAAAATTATTTATTAAAATTATTTATTAAATTTCTTTGGAAACTGCTTCACAACTCCCGCAGATATAGTATCTGCCATTAAGATAATATGTGAGACTCCTTCATCAATTGCAACGATTCTTGCCTCCCAATCTTTTTCTAAGCTTGCAGATAAATCATTTGTCACTAATTTTAGATGCATATACAGTAATTTTTTCAAATCTTCATTTTTTAAATAAGGGTTGGCCTGGCTAAGGAACGCTGCTATATCATCAGCATTTCTATACCATTCTTTGTTTAATTGATTCACCAAGGCTTTCTTTCCCGTTTTAGCCGCATCTACAATCTTGCCAGCAATCACAATATGTTCCTTGAGCAAATCCGTAAGTTTATTCCCAGCTTTCTCTCCGTATATCGGCTTTACAGCATTCCCGATATCTTCTTGATTTTTTAATAACCTTGCCAACACCTGTTTTTGGTCTTCTGATCCTGCTGTTGTTGCACTTGTAATATAATTGCTTGTCCACAATACATGATCCATCCAAAGACTTCTGAATTCATTTTCAAACTTTACCTGAGATTGACTAACACGATGTTCTTGTGTTTGAGCACGAGTACTACTTGGGTCAACCAGCATGTTTAGCGAAAATAACAAAATAAATCCCATCCATAACAATTTTTTCATAAAAGCTGCTCCTTCCAATTTAAATAATCCGTCTTATTATTTGTATATGGCATTTTTCACATTCCTCAAAATGTTATTTTCTAATAATAATTCTTTATAGAGTACTACCACACTCCCAATCAGCTCACACGGATGAAGGGTTACAGAGGATACCTTTCTATAAGGTGATAGTAGAGAATTCGAAATTTTAGGCTCTTGTATTTATACATTCATAAATATTATTGCTTGTCTCATATGTTTATATAAAACTCTAGAAGAAAAAGAGGTGAAAAATGTGAAGCATATGCTAATGGTATGTAATCAGCATGTGAAGGAGGGACTTATTGGTCTTAAAACCCCCCATGTAAAGAAGATTCACTACTCTACATGTACCTGTTCTTTTTGTGAGAGAAGGGCTAAAATCAAAATCTTTTATCCCATTCCTCAAAAATATAGTAAAACCAATTTTTATGTGAGCTTAAGCATGTCCAGACATAAAACAGAATAACTTAGAATGAAACTAATTTACAATTATATATAGGAGGATTAATAATGACTAATGCATTTGTTGCACAATCCTTAGATGAAATTCGTTTTTGGTCAAGGATTATGAAGGAACACTCATTGTTTCTTCGATTAGGTTTTAGATGTGAGGATACACAATTAATACAGGAAGCGAATCAATTTTATCGTTTGTTTGAAGATATTGAACAACGCTCTCATTCATTTACTAATCAAACAGATCCGGAGCAAATGAGAAGATTTAATTCGGAAGTCCAACAAGCAGCCACAGGTATATTTGCATTTAAGAGAAAAATTTTAGGTTTAATCTTAACCTGTCAACTACCGGGCTCAAATAACTTTCCTCTTTTGGTTGATCATACTAGTAGAGAAGCCAACTATTTTAGAAAACGATTAATTGAATTAAACGAAGGGAAATTGAAGCCGCTAGCTGATGCCATTATAAAGGAAAATGTCTTCTTTTTAAGAATTATGGCTGATCATGCCCAATTCATAGGCCATCTTCTTGATCCATCAGAAAGAAAACTTGTAGATATGGCAAGAAACTTCAGTCACGATTTCGATCAATTAGTTTTTCAAGCAAGAGATTTAGAGTCTATGAAGCCTCAATCTCAAACGGTACCTCTTTTGGATCAATTTCTTGATCAGAATCGTGTTTCCGTAGCTTCCCTTAGAGACTTTAAAAAAACAGCAAGAGATTTAATTGAGGAATGTAGAATTAAAAGTATTATTCATCCTCTTTTAGCTGATCATGTTTTTCGAGAGGCTGAAAGGTTCCTTCATATTATCGATATGTTTGAAAAGAATCTTCAAACACAAAAATAATACATTGATGTTTCCTCTTTACAAATCTTAATGACTTAATTTAAAAGGCTTCAGCTTTTGAGGGAGCCTTTTTTTGTTCACTAACAAAGAAACAGTCATTGAGGTTTAATTTCATTCCAATTTTTTTGACTCATCCAATTATTTATACATTCTCTAAAAAATGTATTTAACATAAGAACCTAATGGCAACACTATAAACAATAGTTAGTGAATAGGATTTCCTTGCATATATTTGGGATTTTTGCGAGTTAAAACTAAAAAAATGAGATAAAGATTAATGAGCTATTCCTTTCACATAAGCTTGTCACAATACTATCTAAAGAGAGGTCGAACAATATGAAAGTGACCGACACACTTGTTCAATGTTTAGAAAATGAGGGAGTTGAATATATTTTCGCAATACCTGGTAAAGAGACATTGGATTTTGTTGATTCTTTATCCAACTCTAAACAGATTCAATTCGTGAATGTGAGGCATGAGCAAGGAGCTGCTTTTATGGCAGATGTATACGGAAGGTTAACAAACAAAGTAGGGGTATGCTTATCAACATTAGGCCCTGGAGCTACTAATTTATTGACAGGTATATCTAGCGCAAAGCTAGACCATTCCCCTGTTGTTGCTTTAACAGGACAGGCTGCTTTGGGAAGGCAGCATAAAGATTCACATCAGTATATGGACATTATCAAAATGGTGGAACCGGCAACGAAGTGGGGTGTTCAGATAAAAGATGCACAAACGCTTCCTGAGATTATTCGAAAAGCATTTAAAATTGCACAAATGGAAAAGCCAGGACCCGTAGTAGTAGAATTGCCAGAAGACTTAGCAACTCAAATCGTTCCCATTAAACCTATTTCACCTGCATCTATACCCGTAAGTATACCTATAATGGAGTCAATTCAGGCTGCCAATACTCTTATTAAGCAGTATGAGAGACCTTTTGTTATTATCGGTAACGGCGCTGTTAGACAGGGAGCCGTGGATGAGCTTCAACCATTTATTGAACGCCTTCAATCACCGGTTACCCATAGTTATATGGCTAAAGGTGTATTATCTAAAGATCATCCACAAAATTTCTTTACGTTTGGATTTAATGAAAAAGATGAAGTGCTCGCAGGCTTAAAGGAAGCTGATCTACTTATTGTAATTGGGTTTGATTTTGTCGAAAGGTTACCCAAAGAATGGAACACGGAAAAAACACCAATTTTACATATAGATACTTTACCCGCAGAAATAGATGAATATTATCCTATAGAAGTCGAATTGGTTGGAGATATAAAGCAGACTTTACGAGTATTCAATCAGCTGGATATTCCTTCTAAACCATGGATTCCCTCTGGCAATCTCCAGAAACATATTAAGCAATCCTATCACATTGAAGAGAAAAAGATAGACAGCAATTTGCTGCCTTTGACAATCGAGAATATCTTGCATATTATCGACAAGCTCTCTTCAGAGAAAACAATTGTGATTTCAGACGTAGGAGCTCATAAAGTATCTATAGCCCGAACTTACCAACCCAAAAACCCTAACAAGTTTATTATATCAAATGGTCTAGCTTCCATGGGTATTGCTTTACCAGGCTCAATTGGAGCTAAACTAGCCTGCCCGAATGATCCAGTTATTTGTATTACTGGAGATGGAGGAGCTTTAATGAATTTTGCTGAAATAGAGACGGCAAAGCGCTTAGGGCTTTCATTCATCATTATTGTTTTAAACGACTCTACATTAAAAATAGAGCAGGAAATGATGAATAAAAAGTTTGGTAAGAGCTATGGAGTAACTTTTACAAACCCAGATTTTGTTCAACTGGCAAAAAGCTTTGGAATTAAAGGAGAACAGGCAAATAGTTTAGTTGAATTTGAAAATATAATGAAAAGATCCTTACAAAGTTTAGATGAGATTGTCCTAATTGACGTTCTTCTAAAAAGCTGATTGCGATTTCTCCATTATTTTAACGAGTTATCTCTGTTAAGGGATTAATTGTAGATTCACTAGGAAATAAATGTTTTTAATTTTTTTAAATAAGCTAAGCTGAGTTCAAGCCAAATCCAACTATAAAGGAAAGTAAATACAAAAATTAAACCCGTAGTAGAAAGAGAAAAATTTTTAGAAATCACGGGACCTAGTACTGGGAATTCGAAACCGTACAATAAGGTAATAATCCCAACAGTTAATAGAGTGGCACCACTTATAATAATGTACAATCTCTTTTTAAAAAAGTAAAAAGCAGCTCCTATGCCCATTCCCAATATTCCTGTGGTAAAAGGAAAAATAATAAGTTCACTTGGCTGGGTAATCAGAAGAAGCAGATTCGTTAGTATATAGGTAATAAATCCTAAAGGGAGCGAAAGTGTAAAACAAAAAAGAATGGGTGCAGTAGAGAATGGACTAATAAAAATTCCTATTCCTGGTAAGAAACCTCCTGCTGATTGAAAAAGGGCTGCTAAGCTGGCCAAAAGAGCGCCTGAGACAAGCTGCTTAGTTTTAGATAGTCTATTAAAAAAAAGCTGCGCAGATTTTACTTCACTTGAAAGAGACTTTAAAAAGTACATGAATTTCACCTCGGTTAACTGTTTTTACATTATAAGGGGTTAAAGAGAGATTTAGATCATTGCCTGATATATCAACTCTTACATGTAATATATGAAGAATTTAAGAGGGAGGACTAATAAGTCGCATTTACTTTTAAAGGAATAGGTCATATCCGTTAAGATAAATTTCTTTATCTTTCTAAAGGTATGTACTGTAGCCCATAAAATGAATCTTTTATGGGCTTTATTGATTAAAGGCTTTTTTATTTTCTAGAAAGTTCATTTGTTCATTCCTACAAAATAGCCGGTAAAAAAATTAAGCTATAATTTTTAGGAGAAAATCAATACCCAGTCGAATTTTATAAATATAAATCATGGAACAATTTCAAAAACAGTACCTTGATTAAAGTCAGACACTTTCATAGAGCCATAAACTCCTAAATAAAGCCTGGTTTGATCCAGATTCGTTCCCAAACTAACGTAGTAAGCTGATTGGGAACCAAAATTATAATCAACTTCCACAACACTAAAATCATTTAGCTTACAATCTGTACCTGCTCTGGTATAAGCTAAAACTCCTCTAACTGGGGATTGAGGTTCTTTAACCTGTGCAATATCCGTAAACATAACGCTTCCTGTTAAGCTAGGGATTTTATTCCCCATATATGGCTGAACTCCTGTAAGAGAGGTCCCTCCAAATTTATTGGGGCGGGAATCTTTATGAAAATAACTAGTTAAAGGCTGAAGACGCCTCACTGAAGTTTTTACCGCTTCATTGTAGTAAGCAATTATTTTCTCATCCAAGGCCGGATTTTCAGAACACCTTTTTATAAACGAAGTTGGAAAATCTCCTTCCCATCCCCGCCACCCAAGGTTAATAAATCCTTCTTGGCTGAGTTTAGCTCTCATTAAAGAAGCTTGAACAAGTTGAGGAACAGGTATTGGCCTATAATGAACAAATGAAAAAATCGATTCTACCACGTCTTGTCCAACATTTCCCACATATTTAATGTACTGATTATAAAATTTTTGAAATGAAATGCCCGTTATATTGCGAACACCCTTAGCAATGAGCGTAAGAGTTTCCTGAATAGGTGAGGGGAGTTCACTAAAACGTGTGACTGCGGGTGGATTATGGATAAATGTATTCTTACCTACATCAACTTCAATTATTTTACCGTAAATTTCCATATCATCCTGACTCAAATTAAAGGGGTCATAGCCTGATCCGCCATCTCCGATTGTTAAGATAAGTTTTCCAGTTTCAGGTGAAAAGTTTAAGCTGTTGACACCATTATGATTAAAAAATGGTCTTCTTAAGTTAAGTATCGTCCGTCTTTTTTGAGGCTGAGCATTTGGTTGGAAAACCCATTCTTCCACTGTATCAATATGATCATATTGAGTTTCTCTATTTACCCACCTTAAGTTTGAAGTTTTAGGATCACACGGGTTAGGACTATAATGTTCGGAAAGTGCACCTGGGCCTTGTGTTCCAGCTACTGAGTAATGAAGATAAAACAGACCGTTATAATAAAATTCTGGATGAAACGCTAGCCCTAGCAATCCTCGTTCATCATATCCTCCGCGAGAAACACCTGGTTCAGACGTACCTAATTTTATGATTCGTGAGCGAATATCTAAAAAAGTCTGTATAGCTTCGTCTCTTATGTAAAAGATCTCTCCTATTTGGGTTGCAATAAATAAGCTTTCAAATGAGTCACCAGGAAGTATAGCTGTTTTCAACACGGTAGGTAAATTTATCTTACTAACAATAGGCCGTAAACTAACCTTAGCTTTTATCAACTAACTTGACACTCCTTTTTATTGTTTTCTTTTATAAGAATATGATTGTAACTGTTCTATTAGTATCAATACTATTTTATAAAGTTAGGTAATTTAACTAAGAGACCTAATTGAGAGGCTCTTTTTATAAAAATTATCCATTCCTAATTACGCCTGCTATTTTCTTCTCTTAGCACTCACGCTTCTCTCAACGTTCATAACTATTTGTGCTTTCCAGAAATTGAAATTAAGGAAAAATAATACTTCATTCACAAAAAAATAGTGATATTATTTTATGAATTGGAAAAGAATATGGCTTATGAAAGGAGTGAATGCAAATGTCTATGAAAAAGTGGTCAATGGGATTAGTCGCTTTGTTTGCGATGGTTATCGGTGTGATGACTTCAGGATCACTCGGCGTTTTGGCCGAATCCGACGTGGTAAGACAGAAAGCCATAGAGGTTCAGTTGAACGATGATTACTTTAATCCAGAAACCATCACTATCCCGAGTGGAAAAACGACAACATTGATATTGAAAAATGAAGGTCAGAAAGAGCATACCTTCACAGTAGAAAAACTCGGAATTGACGCTGAAGTCCAGCCTGGAAAAGAAAAAACCATTACCGTGAAACCACAAAACCCCGGTACATATGAACTGATATGTAGGTATCATTTTAATAGTGGAATGGTGGGGAAAGTGATAGTCAAATAACAAGCAGGGCCAATCGATCTCTGCTTTTCGAAGTGAATATAGCATTATTTTTCCATAGAAATAAAAAAAGGGCTTTAAATTTAAAGTCCTTTTTATGTTTCGCTGATTTAATTGAAAAAACTAATTCATTCATTTTATATTGGAGTTAAAATTCTTTATTTTTATTAGCATAAACATTGCCCTTGTTCTCCTAGCTTTTATTATTGGAGCGTTTGTAATGGACTCACTAGGTAGTACTATGACAAATGAAAAAGGCAGCCAAATACGTGAGTGCCTTTTTCACAAGGAAGAGGTTTTGAACATTTATAATTAGGTTAAACATATTGTAATAATTTTTTATTTATTATGTATATTTAAATTATTCGTTCGTAATGGTACAATAAAATGATGGAAAGAGGATATGATGCTTCTTTCTTAATAAAGGATGAAGAAATATGGATATTAAGGCTCAGCAAACAAAGCTGGCGAATAATTTGGGCAAATTGTTACGAGATAACTTTGGAAAAGGCCCCGAGGCTGTTCATGTTACAATTTATGAACCTTATGTTGTTATTTATGTCAGTGGCTTCGTATCACCTATGGAGCAAGTACTGTTAAACCAAAATGAAGAACTTCAGGTTATGACTACAAGAGAGCTTTTAGTAAAGACTCTTGAACCTCAAATCACTGGGCAAATTAAAGGGATTACAGACCTTGACATACAGCACTTATATTATGATTGGAATTTAGATCACCACTCCGGAATTTTTGTGGGAGTGTGTCTGGACGATTTGAAAGCCGATTTGACTGAGGGTGACCCTTACCCAGGAAAACAAGCAATTCATGATCGAATTACAAAGATGAGTGAGATTGCACAAAAAGGACCTGAAAAAATCTCTTCATATAAACTAAGTGATCGCACATTGGTCGTCGTACGAGAAGGAATACTGGTAGCTATTGAAAAGCAGCTAATTTCGTTGGGTTTTGATGACACCCTGCGCATTTCTAAACGTCCCTTGGAAAAAGGAATCTTACGACAAAACGATGACTATGATGAGATATTAAATGCAGACATTCTTGATATTTTTGTAGATTGGGATTTTGAAAAGGATAATAATATTATTACGCTTATCCTAAAACCAAAAAATTAATGAGGCAGTAATGAATTGGACACACTGTGCCAAACATAAGCCGAGGAAGCAAAGGAAATACCTTTTCTTTTTCGGCTTATTTTTGTTGTCTGAAAAGAGTAAGTCCTTTTGTAACGGAATAATTCCCTAAAATAGCACCTGAAGATAGGATGTGTCAACAGAAAGGATTTGGTCGGGATGGCGGATAATCATGAGATTGTATTGTTTATAAAAGAGCTTCGTCGATTGTTGCAGGATTACCAAAAGTATGACAATGAATTATACAAAGAAGAAATTAGCAAGGATATAATACTTTTAAGTACCATTATCTATGGAAGTAAAATTGGAATTTTAAATAAAAGAAGAATCTTTAAACACAGGAAATACAAAGCTAAACAGAAACCAATCTATTAAAGGTATACTAGTATGCCTCGTTTACACTTTATAAAAAGTGAATTCTTATTACCGAAAATGATCTTATGATGAAGAAGGATTTTTCATAAAACATCACGAATAGTATACCTTATGAAACTAGAAACTAGGTGCACCATCTATGGATAAAACGAAACTGGAAAAAGAATTAAATAGCTATATGGGAAGGTTACTTCGTGAAAACTTTGGAAGAGGTCCTGGAGGTGTATTCACCGTCATTTCTCCTCCTTTTATAACCGTTTATTTTAAAGCCTTTTTATTACCTTTAGAAAAGGCTTTGTTAGACAAGGGACAAGTTATCTATGTTCAAAAAACACGTGATTTGTTAATGGAGACTTTAATTGAAGAGATAAAAGGATATATACAATTAAATATACATTTACATATTAAAGAATTTTATTATGATTGGAATTTAGAGCTGCAGTCTGGGATGTTTACCATGATCCATTCTGATAAAGAAAACATAGCTAATCATTCCTATAAAAATCAGAAATTGCTACATAAAGAAGTTGAGGAAGTAACTCAAAAAGCAGAAAAATTCCCTCACGATGTTTCTTCTTATTTATTAGATCAGAGAACACTTCTTATAATCAGGGAAGGTATTATGGTAAGTATAGAGAAAGAGTTAGTTCAATTAGGATTTGAAGAAAACCTTACATTGGCTAAAAGAAATCTCGAAAAAAGGCTACTTCATGAACATAGTCAATCATTAGAAATAATTTTAGATTCAAAGGTAACAGATATACTAGTAGCATGGGACTTTCATAAAGATAAAAGTACAATTCTTCTGATTTTAAACCCAACTTCATAAAGGCACTGATAAGCTAGGCACTGAACTAGATGTAGGCCAAAAAGAAAGGTTATCTAACCTTTCTTTTTGGCCTATTGTTTTTTTACTACTATTAAAATAAAGAAAGTGGTGATACTTATGCTATTTCAATCGGATGAAGGAAAGGAACCTCTAACTGTTCAGATACACACGGAAGGAGATATAGTAGAAGCCCGTCAGAAAGGGCGGATGTTTTCTAATTGTTTAGGCTTCAGTACACTCGATCAAGCCCGAATTATTACGACTATTTCAGAATTGTCCAGAAATATATATAAATATGCCACTACCGGAAAAATTATAATGGAAATAATAGAGAAACAACCTGAAATAGGACTCAAAATAATAGCTATAGATAAAGGACCAGGCATTAAAAATATTCAAAAAGCGCTGGAAAGTGGCTATACAACGTCAGGAGGGTTAGGCGTTGGTTTATCAGGGGTGAAAAAATTAATGGACGAATTCACCATATCATCTCAAGAAGACCATGGCGTTAACATCCAGGTTATAAAGTGGAGAAAAAGAAATAAATAAAAGAAAACGTTTATCTAGATTATGTAGGAAGATGTATGGACTTAGTAGCAGCTAAAAGAAGAAATATCTAGATAAAGAAGCCGAAGAAAGACTGCATTCCCTCTTCACGAAAGAACCCTCCACTAAATAACAGGTATCTCCTGAAGAATATGATCCCCTTGATTTACTTTGGCCTATGGTCTAAAAAAACTGAGATTAAACTAGTAACTCTATTCTCAGTTTTACACTTTATCCTACAAACTCCCTTGGTTTTTATATAAGGTATGTATTACAGTCGCTGATTACAGACAGATTTATGTAATAATTTATTAAAAAAGTAATTATTTTCAGGTTGTCTCATAACCATGATTTCTGAAACAGTTCTCTATTCGTAGTCCATCAAAAGCTTTAGAGCAATCGAGGAGATGGGGTATGTACGGACACTTACCATCACTTAACTCAGTTATATAAACAAACAACGCTCATATACATTTATTGAATGGCTTTTTTAAACTTGTCGCGGATGAAAATATAAATGGATAAAGAGTACATAGGAGGAGAAAACATGTTTGTTCATATAGTTCAACCTGGTGATACGTTGTCTTTAATAAGCAGTAGATATGATTATCCCATTGCGCAGCTTAGGAGTGTGAATGGGTTAGAAGAAACGAATATTGTTCCAGGTCAAGCCTTACTTATAGCTTCTTATGTATACAGAGTTCAACCTGGTGATACAATGAGCAGCATTGCTAAAAAAGCTTATGTGTCCCTAGAACAATTAAAAAGGGCTAATCCTTCAGTCCATTATAATTATTTGCAGGTGGGAATGAAAATAAAAATTCCTAACATATCAAACTACATTGCAGGTACACTGCAATACTATGCTGTTCGAAATCCCGAGTTAGATCGCAGTTTAATTACTGATTTTGCAACTTATTCCTCGTCCATTTCTATCTTTGAATATCATTTTGGCAGCAATGGAGATATCATGAATAATTTAAACGATTTAGTAGCGATTGAAACGACTTGGAAAAACCGAGTTACACCGTTAGTTACGATTACTAATCTAACTTCTGAAGGATTTAGTTCTGATCTTGCCCACCAAGTTTTAAACAATCCTCAGGCAAGAAACAATCTTGTGAATAATATTTTTTATTTAGTATCTAGAAAAGGCTACGGCGGGGTGAATATTGATTTTGAACGTGTAAAGGCCGAGGATAGAGATCTTTTTACAGGATTTTTACGTCAGCTGGGTGAACGTTTAAAACCTGCCGGATACGTGCTGACCATAGCGGTTCCAGCCAAGACAAGCGAAGATATTCCTTGGTTAAAAGGATATGATTACGGGGGAATAGGTGCCGTTGTTAACTATATGTTCATTATGGCATATGACTGGCATCATGCAGGCAGTGAACCAGGGCCTGTTGCACCTATTACTGAAGTAAAAAGAACAATAGAATTTGCCATAAAAAGTGTTCCGCGAAGAAAACTTATCATTGGAGTCCCTTTGTATGGATATAACTGGTCAATTCCTTACAAGCCTGGCACAGTAGCATCCGCTATATCCAATCAAAATGCGATTAAAACAGCGATGAGATATCAGTCTCCCATCCAATATTCTAAGGAGTATAAATCACCATTTTTTCAGTATAGAGATCAAGCGGGACAGATGCATGAAGTATGGTTTGAAGATGTAAGAAGCATGAGTGAAAAAATGGTGTTAGTTCGTAAATTTGGTTTGCAAGCAATAGGAGCTTGGCAATTAACGCTTGGATTTACGCCAGGGCCTTGGCTTTTAAAGAAATTTTTCACTATTAGAACGGTATAAATAGCACTAATTTTTATGGATCAATTTAGATATTTTTCAGTTAACAGTTATTCGATATACGTGGTTAACAATAAAAAAATTCTATTTATAGTAACTTATAAGAGATTGGAGGCAGTGCTATGGCAAAAAGGATAGATGTCTCAATAAAGCAGCATCAATTAAAACTATATGATGGAGCTAAATTAGTAAAGACATATCCTATTGCTGTAGGGAAAATGATCACTCCAACTCCAACTGGAAAATTTAAAATTATTAATAAAGATACTACCCCTCCAGCTGTATTTGGTCCCTTATGGATGGGACTGTCAAAACCTACATATGGAATACACGGGACTAATGATCCAGCTTCTATTGGCAGAGATATGTCACATGGATGTGTCAGAATGGACAATGAAGATATTCTAGAACTTTCCTCTGCAGTTCCTATTGGAACGCCGGTTTATATACATAAATAATAGTTTAAGAAGAGCACGACTGCTTACATTTAGCTAATTGTCGAGATCGAGGGTATCAAAGTTTAAGTATATGCTATACAATCATGGGCTTTTTGTACGAAAACAAAAAAGTACCCCGATTAACAGAGGTACTTTTAGCATTTTAACTTATTTTGATGCTGGAGACGTAGTAACTTCTGGAGACGTTACTTTGTCATAAAAATCTACGAATTTGTCACGATCCTCGCTATCACGGTAAGCCATAGCAACACGTGGATGTTCATTCAGTACACCAGAAATCATGTAAGGAATGATATAGCCCCATTCCCACTTTTGACGCATTTCAAGCATATGCTTTTCAATTACGCCAAGAATCGGTTTCATCTCATAGCTTGGTTTTGGTATGTAGCTAACAAGCAGCTCTGTGTTACAGTTACCAGCTGCACGGCCCATACCATAAACAGATGAATCAAGGAATGTAACGCCATTACGCATCGCAGTTAATGTATTAGCAAAAGCTAGCTGCATGTTGTTATGTGTATGGATACCAAGCTGTTTGCTAGGAATCATGGCTTGAAACTTTTTCACTTGATGCTCAATATCCGCAGGGTCTAGGCTTCCAAAGGAGTCAACGATATATACAACATCTACAGGGCTTTTCTTTACCATTTCAAATGCTTCAATAAGCTGATTTTCCGGTACGCTAGATAGTGCCATAATGTTAAGTGAAGTCTCATAGCCCAAATCGTGAAACATTTTTATAAGCTCTAAGCCTTTATCTACTTCGCGAATATAGCATGCCACTCGAATCATATCTAACATACTTTGTTCACGCGGCAGGATGTCGTTTGGATCTACACGCCCAATATCTACTAAGGCAGATAGCTTCGTAAACTTTTTCTCAGGGATAATTTCTTTGAGAAAGTTATCGTCAAGAAATCTCCATGGATTGGGCTCGGTTGCTTGAAGAAGCTTAGGTGAATTTTTATAACCGATCTCCATATATTCAACGCCGGCTGCGCTTAGGCCGTTATATAAGTCTTGCACAAATTCAACGCTAAAATCCCAATTATTAATTAAACCTCCGTCACGAATGGTACAGTCTATAATTTTGCTATTATGTTCCATGGTAGTTGTTTCCTCCTATGTATTCATTTATATGAGTATTATTTTAAACTTTATCGCTTTTATGCTTTTAAGCACTAAACTCTCCTATTGTGTTTATACCATGACTGATTCAGAGGCGTCAATGTATTTTCTAAATGTGTCTCTGTTTTACTGTATTCCAGGGGCAGGAGATGCTTTGGCTCTTCATCCGCTTGATGTTTTTTTAAGAGCATCAAGTTCAGCAGTACAACCCCTAGTATATACAAATACAGCGCATCTTACAGCACTACTTACTGCAATAAAGATTGTTTTTTAAGTGAAACTGTTTATTAGAGAGGGAACTACCATTAGTATTTAGGTTATAGGTTTAGAGTTCTCTATAATTAATCCATAAATTTGGGAAGAGATTTAAAACATGATAAATAAGAAACTTTTTTCACATTAACAGTTGTATAGGAAGTATTAGTTGTTACTTAATTATTCTAATTTACTTATCTTTACATCGTCCAAAATGTAAGGAATGATAAGAGTATAGAGGTAATAAACATCGCAATCAACGGCTTTAATGCTTTTGTTCGAAGAGCCTTCATACTTACATTTAACCCTAAGCCGACCATAGCCATTGTTAAAAGAAAGGTAGTTAGAGTTGAAATATCATTCATGATCGTTTTAGGTATTATAAAATACTTACCGACGACATAACTCCCAAAAATACTCATGATTATAAAACCTATTAAAAACCAAGGGAATTCAATCTTCGTATCCTTTTCAATTTTTCCTGTTCGCTTCATCCAGTACATTAAGATAAAGCTTAATGGCACAAGTAAGAGCACTCTGCCTAACTTAGCCAACAGTCCAATAGCTAGGGCATCGCGTCCAGCCGGTGCTGCAGCTAGAGCTACATGGGCAATTTCATGGAGACCTACGCCTGACCAAATTCCATATTGAATATTTGTTAAATGTATATAAGGTCTTAAAATGGTATATCCAATCGCAAATAGGGTTCCCACTAAAGCAATAACACCAGCTCCGATAGCTGTATCTTCTTCTTTTGCTTTTACAATCGGAGAAACAGACGCAATAGCTGCGGCACCGCATATTCCTGTTCCTATCCCTAAAAGAAGGGATAAACCACTATCAGCCTTCATCCATTTGGCTAGAAAAACCGTTAAAACAATCGCAAATACAGCCGTTCCCACATCGCGAAGTAACAATCCTAACCCGTGATGAATAACAACATCAATATTAAGCTTTAGTCCATATAAAACAATCGCATAGCGTAACAGCTTTTTAGAAGAAAATTCAATTCCAGATCTTATTTTTTCAGGGTACCCCCAAATTTGACGATAAATGACTGCCATTATAATTGAACAGGCTAGTGGACCGATATGATTAAACCCTGGGACTTTCGCTAAGCCATAAGCAAGTAAAGCAAAAAGAAAAGTAAAAGCAACTCCTCCAGTCCATAAAGAAACAGTAGATGATGTTTTAGCATTTGTTCGTGAAAATAGATTCTGCTTTTGGGCTTTATTTATAGTTATCATACATTTCATCTCCAATATGAATTCTTATCAAGCGCAGCTTCACACAAGAAGTGTATATTTTAACTATAAAAGACGGTTTATTATTAGTAAAATATAGATAAATGATGATTATAATTAAAAATATTAATGAACAATACAAAAAAACAGCAAGTTGATTTTCAGTGACTCTGAAGATCAACTTGCTGCTTTTGTTGGTTTTTATCCCTTAATACACGTTTTGATATCTGGTTTAAAGGTTGTGTGTGTTGGTTCATGTTTTTTCTCCTTTACTTCATATCGGTTTTCTTACATTTTTTTAGAGTAATATTAAATTAGATTGCCTTTTTAGTTATCTAATTAGATAAATAAAGGACAACTTTTGGTTACGAGCGGCCACTATTTCTTTGCCTAATTTAGTGTAACAGAATAGTCTCCTTAGAATTGTCAAAATTAAAATAAGATAAAAAGCAACCTCTGGTGATAGGGAGTTTGCTTTTTTATTTGTTCACATAATCCGAATGTTTCTAAAATAAAATAGACAATATATTGACTAAATTATCGAAGTGTAATACTCTTATTTTAGACATTATATTGTCTAAAATGGAGGCTGAATATGGATATTTATAAAGAGCTTTTCTTAATGCAGCAAACTTACGCTACGTTATTTTCTCTGGCAAATAAAATCCAAGTAAAAGGTGATAAATCTCTTGAACTTTTAACATCAAGACAGCATATGGCGATGGTGGCAATTGCTCATTTACCTGAAGATGAAACAACATTGAATAATATCGCTAGAAAATTAGGAACCACAAAACAAAGCGTCAAACAGTTAATTACCATTATGGAAAAGAAGGGTTATGTTGACGTAGTTCCTAGCAGTAAAGACAAGCGTGCAGTTAACGTAAAAATTACAAAAGCGGGAAAAGTGGCACTGCTTGTTGTCTCAGAAAAAGGAATTTTCTTTTTGGAAGAACTTTTTAAAAAGTTCTCAACTGAAGAGCTGGAAATAATGTGGAAGCTTTTAAAGAAACTCTATAGCTTTGATGGGGAAGAACATGATGGATTTGAAGAAGAAGGCAACATCAAAATGGATGATGATCACAATGAATTACAGTTGAGAGTAATAAGGGAGCTTGAAAGTCGAAGAGTTCAAGCAATTGATAATATGAGAAAGAATATATAAAAAGACTCGATAGGCTAATCTAACTTAAAGCATATCGATTAATCCTTTTAAAATTTTAAAAATAAAGGATAAGGGAGCGCAATCATTATGTTTGAAATCAGCGATGAAACATTACGGTTAATTAATAAAACCTGTAAAGGAAAAAAACACTTAAAATTAACCGTTGGCTACTTAAAGGACAATGATCCTGTTACAAAAACTTATAACGAAGGCGGTGAAATAGATTCATCAAAAAAATATCATTATGAAATTGGTTCTATTACGAAAACTTTCACTGTATCGCTGCTCTCAAAGTATGTATCTGAAAACAAGCTGTTAATAAATGACTCTATACAAAAATACATAAAAGAAATTAAAGAAGACACGTATTATCCCACATTGCTTCGCCTTGCTACTCACTCTTCTGGATATTCAGGAAGCTTACCTTTAAATAAACGGGAATATTTTAAAATAATTTTAGATTTGATTTTTGGCGGAAGTGATTTGAACAAAAATAATCCGCTGCATATGGATTTTAACAAAATGAAGATGCTAATCGAAAGTAATAAATTGAAAGAAGTAGATTATTCATGGAAATATTCCAATTTCGGCATCTCACTTATTGGGTACGTGTTGGGAATGGTATCGGGCAGGGGATATTGGGATACCATGAATGACTTTTTTCATAATGAGCTCGGACTAAAGGATACTTGTTTAGGCAGCTCAAATAATAATCTACAGGGTTATGACCGCAAAAATAATAATTGTGGCAACTGGCAGTGGGACAAGGAAAATTTTATATCACCTGCCGGGGCGGTATCCTCAACCGCTGACGATTTACTTAAATACGCAAAAATAAATATGTATGAAGATAAACCATATCTTTCTTTTTGTCATAAAAAACACGGTAATGGAACAAAGAAGTTTGATATGGGTCTTGGATGGTTGCTTTTAAAGAAAAACAATAATGTAGTGTTGCACGGCGGTGGAACAGGATGCTTCAGCTCATTTTTAGGGATTGATAAAGAAAAGAAAGTTGCGTCCGTCGTTTTAGCTAATTATAGACTAGGTAGAAATAATGATGAACATATAGGAATGTCTTTATTAGAAAGCCTGCAAAAGTCAAAAGATATATAAGAATAGTCTACAGAAAAACGAAGAAAATTAGTCTATTACAGTTCACCTTACCCCTTTAATTTCAATTAATTGAGAGATTATCATCAATATACCCAACTTCAAGAAGCATAGATTACGCTTCTTTTTTTGATGAAACCGTGCTATTATCATTAAGGTTTATGAAGAATAGAAGATTTTTGTTTTTACGTGCATTCTTTTGGTATAGTGTTAGAAATAAGGAGTGGATAGGTTGGTTTTTACTGAATTCTTCCAGCAGTTTCCCGTAAAGGTTTTAACGGTAGCGCTGCTGATTATACTTATCGTTTATTTTATTCGCAAATTCATTAAGCTTTTCTTTGACAAAACGAGCTTCTTAGATGAAAAACGAGAAGAGACGCTGATGCATTTTTCTAATCAGGTGACAAGAGTAGTAGGCCTGGCTTTTTTCTTTATTTATGTGCTTAGCCATTTCTTCGACTTCGGAAAGATACTCACTAGTTCAGTAGTGTTGGCCAGTGCCTTGGCAATAATCCTCCAGCATATTATCCGTGATTATATAATGGGACTGACTTACTTGTTTGAACGCCAGATCCATCACGGAGATTATGTTATTCTCAACGGAAACCGCCAAGGGAAAATAGAAGAAATCACCATGCGCTACTTAAAGATTCGTCAGTATGACGGTTACCTCTATACAGTCTCATATAGCAACATTACGGAACTACAGAACGGAACCCGAGGAAGACGCCGGGTAAATGAAAGTCTTATTCTCAACTATAGGCAAAATCCGGACGATGCCTTCAAAGTAATGGAGCAAGTAGCACAAACATGTAACGAGAAATATGGTCAATATTTGTTGAAAGATGTGAATGGAATTCCTATAGAGAGTTTTCAATTCAATCAAATTACTGAACTGAACGTAGATTTTAAAGGTCACCAATATTCATTATCAGGACTTGTGAAGGAAGCAGATTTTGTAGAAGCGGGTCAAAAGGTGAGATATGAACTCGCAATGGCTGCCTACAAAAATGACCTAATGATGGCTGAAAGCTTCGAGACAAGTCATTAAAAATAAAACTCGTATCTTGTTTATATACAAGCTTTTATACTTAAGATAAAAACACCCTTTTAATTTTTTAAAAGGGTGTTTTTATTTTTAAAAATATCTATTAAGTACTTCTCCAGTACAAATTAATTATCTGAAACAGAAAAAATTAATTTGTACATCTAAATTATTCTTCTAGTGACATGGTAAAATTAAACAAAATACTAAAAAAGGTAAAGGGGGAGTAACTATGTCACAAAAAGCTGATTATACAAAAATCAACTCAAAAATGTGGGATGAGTGGGCTTCAGCTGGAGGAGAATGGTCATTAGCTATTAATCATCAAGACTTTGTAGATGCAACTCAAGGTGTTTTTGATATTTACTTAACACCTTGTAAGCCTGTTCCACATAACTGGTTTATTCCATTTAAAAAAGCAAAAATATTGGGACTTGCTAGCGGAGGAGGACAGCAATGCCCAGTCTTTGCAGCACAGCATGCAGAAGTTACAGTGTTTGACTACTCTGATAAACAATTAGAATTAGAAAAAATGGTGTCCGCTAGAGAAGGCTATTCTATTGATTTAGTTAAAGGCGATATGAGTAAGACATTTCCCTTTGAAGATGAGACGTTCGATATGATTTTTAATCCCGTATCAAACTGCTATATTCAAGATGTTGAACACGTTTGGCAAGAATGTTTTAGAGTTCTAAAAAAAGGTGGCGTTCTGCTATCTGGCTTTGCAAACCCTGCTCTTTATTTATTTGGAGAAGGTGAGAAAGCATTACAAGTGGTTAATAAATTACCTTATGATGGAACTAAAAACACGGTAGAAAGTGATGAAGAACTTATAAAGAATGGCGGTGTACAGTTTAGTCATTCTTTAGAAACTCAAATTGGAGGACAGCTAAAAGCTGGATTCACCCTACAAGATCTTTATGAAGATCATCACCACAAGGGGAAAATCACTGAATATATGCCTTGTTATCTGGCAACTAAATCCATTAAATAATAGTTGGTTATCATGTTGAATGAGCTACCTCAACTTTTTCCAATACGGCGTCACAGTGGAGTGGTGGCTCAAAAATGAGATGCCATATTCACCGAGAGAAATAGCAGAAAAAGTAGGGAGCTTTTAGAAAGAAACTTATAAGCTTAGGTTTAGTTGAACAAAAGCTTTAAAAGAATAAAATTATCCATCTCCTATTCTTAATTATAGTATCTTTTTTGTTTTGATTTGGTAATAAAGGGTAAATGTTCTAAGAATCACCTAAAAATAGGAGGAGATCAAATGAGAAAAGCGAAACAAGCTGTTGTAGCTTCTGCCGTAGGTTTAGCTGTGTTAGCGACGCCATTAGCTCTACCGAATTTAGGAGGTTCTGCAGGCTCCGCAGAAGCTGCAGAAGTTGGAGGAGACGTAACAGTTGATCCCGTAGCCATAGGACAAGCGATTGCAGATGCGGCTAAAACAGCCGACAATCGAAGTGGGTTCGTTAAGGGAGCAATGGAAAAAGCATTCTTTGAATCAGGTCAACAATATAATGTAATAGTTATGAATTTGAGTCAAGGGTATAATTCAGATCAATTACAAGGTGTTCAATATTTTGATACCGTAGATTATGATGGTATTACGTATGGTGTCTGGGTATTTGAAGAAGGAACATTTATTAATGAAGGCGATGGAGGTTATGATAACTGGGCTTTCAGAGGATGGTTTGAACGAACAGGAGATGACGAAAAAACAGTCGATTTTCATAGACCTTAATTAAAAATGAAGATAAAGATAAAGATAACAAGAGATTCCCATCAGGGAAGAGCGTATGAAGAGCCTTTACCGTCATGGTAAAGGCTCTTCTCATTTAATAAGTTTTCGTTTTAATTAAAGGAGGTGGAGTTAGTATAGTTTCATGGACACCACTCACTTAATTAAGTCCTTACATTATAAAAAACAAGGCATCATTAAAAAGAAGTAAAATATAGTTAAGGAGTTTATTTAAAGCGTTAAGATTTTTTTAATTCTTCTTCCTGCTGACTTATATAAGCATTGCCCCACTTCTCTAAAGATTTTAGTATTGGAACAAAACTTTCTCCAAGATCTGTTAAATAATATAAAACCCTTTTAGGGTTATCGTTTGTTTCTTCCCTTTCAATCAATCCGTTTTTTTCCATATTCCTAAGCTGCAGTGTAAGGATGCGCTGGGTAATACCCGGTATTTCACGGCGCATTGCATTATAATACATAGGTGATTTTGATAACAAAGATAAAATAATACCTTTCCATTTACCACCCATAATATGCATCGTTAACTCAATTGGACAAGCATGTTTTACAGTTAACGTACAAGGACCGTATTGATCACTTTTAAAGTCTGACATTTTCTCACCTCAATGGCTAGTAACAAAATTGTGCCTTCTTGTTACGTCTATTTTTTCTTACTAAACTTATATTGTCAAATAAAACAAAAGAAGGTGCATCAATTGGAATTTGTCCAAATCTCTAGCCATATTTACAAACTTACTTACAAAACCATTGTGGGAATTCCAGTCAAAATCAATACATGGTACGTGCTAGATGGTGAGAATGTTCATATCATTGATACCGGAATGAAAGACTATGCCCATACTCAGTTAAATATAGCAAAATCTTTAGGTATCCCCAAAAGTATCTTACTGACACATGGCCATTTAGATCACATTAATGGCGCCAAGTATTTAAGAGATAATTTAAATATTCCTATTTACGCACACGAAATTGAAACGCTTTTTATCAATGGCAAAAAGCCATATCCAAACAAGGCAGAAAAGGAAACAACAGGCGTGGAACATCAAGTTGAAAGTTTAAGTGACAACATCATTAAAAAGTTACCTTTAGATGTATATTTAACGCCCGGTCATACACCAGGACATGTAATATACCATCATAAAGATGACAATGTGCTGCTAACTGGAGACTTATTCTTTTCTAATGCTGAATCCTTACATCCACCGATTCGAAAGTTTACAGTTGATATGGGTGAAAATATTAATAGCGGGCGAATTATAGATGAAATTAAACCTTCTATTATTTCTTCATCACATGGCGAAGATGTCAAATATAACTGTGATTTATATCCTATTTATAAATTTATATATGAATAAGAGGGAGAAATATGAAAATACAATTATTTCAAACGGAGATTATAGAAGGAGAAGTTAAGCAAAACGAAAACCGCATTGAGTCCTTATTTGAAGAAAAGCTTCATATAGATACTGAGATTGTTGTGATACCTGAAATGTGGAATACGGGTTATGATTTAAAAAATGTAGCAGAAAAAGCAGATATTGATTTAAAGAGAGCTTTTCCCTTTATTCAACGTTTAGCAATCAACCATCAAGTGAATATCATTGCAGGTTCAGTTTCAAATAAAAGAAATGAAAATATTTATAATACAGCCTTTGCTGTATCAAAAACGGGTAAGCTGCTCTATCAAAAAGATAAGATACATCTCGTGCCGATGTTGGATGAACATCATTATTTAACAGGGGGAGATGAAGTCCCAGATGTCTTTGAGATTAACAATATAAAAGCCAGCCAAATTATATGCTACGATTTACGTTTTCCAGAAATCACACGCTACCCAACGTCTCAAGGTGCAAAAGTCATATTCTACGTTGCACAATGGACTACCAGAAATATAAACCATTGGAGAACACTATTGAGGGCAAGAGCTATAGAAAATTGTGTTTATGTCATTGCATGTAACAGTGTAGGAAATGTAAATAATAAAAATCATGTTGGCAACACATACGCGGGGCATTCAATGATCATTGATCCAAATGGAAACATTGTAGAAGAGGGGGGAGATCAAGAAGAGATTATAACTGCGGAAATCCATATACAGAAAGTTACAGAACAACAAAAATACATCCCAATATTTGAAAGCCTGAGACCGGATGTTTATAAGCATGCAGAATAGAAATTTGTATATCATATCCAGCTTAAAAACAGAAAAAAAATCGGTTGCAAATGCCCAAGTTCTGAAAGCATTCTAATTGTATTTTGTTCCAAAATGTACTAACAGCAAATAAAAAGTAAATACGTGAAAAAAGAAAGCAATCTCATTCACAGGTATTAAAGTGAGGTTGCTTTCTGATCTATTAACAGATTAATCCGTTAATAGATCATCATCTCAATTTTGAGTGTTATCAGAATATCTTATGAAAGTTTACTAAAAAAAGAGGCAATTTCACCTGGAAATACTATATTTTTTAAAATTAACATATGTATAAAAGGTGCACTTCTTATACATTAGGTTCTCATCCACCTACTGAGAAAACGTTGATCAGTCAACAATGTATAAAAAGCTGCATACTCCGGAAAAAGGGCCCTTGGCAGTCCCCCGTCCTTCATCAAGGGTTCTTTTTTATGATGTTTTCTGAAAGAGTGATTATGTTAACAGATTATGTATGAATTATATATACGTCTTTATAAGGATTTTAATATATAATTAAGGTTAAAAAAGAATTATTTTAGGAAGAGGAAAATGTGTGAAACGTAATCGATTGTTGCTTTTATCGTTAATTAGTAGTTTGTTAGTTATTTTAGTGTCATTGTTCCAGTGGGATCTGATTGATATTATAACAGAATTTTTAATGTTACCTATTTGGTTATTTGTATATGCTTTCTTTATCATAATGACTATATTGACATTGATTCATCTTTTAAAAAATAGAAAGTGGCAGCCGTTTTTTATTCAGCTCATTACTATCTTATTATGGTTTTTCTTTCCATTCAATCAAATCAACTTAGATCTCAACTTTAGAATCCATCAAGATAAGAGAGAAGAGGTTGCAACTAAAATAGAAAATGGTGTTATTAAACCTAATGTACCTAATAGTCCATCACTTATTCAATTATCTAAAGAGTATACTCAATTGTCTAAAGGTGGGGGCGACATCGTAGTAGAAACAAAAGGAAAGGCTAAATCAATTCTTTTCTTTACATACCGTGGGATGATAGACAATTTTTCGGGATTTGTATATAACCCAAACGATAATAAACCTTCAAAAAGCGATTTTAACGGGGATTTTAAACAAATAAAAAAAGTACATAAAAACTGGTATTATGTATCTTCTTATTAAAAAAACCTACTGTTTTGATAGCAGGTCCTTCTTGTTACTTATTTCTTTTTTAACCTTTTAACAACTTTAAAAGCTAGGAATCCTATTAAACCAATAATTATTAAGAATAATAGCAATCCTGTTGGACTAAATGTACTCATAATACCATCCTTATGATTTCTATAATTTACAATGTTATCATATTTAAATGGTTTGCACATTTCTCCTCCAGGATTTTTCACCCCTATAGCAGAAGCCTAATTTCATTCTTTCTTCTTTTTTTAGTGACCAGGACTCTTATACTAGTTCAACTTTAGTTTTTATTTTTGGTTTGTAAATATTCTTTTTGAAACATACACATTCTTATAGCGTTATGATAGCTTCCATCAACAAAAAATTCATCTTTTAACTCGCCTTCAATAGAAAAACCAACCTTCTTATAGATATGAATTGCTTTTTCATTTTCCTTGTCTACAATTAAGTAAAGTTTATGCATATTCAATACCGAAAAGGCATAATTCATTGCTAGGTTTGTGGCAACCATGGCGTAACCATGACCTTGATGCGTAGGGTCAATGATAATTTGAAACTCTGCTCTACGATGAATATAATCAATTTCGACTAATTCCACTAACCCAAGCATATCCCCGTCCTTTTCAAGTATGAAACGACGCTCACCTTGATCGTGAATATGTTTATCATATAAGTCCTGTAGCTCTACAAAAGCTTCATAAGGCTCTTCAAACCAATAAGACATAATGTTTGCATCATTATTGAGTTCATGCACAAATTTTAAATCTTCTCTTTCCAAAGGACGTAACTTAAGTTCCTTATTCATTTCTCAAACCTCCACATTCTAGCATTACTTTAGCACTTTCTGTTTTAAATGTAAAAATTGTTGTAGTTTTAAAAAATAATAAGACATAGTGCGATTATTTCCATCCTTATTAAAAGAACCATAGTATAATTTAAAAATCTTGCAAGTGAAATTCATTAACTTTAAGGAGGATCTTATGAAAAAAGCAGTTAGTATTCTTCTTATTTTACTATGCTGTATAAACCAAAGGGTTGAGGCAGCTAATCAACCTTCAGCAGCTCCTATAATACATCATGAAATTTATGTTTCTCCTACAGGGGATGACAGAAACCTAGGTACTAAAAGCAAACCTTTTAGAACATTAAGAAAGGCAAGTGAAGTAGCTCAGCCCGGAACTACCGTTTACATCAGAGGCGGTATCTACTATGAACAATTAATTATTAGCCGTTCAGGTACTAAACAAGAGCCTATTATCTTCAGGAACTATAAAAGTGAAAAGCCCCTTATTAGTGGAGAAAAAATAAAAAGCCGTTCTACAGATGGAGGGCTAGTTAGCATAAAAAATAAGAGCTACATAACAATTCAAGGTTTGAATATAGGTCATTTTTCTACTTCTAAGGAACAAAATACACCATGTGGTATTTTAGTAGAAGGAAGTGGAAAGAACCTTCGAATTATTAATAATCATATTTTCGATATTAAGACTGCACATAAAAATGGAAACGCTCATGGAATAGCTTTTTATGGATCCAAAGCGCCGCGTTCATTAGAAAACATTAAAATATCGCGAAACCTACTTGAAAACTTGACCTTAGGTTTTAGTGAAGCGCTGACTCTAAATGGGAATGTTAAAGATTTTATCGTCAATGCCAATACAATTCGAAACGTTGATAATATTGGGATTGACGTAATTGGCTTTGAAAAAGTAGCTCCTATTGAGAAATATGACCGAGCCCGTGAAGGACTCATTAGTGAAAACCATATTTACAACGTCAGCAGTTATTCAAACCCTGCTTACAAATATGAATACTCCGCTGGTGGAATCTACGTAGACGGAGGAAAAGATGTTATTATCGAGCGTAACGTTTCAAGTCATAACGATCTAGGAATAGAAATCGCAAGTGAACACTATGGTAAACAAACTAGCAATGTTCAAGTTATACGGAATATGATTTATAAGAATCGTTTTACAGGAATTTCAATTGGGGGCTATGATAAAAAACGTGGAGGGACGATAAATACTCTTATTGAACATAATATTTTATATGGAAATGATACGATGAACATGGATGGTGGCCAATTACTGATGCAATATCATGCAACTCATAACACTATCAACAATAATGTTATGGTTTCAGTAAAATCTAATTTGCTTCTGGCCAATCTTCATTACTCAAATAAATATAATCAACTTAATCATAATGTGTACCTAAATAAAAGTAGAGATAAAGCGAATCGATGGATATGGAAGGGGGCAGAAATAGAAAGTTCTACTATCATATCACCTAGGCTTTTTTAATAAGAATTTCTTTTTAGAAGATATTCTTTATTTAGTTACTCGCTGGGATTCTATTTGAGGCCGAAAAATTATTCACTTCACTATCTGCTGATTATACTTTTTATTTCATTGAAACAAAGAGAAAGGTGCGTTCGTTGTAAATATACCAATGGATTGCAAGAAGATTCATGCTGTTTCTCTATATGAGTAGTGTTTATTTAGGTACAAATCAATAGTCTTGACATAAAAACCCCCCAATCATTAGAGTTTTTTTATCTAATAATGGGGGGGCAGTTCAAGCCGTGGGAAAGGTGTTTTATGCTTTTATTGGTTTTCTTTTTCGCTATCGTTATCGTTATTAACATTATCACTATATTTGAAATCAATAATTCTTTTTCTAATTTCTTCTCTAATTTCAGGGTTTTCTTTTAAGAAAATCTTAGCGTTTTCTCGTCCCTGTCCTAAACGCTCCTCATTATATGAAAACCAAGATCCAGACTTTTGAACAATGTCTACTTCAGAGCCGATATCTAAGATTTCTCCTTCTTTTGAGATACCTTCTCCATACATAATATCTACTTCAGCAATGCGGAAAGGAGGTGCCATTTTATTTTTGACTACTTTAATTCTTGTTTTATTACCAACTATGTCATTTCCGAGTTTAAGTTGTTCAGCGCGGCGAACCTCCAGACGAACGGAAGAATAGAATTTTAGTGCTCTTCCACCTGGCGTTGTTTCCGGATTTCCAAACATAACGCCTACTTTCTCCCTGATTTGGTTGATGAAGATGGCAATGGTTTTAGACTTATTGATTGCTCCAGATAGTTTACGAAGAGCTTGAGACATCAAACGAGCTTGTAAACCTACGTGAGAATCTCCCATTTCTCCTTCAATTTCTTTTTGTGGAACTAATGCTGCTACTGAGTCAACAACAATAATATCTACAGCACCACTTCTAACTAATGCTTCAGCAATTTCAAGTGCCTGTTCACCAGTATCAGGTTGAGATAACAGTAACTCATCAATATCTACACCTAGTTTTCTTGCATAAACCGGATCAAGTGCGTGTTCAGCATCAATAAAGGCAGCTCGACCTCCATTTTTTTGTACTTCTGCAATTGCGTGTAAGGAAACGGTTGTTTTACCTGAACTTTCGGGCCCGTAAACTTCCATAATTCTTCCCTTGGGATAACCATTAATTCCAAGAGCTATATCTAAAGCTAATGAGCCTGAGCTAGATGCCTCAACTTTTGTATGTGTGCCTTCTCCCATTTTAATAATTGATCCTGTACCGAATTGTTTTTCAATTTGTTTTAGAGCCATATCTAGTGCTGCTTTTTTATCATTCATAATTTGAAACCTCCGATTGTTATTACGTTTACAATAAACGCCAAGGTATTTCGATAAATAATAAGAGTTGGCTCAAATGTTTTTGCTCCGTGCGAGAAAATTTTGTGTTTAACTGTCTTAGTTTGTTCTGGTGTTCCTTCATTCATCTCTAAACCCTTAGCAACGAACAGATGTTCCTGTTTTGTAATCATACAATAAACGCATCTAATTGTAAAGGCGAAAGTTTTTCTACAAACTAGCTAAAAGAATATCTTATATTTATAAAAAGTAAGTTTATACTTTTATTTTTATATAAGTTAAATTAAATAAGTAACAATAAGTGACGCTTTTTATAGAAGTAGAATCGATTACAATCTGCATTTTTGAATTTGTATGTATATGAATCTACAAATCTGGTTAGACTAATAACGTATTCCTCATATTCCCAGTCTACTATAAAACAGATTTCAGGAAGAAATAAAGCAGTCTACACAAATAGACTGCTTCTTGATTAATTATTTACCTGTTTCAGCAAATCGCTGAATACGTTCAGCGATTTCATCACGTACACGCTGGAAAAACGCCCATTTTTCTTCTTCTGTTCCTTCAGCTTTTGCTGGGTCATCAAATCCCCAGTGTTCACGCTTCACATGGGGAGGCGTTACTGGGCAGTGATCTGCTGCATGGCCACATAATGTAACGACCAAATCTGCATTATTTAAAATTTCAGGATCAATGACATCAGATGTTTGATTTGAAATATCAACACCAGCTTCTTTCATTGCTTTTACAGCATTGGGATTTAATCCATGAGCTTCTAATCCTGCACTGCGTACATCCCATTCATCGTTATTTAGATATTTTTTTGCCCATCCTTCAGCCATTTGGCTACGGCAAGAGTTACCTGTACATAAGAAATAAAGTATTTTTTTAGACATGTGTAAAATCTCCTTTATAATGTGTTAAGAAATAATTGATAACCAAATATATAAACCAACAAGCGTAATAAACAATGTTGGGATGGTTAAGATGATACCTGTTTTAAAATAGGTTCCCCAAGAAATCTTAACTCCTTTTGTCGAAAGAACGTGGAGCCATAAGAGAGTGGCTAGAGAGCCAATAGGTGTAATTTTTGGTCCTAAGTCCGAACCAATGACATTTGCATAAATCAAGGCTTCTTTAATTGTACCTGTTGCAGAAGTTGCATCAATGGCCAAAGCATCAATCATCACGGTTGGCATGTTGTTCATAATCGATGAAAGAATGGCTGCAATGAATCCCATGCCAATAGTTGCTGCAAACAATCCATGGTCAGCCGCTGTTTGAATAAGGCTTGCTAATACTTCAGTTAGCCCTACATTACGTAATCCGTAGACAACCACATACATACCAATGGAAAAGAAAACAATTGCCCATGGAGCTCCTGCTAACACTTTTTTAGTGTGAACAGCGGGACTCTTTCTCGCTATTCCTAAGAATAAAATTGCAATAATTCCTGCAATAATTGAAACGGGAACATCGAAAAACTCACCAATAAAGTAACCAAGAACTAAAATGAATAAAACGATTCCTGATAAACGGAACATTTTTTCATCTTTAATAGCCTCAACCGGTTTCTGTAAGTCATCTAAGTTGTATTTCTTAGGAATGCTTTTACGAAAGTACAAATATAAGACAACAATACTTGCCAAAAGTGAGAACAGATCTGGCACAATCATACGTGATGCAAATTCAGAAAAGCGAATACCAAAGAAATCAGCTGATACAATGTTGACCAAGTTACTTACTACAAGAGGTAACGATGTTGTATCTGCAATGAATCCACTGGCGATAATAAAAGGAAAGACCATTTTATCTTCAAATTTTAGTGCTCGTACCATGGCAAGTACAATAGGTGTTAGAATTAAGGCTGCTCCATCATTTGCGAATAATGCGGCTACTACAGCTCCAAGTAGGGATACATACACAAACATGCGAACACCATTTCCTCCTGCAGCTCGTGCCATATGTAAAGCTGCCCACTCAAAAAATCCAATTTCATCTAAAATTAAGGAAATAATAATAACTGCAATAAACGTTAATGTTGCATTCCATACAATTTGAGTTACATTTAGCACGTCATGGAAATCAACCACACCCGCTAAAAGAGCTAATAATGCGCCTCCGCATGCTGACCAGCCAATAGACAAATTCTTCGGCTGCCAAATGACAAAAATCAATGTCCCTAAGAAGATGAGGGAGGCTACTATAACTGATACCACTTTACAGACCTCCTATTATTAGCAACAACTAATACGTAATCCTTGCTTTTCTAGTTCTTTTAATCGTTCATCTTCGCTTGGTAAAGATTCAAGTACATTAAGGACAAATTGATAATAGCTGTTTTCTTTATTTAATGAATAGAAGATCCAATGTCCTTTTCGTCTTTCCTTTACAAGTTCGATATCTCTTAATTTACGTAAGTGTTGGCTAATAGCCGGTTGACTTGCTTTATAAATTTCAACTAGCTCACAAACACAGCACTCGTTATTTTGGAGCAGCTTCATCATTGACAATCTCGTCTTATCTCCAAGCAGCTTCAGTATCTGTACTGCTTTTTCCACTTCTACCTGCGCTTTTACATCCATTATGACTCGCCTCCTTATTTTTAAATATAATTATATAAGTATTTTATTATATATTCAACGAAAATATACATTTTAAATATTAATCAAAAAAAGTTGATGAATACCTTGATTTATCTAAATTTTCCAGATATGATGAATACATCAAAAAAAATTGATTTATAAAAGTGAGGATAAAAGCGATGAGAGTCAACAACTCTGGAAACTTATCAGTTACGTACTTTCGAGCCTATTTTCATTTAGTTATGAACACTCAAGGGATGAACCATAAGGAAGCACGAAACCTAATCTTTCAGCGTTTTTTTCATCAAGATCCTATGCTAAGAGGGGAAACTACATATAGTAACTTTAAAAAAGCTGCCGAAAGCTTTGAACTTTAAATCAAAAAAAATTGATGAAGGGGAATGACAATGGAAAAAGTTAATGAAGAAAAGCACCCATTTAAACAGTACGAACAAAAATTTAAAGCTCTTGCTGATCAAAAGAGATTAGAAATTATGTATGAGCTCTGTCAGCGAGGACAGACATGCGTATGTGATCTAACTGAATTCTTTGGGATGTCTCAATCTAAACTTTCTTACCATTTAAAGATTTTATTAGAAGCAAACCTCATCACAAAAGAAACAAAAGGGACATGGAGTTATTATGATTTAAATGATAAAGAGGTGAATCACCTGTTATCTGAGGAGCTTTGCTGCTTGTTTAGAAAAGATACAAGGAAAAGCGGCTCATGCTCGTAATTTAATACATTCAAAATAATATTGTTTATCATACAAAGGAGGAAGTGTAAATGAAATATGTTCACGTAGGAATTAATGTAACAAATCTAGAGGCGTCCATTGAGTTTTATCAAAAGGTATTTGGCGTTCATCCTGTGAAAACGAAAGTAGATTATGCTAAATTCTTATTAGATGAGCCAAGATTAAATTTCACTTTAAATGTACAGGACGAAGTAAAGGGTAATCAAGTGAATCATTTCGGCTTCCAAGTAGAAACTCCCCAAGAAATCCATTCCCATAAATCACGATTAGAAAAAGAAGACTTCTTTGCCCGTCAAGAAATGGATACAACTTGCTGCTATGCTGTACAAGATAAGTTTTGGGTAACAGATCCTGACGGGAATGAATGGGAATTCTTTTACACGAAATCTGATAGTGAGGTTCATAAGGGTGAGGATAGCGTTGGGCCAAATGAAAAGCTACCTGTAAATAATGCTTGTTGTTGATTCTCCATTTAAAAATACAGATCTTATTAGAGAGGATTACAAATTTGATTCTTGAACAAATTGTCCAAGATGCTCCAACACGTCAACCTATATGATAGATAATTCTTGTAGTAAAAAAACTCTCTACGGAAATAGAGAGTTTTTTTACTTTTGAAGTGAATATCATCTACAACTTTAGTTAACATAAAACCGATTTTAGATAACCAAAAGGAATATAAAATTAATAAGTCTTTATCTATTTGCTAAATAAAGACTCGTATGTCGTAACAACCTATTGCAAATCAATGAACTTTTTTATTAATTAAAAGGTGTAAGATTACATGTGATGCAAATAAAACCCTCGCCACAAATATAGATGTGACAAGGGTTTTATTTTTTAGCCAATTAAATTTTTTTAATGATATATTAGACCACACTGTGGCATATAAAACATCATTAGCTTTCATAATCACTTTTAAGAAGTAATTCTTTGGGAATTTCTGTACCACGTGAGCCTCGAATATCTGTTTCCTTCATTTCTGTTGGGTAGAACACGATGAAGTTTTCAAGATTCATCGAAGCTAGCTTTTTAGGTAATGTTTCTAATTCCGGGTGCCATGCCACAGTACCTTTTCTAGCACTTAATAAAATCACAAGATCAGTTGACTTAATATCATTCAAACCATTTTTGTAAACGGAATTCCAGCAATCAATGGATTGGAACTCGACTTCGACATTAGGGTGTACCTGTTCCGAAGCTTTTCTATAAGCTTCTAAGTCATCACGAATGACAAGACCTTGAATTGTCGCATTGAGTTGGGATACAATACCTTTAATAATTGCAATTGAATCTTCAAATCCTGGCTTGTGTACGATATTATTTGGCAGAATAAGAATCACTCGTTCCATCGTATTCAACGGATGCTTAATTGTTGTAATGAGTGAGCGTTGATAGGTATGTTCAAGGAAATTATCAATAACTCTACCAAAGACCTTTTGGCTTTCTTTCACTAAACCATCCCATCCTACGATAATTGTTGTGATTCGTTCTTCTGTAGCAGCACGTTCAATACCCCATCCAATATTATGATCTACGCGTGTCAATAACCTAACGGGAACATCTGCTCCTGATGCATACGTGAGAGCGTGTCCAAGCATTCTTTCAGCTTGTGCTACTTCAAGATCCGCTTGCTTTAAATCCTTTTGAATAACTGTTAGGGGATAAATCGGTTCTTCTGTCTTTTTCGCCTTCTTAAGAACAAATCCTAAATCAAGTAAAGATTCTATTGTGTCTGAATTCGTAATGGTTATTAATATACGTTCTGGAAGTGTATCATCCAGTGATTCTTTATCTTGTGCAACAGCTAGTTTTCTTCCATATTTTTCACACAAGTAAGGGCCAAGAATACACGTAACTAATATAACAATAATTACAGCATTGATGATCTGTTGGTCAAATAATCCAAATTCATATCCAACAAGTGTGATGGCTAGTGTTGCTGCTGCATGAGTAGTGGAAAGACCAAATATAACGTTACGTTCAGTCTTGGAATAACCATACACTTTACTGGTAACCCAACTGGCAAGTAGTTTGCTTCCAATTGCTACAATGGTAATTAATGCGATGGTTAACAATGTTTTGGGACTGGATATAAGAACGCCAAGATCCATCAACATACCTACAGATAACAAGAAAAATGGAATAAATAAGGCATTTGCCGTAAAACGAATTCGATTCATTAACGGACCATGGTCATAAATGTACCGATTTAAAGCCAGGCCAGCCAAGAATGCGCCGATAATTGGTTCTAATCCAACAAATAAAGAGATTGCTCCTGCAACAAATAAAATGGCTAGAACAAAATTAAATTCTGTTGTTCCTTCATTATTAGAACGTTTAAAGAACCACTTTGTCAGGTAAGGAGTTAAGAATAGAACAACTACCGCAAAAAGAGCCGTTGCAACAATCAAGTATACAAAAAATCCAACTGTTAAATGACCTTCAGACGCCCCTGTTATGACGGCAAGAAAAAGTAATGCCAAGCTATCGGTTAATAATGTACCGCCAACTGCTGTGGTAACAGCTTGGTTTTTCGCCACGCCTAGCCGGCTAATGGCAGGATATCCTAAAAGGGTATGGGTAGAGAAAATACTACCGAATAGAATGGCTGAAAGCATGCTGAGATGAAGCCATAACCCTATGAGCACTCCAAGAACTAATGGAATTAAAAACGAGAGCATTCCAAACAAAATGCTGCGATTTCGGTATTTTTTGAAACCATCAAGATCCAACTCAAGCCCTGCTATGAACATGATAAACAGCAATCCAACTGTTCCAAGCAATTGAATAGTCGAATCTCGTTCTAATATTTCTAGCCCATTTGGTCCAACGATAATACCTGCAATAATGGGACCAATAATAGCAGGTATTCTTAATTTCCCCATGAGTATAGGGAACAATAAAAAAATTAATACAGCAAAACCAAATATAAGAACTGGTTCCTTAAGAGGGAAGTGCATAGATATTTCGACCCCACTTTCTACTTCCTCACTTTATCATGAGTTTTTTCAGAAACACCAATAGTACTATATATAATTTAAAAGCTCTAGTCTTAAAACTTATTTTATAAACATTTGTTTTTCTCCTTAACTTCTCCTAGAAGTATAATTTTATTTATAAAATTCAATGTCTTGAGCAAACTATTTGGGACGCTGGGAAGTGTCTATTTGGAAATTTTCATTCTGTTTTCGAGTTGACGACATGCATTCATTGCAAAAAAAGCCACTGATATAGGACAGTTGCTTTTTTCTTCTTAAAATGTAAATACTATATATTTTTAGTTAACATAAAACGGATTATCGGAAATAATTTTGTAGTAAAAGAAGCTTATTTCATAAGATCAATCCCAAAAGTTGAACATAACTTCTCCAACAGTATTTGGTTTCCAATAAAAGATTTGTTCTAACTCACTGCTGTTCAGGTTATTCTTATTTTCTAAGCTTACTTTTCCTTTGCTGTTTCTTATATCTAAAGGTTCATTAAGTTCTTCTTTACTTAGAACTTTATAGAATGGCATAAAACCCTTTGATAACACAGGATCATCAATAAAATTAATATGTTGAAATTCAACAGTAGAAGCAAGAGCGAGAAAAGGATAATATGCATTGAGTAACACATATATCTCTCGATTAAAAACATTTACTTTTACCTTTGAAAAATTACTTGTTAAATTTGCCTCATAAATCTTTAATATCTTCCCTTGATTTCTTCTGATCAAATCGAAGCATATACTTTTAAAATGGTTCTCATCTATTTCATTCGGTTTATTATCTATTGAACTATAAAAACCCGTTACTCCATTAGGAAGATTCATTAAATAAATAACTCCTTTCAAAATGCTTAGATACGTTTATTTTAAATATATAAGGCGTTCAATTCTAGTTACCATAATGTGATCTCTAGGAACCAACCATAAAAAAGAACCCTTGTGACAAGGGTTCTTTTTTATCTTGACGTTTTTAATTTATTTTAAATTTTAATTATCATTCAAACTACTGAAGAACGGTGAAATGGTGTAATCACTTTCCTTTTGACAGTTTCTTGAAGTTAGAATATAATGAATGACAGTCAGTCATTTTTAAGGAGTGAGTAAAATGAAATGGTTATTGGTCGTCATTGCTGGGATTTTAGAAGTTTTGTGGGCTTCAGGTCTTAAGTATGCCGATACCCTTTTAGAATGGATTATCACCTTTATTTTAATTTTAGTAAGCTTTATTCTACTAATTTATTCATATAAAAAGATCCCAGTTGCTGCAGCCTATACTGTATTTGTAGGCATCGGAACGGCAGGAACTTATCTTATTGGGGTCTACTTAGGTGAGCCTTTCTCTATTACACAAATTATCTTTTTATTAATTTTACTAACAGGAATTGTCGGAATGAAAACATTTACTAACGAACACGAGAGCAGGGGTGAACAATGATGGCCTGGGCATTATTAATATTAGCTGGTATTGAAGAAGTTATTGCTACAGTTGCAATGAAGTATATGGATGGTCTTAAAAAGAAGGGGCCATTGTTCGTTATGGTCATTGGTTTTGCTTTTTCTTTTTATTGTTTATCTAATGCTATGCGCATACTTCCTGCTGGAGTCGCTTATGGAGTATGGACAGGTGTTGGAAGTGTAGGAATTACTTTAACAGGCATCTTTTGGTTTAAAGAAAAATTAGGGATTTATCAACTTATATCTCTTTGTTTTATTTTAATAGGAGTGATTGGTCTAAAAATGGCTAGTTAATCATTAAGGTAAGTTTCATAATGAAATTTAATATTTCATCTCATTTGAAGATTGCTTATAAAATAAAAACCCAATTAGAACTGAATAGATTTCTAGTTGGTTTTTTATTTTACATAATCAAAATTATCGGAAATGATATGCTAAAACCCCCTTTTTATTAAGGGAAAATTCTTATTTATTACTAAAATAGTTAATATTATCTAATAGGTGATAATGTGGATAAGAATAAGTTAAAACTCACATCTTCTGAAATAGGGACACTATGGGGAGAGTATGTAAACG